>JAXHNI010000004.1:0-387366 GCA_034520625.1 Gammaproteobacteria bacterium | reverse complement strand
GGACACGGATGGAGAAAACCCCTCCGTCCCCTTTTTTCCTGATTCGGCGTGTTAAGGCACAGGGTATGAGATATACCAGCCCACTCAAAGACTGCTTGAGTGTTATATGGTCAAGCCTCACGGGCAATTAGTACGGGTTAGCTTAACGCCTTGCAACGCTTCCACATCCCGCCTATCAACGTCGTAGTCTACGACGACCCTTGAGGAATCTCGAGGATTCAGGGAGACCTAATCTTGGGAGGGGCTTCCCGCTTAGATGCTTTCAGCGGTTATCCCGTCCGTACATAGCTACCCAACAGTGCCACTGGCGTGACAATTGGAACACCAGAGGTACGTCCACTCCGGTCCTCTCGTACTAGGAGCAGATTCCCTCAAGTCTCCGGCGCCCACGGCAGATAGGGACCAAACTGTCTCACGACGTTCTAAACCCAGCTCGCGTACCACTTTAAATGGCGAACAGCCATACCCTTGGGACCGGCTACAGCCCCAGGATGTGATGAGCCGACATCGAGGTGCCAAACACCCCCGTCGATGTGAACTCTTGGGGGGTATCAGCCTGTTATCCCCGGAGTACCTTTTATCCGTTGAGCGATGGCCCTTCCATACAGAACCACCGGATCACTAAGACCTGCTTTCGCACCTGCTCGACGTGTCTGTCTCGCAGTCAAGCACCCTTGTGCCTTTACACTAAGCGGACGATTTCCGACCGTCCTTAGGGTACCTTCGCGCTCCTCCGTTACTCTTTGGGAGGAGACCGCCCCAGTCAAACTACCCACCATACACGGTCCCGGACCCGGATAACGGGCCTCGGTTAGAACCCCGAACACATCAGGGTGGTATTTCAAGGTTGGCTCCACGAGAACTGGCGTCCTCGCTTCAAAGCCTCCCACCTATCCTACACAAACATGTTCAAAGTTCAGTGCAAAGCTGTAGTAAAGGTTCACGGGGTCTTTCCGTCTAGCCGCGGGTACACTGCATCTTCACAGCAATTTCAATTTCGCTGAGTCCCAGGTGGAGACAGCGTGGCCATCGTTACGCCATTCGTGCAGGTCGGAACTTACCCGACAAGGAATTTCGCTACCTTAGGACCGTTATAGTTACGGCCGCCGTTCACCGGGGCTTCGATCAAGAGCTTCGCCGAAGCTAACCCCATCACTTAACCTTCCGGCACCGGGCAGGCGTCACACCCTATACTTCCTCTTTCGAGTTTGCAGAGTGCTGTGTTTTTAATAAACAGTCGCAGCCACCTCTTTGTTGCAACCCCCTTCCGCTCCGAGAGCAAGTCTCTTCACGTACCAGGGGCACACCTTCTCCCGAAGTTACGGTGTCATTTTGCCGAGTTCCTTCACCTGGGTTCTCTCAAGCGCCTTGGGCTTCTCGCCCCGCCCACCTGTGTCGGTTTGGGGTACGGTCACTTATAACCTGAAGCTTAGAGGCTTTTCTTGGAAGCATGGCATCAACTACTTCGCTCCCGAATGGGTGCTCGTCATCACGCCTCGGAATTGCACTCCCGGATTTGCCTAAGAGTGCTTCCTACACGCTTGAACCGGGACATCCAACACCCGGCTAGCCTAGCCTTCTCCGTCACCCCATCGCAGTTATAAGCGGTTCCGGAATATTAACCGGATTCCCATCGACTACGCTTTTCAGCCTCGCCTTAGGGACCGACTCACCCTGCGCCGATTAGCGTTGCGCAGGAAACCTTGGGCTTTCGGCGAGGAGGCTTTTCACCTCCTTTATCGCTACTCATGTCAGCATTCTCACTTCTGATACCTCCAGCATGCCTTACGGCACACCTTCGCAGGCGTACAGAACGCTCCCCTACCATGCAAGCAAGCTTGCATCCGCAGCTTCGGTACACAGCTTGAGCCCCGGTACATCTTCCGCGCAGGCCGACTCGACCAGTGAGCTATTACGCTTTCTTTAAAGGATGGCTGCTTCTAAGCCAACCTCCTGGCTGTCTGTGCCTTCCCACATCGTTTCCCACTGAGCTGTGTTTGGGGACCTTAGCTGGCGGTCTGGGCTGTTTCCCTCTCGACGACGAACCTTATCGCCCGCCGTCTGTCTCCCGTGATTGCACTTCTCGGTATTCGGAGTTTGCAACGGTTTGGTAAGCCGGGATGGCCCCCTAGCCGTAACAGTGCTCTACCCCCGAGAGTGAGACACGAGGCGCTACCTAAATAGCTTTCGGGGAGAACCAGATATCTCCGGACTTGTTTAGCCTTTCACTCCTAGCCACAGCTCATCCACTCATTTTTCAACATAAGTTGGTTCGGCCCTCCAGTGGGTATTACCCCACCTTCAGCCTGGCCATGGCTAGATCGTCCGGTTTCGGGTCTACTTCCAGCGACTGATCGCCCTATTCAGACTCGGTTTCCCTACGGCTCCCCTAAACGGTTAACCTCGCCACTGAAAGTAAGTCGCTGACCCATTATACAAAAGGTACGCAGTCACACCCCGAAGGATGCTCCCACTGCTTGTACGCATACGGTTTCAGGTTCTATTTCACTCCCCTTACCGGGGTTCTTTTCGCCTTTCCCTCACGGTACTGGTTCACTATCGGTCGACAAGTAGTATTTAGCCTTGGAGGATGGTCCCCCCATATTCGAACAGGATTTCTCGTGTCCCGTCCTACTCGATTTCATCCCACCACTTTTTTCGTATACAGGGCTATCACCTTCTATGGCCAGACTTTCCAGACTGTTCTACTAAAAGAAATGGGACTTAAGGGCTGGTCCCCTTTCGCTCGCCGCTACTCAGGGAATCTCGGTTGATTTCTTTTCCTCTGGCTACTTAGATGTTTCAGTTCGCCAGGTTCGCTTCTGCACCCTATGTATTCAGGTACAGATGACCCCGTAGGGCCGGGTTTCCCCATTCGGAAATCTCCGGGTCAAAGCCTGTTTGTCGGCTCGCCGAAGCTTATCGCAGACTACCACGTCCTTCATCGCCTCTTGTCGCCAAGGCATCCACCGTATGCGCTTAATCGCTTGACCATATAACCTCAAACAGTCTCCAGCTTGATCTTTCGTCCGACAACTTCATTGCTGCTCGTCGCTGCGCTGCTCACGTACTGAATGTACGCTCCGCTGCTCGCTCCTCGCGCGCCTCGTTCTCGAACGAAATCTCTGCGCTGGCCACAAATCAAACGCCCATTGAGAAGTCAGGGATTTGATTGCGGCACTGTTCTCGGCGATATGGACTGGTTCTACTAAGAGTTATTGAGAGAACTCTTGATTGATTACAGCATACCCAGCACGAGCGCGGCTGATGATGCGCTCGTACTCGCGCCTTAACACACCAAATTGTAAAAGAGCAAAAATCCCTGTTCCGACATTATGGGTCGGGCTTGCGCCCGATCTGCGGTCAGAACAAGCGGGATGTGTCTCATGGTTGAAACACATCGCGGTTATCCTGGTAGTCATTATCCTTTGTCCGGCCAGCTTCTGTTCCAGCCGAGCTTCTTCTCGACCTTCGGTCTCGAAGAACTGTCGCGCTCCGCGCGTTGTCGACTTGCGCTTAATAAAACGCGCAGATTTCACGCAGATTTGGTGGAGCTGACCGGGATCGAACCGGTGACCTACGGCTTGCAAAGCCGTCGCTCTCCCAACTGAGCTACAGCCCCGGAATGATGGGGTCGGAGACGCCGTTCTTGCGCGCTCATGCTGTATGGGTCCGCCGCCAAGAAATGCGACTGCGACCCCATTATTCTGGTGGGTCTGGGAAGATTTGAACTTCCGACCTCACCCTTATCAGGGGTGCGCTCTAACCAACTGAGCTACAGACCCAATATGCTCTCTATCGGGATTGCTTCCGAACCGAAGAGGCCCGAACCAGGGTTCAAAGCTCGATTCGCTACTCCTGCTCAAATTTCGAAAACCAAGCAACTTGTGAGGGCACTTCGACCGAAAGGTTTCTTAAGGTCTTTTAAGGAGGTGATCCAGCCGCAGGTTCCCCTACGGCTACCTTGTTACGACTTCACCCCAGTCATGAACCATACCGTGGGCGGCGTCCTCCCGAAGGTTAGACTACCGACTTCTGGTACAGCCCACTCCCATGGTGTGACGGGCGGTGTGTACAAGGCCCGGGAACGTATTCACCGCGGCATTCTGATCCGCGATTACTAGCGATTCCAACTTCATGCAGTCGAGTTGCAGACTGCAATCCGGACTACGACCGGTTTTCTGAGATTGGCTCCCCATCGCTGGTTGGCCACCCTCTGTGCCGGCCATTGTAGCACGTGTGTAGCCCTGCCCATAAGGGCCATGATGACTTGACGTCATCCCCACCTTCCTCCGGTTTGTCACCGGCAGTCTCCCTAGAGTCCCCACCATTACGTGCTGGCAACTAAGGACAAGGGTTGCGCTCGTTACGGGACTTAACCCAACATCTCACGACACGAGCTGACGACAGCCATGCAGCACCTGTCACTGGGTTCCCGAAGGCACCTCTCTGTCTCCAGAGAGTTCCCAGGATGTCAAGGGCAGGTAAGGTTCTTCGCGTTGCATCGAATTAAACCACATGCTCCACCGCTTGTGCGGGCCCCCGTCAATTCCTTTGAGTTTTAATCTTGCGACCGTACTCCCCAGGCGGTCAACTTATCGCGTTAGCTGCGCCACCAAGGGCCAAACGCCCCCGACGGCTAGTTGACATCGTTTACGGCGTGGACTACCAGGGTATCTAATCCTGTTTGCTACCCACGCTTTCGCACCTCAGTGTCAGTGTTGGTCCAGGAAGTTGCCTTCGCCATTGGTGTTCCTCCGCATCTCTACGCATTTCACCGCTACATGCGGAATTCCACTTCCCTCTACCACACTCTAGTCAGGCAGTATCGAATGCAATTCCCAGGTTGAGCCCGGGGCTTTCACACCCGACTTACCAAACCACCTACGCGCGCTTTACGCCCAGTAATTCCGATTAACGCTTGCACCCTCCGTATTACCGCGGCTGCTGGCACGGAGTTAGCCGGTGCTTCTTCTGAAGGTACCGTCAAGACCCGGGATTATTCGTCCCAGGCTTTTCTTCCCTTCTGAAAGTGCTTTACAACCCGAAGGCCTTCTTCACACACGCGGCATGGCTGGATCAGGGTTGCCCCCATTGTCCAATATTCCCCACTGCTGCCTCCCGTAGGAGTCTGGGCCGTGTCTCAGTCCCAGTGTGGCTGATCATCCTCTCAGACCAGCTACGGATCGTTGCCTTGGTAGGCCGTTACCCTACCAACAAGCTAATCCGGCGTAGGCTCATCCAAAAGCGCGAGGCCCGAAGGTCCCCCGCTTTACCCCGTAGGGCGTATGCGGTATTAGCCCGAGTTTCCCCGGGTTATCCCCCACTCTTGGGTAGATTCCTACGTATTACTCACCCGTTCGCCACTCTACTCACTCCCGAAGGAGCTTTCGCGTTCGACTTGCATGTGTTAGGCCTGCCGCCAGCGTTCAATCTGAGCCAGGATCAAACTCTCCAGTTTATACTTCGAGTCCCTGCCCGCTGACTACTCAGACAGGAACGAACTGGTTTGCTCATTTACCTCGGGCGGCCGAAACCACCGTCGGTGATCAGAGCAGGATCTGTCTAGAAACCCGGAATCGACCGAAGCGCCCACACAAATTGCTTGGATTTTCTACTTTTAAAAGAGCGAAAAAATAATCTCGACCGGGCCCCGTCCGGGGCGTCGAGCGAGCGCGCATTATACGCACAAGCGACCCACCGTCAATACGCCGGGGGAACTTTTTATTGTACCCCGATTCCTGCTAAAGAAAAAAGAGTGGGCCTTTTCAACCCAACCGCTCCCGGTGGAAGCGAATATGATCGCCCACGAACGTGGCGATGAAAAAGTAGCTGTGATCGTACCCTTCCTGGAGGCGGATGTCGACCTCCTGACCCACCTCGCAGCAGGCCTCCTGCAGCAGGTCCGGCCGCAGCTGGTCGGCCAGGAACCCGTCGGCACCGCCCTGATCCACCAGGATCGGCCCGGTGGTCCGGCCGTCCTGCAGCAACGCCGTCGCGTCGTACCGCCGCCAGGCGGTCTGATCCTCGCCCAAGTAGCCGTTGAACGCCTTCACCCCCCAGGGGACCCGCATGGGCGCACAGATCGGGGCAAATGCCGACACCGACCGGTAGACGTCCGGATGCTTCAGCCCGATGGTCAGCGCCCCGTGGCCACCCATCGAGTGCCCGGAAATGCCCTGGCGGCGCGGGTCGGCGGGAAACCGGTCCATCACCAGTGCCTGCAGCTCCCGGACAATATAGCTGTACATCCGGTAGTGGCGCTTCCAGGGCGGTCTCCCGGCATCCAGGTAAAAACCCGCGCCGGTGCCGAAATCGTAGTCCTCGTCTTCGCCCTCGATGCCGGCGCCCCGCGGACTCGTGTCCGGCACCACCAGCATTATGCCGTGTTCCGCGGCATAGCGCTGGGCGCCAGCCTTGACCGTAAAGTTCTCCTCGGTGCAGGTCAATCCCGACAGGAACCACAGCACCGGGACCGGTGATGACTCCGCGGCCGGGGGCGTGTAGACCGCGAACTGCATGGGCGTTCCGGTCATCTCCGAGTCGTGCCGGTAAACGCCCTGGGTGCCCCCGAAGGATTTCTGCTCGCTGATCGTCTCCATGCCCGTTAGTACGTGATCACGCTGCGAATGGATTCCCCCGCATGCATCAGGTCGAAGGCCTTGTTGATGTCCTCGAGCGGCATGGTGTGGGTGATCATGGGATCGATCTCGATCTTGCCTTCCATGTACCAATCGACGATCTTCGGCACCTGGGTCCGGCCCTTGGCGCCGCCGAACGCCGTGCCGCGCCAGACGCGCCCGGTGACCAGCTGAAACGGCCGGGTGGAGATCTCCTGCCCGGCCCCGGCGACGCCGATAATGATGGACTCCCCCCAGCCCTTGTGGCAGCACTCCAGGGCCTGGCGCATGACGTCGACATTGCCGATGCACTCGAAGCTGTAATCGGCGCCCCCGCCGGTGAGTTCCACCAGATACGGGACCAGGTCGCCCTCGACCTCTTTCGGGTTGACGAAGTGCGTCATGCCGAAGGACTCGGCCATTTGCCGCCGCGCGGGATTGATATCGACGCCGACGATCTTGTCGGCACCGACCATCCGCAGCCCCTGGACGACATTCAGCCCGATACCGCCCAGGCCGAAAACCACACAGTTGGCGCCGGGTTCCACTCTGGCCGTGTTAACGACGGCTCCTATTCCGGTGGTCACGCCGCAGCCGATGTAGCAGATCTTGTCGAAGGGCGCGTCCTCCCGGACCTTCGCCACCGCGATTTCCGGCAGCACCGTGTAGTTGGCGAAGGTGGAGGTGCCCATGTAATGGTAGACAGTGTCCCTGCCGAGGCTGAAGCGGCTGCTGCCGTCCGGCATCAGGCCCTGGCCCTGGGTGGCCCGCACCGCCTGGCAGAGATTCGTCTTGCCGCTGGTGCAATACTCGCACTGCCGGCATTCCGGCGTATACAGGGGAATCACATGGTCACCTTTCGCGACGCTGGTCACCCCCGGCCCGGTATCCACCACCACGCCGGCGCCTTCGTGACCCAGCACGGCCGGAAAGATGCCCTCCGGGTCGGATCCCGACAGGGTGAATTCGTCGGTGTGACACACCCCCGTGGCCTTGATTTCCACCAGTACCTCCCCTTCCTTCGGGCCGTCCAGGTTCAGTGTTTCTATGGTCAGGGGTTTGCCCGCTTGGTGGGCGACGGCGGCTCGGGTTTCCACGATGGCGATCCTCCGGTAGTTCGATTGGTTCGGGGCAATCCTACCTCATGAGCGGCCCCCGCCGCGATGACGGCGGACCAGAACCTTGCAGACAACACATCCCGTCACCTTCCCCTTACCGGAGGCCAGCCCTCTGGCCGATGAGGCGTTGCTCGAAGCCGCAATCGGCGAGCGGGCTCACCTCCTACGTAGAGGGCCGTTGATCCGTCGCGGCTGAAGCCGCTCCTACAGTGCCCCTGGTCGGGGACTATCGCAGGGTGATGCGGGCCACCTTGCGCTTGCCAACCTGGTATATGTGGCGGCTGCCGGCGGGCATTTCCCGGCGGCTGTCCTCGACCCGCTCGCCGTCAATCTTCACGGCGCCCTGCTTGACCATGCGGTGGGCATCGGAGGTACTGCTGGTGAGGGCCGCCTCCTTCAGTACATTGGCCAGGGGCAGGGAGCCGGCGGGTGCTTCAACGCTCACTTCGGGAATCTCGTCCGGCAGCTCGTGCCTCCGGAAGCGCGCGACGAAATCATCCTGCGCCCGTTTGAGCTCGCCGGCGCCATGAAAGCGCTCGACGATCTCGGAGGCGAGATCCCACTTGATGTCGCGCGGATTCGCCTCCCCCGCTTCGGCGGCGCGCCGGTATCCCCTGATGGTGGCCTCGGGCTTCAGGGACAAGAGGTCATACCATCGCCACATCAGCTCGTCGGATATGCTCATGATCTTGCCGAACATCGTCGGGGCGGGCTCGGTGACGCCCACATAGTTGTCCAGGGACTTGGACATCTTGTTGACACCGTCCAGCCCCTCAAGCAAAGGCATGGTGAGGACGACCTGGGGCTTCTGTCCGTAAACGTGCTGCAGGTGGCGTCCCACCAGCAGATTGAACTTCTGGTCGGTTCCGCCGAGCTCCACGTCGGCCTTGAGCGCCACGGAGTCGTAGCCCTGCACCAGGGGATACAGGAACTCGTGAATGGCAATCGACCTGCCATCCGTATAACGCTTGTGGAAATCGTCCCGCTCCAGCATGCGCGCCACGGTATGCTGGGCCGCGAGCTTGATCATCCCGGCGGCTCCCATACGGTTCATCCATGTCGAGTTGAACTCGATACGGGTGCGTCCGGGATCCAGGATCTTGAATACCTGCTGCTCGTACGTCTCCGCATTCGCCCGTATCTGCTCCACGTTCAGCGGAGGCCTGGTGGCATTCTTCCCGGAGGGATCGCCGATCATGCCGGTGAAGTCGCCGATCAGGAACACGACATCATGCCCCAGATCCTGAAACTGGCGCATCTTGTTGATCAATACCGTATGTCCCAGGTGTATGTCAGGCGCCGTCGGATCGAAGCCCGCCTTGACAACCATCGGACCGCCCGTCGCAAAGCGTGCCCGCAGATCCTCCAAGTGGATGATTTCGTGGGCGCCCCGCTGAATCTCCTGCAGGCCTTCAGTGCCCGACATAGCGCTGCCCCATCATGACGGCCCGATATGCAGCCTTGCTCCGCATACTGCGGCGCAGCACAATTATTTTGACGCACCGGAGAAAAGTCATTACATTATGCTTCCAACTTGAAGAAATACTTGAATAATCGTACAGAGTTGGCCGGTATCTCTACTCAGCCTGTAACCATTTTTTCCCGCGACCTCAAATATATGCTGGATTCCAGATACGCGGCGGCACCGCTGCGCCGTTCGTCCCCCAAGCGCTTCCTCGCTGTCGCAATCACCACCGCACTGGCAACGGCCATCTGGGCGGGAACCCGCATGACGGGCGGCGACGCGGGCGCATTGGAGGCCCCCGGCCAACCGCGCATTCATGCGTCCTCCTTCGTACCGGAACGGATCGTATACCTGGGCGAGTATACGCAACCCACCCCGCGGCAGGCCAAGAAAACCGTTCAGGCATCCCGGAACGCCGGTGAGAAGCCGGAACCCGCAAGACCCACCGTGAATCCACACCCACCGAAATTCCGCGTCATCAAACCGCCCATAAATTGGCAGTCCCATATCGTCCGCCGCGGAGATACCCTCGGCAGGATATTCTCGCGCTATGGGATCGATATCGGCCTGGCCAGCAGGATCGTTGAGCATGAAACCGCGGCGACCCTGAAGAAGCTCATGCTCGATCACGAGATCAGCCTGGGGCTCGATCCCGCCGGCGATCTCGTTCAACTTCGCTACGAAGTAAACCGGATGGAAGAGGTAGTCATCCGGCTGAAGGACTCGAAACTGCTCGCGGTCGATCAACGGCCGATACCCACCGATACCCGTGAGCGCACGGCCAGTCAAGCCATCGGATCGTCGCTGTTCGGTGCAGCGTCCAGTGCCGGCCTGAGCAATCGACTGATAATGGATCTGGTGTCCATTTTCGGCTGGGACATCGATTTCGCGCTGGACATCCGCTCCGGCGACCGGTTCTCCGTCCTCTACGAGGAAATGGTGCGGGACGGACGCACCATCGGCACCGGCGACATCATCGCCGCCGAGTTCATCAACCAGGGCACGATTTACAGGGCCGTAAGGCATATCGACGACAACGGCGAGAAGAAGTATTTCGATCTCGAGGGCAACAATCTGCGCGGCACTTTCCTGAAAACGCCGATGCGCGTCAGCCGGATCACTTCCGGGTTCTCCAAGCGGCGCTACCATCCGGTGCTCAAGAAGTGGCGGGCGCACCGGGGCGTGGACTACGGTGCACCCCAGGGCACGCCGGTCCTGGCGACGGGCAGCGGGAGAGTCCATGCAATCGGCCGGAACGGCGGCTACGGCAACACCGTGGTCCTCAAGCATGGCGGCCAATACAGCACGCTTTACGCGCATTTGTCCGGCTACGCGAAAGGCCTGAAAAAGGGCTCCAAAGTCAGCCAGGGAGAGGTCATCGGCTACGTCGGCGCCACCGGCCTCGCCACGGGCCCCCACCTGCACTACGAATTCCGGGTAAACGGCCAGCACCGAAACCCATTGACCTACGACACCCCCCGGGCGCAGCCCATTGACGAGCGCTACCGGGAAACGTTTATGGCCGAGGCGCGGGAGCGCATCAACCAGATTGCAGACATGCGGCCCGAGCAGGTCGCCAGCCGGTAAACCCCGCCCGGGATGCTATACATCGGTCTGATGTCGGGCACCAGCGCCGACGGCATAGATGGTGCGCTTGTGGATCTGACCGACAACGGCTTCCGGATCCTCGCCACACACTCCGTCGACTACTCCCCCGGCATCAAGGATGCCATCGAGTCCGTGATCCGTCTGTATCCGGACGTCAGCGAACAGGAAATCCATCAACTGGATAAAGCGCTGGGAGAGGATTTTGCCCGGGTCGCGGCGGAACTGGCCCGGGAGACGGGCAGCGAACAGGCCATTGCCGCCATAGGCAGCCACGGCCAGACGGTCTATCACGGACCGGGAGATGATCCTCCCCGGTCACTGCAGCTGGCAGACCCCGGATTAATCGCGAGCCGTACCGGATTGATCGTCGTCGCGGACTTCCGGAGCAACGATCTTCGGGCGGGAGGGCAAGGCGCGCCGCTGGCACCGGCGTTTCACAACGCCATGTTCCGGAATGCTGACGCGAATCGGCTGGTGGTGAACATCGGAGGTATCGCCAATCTCACCAGTCTGCCGGCGCACCGGGACAAACCGGTCCTGGGGTTCGATACCGGTCCCGGCAACACGCTCATGGACCAATGGTGCCGTCTGCACACCGGCAGGGCCTTTGACGCCGGCGGCCAATGGGCCGCCCGGGGACGGGTGGACGAGGTGCTCGTTGAGGCGCTGCTGAGCGACCCGTACTTCGCCGCCGCGGCGCCTAAGAGCACGGGGCGGGAGTACTTTCACCTGGGCTGGATGAAAGAAAGGTATCCGGGGTGGCGTGAGATCCCGGCGGCGGACCTTCAGGCGAGCCTGCTGGAGGTCACGGCGCGCAGCATCGCCCGGGCGGCAACGGACGTCGGGGGCGACGGTGCCGAGGTGTACATATGTGGCGGTGGGGCACGGAATGAAGCCTTGATGGCACGTCTCGATGCCCTCGTTCGGGGCGGCGTCGCGACCACGGACGCTCTGGGCCTACCGGCCGAGTGGGTGGAAGCCTGCGCCTTCGCATGGCTGGCGCACCGCCGGATACACGAGCGCCCGGGGAACCTGCCCAGCGTCACCGGCGCGTCAAGGGAAGTGTTGCTGGGGAATATCCACCTGCCCGACGGGGCTCCGCCGGACGCGGCAAGCCACCGCGACCCGCGGCCCGGCGCACCCGGACACCGCGTATAACCCCTCTACCGGCGCGTCACGCGGAGAAGGAAGAGCCGCAACCGCAGGTCGTGCTCGCGTTCGGGTTGTTGATGATGAAGCGGGCCCCCTCCAGGTCTTCCTTGTAGTCGATCCTGGCACCGGACAGATACTGCAGGCTCATGGGGTCGATCAGGAGTGTGACGCCGTCTT
The DNA here is from genome assembly GCA_034520625.1 of Gammaproteobacteria bacterium. Classification (GTDB taxonomy): domain Bacteria; phylum Pseudomonadota; class Gammaproteobacteria; order Arenicellales; family JAANXG01; genus JAANXG01. The sequence continues at coordinate 375,226 of JAXHNI010000004.1, read as the reverse complement.
TTTCCACGGCGGTATCATCACCCTGCCGGTCTTCCTCGAACGTGAATCCGTACTGGAACCCCGAACAACCGCCGCCCTGGATGAACACCCGAAGCTTGAGATCGGTGTTGTCCTCTTCCTGGATCAGCTCCCTCACCTTCTCGGCGGCGCTGTCCGTGAACTCCACGGGGGCCGGTAAATCTGTAGCTGGAACACTCATTGCCATTACCTCATGATTTCTTCCACTTTCTCACAGTGGCAAGCGGTCGTTCAACCAGTTTTCGCGGCCGCGGGACGCGCCGCCTCGTCACCCTTGTCCGCCACGCCGCCAATACCGGCGGCACCGCTCGTTTCGCGGTCCGCCGAGCCCGCACCCGCGGGCTCGCACACCAGATTTCCGTTTATGGAGGCACCCAGCTCCATTTCAACCGCCTTGTAGTGGACATCGCCGTTGATCCTGGATTTTGCCTGCAGCTCGACATGCCCGCCGGACTTGATGTTCCCGTGGATGGCGCCGTTGATCACCACGTGGGGAACGGTGACGTTGCCCTCAATCCGCCCGGTTTCACTCACGACAACCGTGCTGTTGCTGTCATCCTTGGCAATGACATTGCCTTTGACCTGCCCGTCCACCCTCAGGCCGCCGCTGAATTCCAGGTCGCCCTTGAAGACGGCTTTCTGGCCGACCAGCGTGTCAATGGTGTCAATGGGCTTGCTTGCCGCGGGTGGAGGCGTGGAGCCGGTGGGTGCGGTGGGTTTCTTGCTGCCGAGCATGCTGGGTCTCCTCGCTGTACCTGGGTGGTTGGTTTGACATTGACTTATTGTAGATCATTTGCACCGGCGGCGGCGGGCATGGCCGGGGCGTCTTCAGTCGGCTCCGGCCACCGGTAAGTACGTTCCACTACGGAGTCCTCGTCCGCGGTGAAAATCACCTTGACCTCCGCCGGTATGAACCCGGCCGGGAGCCTGAAGGTGCCGGCAAAATTCTGAAAGTACCTGAAATCCGCCGGAATGGACTCCCCGGACGCCGGAGGCGAATCGATGGTCCGGGCCTCGCCGTCCTCGGTCCCGCTGATCTCGAAGCGCACGCCGCCCTTGACGGGATTGTCGTGCTCCAGGGACTGAATCAGAACCAGCCGGTAACGGTATTCCTCAGGGGAGCTCGTTGACCGGAGATCGAAATCCTGGATACGAACTCCGCTGCGTCCATCCGCCGGCGAAATGATGCTGTGGTAGAACTTGAGCTCGCTGGCGAGCTCGGTGATCTGGCGATTCGAGTCTTCCAGCTCCTTGCGCAGCTCCTTGTAGGCCGCCTGGTCTATCTGAAGCTGGCGCGTGACGTTCGTGAGGCTGCTCTGCGTGTTTTCCAGCCGCCGGCGAGTGTCCTCAAGCTCGTCGCGGGCGGTTTCCAGCTCCGCCCGCAACTGCTCACGGGAGGTCCCCGTTTCCGATTCGAACTGTTCGCGGGCGGCCTGGAACTCTGCGGACATTCGTTCGCGGGCGGCCTCCCACCGGGCCGCTTCTTCCCGATGCCGGGCGCGGGTTTCGCGCAGTTGTTCTTCAAGTGACTCGATTTCCTGTGTGCTCGAATCCAACCGCTGATGCAGAACCGCGCGGCCGCTGTAATACCCCGTCAGCGACGCACCCGCCACGATCACGATCGCCGCCACGACGACCGCCAGCCTGGCCGGCGCGGACAAACGGGGCTTGATGACCAGGGAATCCGTGGATTTGCGCAGCATTGCCTGTCAGGGGGTCAGGGCAAGCTGGTGCAGGCCGGCGTCCTCTTCCAGGTCGAACATCAGGTTCATGTTCTGCACCGCCTGGCCCGCCGCGCCCTTGACCAGGTTGTCGATCACGGAGAGCACGACAACCCTGCCGCCGCGGGGATGGACCGCAATCCGACAGGTATTCGCACCTTTGACCGACCGGGTTTCCGGGTGTCCGCCGCGGTCCATGACGTCCACAAACGGCTCGTCAGCATAGCGGTCCACGAACAGTGCATTGTAATCCAGATCCCTGTCCCGGACCTTGAAATACATCGTGGCATGGAGTCCCCGGATCATCGGGACCAGATGAGGCACGAACGTCAAGCCGGGCTCCCGACCGGCGACCGCCGCTAGAGCGTGCAGGATCTCGGGCTCGTGGCGGTGCCCCGACGCGCCGTAAGCCTTGAAACTCTCCGCCGCCTCGCTGAAAAGCGTGGCCACCTTGGCGCCACGGCCGGCCCCGCTGACGCCGGACTTGGCATCAGCAACGATATCGTCCAGTTCCACCGCCTGGCTTTCGATCATCGGCAACGCGGCCAGTATCACCGCCGTAGGATAGCAGCCCGGGTTCGCCACCAGCCGGGCTTTTCGTATACGCTCGCGGTTCAGCTCCGGCAACCCATATACCGCTTCCTCCAGAAGGTCCGGGCTGGCGTGGGTCATCCCGTACCATTTCTCCCAGATTTCCCGGTCGCGGATACGAAAATCCGCTGCCAGGTCGATAACTCGCACCCCGGCATCCAGCAATGCTTCGGCCTGGGTCATGGCGACACCGTTGGGGGTGGCGGAGAAAACCACCTGACAGGCCGAGAGATCCGAGGACGCCGGGTTGTCGAAACAAAGTTCCGTCGCACCGCGCAGGTTGGGGAACAACGCCGCCACGGGTTTCCCCGCCTCGGCCCGCGATGTAATGGCGGACACTTCAACCTGCGGATGCCGCAGCAGCACCCTGAGCAGTTCCGATCCGGTGTATCCGGTTCCGCCGATGATTCCGGCTTTCAGTTTCACGTTAAGTCGCCTGATCTGGTATTTGCAGCCCGCGAGTATAGCGCCCAGCGCATGGAACGCGCACATTGCAGGACACCGGACCTGCTCGCTGATACATTTGCTACAGTGGTCACTTGTCCCGGCAACCGCTGCATTCAGGCCCGGGATGCGGCGGAAAATACGACCGCCGACCGACCCGAATATGGGACCGCACTGACCGGACCGAGCACGACCGTACACGGCGGTGCCGCGGCGGCCGGCCGGGTTCGTCCCGGTTGTCCCGGAACCGTGGCGCGCAACCGGCCGCGGGCCTGTCGCGCCGGGCGAGCGCTTCCGGCCCGGAATCAAGTTCTGGAAACGGGGAAACCCATTCAATGATCAAGAACATATTGAAGGTTGTCATCAGCATCGGATTACTGGTGTTCCTGGCAACCAAACTGGAATGGAGCCAGGTGATCGATCGGGCTGTCCAGCTCGATTGGTGGATGCTGCCGGTCGCGGTGGTGATACACATGATCGTGTGGGCGCTGTCGAATCTCCGCTGGTGGCTGTTGCTAAGGGTCCACTCGCTCGGCCATACGTACACGGACCTGCTGAAGCCGACGTTTATCGGCGCGTTCTTCAACAATTTACTGCCTTCCAGTACGGGCGGCGACCTGTTCCGGATGTACCATGTTTACCGGCAGGGATACGGGGCCGCGCCCGCCGTATCACCCATCATCACGGAGCGCGCCGTCGGATTGCTTTGCATGATCGCCCTGGCAACGCTAATGGTGTTCCAGTTCGGCGACCAGTCCCTGTTTTTCCAGGGGCTCCGTGCCGTCCTGTTCTGGCTGCTCGCCGCCGGCACCGCCGGTATGCTCATCGTCTCCGTTCCTGGAACCTACTACGCGTTACACAGGTTCCTTCAGCGATGGGACCGGTTTCGAGCGGTTTCCGCGCTGCTCGGCATCACCGAAGCCGTTCACACCTACCTGCGCCGGCCGGGCCTCCTGGGGATACTGGCCCTGGTAAGCCTGGTGCTTCAGGGTATGCAGATCATCATTTTTCTGATTCTGGGCGCGGGCGTGGACGCACCGCTGGATCCCTCACAGTACCTGTTCATCGTGCCGGTGGTGCTGGTGGCGGCGTCCATTCCGGTGACCGTGGGAGGACTGGGCGTCCGCGAGGCGGCGGCCATTACGCTGTTTACCTCTGCCGGCATGTCCCCGGAGCACGCGGCGGCCGTATCACTGCTTTTCATACCGGTGATTGTGCTTTCGGGCCTGCCGGGACTGTGGTTTTTCCTGCGTATGAAGGGACACCGGCAGTTTTACGATCGCGCGACCCGGCTCGATTTCAGCAGGTCCGGCGACTGAGGCTATTCATAGGTCCTTACATCATCGATGACCTTGCCGTCGTTGGGCAGGGCCCCCGGTTTCACCAGCTCCACCTCTCCCCGGAGCTTGCACACTTCCCGGAGGGTCTGCACGATGGCATCGCACAGATCCACGCCATCGCTCCCGGTCTCGCAGCGCAGGGTCATGACATCCTGACCGTCCCGGCTGTCCACCACAAGCCGGGCACGCACTACATCGGGATAGCGCTTGACGACCTCGTTCACCTGGGACGGGTGCACGAACATACCCTTCACCTTCGTGGTCTGGTCCGCGCGGCCCATCCAGCCCTTGATGCGCATGTTGGTACGCCCGCACGGACTCGTTCCCGCAAGCACGGCCGACAGGTCGCCGGTTCCGAATCTCACGAGCGGGTAGGTCCGATTGAAGTTCGTCACCACCACTTCGCCGACCTCCCCTTCCGCCGCCGGTTCGCCGGTGCCCGGCTTGACGATCTCCACGATCAGGTCTTCGTCCACGATCAAGCCTTCCCGGGCCCCGCTCTCGTAGGCAATGAGACCGAGGTCGGCGGACGCATAGCACTGCAGGACATCAACACCGAAATCTCCCAACGCCGAACGCAGGGACGGCGGAAGTGCTTCTCCGGAAACCAGACCGAGGGCGAGTGAGGAGCAATCCGCTCCGGTCTCCGCCGCCTTCTCCAGGATGATCTTGAGAAAAGACGGCGTGCCCGCGTAGGCCGCGGGTTTCAGGTCCGCGATGGCCTGCACCTGAAGCTCTGTCTGGCCGGTGCCCGCCGGAAAGACGGCGCAGCCCATAGCGTGTGCGCTGGTTTCCACCATGGCGCCGGCCGGGGTGAAATGGTAGGCGAAGGTGTTGTGAACCAGCATGCCCCGTCGGATTCCCGCGGCGAACATCGCGCGGGCCATGCGCCAGTAGTTCTCCCCGGCGGGTTCCGGCTCGTATATGGGACCGGGCGACGCGAACACGCGCGCCAGCTCCGGAACTCCCCGGGCCGCAAACCCGCCGAACGGACGATCCGCGCGCTGCTTTTCCAGGAGCTCGGATTTACGAATCACGGGCAGCCGCGCGAGCTCGGCGGCACTGTTCACAGCGCCGGGGTCGACGCCCTTCAGTATTTCGGCGTACGCGGGCGCATTGGCCTTCGCGTACTCGATCTGCCCGGGCAGGCGCTGATACTGGTCGCGCTCGCGCTCCGCGGGGTCCCGGGTTTCAAGTTGGTCGAAATAGGATGAATCGGACATGATTGACGCCACCTGACCTCGAAGGTGCATAAAACCGGTCGCAACCGTGAGCTGGTCTTGTGGGTCGAGCGTTGCGTCCGACTACGGTATTCGGCCGGGAACGAAGCCCGACGCGGAAAACCCGCTCACAGCGACCGGATCAGGACAACCAGCGCTTCCGGCGCCGGTAATGCTTGATATTCTTGAAGCTTCGCCGCTGCTCGCCGCTCACACCGAGATAAAACTCCTTCACGTCCTCGTTCTCCCGCAGGGAAGCGGCTTCACCATCCATGACGACCCGGCCGTTTTCCAGAATGTACCCGTACTTCGAGTATCTCAACGCAATATTGGTATTCTGTTCGGCCAACAGAAAGGTTACACCCTCCTTTTCGTTGAGAGCCTTGACGATCTCGAAAATTTCTTCCACCAGCTGCGGAGCCAGCCCCATGGACGGCTCATCGAGCAGGATCACCGAGGGCTTGGCCATCAGGGCACGCCCGATGGCCAGCATCTGCTGCTCACCTCCGGAGGTATAACCCGCCTGGGACCGACGGCGCTCCCTGAGGCGCGGGAAATAGCCGTACACCATCTCCAGGTCCGAGTTGATGGCCTCCCGGCCATCGGACCTGGTGTAAGCGCCGGTCAGCAGGTTCTCCTCTACCGTAAGGTGCTCGAAACAGCGCCTGCCCTCCATGACCTGCACCACGCCTCTCTGCACCAGCCCATTGGGAGACAGCTTCGCCACTGGCTCGCCCCGGAAAAAGATGGATCCCTTGGTTACCTCGCCGCGCTCGGCACCGAGGAGGTTGGAAATCGCTTTCAGGGTCGTGGACTTGCCGGCGCCGTTGGCGCCGAGGAGGGCAACGATGCCCCCCTCGGTCACCCCCAGCGATACGCCCTTGAGAACCAGGATGATATGGTCGTAGATGACCTCGATATTGTTGACGCTGAGAAGAAGATCCCGGCCGTTTCCAGCACTGCTTTTCTCCGCCGACGTCTCAACCCCGGTTCTCGTGTCGTTCGGCATATCTCGGTTCTTGCAACAAGTTGTGTAATGCTACGAGCAGTCGCGCGGAGTGATGCCGTTCTCTTCCGCGTATTCCATGGAATCCTTCTCGATCAACGGATCCACGATGTCGTTCATCGTATCGTAGAAATCCGTGATCAGAGTCCATTCCTTGGCTTCCGCATCCCACTGCTGGATGCCCACCTTGCGCGGACCGGCATGGTTGGCACAGGTGATCTCAATCGGGTATGTAAAGCCGGGCAGGCCAAGCTCCTTGAAGCGCTCTTCCGTAATCTTCAGGCTCTCGAAGCCATCTCGCACCATGGCGGGCGTCACTTCATTCGTGCCGTGAATCTCCATTGCGGTACGAATAGCCTCGGTACTATACACCGCATTAATCAAGCCACGATTATACAGCACCTCGCCAATGCGGTCCCGCTCTCCTTGGGAAAGCCCCTTGTCGTAAACATATTTCTTGATGTCATCATGAAGCGGAAAATCATCACCAGCGGCGTGAAAAGCGGCGGAGAGGTAACCGTCGGCCGCCATTCCGGCGGGCAACACGTCATTCTCCGAACCAGACCACCAGATGCCTATGAAATGATCCATGGGATACCGGATTGACACGGCTTCCTGGATGGCGACTTGGTTCATCACGCCCCAACCATACATTATCACCCAGTCGGGCTGCTCGCGACGCACCTGCAGCCAGGTCGCTCCCTGTTCCTGGCCCGGGGGATCGACGGCCAACAGCAACAGCTCGTAATCGAACTTTTCGGCGGCAGCCTCAAGAGTCGGGATCGGCTCTTTGCCGTAAGCCGAGTTATGGTGGACGAGCGCGATCTTCTTACCGCTTAGGTTGTCGAGGCCTCCCTCCTGATCACCAATGTACTTGAGGATTCCGGCAGCTCCATCCCAGTAGGTAACAGGAAAGTTGAAGATCCACTCGAACACCTCGCCATTCGCGGCGGAAGTGCGTCCGTAACCCATTGAATGAATGGGTATCTCATCCTCCGAGGCTTTGGGGATGAGCTGGTAGGTGATACCCGTTGAACGCGGCTCGACCATGAGCGCCCTGGACGGCTCGGTATCCTTAACATTTTCGTAACACTCCACGCCCTGCTTGGTGTTGTAGGCGGTCTCACAGGGTACATTCTTGATTGGAACTCCATTGATACCACCGTCCCTCTCATTCAGCATCGTGAGGTAGTCCGTGTACCCATTGGCCCAGGGGATCCCATTAGGCGCATACGGTCCGGTACGGTAGTCCAGCGAGGGCATCACCAACTCGTAGGCACTTACCGATGACACCATCAGGGGCGCCGCCACCAGGGCGGCCGCCAGGGTGCCGAACATTCTCTTAAGAATCATTTTAAAACCTCCTCAATTGGTAGTTTATGAACAACGCACCCACTATACCACTTCGCCGCAGCTCCTCAATACGGAAACGGCCACTTGCGCAGCTTTTCCTTGGCGATCTGCCACAAGCGGGCGAACCCGTGCGGCTCGACGATCAGGATAAAGACAATGAGCACGCCTATTAAGGAAATTTCCACATGCTTGGCGGTAACGACTTCCATACCAAGGCCACCGACCATGGTATTTTTCAAGACAATGGGCATAAGGGTGATGAACGCCGCGCCCAGGAACGAACCCAAAACACTGCCCAATCCGCCGACAATGATCATAAAAAGCACAAGAAACGACTGGTCTATGCCGAATGTGTCAGTAGGCTCCGCGGCGCCCAGCCAGACGGCGAAATACAGCGAACCGGCCACGCCGATGTAGAATGAACTCACGGCAAAGGCCGTCAGCTTGGCGCGCAGGGGCCGGATACCGATCAGCTCCGCGGCGATGTCCATGTCGCGGATCGCCATCCATTCCCGGCCGATGCGCCCCCGTACGATGTTCTTGGCGAGCAGCGCGAACACCACGACGAATGTCAGGCAGAAGAGATATGAGGCCGCCGGCGTCGCGCTGGGGCCGGTGATCTCGAAGCCGAAGACCGACACCGGCGGCATGGTGATCTGACCGGTCGGGCTGTAATTGAAGAACCAGCCGACCTTGTTGAACAACCAGACCAGGAAGAACTGGGCTGCCAGGGTCGCCACCGCGAGGTAGAAACCCTTGATGCGGCCGCTGGGCAGACCGAACACGACCCCCACCGCCGCGGTGACACAGCCGGAAAGCAGCACCACCACGATGAAGTTCATCTCCGGGAACATCGTCACCAGCTTGAACGTCGAAAACGCGCCTACGGCGAGAAAGGCCCCGGTTCCCAGGGATACCTGGCCGCAGTATCCCGTCAGCAGGTTCAATCCGAGGGCTGCAAGGCCATATGTCAGCAACGGGAGGAACACCGCGGCAGCCCAGTAGTCGTCAATCACGAAGGGGATCACCAGGAACGCGACCGCCATCACGGCCCACACGAACCAGCGGTCCTGGGCGATGGGGAAAATCGCCTGGTCGGCGTCGTAGGTTGCCTTGAACTGCCCGGTTTCTCTGTAGATCATTTGGCTTAGTTGGTGGTCACGACCTGGGCCGATTCAGTTGCAATGGTCACACGCGTTCTATGATGCGCTCGCCGAACAGCCCCTGGGGCCTGAAGAACAGGAATACCAGCGCGAGCATGTAGGCAAACCAGTTCTCGATGGCGCCGCCGACGTAGGGGCCCACGTAGACCGCGGCCAGGGTCTCGCCGACGCCGATGATCAGTCCGCCGATAATCGCGCCCGGGACCGAGGTGAAGCCTCCGAGTATCAGCACCGGCAGCGCCTTCAGCGCGATCAGTGACAACGAGAACTGGACACCGGACTTGCTGCCCCACATGATGCCGGCCACCAGGGCGACGACGCCGGCGACCGACCAGACAATGACCCAGATGGTCCGCAGATTGATGCCGACACTGAGTGCCGCCTGGTGGTCGTCAGCCACGGCCCGGAGCGCCCGGCCGATGCGGGTGCTGTGGAAAAAGACCGCCAGCACCGTCACGAGGACCGCCGCGACGGCGGCAGCGTACAGGTCCAGCTTCTCGACATAGAATCCGTGATCGAATGCCCAGTCCCAGGCGCCCTGTGGAATGCCGATGTCCAGCGGCTTCACATCGGAACCGAACAGAATGTCGCCGACGCCTTCCAGGACGAAGGCCAGGCCGATGCTGGCCATGAACAGGATAATGGGTTCCTGTTTCACGAGGTGCTGGAGCATCAAGCGTTCGATCAGCCAGGCCAGTATTATCATCACCCCGATGGTGAGAATGATTCCGGCCCAGACGGGAAAGGTGAACCCGAACAACGCGTAGACCCAGCCGTCCGGGGAAATGAAATCGTACAGCGCCAGGGCGGCGAAAAGCGCCATTACCCCCTGGGCGAAATTCACCAGCCCCGAGGCCTTGAATATCAGCACGAAACCCAGGGCCACCAGCGCATACATCACCCCGGTCATCAGGCCGCTGACGACCGTCTCGAAAAAGAATATCGTCTCGATGCTCATGTCAGGAAAACCTTGCGTGCAGCCGCGGAACAATCAGTCATGGGACACTCCAAGATACGCATCGATGACATCCTGGTTGCTTCGCACTTCGTCCGGCGTGCCGTCCGCGATCTTCTTGCCATAGTCGAGCACCACCACGCGGTTGGAAATATCCATCACCACGCCCATGTCGTGCTCGATCAGAGCGATGGTAGTCCCGAATTCCTCGTTAACGTCCAGGGCAAACCGGCACATATCTTCTTTCTCCTCCACGTTCATCCCCGCCATGGGCTCGTCGAGCAGCAGCAGGTCCGGCTCGGCCGCCAGCGCCCGGCCGAGCTCCACGCGCTTCTGCATGCCGTAGGGCAGCCGTCCCACCTGGGTATTGCGGATGGACTGGATTTCCAGGAAATCGATGATGTACTCGACGTACTCCCGGTGCCGGATCTCCTCGTTGCGGGCCGGGCCGAAATGCAGGGCCTGCCAGAGAACATTGCAGCCCATCTTCGTGTTGCGGCCGGTCATGATGTTGTCCAGCGTGGACATGCCCTTGAACAGGGCGATATTCTGAAACGTCCTTGCCACTCCGGAGGCCGCCACCAGGTGCGGCTTCATCCTGTGGCGGGTTTCCCCCTTGTAGGTGATGGTCCCTTCCTGCGGATGATAGAAACCGTTGATGACATTGAGCATCGAGCTCTTCCCGGCGCCGTTGGGCCCGATGATGGCCCGTATCTCCCCTTCACGAATATCGAAACTGACGCCCTCGAGCGCCTTTACGCCGCCGAAAGCCATATTGATGTTGTCCACCGCCAGCAACACGTCGCCGCAGTTGTTCTGGGCTGACATCAGCTGGCCTTCCTGAAGGATTCTTTTTCCGACGCCGGAGACAGGTCCCTGATCTCCAGGTCGCCGGCGAGCGTTCCGGTGCGACCGTCTTCGTAGGTCACCTGGGTCTCGACGTGGCAGGAAGACCGGCCGCCGTACAGGGCATCGACGATTTCCTTGTACTTGTCGGCAATGAAGCCGCGCCGCACCTTGCGTGTCCGTGTGAGCTCGCCGTCGTCGGCATCGAGCTCCTTGTGCAGGATCAGGAAGCGCTGGATCCGGGAGGGCGCCAGCTTCTCATCCTCGACCAGGTCCGCGTTTACCCGGGCGACGCTTTCCTCCACCAGGTCATTGACTTCCGGGCGCGCGGCAAGCTCCTGGTAGCTGGAGTAGGGAATATTGCGCCGTTCCGCCCAGTTGCCCACGGCTTCGAGATCGATGTTGATCATCACGGTGCAGTAGTCGCGCTCGTGGCCGAAAGCCACCGCTTCCCGGACATGGGGGAAGAACTTGAGCTTGTTCTCGATGTACTTAGGCGCGAACATGGAGCCGTCGTTCAGTCGTCCGACGTCCTTGACCCGGTCGATGATCTTCAAATGGCCGTTGGCATCGAAGTAACCCGCGTCGCCGGTGCGCACCCAACCGTCCTCGGTCTTGACCTCCCGTGTCGCCTCTTCGTTCTTGTGGTAGCACTGGAACACGCCCGGGCTTCGATACAGCACTTCGCCTTCGTCCGTGATGCGTATCTCCACTTCCGGGGCAGGCCGGCCCACCGTGTCCGGATAAACCTCGCCGTCCGGCTGCAGGGTGATATTGACCGCGGCCTCGGTCTGGCCGTAGAGCTGTTTGATGTTGATGCCCAAGGACCGGTAGAAATCGAAAATGTCGGGACCGATGGCCTCCCCCGCGGTATAGGCAAGGCGCACGCGGCCCATCCCCATGGTGTCCTTGAGCGGACCGTACACGAGGATATAGCCGACGGCGTACTTGATGCGATCGAGCAGCCCGACGCTCGCCCCCCGCAGGATGGCGGGACCGACCTTCCGCGCCACACCCATGAAATAGTGAAAAGCGGCCTGCTTGATGCGCGCCGTATCGTCCATCCGGATATGAACCTGGGTCAGCAGGTTCTCGAAAATTCTGGGCGGGGCAAAAAAGAAGGTAGGGCCGATTTCGCGCAAATCGTCCATGACCGTTGCCGGGCTTTCGGGGCAGCTGACGCAGAAGCCCGCCACGTACGCCTGGGCATAGGAGAACAAGTGGTCGCCCACCCAGGCCATCGGCAGGTAGGCGAGCACCTCCTCATTCTCCGTCAGGCTGTCGAACTCGACGCCGTGGCGGGCCGTGATCACCATGTTGTCATAACTCAGCACCACGCCCTTGGGCCGGCCCGTGGTCCCGGAGGTGTACAGGATGATTGACGTATCGGAACCCTTTCCCATGGCGACCTGCTCGTCGAAGAAACCCGGGTTCTTCTCCAGGAACTCCCGGCCCTGGGCCTGGATCGCCTCGAAGTCGTGCATATGGGTATGGTCGTAATTCCGCAGGCCCCGGCGCTCGTCGTAGATGATTTCCTCGAGCACCGGACAGCGCTCCTGCACTTCCAGCACCTTGTCGACCTGTTCCTGGTCCTCGGCCAGCACGAACTTGGCCGAAGCATGCTCCAGCAGGAACTGGAACTCCTCGGCGGCCGCGTCCTGATACGCGGGGACCGGCACGCCGCCGAGGCACTGGGCCGCAGCCATGCCCCAGTACAGGCGCGGGCGATTGTCGCCGATGATGGCAAGCGTATCGCCGCGCTTGAATCCGCGCGCAGCCAGCCCGCAGGCAAGCAGGCGGACCTCGTGAAGCATCTGCTCCCAGGTCCAGGTCTGCCAGATTCCGAGATCCTTTTCGCGAATGGCGGGGCGATCCGCGAATCGCTCGGCGTTGCGCTGCAGCAGTTTTGGAAACGTATCCAAAGCTTGCTCGGTCATCGTACTAATGACTACTCCCGGTGGTGTGAGGTTCGCCCCGCATAACGAGGCGCGCCGTCGGGGGCCGATGGGCACGAAACTGCACCCCCGACCCATCGAATATTTATTCTGCTAGTTTACTATAAAGCGGTTGCACCGCAATTGCCATGGTCGGCACGAATCCGGTGCATGGCCGCGGCCCGGTGCGGTTCCGGCGGGGCAGTCGCTCAGCGCCCCAGCGCGACGCCTTCCCTTCGCGGGTCCGCCGCACCGACCAGCCTGCCGTCCCTGACCAGAATTGCATGCAGGCCGCTGTTGTGAACGGACATGGTTACATCGTGGCCCATCGACTGCAGCGGCTCACGCCACGCCTCAACGGCAGTACCCTTCTCCAGTTCCGTGGCACCGTTGCGATTCACGGTATGTCCAAGGCCCACCGCCTGCTGGGGTTCCAGCCCCCAGTCCAGTATCGCAACCAGGGAGCGGGCGACGTAGTTGATGATCCGGCTGCCGCCGGGAGAGCCGATCAGAAGGTAAGGTTGACGGTCTGCGAGCACGATTGTCGGCGCCATCGAGCTCCGGGGGCGCTTGCCGCCCTGGACCCGGTTGGCCACGGGCCTGTCATCGATCCGCGGGCTGAAGGAGAAATCCGTCAGCTCGTTGTTGAGCAGGAAGCCGCCGACCATGAGGCGGCTGCCGAACCCCGTTTCTATGGATCCGGTCATGGAAACCGCGTTGCCCTCGCGGTCCCGGATGACGAAATGACTGGTCCCCGAACGCTCCGGTCCCTTCGGGTCGGCCCACCGGGTGGTGAGTGGCCCCGGCGGTGTGCCGGCCGGAGCTTTCCCCATTGCCCGGTCGGCGTTGATGAGCGCGGCACGCCGCTTCAGGTAGTCGGGATCGAGCAGCCCGGGGAGCGGTACGGGCACAAAGTCGCTGTCCGCCATGTACCGGGCCCTATCGGCATGCGCCAGCCTGGCGCTCTCCAGGTACAGGTGGATTCCCTCCGGATTCGGCCGCGACCCCACGTCGAAATGCGACAGCAGGCCCAGGATCTGGCCCACCGTGGCGCCGCCGGAGGTAGGCGGGCCCATGCCGCAGACCTCGAGACCGCGGTAGGGCACGCAAACCGGGTCCCGTTCCACCACGCGATAAGACTCGAGGTCCCGCAGTGTCATCAAGCCCGGATTGGCCGCTTCCCGAACGGTTGCCACGATTTGCCGGGCCAGTCCACCCTCATAGAACGGCCGACTGCCATGGCGGGCGATCTGCGTCAGAGTAACGGCGAAGGCGGGATTCTTCAGCAGCGTCCCCGCCCGCCTGGGACTGCCGTCCGGCGCAAAGAAATACGCCCGGGTCGCGCCGAACCGGTCCAGCTCATACTCCTGGGCCGCGGCGATGGACTGAGCGAGCCGCGGTGAGATTTCGAATCCGCGCCGGGCCAGATCCCGCGCCGGCTCCACCAACTCCGCCCAGGGCTCGCGGCCGAACCGGCGATGTACCGTCTCCAGCAGCTTGAGGGTGCCGGGGACCCCCACCGAGCGGCCGCCCACCACCGCGTCCCAGAACGGCAGCGGCTCGCCGTCCGTATCGAGGAAGTAATCCGGTCCCGCGGCCCGCGGCGCGGTTTCACGGCCGTCGAAGGTATACAGGCGCTGCTCCCCGGCATCCCAGTACAGCAGGAACGCCCCGCCTCCGATGCCCGAGGACTGGGGCTCGACCAGGTTCAGCATGAACTGGACCGCCACCATGGCATCGATGGCATTGCCGCCGCGTGCCAGCACGTCCCGGCCGGCCCCGGCGGCGCGCGGATGGGCCGCAACTACCATGAACTCACGGGCCGTCGCGGCTTCCCTGGATTCGACCCCGGTTGCCGGCTCCGGCGCCGCCCGGGGGTCGTCAGCCACGGCGGTCAGGGGTATGGCGAACAGAAGAACGGAAAAAAAGCGCCTGATCATTGGTCTCCTGGTGATTGCGGAAACTGTTTGCCGGGAACACCGGACGAAGTCGGCCGGGAACCGCGGCCCGAACCCGCCATCACCCCGGTAGTGTCTGATAGTAGCCGTTGGCGCCGACCACGTGAATCGGGACGTCGAACAGGCGACTCAGCCTGTGGTCGCTGAGCATCTCGTCCTTGGCCCCGTCGCCGACGATGCGCCCGTTCGACATCAGGATCACCCGGTCGATCTCCGGCGGAATCTCGTGAATGTGATGCGTAACCAGCAGCAAAGTGCGCCCCTCCTGCATCAGGCGCCGGATCACTTCCAAATACTGAAAGGTCGCCTTGAGGTCCAGGCCACTGGTGGGCTCGTCCAGCACCAGGTGCCGGGGCCGGTGGATAAGCGCCCGTCCCAGCAGGAACCGGCGCTGCTGCCCCGTGGACATGGTGGCGAATACCCGTTCGCTGATGTCCTCCACCCCGAGCCACTGGACGATCCGGCGGGCGTTTTCGATCTGGGCCTCGTCGAAGCTCTGATAGTCGTACACCCCCACGGACGCGTAATAGCCGGACAACACGACATCGATGCCCCGCACATACCCGAGGTAGTGAGTCTGCAGATCGTGGGAGACTACGCCCAGGCTTTTACGAAGCTCCCAGACGTTCCAGCGCTCGCGCCCCAGGATCCGTACATGGGATTCCGAACCATGAACCGGATACAGTTCCCGGTTCAACAGCTTCAGCAGCGTCGTCTTGCCCGCCCCGTTCGGACCGATGATGGCGGTGTTCTCCCCCTCTTCGATGCGCAGCGAGAAACCGTGGAACACCCGGGTATCACCGCGGTATACGGTGGCGTTGTGGATGTCGATCAGATTCATCTGTGTACTCTGCCGCGGGTATTGTCGTTCTCAGCCAGTTTCCGAGCCGCCAAGAGCCGCGATACTACGGCAGAGCGCAGCCGGTATCGACAAGCGGCACCAACGGTAGGGTCGATACCGGGGGCCCTCCCCCAGGGCTCTCGAAAAAAGGATGTTTGAGCGAGAGCGTACACGGATGTATTTACAGCGGCCCTGGGGGAGGGCCCCCGGCATCGACCCGAACGGCGGGCTGGGCCTTCAAACCAGACCCATACCCGGGCGCCGGTGACTGGTGAAATTTCTGTGGCGGAGTACCCTGGGCTCGCAAGGAATCGGGCGCAGGATTCTCTCTTAAGGGCGCTTCAAAAAATTGCGATATTTTCGTGAGAGCAAGGAAGCACCGCGCGCAGAACCACAGTTTACAAGTAGTAAATGAGGATTCGAGCACGGCGCTGACGCAGCTATCGCGGCCATTGTGTATTTACAAGGGTGCATTTTTAGACGTGCCCTTAATGCCATTGATGCCCTGCGTCCCTTCCAAGCACGGTTTCGTGATCGGCGATCGAAATCCCGAACACCTCCGCAACATTGCGGGTCGTCGCCGCTGCGATCTCCTCCCCGTCCCCGCCGCGTATACTTGCCAACGCTTCCAGCACCCAGGGCAGGTACTCCGGGCTGTTCCGCTCCCCGCGGTGCTGTGACACGGTCATGTCGGGTGCGTCTGTTTCCAGCACCAGCGCGTCGAGCGGCAGGGTACGGGCCAGCTCCCGCAGCTTCCTGGACCGCTCGAAGGTCAACATTCCGCCGAAGCCCAGCTTGAACCCCATCTCAATGTACTTCCCCGCCTGCTGCCGGGAACCGTTGAAGGCATGAGCGATGCCGCCGGATATACCGTAGCGCCTGAGCAGGCCCAGCACCTCGTCATGGGCTTTCCGTACATGGAGAATCACCGGCAGCGCCAGCGACCGCGCGATGTCGAGCTGGCCTTCGAACAGCGTGGTCTGCGTCCGCCGGTCGGCGTCCCGGGCATGGAAATCCAGCCCGATCTCCCCCACCGCCACCGGCGACAGCGCCGCCGTACGGTCCGAAAGCGCGTCGAGGTCCGCCGTGTCGTGCTCCTCGACGAACAACGGATGCAGCCCGAGCGCGTAGTAGAGACCAGCGCGCCCGTCGCACAGCCCCACCAACCGCTCCCAGGTGCGCCGCTTCACTCCCGGCACGACCATGGCGCCGACCCCGGCCGCCGCGGCGCGCTCGAGCACCGCGTCCCGATCGCCGTCGAACGCCTCGAAATCAAGGTGGCAGTGGGAGTCGACCAGAAACATGACCGCATTGTACCGAAGCCGCCGTGAGCGGACCGAGGGGCGATGGCACTGACCGGGAGCGAGTGTATCCAACAGCGGCGAGACCTCAACGCGGCAGCGAGCGAAGGTCGGGGGCGGCCTGTCAGGGCTGTCGAAAACAGGGATGTTTGAGCCAGAGCGTATAGGGAAATATTCACAGCGACCCTGACAGGCCGTCCCCGACCTTCGCGATCTGGCCGAAGGCCCCGGCCGTCCTCTCAGCGCACCCCGGGTCAGTGCCATTGCCCCTCGGTTATACCCCATCGCGGTCCCGAACTGCCGGTTATTCCGTCGTATACTCCATCCCACTACTCTTCCGCTGAACACGAAGCCATGAACACCCCAGTCGCCGCTCAAACCACCTGCCAGGTCCCGGCCGACACTGAACGCCGCTTTGCCGGCATCGCCCGCCTGTATGGCGAGCCCGCCCTGCGGGCGTTTCAGGAAGCTCGGATCTGCGTGGTGGGCATCGGCGGCGTGGGGTCCTGGGTGGCGGAAGCGCTGGCGCGCAGCGGGATCGGCGAGCTGGTCCTGGTGGACCTGGACCACGTCAGCGAGTCCAATACCAACCGCCAGATTCATGCCCTGGAACAAGATTTCGGGAAGGCCAAGGTCCAGGCCATGCGGGAGCGGATCTCCGGCATCAATGCTGCGTGCCGGGTGCGCTGCATCGAAGAATTCGTCATGCCGGACAACGTCACGGAGCTCATCGACACCGGCGTCCTGGACTTCGTCGTCGACTGCGTGGACCGCTTCCAGTCCAAGGCGGCATTGATCAGTCACTGCCGGCGCCACCGCTGCCCGATGATCACCATCGGCGGCACGGGCGGCCAGCGCGACCCTTCGAAGATCCGCGTGGCCGATCTGAGCCGCTCCGTTCACGATCCTCTGCTTGCCCGGACCCGGCGCGAACTCCGCCGTCACCACGGATTCCGGAAATCCGGATCCATGGGCGTGCCGTGCGTGTATTCCATCGAGCAGGCGCGCTTCCCCCAGGCCGACGGCAGCGTCGCCGCCGTACGCACCGCGGCGATCGAGGGGTCGCTGCATTGCGGCGGCCTGGGTTCCGCGACCCACCTGACCGGCTCGTTCGCATTCGCGGCGGTGGCCCGGGTCCTGGACCGGCTGGCACGCCAGGACGTCCCGGCCGCCGAAACGCACACCGGCCCCGCCTGCACAGGGTAGCGGCGCGCTGCATTGCCACTGCGCGCGACTTCGGCAACAATGAAACCCGGGGCACCGTCACGTCCGGGCCGAAGCACATACTCCTGAAGCGGCTGCCGCGGCACGCGCGTCAGTGCCAACTATGGACACCAGCCATGAGCCCGATTACGCTTTCCACGATCAACGCCAAGTACATGCACGCCTCGTTGGGGCTGCGGTACCTGTACGCCAATCTGGGCGGGCTCAAGCGACGGAGCCGCATGGTGGAATTCACCATCGGCCAGCGGGCAGAGGATATCGCGGAATGCCTGCTGGCGGACGAGCCCCGGGTCGTGGGCCTGGGCGTGTACATATGGAACATCGACATCAGCACGGAAGTGGTCAGGCTGATCAAGCGAATACGCCCGGAGACGATCGTGGTCCTGGGCGGGCCCGAGGTCAGCCACGAATACCACCAGCAGCCCATCGTCGACTACGCGGATTACGTCATCCCCGGAATGGCGGACCTGGCCTTTCCCCGTTTGTGCAGCCGGATACTTGATGGCGACGCCCCGCAGGGCGGGATCATCGACCCCGGGGAGTTCGACATCCGGGAGCTCGCGCTGCCCTATCGCGAATACACGCGCCAGGATCTCGACAATCGCCTGATCTATGTCGAGGCATCCCGCGGCTGCCCGTTCAGATGCGAGTTCTGCCTGTCGGCACTGGACAGGACCGCCTGGCCTTTCGATCTGGAGGGCTTTGTCGACGAAATGCAGGCACTCCACGAACGGGGCGCGCGGCATTTCCGGTTCGTGGACCGGACCTTCAATCTGAAAACGGCGTCCACGATCCGGATACTGGAGTTCTTCCTGGAGCGGATGAGCGACGATCTGTTCCTGCATTTCGAGCTCATCCCGGACCGGCTGCCCGATTCCCTGAAATCCCGGGTGGCACGGTTCCCCCCGGGGTCGCTGCAGTTCGAGATCGGCGTCCAGACTTTCACCCCGGAAGTCCAGGCCCTGATCAGCCGGCGCCAGGACAATGAAAAGACCACCGCGAACCTGCGCTGGCTTCGAGGCAGCAGTCACGCCCACATTCACGCCGATCTCATCTTCGGCCTGCCAGGCGAAACCCTGGAAACCTTCCGCGACAGCTTCGACCGGCTCGTGGCCGCCGACCCGCACGAGATACAGGTGGGTATTCTCAAGCGGCTCCGGGGATCGCCGATCACGCGCCACACGGACAGCTTCGACCTCCGTTTCAATCCGAACGCACCGTACAACATACTGTCCACCGACCGGATCGACTTTCCCACCATGCAGAGGCTGAATCGATTCGCCCGCTACTGGGACCTGATCGCCAATTCCGGCCGTTTCCAGGCCGCGCGTCCCCTGCTGCTCGGGGATGCGCCCTTCGACAGTTTTCTCGCGCTGAGCGACTGGCTCTACGACACCACGGGCCAGACCCATCGCATCGCGCCGAACCGGCTGTTCGACCTTCTGCGGCAGGGCGGCTGCGGGGCTCTGGGCATCCCTGCCGGACCGCTGCGGGACGCACTGACCCGGGACCACGCCCGCATGCAGGAGACCGGGCGGAAGAACCGGCGCTTGCCGCCGCGGCACACGCCGCACACCAAACGCCAGACACGGCATCTGCACGCCACCCAAGGGGTTTAACCATGAGCAATGAAAACACGGGCCTGATCGGCGCCGGACTGATGGGCCACGGCATCGCCAGGAACATACTGAGAAGCGGTTTTCCACTCGCCTTTCTGGCGCACCCGGGCAACCGGCCGACCGGCGATCTCGTCGAGTTGGGCGCCGTGGAGTGCCCGGCCCTCGCCGATCTCGTTGAATACAGCGATGTGCTGCTCATCTGCGTAACCGGGTCACCGCAGGTGGAAGAGGTCGTCCTGCAGGAAAACGGCCTGGCGGCAAACCTCCGGCCCGGGCAGATCGTCGTGGACCTGTCCACCGTCGAGCCGACCACCACCCGGCGCGTCAGCGAGGCAATCACGAACAAAGGCGCGCAGTACCTGGACATCCCGATGACGCGGACGCCGAAGGAAGCCGAGGCGGGCAAGTTGAATCTCCTCGCCGGGGGGGATCCGGAAACCCTCGAGAGGCTGCGGCCGCTGCTGTCGTCCTTCGCCGAGAACATCTACCACGCAGGGCCCACAGGGGCCGGCCACGCGCTGAAGCTGCTCCACAACTTCGTCTCCCTGGGCAACTGCGCGCTGCTGGCGGAGGCGATGGCGTGCGCCTCCAAAACCGATGTCGATATGGACACATTTCTGGAAGTGCTGAGAACCGGCGGCGGCGACAGTGTCGCCCTCAAGCGCCTGACGCCGTATATCGTCGACGGCGACGAGGCCGGTTTCATGTTCACCATCGGAAACTGCGCCAAGGACATGACCTATTACACCGACATGGCCGAGTCCCTCGGCTCCACCACGTCCGGCGCGTCCGCCATCCGCGACCTGTACAGGTCATTCGCCGAGCAGGGCAGCGCCGGCCTGCCGGTGCCTCGGCTGATGGATCTGATGGGCCGGTCCGGGCGTTGAAAGCGCTCGGCGGTCGCCCGCGGGCGACCGCCTGATTTGAAGCCCTACATGACCGGAGGGAAGGCCGGTGCCGGGGGACATCCCCCAGGGCTCTCGAAAACAAGGATGTTTGAGCGAGAGCGTACAGGGAAGTATTTACAGCGGCCCTGGGGGATGTCCCCCGGCACCGGCCCAGTCCCTGACGCCGGTTCTCAAGTTGGGCCCACGCTTTTTTGCCGCTGGAGGTGCAGTCCCAGCAGCGGTATGGACCCGCCTATATGACGGTTTCCCCGTAAGACGGCACGACGAACTACATCTTGTTCGCCTAAGAAACTCTCGACCCGGTTCGCCGCAGGGCGCAGGGGACAACGATAACCGACTCAGTCGCCGAAAAGATCCTGCAAGCGCTTTTTCGCGGCTTCGGCTTCCGACTCCGCGTCATCGGCATCCTCCGACCCGGGCTCCGGCGCTGCCTGCCCGTCGAACAGGGATTGCAGTTCCTGCTGGGCTTTTTCCTTGCGCGGGTTGCCGGCGCCCTCGAAGGCATGGGGACTCGGCCTGAAATGCCCGCAGAAATTCGATTTGTCCTTGATCAGCACCTTGTCGGCGGTGTCGTGGCTGCATTCGCCGATATAGCGGCGGTCGTAGTATCGGCACATTCGGCAGACGTGCAGCTCATCCCTGCATTCCGGGCACTCGGCGAAACGTGAGAACGGCCTGGGCACCGACTTCAGGTCGGCCCCGCATTTCCAGCATCTCAACGGCGGCGGTCCGGCGGGCATCAGCATGCTCCTCCTTCAATGGACCTCCATCTTCGCCCGGTTCCAGAGCCTGTCAAGATCCTCCAGCGATGCGTCGGTCATCTCCCGGCCGTCTTCGCGCAGCGCCGCCTCCACGCGTCCGAACCGCTCCTCGAATTTCGCGTTGGCTCGGCGCAGGGCTTCCTCCGCGTCGACCCGGTACTGGCCGGCCGCGGCCACGCAGGCGAAAAGCAGGTCCCCCAACTCTTCCTCGAGCCGCCGATGACCGGACTCGGATGCCGCCGCGTCCCGGACCTCGTCCAGTTCTTCCCGGCACTTGGCAAGCGCCGCCTCGGGGGCCGGCCATTCGAAGCCCTTGCGGGCGGCGCGCCGGATCAGTTTCTGAGCGCGAAGCAGCGCCGGGAGCGCGCGGGCGACGCCGTCCAAGGCGCCGTCAAGGCTGCCCTTTCGCCGGCGTTCGTCTTCCTTTTTTCTTTCCCACACGTCGCGAAGCTCCGCGTCGCTGACCGGGCGCTGCCGGTCGAATACGTGGGGATGGCGGTCGATCATCTTGCTGGAAATTGCCGCCGCCACGTCGTCGAAATCGAATTCCCCGGCTTCCCGGGCCATCTGGGCATGGAATACGACCTGGAGCAGCAGGTCGCCAAGCTCCTCGCGCAGATCCTCCATGTCACCACGCTGTATGGCGTCGTTGACCTCGTACGCCTCCTCGATGGTGTAGGGGACGATGGTGCTGAAGCTCTGCTTCACATCCCAGGGACACCCGGTGTCGGGATCCCTGAGCGCCGCCATGATCTCCAGCAGCCGGTTGATCGATGAGGACATGGCATCCGCCCTGGGTGACTGTTCCCCTGCGATTATAACAATCCCGGCTTTCGGGTCGTGGCTCAGTCTCAAAAGTACTGGGCTCGGAACCGGGGGACACCACCCAGGGCTGTCGAAAACAGGAATGTTTGAGCCAGAGCGTACAAGGACGTATTTACAGCGGCCCTGGGGGACGTCCCTCCGGCCCTGATATACCGTAACACTGGCGCGTGTTTTCAAACTGAGCCACTACCGGCATTCGACTGCCGCAACGCAGTTTGCTAACCTAGCCGCATTATCGGCGAACCTATACGGATGGACGTATGGCACAGGTTGAAAGCAAAGACATGCAGATGCAGGCGGATGAGCTGTACCGGGAGGAAGTTATCACCGACCGTCGCGTCGGCAGTATCCGCCGCCTGACCCCGGTCACCAAGGACGGCTCCGACGATGCGTCCCGGGCCGTTCTGTACGTAGGCCAGGCCCAGTTGATGACCCCCATGGGCACGATCCCCCTGTCCTTTGAGCTGGAAGCCGGCTCCCTGGACGAAGCCGTGGACAAATTCCCGGAGGCGGCCGAGGAAGCGGTGGAACGCACCGCGAAGGAGCTCGAGGAGATGCGGCGCGAAGCCGCGTCGTCCTTGTACGTACCCGGCAGCGGCGGCCAGGGGGGCGGCATGCCGGGCGGGGGTGGCATACCCGGTGGGGGCGGCATGCCCGGCGGTGGTATCCAGATGCCGTAGGCCGCCGCCTGCCCCCTCACTCCTCCCCCGCCGGGGCCGTGACGTCCCCTTTCATGCAGCGGAATTCGACCGGCCCGTAATACGCGGTAATCGGCTCGCCGGTGTCATCGTTGTCCGTGAATAGGGCCACGGCATGAACCCCCGGCTCCGCCGGCGACCCGAAGGCCCGCCGGAAATCGGCGAAGACGTCCCGGGTCTCCGTCACCGGCCCGCCCGTACCGGGTCCACGCCTGATGATCATGGTTCTCAGGTGCTCCTCGTGGTACGGGCCCGTCAGTACGGCATCCGCCGCCGCATCCCGGTTCGTCCATACGTATTGCAGCGTCGGGACCCGGCGGTCCCGGAATACACCGGGGTCGCCGAAGGCCACGAATATCGATGCGCCGACGTCATGGCGGCGCCTGTCGGTCAGATCCGCACCGGGCTGGGGCTTCTCGACCCACCATTGCCAGGTCAACCGCCCGCAGGAGCGGTTCACCGGTCTATTGAGCACCTGTATCAGGATCGACGCCGAGCGACGGCCTTCCGCCCGGAGCAGGGGACCGTGAGGAGTATCGACGACACTGTAGCGGGTGCTCGCCCGGCGCAGGACGTAGTGCTCCCACCCGCCCACACCGTCGGCGACGGGATCGAACACTGCGATCCGGTCCCGGGGCGGCCCGGTATCCACCGGCCGCGACGCGCAGGCCGCCATGACCACACAGGCCGCCCCGACCAGGCACGCCCGCCCGGCGAGCCGGACCAGGCTCGACAACACCGGCACGGGTGGTCCGGGACGGCACCAGCTGGACGATGCCCGCCTTGCCGTACCCGGCGCCCGGTCGCTACGCGGCCCTTCCGTTGGCGTACAATCGCCGCCCTGAACACCGGGCGCCTGCGCGCCGCAGCCGGGGGGCGGCGGATTTCTTGTCCGGTGACAATTACACTGCTTCATAGGTGAACGACCCATGCTGGATTTCCAGAAAACCATTGAATTGATCAAGAACGGCCTGCTGGAGCCGCGCGCCACGTGGCAATCCTACGCCGCGGAAAACCGCGGCTGGCAGGATACGGCGCTGCTTTTGACATTGCCCCTGATCATCGCGTCGTTTGTTCTTGCCGCTGTATTGTCGCTGATATTCGGTGGCTATGGGCGCCTCGGAATGGGGATGGGCGTCGGGGGCTGGCTGGTAAGCCTGGTCATGGCGCTGGTGGCCATCGCCGTTGTGTCGTTCATATTCAGCTTCCTGGCCGGCTTGTTCAAGGGCCGGCACGACTTCGACAAGGGGCTGGCTGCACTGTCCCTGGCTGCCATACCCGCCTATCTTGGAAACATCATCGCGGTGGTTCCGTATATAGGCTGGATCGTGTCGCTGGCCCTGGCCATCGTTTCTTTCGTGTTCCTCTACAAGAACATACCACTGTTCCTGGAAGTGCCGGACGACAAGCGGGTACTCCACTACATCGCTTCACTGGTAGCCAGTTTCATCGTCATGCTGATCCTGGGCTCCATCCTCGGTGCCGGGAGCATGATATCCACGGAGAACCCGACGTCCATGCCGGGCCAGACGGGCATGCTGGGGGGCGCCGAACGCTACGCACGGGTGATGGAAGAGGCGAACCAGCACCAGTACGAGCCGCCGGCGGACGGAAAGATCACCGACGCCCAGATGAACCGCTACCTGGAGATGAAACGCAAGACCGCTGAAATCCGCGGCGAGCAGACCGCGCACCTGGCGGAGCTCCAGGCGAAGTACGAAGACAAGGAGCCCGGTATCGCGGATATCGGGGAATTGTCGGGAGGCCTGGGGTCGATGCTGGGTACGATAAGCGCCGAAATGGAGGTGGTGGTCACGGGCGAAGGAAACTGGGCCGAGCACCAGTGGATCACGGAACAGCTGCGTGTCGCCCGAGTGCAAAAAGACCTCGATGAGGCGGTAGCGCACAACTACGCCCTGTACCAGGCTCACGAGGACGAGTTGAAGAAGCTGTCCGCCGGAATCTAAGGCGCATCCCCGTCCGTGAATCTCGTCGCCTTCGACAAGGTCTGCCTGGAGTTCGGCGACCAGCCGCTGTTAGTGGACGCCGGCTTCACCATGGAGGCCGGAGAGCGTGTGTGCCTGATCGGGCGCAACGGCGCCGGAAAATCCTCTATGCTGAAGCTGATCGCGGGGGATCTGCAGCCGGATCGGGGCGAGATCCGCCGCCCTCCCGACATCGTCGTCAGCCGCCTGGAACAGGCGCTGCCCGCGGAGCAGGATCTCACGGTGACGGAAGTCGTCGCCGGGGGCTTGTCCGGTCTCAAGGAATGGATTGACGCCTACGAGCGAAAATCTGCCGAGGCTTCCACGGAGCGGGAAACGCGCTTCCTGGCCCGCCTCGAGAACCGCATTGAAGCGAAGGGCGGCTGGAACATCGAACAGCGGGTGAACGCCGTCATGACCGAGATGGGACTAACCGGAGACCGCCGGCTCGCGGAATTGTCCGGCGGCTGGCGGCGGCGGGTGAGCCTCGCCAGGGCGCTGGTCAACAACCCCGACCTCCTGCTGCTGGACGAGCCCACGAACCACCTGGATCTCGCCTCCATTCGCTGGCTCGAGGACCGGGTTCGGGGATTCGGCGGCAGCGTCCTGTTCATTACCCACGACCGCGCTTTCCTGCAGAGACTCGCGACCCGCATTGTCGAGCTGGACCGCGGCCGCATCACCAGCTGGCCCGGCGATTACCGGGCGTACCTGGCCCGGAAGGAGCAGGCGCTGCAGGCGGAGGCCGACCAGCACCGGGAGTTCGACAGAAAGCTCGCGCGGGAGGAAACCTGGATTCGCCAGGGCCTGAAGGCCCGCCGCAAGCGCAACGAGGGCCGGGTGCGGGCCCTGCAAACCATGCGCGAGGAGCGATCAAAACGGATCGCACCCCAGGCGGGGCCGCGCATCCACGTGGAAGAAGCCGAGCGGTCCGGGCGCAAGGTGATCGAAGCCCGCAACATCTCCCACCGCTACGGAAACGAGGCGCTGATCGACCAGCTCTCTCTCAGGATCATGCGCGGCGACCGTGTGGGACTCATCGGCAACAACGGCGTCGGGAAGACGACACTCCTGCGCATCCTCCTGGGCGAGATTGCGCCGCAGGAGGGAACCGTGAAGCTGGGCACGGGCCTGGAGATCGGTTATTTCGACCAGCTGCGGCGGGAGCTCGACCCGGAAAAGACGGTGGCGGAAGTGGTGGGAGACGGCCGCGACTACGTGGACATCAACGGCAAGCAACGACACATCATCGGTTATCTGAAGGGATTCCTGTTCAGCCCCAAACGCATCAGGAGCCCCGTCAAGTCCCTGTCCGGCGGCGAGACCAACCGCATCATACTCGCAAAGTTGTTCACCCGGCCCTCCAATCTCCTGGTCCTCGACGAACCCACCAACGATCTCGACGTGGAAACGCTCGAGATACTCGAGGCGCGTCTCGCAGAGTATCCCGGTACCCTCATTGTTGTCAGTCACGACCGGCAGTTTCTCGACAACGTCGTCACCAGCGTGCTGGTTTTCGAGCCCGGCGGCCGGATCAGGGAGTACATCGGGAGCTACAGCGACTGGGAGCGCAGGCAACGGCCCTTGCGGGAACGCGACCGCCCTGCCTCCGAGGTCCGGGCCCGGGGCGATGGCGCCGGCACCGGGAAGGCGCGAAAACCCGCTGCCAAGCTCTCCTACAAGCACAAGCTGGAGCTCGAGCAGCTCCCGGACCGTATCGAGACACTCGAGCACGAAGTCGCCCGGCTCCAGGAACAGGCCGGCGACCCGGATCTCTACAACCGGCCCCACGGCGAATACAGCGAACTGCTGAAAACCCTGAGGGAGAAGGAAGTCGAGCTGTCGCGGGCGGTCGAGCGATGGGCGGAGCTCGAGGAATTGCAGCAGATACTGCAAAAATCATGAACTTAAGGGGATTTTCCGCGAAATTGGCGCCAACTCCCTAGACCGGGTGCCAAAACACGGGTTTTTCCGGTATAATGGCAAATGTGCCTGAAATCCCTCGTCTTACGTGCAGTTTTCTCTAAAACCACACTCCAGGCCGCTTTAGGCGGGGCCGGCGAGTCATACGGGCAATTCCACTATCCGAACCGGGCCCACCGGGCGGCGGGACGTCCACGTAAGGGAACGCTTCAACCGGGAAATATTTTATGACTGAAGTAGCAAGTAAGGTCGACACCGATATCGAGACTACAACGGTCAAACTCCGTTGCACAGTAATAGAGCTTACCAAAACCAAGGGCCCGGCCGGCGCCGACGGCTCGGATTGGTATCGTTACGTGATACACAACCCGGGCTCCCCGATCACCGGCTACCGCCGCGGCAACAAGAAGGAAGTCATGGCGTACCTGAAAGAGTGCACCAACCAGATGGAAGAGCGCATCAACCCCAAACGATCTGCTCGCAAACGCTGATGGATCCGGGGCGCGCCGCCCGTGCCGGCGCGCCCCGCACCGGCCCCGCCGCCCGGATCTGCGCGGCGGAAAGCATTCCCGCCCTGCGGCATGCCGCCTGTATACGTCGCTGATACCGGCCGAATACCTGCGTTGATCCCTTCAGGTCCACGAACGGCCGCTGCCGGATGAACAAGCCTTTCCTGCACGGGGTCCTGGCATTCACCCTCTGGGGCTGCTTCCCGGTCTATTTCAAGCTCGTCCAGGAGGCCTCCGCCGACGAGATTCTTGCGCACCGGGTGGTCTGGTCGGCGCTGATGCTGCTGGGGTTCCTGTATGCCACCCGGCGCTGGGCCGTTCTCAAGGAGACCCTTGCAAGCAGCCGGCTCCGGCGTGGCCTGCTGCTCACCTCACTGATCATCGCGTTCAACTGGCTCGTATTCATCTGGGCCGTCAACAACCAGCATGCGCTGCAGGCGAGCCTGGGATACTTCATCTGTCCCCTCATCAACTGCCTGTTCGGATACCTGTTCTACGGCGAGCGCATGACCCCGCTGCAGAAGTTCGCTCTGGTTTTCGCGATTGCGGGCGTTTCCGTACCCTTGCTGGCCCTCGGCCGCATACCCTGGATTTCCCTGTGCCTGGCGGTGAGCTTCGCCCTGTACGGCACCCTGCGGAAGAAATACCAAGCCGACCCCGTAGCAGGACTGTGCGTGGAAACCATCGTGCTGATCCCCGCCGCTCTGGCGTGGCTCGCCTGGCTGGCCGCCGCCGGCCAGATCACGTTCGGCACCCTCGGACCCGCCTTCAGCTTCTACCTCATGATGGCCGGACTGGTCACCGCGCTGCCCCTGGTGCTGTTCGCGTCCGCCGCAAACCAGATTCCTCTCATGGCGATCGGATTTCTGCAGTACATCGCCCCGTCGCTGCAGTTTCTGCTGGCGGTGTTCGCCTTCGGCGAATTATTCACGACCGGCGATGCGTTCAGCTTCGCCCTCATCTGGACCGGCCTGCTGATATACAGCGTCGACCAGGCGCGGCGGCGGCACCGGGCAAGCGGTATTTCGGTATAATTCCCGCCTCACCGGAGCGCCGCGGCGATCCGGCACCTATCAGCGGACCGGATTATCATCCAGCGCTGTACCGGAATTACCAACGAGAAACCATGCATGACCGATATCGCGCGAATACTTGGTGAGGAGAGCGAGTCCCTGCTGTCGCACTCCTGCGCAACCATTCCGGCCTCCACGCTGCACCTTCCCGGGCCCGACTACATTGACCGCGTCGTCGCCAAGAAGAATCGCAAGCCGGCGGTGCTCAGGAACCTCGGCGCCATGTTTCAACACGGGCGTCTGGGGGGTACCGGATATCTCTCAATCCTGCCTGTAGACCAGGGTGTGGAGCATTCAGCGGGCGCCTCGTTCGCGCCCAATCCCCGCTTTTTCGACCCGGCCGGGATATTCGAGCTCGCCATCGACGGCGGCTGCAACGCCGTCGCCTCGACACTCGGGGTGCTCGCTTCGGTAGCACGGGATTATGCGCATCGGATTCCCATGATCCTGAAGATCAACCACAATGAGCTGCTCACCTGTCCGAACATACATGACCAGACGCTGTTCGCCAGCGTCGACCAGGCATTCGACATGGGGGCTGCGGCCGTGGGAGCAACGATTTACTATGGGTCGCCGGAATCACGCCGCCAGATCCAGGAGATCAGCGAGGCCTTCCAGCACGCCCATGAGCTGGGCATGGCCACCATACTGTGGGCGTACCTGCGCAACAGCGGTTTCAAGAAGGACGGGACCGACTACCACGCCGCCGCCGACCTCACGGGCCAGGCCAACCACCTCGCCGCCACGATAGACGCCGATATCGTCAAGCAGAAACAGGCCGAGAACAACGGCGGCTACAACGCCGTCGGCTTCGGCAAGACTCATCCCGGCGTCTACGAACAATTGACCAGCGACCATCCCGTGGACTTGACCCGCTACCAGGTCGCCTGTTGCTATATGGGCCGCGCCGGGCTGATCAATTCCGGCGGGGGTTCCGGCGACAATGACCTGCAGCAGGCGGTTCGAACCGCCGTCATCAACAAGCGGGCTGGCGGAATGGGCCTGATCTCGGGACGCAAGGCGTTCCAGAAGCCGGTTCGCGAAGGCGTGGCGCTGTTGCACGCCATTCAGGACGTTTACCTGGACCCGGAGGTAACACTGGCGTGAAAGGCGACGACACGACATTGAACGTACTGGGGCAGCCCCTGGAGCTGTGCTCCCTTGAGCCGCTGACGGGCTTCTTCCGGACCGGGAGCTGCGAGACCTGCGACAAGGACCTCGGCCTCCATACCGTATGCGCATGCATGACGGAGGAGTTCCTCGCCTTCAGCAAGGCAAGCGGCAACGACCTGTCGACGCCGCATCCGGAGTTCGATTTTCCCGGTCTGAAGCCGGGGGACCGCTGGTGCCTGTGCGCCGCCCGCTGGCAGCAGGCGCTGGACGCCGGGGCGGCGCCGCGCGTCGTCCTGCGCAGCACCCAGCAGCGCACCCTGGAAATCGTCGCCCTGGACGATCTCAAGGCCCACGCCATCGATCTGAACTGAGCTTGATTTCACAAAACGAAGCCCATGTAGATCAGGCTTTATGCCTGACATGTCAGGCCTGAAGCCTGACCTACATGGCCCCGCCGGTCAGCTCGTCAGTCCCAAGCGCTCGTGCCAAGCTGCCAGGGACTCCTCGGGATACTCCTCGAAACACCGGTCTTCCCCAGCGGCGCAGGGCTGCACCCAGTTCGCTCTTGAACCCGAGCATGAGGTGAGTGCGCTCCGGAGGAACCGGCAGCGGCGTATCAATGGCCGAGGCGAAGGGATGCAGGAGCTCCGGCCAGCGGCTGTCCCATACCCAGAGCGCGCTGCCGCAGCGATTGCAGAAGCTGCGGTGCCCTTCACCGGGACTCCCGTCGGCGGTTGCCGCCCGGTACACGTTGACGAACTCCCGGCCGGCAACGTCCAGCGAGTGGTTGTCAGCGCCCAGGTTGATGGCGAATCCGCCGCCGCCCGCCGTCTTGCGGCAGATCGAGCAGTAGCAGAGATTGAACGGGTAGGGATGCGGGGATTCCACGCTGAACCGCACCGACCCGCAGTGGCATGATCCCTCGAGTCTCATGGGATCATCGTATCGAAAGCCCCTACCGGACCACAAGCACCGACCGCTTGCTGTGTCGCACCACCCTCGCGGCGTTCGGGCCGAGCAGATAGTCGCCAAGCTCCGGCCTGTGGGACGCCATGATAATCAGATCCGCGTTGATTCTCTCGGCAGCCTTGTTGATTTCCTGGTAAATGGTGCCGTGGGCAATGATGTGCTGCACGGAAATCTCCGCGGGAATATTTTCAGCGGTAAATTCATGCAGCTTGGACTTGACCGACTCCTTGAGCTGATCTTCGTAGTTGTCCGGAAAGAACTGCCTCACCAGCCCGAACTCCGGCACCACGGAAATCACATGGATGCGGGCACCGAACGCTTTCGCATACTCCACCGCCGTCGGCAGCGCCCTGCGCCAGGAATTGGCGTCCTCCAGGTCAATGGAAAGAAGGATTTCCTTGTACATGGTCTTCAGCCTCCCCCGGCCGGCGATCCGGCCGTGCTTTTCTCCCGCCGGATCCGGACGAGTTGTGAGATGACCAGCAATCCGATGAGCAGGAATCCAAACGGGTAGACCCAGCGCTTGGACGGCGCACCGACCTGCTCGACCTGTATGCCGGTCACATAGTCCTGGAACGATGTCATGCCCGCTTCCGCCGCCGGCGTCCCGAACCGGACAGTCGCAGCATAGCGATCCGGATCCCGCTCGTCACGCTCCAGGACCAGACCGTATCCGTCCTCGATGGACTGGTCCGGCGGTGGCGCCTCCAGCCGGTACATACGGTAGCGGTCCCCATATCCGGTTTCCTGGGTGACTTGAAACCGAACGATACGACCCTCGGGAATATCCAGCTCTCCCGCGACGAATTTTTCGATGTCCGCTTTCTTCCAATCAGGATAGATCTGGTCCATGAACAGCTCGGGCCGAAACAGCATCAGGCAGACGGCCGCCAGCATGACCCCTTCGTACCAACGCACCCGGGTCAGAAAATAACCCTGTGTCAGCGAGCTGAATGCGAATATCGCCAGCAGGGACACCAGGAATACCGTCACCCCCACCGTCCAGCTGTCGACGCCGATCAGCAGCAGCTCGGTATTGAATATAAACACCATCGGCAGAACGGCCGTGCGGATGTCATACATGAAGGACTGCACACCCGTGCGCAGCGGGTCGGCGCGCGAGATCGCCGACGCCGCGAACGCCGCCAGGCACACGGGCGGTGTGGAATCCGCCATCAGGCCGTAATAGAAAACGAACAGGTGCACCGCGATCAGCGGCATGGCGTAGCCGGCGGCGCCGCCCACCTCCACCAGCACCGGTGCCAGGATGCCCGCCACCACGATGTAGTTCGCCGTGGTGGGAAGGCCCATGCCCAGCACCAGAGCCAGAACCGCGGTCATCAGCAGCAGAATCGCGATATTACCGCCGGCGATACCCTGCACCAGGCCGCTGAGGTTGCTGCTCAGCCCCGACGCCGCCACGGCGCCAACGATAATGCCGGCCGTCGCGATGGCGATGCCGATACCTACCATGTTGCGCGCCCCCGCCACCAGCCCGGAGGTGATCGCTGCAAGTCCTTTCTTCAAATCCGCGGTGGTTTTCTCTCCATCCTCCAGCCGGAAGCGTTGGATAAATCGCGCGACCAGGACGACTACGCCCAGAATCAGGCTCCAGCCGACGGCTTCCGCCACTCTCATGGTCTCGGTACCGTCCGCTTCGGTGAACACCCCGGCTGCCATGAGGCTTACCAGTACCAGGAAAAGCACCAGGGGCGCCACATAACTGAGAAGGCGGTCGCGTAGATTCACGTTCTCGGCGAACGCGTGCTCCATCAGCATGGTCAGCATCATCCAGAGTATGCACCAGAACACGGCGCTGCCCGCAGTCAGTCGCTCGATGATCAGCAGGTACACCAGGATGAATATCGGCACGATATAGTGCACACCACTTAGGAACGTGCTTTTCAGCGGCGGGACGTCCTCATCGGGCATGCCCTTCAGCCCGAGCTTCAACGCCTCGAGATGAGATATGTAGAACAGCGCTATGTAGCTGAGCACCGCGGGGATGACCGCGGCCACGATCACGTCGAAATAGGAGATGCCGATGAATTCCGCCATGACGAAGGCCGCCGCGCCCATTACCGGCGGCATGATCTGGCCGTTGGTGGACGCCGCCACTTCGATGGCGCCCGCCTTGATCGCCGGGAACCCGGTCCGCTTCATTACGGGAATCGTGAAGGTCCCCGTGGTGACGACGTTGGCTATGGACGAGCCGGATATGGACCCGGTCATGCCGGAGGCCAGGATCGCAGCCTTGGCCGGCCCGCCTCGGAAACGCCCCACCATGGCAAACGCAAGATCCAGGAAATATCGCCCCGCCCCCGCCTTGTCGAGCAGTGCACCGAACAGCACGAACAGGAAAACGAAGCTCACCGCGACATCGATGGGAATGCCGAATATCGCCTCCTTTTCGTACCACATGTAATTGATCAGCGAGTCAAAGCCCCGGCCTTTGTGGCTGATCTGTACCAGGGGCGCTTCGGTGGTGGCCGCGTGAAAAACGATGACCGCGCCGAGCATCAGCAGCACGGCGGCACCGATCATGCGCTGGCGCAGGAGCTGCATTGCTCCCAGGGCAAGAAATATGCCGCCGAGCACATACAGAACATTGCTCAAGTCCTGGCCGAAGCGCGTGAACACCAGGAACGTCAACGCGACTATGACCAGTGGCAGGCCGATGCTGCGCCGGGTGGCTTCAAGCAGCAGCAGCACGCCGAAAGCGCCGATAAGCAGCTCATACGGAATGGACATGCCGAAAACGTCCATGCTCAGCATCCGGCCCGGCCGCAATGACAGCTCCTCGTGCATCACTGCGAGGTACATCGCGCAACCGGCCGCGACGACCGCCGTAACAATGTCGTATACCGGAATTCGGCCCTTCCCGAGCTGCTTGGTAACGGGGAACATCAGGAAGCACATCAGGAAAGCGAACGCGAGGAATATCGGCCGCTTGATGTTGACCAGGTCCGCGGCCACGGGAAGCGGGGAGGCCAGCAGGATCTGGTACAGCGACCAGATAATGGCGATGCCGGCAATGATCCGCCCGAGTATCGGGCCCATCTGGCGCCCGGAGTACTCGATGTCTTCCAGGGCCTGTTGCAGCCGGGCGTCGTCTACGCCCGCGGTCACGGATTCCCGTTCTTTTCCCGCCATGCCTTCCCCCGGTGGCAGCACCCGGGTGACCGGCACGAAACCGTGGTTCCGGCTGCAGTGCGCGGAACGACCGGTTTCGTGTCGACGCCCTGGTTCGTCTTTGCCCGTGGAATAGAGTTAAAAAAAGCGGGGCGGTGAGAAACCCGCCCCGCTTCTGCCGGTCGGCTTACAACCAGCCTTTTTCCTTGTAGTATTTCTCGGCGCCGGGATGCAGCGGTGCAGACAGCGCGGCCGAGATCATCTCCTCTGGATTGAGGTTCGCGAACGCCGGATGCAGCTTCTGGAAAGTCTCGAGGTTCTCGAACACGGCCTTGGTCACCGAGTACACAACGTCTTCCGGCACGGCGGCGCTGGTAACGAAGGTCGCCCGGACACCGAAAGTGGTGGTGTCCTCGTCGGTGGTCTTGTAAGTCCCCGCGGGGATGGTCGCCCAGGAGTAGTAGGCGTTCTCGTCCACCAGTTTCTGGGCACACTCGTCGCCGCTGAGGTCCACGATATAGGCATCGCAGCCGTCGGTGGCCACCGATACGCCGGCGTTTGGCACGCCCACCGTGTAGCCGTAAGCGTCGATATTGCCGTCACATAGGGCGCTGGACTGCTCCGTGGAAGTCATTTCCGTCGCCTGGGCGAACTTGCCCGTATCCCAGCCGTGGCAATTCATCAGCTCTTCCGTGGTCCCCCGCTGGCCGGAGCCCGGGTTGCCGATATTGAAACGCTTACCTTCCAGATCGTTCCAGGACTGAATGCCGGATCCGTCCGCGGCGATGATCTGGTACGGCTCGGGATGCACGGAGAACACGGCGCGCAGGTCCTCAAAGCACGTCACCTTGTCCTCGGCAGAGCAATTGACGGCGTGATACTGCCAGTCCGCCTGGGCGACACCGAAATCCAGCTCACCCTGGGCGACCTGGCTGATGTTGTAGGTGGAGCCGCCAGTCGACGGCGCCGAGCATCGAATGCCGTGCTTCATGCCCTCGTCGCGCCCCTCGGCTGCTTCTGCGTGAATCATCTGGCAGACCGCCTGACCCACCTGGAAATACACACCGGTGGGGCCGCCGGTACCGATGGATATGAACTGCCGGTCCTGAGCCTGGCCCGCCAGCGATCCACCCATGGCAGCCGCAGCGAACGCCGATACGGTGACAGTTTTTAGTAATCTTCTGATCATAAGTCATTATCCTCCAATTCGAATTTGAACGTGTCTACCGCACCGGTTGGTGTTGTGTAAACCCGGTGCGTCCGCTTACCCGCGGTCGATGAACGACACCACGCGCGGAGCGTTAAGTTCATTATAACCGCTTTGTTCAAGCAAAAGGGAACGTCCGCCCGCCGGCTCGGCGCTACCGTTCCCGGTCCGGACCGGCGTTGCGGCGACCGGCGGCGTCTTCCGATTTCAATCATAACGTACTGATACGTCTGAATAAATACCGTCTCGGGCGGCGAGCGTAGATTGCCCGACGGCAAACCGGCGGGCTCGCATACCGCGCCCGCGTCACGGCGGCCGTTCGGAACCGGCCGGTGCCCCGCCCTGTCGACAATCAATGCGGTTCCGGCCATCTCCAGGTCTGCACACGCCACTGCAGTCGGCTAAACTCGGACCTCGGCTCATTCCGAGCGCACGTTTTCAACGGTCATCAACCATGAAGAACCAACCCGGCTACATCAAGTTCGACACGCTGTCGCTGCACGCCGGCCAGCAGCCCGACGCGCAGCACGGCGCCCGCGCCGTGCCCATTTATCAGACGACTTCCTATGTGTTCCGGGACACGGACCAGGCCGCGGCGATATTCAACGGCGAGCGCGCCGGCCATGTGTACTCGCGGATCACCAACCCCACCAACGCCGTGCTCGAGGAGCGCATCAGCGCCCTCGAAGGCGGGGTCGGTGCCATCGCCACCGCCAGCGGCCAGGCGGCCATGCATCTCGCGATCACCACCATACTCGGCGCCGGCTCGCACATCGTATCGTCGCGTTCCCTGTACGGCGGCTCCCACAACCTCCTGAGCTACACGCTGCCGCGTTTCGGCATCGAAGCGACCTTCGTCGATCCGCGCGACCCGGAGGCATTCCGGGCCGCCATCCGGCCGGAAACCCGGCTGTTGTTCGGGGAGGTTCTCGGCAACCCGGGCCTGGATATCCTCAACGTGCCCCGGGTCGCCCGGGTCGCGGAGGAGCACGGCATCCCACTGCTGCTGGACTCGACATTCGCGACGCCCTATCTGTTCAAGCCGTTCGACCATGGTGCCCACCTCGTCTTCCACTCCGCCACCAAGTTTCTCGGCGGCCACGGCGTAGCCATCGGCGGACTGTTGGTGGACAGCGGCATCTTCGACTGGGAAGCCTCGGGCAGGTTTCCCACCCTCACCGAGCCGTACGAGGGATTTCACAATCTGGTGTTCACGGAGGAATACGGGCCCGCCGCCTTCATCATGCGCGCCCGGAAGGAGGGTGCGCGGGATTTCGGGGCATGCATGAGTCCCACCACCGCATTTCATATCCTGCAGGGCATGGAAACCCTGCCGCTGCGGATGCAGCGCCATATCGACAACACCCGTGCCCTGGTCCGGTTTCTTGACCAGCATGAAGCAGTCGACTCGGTGGTCTATCCGGAGCTTCCCGACCATCCGGATCACGGGCTCGCGCAGGAGCTACTGCCCAAGGGCTGCGGCGCCGTTTTCAGCTTCGTCATCAAGGGCGGCCGCGAAGCCGGCCGGCGTTTCATCGAATCCCTCCAGGTCTTTTCCCATCTCGCCAACGTCGGCGACGCCAAGTCTCTGGTCATCCATCCGGCCAGCACCACCCACCACCGCATGGATGCGCGTGCCCTGGCGGCGGCCGGCATCGAGGAGGGAACCGTGCGCCTGTCGGTGGGCCTGGAGGACCCGGACGACCTGATGCAGGACCTCGAGCGCGCGCTGCGCCGGTCCCAGAAAACCTGAGCCCCGGAGCAGCTCATGTACATCACCGTCGAAAACAGAAAAACCTATGTGTACACCGGCGCGCGGACATTCGATCACGAACTGGAATCGATCGTATTCGTGCACGGCGCAGCGCTGGACCACACCGTCTGGCTGCTCCAGAGCCGCTATTTTGCTCACCATCGGCGCAACGTGCTGGCGGTGGATCTGCCGGGGCATGGACGCACCGCCGGACCGCCGGCAGGCACCATCCCGGATATGGCCGACTGGCTCTGGTCCTTCGTGGATGCGATGGGGATCGAAAAGGTGGTTCTGGTGGGCCACAGCATGGGATCCCTGGTGACCCTGGAAGCCGCGGCCCGCTGCCCGGAACGGGTCATCCGCCTGGCCCTGCTGGGCAGCGCGGTGCCCATGCCCGTTGCAGAGCCGCTGCTCACGGCGGCACGGGAGAACCAGCACGCCGGTTTCGATATGATCAACATCTGGGGCCACAGCCCCGTGGCGCAGATGGGCGGCAACGAGGCCCCGGGGATGTGGATGACCGGTTCAGCCATCAGGCTTCTGGAGCGGGCCGGGCCGGGTATCCTGTTCAATGACCTGAACGCCTGCAACGAGTACGGGCATGGCCTCGACAGCGCCGCGCGGGTCGCCTGCCCCACGCTGATGATCGCGGGCCGCAGCGACATCATGACGCCGCTCAAGGTCGCAAGAGACCTGGTGGCGGCGATCCCGGACGCGAGGCTGAGCATCCTGGCCTGCGGTCATCTGTTGATGGCCGAAAAACCCAACGAAGTCCTGGACGAGCTGATCCCGTTCATCGGCCCGCCGCCGTAACCCGGCGAAACTGCCTGTAGGTCGACCTGTAGGTCGGGCGCAAGCCCGACAAATACCGGACGCCCGGTTCACGGACCGCCGCCGGGACTGGTCACGAAATAGCGCGCGGCAGTTGGCCATTTGTCGGGCTTGCGCCCGACCTACAAAGGCCAATCCACGTCGCGCTCGTCGATGTCGTCGGGATGCACGTATTCCTCGGAGGTAACCCGGCCGCGCACCGAAATGCCCGCCGCGTGGACGGATTCCGGATCCCCGGTCATCAGCGGGTGCCAGGCCGGCAGATCCTTCCCCTCGTACAGCAGCCGGTAGGCGCAGGTGGATGGCAGGGCCATGAACGCCTCCTCGTCTTCCCGGCGCAGGTCGAGACATTCGCTCACCAGTCGCGTCCGCTGCGGGTAGTTCCGGCAGCGGCACGCTTGAACGTCCAGCAGCCGGCATGCCACGTCGGTGTAGGCGATGCGGCCGGTGTCCTCGTCCTGGAATTTGATCAGGCAGCAGCGTCCGCAGCCGTCGCACAACGACTCCCACTCCGCGTCGCTGAGCTCCCACATGGACTTCGATTTCCAGAACGGCGCCTGCATTACGTGACAGACCTAAACGGGAATTTGCTTACGGGACACAGTACACCGACCTTGTCCCCGCCCGCCAGTGTCCTGTTCCGCCATTGATATCGTGACTTTCGCAGTGTTTCCGAGCTGTCAGCTTCAGGGGCGTGCCCGCAGGCAGTAGCCCGGTTTGGAGGCCTGCATGACCGAGGGGGCCGGATCGGCGACGACCTGACCTGCAATGTGGACACGGGCCGGGCCATGGCGGAGGCCGGGCTGCATCCGGCCGCCGGCGGCGACGGATCCGCGCTGTGCTCCGGGGATATGCTGCTCGAGGCACTGATCGCCTGTGCCGGAATAACGCTGAACGCCGTAGCCACGGCTATGGGGATCGAGCTGCGCGACGCCGGGATTCTGGCCGAATGCGATCTGTATTTCCGAGACACGCTCGGCATCGACCGGGATGTGCCGGCAGAAATCCTTGAGATACGGCTCCGGTTCCGGCTGAACACGG
Source organism: Gammaproteobacteria bacterium (assembly GCA_034520625.1). GTDB lineage: Bacteria > Pseudomonadota > Gammaproteobacteria > Arenicellales > JAANXG01 > JAANXG01. Next base: position 336,964 of record JAXHNI010000004.1, on the reverse strand, counting down.
AAGCCGACGAGGAGACCCTGGCGCAGTTTGTGAAGCTCACCGAACGTTGCTGCGTCGTATTCCAAACCTTGAACAAGCCACCGTCTCTCAGCGTTGATCACGAGAACACCGTAGCCTGAACCGCCTTCCGGACGCACAAATGGGAACCGGGTAGCGATTGCGGCGCGTTGACCCCTCAGAACTCGCCGCCCCCTTCGCGGGATAGACTCGGTCGGGATAATCTCTACCGGCGAGCCCGGACTGTGCTTTATAAGGGTGAATCGAGTCTATAGAATCGCCCAACAAAAGGCTTGCTTGGATGGTTGATAATGGGAAGGGTTTGTCTCGAAGTCGCTCTCAACGGCCCCTGGTCGCGAAGCCTGCAGCCCGGTATACCGATCACGGTCGACGAGCTCGTGAGGGATGGCGTAGCCTGCGCGCAACTTGGCGCCTCAGTGATCCATGTCCACGTCTACGATCCTGCGACGGGACGGCAGCGCGAAGACTTTGAGGCGTATCGGGCTGTAATCGAAGGCATCCGGGAACAGGCGGATGTAATCGTCTATCCGACATTGCCTCTCAGCGGGTCGGCGGATGCCCCGGAGCCGATGCGCCCGGAAGAACGTTTTCGAGCGACCCGGGCGTTGGCGGAGGCCGGATTGATCGAGTGGGCGGTAATCGACCCGGGTAGCGCGATGTTCACCAGCTACGCGGATATCTCCGAGGACAAGCCGGGGTTTCTCTACAGCAACCCGGAGGCCGACGTGCGATACGGCCTTGCCCTCGCGAAGCAGTATGGGTTCCATCCGAGCTACGCGATCTACGAGCCGGGGTTTGCCCGTCTGGGCGCGGCGTTGGCCGCCCGCTATCCGGGGGTTCCCAAGCCGCTCTACCGGTTCATGTTTTCCGACGGCTTCGCATTCGGCTACCCACCACGAGATTACGCACTGGACAGTTATCTTGGTTTGATGAGCGAGCTGGATGCGGATGCCCCGTGGATGGTCGGCGGCCTGCAGGTCAACATTCTCCCGCTGATTGGCCCGGCGATCGAGCGGGGTGGGCATGTCCGCGTGGGACTGGAAGACGCACCGTTCGGCAGCGAGTGGAGCAACGCGCACTGGACGGAGGCGGCGGTCGAAGAGATCGCCAGGACCGGGGGCGACCCGGCCAGCGCGGTCGAGATCAGGAAAATGTTGAAACACTAGCGACCAGCCGCTTCGGGGCCGGCGTCAGTAAGTGCTTCCCCGGGACCGTGGATGACGCACCCCGCAACGGCACGGCAGTACTCTCCCTCGACAAGGCCCCGTGGTCCCCGCACGGCCCTCGCCTTCCATCCCGTTGCCCGTTCTGCTGGTCCCATCACCAGACCTTTCCAGCTGTGCCTCCTTGCGTCTGGTGAGCCGGCGCGACTCCGCGACGATCCCGGCAGAACAAAAAAGACAACTGATATATCAGTTGAATGTCATAAGCCTATATGCTGTAATCTACGTCGTCGGATGCAAGGCGCCGACACGAAAAACCACACAATGGAGGACGATGAGATGCCCAAACTCCTGTCCCCGGAGGCCATTGAGCAGTTCCAACGTGACGGCTACTATTTCCCGGCTCGCGTGATGAGCCGCGAAGAAGCGTTCTCGTACCGTCGCCAGCTCGAAGATTACGAACGCCGCAACGGCGGGCCTCTGAAGAGCAACTACCGCCACAAGGTTCACCTCCTGTTCCCATGGGCATGCGAGCTCGTAAAACACCCCCGCATTCTGGACGCAGTGGAGGATCTTCTGGGCCCCGACCTTATTTGCTGGACCACCAACCTGTTCATCAAAGAGCCGCACAATCCGCATTTTGTATCAATGCACCAGGACTCGACGTACTGGGGGCTCGACCCGGCCGACGTGGCAACGGCTTGGATCGCCCTGTCGGATGTACCGCTGGAAAGCGGGCCGATGAAATTCGCGGCTGGCACGCATCGCGAACAGCTTCCCCACAAAGACACGTTTCACGAGCACAATCTGTTGTCCCGCGGTCAGGAAATCGAGGTCGACATACCGATGGATGAATGCACCGATGTGGTGCTCCAGGCGGGGGAAATCTCTCTGCATCATGTTCGCCTCGCGCATGGCTCGGGCCCCAACGACTCCGATGACCGCCGCATCGGTCTGGCGATCAGATACGTGCCCCCTTATGTTCGCCAGGTGAAACTCCGCGACTCGGCCATGCTGGTGCGCGGCAAGGACGACTACGGGCACTTCGACTGGGAACAGGAGCCCGCGGACGATGCCGACGCGGCGGCTATTGAGTCGCACAAGGCAGCGATGGATCGGCAGGTGGCGGTCTATTACGAGGGCACCGATCGTACCGAAATGCGGGAGTAGCCCCCACAGATCGTCGGGTTAACGTCAGGGAGAGGATCTCCCGAACCCCGGTACTGGACACGGCGGCGCGGGTTTAGCATATTGAGCCGTACAGTGGCATGCCCGCCGCCGGCTCCCCGGGTTCGGGCCGCGCTGACGCATATTCTAGGAAAAGGGACCTGATTTTGAGTAACCCAGACATTGCACCGGCTCCTGGCCGCGGCAAGGCTCGACTGACTGAAACGGCCTACAAGGAAATCGAAGAGTTGATCGTCACCCTTCAGCTTCCGCCGGGGTCGGCCGTCTCCGAGTCAGAGCTGAGCCGACGGCTCGGTATCGGTAGAACGCCCATCCGCGAAGCCCTGCAGCAGCTCGCGCGGGAAAGACTCGTGAAAATCCTTCCCCAGCGCGGCGTCATAGTCTCTGAAATCAACGTCGCCCAACAGCTCAAGCTCATCGAGGTGCGGCGCGAGCTGGAGCGCCTCGTGGCGCGTCTCGCGGCCCTGCGCGCCGACCGCGAGCAACGCCAGCTCCTGCGCCAGATTGCCGCCGACATGGTGACTGCTGCGGACGGGGACGGAGAGTATGAATTCTTCCGCCTCGACAACGAGTTCAATCACCTGATGATGAAAGCATGCGGCAACGAGTTCGCCGACACCGCGATCAATCTGACTCACTCCCTTTCCCGTCGTTTCTGGTTCAAGCACCGGGTCGCGGACATGCAGTTCGTAGCAAGGCTGCATGCAGATGTTGCGACCGCCGCGGCGGACGGCGACGCGAAGCGGGCCGCCGAGGCGTCGGATGCCCTGATGGACTATGTGGAGACTTTTACTCGCTCTTCTATCGACGACTACGGCACGCAACGGTAACAAGTAAGATTACGTCAAGGTCGCTGCAACGGTTCGACAGGCCCGGCGGCTCGCGTACTTGAACTTTTAGCGCAGCCTCACTTCAAGCGCCCTGCTCGACCAGCGCCCGGGAGCGTGGACATCATGCCAGTTCGACGAAAGCATGGGTCAGCGCGGGCACCCCGTCTTCACTGCGCACCACGAAAGCAATACGCCCGCCTTCCACCGGCCCATGTTCAAGCGATGCGGTCTGGCCGGGAACGATATAGCCGGAAAACCGGGTACCCGCCCGCGTAAAAGGCCGCTCCATCCCGGGTCTATGACCTTCAGCCAGCGCCTGCAGGGCCATCGCCCAGGTGCAGGTGCCATGCAGCACGATATCCGGCAGTCCGGCGGCACGGGCAAATTCACGTTCAGTGTGAATCGGATTCCAGATGTCGGCGCATTCGGTGTAGACGTGCGCCTGACCCGCGGGGACCCGCAGGGGCTCCGATACCCCCTGCTTTACCCCGGGCTCGGTGCGCAGCTCCGGGACCGACTCGACGGCGCCGGGGGATCCATCCAGCAGCGTTTGCCGATACAGCGCGCCGAACCAGGAAGTCGCCAGCGCCGCGCCGTCGGATGAGGTGGTCAGACGCACTATCACCAGTGTACCCGCCGGCGTTTGTCGCATTTCCACGATGCGACCCTCGGTGCACACGCGATCGCCCGGGCGGATGGGCCGATGGAACTCGGAAACCTGAAAGCCGTGAACGAGTTGCTTGAAGATAGTGTCTTCATCCCGACCGATGGCGGACAGATAGTCACTGGTGGTGAAAAGCGGCCATTCGAGCGCGGCGACGATGGCGGCAGGCGCCACCACGCCGCCCGGTCTGGTATCGTCGAGATAAAGCGGCCCCAGCGCCCCGATTCCGGCGGCGAAGGCCATGGACCGCCTCTTGTCGATCAGCTCCTCACGAGGACTGATGGTCGCGTTCAGGCCCGCTGCCCGAATGGGAACAGCCCGCTCCGGCTCGCTCATGAAAGCACTTCGCGTTTGAAGCTTATCCCCGCTTCGCGCGCATCCCAGGTATCGTCGGTTACGCTGGCGCTGCGCAGAACATGCTTCTCGATCTTGGACGTGGGCGTCTTCGGCAGTGCGTCGACCTGGCGGACATAACGGGGGATCATGAAATACGCGAGCCGGTCTGAAAGAAAGCGCAGCAGGTCGGCCGGGTCCAGCGTCTCACCCGGCTTGGGCACAACGACAGCCAGAACGTCCTCTTCGCCGCCGTCAGCCGGCACACCCACTACGGCGCATTCCAGCACCGCGGGATGAGCAATGATCTCGGCCTCGACTTCGAACGAAGATATGTTTTCACCACGCCGTCGAATGGCATCCTTCGCACGGTCCACGAACCAGTAGTTTCCTTCAGCATCTTTGCGGAACATGTCGCCGGTATGGAACCAACCGTTTCGCCAGGCTTTGGCGGTGGCTTCGGGCATCTTGTAGTAGCCGTGCGACATGGTCCAGGGGATCTCCGCCCGCAATACCAGCTCGCCTGGGCTCCCCAACGGCACCTCGCAATCGTTTTCATCAACCAGGCGGGCATCATAACCCTCACGCAGCCTCCCGCATGATCCTACCGCAGCGGGATTGGTCTCAGATGCGATCGGGGCGGAAATCTCGGACATGTTGAAAAGTGTCGCAGTGTCGAAGCCGAACCGCTCGCGCAGCGCCTTGGGATCCTCCGACATCGGGATAACGTACACATAGCGCATCCTGTGCCTGTCCTCCGCCTCGAGCGGTCCGGAACGCAGGAGAAATCCGGCCATCGCCCCCAGCAGCAGGCATTGGGTGGCGCCGAGGTCGGCACATACACGAAAGAACGTGTCGGTCTCGAATTTGTCCATGACCGCGATCGAGGCGCCTCGGGACAGCGCACCCATGGTGTACAGCGTTCCACCCACGTGAAACAGCGGCAGATTGATGAGAAAGCGGTCCTCGGGCGTGACCTCGTCCGTGCAATTGCGGCCCATGGTATTCAGATGAAGGTAGCTCGACAGTACACCCTTGGAAGGCCCGGTGGTGCCCGAGGTGTAGCAGATCGACTGCTCGTCCCAGGGCATCAACTCGGGAACGGTGACGGTGTCGGGATCGCCGACCAACGCGTCGAAGCCGATCAGTTCGATCCCCCGCTCGGCAAAGGCCCGTCCATGGGCCGTTACCTGCTCAGGCGCCGTGGCGACTACCCTGAGCCGACCCGTATGGGATATGGACAGCAGTCGCTCCACCAGGTCTCCGTGGCAGATTGCGACCTCAGCATCCGAATTCCGGACCACGTGCTCGAGCAGCTGGCCGCGATACGCGGTGTTGATGGCAACCGACACCGCACCGAGGTGATTGGTCCCGAACCAGGCCCGGATAGCGTCCTGACCATTGGGCAGCCAGATGAGCACCTTATCGCCTTGCTTTACCGACTGCGCGGCCAGCCCGGCAGCCAGAGTCAGTGATTCCTTCCGCGTGCGCGCGTAACTCCATTCAGTGCCATCGGCGAACACCGCGAACGTGCGATCGGGTGTTTCCTCACAGAACCGCGCCAGGATGCGGGGCAGGACGCAGGCATCCGGTGCAGGCATTCTCGAATCGATATAGGGCATCTCACACCTCCCGGTAAGTCACGGCTTTCAAATACAACCCGACCTTCGTTGCCGTGTCGGCTGCTGCATCCACCGGAGCAGTTCCTGCCCGGCGTGATGCAGAACCGGACGGACCCCCGGCACACAGGATACTTATCCCAACGAAGGCAGCCATAGGGCGAGCGACGGGTATACCGCCACGAGAAACACGGCTATTACCTGAATGATGACAAATGGTATGACACCGCGGTACATCTGCATTGTCGTCACTTGCGGCGGCGTCACGCCCCGGAGATAAAACAATGCGAAGCCGAATGGCGGCGTCAAAAAAGAGGTTTGAATCACCAGGGCGATCAGTATGCCATACCAGACCAGATCCACGTCGAGAGCGATCGCCGCAGGCAGAAAGATCGGTACGACGATGAAGACGATCTCGAAGAAATCGATAAAGAAGCCCAGGACAAAAATTACCACCATGGTGAGAACCAGGAAACCCAGTGTCTCTCCGGGCAGGTTGGTCAGTATGTCGCGCATCAACCAGTCGCCATCGAGCCCGCGGAATACCAGGGCGAAGGTCGTCGCACCCACGAGAATGAACATGACCATTGAGGTCAACAAACCCGTCGCCCCGACGGCATCTTTCAACATCTGAAAGGTGAGACGACGGTTCAATGCGGCCAGCAGCATTGCACCGACCGCGCCGACGGCTCCGGCCTCGGTCGGTGTGGCCAGACCCATGAATATGCTGCCCAGGACGGCTATGATCAGGAACAGTGGCGGAACCAGAACCCGCATGACCTGGCGAGCGAGGGCGCCGCCGACTATGGCTTCCAGTTCCGCCTGCGGCAGGGCCGGCGCGAGATCGGGCCGCCACCACGCAGCGCCGGCTATGTAGACAACATAAAGCGTTGCCAGAAGCAGCGCCGGAATGAGTGCCCCCAGAAACAGGTCGCCGACAGACACCCCCAGCTGGTCGCCCATGAGAATGAGTACGATCGAGGGCGGTACAATCTGCCCCAGGGAGCCGGCCGACGCGATCACGCCAGTGGCGAGCGTGTTTCGGTAATTGTATCGCATCATGACAGGCAGGGAGATCAACCCCATGGCTACCACCGTGGCCCCGATTACCCCGGTGGAAGCCGCCAGCAAGGTGCCAATCACGACCACGCCGATCGCCACACCACCGCGGATCCGACCGAACAGCAAGCCCGCAGTGGAAAGCAGATCCTCAGCAAGTTTTGCCCGTTCCAGCACCATCCCCATGAATATGAAGAACGGCACCGCCAGAATCGTGAAATTCTGCATCAAGCCGAATATCCGCTGGGGCAGGGCCTGCATGAATATGAAATCGAACTCGCCCGACAGCAACCCGATGCCGATGAAAAGCAATGACACACCGCCGAGAGTGAACGCGACCGGGAAACCGATAAAAATGAACGCCAGCACTGCCACGAACATCACCAGTCCGAGAATACCGTCCATATCAGGCATTCTCCATGTCGGCGTGTCCAGACAATACTGCGGCGCTGCGGATTGCCATGGCCACGCCTTGCGCCGCAACGAGCACGCAGCCTACTGGAATCGCGAATTTAATGGGCCAGCGCGGCAGCCCCCCGGGATCCGGCGAGCTCTCCCATACCGCGACGGTAGCCGTGATGAAAGGCCAGCTGACCCAGATAATGAGAAGACAGAAGGGCACCAGGAAAACAACGGCCCCGACCAGGTTTATCCATGCCTGTCCACGGGGACCGAGTCGGCTGTAGAGGACATCCACCCGTACATGCCGATCCTGCTGCAAAGTGTAAGCGCCCAAGAGCAGGAAAACCAGACCGAACATGTACCACTGCGCCTCGAGCGCCATGTTCGAGGTCAGGTTTACCTCCAGCCAACGGCCGGAATAACGCAGGACAACGTTGAAAAAACCCACGATGATCATCACCAGGGTCAACCAGGAAATGATCCTGCCAATCCGGGTGTTGATCGCGTCGATCGCATCCGCGATGCGGATAAGCATTTGCATGTCAGTTGTTCACCGGAATAGTGCCAGTATTAAATCCCTCGGCCATCGGCGCGCGTTCCGGTTCCCGCTTGTCGCAAGAGCCGGAACGCGCGCACGGGTTCAGCTGTAGATGAAACGGTCGAACGGAAAACGGCCGATTCCATTGAAGGCGCGGATCTCATCCACGAATTTCTTCCAGCCGGGATATACGCGTGCGAAATGCGGGTCCTCATCGGCGAACTGCGTCGTGATTTCGTCGTTGATCACGGAGGCCTTTTCCATGACGTCGTCGGGAAACCCCAGCACTTCGAAGCTCTTCGACTCCTCTTTCATCAGCTTGGCGTACGCCATTGCATCCTGGTGCTGGGAGTGCGCAATGTGCTCGGCATGCGCCGCGGCCGCTCCAATTTCCAGCGCCTGTCGGAACTCTTCCGGCAAATCGTCGTAGGCTTGACGATTGACATACAACGACAAAGGCGCCGCCGGATGCTGGAAACAGGGATAGTAGTAGTATTTCGCGACGTTATGCAGACCCAGCGCCAGATCATCGTAGGGATTATTGAACTGAAGCCCATCGATCACGCCGCGTTCCATTGCGGTAAGAATCTCACCGCCCGGGATGATCTGAGTGGAGGCGCCAAGTTCGGTGAACAGACGGCCAGCCAGGCCCGCAATGCGCAGACGCAGGCCGCTGAGATCGTCGACACTTTCGATCTTCTTGTTGAACCAGCCACCCATCTGGGCATCAGTATCCCCGCAAAGAAGCGCGATCATATTGAAATCTTCGTACACCGGCGCCATCGCCTCACGGCCGCCGGCCTTTGCCCACCATGTGGTGTGCTGCGCCGAATTAAGGCCGAAAGGCAGCCCCCCGTCGATGGCGATCGCGTTCTGGGAGCCGATATAGTAGCCGCCCCAGCTGTGTGAGCATTCAACGGTACCGGCCTGCACGGCGTTGAAGACCTCCAGAGGCGGAACCAACTCGCCGGCAGTATATACGCGTATCTCGAAGTTTCCATCGGTCAGCTGTGAAACGCGCTCCGCGACGATTTCCGCGGCACTTTGAAGGAGCAGGCTTGGCGGCCAGCTCGTCGGCATATTCCAGCGGACCCGGGTTTGGGCGTGAACGGCAGGCGCACCGGCCATTACGGCAGCCGCGGTGGCAGTGGTCGCGCCTGCTTTCAGGGCTCGGCGGCGGTCGGGGTTCAAGATCTTTGTCGAGGTTTTCATAGTTTCACCTGTCGGTTGGTCATCGGTTGGTCATCGGTTGGTCAAAAGACTTTGCGGCGTTCAATGGGTTGGCAGCATCGCCGCGTGGCGGATAAGCGCCGGTGGGACGACGTGGCAGACAGTACTTGGGCATATCAGCATCATATCCTCCTTCGGGTTTGCTATTGCTGGCGTTGAGCATCCCGGCGGGATGCCCGGATTCGCAGAAACGGGTTCAGCGGAAACGATGAATGGACCTTTCGACCGGCGGCCCACTTTCTTATTCCGAGGCAGGCGCGCCTGAGCGTCCGGCCAGGAGGCTCTGTAACTTTTCGACCTCCCCTTTTCTCATGTGATAACTGTGCTCGTCGTCGGGAAAGCTGCCTGCAAGGACCTCCCGTGCATAATCCGCAATCGCCTCCACCGCCAGATCAGCAAAATTCGCGTAGCGTTTCGAAAACTTGGGCTGGAAGCGGTCGAATTCGCCCAGCAGGTCGGCAGCGAGGAGCGCCTGGCCGCAGGAAGGATGTCCGGCCCCGATGCCGAAAGTGAAAATATCGACGGTGTCCTCGATGGCGCGCGCGACTTCCGCGGGCACGGCTTCGACCTCGATGCCGATCGCGCCCGCCGCCTCGATCGCCTCGGCATCTTCCAGAACCGCAATCGCCGACTCGGCAGTGCGGGCCTGCGCCTTGAATCCGCCCAGCCGATGCAGAAAGTGGGGGGTCAGGCCGACGTGGCTCATCACCGGCACACCGGCCCCGGCAATCGCACTGATGACGTGCTGCATGCTGCGGCCGCCCTGCATTTTTACCGCATCGGCGCCGCCCTCCTGCATCAGGCGCAGCGCGTTTCGAATGCCGATTTCCGGGGTCGCGAAACTCCCGTAGGGCATCGCAGCAAGGCAGAATGTATTCGGGGCCCCGCGCCGAACGGCGCCGGTGTGGCTGACCATCTCTTCGATGGTCACGGGGAGGGTGTTGGCATAGCCGTAGACAGTCATGCCCAGGCTGTCGCCGACGACGACCATTTCGATACCGGCTCGTTCCGCCCAGATCGCATGGGGATAGTCCGGAACCGACAGCATGACCACTTTTTCGCCGTTGCGCTTGCGCTGCAATAACGACGGAACATCCAGTCGTTCTGGACTTTCTGGCACCGCCTCGCTCCTCCGCAGTCGTTATTTGAATCTTCGTGGAGGATTTGCCGCTCGCCACCCCGATGGACGACGACACCCCCAGTCAGTCACTTTGTTGCAATGTAAACGGAATACAACTAACATATTAGTCTGTGCCTTGAGTGTCAATACCGAATGCAATGTGAGCCTGATCGGCGCGCCTCGATCGCCCGGTTGCGGCGCACTCGCAATGTCAAACCTGAGAATGTTTCTATTTGCTGGTTTGTACTAAACAGGCGAGAGTTACAGTGGATACTTGCGGCTCTCGATCGGGGCACGTCCACGAAGGATACGAAATGGATGGCGACGACATTGCGCTCGGACTCGCAACCCTGTTAGTTTTTATTGTATACAGTATACAAAATGTCACGGACAAGATGCATGAAAGCCATTGATCACCAAAAACCTCTCCCCGAGTTGGTCTACGAACGAGTTATTGAGGCCATTTGCAGCGGAACACTGGATCCCGGCGAGCGGCTGACGCAGGAAGAGCTGGCCCGTCAGCTCAACGTCTCGCGCCTGCCGGTGGGACAGGCCCTCAATCGGCTCAAGAGCGAGGGGTTCCTGATTCCGGCGGGCAAACGAGGCCTCAAGGTGGCGCCGCTCGAAGGGCGGTTCGTGCGAGAGCTTTACGAGTTTCGCGCTGGTATAGATCAGGTCAGCGCCGGCCTGGCCGCCAAGCGGGCCGGTGCCGGTCTGCGGGACCGCGGCAATGCGGTGCTCGAACGCGGGCGACGCGCGGCGGCGGCACACGACATTCCCGAGCTGATCGCCGCCGATATGGCCTTCCATACGCTCATCTGTGAGGCCGCAGGCAACTGGATGATCCTCGAAACGATGGAATCCCATTGGAACCACACCCGTCGCGTCATGCAGGCGATTGTCAGCGACGACCGCAATCGGGACCAGGTATGGCATGAACACACCGCAATCCTGGATGCAATCTGCGCCGGCAATGCTGCGGAAGCGGAATGGGTCGCCCGCCAGCACGTCGAGCGCGCGGCTGACTGGTTCGAGAACGAGTTGGCCCGCGCCAGACACGCACACCAGGCTGCGACGGCACAAAGGTGAACAACATGACAGAGAACAACACGCAGACCGCGCCCGAACATGACGACAATATCCGGGTGCTGCTCGCCAAGGTAGGCCTGGACGGACATGACCGCGGGGTAAAGGTCGTCGCCCGGGCCCTGCGGGACGCGGGGATGGACGTGGTTTATTCCGGGCTTCACCGCACGCCCGAGGAAGTCGTCGCCGCCGCGGTACAGGAGGACGTCGACATTCTCGGCGTATCCATCCTGTCGGGCGCCCATATGACCGTCTTTCCAAGGATCATGAAGGCGCTCGAGGAACACGACGCCTCGGACATCATCGTTGCCGGCGGCGGCGTGATCCCCGACGACGACATCGTGAAACTGACGGATATGGGCGTGCAGAAGATCTTGTTGCAGGACACGCCGCCGGACGAGATCGTGGGCGCGTTCCGGAAGCTGGTCGCCGAGCGCGGTCCGCGATGAGCCGCCCGGCGCCGACACCCCGCATCCTCGAAGCCCACTGTAGGTCGGGCGCAAGCCCGACACGCGCAGCGGATTCTGAAGGTCGCTGTCGGGCTCGCGCCCGACCTACAGGTGGCGCCGACGCGCCGCGGTGGCACCCATGATGGAAAGCTGGCAGTTCCCGCCCGACTACGACGACGACTACATTCCGGACGCATCCAGCCGCTACTGGTTTCCGGAGCGCGAGACCATGGAGCCGGGGGAGCGCGACGCACTGATTCTGGGACGGCTCCGCCAGGTCATGCACCACGCCTGGGAGAACGCGCCGTTCTACCGGCGAAAATGGGAAGAAGCCGGTGTGCATCCGGATCAGATTCGCTCCCTCGAGGATTTCGAGGACCGGGTGCCGGTGATCACCAAGCAGGATCTGCGCGAGGCCCAGGCGGCCGCGCCGCCGTTCGGCGACTATCTTTGCATCCCCGAAGACGAAGTCCATCACGTACACGGCACCTCCGGCACCACCGGACGGCCGACGGCTTTCGGCATCGGGCGGCGCGACTGGAACACCATCGCCAACAATCAGGCGCGGGTCATGTGGGGCATGGGCCTGCGGCCCGGCGACACGGTTTTCATCGCCTCCGTGTTCAGCCTCTACATGGGCTCCTGGGGCACCCTGGCCGGCGCCGAGCGCCTCGGCTGCAGATGCTTCCCCTTCGGCGCGGGGGCACCCGGCATGACCCAGCGCGCTGTGACCTGGCTGCAGATGATGCGGCCGGCCGGGTTCTACGCCACGCCCTCGTATGCCCTGCGCCTTGCCGAAGTCGCCGCCGAGGAAGGCGTCGATCCCCGCGACTTCGGGCTGCGCACAATGTTCTTTTCGGGCGAACCCGGTGCCTCGATACCGGGCATCCGCGACCGCATCGCCGACACCTTCGGCGCCCGCGTCATCGACTCGGGGACCATGGCCGAGGTCACGCCCTGGATGAACGGCGCGGGCAGCGCCGAGACCGACGGCATGCTGCTGTGGCAGGACATGGTCTACGCCGAGGTCTGCGACCCGGAAACGCATCGCCGGGTGCCCTGGGGCAAACAAGGAACACCGGTTTACACCAACCTGGAGCGTACCTCGCAGCCCATGATTCGACTGCTTTCCGGCGACCTCACCCACTGGGTGATGGAGGACAACCCCTGTGGGCGCACCTACCCGCGGCTGCCACGGGGCATCTACGGGCGCATAGACGACATGTTCCAGGTGCGCGGCGAGAACGTGTATCCCAGCGAGATCCACGCCACCCTCAACCGCATGGACGGCTACGGCGGCGAGCACCGCATCGTCATCAGCCGCGAGGGCGCCATGGACGAGCTGCTGATCCGCCTGGAGCCGGCGAAGGATCTCGAGGTGCGCGGCGCCGAGGCCGTCGACGCCTTCCGCAACAAAGCGAAGCACGATCTCGAGCGCATGCTCGGCTTTCGCGTCGGCATCGAGATGGTGGAGGCGGGCACGTTCCCGCGCACGGATTTCAAGGCCCGCCGCGTAATCGAAGATCGCGACCTGTACAAGACCCTGCGCGAAGAGGCGCCGTGACGACGCGCGTTCCCTCCACCGAGCTGGCCCGGCGTGTGCTCGACACCGGCAACCTGCGCGCCGCGGCCCGGCTCATTACCCGGGTCGAGGCCGGCGAGGACGAATGCCGCCCGGCACTCGCCGAGATCTATCGGCACACCGGCCGGGCCCACGTGGTCGGCGTCACCGGGGTGCCCGGCTGCGGCAAATCCACCCTGGTGTCACAGCTGGCCCGGGTGTTGCGGGAAGGCGGCCGCCGGGTGGGAATCGTCGCCATCGACCCGTCGAGCCCCTTCTCCGGGGGCGCAATTCTGGGCGACCGCATCCGCATGTCGAATCTCGTTCAGGACCCCGGCGTCTTCATCCGCAGCATGGCCACCCGCGGCGCGCTCGGCGGGCTTGCGAAAGCGAGCCTTGATGCCGTGGACGTGCTGGACGCGGCGGGTCTCGACGTCATCCTGATCGAGACAGTGGGCGTCGGCCAGGATGAGGTCGACATCGTCCAGGCCGCGCACACAACCGTCGTGGTCTCGGCGCCGGGCCTCGGCGACGACATCCAGGCCATCAAGGCCGGGGTGCTCGAGATCGCCGATATCCATGTCGTCTCCAAAGCCGACCGCGCCGATGCGAACCGGACGGTGATGGAGCTCAAGTCCATGCTGTCAATGAGCATGCCGCAGGGCCAGGGACAGTGGTACACACCCGTCGTCGCCACCAGCGCGGAGCAGGAAACCGGAGTCGACGAGCTGCGCGACGCCATCGATCGGCATCGGGCGCACCTGGTCGATACCGGTACGCTGGAGAGCAAGCGCAGCGAGATCGCCGCCAATCGCATGATCAAGATCGCCGAGGGCATTGTGCGCGAAGACTTCCGCCGCCAGCGCGAGGCCGACCTCGCGGACGTTCTCGGCCGCGTCAGCCGCCGTGAGACCGACCCCCATGCCGGGGCCCTAGAGCTGCTGACAGCCATTCATTCGAGGATTCGCCATGACTAAACAACTGCCCCTGTTCCACAAAGAAGAGCTCGACCACATAGACGCCGAATACCGCGACTGGGAAGCCGGAGAAGTCGCCGGATTCCTCGAGCGGGCGCCTGAGCGCCGGCGCGCGTTCCGCACCGGCGCCGGCCAGGATGTAAAGCGCACCTATACGCCGGCCGATGTCGGCGATACCCCCTGGGACGACATCGGCCTGCCGGGCCGCTATCCGTTCACCCGGGGCCCCTACCCCACCATGTACCGCGGCCGACACTGGACCATGCGCCAGATCGCCGGCTTCGGCACCGCCGTCGACACCAACCGACGTTTTCACTACCTCATGGCCCAGGGCCAGACCGGCCTGTCGGTGGACTTCGACATGCCCACCCTCATGGGCTACGACTCCGACCACGCGATGAGCGAGGGGGAGGTCGGCCGCGAAGGTGTGGCCATCGACACCCTCGCCGACATGGAGGACCTGTTCGACCGGATCGACCTGGAAAAAATCTCTGTGTCCATGACCATCAACCCCTCGGCCTGGATCCTGTTCGCCATGTACATCGCCGTGGCCGAGAAGAACGGATTCGACCTGAAGAAACTGTCCGGCACGATCCAGAACGACATCCTCAAGGAGTACATGGCGCAGAAGGAATGGATCTACCCGGTGCGGCCGTCGCTGCGCATCGTGCGCGACTGCATCACCTATGGGGCGCGGCACCTGCCCCGCTACAACCCGCTCAACATCTCCGGCTACCACATCTCCGAGGCCGGAGCGATCGCTACCCAGGAGGTGGCCTACACCATGGCCAGCACCATCCAGTACGTCCAGGAGGCGGTAAATGCCGGGGTGGATGTTGACGAGTTCGCGCCGCGGCTGTCGTTCTTCTTCGTCAGCCAGGCGGACTTCTTCGAAGAGATCGCCAAGTTCCGGGCCGCCCGGCGGGTATACGCGAAGATCATGCGCGAGCGCTTCGGCGCAAAGAAGCCCGAATCCTGCCGGCTGCGCTTCCATGCCCAGACCGCCGCCGCCACGCTCACCAAGCCCCAGCCCAAGGTGAACATCGTGCGCACCGCGTTCCAGGCCCTGTCGGCGGTGCTCGGCGGCGCCCAGTCACTGCACACCAACGGCCTCGACGAGGCCTACGCGATCCCCACCGAAGAGGCCATGAAGCTCGCCCTGCGCACCCAACAGGTGATCGCCCACGAAACCGGCGTGGCGGACGTCGTCGACGGCATCGGCGGCTCCTGGTACGTCGAGAACCTGACGACGCGCATCGAGAACGAGGTCTGGCGCATCCTCGACGAGGTCGCGGAACTGGGCGGCACCATCCAGTGCATCGACGACGGCTACTTCCAGCGCGGCATCGCCGACTCGGCCTACGACTACGCCATCCGCAAGGCCAGCGGCGACCGCCCGGTGATCGGCGTCAACTGCTACGTCGAGGAGGACGGTAATCCCGACGTCGAGACCCACCCGCACGATCCGGAAACCGAGCGCAACCAGATAAAGCGACTCCAGGGAGTGCGCCACAAACGCGACGAAGTGCAGGTCCAGCAGCTGCTGGAGAAGCTGCGCGGCGTGGCCGAGGACGAGTCACAGGACCTCATGCCGGTCACCATCGAGCTCGTAAAGGCCGGCGCCTCAATGGGCGACATCGTCGAGTCGCTGCGGGAGATGTGGGGCACCTACCGGGAGACGGCGGTGATCTGACCGGGATCGTGTTTTTCCGTGTTTTCAAGGGCTACATTTCGAAAATAAATCTGTTCCCTTTTTGGCAAGTACTCCAACCCTTTTAAAGCTCAACAACCAGGCTACGCGCCGGCGAGCTTCGCTATCACCGCCTTCAGTCCGTGAACCACCCGGGCCAGGCGATCGTAATCGAGCCGGTCGGCGGTATCCCCCGGCGTGTGATAGTGCGGATCGCGAAAAGGCAGCGTATCGGTTACGAGGAACGCTGAATAGTCGTGCTGCCAGAACGCCCAGTGGTCCGACCAGCCCACGCCTGGCATGCCGCCCGGCAGGGCGGCGCCCTCGGAGGGAATCGAGGCCTGTTCCCGGAATGCGCCGATGGCCTCGCGTAGCAGTCGCGCATCCCCAGCGCGCGTAACGAATCCGATGAAGTTACCCCGCGTCGGATATATCAGGTCGAGGCCGGGCAGCGGGTATCGCTGGCTGCCCGGCTCGTCGCTGAAGTACGCGATGCCGTCCATGGACATCATGGCGGTGATGCCCTCGCCGACCCCGCGGCTGTGCGCTGCATAGGCATGGCTGCCCATGTCGCTGCTTGCGAACATCGGCGGCTCCTCGTTGGCGAACGCGACGAACCGTATGGTCCGTGGCTGCGGCCGCTCCCGGAACCATTCCGCCAGCGCCAGCAGCGCCGCGATGCCGCTGGCATTGTCGTTGGCGCCGGGTGAACGGACCACCGAGTCGTAGTGGGCCCCGATGATGACGACTTCTCCGGGTCGTTCACTGCCCGGCAGCTCGGCCACCAGGTTCAGCGCCGGATGCCCCGCCAGCTCCGTCGCCGAGCTGCCGCCGAGCTCGTAGGTACGGCGCTGCGGGCTGTAGCCCGCCTCGCGCATGCGCTCTTCGATCCAGTCCACCGTCCGGGACATGGAATCCGGCGTGAACACGTTGCGCTCGCCGATCTCCACGGACAGGGTTCGCACATCCGACTCAAGCCGCCCGGACAGCTTCCTTTCCGGGTCGCTGAGTACCGGCAGCGGGCCGCGCACGCTTTTACCCGGCATCCACGTCATCCACCCTGCGCCGGCGGCCAGACCCGCCGCCAGGACGATCAGCCAAATCACCACGCGCCTCGAAGTATTCCCGGACATTCAGCGATTATCATCGGCCTGTGTCCAACCGTTCAAGAACGCATGATCTTAACCTTGATAGGATAAAACAAAGTCCATGTGGGTCAGGCTTTACGCCTGACAGGTCAGCGGCGGACATGCAAAAATCATTCGCGCCGGCTCGGTGTGAAGCGGGCCATGGCACCCCGGCTCGCCGGCACTCAGCGCAGGAAGAGGCGTTTGTCGACGGCCAGTGTCGCCTTGTCGATCCAGTACTTGGTGCTGATTCCGTAGGTGGCGCGCATGGTGCCCACCACCTCCCCCTCCTCCAGCATGGGCAGCAGCAGCCCCTGGAAAAGGACGATGTACTGGGTTTCGGTTTCCGCGAAGCCGATCTTGTAGTGCCGTAAACGCTTCTGCTCGGCGGTCATTTCCGGTATTTCGAGGAAGTCCCTGTAGGATGCCTCCCAGGCAGCCAGGTAGGGGCCCGCCACCATGGCGCCGTCCGCCTCCCGGGCAGTGAAGTCTTCCCCGGCCGGCTCCATGCATCGGTAGCCGTGGTCGTAGACGCAGCGCTCGTCCAGGGCATCGACGTACGCCATGCTCTGTTTCACGGAGTCCTGCATGGCCGCTCCCGGTGCGTTCATCAGGCAGATGCCGAGGGCAAGGGCTGCACGCCGGCCCACGATCAGTTGTTGATCCGGCCCACGACGGTGATCCTGCCCGACACCCGGTGGTGCAGCTTCATGAATCCCGCCGGCGTGCCCAGGTAGCCGTCCGTGCCGGCCAGCCGGTCGGAGAGGATGTCCTGGGGCGAGAAGTTCTCGTTGTCGAAGCGTGGATCGGGGCCGCCGTGGGTATGGTAGCTGGCGCTCGCCATGGTCCCGGACGGAACGCTCGTCGACGGGTTGCCGATATTCACCGAGTTGACGGTGCCCGCCACCGGCCGCGTGTGGCTGAAGGTGTTGTCCGCGTTGCGGTAGACCCAGCCGCCGTGCTCGATATTCCGGCGCACCGACACCGGATTGATCTGATTCAGTACGCTGAATGCCGCCTCGTTGCGCGCGGCGAAACGCGGCGCGCCGTCGTCGCCGCCGCTTCCCGAGCTCAGCGCGACCGCGGCCGCGCCCAGGCCGACCCCGATACCCACGGCCCTGCCGAACCCGGGCCGCTCGCCATCGGTGTCGCCGTTCTGCTCTTCGGCCGCGTTGAACGCGGGCATCCTGCCCAGGCGTTTCCGGAACCGGAACATGACCCGCTGCTCGTCGTCCCGGCCATAAAGGTCGTTCCGCGCCTGCTCCAGCTCCAGCGAAAATCCGGATGTCCGGCCGGCGGACCATTCCAGGGCCAGCCGCCTGACATGGGCGTCGTACTCACTGCGCAGTTCCTGGTAAGCCAGGTCCACACCGCCGGCCGAGACCCCGAGGTTCAGGCCGTCCCCGACCTTGACGCCGCCGCGGTCCAGCTGCGACACGCCGGCTTTGAAAAATCTGCCGGCGACGCCCGCATAGTAGCCGTAACGGTTTTCGACCCCCGGCGCCGTGACGCTGGAATACGCGACCTGGGTGCTCAACCCGCCGGGCAGCGCCACATCGGCCGCCGCGCCCTGAAACCGGAACGTGGACCGGCTGCCGCCGTGGAAAAAATACTGGTGCAGGTCCCGGTACAAGGGGTTGGCCGCCTTCGAGAACGACTCCCCTTCGCCCTGGAAATAGGCCAGGGTGGCGGGACCGAGGGAGAGGCCGCCGTAATAGTGGTGCTCGTCCTCGCTCAATGTGGTGCCGTAGTGCAGCGCACCCGCCGGACCATAGGACCTTTCCACGAGAAACCGGCTTACCGGGGTGCCGTCGTGGGGCAGAAAGTCGCCGTGGCGGCTGTTGAATTGATAATGCGTGGCCGTTCCCGCGAGCCCTGCACCGTTGTCGAAGCTGTAGGACTGTTGCTCCGTTCCGGCCGCCCCGGCATTGACTGCCGCAGCCGCGCCCAAGACCAGCAAGACCTTTCCGATGTATTTCATTGATCGCCTCTCTCGCGGCTGGAAACTGCCGGAACCTGTGCTGTCTGCCGAATCATTATAGGTGATCCGGCCCGCTTCAACCGCGGCGCGCCGGCGCGGTCACGCCCGGAGCAGCCCGGAGTTGTAGCGACGCAGCTTGGCGACATAGGAAGCCGCAGCGTCGTGGAGTTTTTTCACTTCATCGTCCGTCAGGGTGCGCACCACCCTGCCGGGGCTGCCCAGGAACAGGGACCGGTCCGGAATCTCCGTGCCGTCCGTAACCAGGCTGTTGGCGCCGATCAGGCAATGGCTGCCGATGTGGACCCGGTCGAGAATCACCGCCTTGATGCCGACCAGGGAGTAGTCCCCTACCGTGCAGCCGTGCACCATGGCCAGATGGCCCACCGTGACGCCCCGACCGAGGATCACGGGGCAGCCCGGCTCGGTGTGCAGAACCGAGCAGTCCTGCACGTTGCTGTCCTCCCCGAGGTGGATCGGTTCGTTGTCCCCCCGCAGCACGGTGTTGAACCAGACACTGCTGCGGTTCTCCATGATGACGGAGCCGATAACGTCGGCGCTGGGCGCGATGAAGTGTTCGGCGCCGCGCAGCTCCGGTTTTCTGTCCTCAAGAACGTATTGCATCGTGGCTCCCCGCTGTTGAGCAAACTATACCCCACACGCCGCACCTGCATGAAACAGGCCACGCATCATCAGCGCGGCGTGTTGCACCGGCGATTCAATCTGACATAATCCGCGGCCTCTCCGATACACTGATCTTATGCACTACGCCACGCTGCCGGAAGCCCTCGACGAGCTGTCGGGCCTGGACCGGTCCATCAGGCTGATCAACCGCAGCGGCGATGAATCCCTGGTGGATTTCGCGGCCCTCCGGTCCCGGGCCTTGATGCTGCTACATCTCTTTCAGTCCCGCGGTATCGAGCGCGGCGACGAGATGCTGCTGGTGCTGAATCGCAACGACGCGTTCCTGGACGCCTATTGGGCCTGTCTTTACGGCGGCATCGTGCCGGTGCCCCTGGCGCCGGGCATCTCCGACGAGCAGCGGCACAAGATATTCCGGGTCGCCGCGACGCTCCACCGTCCCCGCCTGTTCACGGAGCATGCCCTGGCGGGTCGCCTGGCCGCGTTCGCCGAAGACCACGACCTTCAGGCGGTCCACGATACGCTGAATGCCGGCACGATCCTGGTGGAGGACGCCGGGACGGTCCCGGAGCGCGGCGAGGCGGCGGCGATGACCCCCGACGCCACGGCCTTCATCCAGTTCTCCTCCGGATCCACCAGCGACCCGAAGGGCGTCGTGCTGACCCATCGCAACCTGCTCACCAATATCCGGGACATGATCGCCACCGCCGGGCTGACGAACAGCGACCGCGGCCTGAGCTGGATGCCGCTCACCCACGACATGGGCCTGATCGGATTTCACCTGATGATGGTGCTGGCAGGCATGGAGCACACCATCATCGCCACCGACGCCTTCATCCGACGGCCCATGCTCTGGCTGCGGGCGGCGTCGGACCACCGGGCCAGCGTGATGTGCTCGCCGAATTTCGGTTTCCGCTACCTCCTGAAGTCCTTTGCCCCGGAACGGGCCGGGGACATCGACCTGTCCGCGGTACGCATCATTTTCAACGGTGCCGAGCCGATCTCGGCGCGGCTTTGCGACGAGTTCCTGGACACCCTGGCGCCCTTCGGCCTGCGGCGCACTGCGATGTACCCGGTGTACGGCCTGGCGGAGGCCAGCCTGGCGGTGTCCTTCCCCACCGTGGAACGCCTGTATGAATCCATCACCGTCAACCGCGCCCGGCTGGGGATCGGTGACCGCGTGGAGCCGGACGAGAACCGGAACCCGATCACCCTGGTCAACGTGGGGCGGGCGATCGGCGCATGCGAGCTGCGCATCGGCAACGACCGGGGCGAGGACATGGGCCCGGATACCGTCGGCCGGATACTGATCCGCGGCCCCAATGTCACCGGCGGTTTCTACGTCGACGGCGAGCGGCTCGATCACTCGGCGTTCCGCGGCGACGGCTGGCTGGACACCGGCGACCTGGGATTCACCCACGACGGCGACCTTTATATCACCGGCCGGACCAAGGACGTGATCTTCGTCAACGGCCAGAACCTCTATGCCCATGACATCGAGACGGTCGCCGCGGAGGTGGACGGGCTGGAGCTCGGCAAGGTGGTCGCCGCCGGCTGCGCGAATCCGGACACCGACGTGGACGAGCTGGTTTTGTTCATCCTGTTCCGGGGCGACCATGCGGATTTTTCCGAGCCCGCGCGCCGGGCCGCGGCGGCGGTGAACGAGCACACCGGCGCCGAGGTCCACGTCGCGGTGCCGGTCACCGCCATTCCCAAGACCACCAGCGGCAAGCTGCAGCGCTTCAGTCTGCAGAATGCCTACGAAAGGAGCGAACTCGATGACGTCGCCGTCCGGCTTGCCCGGCCCGACGCCGCCGACCCGGCGCGGCCGACCGGTGAATCAGGGGCGGAGGCGTTTCTCCGGGATTTGTGCAGCGACATGTTGAACGGCGTTCGGATCGGGCGGCACGACAGTTTGTTCGACATCGGGATCAGCTCCTTGAAGATGATCGAGATTCACGAGCGCATCGACGAGCGCTATCCGGGCCGGATAGAGGTCACCGACTTGTTCGACTACCCGACCCTGGCCGCGCTGGCCGAACGTCTGGAGGCGCCGGCGGAGAATTAACCCACGGCCGGGACCCGGCTAATAACCCCCGCCACCGGCCTCCCCGATCATGCAGCCTTCAAACCGAACCAATACCCACAGCTCGCTGAACGCCGCAATATCAGTGGCGGATCAGGCCGACCCCTGATCGTACATCGAGCGCGGGCGCTTCCAGCGCCGGTGCAGCCACAGCCAGTCCTCCGGCGAATCCAGGATCTGCTCCTCCACGGCCCGGACGTAGGCCGGCATGACCACCCGCTCCCGTCCCTTGTAGGGGGGCTCTGCGATCCGGCTGAACACCACCGTGTAGCGGCCACAGCCGGTCCGATGCATGGCGGCGAAGTAAACGGAATAATTGGTGAATCGGGCGACGATCTCCGGGGACATGAAAAAGCCGGTTTCCCGGTTCAGGAACCGGGTCCAGTGGATCTCGTCTTTGATATTGGGCGCCTGGTCGCTCACCAGGGTGACGATTCGGGGCTCGGCGCGGCGCGCCAGTATGGACTTGATCACGGACCGGTCGTCGATGAGCTGTCCGCCGAAACGGGTATACGCCTCGGTGACCACCGCCTCCATGCCGGGGTTGGTCAACGGCCGGTAGACGGCCTCCAGGGGGTGGTCGAAGCGCAGGCAGGCCCGCAGCAACAGCCACTCGAGGTTGCAGTGGTGGGCAAGCGTCAGAAGAACCGGGCGTCCCTGGCGCAGCTCGTCCTCCAGCAGCTCGTCCCCCTCAAGCCGGACCCGGTCCTTGAGCTCGCTTTCGGTTATCCTCAGGGAATACAGCATCTCGACGAGCACGTCGGAGTACCGGCGATAGACCCGCCGACCCAACTCGGCGATCTCCGCCTCCGTCCGGTCGGGAAACGAGCGCGCCAGGTTCGACTCCACCACGCCCCGCCGTATCCGCAAGACCCGGTACACCAGGAAATTGATCAGGCCCGCGAGCCGGTACAGGACCGGCAGGGGCAGGGTCGACAGGGCGCGGGCGACGAGGGTCAGCAAGATTCAAGTTGTCTCGAACGGCGGTGCGTTACGCACTTACACCACGGTACGCAAATGATGTAAGTTCAGGGTAGTGGCTCAGTTTGACAATACGCGCTAGTGTTATGGTGTATCAGGGCCGGATTCAATTCCCGGCCGATCCGGACTCCGCTATTCTAACCAAAACACCCACCCAGCAAACCGGTTGCCTTTCCCATGAGTGAGCACAAACCGAAACACGGCTTCGCCACCCGCGCCATCCACGCCGGGCAATCGCCGGACCCCACCACCGGCGCGGTGATGACCCCCATCAGCCTGTCCACCACCTATGTTCAGGACAGCCCCGGGGAACACAAGGGCTATGACTACAGCCGCACTATCAACCCGACCCGCCAGGCCCTGGAAGCCTGCGTGGCGGACCTGGAGAACGGCAGGGCGGGCTTTGCCTTCGCCTCCGGCATGGCCGCGACGGCGACGGTGCTCGAGCTCCTGGACAGCGGCAGCCACGTCATCGCCATGGATGACCTCTACGGGGGCAGCTACCGGCTGTTCCAGAACGTGCGGCGCCGCTCCGCCGGCCTGGAGTTCAGCTTCGTGGACCTCACGGACCCCGCCGCGCTGGCGGACGCGGTACGTCCGGACACGCGGATGATCTGGATGGAGTCCCCCAGCAATCCGCTGCTCAAGGTAGTGGATCTCGAGGAGATCGCGGCGTTCGCCAGCGAGAAAGGCATCCTCACCGTCTGCGACAGCACTTTCGGCTCGCCCTACGTGCAGCGGCCGCTGAACCTGGGCATCGACATCGTCGTGCACTCCTCGACCAAGTACCTGAACGGCCATTCGGACGTGGTGGGTGGCGTGGCGGTGGTGGGCGACCACCCGGAGATCATCGAGCAGATGGGCTTTCTTCAGAACTCCATCGGCTCGGTACCGAGTCCCTTCGACGCGTTCCTGGTGCTGCGCAGCCTCAAGACCCTGCCCCTGCGCATGCAGCGCCACTGCGAGAACGCCCAACGGATCGCCGAGCACCTGGGGCGCCATCCGAAGGTCGCCCGGGTGCACTATCCCGGCCTGGCCGGCCACCCACAGCACGACGTGGCGACCCGCCAGATGAACGGCTACGGCGGCATGGTGACCTTCGTAATCGACGGCGTGCTGGCGGACGCGCGGCGGTTCCTGGAACGCTGCGAGATCATGGGGCTGGCGGAAAGCCTCGGGGGCGTGGAAACCCTCATTGAGCATCCGGCCCTCATGACCCACGCCTCCCTGCCGCCGGAAGTACGCCGGCAGCTCGGCATCGACGATACCCTCATCCGCCTCTCCGTCGGAGTCGAGGACGTCGCGGACCTGATCAACGAGCTGGACCACGCTCTGGGAGGTTGACCATGGAACCGCATAAGAAGCGAACGATCGACGCCAACAAGCGCGCCAAACGCCTGCGCCGGAGCGTCGGGCAGGCGATCGCCGATTTCAACATGATCGAGCCCGGCGACCGGGTGCTGGTCTGCGTGTCCGGCGGCAAGGACTCCCATGCCATGGCGGACATTCTCTGGGATCTCAAGCGCCGGGCGCCGGTGGATTTCGACATGACCGCGTTCAATCTGGACCAGAAGCAGCCCGGATTCCCGGAACACGTGCTGCCCGAGTACTATGCCGGGCGCGGCATCCCCTTCGAGGTCGTCGAGCAGGACACCTACAGCGCGGTCACCGACATCATCCCGGAGGGCAGGACCATGTGCGGGCTGTGCTCGCGGCTGCGCCGGGGCATCGTTTACTCCCATGCCCGGCAACACGGCTACACCAAGATCGCCCTGGGGCACCACCGGGAGGACATTCTCGAGACCTTGCTGATGAACATGTTCCACGGCGGAACGCTCAAGACCATGCCGCCCAAGCTGGTGAGCGACGACGGCGACAACATCGTCATCCGCCCGCTGGCGTACTGCCGCGAGAAGGATCTGGCCCGCTACGCGGTGGACCGCGGGTTTCCGATCATTCCCTGCAACTTGTGCGGCAACCAGGAGAACCTGGAGCGGGTGAGGACCAAGGTCCTGCTGGCGGAATGGGAGAAGCAGTACCCCGGCCGCATCGAGAACATGATGCGCAGCCTGCAGAACGTCAAGCCATCGCACCTTCTGGATACCGCCTTGTACGACTATGACGGGTTCAGGGTCCGGGACAACCGGGAACAGGGGTCGGAGTCGAACGCCGACGATGAGAAAATCATACAGTTCTTCGATCGGCGCCCCGCCCGGACCGGTTGATACAGAAGGCCGTTGCCCCGTAGGGGGCTGGCCTCAGGCTTCGATTGTCCTGATTACGCCAACCACGCAGGTGCTGATGCACGCTTGACTCCGGCGTCAGGAACAAACGGGTCGGCTTCAGAGCGGAGCGAGGGGACGGGGTGCTCCGCCAGGGCCGCTGTGAATACATCCCTGTACGCTCTGGCTCAAACATCCCTGTTTTCGACAGCCCTGGCGGAGCACCCCGTCCCCTCGCTCGAATCGCCGTATGACCACGACCTGTAAAGCGGGGTCAAGCGTGCATCAGCATCCGCGTACGATCTGATTTCATGCCAAAAACGAGCTCATCCAACCCGGATCTGACATCAACATTGACAACACATCGCTACAAGGCAGGCTCCGGCCGGCTCGTCAACGGCCCGTGCCCGCGCTTGTAGACCATGATCGTGCGCTTGAAACGAATCACCACCGTGCCGTCCTGGTTGTAGCCGATGGTCTCCACCCGGACGATCCCGACTTCGGGGCGCGACTTCGACTCCCTTACCTCCAGGACCTCGGAGCGGGAGTAGATCGTGTCGCCCTCGAACACCGGTTTGGGCAGCCGGATCTCGTCCCAGCCAAGATTGGCGAACACGTTCTGGGATACGTCCGTGACGCTTTGCCCCGTCACCAGCGCCACGGTGAAGGTGGAATCCACCAGGGGGCGGCCGAACTCCGTCTGCGCCGAGTAGTGATGATCGAAATGTATGGGCGCGGTGTTCTGGGTAAGCAGGGAAAACCACATGTTGTCCACCGTGGTGACGGTCCGGCCCAGTGGGTGCTCGTACACGTCGCCAACGGCGAAATCCTCGTAAAAACGGCCGCGCCAGCCCTCTTTGACCGGCATCAATCCGCGCCTTCCGCCAAGATCATCTGAGTCACCGCGGACCGCTGGCGGAGCGCCTTGGGGCCAGCGTACTCGGTCGACGACCACCAGGCCCGGGCATCCTCCGTCGACGGGAATTCCAGCACCACCAGGCGCGGCGGATTCCAGTCCCCCTCGAGGAGCTCCGTTTTGCCGCCCCGGACCCGGAATCGCCCGCCGTACGCGTCCAGGGTCGCCTGGACCTGGCCCTTGTACTCCTCGTAGAGCTTGGCGTCGTGGACTTTCACTTCGGCGATAATGTACGCACTCAACAATCACCTCCTCGGTATGCCGGGGCGCCGCTGAACCGGCGCCGTTCCGGATTGTCACGTATTTCAGGGAGCGTCAATGCTAGGATAAGCGGAAGTGAAATGCCATTCATCGTCCGCCCGCCGCGGCGGGCGGCCATCAGGGGACCGCACCATCCATGATCGATCTGTACACCTGGACCACCCCGAACGGCCGGAAAGTCTCCATCATGCTCGAGGAGCTCGGCCTGCCCTACCGGGTCCATCCCGTGGACATCGGCGAAGGCGAGCAGCACGACCCCGAATTCCTGAAAATCAGCCCCAACAACAAAATCCCGGCCATCGTCGACCGCGACAACGACGACTTCCATCTCATGGAGTCCGGGGCGATCCTCATGTACCTGGCGAGCAGGACCGGCAGATTCATGCCGGCGTCCGGCGACGCCTACTGGCGGGTCATCGAGTGGTTGATGTTCCAGATGGGAAACGTCGGGCCGTTCCTGGGCCAGACCCATCATTTCGTGAAATTCAATCCCGACAAGAGCGAGTACGCGAAGGAACGCTACCTCAAGGAGAACCGGCGCCTGTACACGGTGCTCGATACCCGCCTGAACGGCCGCGAGTACCTGGCAGGGGAGTACTCCATCGCGGATATCGCCACCTGGCCGTGGATCTCCCGGTACGAATGGCAGACCATGAACATGGACGACTACCCGAACCTGAAGCGCTGGTACCTGACCATCGCGGAACGACCCGCCGTTGTCCGCGGCTACCACGTGCCGCACAAGGTGCAGGACCTGCCGCTGCCTTGACCGCACTCGGAGCCATCGAATCGTGACCATACATCGACTTTCGGAAGCCCAGCTGCTCAGAGGCGTCGACCAGAACGATCTTGATCTCATCGAGGCGGCGGGGGATGTCCTCGAGGTCCCCGCCGGCCAACGGGTCATCGAGGAGGGTGCCGTCCCCCAGCGCTTGGTGCTGCTGGTCGCGGGCAGTCTCACGGTGTTCGTGCCCGACCCGGCGAACCGGTCCCAGGGCAAGCGCCTGGCGACCATCAAAGCCGGCGACAGCTGCGGCGAATACGGTTTCATCGACCGCCGTCCGGCTTCCGCCAGTGTCAAGGCGATGGAAGACTCCGAGATTTTCGCCATTGCCAACGACACCTTCAATGACCTCCTGCATCAGAACCGGGAGATGGAGCGCATCATCTACCGCAACCTGCTGACAACCCTGGTGAATCGCCTGCGTGCCAGCAATGTCGTGATCGACATGCTGCGCACGCCGCCGGATTGACGCAGCCGGAATCGAATCCCGCCATTCCGGAGGTGCTCAGAACGTGCCGGGGTAGGCCCCGCCGTCAATCAGTACATTCTGGCCCGTCATATAACCGGCGTGGGCGCTGCACAGGAAGGCGCAGGTCCTGCCGAATTCCATGGGATCCCCGAAACGGCCCGCCGGCGCGGCGTCCCGCCGGGACTCCCGGACCTCTTCCAGTGACCTGCCCTCCTTGTTCGCCACCGCCTCGAAATTGCTGCGCAGCCTGTCGGTGTCGAACATCCCCGGAAGCAGATTGTTGATGGTGACGTTGTGCCTGATGGTCTCCCGGGCGATGCCGGCGACGAAGCCCGTCAAGCCGCTGCGGGCGCCGTTCGACAGGCCCAGGACGCTGATGGGCGCCTTGACGGCGGAGGACGTGATGTTGACCACCCGGCCGAATCGCCGCTCCATCATGCCGTCCACGGTGGCCTTGATGAGCTCGATGGGGGTGAGCATGTTGGCCTCCACCGCGGCGATCCAGTCCTCACGGTTCCAGTCGCGGAAATCCCCCGGCGGCGGACCGCCGGCATTGTTCACCAGGATGTCCGGCTGCGGGCAGCGGGCCAGTACCGCCTCCCGGCCGCTCTCGGTGGTGATATCCGCCGCCACGGCGTCCACCTCCACGCCGTGGTCCCGCCGCAGCTGCGCCGCGACCCGCTCGAGGGCTTCGCCGCCCCGGGCGTTGATCACCAGGTTCACGCCCTCGGCGGCCAGGGCCTCGGCGCAGCCGCGCCCCAGGCCTCTACTGGCCGCACATACGATCGCCCGGCGGCCGTTCAACTGAAGATCCATGATTGGCTACCCCTCAAGCTCAAGATTGTGAATCGATAACATTGTATCACCCGGGTGTATGGGCATCGTTGCTACAATCGGGGCCAGCTGTCACGAATCACGGATCACACATCAAGGATCACGTACCACAGAAGCTGCCCCCACATTCCACGCGAGTCATTCCGGATCGACACGTTCATGATCACACAGGACACAGTCACCGACCGCCGCGAAATCCTCGATCGCGCCTACGGCTACCTGGCCAACGAGGAGGATGCCCGCGTCTGCAAGGATATTCCCGACGAAGCCTGCCGGGTCGTTCCCGAAAACTTCTTCCGGCAGCTCGGCGCCAACGTCCTGACCCGCCTGGGCGACGCCATCGTCAACCCCAAGACCGTCCTCGCCTGGCTGGTGCCGCTGCTGCAGGCACCCGAGTTCGTGCTCTCCCTGCTGGTGCCCATCCGCGAGTCCGGGTCCCTGCTGCCCCAGCTCGTCATCGCCCAACGAATTCGCCGTCTCGCCCTCCGCAAGTGGAGCTGGGTGGCCGGTGCCCTGGGGCAGGGGCTGTGCGTGGCAGGTCTGGCCGTCGTGGTCTTCAGCCTTAAAGGCTGGGCCGCCGGACTGGCACTCCTCGGCCTGCTGGCGGCGTTCTCCCTGTTCCGCGGCATCTGCTCGGTGGCCGCCAAGGACGTCACCGGCAAGACCGTTCCCAAGACCCGCCGGGGCCGCCTCAACGGCCTGTCCTCGACGGTATCCGGCCTCCTGGTGATCGGCCTCGGGGCGTTGCTCAGCGTACTGCAGGACGACTCCAGTCTGCGCGCCCTCGGCCTGATTCTCCTCGCGGCGGGCGTAATCTGGTTCATCAGCGCCGCGGTATACGCCAGCATCGACGAAGCACCCGGCGAAACCGGCGGCGGCGGCAACGCCTGGGAGACCGCCGTGGAGCAGCTCGCCCTGCTGCGCACGGATGCCGTGTTCAGGCGCTTCGTCCTGGTCCGCACCCTGTTCATCGCCACCGCCCTGACCAGCCCCTTCATTGTCCTGTTGACCCAGCAGCGCATGCCGGACGGCGGCCTCACGATGCTGGGCATCTTCGTCCTGGTCAGCGGCGTCGGCGACAGCGTCAGCGCCACGGTATGGGGTGTGCAGGCAGACCGTTCCAGCCGGCGGGTCATGATCACCGCCGGCGCGGCCGCCGGAGTCATTGGCATGGTCGTGGCGGCCAGCGAATGGCTGGACGCCGGGCTGGCGGACACCATGTGGTTCTATACCGGCCTGTATCTCCTGCTCACCGTCTGCCACAGCGGCATGCGCGTCGGCCGCAAGACCTACCTCGTTGACATGGCCGGCGGCAACAAGCGCACCGACTACGTCGCCGTCAGCAACACGGTGATCGGCGTCGCCCTGCTGGTGGCGGGACTGCTGAGCGCGGGGCTTGCCGCCATATCCGTCCCGTTCGCCGTTTTCGCGCTGGCCCTGATGGCCCTGGCGGGTACCGTGATCTGCCTGCGGTTGCCGGAGGTTCAGAGCGATTAAGGATTTGGCGTCGCCGGCAGCTTGCGCCGGTTGCGTTCATTCCGGTGCACGGCCCCGCGACCATCGAATGTTGGGCGTCCAGCTCGAATTCATCGCGGGCACGATGGGCTTCGCGTTGTCGGGCCCGTCCGATTGCAGGGCAGCCAGCCGGATCTTCCTGGTCCGCGCGATTGCCGCCGGGCTATTTCGGCCACATGTGGGAGCGCCATGCAGTCTGGGGGCTGGCACCACTGCTGGGCCTGATCGGCCTGCGCTCCCCGCACACGACGATTGATCCGGCACACAGTTACACATATACTGTGCGCCATGAAGAATATCACCCTCAGCATCGACGAAGAAGTACTCGCCGAAGTCCGGCGCTATGCCGCCGAACGAAAAACCTCGGTCAACGCCCTGGTGCGCGACTATCTCACCCGCACGGCCCGACATGCCGATCGCGCCTCGCAGGCGCGCAAGCGAATCCGGGAACTGAGCGAGCAGTCGCAAGCGCGCCTGGACTCGGTTCGCTTCGATCGCGACGCGCTGCATGAACGCTGACTGTTTCCTGGACACCAACGTCCTGGTCTACGCGGTTGCCTCCGACCCCGAAGTGGCCGACAAGCGCTATCGGGCTCTGGCCCTCATCGAGTCGCGCGACTTCGCGCTGTCGGCGCAAGTGTTGCAGGAGTTCTACGTGACCGTCACGCGAAAGCTGTCGGTACCGCTCGGACCCGATGAAGCGCTGGCCTGGATCGAACAGTTGGAGACGTTCCCCTGCGTCGAGATCGACGCCGCCCTGGTCAAGATCGCAGCCGAGGTCAGCGAACGATACCGTACGTCTTACTGGGACGGCGCCATCCTGGCTGCCGCAGCGAAGTGCGGTGTCGAGACCGTCTACAGCGAGGACCTCAACCACGGCCAGCGCTACGGCGAAGTGATGGTGATTAATCCGTTTGCCGAGCCCGATGCAGCACCGGGTCTCATCCAGGAGTGAGCGAGCCAGCACGGCCGGCACTCCGGACGCCGCCCGATTCCGGCTACGCGTGCTGGCGGGACAAAATCTTCGGCTCATGAACAACGTCAAACGTTAATAGTCGACTTGCACCTTCCCCGGTGGTGGCCTCACCGATAGTCCAGCCCAGTGGGATGGTGCGCTGGCACAGTCTGCTCTGCCACGCCAAAATATGGTCTTAACTGCATATGCCTTACAATCCCACCTCGAATGTCCCCGGTGTTCGCCTCGCCGTGCCACTCGGGAATACACGTTTCCGCTGAACCGTCGACTCCGGCACGACGGTTCCCGGTCATCAGGGCAAAAATGTTTCCGCGAACGGATAGAGTGATAAGGATTTGGAGGAAGAGGTCGGTATTGATGAAGAGCTCGGGGGCGTTCCGCACTCCGCGAGCGCGTTGCCGCGCATGATCAGTCCGGAAATTCGAGCCCTTGCCCGGTCGGAGGACGAGGGAGCAGCCTCCCCGATCGTGCAGACCGTCAAACCGGAGCACCATCCGCAGGTCGCAGAATGGTGCAATACTTGGCGGGGTATATTGGGGGTCTGGTTCATTCCGGTGCACAACCCTGCGACCATCGGATGAGGGCATCCAGCCGGTCGTCCGAAAGCTCCAAGTGGTAGAAGAGCTCGTAGAATTCGCGCGTGGTTTGCCGGAGGTCGATCCGGATACGGTCCGGATAAAACTCTGAGGCCAGCCACTTCAGGCCGATAATGCGATTGATGCACGGCGGGCGGTCGATCCACCCGAACGGCGCCGTCGGGCTGAGATAAACCCGTCCCTCCCGCACCGCGGTGATGCTCTCCCAGAACGCGTCGCTCCATACCGCGTCGTAGAAGTTGCGGTCCCAGGTAATGATGGTGTCTGGGTTGGCGACGATCACCTGCTCGATCGATGTCTGGACAATACCCGTACGGCCGTCGCCGCACTGCTGCCCTGGAACGCGAAAGCCGCGCGCAGGAAGCTGCAGCCCAAATTCATCATGCGTTGCGCTGTCTCGACCGAGTTCGTATCGCAGGAGATGCCCCTAGCCACTGTAGCCCCCTGTGTTAGCTCACTGTGTATTCTGCTTCCAGACCCTGCAGTATCGTCGTGGCCGTGATCGCATCATGTGGGAACAACAGATACTTCCACGGCTTTCCGCCATGTACCGCCTCGTGTTTGCTGGCATACTCACACCACTTCATAGTGGCCCTGGCCTTGGCCTGCACCTCTTCCGATACTATTTGAGCTGCCCGAGCCGACGGTCGGCCCCTCGACGATGCGCACACCCAGCAGTCCCAGCCTGACGTGGCGTTTGCGCCGGGTCTCCAGCCAGTAGATGTAGCCGGTGGCGATCAGCACGAAGTAGAGCAAACGCAGGGGCCAGTGCTCGAACTGGATAAAGTGCAGGCCGGCGATAATGCTTTCCATGATTATCACCAGCTTGCTTCAGAGCGCGCCGGCACGTCGCCGGCTGAAGGCTTAACAGGCACACGCGGCTTCTCTGAACGCCGGGCTGGAACTTTCCACAGCATCCATATCCAGCCGGCGATAATGGCCAGTGTCACGCTCACCCAGCCAATGATGACGGCCTTGACACCCGGCGCCAGGGCCGGTAGCTGCTTCACGCCATCGACCGTGGGGCCGTAGTAGTCCCGCGCCTCCTGGAAACCAAAGGGCACCGAGGCGGCCAGCACGAGCAGCGACACGGTAATCGCCGCGCCCGTGCCCGGCCAGCGGTGGCGGCTCCGCCCGCCGGCCTCACGGGCCAGGCGTTGGGCGTGCAGCCAAGTGCCGGTTAAGACCAGCCCCGACAGTAGCAAGCCGAATATAAACCAGATGCCCTTGCTCCAGAGTCCGGCAAAGTCGCCGAAGTGCAGCGGATCGGCCATGTTCGACCAAAGCCAGTAGAGGGGTAAGTCCCCGGCGCTGTTTTGCCACAGCACCTCGCCGGTGCGCGGGTCCAGGTGCATCTGGTTGGCGCGGTCTCGCACCAGCGGAAATTCAGCCTGGCCCTCCAGGTACACCGTGTCCGCACCCGGCGAATACCACCCATAGCCGATGCTGCCGATCTCGAAGTCAGGCCAGGCGACTTTAGCCTCCGCGATCACATCATCCAGCGGCAGCGCTGGCAGAGTCGTGTCGGAGGACGGAGCCGGGGCTTGAATCGCGCCATCAACGTAATTAACGGGACCAGGCTGCGCCGCCTCGTAGAGATACCACACACCGGTCAGGCCCATCAGCAGCACAAACCAAATCGACCATAGCCCGGAGGTCTTGTGAAGTTCGCTCCAGAACACCCGGCCACCGCCGCGCTTGAAGCGAAAGAACCGCGTCCACCAGCGCTTGTAGAACAACAACGCGGCGACCAGCGAGGCAAGCATGGTGATCGAGAACGCCGTCACCACATACAGCCCGACCTTCGGCAGAAACAGGGCATAGTGAAAGCTGCGGAAAAAACGTTGGATATTGAAGTAGCTGTGGTGCCCCTGAACCTCTGCCGTGTAAGGGTTGACATAGACCCACACCGATTCCTGCGCCGGCAGGTTGATGAGCACCTGCGCGGCCGATCGGGTGTAAAGGGGCGTGCTCAGCAGCGTGATCTCTGCTTTCGGGTAGGCCTGTTCCACGTGCGCCTTGATTGCGCCCCAGCTTGCTCGTCCCTGGCCAGGCTCGGTCCGCGCCTCGGGCGTAACCAGCCAGTCGAGTTCGTTGGAAAGAACCGCGAAAGTCCCGCTCCAGCAGATCACGAACAGCATAAGGCCCGTGATGACGCCGGTGAAACTGTGTAGGCGAAACCAACTGCGATTGGTCAACTGCAGCGGACCCTCAGAACTGAAGACGATAGGTCAGACGGGCGGTGATTCCCGGCTGGGCGAAGAAATTTGGCGCCACATTTGTTGCCTCACCGAACTGCGAAACATATTGTTTATTCAGGAGGTTCTCGATACCCAACCGGAACTCGCCGTAGTCGGTTTGCGCCGAGGCGATGAAGTCTGCGAGAAAAAGATCACTGACTTCACCTTCGCCGAAAGTGGTGCTGCCCGGGAAACGATTGCTGCCGGGCGAGTATTCGAACTGCAGGCGCGTGGACAACCAGTCGTAGGGGTTGTAATCAGCGTAGCCCGTCAGGCGGAAGGGATGGATGAAGGTGCCTTGCAGGTCACGCCACTCGCCGTCAACCTTTCTCTCACCCTCCTGGTAGGCGGCGGTGCCACCGACATGCCATTGCTCGTTGAGCGCTACGTTCAACGTCGATTCCACGCCCCAGATACGCTCGGGCTGGCGCAGGGGGATGGCCAACTGCAGTTCCCCGCCCGGGTTGATGGTCCGGGAGCTGAGCTCGGAATCGGTGTAGAAAGCCGTGATGCTGCCGTCCCAGCGGTCGCCGAAATAGCGTGAGCCGACTTCAAAGGAATCCGTCGGTGCCGGCTCCAGTTGAATTTGATCCACGCTGTTGACGCTCGATGCAGCCCGACCCGGTTGCGTGATATCGAGCCCCTGAGAGAATCCGGCAAACAGGTCCAACTCGTCGGTCAGGAAATACACCAGCCCGGCGTTGAACAGGGTCTCGTTGACGTCGATGCTGCCGCCTTCGAATTGCGAGCCGTCGCTCTTGAGCACGTCGTCGAAGTCTACATCGAATCGGTCATGCCGCACCCCGCCGGTCAGCAGGAAATCGCCCAGCGGAATGTCAATCTGGGCAAAGCCCGCGAAGTTGTTCTGGGTGATGTCCGGCCGGGAGCTCACATCGGTGCCGGCGACCTCGGAGTCGATCAATTCGGAGTTGAAATTTCGCACAAGATCGCCACCCCAGACGAGCGACATGCCCCTCGGCAAAGGCGTCTCGATATTCAGGCGCGCGCCGATGCGCCGATCGATACGCGTATCTTCGCCGCGGTCGAGTACGCAGCAAGCGCCGAACTCGGTGAAGTCGGAAAATTGGTTGATCTCCTGGCGCTGAAAGAAGGTCTTTATGTTCAGTGCGCTGCCGACGACCTCGGCATCGTCGAAGGTCAGGCTGGCGTTCCACGCCTGCAGCGGGTCTAAAAACGGATTCAAGAAGGCGTCGTTATTGGGCACGGCCTCCGCTTTCTTTTCGCCGCCGATGGCGTTCGCCGCCTTGGTCCGGTTATCGTCTTCCTGCACTCGACGGTAAGACGCGTCGAGCCGCAATGAGCGCTGTGGGTCCAGCTGCCATCCCAGCGATGTGGCCACCCCGTATTCCTCGCTCTTGGCCTCGGTACCGCCGTCGGGAATTCGATCACCATCAGCATCGAACAATTCACCGATATCGCGCCCCGACAGGCTGAAGAGGTAGTCGAAGTCGCCTTTCTTGCCTTCCACACTGGCGAAGCCTTCCTTTGTCAGGCCACTGCCTTCAAGCGCGTGAGGCTGGAACGAGGTGCCCACCTCCAGCGTATACAGCGGCACCGGAGAATCGGGACGCCTGGTGATCAGGTTGATGGTACCGCCCGCTCCGCCGAAGCCCAGGGTGGCGTTGGCGGTCCGGGCCACTTCGATCCGCTCGATCATGCGCGGGTCAATATTATTGATGCCCGTACCCGAGGAACGTAGCTGCACGCTTTGCGGCACCCCGTTCTGGAGGATCAGCGCGGTGCGGCCGCGTAGCGCATTAAAGCCTTCCTGCCTGGTCCCCGTCGCGCCCCGAAATCCGGGAACGGATTGCTGCAGCATGCGCTGAATATCCCGCGTGGTTTGCCGCTGCTTGTCCAGCTCCTCCTCATCGAGGACGGTGACCGAGCCCGGAATCGTGGACACCGAACGCTGGACGCGGCTCGCCGTAACCTGGACCGGCCCCAGCCGCATCGACCCGTCGCCGGCCCCCACCCCGGCGGCCCCCTGGATCCGGTAGCCACCGCCGCTGCCCGCCACCACGGCCAGTCCGGACGTGCCCAGCAACGTGCGCAAACCTGCTTCGACGGAATAACTCCCCTCGAGCGCCGGCGCGGTGCGGCCCTCGACCAGCGCCGGGTCGAAGGACAGGGTGATGCCGCTCTCGCTGGCGAAGCGGTTGAGGGACTGCCCCAGCGGGCCCGCGGGGATGTCATAGCTGCGAGTCTGGCTCGGCGCGCCGGCGTCCTGGGCGTAAGAGGCGCCGCCGGCCAGGCTGGCCAAGCCCAGTAGAAACGATGCAGCGGTGATTACGACCAGGAGCGCACGGGTGATCCGGGGTCGAGCGGCGTGCTGGCCGCCGCGGTCGCTTGGCAGATAATCTCGGCTTGTCGGCATGATTGGCCCCCTTGAAGAATCGAATTGATGTTGTATTGGCCGTTTTCATTGGATCTGCCGAACGAAACGGAAAAAGGGGACAAATTCGCCGGGCCGGGCGCCGGCATGCAGTGCGGGCCCCAGTCATATCGGGCGAGGCGTGATCGGTGAGGGCGAGGTGCTTGCAATGGAGCGCGGGCGCTCGGTTTGTAGAGCGCGGTCAGCTCTCCGGGTCGATGCTGACCCAGTAGGGGGTGAAGGCCGAAATGCGCACGGAAAGGGTCTCCGCGACGATGCGCAGCGCGCGGTCGGTATCGCCCATCTGGAACACGCCGGAGATGCGCAGGTCCGCGACGGCTGGATCGCAGCGCAGGATTCCGGGGCGGTAGCGGGCCAGCTCGGCGCACAATGCCTCCAGGCGCCAACCGTCGGCGACGATCTGGCCCCGGGTCCAGGCGGTCGCGTTGGGGGTCAGGGCCGTCGGCCAGCCCACTTGCTTATCCGTGAATGTGACCTGCTCGCCGGCTTTCAGGACAGTCTCCCCGGCGCCGTGAGCGGGGCGAATTGCGACCCCGTGCTCGAGTACGGCCACTTCTGCTGCACCCGTTGTCGTGGCTCCGTCGCCGCGCACGTTAAACCGCGTGCCCAAGCTGCGCACCTCGCCCTGCTCGGTGCGGACGATGAACGGCCGCGTCGAATCAGGCGCCGTCTCCACCAGGATCTCGCCCTGGTGCAGGACCAGACGGCGGGCTTCGGCGCTGAAGGCTTGATCCACGGCACTGGCGGTGTTGAGCAGCAGGCGGCTGCCATCGGGCAGGGCAACCTCGCGGCGCTCGCCCGTTGCGGTGCGGTAGTCGGCGCTCCACTCCTCCCAGGGCAGGTAGCGGTACGCCATCCATCCAACGGGCGCCGCCACAAAGAGACCGGCCAGCGATTTCAACATCGCGCGCCGCGGCGCCCGGCGCCTTTCCAGGACAGCTCGGCCGAGCGCGCCGGGCACCGTTCCAATGAGCTGCTTGAGATCGAGCACCGCGAGCCAGGCCTGTTGGTGCTCCGGGCTGCGGGCTTGCCACGCTTCCAGCTCCCGGCACTCCTCGGCATTCAGGGCGCCGCCCTCCAGGCGCACCAGCCAGTCCGCGGCTTGCTCCAGGATATGGGGGTCGATGCTTGACGGGTGGCCGGCGGGCACGGTTAAACCATCAGAGCTAGACATCGAATGAACGCCTGCTGCATGTAGCGCTTTACCGTGCGCACGGAAACATCGAGCTGCACCGCGATCTGTGCGTAGCTCAGCCCCTCGAGCTGGGAGAGCAGAAACGCCCGTCGCACGGCGGGCGGCATGCGGTCGAGCATCGCGTCGATGCGGTGCAGCGCCTCCAGGATCGCCTTTCTCTCTTCGGGCGAGATGGCCGTGGGCTCGGGCTGGGCCGCCAAGGCCTCCAGGTAGACCTGCTCCAGGTCGCGGCGGCGGAAGTGGTCGACCAAAAGCCCTCCGGCGATGACCCGCAAATAGGCCCGCGGCTCACGCACCACCGGGGCCTCGCCCCGGCGCTTTTTCGCCAGCACTTTCAGGAACGTATCGTGGGCCAGGTCGGCAGCCGTCTCCCCGCAGCCCAGCCGCCGGCGCAGCCAAGACAACAGCCAGCCGTGGTGCTCGCGGTAGAGCACCTGTGTCCCGTGACAAGAGGCGTCGCTTTGTGGGGGCATGACTCGATCGGAGAAAATCGGAATGATTCTCATTATTAACAAATCCGTGCCGGATGGCAATCGGATAAATGGGGTCGTGGCGTGCGGCTCACATGCCCAACATCAAATAGTATTGCGAATCATTCGTATTGTTGTTAATATACATCAATATATAACGCCCAACCTGCTTTCATGAAGAGGCCCGAACCATGATCGAGAATAATCGATTGCCCCACGCCATATTCAGGACCCGTGTCCGGGACGAGACCATCGGCGGCGACAATCCGTTCCGCTGGCAGGACCAGACCACCGAGGAAATATTTGGCGCCAAGCGGGTGGTGCTGTTCTCACTTCCGGGCGCTTTCACGCCCACATGCTCGTCGAATCACCTGCCCCGCAACGACGAGCTTTACGACGAGTTCCGGGCGCAGGGTATCAACGAAGTGATCTGCGTATCCGTGAACGACGCTTTCGTGATGTTTAATTGGGGCCGTCACCTCGGCGTCCGGAACATCAAGCTGCTGCCCGACGGCAACGGCGAATTCACCCGAAAAATGGGCATGCTGGTCGACAAGTCCAATCTCGGCTTCGGCATGCGTTCCTGGCGCTATTCGATGATGGTGGACGACGGCGTGATCGAAAAGGCATTCGTGGAGCCGGGTTTCGACGACATTTGCCCGACCGACCCTTTCGACGTTTCCGACGCCGACACCATGCTGGCCTCCCTTAAGGGCACCGAGCCGGCGGGCGTCTCGGAGCCACGCTTGGCTTTTGTCGGTTAGTGCCAGGAGCGCGCGGCTTATGACTGCCTCGAAGCAATGCCCCTGCTCCGCGGATAAGAAATTGACGCACGATTTTCTCATCGCCGCTGCCTTGCAGCAGGTTTACAAGGTGCGCTACTACATCGAGCGTGTGGGGCTTCATCCGGACACCACGCGCGACGGCAAGCCCACGGCACTGTGCTATGCGTGTATGAAGCCGAATCTGCCGCTGGTTGACTACTACCTGGACAAGGGCGCGAGTGTGAACGCCCGCGACGCGATGGGCATGACGCCGTTGCACTACGCCGCACTGGGCGGCTGCGAAGCGTGCCTGTCACGGCTGATCGCGGCCGGCGCCCCGGTCAACCAGCCCAACCACGGCGGTGAAACGCCCCTGGCCACGGCGACGTACCGCTCCCGTTCCGTAGCGTGCGCGGAGCTGTTGAGATGCTACGGCGCTGTCATTCACGGGGAGGCCGCGCGCCAGCCTTGTTTTCACTAGTGCACCCCGCCACAAATATTGACCCATTCAGCCGGCACTGTGCGGCGGACAAACGAAGCCTGTAGGAGGCCAGCCCCCTGGCCGATTTGCCTTCGATCGAAGCCGCAATCGGCGAGGGGGCTCGCCTCCTACTGTCCGTACCCCACCCAATTCATCAATTAAAGTTACAGAGCGTTTGGCGGGGTGCACCAGCGGGTCGCCGCGGCCCTGCCCGCCCGGGAACAAGCGGCCCAGGCTATAAGCTGCTATAAGCTTACCGGCAAGCCTCGTGCAAAGCCTACCGACGCCGGCTCGAGCCCCTCGACTCGGCTAATCCGAACCGCTCTCCGGCAAGTATGCCGTTAGCTGCTCCAGACTGGCCGCCACGCCAAAGCCGAGCTGCTTGAGCTCGCCGTGGAGCGGCGAACGCTTCCAGGCAACCGTATGCGATGCCAAAGCTCACGTGATCCCGCAGCAGCCGCTCATAGGTCTCGGGGAAGGGCGTCGGCATCATCTTTGAATGGGCTCCCAAATGGCGTGAACCGCTGCGCTAATTTTGCCAAAGCGGAAAAGGAAGTATCGCTCATGCAAGCTCCTCGGCCGTGTGGAGCTCCGGGAACGGGTTGCGCAGCGCTGCCCAGGCCTTGCTGTCAGCGTCGGCGAGACGCTCGGCACAACGCGGTGTCGTATTGGCCAGGATGCCGCGCATGGTCGTACCAGGAAATCCCCGTCGTGTCATACAGCGGGGGAATCGTCGGCAACCGACTTTCTTCCGTGATGACGACTCCCTTTCTTAAGGGAATAAGCGGTTGTCATTAGATAAGTATACTGTCCCCGGAATTCTTCCGGGTACAATTCATTCATGATTCACAGATCGATCAGCCGATGAGCGAGCCGCAGCAGATCACCTTGACCTGCCCCGACGACTGGCACCTGCACTTGCGCGATGGGAACATCCTGAAATCGGTACTGCCGGCCACCGCGCGCTGTTTCTCGCGCGCGATCGTGATGCCCAATCTCAAGCCCCCGGTCACCACCGTGGCGGCCGCAGCCGCTTACCGCGAGCGCATCCTCGCGGCCCTGCCGGCCGATTCGGCCTTCGAACCCCTGATGACGCTGTATCTGACCGACAACACCCCGGCCGAGGAAATCCGGCGGGCGGCCGACAGCGATTTCGTCCATGCCGTGAAATACTACCCGGCCGGTGCGACCACTAATTCGGATTCGGGTGTAACCGACCTTAATCATGCCGGCCCGGCGCTGGAGACGATGCAGGCGGCCGGTCTGCCGCTGCTGCTCCACGGCGAGGTGACCGACCCGGAAATCGATATCTTCGACCGCGAGGCGGTGTTCATCGAACGCCACCTTCAGCCGCTTGTGCGGGCGTTTCCCGAACTGAGAATGGTGCTCGAGCACGTCACGACCCGGGATGCGGTGGATTTCGTATCCGAAGCCCCGGCGCACATCGGCGCCACCATCACCGTGCATCACCTGCTGCTCAACCGCAATGCGATGTTCGAAGGTGGGCTCAGGCCGCATCATTACTGCCTGCCCATCATCAAGCGGGAAACGCATCGCCGGGCGCTGGTGGCCGCCGCGACCGGCGGCAATCCGAAATTCTTCCTCGGGACCGACTCGGCGCCGCATCCGAGAGGTGCGAAGGAATCCGATTGCGGATGCGCCGGCGTATACAGCGCGCCGGCGGCGCTGGAGCTCTACGCCGAGGTGTTCGACAAGGCCGGCGCGCTGGATCGGTTGGAAGGCTTTGCCAGCGTTCACGGCGCCGACTTCTACGGCCTGCCGCGCAATCGCGGGCAGTTGACGCTTGAACGGTCCGGCGGGCAGGTGCCGGACGCGCTGGAATTCGGCGCCGACACGATCGTGCCGCTGCGCGCCGGCCAGCGGCTTGCCTGGCGTGTGCGCAACCCGTGACCACCGGCAGCAGCATCCCGCCAAGTGGCGCCAGGGAGCCCGGCTCTGAGAATTC
The DNA here is from genome assembly GCA_034520625.1 of Gammaproteobacteria bacterium. Lineage (GTDB taxonomy): Bacteria > Pseudomonadota > Gammaproteobacteria > Arenicellales > JAANXG01 > JAANXG01. The sequence continues at coordinate 296,121 of JAXHNI010000004.1, read as the reverse complement.
CGGAATTCCGGGGACAGTATACCTATTATAGTTCAGTTAATTGAGTAAGCTGTCCCCAGAATTCCCACCGCCGTTGTAGCGATCTGGTGTGCCTCGCCGTAATGTCCGGCGTGGCGAACCACTTCCTGCTGCGGCTGCCGCAGCAGGTGCCGGCACCTCGAATTTTCATCGAATAGCTCCAGGTGTCCCAGGGTGACGGCCGGAGTATATCGGCGGCGCCATACCCCGGAAACATGCACATCGAACCGTATTATGCAACTCTATACATATATCTAATACACCTGGACCTTCCCATACTCTTTACTTTAACCTTAATTTCATGACTACAATTCGAGATAGAGTCGCGATTCCTAATATTATGTAATTATTTGCATATTCTTTATGAGCGAGCTTATTGAATCGTTGTCCCAGGCCGCGTCGTTGATCTGGCACCTGGATGCGGACCTGTTGGAGATTGTCGGGCTGTCGTTGTACGTCAGCTTGAACGCCGTGGCGATCGCTTCGTTGATCGGCATGCCGCTGGGCGCGCTGGTGGCAACGACCCGGTTCCCGGGCCGCGGTGCCGTGGTGGTCTTCATGAACGCTTTCATGGGGCTGCCGCCGGTGGTGGTGGGTCTGTTCGTCTACCTGATGCTGTCGCGCGCCGGTCCGTTGGGCGACCTGGGGCTATTGTTCACGCCCACCGCCATGATCATCGCGCAGACCATTCTTGTGCTCCCGATCATCGCCGCACTCACCCGCCAAACCACCGCGGATCTTCATTCGGAGTATGCGGATTACCTCGACTCACTCCGGCTGTCCCACACCCAGTCGGTCATAACCCTGCTGTGGGAAGGCCGGTTCAGTCTTTTCACCGCCGCGCTCGCGGGGTTCGGCCGCGCTATCGCGGAAGTCGGGGCCGTCATTGTCGTTGGCGGGAACATCAACCACGTGACACGGGTAATGACGACGACTATTGCCCTGGAAACCACCAAGGGCAATCTGGCACTGGCCCTGGGACTGGGCCTGGTTCTCATCATGCTGGTCTGCGTGATCAACGCCCTGGCTTTCGGCGTGCAGCGCAGGACCCAGAGATGGCAGGGCGCATGACGACAATACTGCCCTTGACCCTCAGCGGCGTCGGCCTGCAGGTGAATCAGCGGACGCTGCTCCGGAACGTGAATCACTCGTTTACCGGCACATCCATCACCGTGGTGCTGGGCCACAACGGCGCCGGCAAGACGCTGATGCTGAAGGTATGCCATGGCCTGGTCGCGCCCACCGCGGGCCAGGTTCGCTGGAACGACCCGGAGCGCGCGCGGCGGCCAGGCGTGCAGGGGATGGTGTTTCAGAGGCCGGTGCTGCTGCGCCGCTCCGTCCGGCAAAATATCGAGCACGTGCTCCGAACCTGCGGTGTACCAAAGCACGAGAAAAGCCGGCGGATCGACCAGGCGCTGGAAACCGGGCGCCTTGTCGATATGGCGGACCGGCCCGCGCGCCGCCTGTCCGGCGGCGAGCAGCAACGGGTCGCCCTGGCCCGGGCCTGGGCGGCGCGCCCGGAGGTGCTGATTCTCGACGAGCCCTGCACCTTCCTGGATCCCGGCGCTACCAGGGAAGTCGAGCGCATCATCGCGGCGTTCTATGAATCCGGCACCAAGGTCATCATGGCCACCCACGACGTCGCACAGGCCAGAAGGCTGGCGGGGGAAATCGTGCTGATGCACGGCGGCACCATCGCCGAGTCCGGGCCGGCGGAGGAGTTTTTTGCCCGGCCGAAAACCGAGGAAACCCGGGCCTTCCTGGAAGGGCGTCTCTGGACAGCGGAGGCGGAGCACAAGCTCGCGAACTGAGCCCGTCACCAACCATTCGACCTTGAGGAGAATGCTCATGACCAAACGTTTCTACAGCGCGATACTGGTCGCTTCCATTGCGATCCTTGCTCTGGCCGCCGGCTCCATTGCCGCGCAGGACAAATACATCACCGTGGCGTCCACGACCTCGACCGAGAACAGCGGCCTGTTCGATGAATTGCTGCCCCGGTTCACCGGGGAAACCGGCATCGAGGTGCGCGTCGTGGCGGTGGGCACCGGCCAGTCCATCCGGCTCGCCGAGAAGGGCGACGCAGACGTTCTGTTCGTACACCACAAGCCGTCCGAGGAGGCGTTCGTCGAAGCGGGCTACGGCGTGGCGCGTCATGACGTGATGTACAATGACTTCGTGATCGTCGGCCCCGCCGGTGATCCGGCCGGAATCAAGGGCATGAATGACGTCACCAAGGCCCTCACCGCCATCAAGGAGGCCGAGCAGCCATTCGCCTCGCGCGGTGATGACAGCGGCACCCACAAGAAGGAGCAGGGCCTGTGGAAAGCGGCCGGCCTGGACGCTTCATCTTTTGACGCGTCGTGGTATCGGGAAACGGGCTCGGGCATGGGCGCGACCCTGAACACCGCCAGCGGCATGAATGCCTATGCCATGAGCGACCGGGCGACGTGGCTCAACTTCGGCAACAAGGGCGATCTCGAAATACTGCTGGAAGGCGACGAGCGGCTGTTCAACCAGTACGGCATCATACTGGTGAACCCGGAGCGCCATTCCCACATCAAGGCGGAGATGGGGCAGACATTCATCGACTGGGTGCTGTCCGACCAAGGGCAGCAAGCCATCGGCGAGTACAAGATCAAGGGGCAGCAGGCATTCTTTCCGAACGCCAGGTAACGAAGGGACCGCGATGGACGTAGAGCTGAGTCTGCGATTCTCCTTCGGCCGCGGCGAGCTGGTGGAAGCGGACGACCGCCTGTTCACGCTGCTCAGGGCGGTGGATGAATACGGATCCCTGCGCCGGGCCAGCGAAGCCGCCGGCCTTTCCTACCGGGCGGCCTGGGGGCTGCTCCGGGAATGGACCGAGCACCTGGGCGTCGCGCCGGTGGACATGCACCGCGGCCGGGGGGCGGTGCTGAGCGAGCTGGGACGAAAACTGTTGTGGGCCAACCAGTCCGCCACCGAACGACTCGCGCCGGAGCTCGACAGGCTCGCCCACGAGCTCAACGACGTCCTGGAGTCGACCCTGCCGGCCCCCGGGGAAACCCGGCTGACGGTGCATGCCAGCCACAGCATGGCCCAGGAAATCCTTCGCGAGCTGGCGGTTTCCAGGGCCGGCCTGCAGCTCGACTTCCACAACCATGGCAGCCTCGACAGCCTGCGCGGCCTCAAGGAAGGCGCCTGCCAGATGGCGGGTTTCCACCTGGTGGAAGGGCCGTTGCGGCGGCGGCTGGAGCACCACTTCCGTCCCTGGCTCCATGAAGAGGAGCATCGCCTGATCCGGGTGGCGTCACGCCGCCAGGGTATGATGATGCGCCGCGAGGTCGTGGACCGGATCCACGGCGTGGCGGATCTCGCCGGCGGTGACATCCGTTTCGTCAACCGCCAGCCCGGGTCCGGCACCCGTATGCTGCTGGACATGCTGCTCGAGGACGCGGCCGTCGACCCCGCCGGGATTGCCGGATACGACCACGAGGAGTTCACCCACAACGCCGTTGGCGCCCTGCTGAGCTCCGGCGCCGCGGACACGGGCTTCGGCGTGGAAGCTGCGGCGGTTCGATTCGGGCTGGCGTTCCTGCCGCTGGCGACGGAGACTTACTACTTCGCGGCGCACGAGCAGACTCTGGAGCGCGTGCCGGCCGCGCAGCACCTGGTATCCGTCATCGCCAGCTCGGAGTTCCGCCGGCGGGTAGCCGAGCTGAGCGGCTACGATCCGCGGCACTCGGGCCGCCGGGAATCCGTGTCCGAGCTTTTCAGCCCGTAGGAGGCCAGCCCTCTGGCCGATAAGGCGTTACTCGACACCGCAATCGGCGAGAGGGCTCGCCTCCTACACGGGGGCCGTTGATCCAAATAGGCGGCTTTAGTCGCGATCCTTTGGACGGGTCAACCCCGGCCTCCGAACCCACACAGCGGTATCGTGAAACACCGCGCCACCGTTCGGTCCGCCGCGGTCGGCGCTGATCAGGGCATTGATCCCCAGGCCGTCAACGAACGCCTCGCTGGGCCAGACGCTTTCGCACACCAGCACGCCGCGCTGCAGGCCTTCGAAGGGCTTGACGTGGATCCGCACCGAGGCGAGGTCGTTGCCGACACTCACCAGGTCGCCTTCCGCCAGGCCCATGGACCCGCAGTCCTCCGGATGCATCAGCAGGGTTGGGCGCTTCTCCTTCCTGCGCGAGGTGGGGGTCTCGGTAAAGCTCGAGTTGAGGTAGTTGCGCGCCGGCGCGGCCACCAGGCGGTAAGGCTTGTCACCGCTCGCCGCGTCGATGGATTCGTGGTAGTCCGGGAGCGACGGGAAACCGAGATGCTCCGTCCCCAGCCTCGCCCAGTCCGCCTTGAAATGAAAACGCCGGTCCGGCGTCTCGAACCCGTCCAGGAAGTGCGCCGGCTCGAAGTCCAGGGCGCAGTCGTGCCAGTGCTTCCGGTGAATCTCCTCCGCACCCGGCAGACCTGAGCGCTTCAGGGATTCGTCCATCAGGGTCCAGGCATCCATCTCGAAGCCCGGATGGGAGCCGCCCAGGCGCTTCGCCAGCTGCGACAGCACCCAGTGGTTGCTGCGGCACGCCGCGTACGGCTCGATGACGGGCCGGGTGACCTGGAAGAACGTGTGCCCCAGGGCCAGGTACATGTCCGGATGCTCCAGAAACGTGGTGGCGGGCAGCACGATGTCGGCATGGCGCGCGGTCTCGGTCATGAACTGCTCGTGGACGCAGACGAACAGGTCGTCCCGTTGGAACCCCCGGCGCACCCGTTCCGACTCCGGGCACACCACCAGGGGATTGGTGTTCTGGATGATCATGGCGGTGACCGGCGGGCCGTCACCCAAGTCCCCGCGCTCGCCCAGAAGTATCGGTCCGATGCGCGACTGGTCCAGGATGCGGACCGATTCGTCCATCACGTCCAGCCCCTGGATCAGCGTCCGGTCGATGGGGTACAGGCCCTTGTTGGAGTGCAGCGCGCCGCCGCCCGGGTGTTGCCAGGCGCCGGTGACCGCCGGCAAGCACAGGGCCGCGTGCATGCTGACGGCGCCGTTGCGCGAGCGGGTGAATCCGTAGCCCAGCCGCAGGTAGGACCTCGGGGTCCTGCCGTAGAGGGCGGCGAACTCCTCGATCACGGCTTCGTCGACACCGGTGATGGCCGCCGCCCAGGCGGGGGTGCGGGAGGCCAGGTGCCGTTCCAGCTCTTCGGGCGCATCGGTGTACCGCGCCATGTACTCCCGGTCGGCGTGGCCGTCCCGGAACAGCACGTGCATGACGGCGCAGGCCAGGGCCGCGTCGGTGCCGGGCCGCAGCATGACATGCAGGTCCGCCTTCGCCGCCGTGGCGGTGCGGTACGGGTCCACCACCACCAGCCGGGCGCCGCGGTTGCGCCGCACCGTGGTGATATGTTGCATGAGGTTGACCTGGGTGTAGACCGGATTGCCGCCCCACACGACCACCAGGTCGCTCTCCGGGATCTCACGGGCGTCAACACCGCGCAGCGCGCCGGCGCCGGCGAGCCAGCCGTTGCTGCTGAGCTCGCTGCAGATGGTCGACTGCTGGCGGGAGTATCCGAACAGATGCCGGAACAGCTCGATGCTGTCCCGCTGCACCAGCCCCATGGTGCCGGCGTAGAAATACGGCCACACCGTTTCGCTGCCATGGGCCTGGGCCGTGCGTGTGAACCGTTCCGCGACTTCGTCCAGGGCGTCGTCCCAGGACAACGGTTCGAAGGCGTTCCCGTTCCCCTTCGCCCCGACCCGCCGCAGCGGCCGGGTCAGCCGGTCGGGATGATGGACGCGCTCGGCGTAGCGGCCGACCTTGGCACACAGCGTGCCGGCCGTGTAGGGATTGTCCTTCGCGCCGTAGACCCGGCCGATGGTGTGCGCATCCAGCCGTTCCACCTCCAGCGCGCAGGCACTGGGACAGTCGTGGGGACAGGTGGAGTGGATGCGTTCGGGGCGGCTGCTCATGCCATCAAGCGTACCGAATCCTGCGGCCGGGGAACATCCCTCGGTAGGCGCGGCTCGGTTTGCTGAGAAGCAGCGTCAAGGAACGGGCCAGTGCCGGGGGGTATCCCCCAGGGTCGCTGTAAATACATCCTTGTACGCTCTGGCTCAAACATCCCTGTTTTCGACAGCCCTGGGGGATACCCCCCGGCACTGGCCCTATTGTCCAGGTTTTCGAGCCGAGCCGCCACTTGCCGGGTCGGCCCGTGCAGCGGGGCTTTAGAACGTCCCGGGCGTACGACCCGAGCCGCGGTGCTATTCTTCGCACAGCGAACCGCGGTCCCCGGAGCACCCACGGGAAACAGCAATCATTTTCATGCGCCGGCCCGGATAACTTCAATCGCTTGACCCCACTGGAATCGTCATGAGCCGAACAATGAGCATCGGGCAGGCCGAGGCGCTCGCGACGCAGGCACTCACCGCCAGCGGCGCCGGCGAGGGACAGGCGCGTGCCGTCGCGCGGGCGGTGGTCGCCGCCCACGCATCGGGACGCAGCAACGTCGGCCTCGCCCATCTACCCTATTACTGCAACGCCCTGCGGCGGGGCGCGCTGGACGGCCGCGTGGAGCCCATTATCGAACAGGCCCGCCCGGGGCTGCTGACCACGGATGCCCGGTCGGGTTTTACTCACTACGCCTTCGACCGGGCGTTCGAGCAGTTTGCCGGCATGGTCGAAAGCCAGGGCGTGGCGGTGCTGACCATTCGCAATACCTATACCTGCGGCTGCCTGGGCTTTTTCCCCGAGCGGCTCGCCCGGCGCGGCTTCGCCGCGCTGGCCGTCACCAACGCCGGCCCCGCCGTCGTCGCGCCATCGGGCGCATCGGCGCCGGGGTTCAGCACCAATCCGATTGCTTTCGCCCTGCCCCGGGACCGCCGGCCGCCCCTGCTGATCGACCAGTCCACCAGCGCTTGCACGCTCGTGGACGTTCATGCTGCCCGGGAACGCGGCGACACCATCCCCACCGACTGGGCGTTGGACCGCGAAGGAAACCCGACCACGAATCCCGACGAAGCGCTCGAGGGTACGTTCAAACCCTTCGGCGGCTACAAGGGGGCGAATATCGCCTTGATGGTGGAGCTGCTGGCGGCGGGGTTGAGCGGCGGCAACTGGTCCATCGATGCACCGTCGTTCGCCGATCACCCGGATTGCCCGGATGTCGGCCAATGGTTCCTGGCCATGGACCTGGCTGCCATGGATCACCCCGGGCGGCGGATCGACGAATATCTTGACCGGCTGGCCTCGATGGGTGCATACATACCGGGGCAGGACAGACAGGCGCACTTCGACAACGCCGCGGCACGGGGTATCACGATCCCGGACGATCTCTTCGAGAGCATTCAGTCCCTTTGCGGAACAACGTAGCCGTACAGCACCTCAGGAACCGGACCCCTTCATGACACGCATCAATGAGCTGGGACAACCCGTGGGCGAATCCGTGCCGGGCTGGCACCCGCCACCGCGGCCGCCCGACGAGCCGATGCCGGGGCGCCTGTGCCGCGTGGAGCGTCTCGACCCCGTGCGGCACGCCGGTGATTTGTTCGAGGCCAACCTGCAGGATCCCTCACACCGCAACTGGACGTATCTGCCGTACGGCCCGTTTGATTCCCTGGAAGCCTACCGGCACTGGGTCGAGTCCAAGTGCATGAACGACGACCCCATGTTCCACGCCGTCGTGGATGCGGAATCCGGTAAAGCCGTCGGGGTGGCCAGCTATCTGCGCATCACCCCGCCCCAGGGCGTCATCGAGGTGGGTCATATCAACTATTCGCCGCTGCTGCAGAGCCGGCCCGCCGCCACCGAAGCCATGTATCTCATGATGCAGCGGGTCTTCGAGCTGGGATACCGGCGCTACGAATGGAAATGCGACGCCCTCAATGAAAAATCCTGCGCGGCGGCCAGGCGCCTGGGCTTCACTTACGAAGGGACTTTCCGCCAGGCGGCGATCTACAAAGGCCGGAACCGGGACACGGCGTGGTTTTCCATCCTGGATTCGGAATGGCCGGACATGAAAGAAGCGTTCGAGAAATGGCTGGCACCCGGGAATTTCGACGACAACGGCCGGCAAAGAAAGCGCTTATCGCAGTATCGGAAGGACACCGGGTAACGAATGCTCGCGCAACTATCAGAGCGATTCCGAGCCACCTGATCCCGCAGGCCGTGGCCCGGTTCGTAAACGGACGGCGGGGAAAGGGCCGGTGCCGGGGGTCGTGCCCCAGGGCTGTTGAAAACAGGGACGTTTGAGCCAGAGCGTACACGGAAGTATTTACAGCGACCCTGGGGGACGGCCCCCGGCACCGGCCCGTCGGATGGGCGAGTCTTCAAACCAAACCAATGCCCGCGAACCGCTGAATGGAGTCATATCAGCGGCCGGGGCACACAAGGCGTCAACTTCCTGCGCCGGGACCGCGTCCGTTCACCTGGTGTACCATCCCCGACATGCCGATGCGGAACATTTACCCCGATGCGCGGGCGGTGGCCGAAGCGCTGACCCCCAGCTATCCCGTCTACTGCCTGGACCTCGCGGGTCTGGCGGCCCATGCGCGGGCCTTCGTGGATGCGTTTCCCGGCCGCGTTCTGTACGCCGTGAAGTGCAATCCGTACCGGAAGATCATCGACACCCTGTACGAGGCCGGCGTGCGGCATTTCGACACCGCCTCGCTGCCGGAGATCGCGCAGGTGCGCGAGTCGCACCGCGACGCCGGCGCCTATTTCATGAACCCCGCCAAGGCCCGGGCCGTCATCAGGACCGCCTACGAAGTCTACGGCGTGCGGCATTTCGTCGTCGATCATCTCTCGGAGCTGGAGAAAACGCTGGAAGCCACCGGCGGTGAAGGCATCGTTGTGCATGTCCGTCTCAAGACCGGAGAAACGAAGGTGTTGTTCGACCTCGCATCGAAGTTCGGCGCCCCGCTCGAGGAAGCGGTGGAACTGCTGGCGGCGGTCCACAGCGAAGGGCTGCGCAGCGGCCTGGCATTTCACGTGGGCTCCCAGTGCCAGTCGGTCCAGGCCTATCGCGACGCCCTCCGGCTGTGCGCGGAAGTCGTCAGGGAATCCGGGGTGAACATCGACTACCTCGACATCGGCGGCGGATTCCCCGCCTACTACCCCGGCCAGTCCATCGAGCCGCTGGCAGCATACTTCTCGGCCATCACGCAGGAGCTGGCAACCATGCGGCTGCGCAACGACACCGTGCTCATGTGCGAGCCGGGCCGCGCGCTGGTGGCCGACTACCAGTCACTGCTTACGCAGGTGCTGCTGCGCAAGGAAGATGCGATATACATCAACGACGGCATTTACGGCAGCCTTTCCGAGCTGGTGCTGACAAGGCTCGAGCTGCCCATGCGGGTAATCCGCCTCGACGGGCCGGTGTCGGAACAGACCCGGCGGTTCACCGTCTACGGACCCACCTGTGATTCCATGGATATTCTGCCCAACAAGTGCGAGCTACCGGACGACATCCGGGAGGGCGACTGGATCGAGATCGGGCAGCTGGGCGCATACAGCAACGCCGGAGCCACGCGCTTCAACGGCTTCAGCGCCGAGACTTACGTGGAGGTCGAATCGGTGTTTCGTTGACCGCGGCTGAGCCATGTCTCGATATTTCGACGCGCCCGCACCTCGCAGCGGGTCCGGAAGTGTTCCGTCAGATAGATACCGGGGCCCGACAGCAGCCTCCTGAAGAACCGCTCCGAGCCGATCTGGAAGTCGCTGCCCGTGGCGTGCCCGCACTCCCGGTGCAGCATTTCCGCGGCCTGCAGGAACTCCGGCCATGGCGCCGCCAGACCCGACAGGTCGATATCCGCCGTGTAGCGCGCGTCATTGCCGGCGCCGGACGCGCCGCAATGGACCGTCGCCATGATCATGGAATGAATACTCTCGGCTCTTTGCGCCGGCAGATATATCCCTGCCCGCTCCTCGAACAGCAATGCACTGCGCAGCTCATTGTCGTCCCGCTCCGGATCGTGGATGGCATCGTGAAACCACAAGGCAATCTCCGCCGCGTCCGGGTCGTCAAGGAGATCATGGACCTCGTCGAGCCGGTCGATACAGCGACGGATGTGCGCCAGGTTATGGAAGTGGCGGCCGGGTTTGCCGTAGCACCGGTCCAGGAGCGTGAATAATTCGTCGGCGTACGGCTCGAGGGAGAACCGCTTCATCAGGCCGGCAAAGCGGAGCGCGAGGTCGGCGGAAGCGCGTTCAGATGCGGTACCGTACATGGCGCGGCATTATCCCGTCCGGCGGTGAGAATGCAACGATCTACCCGGGGGTACGGGCCGGGCACACCACCGTGTCTATTCCGGCTACCTGTCGGGGAGCAACCCACCCATAGGGTCCGGCGTGGTGCCGTGTCCCGGTTTGGAAGCCTGCACGATCAGGCTGGTGGCGGGGGTCGTCCCCCAGGGCTCTCGAAAACATGGACGTTTGAGCGAGAGCGTACATGGAAGTATTCACAGCGGCCCTGGTGGACGACCCCCGCCACCAGCCCAGTCCCTGGCATCGGCCCTCAAACCAGCGCACGGCCCGGGGCAGAGCACCACGGGATCCCGCCTATATCTCCCGGCCCTTCAACTTCTTTCGTAGTCTTTCGGCGTGCTTGCCGGCGCCCGGCGCCTGGGGATGAATCTTCAACACTTCCTCGAAGGCGTCCAGGGCTGCGCGCTCGTCGCCCTGCTGCATGAAAATCAAGCCCATGCCGGATATGGCGCCGAAGTGGCGCGGCTCGCGTTCCAGGGTCTCCTGGATGTCGCGCATCGAACTGGAGAACTCACCGTTCAGGTAGTGCGCAGTGGCACGCTTGTTCCAGCCTTCGGCGAACCCGGGCGCCATCTCGATGACCTCGCTGAAGTGTTGAATCGCCGCCTCCAGGCGGCCGCCCTGCATGGCGCTGATGCCGGTGCGGAGCTTGCGGTTCACCCGTTCGTCCCCGCTGTCCAGCCAGGTACGCCAGATCTCCCGTTCAAGCTGCTGGGCGGTTATTGGATACTCCGCAGTCGCCAGCTCCCGGAACAGGGATTCCAGATTCTCCGAGCTCTGGTCTGCGAAGACGTGCCCGCCGGACAGGCTCAACATGAGCATGGCCGAGGCAATAACTGCGATACCGCGTCGAGTCATGGGATTTCGATGCCTCCAGTCAATTGGGACTGCGTCAGCTCCGGAAAATTCCGCCGGGTCAACCGGCGCCGAGCTCGCCCAGCGCGGCATCGAACGCCCGTTCCAGCCGGTCGAAAAGATCGTTGATCTGGTCTTCCTTGATGATCAGCGGCGGGCACACGCCGATGGCGTCCCCCGGCAGGGCGCGGACCACCAGCCCCTCGGCCAGCGCTTTCTCGAACACTTTCGGCGCCGCTTTCACCGCCGGATCGTACTGGGCGCGCGTCGCCTTGTCGGTGACGATCTCCAGGCCGCCGATGAGCCCGACCCCCCGGGCGTCGCCCACCAGCGGGTGCTCCCCCAGCGCCCCGAGGCGCTTCTGGAACAGCGGCGAGATCTCGTTGACATAGCCGACGATGTCGCGCTCTTCGTAGATCTTCAGGGTCTCCAGCGCCACCGCGGCCGCCACCGGATGGCCGCCGTAGGTATAGCCCGTGCCCAGCGCCCCGTGCTTCGTGCTCTGCTCCCGGAACGCCTGATAGATTTGGTCGCTGATCAGCACGCCGGCGATGGGTATGTATGCAGAGGAAAGCTGCTTGGCGCAGGTCACTATATCCGGCGTAATATTGTAGGTCTGCGAGCCCCACATGCTGCCGGTGCGCCCGAAGCCGCAGATGACTTCGTCCGCGACGAACAGCACGTCATGTTTTTTCAGTACCTGCTGAACTTTCTCGAAGTAGGTCCTCGGCGGCGGTATTACCCCACCGGCGCCCATCACCGGCTCGGCGACGAAGGCGGCGACGGTATCGGGCCCCTCGTCCCGGATCATTCTGTCGAGGTTGTCCGCCAGCCGTGTTGCAAAGTCCTCCTCGGACTCGCCGTCCTCCGCATACCGGTAGTGACAGGGGGTATCCGTGTGCAGGAACCGGTCCAGCGGCATGTCGAAGTCCGTCTGCATCAGCGGAATGGCCGTCAGGCTGCCGCCGGCGATGGTGACGCCGTGGTAGCCGCGCTTGCGGGAAATGATCTTCTTCTTGTCCCGGCGGTCCAGTGCATTGTTGTAGTACCAGATGAACTTGACGGCGGTGTCGATGGCCTCGGAGCCGGATGCGACGAAGAACGCCCGCGTCATGGGCTCCGGGGCCATGCTGATGAGCTTCTCGTACAGCTCGATCACCGGCGGACTGGATCGATGCGCAAAGGTGTGCGTGTAGGGAAGGATATCGAGCTGCCTGCGGGCCGCCTCCACCAATCGCTTTTCGCTGAATCCCAGGGAAGTACACCACAGGCCGGCGAGTCCCTCGATATACCGCTTGCCGTCGCTGTCCCAGATATAGATGTCCTCGCCGCGCTCGATGGTGAGCGGGCCCTTCTCCTCGTGCGCGGCCAGGTGCGTGTAGGGATGGAGGCTGTACTTGATGTCTTTGTTTCGCAGGTCGGAAGCGGAATCGCCCATGGGTATCACTCGTGCGCAGGGTGGGTTGTGGTGCGTACTATAACAGCATAGCGGAAAAGGCCTTCTCCCCCAGCACGCAGAATACGGGCTTCACGCAGTCAGGCAGCGACTCTCCAGGGTGCCCCACCATCGATACTGCAACTTTCAGAGTGTCTCTGAGCCCTAATCGTCCGGGTCGATTCGGCATACCACGGCCCGGTTTGAAAACCAGCGTCATGGAGCGGGCCGGTGCCGGGGGCCGTCCCCCAGGGCCGCTGTGAATACGTCCGTGTACGCTCTGGCTCAAACATCCCTGTTTTCGACAGCCCTGTGGGACGGCCCCCGGCACCGGCCACCACAACCATGCGGGCCTTCAAGTCGGATCAATACCCGCAGCACGCTGAATAGTGCAGTATAGATGGCGGGGCACCCTGGAAAGCCGGTGTCAGGGAACGACGCGGCTGCCGCGGCCAAGGCCCGGACTCAGTGCCTCTACCCGGACCTGATAAAATAGGGAGAATTTGGGTTCATTGTGATCCGGCCGCAAATCGCCGACAATGAGCTGCGCTGATTTCGCCCCGAACCGACGTTTTTTGAAGGAGGCCGAATGGGTTGGCAGAAACGTATTCTATCGATTGATCTGAGCCGGGGGACCGCCGAGTCCGAGCCGCTCAACATGGCCTGGGCCGACCAGTACATCGGCCAGCGGGGGCTGGGCAGCAAGTACCTGTACGAGAACATGGACCCTGCTGCCGACGCCATGAGCCCGGACAACGTCCTGATATTCGCCACAGGACCACTCACCGCCACTGCCGCCTCCACCAGCGCCCGCTACTCGGTGATCACCAAGGGCGCCCTGACCAATACCATCGCCTGCTCCAACTCCGGCGGCCGATTCGGTGCCGAGCTGAAGAACGCCGGCTACGACCTGATGATGATCAAGGGGCGGGCCCAGGAGCCGGTCTACATCCACATCGAGGACGACCGGGTCGAGATCCTGCCCGCCGGCGAAATCTGGGGCACCACGGTGTGGCAGACCGAGGAGTGGATCCACAAGCGTCACCAGGATCCGCAGATCCGAATCGCTTCGATCGGCCGGGCCGGCGAGTGCGGCGTCCGGTACGCCTGCGTCATGAACGACACCGACCGGGCCGCCGGGCGCACCGGCGTCGGGGCCGTGATGGGCAGCAAGCACCTGAAGGCGATTTCGGTGCGCGGCAAGGTCGGCACGACGGTCGCCGAGCCGATGAAATTCCTGGAGGTTGTGCGGCAGACCAACGAGAAGCTGGCCGAAAGCGACGGCCGCAAGGGCATGTCCCACAACGGCACCCAGGCCATGATGGAGTCCATGAACACTTTCGGTGGATTGCCGACGCGCAACTTCCAGGACGTGCAGTTCGTCGGGGCCGACAGAATCGATGCCGACGCGATGTGGCAGCGCGGCGAGGACGGCCACCGCAACATGATCCAGAACGCCGCCTGCTTCGGCTGCACCATTGCCTGCCAGCGCGTGAGCCACGTCAATCCGAATCACTGGACCGTCCGGGACCGGCCGGAGTACCAGAAGGCCGGCGGCGGGCTGGAATACGAGACGGCGTTCGCGTTCGGCCCCATGGTCGGCGTGGACGACATCGACGCCCTCACCTTCGCCGGCTTCCTGACCAACGAGCACGGGATGGACCCCATGTCCTTCGGCGGGACCCTGGCGGCGGCGATGGAGCTGTACGAGATGGGCGTGATCACGCAGGCGGACACCGATGGCGTCGATTTGAAATTCGGCAGTGCCGAAGCCCTGTGCACGATGGTCGAGAAAACCGGAAAATACGAGGGCTTCGGCCAGATACTGGGCCTGGGCGCCAAGCGCCTGTGCGAGAAGTACGGCCATCCCGAGATCGCCATGCACGTGAAAGGCCAGGAATTCGCCGGCTACGATTCGCGCGCCCTCCAGGGGATGGGTCTGGGGTATGCCACGGGCAACCGCGGCGCCTGCCACATGAAGCACGACTCCTTCGGCCCCGACACCAAGGACCAGTCCGGGAACGGCAAGGCCAAACCCATCCGCAACTCCCAGGACAGTATCGCGGTGGTGGACTCGTCCGGCCTGTGCATTTTCCCCATGGGCGTGGGCTGGCGCTTCGACGACTACCGGGAGCTGCTCAACGCCGCCTGCGGCCGGGACTGGAGCAAGGACGACCTCCGGGCAATCGGGGAACGCATCTGGAACCTCGAGCGGCGTTTCAACGAGCTGGCGGGGTTCACGGGCGCCGACGACACGCTGCCCAGACGCCTGCTCGAAACCCCCGCCCCCAGCGGCACCGCCAAGGGCAAGGTCTGCGAGCTCGATTTGATGCTCAAGGAATACTACGAGCTGCGCGGCTGGAACGAGGACGGCAGCATCCCGGACAGCCTCCTCCAGCGACTGGAGATCTGATGCAGATACAGCTCAAGCTCGGCGGCGAGCTGAAGCGCTACGGGAGCAACGGACTCCAGGAGTTCGAGGCGGAAGGCGCCCTCACCGTCGCCGCGGTTCTGGACAGGCTCGGCATCGGCACGGATGTCGATCAGGTGCTGGTGATCGTCAACGACGAGATCGTACCGCCGGGTGAGCACGCGGGGTTCGAGCTGAAAGACCAGGACCGGCTGGCCGTGATGCCTCAGCTCAAGGGCGGCTAGTAGGAGGCGAGCCCCCTCGCCGATTGGGGCTTCGAGCAACGCTTCATCGGCCAGAGGGCTGGCCGCCGGGCTTCTGCCCGGCTTGAGAACCGGCGTCGGGGGCTGTCGGCGAAGCGGGCGGACCGGCCCTGTTGAACGATGCTTCCGGGGAGATCAATGGTCCGCTGCCGCCGAGCAGCGGCCGAGTCCGAACGGCGGAACGTGGTAGAGTCGGCGAACCCCGGCCGGATTGGCGTGTCACAATAGCGAACCCGGGATCGACAGGACTTCACGACAAATGAGCGTCTCCATTGACATGAACAACGGCACCGCGTCCCTGCTGCGCGAGCTCCGGGACCGGGACAGCGAAACCGGTCTGTTGACGGCAAACCGCCTGTACCAGTCCCTGCTGGCTGAGATCGCCCGCAGCGGGCGCTATGGCAACCCCCTGGCCTGCGTACTGGTGCAGGTCCGGGGACTCGACGAAAGCCGCCAAGATGCCCGGCTTCAGCTGGCCAACCGGGTGGCGATCGTCATGCGCACCACGGACTACGCCGGGATCTGGCAGACGGACGAGTTTCTGCTCGTCCTGCCCGAGACGGACGAGGCCGGGGCATACCGCTTCGCCGGCAAGGTGGAGCAGGAATTGGTCGATCTCGTCGAGAGCCTCGACGACACCGACGGGCCGAATCCGGAGATCTCCACCCGTCTCACCGCCTGGAAAACCGGCGATGATGCCGAGGCGATACTGGCCCGGCTGGAAACCAGAACCCACGCTTGACGATCGCAGGCTCCTAGAACGCGAACAGGTCGCGCAGCCCGGCGGCGTCCATCAAAGGTCGGTTCAGCGCGACCGCGGCCTCCCTCGCCTGCGTGATCAGGGCAGCATTGTCCGGTGCCCGCGCGCCGGATTTCAGGTCCATGTTGTTCTCGAACCCTACCCGGACGTGCCCCCCCAGGGCCGCGGCGGTTACTGCGCAGGCATGCTCCGTGCGGCCGAAAGCACACATGCTCCAGGGTACCGGCAGCGGCTCCGCCAGGAACGGCAGCAGATCGGCAGGCTGCGACTGCTGGCTGTCCGTGTAACGGCCGAGCACGAACAGGAGCCAGTGGGGCGCGTCGGCAATCACGCCGCGCTCGAGCAGTGTCCGGTACCACTCGACCTCGGCAGCCGTATACAGAATGTACTGCGGAACGCATCCGTACCGTGCCAGCCATTGAAAGAACTCGGCGGCGGCCCGTTCCGACCCGCTGTCCGGAATCAGCTCGCGAAGCGCGAGGGACACCGCTTCCGGCCGGACCTCGCGAACGGCCTGCATCTGCGCATCCGGTCGATAGATTTTCCCGGATTCGCTCGTGACCTGGATGACCAGCCTTTCGCCCACCGCCCGCTTGATGGCGGTGATCGCCTGGTGATACACCCCGGGATCGAGGGTATGGCGGCCGCCGGGGTCCCGCACGTGCAGGTGGATCATGGCGGCGCCGGCATCCTGGCAGCGCACTGCGGTTTCCGCCAGCTCGTCGGGGGTCACGGGCAGCGCGGGATGTTCCGATTTCTGTTTGTAGGCACCGTTGGGCGCCGTCGCGATTACGAGGGGAGTCCAGTCTGCCACGCTCCGGCTCCCTACAGGTTGGCGATCGCGCCGTTCAGGGCGCTGTCCAGCTTGTCGACGATCTCGCCGGCATGGGACTCGTCGATGATGTAGGGCGGCGCCAGAAGAACATGGTGCCCATCCCGTCCATTGATGGTGCCGCTCATCGGGTAGCAGGCCAGGCCCTGCTCCATGGCCCGGTTCTTGACGGCGGCGTGGAGCTGCGTCTCCGGAGCGAACGGCGTTTTGGCGTCGCGGTCACTGACGAGTTCCAGACCGTGGAACAGGCCCCGCCCTCGAATATCGCCAACGTGGGGGTGCGCCCCGAAGCGTTCCCGCAGTGCCTCGTCAAGAAAGGCACCCATGTGGCGGACGTTGTCCAGCAGGCCGTCCCGCTCGATCACCTGCTGCACCGCCAGCGCCGCGGCGCAGGCGGTGGGATGCCCCATGTAGGTGTGGCCGTGCTGAAAGAAACCGGTGCCGCCGGCTATCGCCTCGTAGATCGGGCCGCTCACCATGAGGGCGCCGATGGGCTGGTATCCCGCGCCGAGGCCCTTGGCCATCGCCACCATGTCGGGTTCGATGCCCTCCTGCTCGTAGGCGAACAGCGTGCCGGTGCGCCCCATTCCGCACATCACTTCGTCCAGCAGAAGCAGAATATCGTACTCGGTACAGATCTCCCGGATGCGCTTGAAGTAGCCCGGAACCGGTGGCACCGCGCCGGCGGTGGCGCCCACTACGGGCTCGGCGATGAACGCCAGCACGGACTCCGGACCAAGCTCCCGGATCGTGGCTTCCAGCTCGTCGGCAACCCGGCGGCCGTATGCCTCGGGATCCTCGCCCGGCCGCTGGTCGCGATAGGCGTAGCACGGGGCGATATGGTGGGACTCGATCAGCACCGGCTCGAACTGCGCCCGCCGCCACTGGTTGCCCCCTACCGACAGTGCACCGAGGGTGTTGCCGTGATAGCTCTGGCGCCGGGCGATGAAATGCCGGCGTCCCGGCTCGCCCCGCTCCAGGTAATACTGGCGGGCGAGCTTTAACCCGGCCTCGACGGCCTCGGAACCACCGGACACGAAATAGACCCGCTCGAGGCCGCGGCCGTGCGCCACCAGGAAGTCCGCCAGCGACTCCGCCGCCTCGGTGGTAAAAAACGCCGTGTGGGCATACGGTATGGCGTCCACCTGTTCCTTGATGGCGCGGATCACGTCGGGATGACTGTGGCCGAGACAGGACACGGCGGCGCCGCCCGAGGCGTCGAGGTATCGCTTGCCGTCCTGATCGATGATGTACGGTCCATCCCCCGCCACGGCGCGGCGCGGTTGCATTCGGGTGTGACGGTAGAAAACGTGGCTCATGACGCAAGGACGCCGACCTTGTCCCCCAGGGCGATTTCACCCCCTTCCACCACCCGGGCCGTGATGCCTCCGTGGCCGCGCATGGCATTGAACCCTCCGGCGCCCAGGGTCTCCTCCATGAATGAGCACGGGTCGCAGGTTCCCGTGTACTCCAGCACGGCATCGCCGACCCTGAAGCGCTTGTTCTTGAGCGCCAGCAGGTTGATGCCGGCCACGGCGATATTGCGGCGAAGCAGGGCCGGGTCGACCGTGTCCAGGCCCGCCACCGCGGCCACGACCGGCAGATGCTCCCACTGGATGAGCGTCACGTGCCGATCGCCGCTGCGGCCGGCATAGCGGTCGCCGACCAGTCCGCGTTCCGTGTCCGCCTCCACGCGGTCCAGGACATCGACCGCGGCGCGTTTCTCGGGCCGCACGCCGACCCACCTGACTTCCCCGGTCTGGGGCAGTCGATCCATCAAAGTCTGCAGGGATTCGCCCATCATGCACCTGTTGGATTGCTGGTTGTTGCCGGCCGGGCATGACGCCCGGCAATTATCCGGTGCCGTCGCCACCTCTCGCACCGGGGGCGCTGATTATACGCCAGTACTCGAACCGCGCTGATTCCGGGACTGCGCGCGGCAATAGCGCGGACTGTAAAAATGCCTAATGGGGCTGTGCCGGGGGTGAACCCCCCAGGGCTGTCGAAAACAGGGACGTTTGAGCCAGAGCGTACATGGATGTATTTACAGCGACCCTGGGGGTTCACCCCCGGCACAGCCCCATACCCGGGCAGGAGGTTCCATCCGCGCCGCTGCCACGCACCGCCGGTTTGCGTTGCGTGTGACCATACATTACGCTTTCAGCCCGTCGAAACGCAGCGTAACTACCGGCCGGTGTCCAGACCCAGACTGCTTAACTCGTTGGCGGCGGCGTGCCTGCTGCTGGCGACCGCCGGCCCTGCCGCCGCGGACAGGATACAGGTCGCCGTGGCCAGCAATTTCACCGGCACCCTGGACCGCCTCGCGGAGCATTTCGAACGGCAAAGCGGCCACCAGGTGGTGCTGGTGCCGGGATCCACCGGCAAGCACTATGCGCAGATCAGGAACGGCGCCCCATTCGACGCCTTCTTCGCCGCCGACGTCCGGCGCCCGGAACTGCTGGAACAGGAAGGCGCCGCCGTTCCCGGAAGCCGGTTCACCTACGCCATCGGAAAGCTGGTGCTGTGGAGCCCGGCTCCGGGACTCGTGGATTCGATGGGGGAAGTGCTGAAACGCGGGACATACCGCCACCTCGCCATCGCCAATCCCAGGCTGGCGCCCTACGGCCGTGCGGCGCGGGAGGCGTTGCAGGCCATGGAGTTGTGGCAGGCCCTGGAGCGTAAACTGGTATACGGAGAGAGCATCGGCCAGACCTTTCTTTTCGTTAACAGCGGCAACGCCGAGCTCGGCCTGGTGGCCTACGCCCAGGTCAAGGACGCCGGAATTGACAGCGGTTACTGGAAAATTCCTTCGTCGCTGTACGCTCCCATCGAGCAGCAGGCCGTGGCCCTGGTGGATTCGGCGGCCACGCGTGCCTTTCTCGCCTACGTCAGGAGCGACGAAGCCCTGGGGATCATCCGCGGCCTGGGCTATGACACGCCATGAGCCTCAATGACGCCGATCTCTCCGCCCTGATCATTACGCTGCAGTTGGCGGGACTGACGACACTGATCCTGCTGCTGCTGGGGACGCCGCTTGCGCTGTGGCTGGCGAGCACGCGGTGGCGATTCAAGTTTCTCATCGAGGCGGTGGTGGCCCTGCCGCTGGTGTTGCCGCCGACGGTGCTGGGCTTCTATCTCCTGATCACGCTCGGGCCCCATGGTCCCGTCGGTGGCTTCATGGAATGGATGGGGGGGCGATCGCTGGTATTCACCTTCACGGGTCTCGTCATCGGCTCGGTATTCTATTCGATGCCTTTCGTGGTTCAGCCCCTGCAGAATGCTTTCACCGCCATCGGGCACCGCCCGCTCGAAGTAGCCGCGACCCTCCGGGCCGGTCCGCTGGACCGTTTCCTCACCGTCACCCTGCCCATGGCGCGATCCGGATTCCTCACCGCGGCGGTCCTCGGGTTCGCTCATACCGTCGGGGAGTTCGGCGTCGTGCTGATGATCGGCGGCAGCATCCCGGGAGAAACGCGGGTGTTGTCCATCGCCATCTACGACCACGTCGAGGCCCTCGAGTACGGCCGGGCCCACTGGCTCGCGGGGGGACTGCTGATCCTGAGCTTTGTCATGCTCGTGGTGGTATACGGCCTGAATCGCCGGTTCAGGGTATTGCAGCCGTGAGCATCGAAACCCGCTTCCGGATCTCGAGAAGCGATTTCGCACTGGACATCGACCTGGCGCTGCCCGGCCGGGACGTGACGGCGGTGTTCGGTCCCTCGGGCAGCGGGAAGACCACGTTCCTGCGCGCCGTCGCCGGCCTCGAACATGATCCGGATGGCTGCGTGAAAGTCGGCGACATGTTGTGGCAGGACGGCGCGCATTTCGTGCCGACCCACGAGCGTTCCATCGGTTTCGTATTCCAGGAAGCGAGCCTGTTTTCGCACCTGGACGTGCGCCGCAACCTGGAGTACGGACTTCGCCGCGTACCGGAGTCCGCGCGGAAAGTGTCCCTGGACCGGGCCATCGAGCTGCTGGGCATAGGTCCCCTGCTCGCACGCCGGACCGACGGCCTATCCGGCGGCGAACGGCAGAGAGTGGCCATTGCCCGGGCCCTCGCCGTCAGCCCGGGGATCCTCATGATGGACGAACCGCTGGCTGCCGTGGACCTCGGGCACAAACAGGAAATCATGCCGTATCTCGAGTCGCTCCATGACGAGCTGGACATACCCGTGCTCTACGTCAGCCACGCCATTGACGAGGTGGCGAGCCTCGCCGATACCCTGGTCCTGCTCGAGGCCGGTCGCGCCGTGGCCTGCGGCCCGACGCGGGAATTACTGACCAGACCGGACCTGCCGCTGCTGCACGATCCCGACGCGGAAGCGCTCGTCGAGACCGTGGTGGCGGAGCACGACGAGGCGTTCCACCTGACGTATCTGGATTTCCCGGGCGGCCGATTCGCGGTGACCCGGCACTCTTTGACCGTCGGCGACGTGGTGAGACTGCGCGTGCTGGCCCGGGACGTCAGCCTGACACTGGCGAGACCAACGGGAACCACCATCCTGAACGTCTTCCCCGCCACCATCGAGGACGTCGTACGGGAAGACCCGGCCCAGGTCCTGGTCCGGCTGACCGCGGGCGGCATCACCTTGCTGAGCCGCATCACCGCCAGATCGGCGGCAGAGCTCGAGCTGAAACCCGGACGGACGGTCTACGCCCAGGTCAAGGCCGTGGCGCTGCTCACCTGAATCAGGCCGCGGCCCGCGAGCTCAGACCGGCCGCGTCCGGGCATGAGCCCGGGTCCAGAGCCCTGCCGCTGCGTTGCCTGCCAGGGCGGCGAGCACGATGGCGCCCCCCACCAGGGTGCTGGCGGACGCCGCCTCGTTGATGGCCACCCAGACGATCAACGGACCCAGCACGGTCTCAAGCAGCAGCAGGAGGCTGACTTCCGGCGCCGGGATGTACCGCGGTCCAAGTGTCAGCAGACCGAAGGACAGGGGCAGAACAACCAACCCCAGGAAAAACATGAGCCCGAGCCCCGCGGCCGTCATGTCGAAGGGTGCCGCCAGGGGGAATACGGCCAACGCCGATACCATCTTGCCTATCGACATGGCCGGCATCATGTTGACGGCCTTCTGGTGGCGCACGATCACGAAGGTGATGCCGAGTCCCACGGCGGTAACGAGGGCGAGGGCGTCGCCGAGCAGAGAAACGCTGCCGAGGTCATGATAGAAGATCACCAGCATCCCGGTAAACGCGACGGCGATGGTGATCCAGGTGCGGACCGGCGGCCGCTCGTTGAGAAAAGCCCAGGCGAACACGGCCGTGAACAGGGGACCCGTGGCGACAATAATCAGTGTATTCGCCACCGAAGTATTGGCAATCGACAGAATGAATGCCAGCGCCTGGATGCCCATGGTGAGCGCCGCCGCGACCACCCACTTGTCCAACCGGAAGAAATAACTCAGGGATCCACGGCCTTCCGCGAGCCGGAAGAAAATCAGCAGACCGACGGCGGTGAGTACGCCCCGCCAGAATGCAATGGTCCACTGGCTTCCGCCTTCTGCCTGGACCAGGCGGATCAACAGCGTATCCGGGCACAGGATCAACACCCCCATGAGGGTGATCACGAAGCCATAGGTGTGCGTGGTCAGGCCGTGCTTCACGGGGAATTCAAGCTCCAGGCGGAACGGTTTGCAGGCGCGGTGTCGACAGGTTATCGAACATCGGACACCGGGTGGTTGCCGGCCGCGAATCGCCGGAGGGGTGCCCCGTCGGACCGGCCGGCGGGATTATCCAATATCCGGGCCGGGAACGCTATCCGGCCGCCGCCGGTGGGCGGGTGTCCCGGCACGGGTGTGGGGCAATGCGCAGGACTAACGGGGTGAGAACACGTGGGAGTTGTACCCGATGGCGTGGGTATTGGCGAGATAGGCTTCCATGATTCGCGTCGGGTCGCGTTTCAGCTTGTCCTTCCATTTTCGCAGGGGGGTTCTGGACTGAATCAGCCCCCGCAGCACGCCGACGTGCTCGGTGAGGCCGAGGCTGGATGCCCCCACCAGCACATCGTCCTGGAACTGGAGGTTGAGATACCTGAATCCATCGCGGTCCAGCAGCTCGGTGCTGTCGCCGCCGTCGGCTCCCATCCAGAGGCCAAAGGAACTGGAAATCAGCCCCAGGGTGGCGAGGACGTTCATGTTCACCGTTCCCCAGTGATGGCGCTTGTGGCCCAGCGTCATGTTCCGGGCTGCGATCTGCCCGTGCTCCACGGCAGTGGGCTGGATCGCCTGGACGCTGTACTCGCCGGTGGAAAAGTCCCGGCCCTGGGCGCAGTCACCGGCGGCGTAGACGTTGTCGCGGCTGGTCTGCAGATACTCGTTCACCCGCACGCCCTCGTCGATGTCGATACCGCTGTCGCGGGCGAAATCGATATTGGAGGCCACGCCGGTGGCGGTGATCACCAGGTCAGCGTCAATGGTTTCCCCCGATCCCAGGGAGACGCCAAGGCCGCCGCCGGACTTTTCGATCGACTCCACCTTGGTGGACGTATGAACCTGGATGCCCTTGTTCTCGCACCATTGCCTGATCATGCCGCCGGCGGTCTCATTCATCATGCGCGGTACCATGCGGTTCTCCATTTCGACGACATGCACTTCGGCGCCGCTGGCCGCCAGCGCCTCGAGGATGATGCAGCCGATGAAACCCGCCCCGATCAGGACGATGCGCTTTTCCGGTGCACAGTATTCGATGATGGCCCGGGCGTCATCCAGGTTCCAGCAATTGTGAACTCCAGGCAGATCGGTACCGGGTATCGGCGGGGTAAGCGGGCTCGCGCCGGTGGCGATCAGGAGCTTGTCATAGCGAATGACACCGCCGTCGTCCAGGCGGATCGAATCGCCGTCCGGGTCGACGCTCGCAACCCGCCCCTGCCGGACCTCGATATCCTGCTGCTCGTACCAGCCGGGACGCTTTCGCAAATGCGTCCCGGTCTCATCGATCTGCCTGATCAGATAGTAGGGGATCGCCATGCGTGAGTACGGCGGCTCCGGCTCCGCACCGACGATGGTGATGCCGGCTGAAGGATCGTGTTTGCGAAGGTGCTCCGCCGCCACCACGCCCGCCGGGCCCGCTCCGATCACTACGTGTTGCAAATTTCCTCCGTCCGCCCCGCGCTGTTGACGATCAATGCTCGAATCACCACCTGCGCCGTCCTCCCGGCATCAGGCCGTGCCCCCCGCGGGATATTCATTCTCCGCCGGGGCGTTCACCGTGGCGCCCGGCTCGGGGGCGCCACGCTGGGCCCAGGCGCGCATGCGCTCCAGCCCCGTGCTGTCCGCATCCACATAGGTTATCGCACCGGTTGGACAGGCCTTGGCGCACCAGGGATCGCCGCCGCACAGATCGCACTTGATGACCTTGCCGGTGGACGAGTTGTAGTTCACCGTGCCGAACGGGCACGCGATGGTGCAGACCTTGCAGCCCACGCAGACATCCTCCAGGACATCCTTGGAACCGGTCTCGGGGTTGATGACGATGGCTTCCACCGGGCAGGAATGCATGCACCAGGCCTCGTCGCACTGGGTGCAGGTGTAGGGTGCAAACCGCCCCTCGTCCTCGAAATCGAACACTTTGATACGGGACTTGGCGGGATTGAACACCCCTTCATTCTCGTAGGAGCACGCCATCTCGCACTGCAGGCAGCCGGTGCACTTCTCCGGTTCGAGCTGAAGCGCTTTCAACATCTGTGACTTCCTCGTTTGGAAACGGCCGACGGGGTGGATTTCGTGCCGGGTCGACCGTGCGCGGGTCAGTATACAACGTTGTTTCCGGTATGTAGACCGGGGTTCATCATCGCGTTCGCATCCGGCGCGGATGCCCGCCGCGGGCTTTCAGCCTGTTTCCGCGGCGCCGGGAAAGACGATGCGAACTGTCCACGGATCGCCCTTTCCCACCGGGACCCGGCGAGGCTCAATTCCCGGGTCCCGGCAGCGGCGGCAGCATTCATTCGACCCCGCCATCAATCTTGACTAATTCAGTAGGTTTTTATATCATTTCCCAGTAATTTACTCGGGATATCACCATGCGACTGACCACGAAAGGCCGCTACGCCGTCACCGCGATGCTGGATTTGGCGCTGCACCAGGACCGGGGCTCCGTGGCCCTGGCGGACATCGCGGAGAGCCAGCACATTTCGCTGTCGTACCTGGAGCAGCTTTTCGCCAAGCTGCGCAAGGCGGAGCTGGTCCGGGGCATCCGCGGGCCGGGCGGCGGCTATCATCTGGCCAAGGCTCCGGAGGACATTTCCATCGCGGCGATCATTTCCGCTGTGGACGAGCGGGTGGATATCACCAGTTGCCGGGGCAACGAGAACTGCGACAAGGGCGAGCGCTGCCTGACCCACCAGCTCTGGGAAGACCTGAGCGAGCAGCTGCACAACTTCCTGGCCGGCATCTCCCTGCGGGATGTGGTGGGGTGGCCCAAGGTCCGCCAGGTGGCGGAGCGCCAGGACGCAAGAACCGGCCGGGACGTCTGCGTACCGGTCAACGAAATCCAGCAAGCGGGGAATCAAGCCTAAATGAGTGCCGTAGAACAGGACATCGAGAAACTCGTCAAGCGGGAATACAAAGAAGGGTTCTATACCGAAATAGACTCTGACACGTTCCCGCCCGGGCTCGACGAAAATGTCGTGCGGGCGATTTCGAAAAAGAAGGAAGAGCCCGAATTCATGACCGAGTGGCGGCTCGAGGCTTTCCGTCGCTGGCAGCAGATGGAGGAGCCGCGCTGGGCGCATCTGCGTTTTCCGAAGATCGATTACCAGACCATCAGTTACTTCTCGGCTCCCAAGGGCGAGGCGCCCAAGAGCCTGGACGAGGTGGACCCGAAGCTGCTGGAAACCTACGAGAAGCTCGGCATTCCTCTGGAAGAACAGAAGGCGCTTGCGGGCGTGGCGGTGGACGCGGTGTTCGACAGCGTGTCGGTGGCCACCACCTTCCGCGAGAAGCTTGCCGATGCCGGCGTCATTTTCTGCGCCATTTCGGATGCCCTGCAGGACTATCCGGAGCTCGTGCGGGAGCACATCGGCAGCGTAGTTCCCGCATCCGACAATTATTTTGCCGCGCTAAACGCCGCGGTGTTCAGCGACGGCTCGTTCGTCTACATCCCGAAGGGCGTGCGCTGTCCCATGGAGCTGTCAACCTACTTCCGGATCAACGAGATGAATACCGGCCAATTCGAGCGCACGCTGATCATCGCCGATGACGACAGCTACGTCAGCTACCTGGAAGGCTGCACCGCGCCGATGCGCGACGAGAACCAGCTGCATGCCGCGGTGGTGGAACTGGTGGCGAAGAAGAACGCCCAGATCAAGTACTCCACGGTGCAGAACTGGTACCCGGGCGATGAGCAGGGACGCGGAGGCGTATACAACCTGGTCACCAAGCGCGGCGTGTGCCGGGGCGCCGGCGCCAAGATTTCCTGGACCCAGATCGAGACCGGCTCGGCCATCACCCAGAAGTATCCGAGCGTCGTGCTCGAAGGCGACAACTCGGTGGGCGAGTTCTACTCCGTGGCGTTGACGAACAATTACCAGCAGGCGGATACCGGCACCAAGATGATCCATGTCGGGAAAAACACGAGCAGCACCATCATCTCCAAGGGCATCTCGGCGGGCCATGGCCAGAACGCCTACCGCGGCCTGGTGAAGTTCACCAAGGGGGCGGACAAGGCACGCAACTATTCGCAGTGTGATTCGCTGCTGATCGGCGACCAGTGCGGCGCCCATACGTTTCCGTACCTGGAGTCCAGAAACCCGACCGGACAGATCGAACACGAGGCGACAACGTCCAGAATCAGCGAAGACCAGTTGTTCTACTGCATGCAGCGCGGCCTGAGCGAGGAAGACGCCGTATCCCTGATCGTCAACGGATTCTGCAAGGAAGTATT
This sequence comes from Gammaproteobacteria bacterium, assembly GCA_034520625.1. GTDB lineage: Bacteria > Pseudomonadota > Gammaproteobacteria > Arenicellales > JAANXG01 > JAANXG01. Next base: position 269,425 of record JAXHNI010000004.1, on the reverse strand, counting down.
CAGGGAACTGCCCATGGAATTCGCCGTGGAGGCCCAGAAGCTTCTGGAAGTCAGTCTCGAGGGCGCCGTGGGCTGAGACCGGCGCAATTGAACCCGTTGCCTGAACACCGGCGCCTGCGGGCCGGGTTCTGGACCCGGCACCCATTGAATGCCCGGCATTGTTGCCGGCACAGGGCGGAACCGGAGAATTTTTCACGAATCACGGAGTATCCGAATGCTATCGATCAAGAACCTGCACGTCAGCATCGGGGACACGCCGATACTGAAGGGCATCGACCTGGAAGTCGGCGCCGGAGAGGTGCATGCCGTCATGGGACCCAACGGGTCCGGCAAGAGCACGCTGGCAAATGTCCTGGCGGGACGGGACAGTTTCGAGGTGACCGAGGGCTCGGTGGAGTATCTCGGCGAGAACCTGCTCGCGCAGGCGACGGACGAGCGGGCCTGCAAGGGCCTGTTCCTCGCGTTCCAGTACCCCGTGGAGATTCCCGGCGTGAGCAATATCTACCTGCTCAAGGCCGCCGTCAACGCCCGCCGCAAGTACAACGGCGAGAAGGAAATCGCGGCCGGGGAGTTTCTGAAACTGGTGAAGGAAAAGCTCAAGATCGTGGACATGAAGGAGGAGTTCCTCAGGCGGGCGGTAAACGAAGGTTTCTCCGGAGGCGAGAAGAAGCGCAACGAGATATTCCAGATGGCCGTGCTGGAGCCCAAGCTGGCGATTCTGGACGAAACCGATTCAGGCCTGGACATAGACGCGCTGAAGATCGTGGCCGACGGCGTAAATGCCCTGCGCAGGGAAGACCGCTCCATGATCGTGGTTACCCACTACCAGCGGCTGCTGGACTACATCATTCCCGACCATGTCCACGTGCTGGCAGAAGGCCGCATCGTCAAGTCCGGAGACAAGAACCTCGCCCACGACCTCGAGAAAGAAGGCTACGGCTGGATCCGGACCCACGTCGCGCCGGGAGCAACGGCCTGATGAGCGGACAGCTGGAACAACTGCTCGAGGCCCGCGGTGGGGTCGCTCTGCCGGGGGCCGGCGTGGACTGGATCGATGCCATGCGCGGCGACAGTGCCCGCCGATTCCAGGAGCTCGGCCTGCCCACCCTGCGCGACGAGGACTGGAAGTACACCAATCTCAAGCCCATCCTCAAGAAACCGTTCACACCGGCAGCCGGCGGCGAGTTGTCACAACAGGAGTTGGACCGGTTCGATATCCCCGGGCTGGACACACACCGAATCGTGATGGTGGACGGCATGTACGCCCCGGGCCTGTCGCAGACCGGCGACCTGCATGGCGACGTGCGTGTCTGCGGGCTGGCAGAGGCAATCAACGAGGATCCGTCCCAGGTCCGGCCCTGGCTCGGGCGGCTCACCGGTGAGCCCGAGCACGGCTTTCGGGCGCTGAACTCGGCATTCCTGCAGGACGGTGTATTCATCCGGATTCCGGACGGCTGCCGCATCGACAAGCCCATCGAACTGTGCTGCGTCCAGCGCAGCGAGCCCGAGGACATCGTTTCCCAACCGCGGCATCTTATCGTAGCCGGTGAAGGGTCGCACTGCACCATAGTCGAGCGCTATCTTTCGACCCAGCACAATCGATACCTGACCAACACCCTCACCGAGGTCTTCGCCCACGCCGACGCCCGGCTGGAACACTACAAGCTGCAGCAGGAGAGCCCCCGGGGCTACCACATCGGCAGCTGGCTGATCGAGCAACAGGAACGCTCCCGGGTAACGACCCACAACGTGGCACTGGGCGGTGCCATCGCCCGAACGGACATTCGCGTCCGGCTCGAAGGGGCCCATGCTGCCTGCGCGCTGAAAGGGGTATACGTCCTGAACGGCAGGCAGCACGTCGACAACCACACCAGGGTGGACCACTGTGTGGCGGACACTGTCAGCGAGGAGTTTTACAAGGGCGTTCTCGACGGCCGGTCGCGCGCCGTGTTCCACGGCCGGGTCGTGGTCCACCCGGACGCCCAGCGCTCGGACGCGCGCCAGCAGAACAGGAACCTGCTGCTTTCCGGGGACGCGGAAGTGGACACCAAGCCCCAACTCGAGATTTACGCCGACGACGTCGCCTGCTCCCATGGTGCAACGGTGGGCCAGTTCAGCGAGGATGCTCTTTTCTACATGAAAACCCGGGGCGTCGACGATCAGACCGCCCGCAGTCTTCTGACCTTCGCTTTCGCCAACGAGATCATCGGGAAGTTCGAGCTCCCGGCTCTGCGTACCTATATTGAGCACGAGCTCGCCAACAAAATGTTCAGCATCGATGATCTGGAGGAAATGCTATGACGGAGCCGCAGACCGTCGAACCGCTGGTGGGCCGCGCCCCGATGGATATAGACCGCGTACGCCGGGATTTTCCGGCACTGAACCAGACGGTCCACGGCAATCCTTTGGTGTATCTGGACAACGGCGCCACCACACAGAAACCGCAGTGCGTCATCGATGCCGTGTCCGGCTATTACGCACGCGACAACGCCAACGTACACCGCGGCGTGCACGAATTGAGCGAGCGGGCCACCGCGTCCTTCGAGGGGGCGCGGGAGAAGGCCCGCGCGTTCATCAACGCGGCCAGCACGCGGGAAGTGGTATTCACCCGCGGCACCACGGAATCCGTCAACCTCGTGGCCCAGAGTTACGGGCGTTCGACGCTGCAGCCCGATGACGAGATCCTGATCACGGAAATGGAGCACCACTCCAATATCGTGCCCTGGCAACTGCTGTGCGAGCAGACCGGCGCCCGGCTCAAGGTGGCGCCCATCAACGACGACGGCGAGCTGATCTTGGATGAATTTCACCGGCTGCTGAGCGGCAGAACACGCATCGTGGCCGTCGTTCACGTATCCAATGCTCTGGGCACCATCAATCCGGTCGCCGACCTGATCCAAGCAGCCCACGAGGCGGGCGCGGTGGCCGTGGTGGACGGTGCCCAGGCAGCGGCGCATGTCCCGATAGATGTCCAGGCCCTGAACTGCGATTTCTACGCCATTTCCTCTCACAAGGTGTTCGGTCCGACGGGGATAGGGGTGCTTTACGGTAAACCGGCTCTCCTGGAGGAGATGCCCCCCTGGCAGGGCGGCGGTGACATGATCGAACATGTCTCCTTCAACGAGACCACCTACAACGAACTGCCATACAAGTTCGAGGCTGGAACTCCCAATATCGCGGGCGCCGTGGGTTTCGGGGCCGCCCTGGACTACGTCGGCGGGCTCGGCCTGGACTCGATAGGTCGGCATGAAAGCGAGGTGTTCGCCTACGCTCTGGACCGGTTTTCGGAGCTGGACGGTGGCCGTATCATCGGCACTGCGCGCAGCAGGTGCAGCATCCTGTCGTTCCTGCTGGGGGACACGCATCCCAGTGATATCGGGACGATCGTAGACCACAAAGGCGTCGCCATCCGGACCGGACACCACTGTGCCATGCCGGTAATGCAGCATTTCGACGTGCCCGGCACCTGCCGGGCGTCGTTCGCCTTGTACAACAACCGCGACGACGTCGACTCACTGATAGAAGCGCTGCGAATCGCCCAGCGTATGTTGAAATGAAACCACAGGTAAAGAGCAGACGATCATGACAGACCCAGCAGCGACGGAAGCCGCCTTGAACGGCGGCGAGAGCGACGCGCTCACCGAAAAGGTGATCGAGGCCCTTAAGACCGTTTACGACCCTGAAATTCCCGTCAACATTTACGACCTCGGGCTGATATATGACTTGAAAATCAGGGACGGGGGCGTCGTGGATCTGGATATGACCCTCACGGCGCCCGGCTGCCCGGTGGCGGAGCATTTCCCCACCTGGGTCGAAGATGCGGTGAAAACCGTCGACGGCATCAGCGAGGCGCACGTTGAACTGGTCTGGGATCCGCCCTGGAGCCCGGAACGCATGAGCGAGGAGGCGAAGCTCGAGCTCGGCTTCATGTAAGATCCTTCCGGGCGGCGAATTTCTTTGACACCACGAGGACGCTCCAACATGACAGACTGGGTTGACGTAGCACCCGCAGAAGAAATGAGACCCGGCGAGCATCGGGTTGTGGACGTCGACGACGCCGAGATCGCGGTTTTCAACGTCGACGGCGAATTCCTTGCCATCGAGGACCTGTGCACCCACGACGGCGGTGCGCTCGCCTGCGGAGAGCTGCGGAACGACGTCATAGAATGCCCCCGGCACGGGGCACAGTTCAGCCTGCGCACCGGCGAGGTGCTCGCTCCGCCCGCCTACGAGCCTATTGCCGTGTTCCCCGTACGAGTGAAAAACGGCATGGTGCAGGTCAAGGACGACCGCTGGGACTGACCCGGCGAGCCGTCCACCATTCACGAACCCCTGCGTGACCACCCCCTCCCGCGCCGCCACGGTTCCTCTGGCAATCCTGGCCACCTTCACGGTGTTCTACGTGTTGTGGGTGGGCCAGGCGCTGCTGGTGCCGCTCGCCATCGCCGTTCTGATCTGGTACATGATCAATGCCCTGGCGGGCCTTTACACCCGATTCATATTCAGGAAAAGCGCCAACTGGGTGACCCTGACGATGGCACTCGCGACGATGGCGGTCGGCATCGGCATCGTGGTAAACATCGTTCAGAACAACATCACCGACGTCAAGGCAGCGGCGCCCGGCTACAAGGCGGACCTTGACCAGTGGCTGGTCAGGGTCTACGAGCTTTTCGGGATCGAGGATTTGCCCACGTTCTCACAGATCGTTCAAGAGGTGGATATCGGCCCCATCGTAACGAACTTTGCCGGCGCCCTGACCGGGATACTGGGAAACCTGGCCTTGATCATCGTTTACGTGGGCTTCCTGCTTTACGAGCAGAAGACGTTTCCCGGCAAGCTGACCGGCATGTTTCCGGATTCCGACAAGCGGCGGGAAGTCCGGACCCTCATCGACAATATCCAGAGCCAGATCCAGACCTACATCTGGATCAAGACCCTGGTGAGCGCAGTCACCGGGCTGGTGGGGTTTATCGTGCTGAGCATGGTGGGGGTCGATTTCGCCAGCTTCTGGGCCTTCGCGATCTTTCTGCTCAACTACATTCCCGTGATCGGGTCCGTGATCGCCACCCTGTTTCCGGCGCTGTTGACACTGATTCAGTTCGACACGTTTACCCCGTTCCTCATCGTCGGCATCGGGCTCACCTCGGCCCAATTCGTCGTCGGCAACGTCATCGAGCCGAAACTGATGGGAAGCACCTTGAACCTCAGCCCCCTGGTGGTTCTGCTGTCGCTCGCATTGTGGGGCGGCCTCTGGGGCATTCCGGGCATGTTCCTGTGCGTGCCCATCATGGTCATCATTCTGATCGTCCTGTCGCACTTCAACTCCACCCGCCCTCTGGCCGTAATGCTCTCCGAAAGCGGCAAGCTCGCCGATGAGGACGGGCACGGTCTATAAGCCGACGTCCCGGTCAAAGGACCTGCGAGCGGGCAAAGGCGCACCCGCGAGGGCAGCGGCCCGGTGTGAGAACCCGCGTCGGTAAATGAGCCGGTGCCGGGAGCCGCTGATCCATACCAACCCGCCCAAGGCGGGTCAGGCTAGCGCCTTTTCTGCACGATATTGATTCCTTTCAGGAGGTTCAGCGCCTCTCGAAGCTGAAAATCGTCCTCGTTGTCCGGCAGCGAGCTTGTCCCGGATTCCTCCTCTTCCGGCGCCTGATCATCGCCATTGTCGTTCAAAAGGTGCCCCGGCAGATTCGATTCCCGCAGCAGGCCCCCATTGTCATCGGAGTCCCGCCGGCTAACCCGGAGGTTCTCGACCACCACGTCCGGCTTGATGCCGGCGGCCTGGATGGAACGGTCATCGGGCGTGTAATACCGCGCCGTAGTCAGCTTCAACGCGGCGCCGTTCTCCATGGGAAGTATCGTCTGTACGGAACCCTTGCCGAACGTCTGGGTCCCCATCACCACCGCCCGTTGATGATCCTGCAGGGCACCGGCCACGATCTCGGAGGCGGAGGCCGACCCGCCGTTCACCAGCACCACGATCGGCGCTTCATCCACGTAGTCACTCGGCTTGGCATTGAACGAGAAACGCGAGTTGTCCACACGTCCCTTGGTGGAAACGATCAGTCCGCTCTCCAGAAACGTGTCGCTGACCGCCACGGCGGCATCCAGCACGCCGCCCGGATTGTTTCGCAGATCGAGTACCAGCCCTTTCAGCTCCCCGCCGGCTTCCTTCTTGAGCTTACCCAGGTCCTGCCGCAGGGTATCGGCGGTGCCGCTCTGGAACTGGCTGATACGCACATAGCCATACCCGTCTTCCAGCATCCTCGACTTGACACTGGTGATCTTGATGACCGCGCGGGTAATGGTGAACTCGAGGGGTTTCGCCTCGCCTTCCCGGATCACGGTGAGCCGGATATCGGTATCGGGTTTTCCCCGCATGAGCTCGACGGCCTCGGAGAGGGACATGCCCTTTACGGCCTGATCGTCCAGCCGCGTGATGAGGTCGCCCGGCTGCAGTCCCGCGCGCTGGGCCGGGGTGTCGTCGATCGGAGCGACCACCTTGACGAAGCCGTTCTCCATCGTGACCTCAATGCCGAGTCCGCCGAATTCCCCCGAGGTCCCGATGCGAACCTCCTTGAAAGATTCAGGATCCAGATACGAGGAATGCGGGTCGAGGCCGGACAACATGCCCTGGATCGCATCCTCCAGCAGCTTCTTGTCTTCCACGTCCTCGACGAAATCGCTCTTGATGCGGTCAAAGACCTCGCTGAAGACTCTCAATTCCTCGTAGGGGAGCTTCGACACGGCATCGTCCTTTTCCGCCAGCACGGAGTGCTCGAGGGTCAACGCGGCCCCCACGAAGATGCCCAAGGTCAACGCCAGGGCGAATCGGCTCCAATTCTTCATAGAAAATTCGACTCGTTCGGATGTATGTAGTCGCGGCATGTTCATGGGAAGTCCCGCCCGCCTCCGGGGCAGTGTTATCCCGTTCGACACCAGGAAAGCGGGTTCTGCGGCTCGCCGTTGTTCCGGATCTCGAAATAGAGGCCGGGCCTGTCGAGACCGCCGCTCGTGCCGACGGTCGAGATAACCTCTTCGGTCGCCACCCAGTCGCCCACCCGCTTGAAAAGCGACTCGTTGTGGCTGTAGAGGCTCATGAATCCGTCACCGTGGTCAATGATCAATAATAACCCAAATCCCCGCAGCCAGTCGGCAAAGACGACGCGGCCTTCGAATATGGCCTTGACGTCGGCGCCGCCCTCCGGACGGAACATAATGCCGTCCCAGCTGACTCCGGTGCTGCGGGCGTCCCCGAAACCGGCGGCGATGGGAGCGGCAACCGGCAGCTTCAGCCTCCCCTTCATGTCCCGGAACGCTCCCTCCGTGACGCTTCGCGAGCTCCGCGTCGCGAGATAGTCCTCGATCTCCTCTAGGACACCGCGCAGCCGGGTTTCGTTCTCCCGGAGCCGGGCAAGCTCATTCTCCGAGCCGGCTATGCGCTCGCTCAGCGCCGCCAGAGCCGACTCCCGTTCCCCGCGGCGCGCCTCGAGCGCCCGCCGTCCGGACCGGTACTCCGCCGCCAGCTCCGCCAGCTCGTGCTCCCTGGCTTTCTGCTCCCCGGCCAACTCCACGGCTTCTGCCGCCCACTCGTTTATCTGCTCGATGGTGCGGGCGCGGGCGGCCACGATATAGTCATGGTAGCCCAGCATGCGATTGATGACAGCGGGGCTCTGCTGATTCAGGAAAAGCTTCAGCTCGCTTTGCCTGCCCATGACGTAGCTCGAGTACGCCAGCTCGGCGACGCGTTGCTTTTGCGCCGCCATCCGCCGTCGCAGCTCCCGTTGCCTTTCCTCGAGACGCTCGATCTCCGCCCGAAGCTCCGACTGGTCCTGTTCCGTCCGCCGGATTTTCGCCGCCAGCCCCGCGACGTCGCGGTCCAGGGATTCGATGCGCTCCTCCAGGTCGTCACGCTCGCCGCGGTCTTCCTGAAGCCGGGACTGTACCGACTCCATGCGGTGGCGCAACTCCTGGAGCTCTCGCTCCACCTGCGCCTTCGACGGCTCGGACTGGGCCGCGGCCCCGGCGGCGGTCAGCAACCACGCGGCGATGGCCGCCGCCCCACCCAAGCGGAGAATCCCCCGTAAAAAGTGTTGTAATGCGGCGCGCACCTTGTATATATTAGTCTATTACTGAACTCTTATGGAGTTGTCGTAAGTTGTCTGAAACTCAATCCAGTCCGGATTCCCGCCGGACGGGCGTCGATTTCGTCGAAACATTCCTGACAAACGATGCCGATATTGACCAGGCATCGAGATCTCTTAAGGCCATGGCCCATCCCCTGAGGCTCAAGATCCTCTGCATCCTTGGCCGGGCGGGGGAAATCGGGGTCCAGGAACTCGTGGACCGGGTCGGCACATCCCAGAGCAATATTTCACAACATCTGTCAATTCTGCGTGACAAGGGAATACTGGACTGCCGCAAGGACGCGAACAAGGTCTACTACCGCATTCGCGACCCGAATATTCTGAAGTTGATGACGTCCCTGCGCTCGGCTTTCTGCGACCGGGCCTGATCGATCCGCCGCCCCTCCCGGCTTGTCCCGGATTCGGATTACCGGTAATCTCACGCGCCCACGCAACGGCCGCAGCGCGAAAGCATGTTCACCGAATTCGTAGTCGAAAACTGGTATCTGTTCGCTGCCCTGGTGGCGATACTGGGCATGTTGGCCGCCGAGCCGCTTCTGAAACGGGCTTCCGGGGTCAAGTCCGTATCGGTGTTCGAAATGCCCCAGTTGACCCGGGAAAAATCCGTGGTCGTTGACGTCAGCGACCCGGCGGACTACAAGAAAGCCCACATTCCGGAGTCGGTCAACATGCCCGCGAAAACCCTGTCCAAGGACCTGAAACCGATCGAAAAGCACAAAAACAGGAACGTCATTCTCGTATGCAGGATGGGCAACAAATCGCACTCCGTCGCCAAACAACTGGTCAAGAGCGGTTTTGAAAAGGTATATGTCCTGAGCGGCGGCATGAGCGCCTGGGAAAAGGAAAACCTCCCCGTGAAGCGGGGCTGACACCGGGAAACTTGAGAGGGCATACTCAGGATTGCTTTCATGGCGAGCAAAACCATAGATAATGGTGATACGTAATGGCTGACAATCAGAACCAGAAATTCGAGCTGCGCAAGGTATATGTAAAGGACATGTCGTTCGAATCTCCCATGTCCCCGGGAATCTTCAGGCAGGGCAATGCCACTCCGACCATTGACGTTCAGCTCAACGTCAGCCACGAGGCACTGGGGGATGACATATACGAATCGATCGTTACCGTAACCGTCAACGGACGGCTGGAAGAGAAGGATGTATTCCTCGCGGAGGTTCAGCAGGCTGGCGTGTACGAGATCTCCGGGGTCGAGCCGGACAAGGGCCTGGTGGCCGCGCTGGAGGTTGCATGTCCGAACATGCTGTTCCCCTTCGCCCGGGAAGCCATCAATGAGCTGGTGGTACGAGGCGGCTTTTCCCAGCTTCTTCTCGCTCCCGTGAATTTCGAGTCCCTTTACCGCAGGAAAGTCCAGAGCAGAACCGGCAAGGAGCAGGACGGAAACGGACAGACGCCCGGAAACGGCGAGCCCGCCGCGGATGCGGACAAGACTTCCACCTGATGTCCCCCGCCACTGCTAATGTGGCTTTCAGATTGTTTTCAACGCGACAGGAGCCGGACCGGTCCGCCGGCGCTGGCCCGGTTGCACACCCGCATGATCGGGGTGGCCGGTGCCGGGGGCCATCCCCCAGGGCTGTCGAAAACAGGGAAGTTTGAGCCAGAGCGTACACGGATGTATTTACAGCGGCCCTGGGGGATGGCCCCCGGCACCGGCCCATTCTCTGACTCTGGTTTTCAAACCGGGCCGCCGCCTGCGGACCGCTCCCACATCAGACGGTTCAGAAAGCTCTGAAAGCCACCATGTCACCAGTGGAGCAAACGAGTCCTAAAGCGCGACAGCGCGGCCGTTATGGTTCGACAAGTACCGTGGAGTAGAGGAGTTGGCACTGAATGATATGAGCGGTTTCCGAAACAACCAACGGGTCGCCAACGGACGACCTGCCGCATCGCAATGAGCACCCGATCGGACACACCGGCGATCACGATCCTGGGCGCGGGTTCCTGGGGAACTGCCCTGGCACTGCTGATCGCCCGCAACGGATGTACGGCCCGCCTCTGGACCATCGATCCCGCGCATGCCGCCGCGATGCACGACAGCAGGGAGAACCAGCGTTACCTCCCGGACATATCGTTCCCCGCCGATCTCCACGTCTACAGCGATATGGCCCGGGCCATCGCCGGCACTTCCGGGCTGCTCGTTGTCGTACCCAGTCATGCGTTTCGCGCCACCCTCGAGCGCGTCGCTCCGTTGTACACCGGCGACCAGGCATTGTTGGCATGGGGCACGAAAGGATTCGACGACAAACGAGCCGTCCTGCTCAGCGAGGTGGCGGCCGAGCTCATGCCGAACGCCGTCCGGGCGGTGGTGTCCGGACCCAGCTTCGCCGGCGAGGTGGCCCTCGGCCTGCCCACGGCGCTCACCGTGGCCGCCGACACCACCGATGCAGCGGAGCGGGTTGCCGGCTGGCTTCGGGGCGGGCAGGTCCGGGTGTACACCAACGACGACATCGCCGGCGTCCAGCTTGGTGGGGCCATCAAGAATGTCATGGCCCTCGCCGCCGGGATCAGCGACGGGCTGGGCTTCGGCGCCAACGCACGCGCCGCCCTGATCACCCGCGGCCTGGCGGAGATGAACCGCCTCGGCGTCGCGCTGGGGGGGAAGCCGCAAACCTTCATGGGCCTGACCGGAGTGGGTGATCTCGTCCTCACCTGCACCGACAACCAGTCCCGCAACCGTCGCGCGGGAATCGGGCTCGGACAGGGCAAAGCCCTGGAAACGGTCATGGCCGAGATCGGCCAGGCGGTTGAAGGGATCAAGACGGTGCATGAATTGTACGCCATGGCGCGAAGACTGAATGTCGACATGCCCATCACCGAACAGGTGTACCGGGTCGTATATGAAGGACTGCCGCCTGCCAGGGCGGTGGAGCTGCTGCTGAGCCGCGACCCGAAACCCGAATAGGCCGAAACCGGGGTTGTCCCTCCCGTGGGTGGGCACCCCGGGGCCGAAACAGGGCCTACATTCCCGCGAATCCGTTCTGGCGCCAGGCTTCATAAACCATGACCGCCACCGAGTTGCCCAGGTTCAGGCTCCGGTTGTTGGGTCGCATGGGCAGGCGTATGCGGCGTTCCGGCGGCACGCTCTCCCGCACCCCGATGGGCAAACCGCGGGTTTCCGGCCCGAACAGGAAACCGTCGCCGGCCTCGTACCCCGGTTCCGTATAGAGCCGCTTGTGCCGGGTGGACAAAGTGAACAGCCGGCGAATACCCACGCGGGCGATGCACGCGTCGAGGCCGGGATGGCGGTGCACCCGGGACCAGTCTCCGTAGTCCAGTCCCGCCCGCCGCAACTGGCGGTCATCGGGTTCAAACCCCAGGGGCTCGATCAGGTGAAGCTGGCAGCCCGTATTGGCACACAATCGCATGACGTTCCCTGTGTTGGGCGGGATCTCCGGCTGGTAGAGGATGACGTGGAACATGTCGCGTTGCGGGCAACCTGGGCAGAGCTCAAAACCGGCGGGGATTCATATCCGACGCTATTCCGTCCGGCACGCCGACGCCGGGGCCGGACTTGGCCGACGCGTGGTCCTGGAACGGGCTCTCAGAACGGCTTCCGCACCACGAGGATTACGATTGCCACCAGCAGGAGAACGGGGAACTCGTTGAACCAACGATACCAGACGTGGGTCCTGCTGTTCCGGTCGTGCTTGAAATCCTGCACCAGCCTGGCACACCACCCATGGTAGACAACCAGGATCGCCACCAGCGCCACTTTTGCGTGCAGCCAGCCGCCGGAAAACCCGTATCCGAGCCACAGCCAGAGGCCGCTGCCGACGGCCAGCACGGCGCTCGGTGTCATGATACCCGCCAGAAGCTTTCGTTCCATGACCTTGAACCGCTCGTTGCTGACGTCGTCTGCGCTCATGGCGTGATAGACGAAAAGTCGGGGCAGGTAGAAAAGGCCTGCGAACCAGGTCACCACGAAGATGATATGGAAGGACTTCACCCACAGCATGTCTGTTTCAGCCCACCGGTATCCTGGAGGCGAGGAGCCTGTCCGCCGGCCCCGTCCACCCGCGACCCCGGAGCAACATCATTCGAGCCGCGGCTTGTCGGCGGGCTTCCTGCTGTCGCCGTTCGTGGCGTCCCCCGGGGAGGACGGCGGAATCGAAGGCGGTTCCGCGGGGCTGCCCTTGAACCAGCCACGGATCTTTGCGCAGACTTTCCGGACGCCGCGCCAGATCTTCGGCGCCAGCCAGATCACCAGAGCGATGAAAGCGACCAACAGCACGATGAACAGGATCGGATGGTTCAGCGCCGTCCACAGACCGGCGATTACCAGCACATCCTCGCCGACAGACGCCGTCCAGTTGCTGAACGGCTCGGGTGAGGTGTTGATCAGAACACGGCTGCCCGCTTTCGTGAAATGAGCGCCGGCACTCAGGGAGCCGCCCAGGATCAGCCCGATGAGCTCCGCTTCGGGGCCGAGCGGAGAGATGGCACCGGCGGCCAGCATGGCTCCGGCGGGAATCCGGATGAAGCTGTGCAGCGCGTCCCAGCCCGTATCGACACCGGGGAACTTGTCGGCGAAAAACTCCACGCAGTACATGGCGGCGGCGGCAAGCATGACGCCGGGACTCTCCAGAATCTCGAGGCCCGGCGGCAGATCAATCTGCCCGGTGCTGCCCATCCAGCCCAGCATAACCACGGCGGCGTAGAGATTGATGCCGCTCGCCCAGGCGACGCCCATGGTTGCAGCGATGATGGAGACGACTTCCATAGAGCGATTCCGGTATTGCGTTATTCAGTTGCGGGTATTATGTAGGCCGGGCTACGTTCCGACAAATCGTATGCCCCTGCCCGGTAGTGGCTCAGTTTGAATGAATGATTGGACCAGGGCCGGAGGGGCATCCTCCAGGGCTGTCGAAAACAGGGATGTTTGAGCCAGAGCGTACATGGATGTATTTACAGCGGCCCTGGGGGATGCCCCTCCGGCCCTGATACACCAAAACATTGGCGCGCATATTCAAACTGAGCCACTACCCCCTTCCCCGGTGGTTGGTCGCGGGCGTATCCCGCGTTATGCGGATTCCGTCCGGCTGGATGCATTCGGCAGAAACCGCTCCAGCAGCTCATTGAGAAAACGGAAACCCCGGTCCGTGGTTGACAGGGCGCCGCCGTCCATCCGGATCAGCCCGTCCCGCTCCGCCTGTTTAACAGCATCCATGATCCCGGCCACTGTCCGGCCGGTGCGCTGTTGAAGCATGGATACGGAAACCGGCTCCTTGAGCCGCAGGGCATTGAGCAGGAACTCGAACACAGCATCGTCGCCGCCGACGCGACGGCTCGACGCGATGCGGTCATCGCCCGCGGATTTCCGGAGGTAGGAGCCGGGGCTGCGGACTTTGGTGCGGCGTTGGATCCCGTCGGGGGCGGTGATCTTCGAGTGGGCCCCCGCACCGATGCCGAGATAGTCGCCGAAACGCCAGTAATTCAGGTTATGAAAACAGCGCCGGCCCGGCCGGGCGTAGGCGGACACCTCGTATTGCTCATACCCGTTTGCTGACAGCAACGCCCCAATTTGCTGCTGCATTTCCCAGGTGACCTCATCCTCCGGCAGCTCCGGCGGATGCCGGTGGAAACGCGTATTCGGCTCCAGGGTCAGCTGGTAGAACGAAAGGTGCTCGGGACCCGAGTCCACGGCGGTCCCGGCGTCGCTCATCGCATCCGGGAAGGTCTGTCCAGGCAGGCCGAACATGAGATCGAGGTTGATGTTCTCGAACCCCGCCTGGCGGGCCGCCGCCACCGCCGCCATGGCATCGTCCGGATCGTGAATCCGCCCGATGGCCTTGAGGTGGGCGGCGTTGAAGCTCTGGACGCCGATTGACAAACGATTCACCCCCGCCGCCCGAAATCCGGAGAACGCCGCCGCTTCACTGCTGCCGGGATTCGCCTCCAGGGTGATTTCCGCTTCCGGCGCGAGGGGAAGCCGCGCACGGACCCCGGACAGCAAACGATCGATGCTGTCGGCGGAGAACAGGCTGGGCGTCCCTCCGCCGATGAACACCGCATGGCATACGCGGCCCCAGACCCCGGGCAGGTCCTGCTCCAGATCGGCGAGCAGTGCATCGACGTAGTCCGCCTCGGGGATCGAGCCCCGGATCTCGTGGGAATTGAAATCACAGTACGGGCACTTCCGCATACACCAGGGCAGGTGAATGTACAGGGTAAGCGGCGGCAGCGAGGCGAACATGCGTGTTTAGACGACGTTGACCGGATTGCCTGAGGCCCACGCATCAATATTGCCGGCCACTATGTCGACAACCCGCTGACGGGACTCCCGGCTCGCCCAGGCGATGTGGGGAGTGACAATGAGATTCGGCAGGTCCGCATCCAGCAGCACATTGCCGCCTTCCGGCGGCTCCGTGGTGAGCACGTCGAATGCCGCACCGCCGATCTCACCGCCGCACAGGGCATCTACCAGGTCGTTCTCATTTACGATACCGCCGCGCGCGGTATTGATAAGCAGGGCGTCGTTCTTCATCACCTGCAGTTCCCGCCGGCCGATCAGGTCCCGGGTGTCGTCGGTCAACGGGCAATGGAGGCTCAATATGTCGACCCGGGGCAGCAGCTCATCCAGGGGTATGCGGCCTTTCCGCTCCCCGCCTCCGGGGCGCTGCGCCACCAGGACGTCCATGCCGAACGCCGGCGCCACGTCCGCCACCCCCCGTCCAAGAGTACCGAACCCGACGATACCCAGCTTCAGGCCATTCAGCTCGCGGATGGGAAAATCCAGGATGCAGAACTGCGGATGGCGCTGCCACCGGCCATTCGCAACCGCGCTGACATACCGGGGAAGCTGGGTAGTGAGCGCCAGGATCAGGGCATAGACATGCTGCACTACCGACGGGGTTCCGTAGCCCCGGACATTGCAAACGGTGATGCCGTGCCGGGCCGCCGCGTCCAGGTCCACGTTGTTGGTGCCGGTGGCCGCGATCACGATCAGCTTCAGCGTGTCCGCGACCCGCGCCAGCGAGTCCGCGTCCAGCACCACCTTGTTCGTCACGACTATTCCGCAGCCTTCAATTCGGTCTGCTGTCTCACCAGGACGCGTGGCGCCGTGCCACGCCCATTCTATGTCCGGCAGCTCATGCATCGGCGACAAGTCGATGTCGTCGTCGACACTGATGGTGTCGGAATCCAGAAATACGCCTCTCATTGTTTGTTCATGACCTGGTCTTTGAGTGGATTGCACGATCGCTCGCGCGGGGAAATATCCGGCACTCTACCCTCCCCGCTTCCGTTCGCGCCCGTGGCGGCGTTCCCGCTTGTCCGGTTTCCGGGTATCGTACATGATCTGCTGCGACTGATTGCGAAGCGTCAGTCGCAGCTGCTCACGGGTATCGATGCTTTCCCGGGTTTCGACATACATCTTCTGCGCCTCCACGGCGGACACTCGGCGCTCACGCAGCTCCAGCACTTCAATATCGAAGTCGAAAGGCGGCTTGCGAACGCCGATACGGTCACCAAGCTTCACGGTCCGCGCCGGCTTGGCGCGCACGCCGTTCACGGTCACATGTCCGCCCTTGATGGAATCGGCAGCGAGTTGCCGGGTCTTATAGAAACGGGCGGCCCAAAGCCATTTGTCGAGTCGGGTTGACGGCAGGGAGTCGGTCACGGGTTGGATCCTTCTCTATTCGAACGGGCCGGGTCCGGCCCGGAGTTTCAATCGTTACGGCGATATGTCAACATTTTGGTCCTAGTGTACCTGGATCTAGCCTCGCATTGCGGGCCGCTGAATGGTGCAATATTGGTGGCGGGGTGCACTAGGACGATCCCGTGGCAAACCCGAGGACAAGAACAACAAGCCAATGCCCACGAATCGCAATCATGAGCACAGTGGAGTCCCGAATGCAGCACCACCGGGTGCTTCTTACAGCATGATCCGGAGCGTCTCGGTGGTGACGCTGCTGGGCTTCCTCGTCGGCTGCGTGGTGGCGATTGCTGCGGTGGGATTCGTCGAGGCGATCGTCTGGCTGAACGACGCGCTGTTCGTTTCACCCCGCAGCCGCATGCTGGCCGCCAACGAGCCCTGGCTCGTCGCGGTGACCATAGCCGTGCCGACCCTGGGAGGGCTCGTAGTGGGCGTGCTGTGTGCACTCATCCCCGACAGACGCCCCCACGGGCCGGCGGATGCCATCTACACGGCCCAGAGTATGGAAGGCGCCATGCCGGCTCGTGCGGGGGCCCTCACGGCGGCGGCGGCCTGTGTCGGACTCGGCGCCGGCGCATCCGTCGGGCAGTACGGCCCCCTGGTTCACATGGGTGCCTCCCTGGGCTCCTGGATCAGCCGGGTCGCGGGAGCGGGGCGCTACCTCGGCACTATCGCCATTGGATGCGGCGCGGCGGCGGCGATATCCACGGCCTTCAACGCGCCCATAGCCGGCCTGGTATTCGCCCATGAGGTGATACTCCGCCACTACTCTCTGCGCGCATTCGCGCCCATTACCGTGTCCGCCACGCTGGGTTACGTCGTGGCAAACGTCGTTTTCGAGCGTCCACCGCTGTTCAGGATCGAGGATGTGCAGGTCGTCAGTCCCTACGAGTACCTGGCCTTCATTGGCATCGGCATGGCAGGCGCCGTGATCGCCATGGTGTACATGCGCGCGATCATGGTCTCGGGACGGATCTCGCAAAACCTGCCGTTGCCCGGACCGGTCAAGCCCGCACTAGCGGGTATGATGCTGGGCATCGTCGCCCTGCAGATACCGGACGTCCTCGGCATCGGCAAGGAAGTTCTGCGCTTCGCCATCATCGAGGGCGCCTTTACCCCGCCGGAGCTGGCGGTCACGCTGGTGGCCAAGCTGGTGGTCACCGCATTGTGCCTGGGTTTCGGGTTCGCCGGCGGTGTATTCTCGCCGGCACTGTTGATCGGCATCCTGTTCGGGGCCCTGGCGGGAACGGGTATGGAATGGCTGGCGGGGGACGACCGGTCGCACATCGCCATTTATGCCGTGTGCGGCATGGTGGCGGTCACCAGCCCCGTGATCGGCGCACCCCTCACCACCATACTGATCGTGTTCGAGCTGACACGCAACTACGATCTCGCCACCGCCGCCATGGTCAGCGTCGCGTTTGCCAACCTCATCGGCTACCGCATCTTCGGCCGATCCTTGTTCGACCGGCAGTTGCTGTCGCGGGGCTTCGACCTCAGCCTGGGCCGCGACAAGGTCATGATGAGGCAACGCACGCTCCGCGAATTTCTGAGCTCCGACTACACGAAAGTGGCACCCACGACCCCTCTCATCGCCGTACGCGACGCCCTGATCGCAGACGGTCGCAGCGAGGCCTATGTAGTGACCGAATCCGGCGCCTATACCGGTACCGTCACCATGAACAGGCTGATGGAGCTTGCTGTGGCCGATTCGTCCCTGAACGGCGACGCCGCCGCATACGCCGTCCCGGAACCCCTGGTCCTGAGCCCCGACGACTCGATCTGGGACGCCATGTCCAGACTGGAGAGCTTTGTCGGTGAAAGCATTCCGGTCGTCGAGGAGTCCCGGCTCATGGGAGTCGTACCCGAGGCCGCCATCGTCCAGGCCTACCTTCATACCCTCGAAGAGATACGGCGCGAGGAAAATGCCGCGGCCTGAGCGTCACTTTCCAGTTCGATGCACGGTATTGCTGCTGTGCCTGGCGATGAGCGGAATCTGCGCCGCCGAAACGCTGACCGTCCTGACCTGGGGAGGCGCCTACGAACGCAGCCAGACCAAGGCGTATTTCGAGCCGTTCACGGCGCTCACGGGCATAGAGATCAGAACCGAGCAATACAACGGCGGCATCGACGAGCTTCAACAGCAGGTAAAAAACGACAATGTCGCCTGGGACGTCATTGACCTCGTGAAATCCGACAGCATCAGAGCCTGCGATCGCGGGCTTCTGAAGCCGATCGACGACGACGAGCTGCCGCCGGCCCCGGACGGCACGCCGGCCCGAGCGGACTTCTATCCCGGGGCGCTGACCCGCTGCGCAGTAGGCGAGGTGATCTATGCAACGGTCCTGGCATTCGATGCCCGGGCGTTTTCAGTCCATAAACCCACCAAGGTGTCGGACCTGTTCGACCTGGAGCGGTTTCCCGGCAAGCGCGCCCTTCAGCGCGAGCCCATAGCCATACTGGAATGGGCGCTGCGCTCCTACGACGTGCCGGTCGAGGAAATCTACAATCTTCTCAGCACGGACCGCGGCCTCGATCTGGCCTTCAGGAGGCTTGACGCCATCAAGGATTGGATCATCTGGTGGGAGGACGGCGCCACGCCCGCAAGGCTGCTGGCGGAAGGCGAAGTCGTCATGGCGTCCGGATACAATGGGCGTTTTTTCGATGCCGCCGTGAACGACGGCTTGCCCATACAGACCTTGTGGGATGCGCAGCTGTACGATTACTCGCTGCTCGCGATCCCCCGGGGTGCGCCGAATACCGACCTCGCCCGCCGGTTCGTGCGTTTCGCCACGAGCACCCGGCAACTCGCTGAACAGGCCAGGTACATCTCCTACGGACCGGCCCGCGAATCGGCATCCGCCCAGGTCTGGAAACACGCGGCAACCGGTATCGATATGCGTCCGCACCTGCCCACCTACCCGCCGAATTTCGAACGCGCCATACGCAAGGACCACGAGTGGTATGCGCGCACCGGCGACAGACTGCAGGAGCGCTTCGCGAGCTGGTTGGAGGAGTGAGGGGATCGCAACCGGGGCAGCGGCGGTCAGCGTTTCAACTTCTCCGCCCCTAGCCCTTGCAGTGCAGCCACTCGCGAATCACGACGGCGTTGTTCCGCAACTCGTCCTTCGCCGCAAACAACAACGTGACGGTTTCCTTCTTGGCCAGGGATTCCAGCTCCGCGAGCCGGTCTCCGTGCTGGTCGAGCTCCGCCAGATACGCCCGCCGGAACTCATCCCATCGCTCGTCCCGGTGGTCGAACCACTTTCGAAGCTCATCGCTGGGGGCAATGTCCTTCATCCAGTAATCCAGGGCCGCCTTCGCCTTCGACAGGCCGCGCGGCCAGATCCGGTCCACGAGAATGCGCCGGCCGTCGTTCTCGTGCGGACTCTCATACACCCGCTTCAATCTGATGATCATGGACCGCGTCGAGGCTGACAGCCTCCTCCCTCATAGGATACGACGTCCAGTATATTCGTCAAACACCCGCTGCCCATGCCCAGGCTCTGGAACGTACGGTCGCCGGTCACGACGTTGTCGCGGCGCACGAGCTCGATCTGGTCGCGGGTTACCGGCGGGGCCTTCAGTGGGGAAGCCACGACGGCGGCGAGGTTCCACAGCAAGTAGGGCACGGGAATGAACCATCGCCGGCGTTCCAGGCGCGCGGCGATGCCTTCGAACAGCTGCCGATAGGTGTATACCACCGGCCCGCCGAGCTCGTACGTCCCGGCCCGCGCATCCGGCCGTGCCAGGGCGGCCAACACCGCCCGGGAGACGTCATTCACCGCCGCCGGCTGGATCCGGCTGTCACCCGTGCCGAACAGCGGAATCACCGGCAGCCGCTCGACCAACCCGGTCATGGTGGACAACAGCGCATCACCGGAGCCGAACAAGGCACTGGGTCTCAGGATCACGCTGTCCGGATACACATCCCGGACCCGTTCCTCACCCAGCGCCCGGGCGCGGATGTAGGAAGACCGCAAACGGTGATCGACGCCGATACCGGATACATGGATGAGCCGGGCCGATACCCGACTGGCCGCCCGGGCGACATGGCCCGCGCCGAGGACGTGGATCGACTCGAAGGAGGAGTGGCGGTTCTCCACGTAGAGCGATACCGCGTTGACGACGGCCGTCGCGCCATGGACCGCCGCAGCCACCGCCTCGGGATTCCGTATGTCGACCGCGAACCGTTCCACCTTAACGGGATCTACATCGACCGACTCCGGGCGGGGAGCACGGGCGGCGATCCGGACGTCCCAGCCGGCCGCCAGTCCCGCTCGAACTACATGGCGGCCCAGAAAGCCGGTACCACCGAATACCGTCATGAGCTTTCCGGCCATGGGGCGGCATGGTAACCGAACCGGCCGCGGCCGGCACCAGCGCATCGGGACCGAACGACAGACCGACTCCGCTTCCCATGCACCAACTGCGGCATGGCTCCCCTGCCCCGGGAAGCGGCCGTGGGCACGCCGCAGGCGCTGGGCCGGGGGGCGGCTCCGGCCAGGCGCGCCCCGTGAGCGCCCCAGTCCGGAGCTGACGGGTTGAACTGGCGGCCGCGGGCACCCATGTCAAGGGATGGACGTTGATAAGCAAATGCACACGAATTTACCCGAAGGTAAACCATGATATCCCAGATACTTATCCCGGTAGACGGTTCCCAGCACTCGAAAAAGGCGCTGCATCTCGGCTGTGATCTCGCGAGCAAGTACGGCGCGGCAGTTCATCTCATTCACATCACGCAATCGCCCATTCGGGAGCACACCATGGCACTGGGCGGCTCGGCCATCACACTGCGTACGTCTCCGGACGAGTTGAAGCAGGCCGGCTCCAGGGAGCTGGAGTTCGCCAGGGAGTACGCCACGAATTGCGGCATCAGCGAAATCACCACGGAAGTTGAGGAAGGCAGTCCGGCACACCGGATCGTGGAAAGCGCCAAGGAAACCCATGCCGACATGATCGTCATGGGGAGCCGCGGCCTGAGCGACCTGGCCGGCCTGCTGGTGGGCAGCGTTTCCCACAAGGTCACGAACATGGCGCCCTGCACCTGCATTACGGTGCGATAGCCGATAGAGCGATTCCAGCGGCGGAGTGCACCGGGTCTGAACGGAAACGACTTTGGTGTATGCCGCCATGGATGCTGCGGCTTTCAGGAAATTCGTAAGCCATCGGGCGCCAGGGCGCCCCGCGGTCCGATTTCGGAATCGCCGAGGGAAAACGGAGCCGGTGCCGGGGGCTGTCCCCCAGGGCCGCTGTGAGGAGCGGCACAGGGAAGTGCCGTTTGCGGACCGAAGGATGGAATACTTCTCTGTACGCTCTGGCTCACACATCCTGTTTTCGACAGCCCTGGGGGACAGCCCCCGGCCCCGGCCCTTCCGGTCATGCAGGCCGTCGAACCGGAGCAATGCCGGCGTCCAGGGGATGCCGCTGGTGTTGCGCTGAATCCCGTAGCAGCCCGGTTGCTCCTGAAGCCCCGATATGAGGTGTCGCCAGAACCCCGGGCCGGGAACGGTCAGGCGACCGTTATGCGCACGACGTTCATCACCTCGAAATCGACCCCCGCCACCGATTCGGTGCACGGGTAGTAGGTCATATTCACCCGCGCGCCCTCGAGATTCTTGTACTGCTTCTTGCGCTTGTACCGAAAAGGCACTTCGTATCCGTCGATCATGATGGTATTGATGACCCACTCCCCGTCCTTGCGCTGTACGTGGGAGGTCACCTTCATGTCCTCCGAATGCACGAGATCCGGATGCTGATCCAGGTACTGCTTCTTTTTCCGTTCACTCATGCCTGCATATTTTACACTTTCCCCCGGGGTTCGTGGTCGGATGCGGTCTCAGCGTGCAGTTCTTGCAGACCGCTGCGGATCACGCCGAGCGCCGAGCGCATCAGAAAAGCCAACAGGCACAGGGCGACGGCCAGATCCGGCCAGCCCGAACTGGTCAGCCATACAGCGCCCGCGGCGACGATTACCGAGACATTCGACACCACGTCGTTGCGGGAGCATTCCCAGACCGAGCTCATATTGATGTCGTCGTTCCGGTGGCGAAAAAGGAGAAGCAGGCAGAGTGAGTTCGCCACCAGGGCCAGGACGGCGAACGTCCCCATGATCTCGAACACCGGGACGACCGGCACGAACAGCTTATAGATGATCTGTGCTCCCACGCCGCAGGCCGCCAGGAAAATCAGCCCGCCCTTGAAAATGGCGATCCGGGCCTTGACCTCACCGCTTCGAGACACCGCATACAGGCTCAGCCCATAGGTGAGGGCGTCACCGAGATTGTCCAGGGCATCGGACAGCAGCGCAGAGGACATGCTGTACAGGGCCGCCGCCGATATCACCACGAACATCACTGCATTGATGCCCAGGACACCGTACAGCGTCCCGGTCTGCCGGCCGCGCAGCAGCATCAGCGGCGCGTCGGTGTCACAGCAGCCGGCCGCGGAGCGGCCGCTCTCGCTGCGAGCCGGTTGGCACTGCCGACGACGAGTCAACTTATAGGCTCCGATTCTACGGTCGTGGCTCACCTGTGGTCCGGGCACTGAACAGGTCGAGCCGTTCCACGGATTCGCGAAACCAGGGCGTGAAGTCTCCCGGCCGCCGGACGAACGCCCTCGCCAGCTCCTCGAGGGTGAACTCGGCCGTTGCCGTCACTTCCTCCGGGTCCGGCGACACGGCACCTTCGAACACCAGCCGGTATGCCTGTTGCAGCTCACAATCGTGGACGCCGGCATGCTGGTCCACAATCCGGGACGCCACGACGCCGCCCAACGGCTCGAGGGAGACATCGACGACACCGAGCTCTTCACGAAGCCCCCGCAGGGCCGCCTCGAGGTACGTCTCCCCCGGCTTGAGATGCTCGGCCACGCTCAGGTCCCAGGCCCCGGGCCATACGTCCTTGCCCGGATGACGGCGCTGCAGCAGTAGTTGGCCGTCGGGGCGGAACAGGAAGATATTGGCGGCGCGATGCCACAGGCCCTCCCGGTGCACCCGGGACCGCGGCACGAGCCCGGTGGGCGCGCCATTCCGGTCGAAGGTTTCGAAATGCTCCTCGCTCACAAGATCATCTCCCCGGTGCTGCGTGCCTTCATCTGTAGAGTTTCTCGAATCCCGCGGCACTGAAGCCGTTCATTCTATTTTTTCCCACCAGGATCACCGGTACCCCTCTTGCGCCAAGCGCGTCGTACTCCCGGCGCGCCCGGGCATTCTTCTCGATGTCGTACTCCGTAAAGGGGATTCCGTTGTCCCTGAAGTAGTTTCTCGCCTTTCTGCAATAGGGACACCAGCTCGTGGCATACATGACCACTCTGCCCGGGGGTGTCGCCGCATCGGTGTCCGAGTGAGTGACGTTCTGGTAGCCGTTGATTTCCACTGTTACCGCTTCGGTATCGTACGCAAGGTCCGGAACGTCGCTGAAATGCACCTGACCCGACTCGTCGGTCCAGGTATAAATCTGCGCCGAGGCCGCACCGGCGATCAGGCACAGAACGAGGATCAGATGCTTCATCACTGTTCCCTGGTCGGGTTGATGTGGGTTTCACGCGCGGGCACGCCCTGGCGATAACGCTGCGCGCCGGATTCCAGTGCGGCGGATGCTCGACTTTCAGTCACGACTTAAATCTTAGTGTGCCCTGCCACTGATATCGAAACCTTCAGAATGTACTGAGCCGTCAGCAAACGGAGAATTCCCGCAGGCCACGGCCCGATTTGGAAACCGGCGACGGGGAACGGGGGCCGGTGCCGGGGCGCCATTACTTCGGCACACGCCCCAGGAGGTAGAACTCGTCATTGGGGCGCAGTGTCAACATGTTGGCGAGGCGGTTGGACAGGGCGAAGAACCCGGCTATGGCGCCTATATCCCAGATATCCTCATCGCTGAACTCGTGGGCGCGCAGCGCGTCGTAATCCGCATCGCCGATCTCCTGCGCGTTCAGGGATACCTTCGCGGCGAAATCCAGCATGGCTCTCTGCCTGTCCGTGATATCCGCCTTTCGATAGTTGGTCGCCACCTGGTCGGCGATCAACGGGTTCTTCTCGCGAATGCGGAGTATCGCGCCATGGGCGACCACACAATAGATGCACTCGTTCAGGCCTGATGTCGCCACGACGATCATCTCCCGCTCGCCCTTGGTCAGTCCGCTCTGCTTCTCCATCAGCGCGTCGTGGTAGGCGAAAAACGCCCGGAACTCGTCGGGACGATGCGCCAGAGCGAGGAAAACATTGGGCACGAAGCCGGACTTCTCCTGAACGGCCAGGATCCGCTCCCGGATATCATCCGGGAGCTCGTCGAGCTCGGGCACCGGAAATCTGCTCAATGGTTTGTCTGACATGGGGAAGCCTCCAACTGGCATCTGTTCATCGTGACTGGGAATGCGATCCGCTTCCGGGACCGGAAATTCTATTCAGGCCCGAGAGAATACAACGGTTCGTCGATATGCGTGCTCCGGCAGCCGGGGCATTTTCCCGGTTTCCGGGTCCGCCGCCTGTTCGTGAACTCGAAGCCGCAACTGGCGCACCGCGCCGGAGTGATCACAAGCCGGACCTGCCTGCGCAGGCTCTCGAGATGGTCCTGTATCTGCTTCTCCGGAAGCCCGATTTCACCTGAAAGCGCCCCGACGGAGACCGGGCCGTCGCGCAGAGTATCGACCAGATGCTGCCTGATGGTCCGGTCCCGTGCCCTGGGCACGTGCGGCTGTTCATGACCCGGCTTCATGATACAGGCATTTACCAGAGCCGCGAGAGGGAAGCAAATCCCGGGTAGTGGCTCAGTTGAACACGGGCAGTAAGGAAGAGACCGTGCCGTTACCAGGGCAGCTCTGATCAATTGGACACATTGTCAGGGAGCGTAGCGAAGCAATCCAGCTTGCCCGCCAGTCAATAGTTTATAGATTCCTCAGTTTCAAACTGAGCCACTACCAATTCCCGAACATCTCTATACGACTGTAGGCGGCCGCCCGGCACATCAGGTGCGCATGCGGTCGAGCATACGGGTCAATACCCCGTGATGCGCGGCCGGAAGGTTCTGATAAAGATGTGATTGGACTTTCTCGGACGGCTTCCACCACCCGGCTCAGCTACCCGCTCCCAGCAGTACTGCCACCCCGAACAGGACGAAGGACGCGGCGGCCGCTCCGCGCATCAGTTTCATGGGCACCCGGTGCGAGCAGCGCTCGCCCAGGTACACCGCTGGAACATTGGCAATCATCATGCCGAGGGTGGTGCCGGCCAGCACGGGTACAATCTCGATGTACTCGGCGGCGAGCGCCACCGTTGCGACCTGGGTCTTGTCGCCCATCTCGGCGAGAAAGAACGCGACCACGGTCGCGGCGAATGCGCCGCGACTCGCCGCCTGCGGGCCGTTGGCCTCCAGTTCGTCCGGCACCAGCACCCACGCCGCCATGGCAATGAATGACAGACCCAGCAGCCAACGCAGCGCATCGGGCGGCACCAGGGCGGCAAGCCAGACGCCGAACCCGGCCGCGACGCCGTGGTTGGCCAGGGTCGCAACGAGGATGCCCGCGACGATCGGAACGGGTCTGCGGAATCGTACGGCGAGAACGAAGGCCAGAAGCTGTGTCTTGTCCCCGATCTCGGCAAGGGCCACCAGTCCGGTGGCGACGAGAAAACCTTCCACTTGGAACGCTCCGGGGCCGGACGGTGAACCAGTGACCACGCCACCCCTCCGGCCCGACCGGAGGCGGCATGGTCAAAGGTCTTGCCAGGCCCGGAAGCTGCCTGCACCACGGCCGAACGGCCAAGTGTGTTGACGCAGGCCCCTCTCAAGCAGGAGGGCGGCTACTCCCCAATGACGCCGCGGATTATACAAGTTCCCGGCGCGCACCTAAAGCGTCGGCCGCGTCCGGAAGTGGCGCAGTATGTGCACAGGCGCGAAGGAAGGGGCCGTGCCGGGGATCCTCCACCAGGGCTGTCGAAAACAGGGATGTTTGAGCCAGAGCGTACACGGACGTATTCACAGCGGCCCTGGGGGAGGGTCCCCGGCACGACCCCAGCACCAGCTCATGCCCGGGCGATCAGCTCGATACCCTGCCACGGCCGACGCATCGATTGTAGCGGGCCGTGCGCCCCGGGTTTACCGCCGTCAGGCAGGGTCGACCGGCGACTCCGGGCTGCCGCCCTGCTCCAGGACCTCGCCGGCACACAGCAGGGTCGCCTCTTCGAAACGCCCCGCCACCAGCTGCACACCGACCGGTACCCGGCCTTCCATTCCGGTGCTCACGGTCAGCCCCGGCAGGCCCAGCACCGGCAGCGCCATCTGGGTCAGCTGGGCATCGAACACCCGCTGGAACGATTCGGGTGATTCGACGTCGAGCTGGTCCGGGAACGGCAACTCCCCGGAGACCGGACAGATCAGCACGGGGTAGCGCTCGAGAAACGCCTCCCAGGCGCGAATCAGGCCGACGCGCGCCTGCAGCACGTCGAGGAGGCCATGGGCATCACATTCCGTGCTCCGCGCCGCCAGCTGCTCGTACACAAACGCGGCATCCGGATCGTTTTCCCGCTCGATCATGCTCGCCCCAGCCCGGCGGAACTCGGTCAGCCACAGGGCGGTCTGGAGCCGCTGGGCTTCCCGGAACGACGGGCACTCCACCTCCTCGACGACCCAGCCGGCGTCCTCGAGGCGGCGGCCCGCATCGCGCAGGGCTCTGTCCACCGCCGGATGCACCCGGAGGCCTTCCGGCGCGACCGTCAACGCCGCGCGCATCGCCCCGGGGGGCGTTTCCAGGGGCGCCGGCGTCCACCACGGGTCACGACGGTCGCGCGCCGCCATGGCCGACAATGCCAGCCGGAGGTCGGCCACCGATCGCGCCAGGGGACCGGACACCGCCATCAGCTGCGCACCAATGTGCCGGTCGGGCGCAGTGAAGTTTGCCGCTGGAACTCTGCCGAAGGACGGCTTGAGCCCGTGTATGCCGCACGCGAAGGCCGGGTAGCGAATCGATCCGCCGATGTCCGTGCCATGCCCGATCGCCCCGATGCCGGCCGCGACGGCCGCCGCGGCGCCCCCGGAAGACCCGCCCGGGGTGATCAAGGGGTCGCGTGGATTGCGGGTATGCCCATGCAGCGAGTTCCGGGTAAACCAGCGCAGGGAAAACGCCGGGGTGTTGGTGCGGCCGATGATCACCGCCCCCGCGCGGCGCAGGTTGGCAACCACCGGGTTGTCCTGGTCTGCAACCAGATCTTTCTGGATCCGCAGGCCGTTGGTGGTGGGTTGGCCGGCCTGGTCGACGTTCTCCTTTACCGTGACCGGTACCCCCGCCAGCGGTCCCGACGCCTTTCCCCGGGCGATTCCGTCATCAACTTCCGCGGCGGCTGCCAGCGCTTCCTCGTGCATCTCACGCACCACCGCGTTGATCGAGGCGTTGACGCTCGTGAGACGGTCAAGTGCGCTGGACGTGATATCGACGGCGGACGCTTCACCCCGTTTCAGGATTCCCGCCAGTTCTGCAGCCGTCAGGCGCCATAGTTCGGACATAGTGCTGGTCAACCCTTGTGAGATATGGGCAATTCGAGCCGGTCGAGGAAGTCGCGATTGTAACCCCAACGCCGGAACCGTAGCACTGTCTCCAGAACTTCGTCCGTATACCGGAACCTCGCGGAGTAATGCTGGTTTTCCCGGTGTGCATCTGGTGAAATCCCCGCGTTCGTCCCACAGGGCTCATGCATGTACGACGTGATCGCACGCAAGCTCGCCAATGGCGAAGTGGTCATCCTCGACGGCGGCACGGGAACCGAGCTCCAGCGGCAGGGAGTGGCAATGGACAGCGAGGTCTGGTGCGCCATGTCCAACCTGACCCACGCCGACGCAGTCCGCGCGGTGCACACGGCATATATCAACGCGGGCGCGGAGGTCATTACCGCCAATACCTACGCATCCAGCCCGCTGTCGTTTACCCATCTCGGGCGGGAGGACGACATCGAGCCCATCGACCGCGCCGCCGTCCGCCTGGCGCGGGAAGCCATACAGGACGCCGCCTCGTCACCGGTGTCGGTGGCCGGCTCCTGCTCGGTGATGCCGCCCGTGGCCCGCGGCGGCTACCGCTCGCCGGAGCGGCAGTGGGACCCCGACCGGATCAGGTCGCTTTATCAACGCAAGGTGGACGTATTGGCGGACGCGGGCTGCGACCTGATCATCATGGAGATGATGCGGGATCTGGACGTATCCCTGTGGGCCACCGAGGCGGCCGTGGCCACGGGACTGCCCGTCTGGGTGGGCATGTCCGTCGAGCGCGACGATGAGGGAGACCTCGTCAGCTTCGCCAACCAGAAATGGGGCCTGGCCACGCTGGCCGAGGCACTAATGGCGACCGGTGCCCACGCCGCCCTCGTCATGCACAACGAGATCTCCACCACCGGAGAATCCCTCGCATTGATCAGGTCGGTCTGGAACGGTCCCCTGGGCGCCTACCCCGAAGCCGGGCACTTCGAAATGCCAACCTGGGTCTTCAGGGACATCTCGCCCGGGGAGTTTGCCGAGGCGGCCATGCGCTGGCGTGGAGGCGGGGCATACATACTGGGCGGATGCTGCGGCATTACGCCGGAGCATATCGGAGCGTTGGCGAACGCCGTCGCCGGGAGGTAACAATCGAGCTTTTCAGTAGCGCAGCCGAATCCACTAAGAGCCGGCGATCAACGCCGGCCCGCTCTTCCGGCATCCTGCATACTCACTACTCACCATCGACCACATTTACCGGCTGCACCAGTTCCCGCCGGAACGGGGCAACATCCAGCGACGCCTGCCCGGCATCCAGCTCCCGGGCATAGCGATGACCCGAATACACTGCCGCGGCGATCAGGCCGGGTGCGAGGCAGTCGCCGATACGAGTGACACTCCGGATGTCGGCCGAGGGAATCGCCCCATCGTCGCCGACGAGCTCCTGGTGGATGGCATCCAGGGGCTCGCGCATGGTGACCAGGACAACCGTTGCGCATGGAATTGTTCGGCGTCGACCAGTGTAGACGCACGAGACCTCGATTTCGCCGTCGTTGACGACGTCGAGGCTTGTCGACAGCGCCAGGACCACGCCCAGCTCCAGCAGCCGGCCCTGGGTGCGTCGCTGCTCCAGGATGTTGTACGTCCAGGTCGCGGCATCCGGCGCGGGGGTGATGTAGATCACGTCGATCCCATCGTGCCGGAGCTTCTCGGCGAGCACCGAAGCCATGAAGTAGTGATCGTCGTCGTAGACCACCACCGGCCCCTCGATCGCCGCGCCTGTCATCAGATCATCCGGGGTCAGGCACACGGCGTCGGGGTGAATCTCGATACCGCGCGGGTGGCGCCGCCCCCTGCCGTCCCCGCGCCAGGTCGAACCGGTCGCCAGCGCGACATGCTCGAATCCGAACTCCAGGATCTGCGAGGCATCCAGCGCGCTCTCCAGATAGAACTCCACGTTGGGCAGGGCCCGGATCTGCTGCAGCCGGTAGTCGACCACGCGCTGCCAGGTCCCCAGACCGGGCAGCCGGGCAACTTCGGTGACGTGGCCGCCCAGCGTGCCCCCCGCCTCCGCCAGGGTCACACTGTAGCCGCGGGCACCGAGAACCCGCGCGGCCTCCAGGCCCGCCGGGCCACCGCCGACGATGAGGACCCGGTCATCGCTGCCCTTCGGATCGACGCGTTCGGGATGCCAGCCCCGTCGCCACTCCTCGCCCATGGTGGGATTCTGCGTGCAGCGCATGGGAAAGTGGCCGAAGTCGCCGCTGACACAGATGTTGCAGCCGATGCACTCCCGGATGTCATCCTGACGGCCTTCCTCGATCTTCCGGGGCAGGAACGGGTCGGCAATGGACGGCCGCGCCGCACCGATGAAGTCAAACACGCCTTTCCTGACCAGGCTCACCATGCGATCCGGCGATGTGTAACGTCCCACTCCGACCACCGGCCTGCCGGTCACCTGCTTCACCCAACGGGTGAAAGGCTCCTGGAACCCTTCGCCGGCGAAGCGGGCGGTCTGGGAATCATTGTCCCAGCCGCTGAGGTTCACGTCCCAGAGATCCGGGTGTCCGGCGAGCAGTTCCACCACCGCCCGGCCGTCACCGTCTGCCGTGATGCCATCCGGACCCGCCTGCTCGTCCACGGCGAACCGCAGAGCCACCGCCATCCGGTCGCCCACGGCCCCCTTGGTATCCTCGATCACCTCCCGGAGCAGGCGGGTGCGGTTCTCGATGCTGCCGCCGTACTCGTCGGTGCGCTGGTTGTAGCGCCGCGAGATGAAATGCTGAAGCAGGCACAGATTGTGACCGGCGTAGACGTACACGATATCGAAGCCTGCGTCCCGCGCCCGCAGCGCCCCCTGCCGGTGCCAGCGGCGGAACTCCCTGATGTCCCGGCGGTCCATGCGCCGGGCCTGGCCCGGCTCATGGCTCATCAGCGGCATGCTGCCGGGGGCCAGGGAAACCTCCCGCGACAGCCGGTTGTGAGCCGCCGCCCCACCGTACACGAGCTCGCAGCCCGCCAGCGCGCCGTGACGCTTCACGGCCTCGACCATCCGCGCCATAATCGGCACGTCACGCTCACTCCACAGGCGTGCCTCGACGGCGGGGGAGACATCGCCGGTATGATGAAAGTCGCATTCCTCGGTGCACACCACCCCCCAGCCGCCCTCGGCCTTGACCCCGCGCATGGCTGCCATGGCGCTCGGGTATTGACTCCCCATGCCGTTGCAGTGCGGCACTTGGTAGAACCGGTTGGGCGCGGTGACCGGTCCGATCCGGACGGGCTCGAAAAGGACGTCATACCTGGGGTCGCGCGTCATGCGGACACCTCGCAATGCGGCGGGCGGTGATCAGAGGGCCCCGCGCCAACGGACGCGCGGCGCGGATGACTTGTCATGGCGTCTCCCATCCGGACGAGACGGCGGCCTGGCGCTGCATCACCTCCACGAGCGCGGCGCCGAGGATGAGGGTCGCGCCCAGCGCTTCGCGCATGCCGAACGCCTCGCCAGCCCAGAGCGCCGCGGACACGATACCCACCGCCACCTCGCCCATGAGGAGTATGCCCACGCGCCCCGGCGTCAGGCGGGCCGCGCCCCACAGGGTCATCAACACGGGCGGCACGCCGAACACCGCCACCAGCAGCACCAGCCACGGCCACGCCTCGCCGAGCATCGCCAGCGTCGGCGCGACCTCATTGGCTTCCAGAGGCAGCAGAACCACCAGGGCCGTCACCAGCGTGCCTCCGGCGAAGAACGCGAACGTCGTTTCGTACGCTTCCACCTCGGGCTGCAGGTAAATGCGCAGGGAACCGTAGGCCCAGGCGACACCCGCGATCAATGCCATCCAGTCGCCGGCATTCCGGGGCATTGGAAACCCGCCCTCGAAACCGAGTATCACGACCAGGCCGGCCAGCCCCATTATCAGCGCCGTGCCGCGGTACCAGGTGATCCGCTCTCCCAGCAGCACACGGCCGAGCAGCGTGCCCCAGACCGGCGTCAGGTAGAACAGGAGCAGTACGCGTACTACGTCGGTCAGCAGCAGGGCGGTGGCGTAGAGCGAGAACGCGGCACCGGCCACCGCCCCGGTGAGAACCAGTCCACCGCCGGCGCCGCCCAGGTGCCGAAGCCGCATCAGCGCCGCGGGCAGCAGCACCAACGTCGAGAGCGCGTAGAACGCCAGACTCGCCCAACCGCCGGCGAATCCGGCCTCACCCAGAGCACGGAACGGAATCCAGAACAACCCCCACAACACACCGGAAACCGCCACGAACAGGCTGGGTGTGAGGTCAGTGCGCATCATCCCGGTCATGAGACCAGCAGAGTGAGGCCACGGCGCTCTGTCACCCCGAGTGATTCACCGGCCGCGGCGGGCCGGTCGCAAACAGCCCGCCATCGCTCCCCTCCCAGAAGGACGGTGCCCTGGCAGGATACGTCACCGCGGAAAAAATCGGATTCGGCGATTACCCGTTTTCCGACGACGTCGTTGCACAAGCCCGTCAGCCCACGCTGCACCCCACGTTCGCTCTTCATGGCGAAGGCAACGTCACCGGCGAGGTTGATCAGAACCACGACCATCAGCAGCGCCGGCCATGGCACGGGCCGGAAGCCGCCGAGGTAGAGCGCCACCAGCAGTATCGACACCAGTACCGGGCCCAGAATAAGCACGATCTGGTCCCGGGTACAGTCGGCGAGCATTGACGGCGGGCGAATCATGGGTGGGCTGTCCGGGCTCCGGGCTATCGACTGGTTCGCAGCATGACGGTCCCCACCAGCGTCGTGGCAATGGCGACCAGTCTGACAGGGTCGAGCTTCTCCTTGAGCAATACCACGCCGAACAGCACGGCGAAGACCACGCTGGTTTCCCGGAGCGCGGATACCAGCGCCAGGGGCGCCATGGTCATCGCCCAGATGACGATCCAGTACGCGACCAACGAAGCCAGTCCCGCGGAGAGGCCGCTCTTCCACACCAGCCTGACCTGTGGCACCACCCGGCGCCTACGCACGCAGGCCGTCAGTATGGCGAAAGGAATGCCGTGCAGCGCCAGCAGCCACAGGGTGTACACATGGGGATTGCCGTTGACGCGCGCGCCGAGGCCGTCCACGACCGTGTAGCTGGCGATGAACAGCCCCGTGCCGAGCGCGAACAGCACGGCGCGGGATTCCCGGATGCCGCTCGCCCCGCGCGTTAACGCCAGGCTCATGACACCGAGGGTGACGAGGATCACGGCAAGCATCGCCTGCCGGCTCAGGATCTCGCCGACAACCACCGCCGAAACCACCGCCACGATCAACGGCGCGCATCCGCGGGCGATGGGATACACGTGACTCAGATCGCCGTAGCGGTATGCCATGACCAGAAACAGGCAATAGGCGTTGTGCAGCAACGCCGAGCCGAGAATATACGGCCAGGCCGCGGGCTCCGGCAGGCCCATAAACGGCAGGATGAGCAAACAGATCAGGGTCTGGCTCGCCATGATCACCGCGACGATGACGAGCCGGTCACCGTTCACCTTCACCAGCGCGTTCCATACGGCATGAAGCAGCGCGGCGGCAAGAACCATCAGGAATACGGTGAGCGTCAATTCGAGTCCCCGGTCATACTCAGTGATTATGGCATTCGGCCGCAGAGCAGCGGTGCGGGTTTAAAGAAATGATTGGGTCAGTGCCGGGGGGCAACACCCGGGGCTGTCGAAAACAGGGATGTTTGAGCCAGAGCGTACAGGGACATATTCCATCCTTCGGTCCGCAAACGGCACTTCCCTGTGCCGCTCCTCACAGCGGCCCTGGGTGATGCCCCCGGCACTGACGCATACCTTTGGCGGGTGTTTTCAAGCCGGGCCACCACCGACCGCAGGTGTGTTTTGACGCGGACCGGCGCCGGCCACATACTCTATCCGATATGAGCCGCGCGGCAAAACCGGCATCGAGCATTTCGGGCAAGAACCTGTTCCCGACCGCACTGCTTGTATCGGCTCTGGCTTTGTCCGCGTCGACCCACGGTGCCGGGGACGCCGAGGCGACCCTGCGGCAGGCCTTGAAAGCCGTCTGCGAAGACTCCTCAGCCAGTCTCGAGCGCATGGCCGCCCGTATCCCCGGCGGCACCGGCGTCGCGGAGGAACCGCTCTCCGTGCGGAGCGTCGACGTGGGCTGGAAACGGCGATTCGCCCTCCCGGGCGGCGTCGGCGTTCGCATCGAACATTTCGCCCCCGGCGGCCGGCTGCGTCGGCTGGTCGCCGAGTACTGGAACGCGGATTCCAACGAGGGCGGCCAGCCCCTCGTGGCAGCGATCACCGACGCGGACTGCACCATACGCTTCGGCCGGCGCCTGGTGTACGAGCCGGAGTCCCCGGCGCCCTTCGCGGTCGAGCACCTGGACGCGAATCTGGCGCCAACCGGCCGCACCGAACCGCTCAATCCGCCCGTGCCCGAGGGCGGCGACCCCGGCGGCGTTCCCGTGGCGATCGTCGATGCGGGGGTCAATTATCTGCTGCCCGGGATCAGCCAGCGCCTGGCGCGAAACGAACAGGGTCGCATTCTGGGGCATGATTACTGGGATCTCGACCGTCGCCCGTTCGACGCCAACCCCGCAGGATCACCGTTCTTTCCCCAACGCCACGGCACCCGGACTGCTTCACTGCTGCTGCGCGAAGCGCCCGGGGCGCGGCTCCTGCCGTACCGCTATCCGCGGCCGGACATGAGCCGCATGACCCGGCTGGTGGCCGACGCCGCCGGTAAGGACGTTGTCGTGGTGAACATGTCCCTGGGCAGCAACAACCCGGAGGAATGGGAAGCGTTCGCCGCGGCGGCCGGGGCCCATCCCGACATGCTGTTCGTCCTGTCCGCCGGAAACAACGGCCGCGATATCGATGCCCGCCCGGTTTACCCGGCAGCCCTGGAGCTCCCCAACACGATCACCGTCACCTCCGCGGAGAACAACGGCGACCTGGCACCCGGCTCCAACCGCGGCCGCCGGTCTGTGGATTTGACCGTACCCGCCGAGGGGCTGGTGGTCACGGACTTCGACGGCAGCGAGGTATCCGCTTCCGGCTCGAGTTACGCGGCGGTGCGGATCTCGGCGCTCGCCGCCCGTCTGATGTCGAGGCACCCCGGCTGGACGGCCGCGGAGCTGAAGGATGCGATAGTCGCACGCGCCCTGCCGTTGTCCATCACCGGAAACGGTGAAGTGGCACGGGGCTTCATCCCCCGCCCGGACAGGGCCGAGCACCTGCCCCCGATGTCGGACGAAGGAGAACCGGCGGAAACCGCTCGCCATATCCTCACCGCCGCCGATCTGTATGCCGCCGACACCCCGGTGTCGTTGAAAGCGTACGCCCTGGTTCCCACGTTCGCGCTGTTCGAAGACACGGGCTGGGAGCTCGCGGAGCTTCGGCGCCATGCCCGCCGCGCGGCGGACATTCTCTCGCAGTGCGGCATCCATATCCCGCAGATAGACATACGGGTACTGGATGGTCCGGACATGTATCGCTATTTCCATGACGCCATCTCCAAAGATCTCGTGCGGCGCCTCCCGCTGCCGACGCCGGCGGTCTACTTCGTCCGGGACACTCTCCAGGTCAATGCATTCGATGCCGAAGCGATCGGCCGCAGCAACAGCGCGCAGCGGCCGGCGCTGCGCGACACCGTCTGGGTCGCCGAAGGTGCGCGCGACCCGGGCATCGCCCTGGCGCACGAGCTCGTCCATGTCCTGATGGACAGCGGCCGGCACGTCGACACGCCGGACAATCTGATGCGCGCCGACACGGCGCCGTCCAATACAAAGCTCTCGTCAATTCAGTGCAAGGCCATTGCAAGGGACGGCATGGAAAACGGGTTGCTTACGACGAGGCGCCGTCGACCCGAAGGAGGCCAACCCCCTGGCAGATGAGGCGTGGCTCGACGCCGCAATCGGCGAGAGGGCTCGCCTCCTACGCGGATCCGGCCGCTTCCAGCAGCGCCTGGATGTCGACCTCGGACGTGGACCAGGCACAGACGAACCGATAGACCGGGTCCTGGCCGAGGCGATAGAAGCCGGCGCCCGCCTCCGACAAGCGGGCAGCCACGGGCTCCGGCAGCCGCACGAATACCAGGTTACCTTCGACCGGATGGACCAGCTCCGCGCCCTCGATGCCACTCAGACCGGTGGAAAGCGACGCAGCGGCATCGTTCGCGTGCCGGGCGAGCGTCAGCCACAAGTCATCGGTGAGCATGGCCAAGGCTTCGGCGGCGGCGTAACGCGCCTTGGGCGGCATCAGGCCGGCCCGCTTGCGCCGTGCCTCCAGCTCATCGAACCGATCCGCCGTTTCCCCGAACAGGACAACGATCTCCGCGCTGATGCCGCCGGTCTTGGTCAGGCCGAGGCACAGGATATCGACGCCCGCGCGCCAGGTAAGGTCAGCGGGCGCCGCGCCCGTGGCGGCGACGGCGTTGGCGAAGCGGGCGCCGTCCATATGCACGGTCAGCCCCGCGGAACGCGCCGCGGCAGCTCGCGCTGCCACCGCATCGGGCCGGTACACCGTCCCCAGCTCGGTAAGATTGGACAACGACAGGGCGAAGGCCGGGCTCTCGTGAACAAAAGCCGGGTTGCGATGCGCCAATGCCGAGTCCAGGGCTCCCTCGCTCACCCGCCCGTAGTCGCCGGTCAGCAGGAGCAGCTTGGCGCCGCCCGTGAAAAACTCCGGCGCGCCGCGCTCGTGCTCGTGAATATGTGCGGCCTCGTGGCAGAGCACCGCGCCGTGACCGGGCGTCAGCATGCTCAGCGCCAGCGCGTTGGCAGCGGTACCGGATCCGACAACTGAAGCGGCGAGGTAATCGGTCTCGAAAAGCGTTTTCAGCCGCTCCCGCAGCGCGCTGCTCAATGCGTCGGCACCGTAGCTGGACGCCGCACCGTCGTTGGCGCCCGCGAGGGCGGCCAGCACGTCTGGATGGGCGGGTGCCGTGGTGTCGGATGCGAAGTTCATGTAAGGGCCCTGTCAGGTCGTGATCACGAGCTTGCCGAGATGTCCGGCACGGGCCATCGCATGATAGGCCTTCGGTGCGTCGTCAAAAGGAAAGACCTGATGTATCACGGGCTTCAGCTCGTGGAAGGCGACGGCGCGGTTCATATCCTGGAACATACGGCGGGGTCCGACATAGATGCCCTGCAGGCTAATGGACTTGCGCATGATCATCGAGGGATTGATCTCACCGCCCGTCAGGACTCCGATCAGCGCGATGGACCCAGCCACCCGGGTGGCGGCGATGGACCGTTCCAGGGTGCCGGCGCCGCCCACCTCGACCACCGCATCGACGCCGCGCCCGCCGGTGAGCTCGAGCACCGGCTTTTCCCAATCGGGATGGGTGGTGTAGTTGACGGTCTGCCAGGCGCCCATGTCCCGGGCCCGGGCGAGCTTGTCGTCGCTCGATGAGGTGATGATAATGCGCGCGCCCAGCAAGCGGGCGAATTGCAGCGCGAATATCGACACCCCGCCGGTGCCGAGCAGCAGGACGGTATCTCCGGCCTTGATGCGGGCGACCTCCACCAGTGCGTTCCACGCCGTCAAGGCGGCGCACGGCAGGGTCGCCGCCTCCTCGAAACCAAGATGATCCGGGATCGGCACCACGCCACGGGCACTCAGGACCACTTCCTCCGCGAGCACGCCATCCAGCGCGCCCCCGAGGGCGCTCGCCATGGCCGCCTCCGTACAGGCGCCGTCCTGCCAGTCCTGAAAGAAACAGCTGGCAACGCGGTCCCCGACCGCCACATCACTCACCCCCGGACCGACCGCCACGACTTCGCCGGCGGCGTCGGAATTGGGCACGCGCGGCAGGGGCAGATTGCGGGACGCGGGATCACGCACCGTAGCGAGATCCCGGTAGTTGACCGAAGTCGCCCGCACCCGCACGCGCACTTCGCCGGATCCCGGCTCGCGGACCTGTGCCTCGACGCACTCGAGGGCATCTATGCCGTCATTGGAACTGATCTGCCATGTACGCATAAACTGTTGTCCGTCGTTGAGATGGAAAAGTCCGGAAAAATGGAGCCGGACGTGTTTGTACGTCAGCCCGGGCTCACGATCAAGCCGTATCGGGGAGCGGCTGCGCCGGAAGCTCGATCAGCATCGCCGCGTGGAGCGCGACGCAGCCCGCCGCAAACCGCCGGGTTCCGGTAGTGGCTCAGGTGGTATATGGTACCCGTCGCTGATAACCCATGGCCCGCCTCCTCAATCTGCTCACCCGGCGCACCGTGCTGGATAAGCACTACCTTGTTCACATTCCGTACTGGTATTCGGCGCGGCGCTGGATTCTGGAGATCCTCAACCGCCTGTCGGTACACGGCGCGTCATCTCCAGACCGCCTCCCCGGCCCGGACAACATGTACTATGTCTTCGCGCGTTGTGCGGAATCCGACGTAAAACTGACGTAGGTGACCGGGATCTGCGATACCACGTTGTACAATTGGCGCAAACAAGCCAGATTAAAGCGTTACGCTGTGCCAACTGATAGCGCAGTCGAATAAGTTGACTACTTCGCCCTGCTACAGCGGATAGCCGTAGCTTTCCAGCGGCATGTCGAACTCGCGAGCGAGCTGGCAGTTGGTTTCCCGGTACCGGTCGTTGATTCGGGCGACGGTGCCGGCACCCAACAAGCCCGCCGGAGACGACGATGCGCTAAGGGGCAGGCGATTCACCATTTCCAAAAACCAGCGCCGCGCCGAATACCAGTACGGAATGTGAACAAGGTAGTGCTTGTCCTGAACCGTACGTCGCGTCATAAGATTGAGCAGCCGCGCCACCGGTATCAACCACGGCTGGTAGGAAACGTTGCGTCTACGGCTTCCCGGGCCATCCACTGCGCGCTCCAAACCGAGGCGCTGGGAGAACTCCTGTAGAAACACTTCAGGACCGTGAGCAAGCGCCTCGTAGGGAAACACGTGGACCCGTTCACGACCGAAGAGTTCAACGTAGTGCCGCATCAGCGGGAGGTACTCGAAATGGTCGAATGAAAATCGCGGTATCTTGTAATAGCGGCTCTCGGCGCCGACCAGGTACCTTTGCGGCCACAGGTAACGGCGGACAGAGAACGTTCCGCCGCCGCGAATATACTGTGCGTAGCAGGCCGCGAGCATGTCGGGCTGACGACGGATAAAAGCGACGATGTTGGCTTCCGGGAATACAGCACGAAGCCGGTACGCCATATCCTTGGACAAGCATCCGAACAGGCCGCCGTTGTGCAGATAGCCGCTTAGCTCCTCTTCGCACAGAATCACTGGGTTATCAGGGTCCAGATTCAGCAGATCTCTTGCGTCATCGGGCCGCCAGTGCAGAGCACTGGGCTCAAGGAACGCCCGTTTAACAAGGTTGCGATCAATGTATCGGGCGTTGCGTACTCCGGGATAGTAGACCTTTTGAAACCACGTCGTCGCGGACTTGTGGTAGCCGATGTGGATCAGATCTTTAGGCATCGAGCACATACCGGGGGATATTGAGTTTCTGATCCGGAGCGCGCGCAAGAGAACCGGACCGCGGTCATGATATCCTAGCTGCGCACTCCCAACCAGAAACGATTCAACGTGGAACCCGCAACACATCCAGGTTGCAATGGCCAGCTCGCGCATTTCGGCGGCCCGGACAGGCGGCCGCGCGCCCTGCGCGACATGCTCGAGGAATGGGTCGAAGGGGTGCCGTCCGGCGGTGAGATCGATTGGGTTACCTACTACTTCCGTGACCGTGCACTGGCCGAGGCGCTCCGGCGCGCCCATCGACGCGGTGTGCGCGTCCGGGTGGCAGTGGACGGACGACCAAGGCTGGCACGCGCGAACGAGCCCGTCGGCGGGCTGCTGGCCCATCCGACCGCACTCGGAGATGGATTCAAAACGCTGCGCCCACCCTCTCTTGTGCCCGGCACCCGGATCCGCGGCCGGATCCATTCGAAGATTTACTGTTTCAGCCATCCCGTGCCGACCGTGTTCGCGGGCTCGTTCAACCCCTCCGGTGACTCCCCGGAGGATCCAGATGTGATTGCCCGGATCGGTGACCAGGACCGAGGATACAACTTTCTGGTGCAGATCACCGACCCGGTCCTGACCCAAAGTCTCAAACAGCATGTCCGCCGCATATATGACCACGCGGAGGAGAGGTTCTGGCGCTGGCACAGGCACGCCAATCGAATCATCGAGCATGAAGGCACGCGGCTCTATTTCTATCCCCGCCTGAATCACCGTCTGTTGCTCGAGCAACTGGACACACTCAGCGGCGGCAACCGGCTGCGCATCACGATGTCTCACATCAAAGCGAGATCAGTGCTGCGTTCCCTCAGGCGCGCCAGCAACCGGGGCGTGCAGATCAGCATTATTACCCACGACACAGAGCGCCGGGCGCCGCGGAAGGTATTATCCAGCCTGCGCGCTGCAGGTGTCGAGACCAGACGCTATCGGGACACCTCAAGGTTACCCATGCACGACAAGTTCATGCTTCTCGAGTCGACGGAAGAACAACGTGTCTATTACGGCAGCCTGAATCTCAATCTGCAGTCGCAATTGCTCAATCACGAAGTGCTTGTTTCGAGCGAGAACCCCGCGCTCTTTGAGGCCTTCTCGTCCCGTTGGCAGGAAATTCACGCGAAAACGAGCAACTGAACAGACCAACGAACTCCATGTGTTTAATCTCGGGCATTCTTTAAGCCCGGAGCTGGCAAATGGCAACACCAACTCGCGCCGGGTACCGAAATTATTTCAATGCGCCTGGCTGATTCCCGAACTCTGTCCTGAGTACGCTCACGATTACCTCGGGATTCCCTGCAACGCGTGACGCAGGCCGTCAACAAATCCATCCGAGCGCGCAGAAAGGGCTCATTGTCCTCGGGGACAATACGATCCTCGCGCGGCTGTACGATCGCTTTCACCAGAGCACGACCGAGGCCACTGCCCTGTGCTTGACGGCTGTTGTCGGCGCGGTAGAAACGCTCGAATATTTTGCTGCGGGCGTTCTCCGGGATACCAGGGCCGGCGTCAGCTCCCGTCCCGTGTTTCGGTACCGGGCCCCACCAACTCTCCATATATCCGGCCCCGGGTGCCGGCCAGGCGGGGAACAAACAGATCGGTGAGCTTCTCGGTGTCAGGGTAAAGGTAGCGCAGTGACTCGCGGTCCCCAGACTCGCCGCGTAGCACCGCGGTCCCAGCCCGGATCTGGTTCTGATACGAGGCGGCCAGAGAGACGCCCGCATCAACTCCCTTGAGCCAGATAACCAGGAAGAGCGCGCAACCCGCCCAGGCTGCGGCCGACATTGGCAACCGGGGCCAGACAAAGTCGAGCAGCATCATCACCCACGCCGCGTAGACGACCACGAAAAATCTCAGGTAATGGGGATTGGCATGGGACTGGAACCCGCCGCGCGCGAACCAGATGGACAGCCATACAGCCAGGCCCCACAGTATCAGCACGAAATAGGGCTTTTCCAAGAAGCTCTGGCTGTGTCTGAAACACAGCCACACCGTCAGCAGAAGCAGCGGCGCGACTACCAGTGCGAACAGCGCCGTCTCCCAAATCGGGGGGGTCACCACCCGCGCCATGAACTTCAACGAATCCAACGATAGCGGTGAATCGAAGCGCTGCAAATTGTGTACGACGCCCCTCGAGACCAAGTGTTGGACCCAGAGCACCAGGGTGGTGCCCAGAAACAGGACGACGGCGAAATACCAGCGGCGATCCCGTAACCCCGCGACCAGCGCCAGGGCCGGCCCCAGCAGCAGCCCGGTCCCGTGAGTCATCCCCGCGGCCAGCCACGCCACATAGCTCAGGACAAGCCGCGCTCCCCGGCCGCCGCTGCGCTGGTACACATGGACAGCGAGCAGCCCGAAGTACAGCGTCAGACCATACTGCACGGCGAACCAGGTATTGGTATATGTCGGAAGCACCGCGGGCCACCAGAACAACAGCAGGACCAGCCACCAACGCAGGACGGTAGCGAGTTCGATACCGGCGCCCGGGACAAGCGGCAGGCGCAGGATGCGCAGTAGCAGAACGTGGGAGCAGGCTCCGAGCAGCAGCGTTGCCGCATGCTCCACCAGGAGTGCGCTGCGGGGCGCGAGCGTATTGCTGAGGTAGATAAACAGCTTCGGCACGACCATCATGGACTCATTGCCGCGAAACAGATACGCGACCACGGAGCTCGGATCGGCGATGACCACATAGGTGCTTCTGTAAACGACGTCCCAGTAGTCAAAGCGAGGCAGCTCGAAACGGTATGCCAGGACCAGTCCCAGGAACAGTGCTCCGTAGATTGCTGCGCTGAGCGCGTTGAGTTTCAAGTTATACCGTCCGTCTGTATACCACGGTGTGGAGTTCTGCAGGACCCGCAGCGCCGGAGAGGGGCGCCATCGGTCCATCCTAGCCAACCTCCCTGGGCCCGGGTGTTTCGTGCAGGTTTTCCGCGATTGGTGTGCCCCCGTGACGCGGCTTAGAAACGGCTTCGCGGCGCCAGCATGCCGGCGGTTAGTTTGCTGCCGGATTCTGAATGGTTTCGATGATTTGTTCAAACCCGCGCTTTCCGTCAGGCCGAGCCTAATGTCGAAGAGGACACTTGCGGCGCTGATGGTTGTTGACGACGACACCGCCGTGCAATGAGAAGCCGGCGGTCTTGGCTAACCTTGATATGGCAAAACGAAGCCATTGTGGGTCAGACTTTACGCCTGACATGTCAGCGCGCCCCGCCTAGGGGCCGACGGCGTCGCGGTAGGTGATCGAATGGCCGAGCAGATCGTTGATGGCAGATTCGTTGGCGGACTGGAGTTGCAGGCAGGTGTTCTCGATATCCCGCACCAGCAGGCCCTCGCGTTCCAGGTTAGCGCCAACCTATTGGCTGATCGTATGGGTGAGCCCTTCCAGCGCCGGGGTACGCGGCGGTGGAAGGCGGCAAAACGCGAGCGACCCGCCATCTATGAGATACACCCCGTCCAGAAACAGCATGTGAAGGTG
Source organism: Gammaproteobacteria bacterium (assembly GCA_034520625.1). Lineage (GTDB taxonomy): Bacteria > Pseudomonadota > Gammaproteobacteria > Arenicellales > JAANXG01 > JAANXG01. The sequence continues at coordinate 227,201 of JAXHNI010000004.1, read as the reverse complement.
TATGTTGAGATTCAGCGCACTTCGAAAGCGCTGTATCGGCGTCACGGCACTAGTCCTGTTAATGCACGGGTTAATAACCACGGATTTCGTGCGGGCCCTGAGGGGCAAGCTAATCGACATCCACCCCCCTCCTGCCCAGACACACTGGCCTGAACACCCACCAGCGGGTTCTCAAGTCTGGTGATCCGGCGCATCGCGTCTCGGTGCACTTCGTCACAAAAGAGCTGAATGGAGGCCCGGTCATTGCCCAGGCAGAAGTGGCTGTAACCCCAGATGACACGGCCAACCCCCTGGCGGGAAAATCCAGGTCTGGGAGCACCTGCTTTACCCCATCGTACTGCGCTGGTTCTGTGAAGGCCAGTTGGCACTGGGAGAACGGGACCAAGTGCTGATTGATGGGGAACCCATGGCCCGGCTAATGCGGTAACCTGACGACACTGCGCACACCCCTGCTTCGAAATAATCAGGGTAACCTTTGTCGGAAGGGAACCCTGAGGCGACGAGATTGTCATGATAACAGACAGGGATTGCGATACACTCACTCCCAACCTGTCCTGTCAGGTCAACTCCAGGGTATATTTTTGATGGCACTACCGAGCAACAGCCGAAAACTCATCGGCCTTTGGCTCACCGCACTATTGGCGGGCCTGACCGGTCATAGCCTCGCTTCCGAAGACGCACCCGCGGGAGGCGCTAGCGCCGAACTAGTCCCCATGCGTATCAGCTACAATGCCTCCATGGAAAAAGGCCTGTCCCTGAATGGCGATGCCGAGCGGGTCCTCCTGCAACAGGAGGACGGAACCTGGTTGTTCAGGACCAATGTAGACTCGTTTATCGCAGACATCGACGAATCCCTGGAGCTCCGCTGGGAAGACGGCCAGGTGATCCCCCTGCGGTATCGTTATAAACTCTCCGGGCTTTTCGTGAAAAACCGGGAACAGGCAATTGATTTCGACTGGGAAGCGGGCAATGCCACAGGCCATTACCGGGGCAAACCCTTCTCAATGAAGCTTAAGAACAATACCCTGGACCCTATGGGTTATCAATTACAGCTGCTGCAGGACATAAAGGCCGGTAAAACCCGCATGTCCTATTCGGTGCTGGAGAAGGCCCGCTATGATGAAGATGTCTTTGCCATTGTCGGCGAAGAGCGCATCGACACTGGCAGCGGCGCCCTGAAGACTGTCAAGGCAGAGAAAGTGCGGGAAGACGAAAGCAAGCGGGAAACCCTGATGTGGTTCGCCCCGGATCAGGAATACGTGCTGGTAAGACTGCTTCAGGTGCAGCCTGACGGCAGCCGTTACGAAATAACCCTGGATCAGGCCCGGTTCCCGGATTGAAACGGTAGACTATCCCGCCGCAGCTAAAACAGCCTGCACCTCTCCAGCAATGATTTCCAGCCTCGGGCTACCACCTGTTCTTCGTTCTGGGAGTACGTTGCCCGCAGGCATTTATGGCGGCGGCGCCACTGGTCATTGTCCGGCAGCCCCGGAGAGAAATAACGTCCCGACACCACCAGCACTCCTTCCGCCTTCTGTCGCTGATTAAGCGTCAGGCTAGACACCGGCAATCCCGGGAACCAGAGTCACAGAAACATGCCCCCTTCCGGCTTGCGAATGTACCAGGGGCATTCGCTGTCCTGCATTGCGCAGGTAAAGGCGGCAATCGCCTTCACCATCTTAGCCTTGTAGAAAGGACATACCAGATCCCGGTCCAGTGTCAGGATTTCCCCCAATCGCACCAACGGCGTTGCCAGCATGGCCCCGAAATTACCGGTGATCGGCGTGCGCCGTATCTGGTCAAGGAGTAACATCATGAACATGAGCAAGTACAACGTTTTCGGCATCGCTGCCCTGGTCTTCGCTGCCGCCGCGTGGATCGCGCCCGATTCCGACATATGGTTATAGATAGCCGCCCTTGCCCTCGTCTCCATTGCCACGGCCCTGGACGGCTGGCTACATGCTGGCGCTGGCCACCATGGCGGTGGTCGTGCTGAGAACCTTTTTTTTCGACCCCACACTGTGGTCCCTGACGGCCGGAACGAATGGGTCGCGACCGCTCCGTGGACGCATTGCGCGTAGCGATTCTGGCGCTGACCGTAACGCCCACCATCGCACAACGGTCGCTCATATCCACTCGAAGCTACCGGACAAGGTGATCGCGGTATTGACCATGATGCTGCTTGTCAGCTTTCTCGGCATAGTCGCCTGGAATGTGCGGCGGGATCCGCTGATCGCCGTATTCGTGATCGCGATGGTCGCGGGAGAGCATGTTTTTATCCGGGAGCTGCGGAGCCAGCGCGATGCCACCAACACCTGACTGGCGGGCTTCGATTCCGCAACGAACCGTCCGTGACCGGTTGGACGTCATCTTACCTTATGTCACCAATCGCCGCGTCCTGGACGTGGGTGTGGTGGACTCCAGGCGAAAAGTGGACGATTCGCGCCAGCGTGTACGCAAGCCGGACGCGCTGTTTCAGCAAATCAGCCAGAACAATGCGGAAGTGGTCGGTGTCGACCTCGATCCGGAGGGCGTGGAAGAACTCAACACCATGGGATACAAAGTTCACTGCGGCAACGCGGAAGATATCGTGCTGGATCGAACCTTCGACACCATCGTCGCGGGCGAGATCATCGAACATCTGGACAATCCCGGTGCCTTTTTAAGAAACATGAAAAGTCATCTCGATGCGAACGGCGTTGTGATCGTGTCGACCCCGAACCCTTTTTACTGCAAGCAAAGCGGCAAAATCTGGCGAAAGCACCGGCCCCAAGTGCACGAGGAGCATACCTGCTGGTTCGATCCAATCACCTTGACGGAACTGATGCGCCGCCAGGGTTTGACGGTTGTCGACAGCTGCTGGGTTCAGCCGAGAGGAAGCTGGCACAAGACATGGAAGCAGCGATTCCGCGGCTATTTTTCCCATTCCTTCATACTGGTCGCCCAGACTGGTGAACCCCGCCACTAATGTCGACCCGTTCTGCCGGCACTATGAGGCGGACAAAACGAAGCAAGTAGAAGCGGCTTCAGCCGCGACCCTCTCCACAGAACCGCCCCCATCCAAGAAATCGCGGCTAAAGCCACTTCGGGTGCCGGATAATTCGTGATAAAAACAGCGCGTGCAACGTCAAGGGGCGGCCTGCCCTGGTGACGAAACCGCGGGTGAATCTGACTCGCTTTGCTCGTTTCGTCCTGATATTCACCCGCTTCGCGGGCCCGCTAAAGCGGTGAAAATGCGTTCCCTACGCATTTTTCATGAAATCTTCGCGCTCAACACCACACTGCGACACCACGTGACCCCGGCGGGCCGGGGCCAGCGAAAGCACCTCGAGGTCAGGACAACCCGCCCAGCGCCGCGCCGCCATGGCCTGGGCTCACGAGACCTGTAACCAGTGCGGCGGCCCGGAGCGAATCACCGGCTGAGCGGTCGCCTCGATCAGCCGCACAACGGTCCGACCTGATACCACTTTCTGCACCGGAACCTTTCTTCACAACGCCGAAGCTGTTCGCCGTATTCCCGGGCGGTGTGATCAACGCGCCCGGCCACGCGCAGCAGTTCCGGCTTGTTCTTGTAGCTGCCGCGCCGGTAGCCCGCATGGCCTTCGTGGTACGCGAGATAAAGCTGCTCCGGATCCCATTTGGAAATTCCCAGCATGGTGTTGCTCTTGTTGTTGTACCAGCCGACAAAGTCCAGGGCATCCTCCATGCTGGAACGCGCACGGAACAGGCCGCCGCGTTCCCGCCTGTAGTCCTGCCAGGCCGGATCCTGTATCTGGGCGAACCCCTTCGCCGACGACGGCCGTCCGAGGGGGATGAAAAGAAACCATTCCACCGGGGGTTTGGCGTTGGACCGATAACTGGACTCATGGCGGACGAACGCCATCAGTATGTGAGCCGGCGTTCCCCAGGTTTCCTCCGATGCCTTGGCGTAGTCGTACCATTCGGGGTGCTGGCTGAAGACCGAGCACAGATTGTGCTGATTGCGGGGCGGCTGCGACGCGCAGCCGGCGAGCAGGATGAGCGAAATCCCGGCCACCAAGCCGGTCAGCCGGCGCATGGGGCGTCCTCCCGCCAGACAACCACGCGGTTTCTCCCTGCGGTCTTGGCCTGATAGAGGGCGTTGTCCGCGCGGGCGATGCACTCGGAATGCAACCGGTCCGACGCCAGTATGCCCGCGATGCCGAAGCTGGCGGTGACCCGGATCGTTGCGCCCCCGGATTCGAATTCAAGGGCGGCGACGGCGCTGCATATCCGCTTCGCACACTCCAGCGCGCCGTCCTCACCGGTTGAGGGCAGGAGTATCCCGAACTCCTCTCCACCCAACCTTCCGATCAGGTCCACGTGTTCGCGCAATTGCCCGGCGGCGGCACCAGCGACACGGTCGATCACCTCATCCCCGTAGCCGTGCCCGTGCACATCGTTGATAGCCTTGAACCTGTCGATATCCATCATCACCACGCTCAAGGGCGCCTCGAAACGATTGGCGCGCGCGAACTCCGCCTCCAGGCACTCCAAAAATCGCCGCCGGTTCGCCAATCCGGTCAGGTGATCGGTATTCGCCAGTTGCCGGAGCCTGTCTTCGAGCAACCTGCTTTTCTCGATTTGCGCCTGGAGGGCCGCCTCACGGTCTTTCAGCTCGTTGACATCCACGGCGAAGCCGGCGACGGCGCCGGCCGGGGTGGCGAATTTCGTTACCCGCAGCCAACCGAAACCGGAATACAGGCGATCCACGGCGGTGCCGTCCGCGCTGCGCTGCGCCCGGCAGCGCTCCGCGACGTAATCGTCCAGCTCACCGGCATTCATTGAGCCGGCGTTGAAAGCCCGCACCAGGTCGGCGTAGTGGATACGCCGATCGCCGCCGCGGCTGCGAAGCTTGTCGAAGGCGTCACCGTACAGCTCTTCGTAGGACTCGTTGCACACGATCAGATAGTCGTCCTGGTCGTATACGGCAAACGGAATGGGTGCGCTCTCGATGCTTTCCACCAGCAGCCGGTGTTCTTCGAGTATCTTCTGCGGCACCCCCGCCCGGTCGGACGCGGCGGAGCCGGTGGTGAAATACAGGCCCACGGCGAGCGCGATCGCCACGGACAGAACAACCGGGATGCTGCCCGGATACAGATAAACGATTCCGATGCCCGTCACCGCCATCAGAATCGAAGCGAGCCTGCCGGCCCCGACACCCTGCCGCACACGGTCTCCGGACGGGGTGCTCAAGCGCTGGTTTCGAATGGTCATGGGTCAGCGGGGCTCATGCGCTCCCGGGGCGGCGGGGGTTCCGCGACGGGAATCCCCGCCGGACTCGTCGTCATCGGAGAAGGGCGCAATGTCATATCAAGTCGAGGCCGGGATTTCAGCGCCATCGCAATGCCATGAACCGAACCTGCACCGCGCATCTTACTATGAAAACTGGCAGGCCACAGGGCCAGCAACAAGGTGCTCCGCCGCTGCAGCCCATGGGAAAATCGTCAGGTACCGCAGAAGGTCTGCATCACGGCTTCCTCCGGCTTCGGCGGCAGGGCGTATTGCGTCAACCCGGGGTGATCGTCGAAGGGGCTGCCGATCACCGTCAACAGGTCTTCCAGCGGCTGCAGGTTCCCGTCTCCATCCGTGGCGGCATTGATCGCTTCCTGAACCCGGTGATTCCGCGGAATGAAGGCCGGATTGACCGCCCGCATGGCCGCGTGGCGCGCGCGGTCGCCGCGGGATTCTTCCGACAGGCGCTTCCGCCATTGTACGGCCCATTCGTCAAACACCGTCGGATCCGCGAACTGCCGGCGCACTTCCCGATCGTCGACCGGTCCTTCGACGGCGACGTCACACAGGGCACGGAATGTGTTCGTGAAATCAGCGTCCTGGCGGCTCATGCGATGGAGCAGGTCGAAGGCGAGATCCGTATCGGCGTCCCGTTCGCCGTCCAGACCGATCTTGGCGCGCAGGCCTGCGTGGAAAGCCGCTTCGAAGCGGGCCGCGAAGGCATCGAGCGCCTCCCGGACCGAGCTCGCGGCCTTGTTCGGGTCCAGAAGCGGCAGCAGGCACTCGGCGAGCTGCGCCAGGTTCCAGTACGCTATACGCGGCTGTTGGTTGTAGGCGTAGCGGCCGCCGTAGTCGATAGAGCTGTATACGGTATCCGCGGCGTAGACGTCCATGAATGCGCACGGCCCGTAGTCGATGGTCTCGCCGGACACGGCCATATTGTCGGTATTCATTACGCCGTGGATGAAGCCCACCAGCATCCACCGGGCGATCAGGTCGGCCTGCCGGGCAATCACTTCATCCAGCAGCGCCCGGTATCGATTGTCACTGCCGGCGCAATGGGGATAGTGGCGCTGGATCACGTAGTCGGCGAGCGTTCGCACCGAATCCCGGTCACCGCGCCGGTGGAAGTATTCGAAGGTACCGACACGCACATGGCTGGCAGCCACGCGCGCGAGTATCGCGCCGGGCTCGACGCGCTCGCGGAAGACACGTTCACCGGTTTCGATGATCGCCAGAGCTCGCGTCGTCGGTATACCGAAGGCCGCCATGGCCTCGCTGATCACGTATTCCCGCATCACCGGCCCGAGCGGCGCCCGGCCGTCCCCGCCCCGCGAAAACGGGGTCCGTCCCGCGCCCTTGAGATGGAGGTCGCGGCGTACGCTGCGGGCGTCGACGATCTCCCCCAGCAATACGGCCCGTCCGTCACCGAGACTGGGCACGAAACCGCCGAACTGGTGGCCGGCATAAGCCATGGCAAGCGGCTCCGACCCCGCCGCGATACGGTTGCCGGACAGCACAGTGACCCCTTCATCCGACGCAAGCGCTTCGGGGTCCAGGCCGAGTTGTTCCGCGAGAGGCCGGTTGAGGCGCAGGAGCCTCGGTTTCCATACGGGCGTGGGGTCCACCCGCGCATAGAAATTTCCGGGCAGGCGGGCGTAGCTGTTCTCGAGACCCGAAACCGGCTCCGGGCGGCGGCTGTGAACGGTGGTCATGGGCGTGCTTCGCAGCGGCGGCTGCGGTATTGGGTGATCAATATTGTGCGGGCGAAGCTCCGGGGGTTCAACGATGTCAACCGCTTCCGTACCCATGCGTTCGGGCATGATAGGCAACGGGCCTGTACGGCTCGGCCCGCGACACAAGCCGTAAGTTATCCGGTGTAATGCATTGCGGTCGTGGATTACCCGGCGGGGCCCAGGTGCAGCCGTTGACACCATCGGCCCCGGCCCCGCCTCGAATTCGACACGAATTCGCCACTTGTCTTTGTTATAAACAGCCATTCAGTCACCGCGAATATGACAATGAAGAAGTTCGCTTACCTGCTGGCGTTGATCGCCATCGTTTCCTGGACCGGCGCGCAAGCGCAATCCGAAAACCAGGATACCGATGAAAATCAGGGCCATCCCTATATCGGGTTCGGTGCCACGTCCCTGGGTCTGGACAACGACAGGGTCCCCGGGGTGCCGACCTCGTCCCCGGGCCATTCCTCCAAGATCGGCAGCCTGATCCTCGGTTATCAGTTCGATGACCTGTGGGCCGCCGATGTGAGTTTCGGGACCGACATGAGCAACAACGTCGATACCGACGTGTTCGCCGTAAACGGCTACCGTTTTCTGGGCTCCGGGAGCTGGCGGCCGTACGTCTCGGCCGGCGCGAGCCACTTTTCCCTGGATGACGCACCGGACGATAGCACCCAACAACTCCAGGCGGGAATCGGCCTTTCCGCGAACCTGAATCGAAACCTGGAGCTGCGGGCCGGCTACCAGCGCTATTTCGCCGTCAGCGATGAAAGCTATCAGGACAACGCGATCGGTGCTTCGCTGACCTGGCACTTCAGGAAGCCGGAGGCCACCGTCGCCCAGGCCGAGCCGCAGCCCGAATCCGTTCCCGAACAGAAGGAAGTCGTGGAGACCATCGAGCTGCAGGTCCAGTTCGACTTCGACAAGTCGACCATCAAGTCCGCCTACGAGCCCCAGTTCGGGGAAATCGCCCAGGCGCTCGAGCAGAATCCCGACAAGACCATCACGATTGAAGGGCACACCTGCTGGATAGGCACCGAGGAATACAACCAGGGCCTGTCCGAGCGCAGAGCCAGCGCTGTCAAGCAGAAGCTGGTGGAAGACTACGACATCGCTCCCGAGCGTCTGGACGCCCGGGGATTCGGTGAATCCAGACCGGTCGCCGACAACTCGACCCAGGCCGGGCGCGAGCGGAATCGGCGTGCCATCGCGGTGATCATGCAGACGCGCACGGTCACGGATTAGACCGGCACGGCCTCATCCTCCTGCGGGACGATGATCCTGGTGGGAGCCGAAGGAAGAAGCTCACACCCGCCGGCGCAGCTGATCGCGCCGGCGGGTGTTCCAGCCCGTCCGCGGCGTCTTCGCCGCCACGATGTTGCGCGCGACCCACGGGGGCGACCAAACCTAACCCGGTCAGTAGGCGGCCATGGGCCGTAATCTCTCACCGGACGGTGTCTACGCGAGCGGCGATTCCGGCATCCTGTCGCTGGTTCACGAGTTCATCGAGGACGACTACGGCCTGGAGGACATTCATGTCCTGTTCGCGCTGGGCAGCCTGGAATCGGTGAGCCAGGACGAAGTACAACTTGACCTGACCGGCAGCGAAGTCCGCATCCTCAAGACCATGGCGGACGCCCAGAGCTTCGATCACGGGGAAGGCTTCATCAGGATGTGCCTGGAAATCCACGCCTTCGCGGCGGCAAGGGGCGACGGTCCGTTCCGGTTTCACGCCGGGGCGCGACCGGCATACTGACGGAGGGCCAGCCCCGGCTCCGGGTATCTCAGCGGGTTTGCGGCTGCCGAAGCCGGTCCAGGCGCAGGCGCTGGCGTTCATCGAACAGACGCCGCGACATCAGGTTCACGCTGGCCAGCGTGCCGAGCCCGGTGCCGACCGAGATCAGGAACATGATCATGATCTGGTACTTGACCGCCTCCACCGGCGGGGTCCCGGCCAGTATCTGACCGGTCATCATGCCCGGCAGGCTCACCACGCCCGCCGCCGCCATGGCGTTGATCACCGGTATCAGCCCGCCCCGCACGGCTTCGCGCTTCAGGTCGGAAATCGCCCGCGCCGCGGTTTCACCCAGCATCAATCGCCCCTCGATCTGCTGCCGTCGCTGCCAGGCACTCTGGCCCAGCCGATCCATGGCGATGGCGACGCCGGTCATGGTATTGCCCAGCAGCATGCCGAGCAGCGGGATGGCATACTGCGGCCCGTACCACGGCTCGTTCCCGATGATGGCGGCCAGGGCGAACAGGGTAACGGCGAACGACGACAGGAACATCGAGAACGTCCCCACGCCGAAGCTCCACCATCCCGTGAGCCGCCGATCCTGACGCACGGTGACCTCGCGTCCCGCGATAGCGAGCATCACCAGTGATAAAACGCCCACCAGCGCCGGATGGGTGGTTTCGAACAGCCACTTGAGAACCAGGCCGATAAGCAGAAGTTGAACCACGGTGCGCGCAGCGGCCACCAGCACCTGGTTGCGCAGCTCGACCTGCAGCCGCCCGGACAGAAAAGCGAGCGCTATCACCAGGACGGCGGGCAGGACGAGGTCCCACGCCGAGAGCAGAATCACGCGCCCGTCTCCACCAGGTGGCCCTCGTCCAATCGATAGCAGCGGCCGGCGACACGCTGCAGTTGGCGGCGATCGTGGCTCACCCATATCGACGCCGCATTACCGGCCCGCAGATAGTCCCGGATGAGGATCTCGAGCCTGCCGATATTATCCTCGTCGAGATTGGCCGTGGGCTCGTCCAGAAGCAGCACGCGTGGCGCCATGGCCAGCATCCGCAGCACAGCCAGCCGCTGCTTTTCGCCGCTGGACAACCGGTCCACGCGCCAGCCCATCACCGATTCCGTAAAGCCCAGCGATGCCAGCCGCGCAGGCGTCGGTGCCTCGACGAAATGGGTGCCTACTTCGTCATGCCACCAGGCGCTCTCCGCGGGCAGGAGTGCGACCTGCCGGCGCCATGAAGGCGGTGGAATGTCGGCGCTGTCGACGCCTGCGAGCCACATGCGGCCCCGGTGCACGTCGAGGTCCGCGATACTGCGCAGCAGGCGGGTCTTGCCGCTGCCGGACGGACCGCTGAGACCCGCGCATTCGCCGGGTTGCAGCGCCAGGTCGAAGGGTCCGGTGTCATCGAAGGCCAACTCCCGGATTTCCAGCAGCGAGGATGAGGAGGTGTTCGTGATGCGCGGGATTCCCGTTGAAAACATGAGCGCCGCGTGTCCGGCGCCGTGCGTCAACCGGTCTCCGGGACCCGGTCGAAAAATTCCACGATACCCGTTTGCAGCGAGTATTCCGCGCCCACCACCAGCAGGCCTTCTTCTTCCACCAGGCGCTCCAGGATGGACGAACCGTGCCGGAGATGATTGACGGAGGCGCGGATGTTGGCGCGCACCGCTTGGCGGAGCAGGTCGTCCCGGTCGCGCCCCGGGCCGGACTGCAACAGGGGCTCCACCGAGGGACGTATGCGGTCGACAATGGACCGGAGATTCGACGACCGGTTGCCGGCCGGACGCTCGAGATCTTCCAGTGTCGCCAGGATCGCCCCGCATTCCGTATGCCCCAGCACCACCACCAGCCGCGTGCCGAAGCGCTCGGCGGCAAACTCGACGCTGCCCACGAGCGACGGTGCGATGATGTTGCCGGCCACACGGATCACGAACAGGTCGCCGAGCCCCTGGTCGAATATGATCTCGGCGGGGACCCGCGAATCCGAGCAGCCCAGAATGATTGCATGGGGTGACTGACCGTCGATCAGCTCCCGGCGACGGGACGGGCTGGCGGACCCGCCGCTCCGTCCGCTGTCCGATACGAACCGCCCATTGCCTTCGCGCAGCCGTTTCAGAGCTTCATGGGCGGACTTCATACCGGCAACCGCCTCCCGCGGGCGGAAATTGAGGTTGAATTGAGCGTGCAGTCGGACATATTTCAGTCGCTCGGTTGCCGGTTTTTGCATCACCGCTCAGATTGTCGGGACGCCTGAGCGTGCCTGCGAGATTATTCAAAGTGGCGAATCACGGCAAGACCTGCTTGACCTCCGGCCGTCCAGCACGCTCCAAGTCTCGTCCCGGTGTAGAGCACTGACGCCATGATGGCTTCGGCAATGCACGGCGGCACTCTCCAACCGGCATCCAGCCTCCCACCGATCATTGAATGATGCGATACCTGTTGCGGGCTGCACCAGACCGCGGCACCTCGACCGACGGTATTGCAGGGCTGCCCGTTCACCATTAAACAGGACTGAACCTGTCGTGACTATCTTATGAAAATCAGAAAGTTGAAAAAGAAAATTGTAGTGATGTGTGAGTTTTGCTAGTTTAGGGAAACTCTGAATTGATCACAGTTTCCTTAGAGAACTTATTTTATTGGGACGTATACGATGACGATCCGTGCGGTTCTGCTTTCTCTGGCCCTGTTCTCGTTGCCGGCAACAGGCGCCTTGGCCGCCGGTCCCGTGGACGGCGAAGTCGGTATCAACTGGTGGGCAAACGATTTTGATGCCGACGTCGCCGGGGGCGATATCGACGCCGGCGCGGTCGGAGGCCACCTCCAGCTCTGGTGGAATGAGACCTGGGGTCTCAAAGGCGCCCTGTACCGCTCCGATCTCGCCGATTCGGGCAGCGCGGACGATGTGGACTACCTGAGCGTGGATCTCAAGCGGCGGCTGATATCCGTCACCGAGAACAACTACCTTGCCGCCGGCGTCGGTTACCAGCACCTCGACCTGCGCGGCGGCGACACCCGGGGCATGCGCCTGCTGGTGGAAGGACGCCTCGGCCTGGTGGGCGCCGTCTGGGTCTACGGGCACTCGGCGTGGGTGCCGGTATTCGACGACACCTCGGCCCGGAAGGACCAGGATGCATTCGAATTCGAGGCCGGCGTGGGGTTCTCGCCCCTGCCCTTCATGAAGCTCAGTGCCGGCTGGCGGAAGTACTCCCTGGACTTCACCGACACCGCCAGCGGCGACAGCCGCACCAACAGCGCCAGCGGACCCGTTTTCGAAGCCGGCCTGAAGTGGTAGGCATGATCGCCGGTTGATGCCCGGGCCACGGGCGGCTCGCCTCTGCGTCGCCGACCGGGTCAGGATTTTCTATTCGCTGCCTTGTCCCGCTGCCGGAGCCAGGCGAGCTTTTCCGCGATCTTCTGTTCCAGGCCGCGATTGACGGGCCGGTAGTAGGTCTTGTTGTCCATGCCCTCCGGAAAGTAGCTCTCGCCGGCGGCGTAGCCGTCCGGCTCGTCGTGGGCGTATCGGTAGGCCGCTCCGTGGCCCATCTGTTTCATCAGGCGCGTCGGGGCATTGCGCAGGTGGGGCGGAACTTCCAGGGAGCCGAGCTCCCGGGCGTCGCCCATGGCGCTGTTGAAGGCCGTGTACACGGCGTTGCTTTTGGCGGCACAAGCAAGATAAACCACCGCCTGCCCCAGGGCCAGCTCGCCCTCGGGGGTCCCCAGCCGCAGGAAGGTGTCCCAGGCGTCCAGCGACAACTGCAGCGCACGGGGGTCGGCGTTGCCGATGTCTTCCGAGGCGATCCGCACCAGTCGGCGTGCCAGGTACAGCGGGTCGCAGCCGCCGTCGATCATGCGCGCGAACCAGTACAGAGATGCATCCGGGTCCGAGCCCCGGATGGACTTGTGCAGCGCCGAGATCTGGTCGTAGAACGCGTCGCCGCCCTTGTCGAAGCGGCGCAGGCCGCCGCCGATGACTTCTTGCACGACCGCCGCGGTCACGACGTACTCGCCGCCCTGCTCGGACAGGTCCACCGCCAGCTCCAGGAAGTTCAGGGCCCGGCGCGCGTCGCCGTCCGCGGCCCGGGCGATCAGCGCCCGGGCGCCGTCCTCGAGACGTAGCGTCAGCGCGCCGAAACCCGCCGCGCTGTGCAGGGCCCGCTTGATAACGTTCTCGATGGTTTCCACGTCCAGGGGCTTGAGGACATACACCCGGGCCCGGGACAGCAGCGCGTTGTTGAGCTCGAAGGAAGGGTTTTCCGTCGTGGCCCCGAGAAACGTCAGGGTGCCGTCCTCGACGTGGGGCAGGAAAGCGTCCTGCTGCGCCTTGTTGAAGCGGTGCACCTCGTCGACGAACAGCACCGTCCGCCGTTGATGCGACTCCCGCAGCTTTCTCGCATTGTCCACGGCGGCGCGGATGTCCTTCACGCCGCTCAGCACCGCCGACAAGGTCACGAATTCGGCGTCGGCGTTCTCCGCCAGCATGCGCGCCAGCGTCGTCTTGCCGGTGCCCGGGGGGCCCCACAGGATCATGGAATGCACGCTCCGGCCGTCCCAGGCGCGGCGGATGGGCTTGCCCTCCCCCAGGAGATGCGCCTGGCCGGCGAAATCGTCCAGGGATACCGGCCGCATGCGGTCGGCCAGCGGCCGCGTGACGTCCACCGGCGCGGTCATTGACAGCGGGGCCCGATTTCACCCGGCCGGGTGATTCCCCGGGACCGGGTGGTTCGTAGACTGTCAATGGCAGGGACGCCGGAACTACAGGGAAGCAAGTCGGTCATGCGGCAAGGATAGCCGATCGGCGCCAGGGAAGGCGATCCACCCGGAAACGGGTATCGGCCGGGAAGGCCGGCGCGGCACACGGATCACGCCGCGTGGAGGCAGTCGCTGCCGGGGCCCGTCACGGAAGGCGGTTCCCGGCGGTGTTGCGCCCGCTGTTGCCGGAAGCCCGCACAACCGCGGTCTTCTGAATCCACCGCGTGAAGGCCCCGGCACCGGCTGGTCGCCGCCGCGACGAGTGGAATTCCGCGACACGATCAATGACCGAAGCCGGCGTTCCGGGACGGTTTCATGAACCCGACCGAAGATATGGTTTAATCTTAGCGGCAACTCATCTAGACCGTACGCCGCAACTCCTATGTGCATAGACGATATCCGGACGCGGTTGTCGACCCATCGGCCGGCGCTGCTGGATCTCGACAACAACCGCCACGCCGCCGTGGCGATGATTCTTCAGCCCGGGTCGGGCGGTCTGGACGTACTGTTCATCGAGCGGTCCCGCAACGAAGCCGACCCGTGGTCCGGTCAGATGGCTTTCCCCGGCGGCATCGTGGAAGCCTACGACGCCAGCGCCCGCTCCGCCGCCCGGCGCGAGACGCTGGAGGAAGTGGGCATTGACTTGACCCGGGCCGAGTTTGTGGGACGATTGGACGACCTGGCGGGGCGGCATCGCACCCATCGGACCGGCACCGGCATCGTGGTGTCCGGCTTCGTGTTCTATGACGATCAATGCCAGCGTGCCGCCCCGAACCACGAGGTCGCGGAGATCGTCCAGGAGCCCCTGGCGACGTTCATGGATGACGACCGCTTCACCTTCGTGGAGCACCCGTCCGCACCGGGCGAACGGTTTCCGGGCGTCCGGGTCGGTCGTTCCGGACGCCAGGTAGTCTGGGGTCTGACCCGGCGCTTCGTCACGACTTTTTTCGAGCTCGCCGGCCTGCGCTTCCTGGCGGAACCGGCAAGCCCGCAACAAACCGTATAGGAGAGCAACTGATGGTTGATACCGAGTCCACCATGCCCGAACTGGGCAACATGGCTCCCGACTTCACCCTGCCGAATACCAACCCGGAATTCGGCGGCGAGTCGGTGTCCTTGAGCGATTTCGACCACAAAAAGGGACTGCTGGTGATGTTCATCTGCAACCACTGCCCGTTCGTCAAACGGATCCGCGACGGCCTGTCGCAGCTCGGCAGGGATTACCAGGACTCCGAGCTGGGCATCGTGGCGGTGTGCGCCAACGACCCGGCGACACACCCGGGAGACAGTCCCGAGAACATGGCCGCGGAAGCCAGGAGCGTCGGTTACCGGTTTCCGTACCTCCACGACGAGAACCAGACCATCGCCAAGGCGTACCGCGCCGCGTGCACGCCGGATTTCTTTCTGTACGACCACGACCGCAAGCTGGTCTACCGGGGCCGCTTCGACAAGGCGAGGCCGGGCAACGACGAGCCCGTCACCGGCGAGGATCTGCGCCGCGCCATCGACCTGGTGCTTGCCGGCGAGCCGGTACCCGAGGACCAGATCCCGAGCATGGGCTGCAACATCAAGTGGAAAGACGGCAATGCACCGGACTATTTCGGATAGCCGGACGCCGATTTCCCCGCCGGACCGTCAAACCCGGCCTGCCAGGGATGAACACCCGCATGCCGGGTTCCGGCCGGCAGGTCGATGTCGACGTTGACCGGGGACGACACTCCGGTATTCGTCATCGGCTACGGCTACACGGGACAACGGATTGCGAGCCGCTGGCTGGAATGCGGCTCCAGGGTTCGCGCCCTGGTTCGCCGTCCCATCGAAGTGGCCGAACACGCCCACCCCGGGCTGGAACTGCTTCGCGGGGACCTGGACGAAACCCGCAGCCTGCCCCTGGAGGCCATGGGACGGACCCGGTTGTACTATTTCGCACCACCACCGAAGCACGGCGACATGGACACGCGGCTGCGTCGCCTCGCCGACGCCCTGCCCGAACCGCCCGCCAGAATCGTCCTGATCAGCACCACCGGGGTCTACGGGGACTGTGGCGGCGAATGGGTTGATGAATCCCGGCCTCCCGCACCGGGCACCGACCGGGCCCGCCGGCGGCTCGACGCCGAACAGACCCTGTCCGCCTACGCGGAAGCGCGGGACGTGCCCCTGGTCATTCTGCGCGTGGCGGGTATCTACGGCCCGGGCCGCCTGCCGGAGGCTCGGCTTCGCGCCCGGGACCCGATGCCGGCGGCAAAGGACTGCGGCTACACGAACCGTGTCCACATTGACGACCTGGTGGAAGTGTGCGTTCGGTCCATGTCCCGCCCGGAACTTTCCGGGGTGTTCAACGTCAGTGACGGGACGCCGGGAACCATGCGGGAGTACTTCGACGCAGTGGCCGACGCCCTCGGCCTCGACCGGCTGCCGGTGCTCCCCCGCCGGCAGATGTCGGCGACCCTCAACGCCCGGTTGATGACCTATCTCGGCGAGTCGCGTCGCATCGACAATTCCAGGCTGCTGGCTGCCCTGGACCTGTCCCTGCGCCATCCGGATCTGACGTCGGGACTCAGCGCGTTGCGGTCCGGCCCGGGCTGACCCGTGATCCGCGGCACCCTGGCCCGGCAGTCATGCCCGATCCCGCGGCGGTGACGGCCCTCCCGCAACGGAATCACGAGGGTGGCAATCAGCAGCGGACCGCGGCTCACGCTGGACCGGCCAGTGCCGCCTGGGCCTTGCACAAGCCGGCCACGGTCTTGGCGTCGCGGATGTCGCCGACCATCACCATCCGAATCACATTGGCAAGCGGCAGCCACCGGATCTCGATGAGCTCATCCTCCCCGTGGTCCGTGCGGGTTTCCTCGAGGCCGCGGGCCAGGAACAGGTAGAGCACTTCGTCGCAGAATCCAGGCGTCGTGTAGATCAAACCCAGCTCCCGCCAGTCCCGCGCCACCAAACCCGCCTCCTCCTCCAGCTCCCGGCGGGCGGTGGCCAGGGGATCCGGATCGCCGGGGTCGATGCAGCCCGCCGGAAGCTCCCAGATCACGCCCCCGGCGGCGTGCCGGAACTGGCGCAGCATACAAACGTTTTCCGCTTCATCCAGCGCGGCGACCACGGCGCCGCCGGGATGATGGACGATGTCCAGCTCGACATCCCGGCCGTTGGGCAGGGATACCGTTTCCCTGTTGAGCCGGATCAGCCGACCGTTGTAGATTTCCCGGTTCATCCCACCTTGATCAACGACGGCCGGTAATTCTCCGGCGCGTCGTAGCCCATCAAGTTGAGCAGCGTCGCCGCAGTGTTGGTCAAGCCCGGATCGTCAACGTCCGCCATCCTGTACTCCTCCCGGAAACCACGGTCGTGGATCACGAACGGCACTGGGTTCAGGGTGTGGGAAGTCTTGATTACGCGTGCACCGTTGCTGTCCGTGAACATATCCTCGGCATTGCCGTGGTCCGCGGTGAACACGAGAATACCGCCCAGCTCATCGACAACCTCGACAAGCCGTTCCAGGCACCGGTCCACGGTTTCCATGGCCGATACCGTGGCGTCGAGATCGCCGGTGTGACCCACCATGTCACCGTTGGCGAAATTGAGCCGGCCGAACCGGTAGTCGCCGGACCGCATCAATTCAACGGTTCTGTCCGTGATTTCCACGGCTTTCATCGCCGGCGCCTCATTGAAGGGCACGTTGTCCGAAGGGATCTCCACGTAGGTCTCCAGCGTCTCGTCGATGTATCCCGAGCGATTGCCGTTCCAGAAATACGTCACATGACCGTATTTCTGCGTCTCGCTGATGGCGAATGACGACACGCCCGCGGCACACAGGTACTCGCCGACCGTGTGCTCGATGACCGGCGGCGCCACCAGGTAGTTCCCGGGCACCTTCAGGTCGCCGTCGTACTCCAGCATACCCGCGAAAAGGACGTCCGGACACGGGCCGCGGTCGAACTTGTCGAAGTCCTTCTCCTCGAATGCGCGCGAGATCTCAATCGCCCGGTCGCCGCGGAAATTGAACAGGACCACGGCATCACCGTCGGCAACGCGCCCCACGGGCTCGCTGTTCTCTGTGATGACGAATGGCTCAAGGGTCTGGTCGTTGATGTCGTCGTTCTCCGAGTACTGGGTCTGAACGGCGCTTTCGGCGCTGTGAAAAACGCGGCCGACGCCCTGGACGTGGCAGTCATAACCCCTTTTCACCATCTCCCAGTCAGCGTTATAGCGGTCCATGGTGATACGCATGCGTCCGCCGCCGGAGGCGATCCGGTAATCCACCCCGTGCTCCCGGTTCAGCTCGCCCAGGAGTGCTTCGGTTCTCTCAATGTACGCCAGCGCTGAGCGGGCAGCGACGTCCCGGCCGTCCAGCAGTATGTGCAGCCTGACGCGCCGGACCTTCCGACGCCCGCACTCGGTGACCAGGGCAAACAGGTGCTCGATATGCGAGTGCACATTGCCGTCCGAGAGCAGCCCCAGGAAATGCACGGTGGCACCCGTGGTGCCGGTTTCCACAATCCGCTGCCACAACGCGCTGTCGAATAGCGCGCCGTTTTCCAGGGCCTGGTTCACGAGCTTCGCGCCCTGGGCGAAAACGCGCCCGGCCCCCATGGCGTTGTGCCCCACTTCGCTGTTGCCCATGTCGTCATCCGTGGGCAGCCCAACTCCCGTACCATGGGCTTTGAGCTGTACTTGCAGCGGCTCGGCCAGCAGGCGGTCGATGGTCGGCGTGTCGGCAAGATAAACGGCGTTGGCCGGCCCGTCCGGGGCGATACCGACGCCGTCGGCGATGGCGAGCAACAAGGGACCGGGACGGCCCGTGAATTCCTTCAGCTTGTCGAGTTTCAGTGTCATGATCTTGTCGGCTTCGGCCTCTCCCCTGGTTATGGCCGGGTTTCGGGTGCCGGAATCGCGCGCGGTTACAGATCTTCCAACGACACGAGCTGTCGTTTCAACTCGGCAAGCGCCCGGCCGCGGTGGCTGATCCGGTTCTTGGTGTCGCTGTCGAGCTCGGCGGCGCTGCAGCCGTGGGCCGGCACCTGGAAGACGGGATCGTAGCCGAATCCGTTGCTGCCGGCCGGGGCGGTTCCGATCGTGCCGTCCCAGCTCCCCTGGCAAATGATCGGCGTCGGATCGGCCGCATGCCGCAGCAGCGCGATCACGCACTGGAACCTCGCGGTCCGAAGCCCGTCGGCAACGGAGGACAGCGTCGCCATCAACTTGGCGACATTATCGGCATCCGTTGCGGCGGATCCCGCATAGCGCGCTGAACGAACCCCGGGCTCCCCGCCAAGCGCATCGACGCATAGCCCGGAATCGTCGGCAAGAGCCGGCAGGCCGGTGGCGAGAGACGCGTTCCGGGCCTTGATGATGGCGTTCTCGATGAAGGTCTGCCCGGTTTCCGGCGCGTCGGCCACGTCAAGCTCCCCCTGGGGCCGTACTGCCAGCCCGGTGCCCCGGAGTATGGCCCTAATCTCTCCGAGCTTGCCCGGATTGGACGAGGCCAGGACGATGGTGGCATCGCGGGAAGCCACTACGCCTCGAGCACCTCGTTCTGGATCCGCACCAGCTCACTGATGCCTTTCTGCGCGAGCTCTACCATTTGGAGCATCTCTTCGCGCGTGAACACTTTGCCTTCCGCGGTGCCCTGCACCTCGATGAAGTCGCCCTCCCCGTTCATGACGAAATTCATGTCGGTTTCCGCCTGGCTGTCCTCTTCATAGTCCAGGTCCAGCACCGGCGTGCCCAGGTAGATGCCGGTGGACACCGACGCCACCTGGCCGGTCAGCGGATTCTGCTTCAAACGCCCGTCTTTCAACAGCCACACCACCGCATCGGCCAGGGCCACGTAGCCGCCCGTGATGGCCGCCGTGCGCGTCCCGCCGTCGGCCTGGATGACGTCGCAGTCTATGGTAAGGGTGCGCTCGCCGAGCCTGCCCGTATCGATCACCGCCCGCAGGGACCGCCCGATCAGTCGCTGTATCTCCATGGTGCGTCCGCCCTGGCGACCCCGGGCGGCTTCCCGCGCCATGCGGCTGCCGGTGGACCGTGGCAGCATACCGTACTCAGCGGTTACCCAGCCCTTGCCCTTGTTGCGCAGGAAGTGCGGTACCCGGTCCTCGCTGCTCGCGGTGCACAGGACGTGCGTGTCCCCGAACTTGACCAGAACGGAGCCCTCGGCGTGCTTGGTGTAGTTGCGCACGATCTCGATGGGGCGCAGTTCATCCGGTTTTCTGCCGCTTGGTCTTGTCATGAAACGAATCCTGGAGTTGTGGCGATTCTCACGCCATTGGAAAATCGATCCGGCGACCGCCGGACTGGCTTCTCACTGGCACGCACCGGTAGACACGGCGGCGCGGGGGGCACGGATTATGAAAGAAAGAAGCCCGCAATGCGAGCGGCGATGCAGAACCCGGACCCGGAGATCGTACGGTAAACCGTCCCGGATTCGTCGACCCAACCGGACCGACCGGCGGCACGCTCGCTACAGAAGCTGCTCGAGCTCGTCCACGAAGGATTCGATCTCGGCGATGGTCGCCTCGATTTCGTCAACATGCCTCGCATTGTCCCGCGGCCCGCGGGCATCGCGGCCCCTGTCCTCGCGCCTGGCCGCGGAGCGCTGCTTGGCGTCTTTCCACAACGCATCCTGGTCGAGCTCCGGAATGGACAGCGCCAGCAGCGGCGGAAGGCTGGTGGCCGCATCCTTCCAGACCAGCCCCACCACGGTCATGTTGTCACAGTCCTTGCGGAACTTGCGGGCGGAACGCGCCATCATCCGCTCGATGCTGTCCTCGAGCTTCCGGCTTTCCAGAACCTGTTCCATATCGCGTTCGGCGAACGCCCGCCAGACACCGTCGGTGCAGAGCAGCACGACATCGCCTTTCTCCAGCCTGGTTTCCGCGCCCAGCGTGACCAGGGGACGCTTGGGACCGCCGACGCACCGAACGAGATGACCGGACTCCCGCATGGACTCCTTCTCGTCCAGGATGCCTTCCTGGTACATCGGGTCCGTGGTGGAGTGGTCGATGGTCCGCGTCAGAAATCGACCGTCGCGAAAATGATAGAGGCGGCTGTCACCGACATGCGCCCAGTAGGCGTAACCATTCTGGATCAGGCAGGCTACGCAGGTGGTTCTCGGATGGCTGACATTGATGCCTTCCTGTTTCGCCTTCCGATTGATGCGGGTGTGGGCAAGAGAAATTGAAAGCACCAGGAACGCCGCCGGATCCTGAATGACGGCGGAACGGACCTTCCCGAAGGAGCCGACGATGGTGTCCACCACGGTCTGCGCGGCCATTTCCCCCGCCGCATAGCCTCCCAGTCCGTCCGCCACCACCATCAGCAAGGCGTTGTCGCGCTCGGCATACGCCGCACGGTCCTGATTCGTGGACCGGGAACCGGGCAGGGTGTGGTGGGAGATGCCGTATTCCATTACTGGAACCATCCCCCGGCAGCATCGTCCGTCGCCAGCCCGCTGCCGCCGGTCATCTTCACCAGCAGCTCGTCGATGGTCCGGGCACGCTTATCCTGGTTAAGCTCAGTGGCCCAGTCGATCGCCTCCAGCAGGTTCCGGCTGTACCGGCGGGACAGCGTCCGGGTCAGCGGCTGCAAGGTGTCCTTTTCCAGGCGCTCCGGCGATGAGGGCGGCCCCTTGCCGGTGATGCAGATCCGCATGGTCATTCCCAGCGAGTAGATATCGCACCACGGACCCATGCCGCCTTCCGAATACTGTTCCGGCGCCGCATAGCCATGGGTCAGGGTCTGCACACCGTGGTAGGTCGATCCGGGCTCCACCTGCTGCACGGCGCCGAAATCCAGCAGCAACGGCACGCCGCTGGCGCGCAGCAGTATGTTGGCGGGCTTGATGTCCAGATGCAGGAAATGCCGGTCATGGAGCTCCTTCAAGCCGCTCATGATCGGCGGGAACACGCTCAGCATAAACTTTTCGCTGAGCTTGCCGCGGGCCTTCTTGATGAAAAAGCGCAGATCCCGGCCTTCCTCGAAATCCATGACCATGAAAACCGTGTCGTTTGCCCTGAAGAAATTCGACACATTGATAATATTGGGATGCTTGAGCTTCGCCAGCGCCATCCCTTCGCTGAAGAATCGCTTCATGCCGAGCTGAAAATGATTCCTGGCGACATCCGACCGGGGCCGGATGCGTCCGCCGGGGATCCGGACCACGAGCTCGTGGGGAAAATATTCCTTGATGACAACCTTGGACTGGGTCTTGATGTGATAGGCGAGATATACAAAGCTGAAGCCGCCTCCACCTATGACTTGCTCGACTCGGTATCCCTCGAGCAGATAACCGCGCTTCAGTGACTGATCAAGATCCGGCATTGGTATTGACTCGAACTAGCGGCGAGGGCAAGGTGCTTCTGATTATTCGGCCGTGCATTTCAAGCGTGAATGAACGGCAGACGATTTCAAGCCGGCGCATCCACCGTCGGTCGGCTTTTCTGTTAATAGTAAGGTATAGCACAATCCATGGCGAATAGCATGACGGCTTTCTCGCGGGAAACCAGCTCCGCGGAGTGGGGTACGATCACCTGCGAGCTGCGGTCGGTCAACCACCGCTATCTCGAAATCAACCCGCGGCTGTCGGATGAGCTCAGGCAGCTCGAGCCTCGGATCCGGGATGCCGTCTCGGCCCGAGTCAAACGCGGGCGGGTCGACTGCTATATCAAGCTCCAGAGCCACGAAACCACCCGGGACGATTTCGTTGTCGACCGGGAGCTTCTGGCCCGCGTGGCGAAAATGGGCGGCGATACCCTCAAACAGTACCCGCACCTGGCCCCCCTGCCGGTATCGGAGGTCCTGGGCTGGCCCGGTGTCGTCCAGGTCCGGGGCGTGGATTCGGAGGCGCTGGCTGAATCCGCCATGGAGCTCGTGAACCGGGCCCTCGACCGTATCGAAACCGACCGCGCCCGCGAGGGGGCACGCCTGAAAACCACCATCGAAGCGCGACTCCGGGAGTCGGCGGCGTTGGTCGAGAATCTGAAGGCGCGCGTGCCGGAGCTGACCCAGGCCTTCCGGGACCGCATCATGGAAAAGCTGCAGGATGCCTCCGAGAAGCTGGACCCGGACCGCGTTGAGCAGGAACTGGTGATTTACGTCCAGAAATCGGACGCCACCGAGGAGATCGACCGGCTCCAGATCCACCTCGATGAAGTCCGGGAGGTGCTGGCGGCCGACGGGGCCATCGGCCGACGGCTGGACTTTTTGATGCAGGAGCTGAACCGTGAGGCGAACACCCTGGGCGCCAAATCCTTCGACATGGCCCTCACCCAGACCGCCGTGGACCTGAAAGTCCTCATTGAACAGATGCGCGAGCAGATCCAGAATATAGAATGAAAACAGGGTGACTGCGGGATGCGAAATCAATACAATGGGGGCAAAGCTGCGCGGCGAAGGACTTGCCCGGCGGTTGGGCGGCGGCGGTGACCCGGGGGAATCTTTTCATCATTTCCGCGCCGTCGGGCGCGGGCAAGACGACTCTGGCGCGCGGCTTGAACGAAGCGCTGCCGAATACCGCGTTTTCCATTTCCCACACGACACGCCCACGGCGTCGAAACGAAGTTCACGGCGTGGACTATTATTTCGTGACCGAGCCTGAATTCCGGGAAATGATGGACCGGGATGAATTTCTCGAGTACGCGCAGGTTTTCGGCAACCTGTATGGCACGTCCAAGGCGGCGGTCGGCAAGCTGATGGCGCAGGGAAAGACGGTGCTGCTGGACATCGACTGGCAGGGCGCCCGCAAGGTACGGAGCAGAATGCCCGGCTGCGGAAGCATTTTCATCCTGCCGCCCTCGATGGCAGAGCTGGAGAACCGGCTGCGGAGCCGGGGTCTGGACTCCGAGGAAGTCATCCAGCAACGGATGGAGCAGGCCCGGGACGAGATGCGCCACGCCGACGAGTACGATTTCGAGGTGGTGAACGACGACTTCGACAGGGCGCTTCGGAAGCTGTGTGCGATCGTCTCCGGCGAACAAGCGGCCGCGACTTCGTGCCAAAATGAGTGACAGACACCGGCGACCCGTCGCCGGCGACGCAACAATTGTGGAGTAGAAAATGGCGAGAATTACCGTAGAAGACTGTCTGGACAACGTCGACAACCGGTTCCAGCTGGTGCTGGTGGCGACGCGCCGGGCGCGTCAGCTGTCCCTGGGTGCGGACCCGATGGTGGAGCTCGAGAACGACAAGCCCACCGTGGTGGCATTGCGGGAAATCGCCGAAGGCCTGGTGACCCGGACCATCCTGGATGAGGAACCGCCTTTGCAGATCGAGCCGGAGGCACAGCCGGAGTCCCAGGAACAGGCTCTTGCCGATGATCTGGATGCACAGATCGCCGCGGCGCTGGAACCGGGGGAACCGGGGGAACCGGGCGAAACGATGGTTCCGGAAGACAACGACGAGCAGCCCGAAAGCGATGAAAGCGGAAGCACTGAGGAGGAGGACGCTTAACGGCGCCAGGCGGTTGGCGAGCCGGGCGCCCAGCCGACCGGCAGGCGCGCTTTGCGATTCTCTTTCCGCGTACCTCGATGCGAAGGCCGTCGAGGAGATTTACCGGGCCTACCTGTTCGGGGCTGAAGCCCACCAGGGCCAGCGCCGTTCCAGTGGCGAGCCCTACATCCACCATCCCATCGCCGTCGCCGGAATTCTGGCGGAGCTGAAACTCGACAGCCGCAGCATTATCGCGGCTGTCCTGCACGACGTCATCGAGGACACGCAGGTCGACAAGGACGCCCTGGCCCGGGAATTCGGCGAAGACGTCGCCCTGCTGGTGGACGGCGTCAGCAAGATCGGTCAGCTGGAATTCGACAGCAAGGAGCACGCCGAGGCGGAGAACTTCCGCAAGATGCTCATGGCGATGTCCCAGGATATCCGCGTGATCCTGATCAAGCTGGCGGACCGCCTTCACAACATGCGGACTCTGGACGCCCTGCCCGCCGAGAAACGCCGGGACATCGCCCGCCAGACCCTGGATATCTACGCCCCCATCGCCAACCGGCTTGGCCTGTACGAGTGGAACAGGGAACTGGAAGACCTGAGTTTCCAGCACCTCCACCCCAAGCGCTACCGGGCCATCGCCAAGGGTCTCAAGAAACGCGACGGCAACCGCAGCGCCACCATTGAAAAGCTCCGGCTGGTGATCGCCGACGAGCTGGCCCGGTCGGGACTGCAGGCCCGCGTCATGGGCCGCAAAAAGAACGTCTACAGCATCTACCGTAAAATGGTGGAGAAGCGAAAGTCTTTCTCGGAACTTTATGATATATACGGCTTTCGCATCATCGTCAATTCGATCGACGAGTGCTACCGGGCTCTTGGGATTATCCACAATCTCTACAAACCCATCCCCGGCCGGTTCAACGACTACATCGCGATTCCCAAGTCAAACGGCTACCAGTCCCTGCATACCACCGTTTTCGGCGCGTTCGGCGAATCCGTCGAGATCCAGATCCGCACCGAGGACATGCACCGTATTGCCGACGCCGGAGTGGCCGCCAACTGGATTTACAAGTCCGACGACAAGCACGGCGTCAAGCAGCAGCAGCTGGCGCGGCAATGGCTGCTGGATCTGCTGGATACCCAGAAGGAGTCGGGCAGCGCCAGGGAGTTTCTCGAACATCTGAAAATCGACCTGTTCCCCGACGAGGTGTACGTGTTTACCCCAAAGGGGGACATCAAGAAACTGCCCCGGGGTGCCACGGCCCTGGATTTCGCCTTCGCCGTACACACCGACATCGGCAGCCAGTGCACCGGGGCGCGCATCAACCGGGAGCTGGTGTCCCTGCCCACCGTGCTGAGCAACGGTGATCACGTCGAGATCCTGACCGCCAAGAACGCCCACCCCAACGCCGCCTGGCTGAACTACACCGTTACCAGCAAGGCGCGCGCTTCGATCCGGGGCTACCTGAAAAAACAGCGGCGCAAGGAAGCCGTCAATCTGGGGAAACGGCTCCTCAACCAGTCCATCAAGGACCGCCGCTTCACCCGCAAGCGCGTGACCAACGCGGAGAAAACCAGGCTCCTGGAAGAGCTGAATCTGTCGTCCTGGGAGGATCTGCTGGCGGATATCGGCCTGGGCAAGCGCCTCGCCGCCATTGTGGCCAAGCAGCTTCGCCCGCCCAAGCCCGACGACCCGCAGGAAGCGGAAGACGCGGACGTCCGGAACGCTCCCGAGCCGCTGGCGATCCATGGCGCCGAAGGCATGCTGATCAGTTACGCACGCTGCTGCTCGCCGATCCCCAACGACCCTATCGTCGGGTTCTTCACCAGCGGCAAGGGCGTGGTGATTCATACCGCCAACTGCCCGAATATCGCGGAAATGCGCAAGCAGCCGGACCGCTGGCTGCACGTGCAGTGGTCGGAGAAGGTGAAGGGGGAATTCGCGGTAAACCTCCGCATCGAGGTCAAGAACCAGCGGGGCGTGCTGGGGGATGTCGCCACCCAGATCGCCGAGCAGGACTCGAACATCAACAACGTCCACGTAGAGGAACGGGACGGGCGCACCTCCACCCTGCGCTTCAACATCTCCGTGAAGGACCGTATTCAGCTCGCCAACATCATGCGGGGCATCCACAACATGCCGAAGGTCATGAAGGTCGTGCGCAGCAAGGGCTGACGCCCGCTCCAGTACACCTCGCCGCTGACAATTCGCCCTTCCGCATGCCGCGGGCAGTCGCCCGTTTTCGGACCCAGCATCAAGGGTTGGGCCAGTGCCGGGGGCCGTCCCCCAGGGCCGCTGTGAGGAGCGGCACAGGGAAGTGCCGTTTGCGGACTGAAGGATGGAATACATCCGTGTACGCTCTGGCTCAAACATCCCTGTTTTCGACAGCCCTGGGGGACGGCCCCCGGCACTGGCCTCTCCGCTCGCACGGGTCTTCAAACTGAGCCTGCGGGAGCAGCAGATCCGACCGCGCTGTGTTATACACTCGCGCCCTGGCCGTTTCCTGTCCCGAGGGGCGGGAACATTCGAACCCCCGACACCGAAAAGGAGAAAGCATGTCCGAGAAACAGGTAATCAGCACCGGCAACGCGCCGGACGCCATCGGCCCCTACTCCCAGGCGATCCGCGCCGGCGACTTCGTCTACCTGTCCGGCCAGATCCCCCTGGATCCGGCGACCATGGAGGTGGTGGAGGGCGAGTTCCGGGACCGCGCGGTGCGCGTGTTCACCAGCCTGGACGCCGTCGCCCGGGCGGCGGGCGGCAGCCTGCAGGACGTCGTCAAGCTCAACGTTTATCTCACGGATCTTGGCCGGTTCGCCGACGTCAACGAAGTGATGTCCGAGTTTCTCGCCGAGCCCTATCCGGCGCGTGCTGCGGTGGGCGTGGCGTCGCTGCCCAAGGGCGTGGACATCGAGATCGAAGGGGTTTTGTACCTGGGACGGTAAAGGCACGCGTCGCGCCGATGAATACGGTTTCCGATCATCCCGCTCCGGTCCAGTCACTGTCCGGCGTCGGGCCGCGCGTCGCCGAGAAGCTGGACCGGCTGGGCCTGGCAACCGTCGAGGATCTGGCGTTTCACCTGCCCCTGCGCTACCAGGACCGCACCCGGTCCGTACCCATGGGAACGGTGCGGCCCGGCGACGAGGTCGTCATAATCGGGACTATCCAGCAATCCGGTATCACCTACGGGCGCCGCCGCTCGCTGTTGACCCGTATCACCGACGGCACTGGGGCGCTCACCATCCGGCTGTTCCACTTCTCCGCCGCCCAGCAGCGCCATCTTCGCAAGGGCCGTTGGGTCATGTGTTTCGGGGAGGTGCGGCCGGGGCCCGCCACCCTGGAAATGGTGCATCCCGAGTACCGGGTCTCGGACGGGGAGCCGGTGCTCGACCCGGATGGCGGCCTGACGCCCGTCTACCCGGCCACCGAGGGCATCGGGCAGGGACAACTGCGGCGGCTGATCGACCAGGCGCTGGCCAACCATGTGCCGGGAATCCGCGACTGGATTCCATCGGCGATACTGGACGACCCGATCAGGATTTCCCTTCCGGAGGCAATTTCATTCCTCCATCACCCGCCTGCGGGCACCGACGTGGCGCTACTCCGCGACGGCGCCACCCCCCAACAGCAAAGGCTGGCCTTCGAAGAGCTTCTGGTCCACCACCTCTGTCTGAGACGCGCCCGGCTCCGGCGACGCACCGCCCGGGCGCCCGCATTTTCCCTGGACGGCGGCTGCGCACGGGCGCTGGTGGCCGGCCTCCCCTTTACCCTTACGGGGGCCCAGACCCGGGTTCTGAAGGAGATCGGGGAGGATCTGTCCCGGGAAGTACCCATGCTGAGGCTGGTCCAGGGCGACGTGGGCTCGGGCAAGACCGTGGTTGCCGCCGCGGCGGCCGCGGCGGCCGCCGAGTCGGGGTGGCAGACGGCGTTGATGGCGCCGACGGAACTGTTGTCGGAACAGCATTTCGGCAACTTCAAGCAATGGCTGGCGCCGCTCGGCATCGAGGTGATACAGCACTCGGGCAAGGCTGGTGCGGCCCGCCGCCGGGAAATGCTGGCGCTGATGGAAGCCGGCGACGCTCGGGTGGTTGTCGGCACCCACGCGCTTTTCCAGGATGACGTGGCTTTTCACCGGCTCGGCCTGGTGATTGTCGACGAGCAGCACCGGTTCGGTGTCGGCCAGCGCCTGGCCCTCCACGACAAAGGCCGGGGCGCCGACCAGGCGCCCCACCAATTGATTATGACCGCAACCCCGATTCCGCGAACCCTGGCCATGACGTTCTATGCCGATCTCGACGTTTCCAGCATCGACGAGCTGCCGCCGGGACGCCAGCCCGTTGAAACGGTGGCCATTCGCGACGACCGCCGGGAGGAAGTCGTCCAGCGGGTACGCGACGCCTGCCGAAGCGGCCGCCAGGCCTACTGGGTGTGCCCGTTCGTGGACGAGTCCGAGGCGATCGACGCCCAAGCCGCCACCAGCATGGCCCGGGATCTGTCCGAGGCACTCCCTGAGGTGAAAGTCGGCCTGCTCCACGGGCGGATGAAGGGGTCGGAAAAGGACGCCATGATGCGCCGGTTCCGGGACGGCGGGATACAATTGCTGGTGGCCACCACGGTCGTCGAGGTCGGCGTCGACGTCCCCAACGCCAGCCTGATGATCATCGAGAATACGGAGCGACTCGGGCTGTCGCAGCTCCACCAGCTGCGCGGCCGCGTCGGGCGCGGCGATCAGCATTCCGTGTGCGTGATGATGTACCGAACCCCGCTCGGCGACCACGCCCGGGTGCGGCTGGCGGCGATGCGTGAAACCAACGACGGGTTCGAGCTGGCCCAGCGGGACCTGGAGCTGCGGGGGCCCGGCGAGGTGCTGGGCACGCGGCAGACCGGACTCCAGCGCCTGCGGGTGGCGGACCTTGCCCGGGACCGGGCACTGCTGCCCAAAGTACAAAGCGCCGGCCGGATCATGCTGAACGACCATCCCGACCATATTGACCCGCTCATCCGGCGCTGGTTGAGTCGCTATGAGGAGTTCGCCCATGTTTGACCCCCTGGACCGGCTCGTGCAGTACTGCCAGCTGACCCGCTTCGGCCGCCCCATCGGCAGCCTGCTGCTGCTGTGGCCGACCCTTTGGGCACTGTGGATCGCCGGGCAGGGCTCTCCGGACCCCTACATCGTAGTGGTGTTCTTTGTCGGCGTGTTCGTAATGCGCGCCGCGGGCTGTGTGATCAACGACTACGCCGACCGGGAAATCGACGGCCACGTGAAGCGCACCCGGGAGCGGCCGCTGGCCACCGGACAGGTCACGGAACGGGAAGCCCTGGCTCTGTTCGTCGTGCTGGGCCTGACGGCGTTCGCCCTGGTGCTCACCCTCAACCGCCTGACCA
Source organism: Gammaproteobacteria bacterium (assembly GCA_034520625.1). Classification (GTDB taxonomy): domain Bacteria; phylum Pseudomonadota; class Gammaproteobacteria; order Arenicellales; family JAANXG01; genus JAANXG01. The sequence continues at coordinate 197,892 of JAXHNI010000004.1, read as the reverse complement.
TCTACCTGTCATTCATCGGCCTGGGGGTTGCGGCGCTGTATCCGTTCATGAAACGGTATACTCACGTGCCCCAGCTTGCGCTGGGTGCGGCATTCTCCTGGGGCATCCCCATGGCCTTCGCCGCGCAAACCAACACGGTTCCGGCGGCGGCATGGTGGTTGATAGCGGCCAATGTGTGTTGGGTGATGGCCTACGACACCATTTACGCCATGGTGGACCGCGACGACGACGTAAAGATCGGCGTCAAGTCCACCGCGGTGCTGCTGGGCGACCTCGACCGGCCCATGGTGGGGCTGTGCCACGCTCTGACCCTCGGAATCCTGTGGTTCGTGGGAGGTGACCTGCAGCTGGGGGGTTACTACTACGCGGGGCTCGCCGCCGCCGCCATGTTCGCGGCATACCAGCACTGGCGAATCCGCAACAGGGAGCGGGACGCCTGTTTCGAGGCTTTCCTCAACAATTCCTGGTTCGGTGCGTCGGTGTTCGCGGGGATTCTGCTTCACTACCTGTAGCACCAGCCGGATCCTGCCGTATGGCCAGCGGTGGTTGTTCCGGGTATCCTTGTCCGGGGCCTGAACAGGCCGACCCGGCTTTTCAACCGAAAAAACAACCGCCAAAGGAGAGTGAACATGCGATCCATTCTTGTGGTCAATCCAAAAGGTGGATGCGGTAAAACAACGATAGCCACCAACCTCGCCAGCTACTACGCCGTCTGGGGCGTGCCCACCGCCCTGGTGGACTACGACCCGCAGCGCTCCAGCCTAGACTGGCTCGAGGCCCGATCGGAAAAATACGAGAAAATAACCGGCATTGCCGGGCATTCCACCAGCCTACACCTGCCCGAAGGCACCCAGCGGGTCATCTACGACGTCCCCGCGCGCAGCGTGGTGGAAAAGATCGTCAAAATGATGAACCATTCCGATGCGGTGGTGATCCCGGTGCTCCCGTCGCCCATCGATATCCGGGCGGCGGCGCATTTCATCAGCGAGTTCATCTCCAAGGGTCACCTGCGGCAGAGGAAGAAGCTGGTGGGCATTGTTGCCAACCGGGTGAAGGAAAATACCGTTATCTACCACCAGCTCGAACAGTTCCTGGGCGGCATCGACATACCGTTCGTCACCTCGCTGCGGGATACGCAGAACTATGTACATGCTGCGCGGCGCGGAGTGGGAATCTTCGAGATGGGCGCGTCCCAGGTCGAGAAGGACCTGGAGCAGTGGCGCCCCCTGATCAACTGGATAGAAGGCAAACCGGTCCGAACCCGGTAGATTCCCGGATCGGATCCCGAGCCATGCCGGAAATACGCCGCATCGGCCGGCATCCTGTCCGGCTGCGGGCTATTCCAGCGCGTCCGCCAAGCGGTTGAGCGAGCGGATCAGGTCGACGTCCAGCGGCCGGGGGACCAGGCTCCCGGCCATGGCCAGCGCGAAGTCCCAGCGGCAGTGCAGCAATTCCAGCAACCGCCGCTCATCCTCGGCAATGGCGTCCACCACCGTCGCTTCGATGTTCAGCCTCCGGGGCGCCCGGTTCAGGCAGCGAAGGACTTCACCGACCGCGCCCAGCGCCCGTTCGATGCGGCTGATGCCGCACAAGGTGTACAGGAAACCCTGGAAGTTCCGGTCCTCGATGGACAGTTCCTGCGCCAGGCGCAGGGTCAGAATAAGGAATTGGGCCTGCCGGGGCAGGTCGGCGAGTCGATGATCCCGGGGGATTGGAAGGTGGGGGTTGATCGCGAATGACATGACCGGCTCCAAATGCAAATGATTCGCATTTAGTATATTCCATCCGCCCGGAATTGCAAAATCAAAACTCCTCCGTGGTATAGCGATAGGCCCGGAGGGTCTCCGACCAGTAGTCAGGCGGCAGACCGGTCTTGGCCTTCAGCTGGGCCAGGAAATCCCCGGCGCTCGGCAGACTCCGCCACACCACCGGCAGAAACGTCCCGCACCGGTCTCCCTCCTCGAATATCAGACCATCCACTCCCGGGCGCAACTGGCGGATCAGGTCGGCTTCCGAACGGGCTTCCAGGGGCTCGATCGGGGACAGGAGCGAGACGTGGAGCTCGATGTCGGGGAACTCGATGGCGGTAACCGGAGTGAACCGTGGATCCCGGAACGCGGCGGCGAAGGCATTCACCGCCACGTCCCGGGCGAGCGGCCGGGCCGACTCGAGCGCACCGACACAACCCCGCAATTGGTCGCCGAGGCACAGCGTCACGAACGTGGAACACGGCTGCCGCAGCCGCTCCGGCCACGCCTGCAGCGATACCCCTACCGGTTCATAATGGCGCAGGCCGTGCTCGATGGAGGCATGGGCCAGGGCACGAAGACTCCGCCGGTGCGTCAGCGGCGTACTCATGCGCCGTAGAACACGTAGGCGCCGTAGCCCACGACGCGGACGCGCGGGCCAGCCGTGTCGCCGGAACTGCAGGTGTCCAGCACCTCGCAGGACAGATGGCGCCGGGCCGCCGCACGCAGCAATCCGCCGATCGGCAGGTATCCACAGGCGTGCTCGCCGGTCAGCTTCTCCGGGGCCAGCAGCCGGATCTGTTCCGTGCTGAAGGCGTCGATCTCGCGAGCGGCTTCGTAGCTGCGGTAGTGGCTCAGGTCCGAGCTGACGATGATCAGGGTTTCATCGCCGCCCCAGAGGCGGTCCAGCAGGACTTCCACCTGGGACGGCGCCGCATCCCCGACGACGAAGGGCAGCAGGCTGATTTCCTCGAAAATGGCCTGGAGAAAAGGAAGGTGGACCTCCAAGCTGTGTTCCATGGCATGGGCCTCGTCCGAGTAGACGAGGAAACCGAGCTCGCCCGCCAGATCGCGGATGGTCGCCTGATCGACGGGTACCTCCCCCAGCGGGGTGGCGAAGGCGCCGGCCGTGCTTGCAGCGATGCCCCGCACGTATAGCCGGTGCGCCGGCCCGAGGAGAACGACACGCTTGATCCGCCGCCCCAGGGGCTTTACCGTGGCGTACGCACGGCCGGCGACGGCGCCTGAATAGGGGTACCCCGCATGGGGCGCGATTATGGCCTTGGGGGCCGTGCGCCGGTGCAATTCCGCCCCTGCAGCACCGCACAGGAACCCCGTCACGTCCCGGCGCAGCCGATCGGGGTTGTCGTCGTAGAACATCCCCGCCACCGCCGCGGGCCGAACCGTGCTCATGGCCGCGATGGATCCCACAGCCAACGGGTCATCAGAATACGGCGAAGGCCGTTGTGGCAACGCATGAGACAAACATTACCCCAGCAGGGCGACACCGTAAAGACGGCGTACTGGCACCAGGTGGACGACCAGCGCATCCAGTGCGATATCTGCCCGCGGGCCTGCCGCCTCCGGGAAGGCCAGCGCGGGCTGTGCTTCGTGCGGGCCAGGGAAAACGACGGTATCGTCCTGAAAACCTACGGCCGCTCCAGCGGATTCTGTATCGACCCCGTCGAGAAGAAGCCCCTCAACCACTTCTTTCCGGGCACGCCGGTGTTATCGTTCGGCACCGCCGGCTGCAATCTCGCCTGCAAGTTCTGCCAGAACTGGGATATCAGCAAGTCCCGTGAGATCGACACACTCTCCGATGGCGCGTCCCCGGAGCAGATCGCGTTGACCGCGAAGAGGACCGGGTGTACCAGCGTAGCATTCACCTACAACGACCCGGTGATCTTCCACGAGTACGCCATCGACATCGCCCAGGCCTGCCGGGAGCACGGCATCAAGTCGGTGGCGGTCACCGCGGGCTATGTCTGCCCGGAGCCGCGCGTCGAATTCTTCAAGCACATGGACGCCGCGAACGTGGATCTGAAAGCGTTCACGGAGCGGTTCTACAAAAAAATCTGCGGCGGCGAGCTGGCGCCGGTGCTGGAAACCCTGGAGTACCTGAAGCAGGAAACGGATGTCTGGTTCGAGATCACCGACCTGCTGATTCCGGGAGAGAACGACAGCCCGCAGGAGATCGAGGCCATGACCCGATGGGTGGTGGAGCACCTGGGGCCGGACGTGCCGATGCATTTCACCGCGTTCCACCCGGACTGGAAAATGCGCGACAAGGACCACACGCCTCCCGCCACCCTGACCCGGTCCCGGGACATCGCCGTGCGCAACGGCGTGCGCTACGCCTATACCGGCAATGTCCACGACGAACACGGCGGCAGCACCTATTGCCACCACTGCGGCCACAAGCTGATCGGACGCGACTGGTACCAGCTGAGCGATTGGAGTCTCGACGACGCCGGCCGCTGCCTGGCCTGCGGCACGGCCTGTGCCGGACGCTTCGCCGGCGCACACGGAAATTGGGGGCGCCGCCGGCTGCCGGTGCGGCTGTCGGCCTGAACGAGATCATTGCCCCAACTGAGTCGGGACCCATGGGTCTGATCGCCAGCTGGTGCCCCTCGCCACTGACATGGCAACTCTTTGCGAGTTACAGGCGTTGGTCTGGTTTGAATGCCCGCATGATCGGGAGGCCGGTACCGGGGGCCGTCCCCCAGGGCTGTCGAAAACAGGGATGTTTGAGCCAGAGCGTACACGGACGTATTCCATCCTTCGGTCCGCAAACGGCACTTCCCTGTGCCGCTCCTCACAGCGGCCCTGGGGGACGGCCCCCGGCACCGGACGGTTCCCCGGCGCTGGGTCTCAAAGCGGGCCGCGCCCGCTGGAATACACTGAATCGACTCCTATGGCTACGGCGCCCTGGTGGGCGTGGCGGGCTACCACCTGTTTCCGGACTTCCTGGGCAACCCCGGCGCCGACTTTCTGGAGAAATCCATCGCCGGCGCCCGTCTGGTGCTGGCCGAGCTCATGAAGATCCGCGGCGAGTCGGACTATATCGCCGGCGACCGGCCCACGCTCGCCGACCTCTACCTGGCACCGATCTGCTTCTACGTCAGCCTGGTGGACGACAAGTCTAAGGTTTTCGATGCGCCGGGATTCGACGACTGGTGGGACCGGGTGCAGAAGCTGGACAGCTACCGGTCCACCGAACCGGATCTCGGCTGAACGGAATCACTCGCGGCGCCGCGCCGGCGGACCCGGGGCGGCGACCGCGGGAAACCACCAGTCCGGTGATGAACCGACCCAGCGCGGCCTCCTCGTCAGTACCGTTCACGAATGAGTCGCCGATAAAGCAGATTCGAATGTCGGTTGGGCTCACGGCTCATCGGTTCCTGGTGGATCTATACGCTCACGACCACGCGGCCACAGCGGTCGGGCCGCTCCATGAGTTCATGCGCGTCGACGATCTGCGCAAGGGGAAACCGAGCCGCGATCTCGAACCCCTGCCAGCCCGCTTTCAGGGCCGCATTCAGGTCCCGCGCCGCAGCGACTCTGGCGTGCAGCGGGAAATCGTCGCTGCCCAGGAAATGCAGCCCGATGTTGCTGAATGCCAGCGGCCAGTAGGGAATCCGCGGCCGGCCGTCTCCACTCGAGTAGGTGGCGATGGAACCGCCGGGGGCGAGGAGTTCCACGTCTTCGATAACATTGGCGGAGAACGCCGGTTCGACAATGTGATCAACGCCGTCCGGTACCGTATCCCGGATGCCCGCCACCAGCGCCGACCCGGCTACGAGGACTTCGTCCGCGCCTGCGCTCCGCGCAGTCGACTCGTGCTCGCCCGAGCGCACCACCGCGATGACGCGGGCCCCGGCCCGCTTCGCCATCTGCACCGCACACAGGCCGACGGCGCCCGCGGCGCCCCGGACCAGCACGGTGCGTCCCGCCGGCGGCCCCGCGGCGTGAACCGCCCGGTAGCCGGTGATGCCCGGCATGCCCAGACAGGCGCCCTGCTCCATCGACGCGCCTTCGGGCAACAGCACCGCCTGCCGCGCCGGTACGATGGTGTATTCGGCTGCGGTGCCGAAAGGCCGACCCGATTGGGCGCCGAAGCACCAGACCCGCTCCCCCATCCAGTCACCGGATACGCCGTCACCGACCCGGTCCACCTCGCCGGCGCCGTCGCTATGCGGTATCACCCGACGGTACGGCATTCCGCAGCCGAACTCGTCCCGGCGCTTCTTGAGATCGCCGGGATTGACACCGGATGCGGCGACGCGGATGCGCAGCTCTCCGGGCCCCGGTACCGGGTTATCCATCTCGCCGACCGTCAACACCTCGCGGGCCGGCCCCTGCTGCTCATACCATGCTGCTCTCATGTCTCGTCTCGTTGTTTGCCGCTTGATCCCGACATACGCGGCATTCAGTCGGCCGTCGAGTATACCCGCCGGACCAAACGCCCTACTCCGTCCCCCCGCGAACGTTCCGGTCGTTCGCCCTGTCCGCTGCGGAACCGCACAGTGCGAGGGCGCAGGCAACCGCTGCCGCGCCGCCGATTCCCAGGGTGGCGAAACCCAGTCCCCAGGATACGGCGGGGCCTGCTGCCGCGAACGCATCCAGGGCGAAACCCACTGCCAACGGTGCCAAAGCGCCGGCGCCGAATCCGGCGAGCCCCCGCCAGGCCAGCGCCGCGCCGAGATACCCGGGCCGAATCGCTTCCGCCAGAGCCGTGGTCAGGACCGGCGAGTCTGCCAGGCAGGCGAAAGCGTAGGCGAACGCCAGCGGTACCAGAAAGATGGATGGGGCATGCACGAACCAGCCGATCGTGAAGGAAAGGAGCGCACCGGCGCCAGCCAGCATGATGAGCACCGGCCGCCTGCCGGCCCGGTCCGACAGCCGCCCCATGGTGAATGCCGCCATGGCACCGAACAGGTGAAGGACCCCTGACAAGTAGGCGCCGGATACGGTAGCCCCGGCGGTTTCGATGCCCTTGAGCGCGAACCCCGCAGCAAGAAAGGCCGGGATCCACGCCCACATGCCCAGGAGTTCCCATGAGTGGGCGACGTAGCCGCCGATCAGGAGCCGCGGCTCGCGGCTGTGCAGCATCTCGTCCGCGACCCGGGTACCCATCGGCCGGGGATGGATCCGATTCGGCAACGGGGCGAGCGCGATAATCAGCACCACGGCACCGACCAGGGGCAGGAACCCGGTCAGCACGAAGGCCAGCCGCCAGCCGCCCAGCGCGACCCCGATTCCCGCAGCGGCCAGCGACGCCGCATAGCCCACGGAAGTGGAGGCGATGAGCCAGCCCATGGCATTACCGCGCTGGGCGGGCTGCGCCTCGTCGGAGAAGACCATGACCAGCGGCGTGTAGACCCCGCCCTGGGCCAGCCCCACCAATCCGTAAAGCACCATGGCGGTCCACCAGTCACGCGACAGAATACCGAAGGCGAGGCTGGTGGCCGCGGCCGCGACGGCGGACAGGCACACCATCCGCTTCGCGCCGAGATGATCGGCGGCCCAGGCGAACAGGAACAACGATACCGCGTAGCCAACGGTGAAGCTGGACACGATGGCGCCGGCCGCCGCAGCGGTCAAGCTCCATTCACTCATGGTCACCGGAATCGTGGCGGCGACGGTCATGAAGGTCGCGAACAGGAATACCCGCGCCGCACAGACGGCGAGAATGCGGCGGCGGGTCAGCAGGGACGGCGCCGAGTCAGCGGGTGTCATCGGGGCGTGGGCCAATTCGGCGTACAGGACACTTTCCGTTGGCCCGGATCATAACGCAACAGCCATGCCCACGGCCGCGGTCCCCGCCGCCGGCGGAGCGCGGCGCAGAGTGCACGCCCGGGCCTGCGGAACGGTGCCCCCGACCCGCAGGCACCTCAGGCGACCGCGCCTCCATCGGACCAGTTCGGCGTCGCCCGCAACCACACCCGCATCCCCTGCGGGGCCGGTATGCGTGCGCTGCGGGGAGCGTTCGCACCCCCCGGCCCGGTCGCGGCGGCGTGTGGTCAGGCCGTGGCGGCCAGCGGCGCGTCGCTGCGCAGGGCGTCGGCGCGGTCCGTACGCTCCCACGGCAGGTCGATATCATCCCGGCCGAAATGGCCGTAGGCCGACGTCGGCGTATAGATCGGCCGGACCAGGTCCAGCATGTTGATGATGCCGTAGGGCCGAAGATCGAAGTGCTCGCGCACCAGCTTCTCGATCTCGCGATCGGGTACCCGGCCGGTGCCGAAGGTGTCGATACTGACCGACGTCGGCTCGGCAACGCCGATGGCATAGGAAACCTGGATTTCGCACTTCTCCGCAAGGCCCGCGGCGACGATGTTCTTGGCGACATAGCGTCCGGCGTAGGTCGCGGACCGGTCGACCTTCGACGGGTCCTTGCCGCACAGCGCTCCACCCCCGTGCCGCGCCATACCGCCGTAGGTGTCGACGATGATCTTGCGGCCGGTGAGACCGCAGTCGCCAACCGGGCCGCCGGTGACGAAACGCCCGGTCGGGTTGATGTGAATGTTTTCGGCAGGACACTCGTTAAGCCACTTCTCCGGCACCACCGGGCGGATGATGTGCTCCATGACCGCCTCGTGCAGATCGCTCTGGGAAATCGAGGGGTCGTGTTGGGTCGACAGCACGACGGCATCGACCCCGGTGGGCTTGCCGCGGTCGTCGTAGCGCATGGTGATCTGGCTCTTGGCGTCGGCGCGCAGCCAGTCGAGCTCGCCGGATTTGCGGACTTCGGACTGGCGCTGCACCAGGCGATGGGCGTAGGTGATCGGTGCCGGCATCAGCACGTCCGTCTCGTTGCAGGCATAGCCGAACATCAAGCCCTGGTCGCCGGCGCCCTGCTCCTCGGGCTTTCTGCGATCCACTCCCTGGGCGATATCCGGCGACTGCTTGCCGACGGCATTGATGACGGCACAGGTATTGCCGTCGAACCCGACTTCGGAGCGATCGTAGCCGACGTCGGTGATGGTCTTGCGAACCAGCGCCTCGAGGTCGAAGTTCGCGTCGGAAGTGATCTCGCCGGCAACCAGGGTCAGTCCGGTTTTGACCAGGGTTTCACAGGCGACACGGCCGTTCGGATCCTGCTCCAGCACCGCGTCGAGGACGCGGTCGGAGATGCGATCGGCCAGCTTGTCGGGATGCCCCTCGGATACGGATTCCGAGGTGAACAGGTATTCGTTGCGCATTGATATGCCTCCTTGTTGTTGGGACCACGGAACCGGCGGCCCCGGGGTTGGGTTGGGTCCGGCCGGGGCTGCGACACCCCGGCCGGCAAAGCCGCTACTTGCGGGCCACAACGTACAGCCAGCCGATATAGCCTTCGTTGGCGCGGTCCACCCAGAACTGCAGGGCTTTCGAGGTACGGTCGACGAGCTCGCGGCCGATGCGGTCCTCGAATTCCACCCGGCGCTTCTCGAGCTGGTCCCGCACCCAGGCGTAGGTGGGCGCGACGTTCGAGGACCAATCCTCCTCGATCCTGATCTCGAAGCCCAGATTTTCCAGCGCCCGGCGGTAATCGGGCGCATCCCACATTTCCGGGGCATTCACGCGCTCGTAAACACGCTCCCGGATGTCGTCCGGTGTATGGCTGCGTACCAGGATATCGGTGAACACCAGGCTGCCGCCCGGCTTGATCACACGATGAGCCTCGCTGAGCACCTGGGCCTTGTCCACGGCGTGGAGGAACGCTTCCTGGGACCAGTACTGGTCGAAACAGCCGTCGGCGTACGGCAGCTCGTGGAAGTCGCCGTACTCCAGCGTCACCAGGTCGTCGAGCCCGGCCTTCCCGGTCAGCTCGCGGGCCCAGGCGAGCTCGCGCTCGGAGATGTTCGATGCCAGTACTTTGCAGCCGAAGGTTCCGGCGAGGTAACGCGCGAGCGCACCGTAGCCGCAGGCGACCTCGAGAATCTCGTGGCCGGAACCCAGCTCCACGCCCTCGGCCATCCTCCGGTTCGAGCGTTCCATGGCCGTCGGCAGCGGTTCATCCCGGCTCTCGAAATAGCCCAGATGAATATTCTCGCCCCAGATGTCGCGGTATATCTGGTCCGCCGCGCCGTCGTAGTAGCGCTTGGTATCGGCGACGAACTTCTGGGTCAGGGTCAGCTTGTCCGCAGGCCCCTGATGGCGTATCGGCTTCTTCGGCTTGAAGGCTACCTGCTGGATGAAGTCGGGGTCGTAGTGATCATAGGGCCGCTCGAAATCGCCATACCGCGTGACATCCATGAAGCCAGCGTCCTCCAGCAAGTGGGTCATGTAGTTCTGCTTGAGCGGATAAAGCGTCAGGTGATGGGTTTCGCCGGAGTCGAAGGCGTACTCGAACTTCACCATCCGCCTGGACGTCTGGATCGGCTGCACATCGACAGTATTGCCGGTGTAGTAATAGCGGTGCTTGCTGTTGTAACCCTGGTCCAGGATGCTGTCGTAGTTGCGGTGGTCGATGATGACCAGGCCGCCCGGCTTGAGCACGGCGTAAATTGCCGCCAGCGCGTCCCGCCGCGCTTCGTGATCGAAAAGATGGGTGAAGGCATTGCCGAGGCAGACCACCGCATCGAATGCGGCATCGCCGAACTCCTTGCCGAGGTTCAGCCAGTCGACGCAGCGCAGGTCGTGCAGACTGATGCCCTGGGCGGCGGCATTTTCCCTCGTCTGCTGCACCATGGTCTCCGCACCGTCGGTGGCGGTGACGGTGAAGTCGTACTGAGCGAGCTTCACCGAGTGGTACCCGGTGCCGCACGCAATGTCGGCAACGTGCTCCACGCCGTAGGAATTCAAAAGGCGCTGGAAGAACGCGGACTCGCCCTGTTCCCGTCCGTCCCAGTCGATCAGGTCGTCCCAGTTCGAGACGAACGCCTTGGTGTATTCGTTTCTGTATTGGTCATTGTCAGGTAGTCCCGCCATATGTTTCCTCCCGTGGGGTAGTGTCGTTGTGTGGGTGATGTCCGGGCGCAGCCCATCCCATGCCGGGCGAATTCCCGCCGGGCCGGCGGCATCCGTCAGCTTCGATATCGTCGTTTTCTCCCGGTTTACGGGATTGGTCTGACCTGCCCGGCTGCAAAAAACTGCAGAGTTGAAGGAGTTTTGACTAAAGGCCGTGAAGCCTCTTGCAACGCGCAGGGCCGGCGCATGTCCGGACCCCGGTTTCGCGGCATCAAGCAGCACTCGTGCTTGATTTTCGGCGGGAACTCATCATTCCCGCGGCGACGGCGAGACTTGCATGTTAGAGCAAGCCGCCGTGCAGACAGGTCGTTATATATACTTACCTTTTTTGCCCGTACCAGTCAAACCGGCTCCCGCCGGACGGCACCCCCGGACCCGATCAAAGCAGCGGAAACGCGCCTGCCGCGCGCGCTTCGCGTAACGACACGCGTTATCGACGAGCGGGCGGATCCGGAATCTGGTGTAGACTACGCGCATGGATCCGTCCGCCTGGCTGCGTTTCCTCGCGCCGTACCAGTTCTCGTACCTTGCCGTCGTCAGCACCGCCGTCGTACTGATCCTGTACCTGCGTGGGCTGCGGGCGGCGCGCGCCCGGGGCGAGCACATCAGCGCGGGGCGCCGCATCGCCTTTCTCCTCGGGCTGGCGCTTTGCTACGCGGTGCTGCACACGCGCATCGACTACTACGCCCAATACGTATTTTTCATACACCGCCTCCAGCACCTGGTGCTGCACCATGCGGGGCCATTCCTGATCGCGTTGTCCGTGCCCTGGCCGGTCCTGGCGCTCGGGCTACCGGACGGCCTCCGAGAACGCTGGCTGCGGCCGGCGTGGCAGCACGCCGCCCTGCAGATACCTTACCGGTTCGTCCAGCACCCCGTGGTGGCCCCGATTCTGTTTGTCGGGTTGATCTATTTCTGGCTTACGCCGGAGATTCACTTCGACGCCATGCTCAGCCTGACCCTGTACCACGTCATGAACTGGAGTATGCTCATCGACGGGCTTCTGTTCTGGTGGCTCATGCTGAACCCGAGACCGGCGGGGCCGGTGGCGGCCCTGAGCTTCGGGCTGCGGATCCTGATCCTGTTCCTCATCATGCTGCCCCAGATCGGCCTGGGCGCCTACATCGCGCTGTCCGGCACCGACCTGTACGATGTCTACGCGGTGTGCGGGCGGGCTTGGCCGATAGACCCCGCCACGGACCAGCAGCTCGGCGGCCTGTTTACCTGGATACCCGCGGCCATGATGAGCGTCCTGGGTATTCTGCTCGTCATCAGGTTCATGATGCGGCACGAAAAGCAGATCGGGGAAACCGGCAAGGAGGCCCGGGAACTCCCGTCTCCCTGATCCGGTCAGTAATGATGATTCCGTATTCTCCCAAGCACGACCAACCACGAAGCAGCGCCACGGCAACAATGAAACACCTCACCCTCATACTCCTTCTGATGGCCGCGGCTTTGCCGGCGCGGGCCGAGAGATTCATCGACGTCCACGACGCCTGGATCCGACACATTCCCGGCGACCGGCCCATGGCGGGGTACTTCGTGCTGGAGAACCGGGGCGACGCGGACCGCCGGCTGGTGGGCGCCTCCAGCGCGGGTTTCGGGGCGATTCATTTGCACGAGACCGTGGACAACAACGGCACCAGCTCGATGCGGCCGCTGGAATCCGCAATGGTTCCCGCGGGTGGACGCGCCCTGTTTGAGCCGGGCGCCCGGCACCTGATGCTGATGCAGCGGCGGGACGCGCTCGAGGTTGGCGATGAGGTCGTGATCTCGCTCGAATTCGCCGACGGCGGCAGCCAATCCGCCGTGTTTACCATCAAGCCGGTCTGGCAGGAGTAGGCATGAGGAAATCGGGATTGATCCTGGCGTGCTTGACGGCGGTGCTCGCCGCGGCCTGCGGCGGCGAGCTGAGCTGGCAGACCAAGGATATCAGCGGAATGATGCCGGCACTGGAATTCACGCTTACCAGCGAGGACGGTAAAACCGTGACGGAAGACCACTACACCGGCAACGTGAATCTGGTGTTCTTCGGCTTCACGCACTGCCCGGACATCTGCCCCATCACCCTGGGGCGACTGCGGGGGGTGATGGACCGGCTGCCCGGGGATGTCGCGCACAGGGTGCAGGTACTGTTCGTCAGCGTGGACCCCGACCGTGACGGGCCCGAAGAGCTGCGTACGTATACCGATCAGTTCGGGACGAACTTCATCGGCCTGACCGGTTCCCAGGAACAGCTCCAGGCCCTGACCAAGCGCTACCGAACGACTTACGGATACGGCGAGCCCGATGACCAGGGCAACTACGAAGTGTCCCACGGCAGCGCCGTTTACGCTTTCGACTCCAGCGGCGCCGCGCGCCTCCTGATCCGCAACAGCGACGATGTCGACGCCGTCGCCAGCGACCTCGAACAACTCGTTCAGGGTTGATTCGTTGCCGGTCGCCGCGGGCGTCACGCGGCCGGGAACCCGCTGACCTTCGCATGCTGTCATTAACATTCAAGCGCCGCCGGACACCAGCGATCCGGGCGCTCGCACCGGCGCTGGCGCTGGCCGGCGCCGCCCAGGCCCAGCAGGCCGTGCAGCTGGACGAAATCACCGTGTCAGCGCCGCGGATGGAAACGCCGCTATCCCGGGTACCGGGTGCGGTCGGCGTCGTGGACGAGGAACGGATTCAACGCGCCAGGCAGGGCCTCGGGCTGGACGAGTCCCTGGTAAGCGTTCCCGGCGTATTCATGCAGAACCGTTACAACTTCGCCCAGGATCTGCGTGTCTCCATACGCGGCTTCGGTGCCCGGGCGCCGTTCGGGATCCGCGGCGTGAAGATACTCGTGGACGGGATCCCGGCCACGCTGCCGGACGGCCAGGCGTCGGTGGACGCCATAGACCTGGGCTCGATTTCGCGCATGGAGGTGTTGCGGGGATCGGCGTCGTCTCTGTACGGCAACGCGGCCGGCGGCGTCATCGACATCACGACCGGATCGACCCCCCCGGAGCCGTTCGTCGAAGGCGGGCTCGCGGCCGGCGGGCACGGTTTTCGCCGCAGCACCGTGAAGACCGGCGGCCTGCGCGGCAAGCTGGGCTATTCGGCCACGCTGACGAATCTCGACTACGACGGCTACCGGGCGCACAGCGGCACGGAATCCACGAAGCTCAATGCCCGGTTTCAGTACGCCCTTGGTGAAGATGCCGATATCTCGCTCATCGCCCGCACGGTGAACGCACCGCTCGCCCGGGATCCCGGCGCCCTGACCCCCGCCGAGTTGAACGCGGACCGCCGGCAGGCCGCGCCCGCCAATCTGCGCTTCAACGCCGGCGAGGACCTGGAGGAGCAGCAGCTCGGGGTTGTGTACCGGCAAGGCTTCGGGAAGCACCACGAGCTGCGGCTGCGCGGGTACGCGGTGCAGCGGGACTTCACCAACCGCCTGCCCTTCGAAAGCGGGGGGCAGGTCGCCTTCGACCGGAACTTCTCCGGATCGGGCATCCTGTATACCTATGATGCGCCGCTCCTCGGCCTGGACAACCGGCTGCTGCTGGGCGTGGACCTGGATCGCCAGCGCGACGACCGGCAGCGCTACGACAACATCGAGGGCGCCCGGGGGGACCTGGTCTTCGACCAGCTCGAGACGGTCTCGAGCCTCGGCGCGTTCGTCCAGAACGAGCTCGGTGTTACCGACAGGATTCCCCTGACGGCGGGTATTCGCCGGGACCGGGTGCGCTTCGAGGTGGACGATCGCTTCGGGCGCGACGAAACGGATGAATCGGGCGGGCGCACCCTCAGCGAGCTCAGCCCGAAGGTCGGCGCGGTATGGGTCCTGTCGCCCCGCCTGATTCCGTACGCCAATGTATCGCGGTCGTTCGAAACACCCACCACCACCGAACTCGCACGCTGCGAGGACAGCGGTTTCGTCGACGACCTGGAAGCCCAGGAGGCGGTGACCTACGAGATCGGCGCCAACGGGCAGCTGACGCCCCGGCTGCGCTACAGCGCGGCCGTGTTCCATACCCGCGGCCGCGACGAGATCATTTCACGGGGCTGTGCGGGACAGCCCGGCCGCGATTTCTTCGTGAACGCCGGGCGCACCACCCGCAACGGTATCGAGTTGGAACTGGACGCCGAGCTCGGCCGGCGCTGGACCGCTTCACTCGCCTACACTTTCTCGGACTTCGAGTTCGACCGGTTCCAAACCGGGGGTGCATCCTTCGACGGCCACACCATACCCGGCGTACCGCGTCACGTACTGTACGCCGAGGCGGGCTACCGGCACGAGTCTGGATGGTTCGCCGCTGTGGACGCCTTGTTTGCCGACGCGCTGTTCGCCGACAACGCCAACTCGGTCGTGAACGGGGACTCCTTCGTGCTGGATTCACGGGCGGGCTACACACATGTCTCGGGCCGCTGGGAGATCGAAGGCTATCTCGGAGTCAACAATATTCTTGACGAGGCTTACAACAGCAACGTCCGGATCAATGCCTTCGGCGGCCGCTACTTCGAACCCGCTCCGGGACGGAATGGCTATGCCGGGCTGCGCCTGCGATTCCAGTTCGGTCCGGAACATCGGCGCTGACCGATCCCTCCGGCAGTCTATCGGGCACTTCCAAGAATGCCCTATTGCTCGTTCTCCGCCCGGTTGATCGGGTAGCCGCTCGCCGGGCCGATCACGGGCTGAATCAGCATCCGGTCCAGCCGCAGGTCGCCGCGGGTGCGGAACTGCTCGATGCCGATGGTCATGCCCTCGTGGCCGTCCCTCGGCTGGGCGCGATAGGTGCCGAGCAGCCGGTCCCACCAGGGCAGATTGAAGCCGAAGTTGCTGTTGGTCTCGTTGCGGTGAATGGAGTGATGAACGCGGTGCATGTCAGGCGTAACCACGAACCAGCGCAGCACGCGGTCCAGCCCGGTGGGGATCCGCACGTTGCCATGATTGAACATCGACGTCCCATTCAGCAACACTTCGAAAACCAGCACCGCGACCGCCGGCGGTCCCAGCGCGGCGACTACGGTGAGCTTGATCAGCATCGACAACAGAATCTCCAGCGGGTGGAAGCGCAACCCCGTCGTCACGTCGAACTCCAGATCCGCGTGGTGCATGCGGTGCAGCCGCCAGAAGCCGGGCACGGCGTGGAACATCACGTGCTGGAGATAGATGACAAAGTCCAGCACCAGTATCGAAGCAACGAAGGCGAGCCACCACGGCGTCGCCAGGACATTGAACAGACCCCATCCCCGCTCCTCGGCGAGAACCGCCAGGCCCACCGCGACCACAGGGAATACCAGGCGCAGCAGGATCGTATCTATCGCAACGATGCCCAGGTTGCCCGTCCAGCGCAGCAGTCGCGGGATTTCGCGTCTGCGCCTGGGCGACGACACTTCCCATAACGCCATAGCGACCAGGATTCCGAAGAAACAGGCCATACGAATCAGGGGTTCGTACTCGAGCAGCATGCGAATAAAGAGTACCAGGACCGGGTGGTGTTTCACCGGCGGGGATCGCCGGCAACGCTGATGAACCGCGTCGTGGAAGCATACAGCCCGGCACCCGGTTTGGGGAACGCTTCGATCCAGGCCGACCCGCAAAACGTATCCCGGCACTGCCACTGAATGACATGGCGGGCTTGACCTTGTACCGAAGTACAAGGTTTATAATATCGAGATGAACACCATGACACGCGGCCAACTGGCGCGGCGCTGCGGCGTCGGGCCGGAAACCATCCGTTTCTATGAACGCCGGGGTCTGCTTCCGGAGGCGCCCCGCTCCAGCGGCGGCTACCGGCGATTCGGCGCCGACGCGGTCGATCGACTCGTTTTCATCCGCCGTGCCAAGGCCCTCGGCTTCAGCCTGCCGGAGATCGGCGAGCTGCTGGCGCTTCACGACGCCCCCGGTGGCGACCGCGCCCGGGTCAAGGCGCTCACCGAGACCAAGCTGGAGGAGATCGAGGCCAAAATGGCCGACCTGGATCGGATGCGATCGGTGCTGGCTGAGCTCGCCGAGCAATGCTCCGGCCGCGGCCCCGTAGACGGGTGCCCGATCATCGAGGCGCTCGCCAACGACAGCCGGGAACCGTCGTCCACGGATACCACCCGATCGGGAGATTCGACCAGACATGGCTGAACGTCAAGACGCCCCGAAAGACGGCAAGGCGGCCCAGGCAACCGACCCGGTCTGCGGCATGACCGTGGACCCTTCCAGGGCCGTAAGTACCGCTCACGGGGGCGAGACCTATTATTTCTGCCGCGAGGGCTGCCGGGACAAGTTCACGACCGACCCGGAACGCTACCTGTGTCCATCGGCGCAGCAAACGGAAGCCTCCGGGAACAGCACCGGCAGGTACATCTGCCCGATGTGCCCCGGCGTCGAGAGCGACGGCCCGGATTCCTGCCCGAAATGCGGCATGGCCCTTGAGCCCGAGACGCCGGCCGCCCCGGCCAGCAGGACAGAGTTCGTTTGCCCCATGCACCCTGAGATCGTGCGGGACGAGCCGGGCGACTGTCCCATCTGCGGCATGGCGCTGGAGCCGCGCACCGTGACGCTCGAGGAGGAAGACAACCCCGAGCTCGTGGACATGACGCGCCGGTTCTGGTTCAGCGCGGCGCTCACCGTGCCCATCATCATTATTGCCATGGGGCCCATGGTGGGCCTGCCGCTGGAATCGCTGGCATCGCCGCGGGCCCTGACCTGGCTGGAATTGCTTCTCGCGACGCCGGTGGTGTTGTGGGGCGGTGCGCCGTTCTTCGTGCGTTTCCGGAACTCCCTCGTCAACCGCAGCCTGAACATGTTCACACTGATCGGGCTCGGCGTCGGCGTCGCCTACGCATACAGCGTCGTGGCGGCCCTGCTGCCCGGGATCTTCCCGCCGTCGTTCCGCGACGCCCACGGCGAGGTGGCCATCTACTTCGAAGCGGCGGCGGCCATCACGACGTTGGTGCTGCTCGGCCAGGTGCTGGAGCTCCGCGCCCGCCACCGCACCGGCGCCGCCATCCGCGCCCTGCTGGGCCTCGCCCCCAAAACCGCCCGGCGCATGAACGCCGACGGCAGCGAGGAGGACGTGCCGCTGGACCAGGTCCAGGCCGGGGACCAGCTTCGCGTGCGCCCCGGCGAAAAGCTGCCGGTTGACGGCGAGGTGGTGGAAGGCTCGAGTGCAGTTGATGAATCGATGATCACGGGCGAGCCGATGCCGGTGGAGAAGAATCCGGGGGATCGCGTCATCGGCGCCACGGTGAACGGTACGGGCAGCCTGGTCATGAAGGCCGAGCGCGTGGGCGCCGACACGGTGCTTTCGCAGATCGTACAGATGGTGGCCGAGGCGCAGCGCAGCCGCGCTCCGATTCAGAAGCTGGCCGACCTGGTGGCCGGCTGGTTCGTGCCGACCGTGGTGCTGATCGCCGTCATCACTTTCATCGTCTGGGCCGTCGTAGGCCCGGAACCCGCCATGGCCTTCGCGCTCATCAATGCGGTGGCGGTGCTGATCATCGCCTGTCCCTGCGCCCTGGGGCTGGCCACACCCATTTCCATCATGGTAGCCACCGGACGCGGCGCCCAGATGGGCGTGCTGTTCAAGAACGCCGAGGCCATCGAGGTCATGCGCGAGATCGACACCCTGGTGGTGGACAAGACCGGCACCCTGACCGAGGGGAAACCCCGGCTGGTCTCGGTAGTCCCGGCGAAGGACATCGACGAAGAAACCCTGCTGCGCCTGGCAGCGAGCCTCGAGCGGGGCAGCGAGCACCCGCTGGCCGCGGCGATCGTCGCCGGCGCGGAGGACCGCGGCGTGCAGCTTGAATCGGTCTCGAACTTCGAGTCCAGGACCGGCAAGGGGGTCGTGGGACAGGTAGATAGCCGACAGGTCGCGCTCGGCAACCGGGCCCTGATGGCGGACCTGAAGTTGGACGCCGAAGCGCTGTCCGAAAAGGCCGAGTCGCTGCGCGGCGAAGGACAGACGGTCATGTTCGTGGCCGTGGATGACAAGCCGGCCGGGCTGCTGGGCGTCGCCGACCCGATCAAGGAGAGCACGTCTCGTGCCATCGAGACTTTACACGCTGAAGGAGTACGAGTCGTGATGCTGACAGGCGACAGTCAGACCACCGCCCGGGCGGTGGCAAAGCAGCTCAACATCGATGAAGTCACCGCCGAGGTCCTGCCCGACCAGAAGGCAGAGGTTATCAAGCGCCTGCAGGCCGAAGGCCGCAAGGTGGCCATGGCCGGCGACGGCATCAACGACGCACCGGCACTGGCCCAGGCACAGGTCGGCATCGCCATGGGTACCGGCACAGACGTGGCCATGGAAAGCGCCGGCGTGACCTTGGTCAAGGGCGACCTGAACGGCATCGCGCGGGCCCGGCGCCTGTCGCGGGCGACCATGCGCAATATCCGCCAGAACCTGTTCTTCGCCTTCGTCTACAATTCGCTGGGCGTGCCGATCGCCGCCGGTGTCCTTTTCCCGGTCTTCGGCCTGTTGCTCTCCCCCATGATTGCCGCCGCGGCCATGAGCCTGAGCTCGGTGTCCGTTATCAGCAACGCCCTGAGACTGAGGCGGGTGCGGATCTGACAAGGAGCGAGGCAATGCCTGAACCCCGAAACGCAAAAGGTGTCAAAACTACACCCACATTCAACCTCGCCGACACGTCGTGTCCGCGATACCGGAAACGCAGCCGACAGTCCATGAGACGACCAAATCGATTTAAAAGCCTCGCGATACTCATTCTACTGTCCGGTTCCCTGCTACTGTCCGGTTCCCTGTCGCCGGGCATCGTTGCCCGGGCGCTGGCCTCGGAAGTGGAGGTCATGCCCCCGCCCGCCAACTTGCCGTTCAGCCACGGGCGCGGCCACGAGTTGTTCCAGGAAAAGTGCGCCGTTTGCCACGGCGGGGATCTCGAAGGAACCGACCAGGGACCGCCCCTTCTGCACGATTACTACAACCCGTCCCACCACAGTGATGCGGCGTTCTTCCGGGCCATCGAGTCCGGATCTCCCCAACACCATTGGAACTTTGGCGACATGCCGCCGGTGGAGGGTATAACCGGAAAGCAGGCGGAAGTCATCGTCGAATACATCCGCTGGCACCAGCGCGAGGCGGGGTTGTACTGAGCCGATGCGGACGGGAAGCCCTTAAGGATGCTGGAGATCTCGGGCGTCGGCATTGCGGCCGCCTTCATCGCCGGATTGATATCCTTCCTGTCACCCTGCGTACTGCCGTTGGTGCCGGGCTACATCTCTTACATCTCGGACCAGTCCCTGGCGGACGTCGAGAAGAACATTTTTTCATCGGAGCGGCTCGCGATCCTCGGGCTGAGCTTGTGCTTCGTACTGGGATTCACGGTGGTGTTCGTGCTGCTGGGCACCGGCATGAACTTCCTGGGCGGCGCGCTGATGCGCTACAAGAACGAGGCGAACATCGTGGCGGGCATCATCGTGATCGTGTTCGGCCTGTTCGCGGCGGGGTTCCTGAAGTGGGGCTGGCTGCAGCGCGACCTTCGTTTCCACGGCGACATCAAGGGCGGCCGCGCCGCTTCGGCGGGACTGCTGGGACTGGCATTCGGCTTCGGCTGGACACCGTGCATCGGCCCGATTCTCGGGTCCATTCTTACCGTCGCTGCGACCTCGCCGGGGGCGGGTACATCGCTGCTGCTGATTTATTCGCTCGGCCTCGGTGTACCGTTTCTGGTGGCGGCGCTCTTCACTGACTGGTTCCTGCACCACATGGGCAAAGTGCGGCGGGCCGGACCCTGGCTGCACCGGATCGCCGGAATATTGTTGATCATCATGGGCGTGGCGATGATCACCGGCTACCTGTCCACGTTCTCGTTCTGGCTGCTCGACACCTTCCCCATCCTCGGGAGAATCGGTTAGTGTGCCCTGCCAATGAATTTGTGACTTTCAGAGTGTTTCTGGGCCGTCAGGAGCAGGAGTGCGTCCGCAGGCCGTGGCCCGATTCGAGAACCGGTGTCGACGTAAGGGCCGGTGCCGGGGGCCGTCCCCCAGGGC
This sequence comes from Gammaproteobacteria bacterium, assembly GCA_034520625.1. Taxonomy (GTDB): domain Bacteria; phylum Pseudomonadota; class Gammaproteobacteria; order Arenicellales; family JAANXG01; genus JAANXG01. The sequence goes on along the minus strand of JAXHNI010000004.1, from coordinate 177,210 downwards.
TCTCGAAAACAGGGATGTTTGAGCGAGAGCGTACAGGGACGTATTCACAGCGGCCCTGGGGGACGGCCCCCGGCACCGGCCCGATCGGGTGACTGGGTCGTCAAACTGGACCAATCCCCCCAGCGCAACCGGCGGATCGGAAGTTCGCTTGTGGAGAAACCCTGGTAATGTTCAACCATCATGCCTGAAGCATTCACCCTCGGTCCGGTTCTCATCTCGTCGCGTGTCGCGGCGTTCATCGTTGCATTTCTGCTGGCGCGTTGGATCGCCGCGCGGCTCGCGCTTCGCTGGGGGGTGGACGCCGCCTGGGCGCGGAACACCGCCGACGGGGCTCTGCTGACGGGGCTCGTCGCTGCGCGCCTGGCATACGCGGCGCTTTACTGGGAGGCCTACGCAGCGACGCCCTGGACCGTGTTGTATGTCTGGCAGCCCGGCTACCTCCCGGTGGCCGGCCTGGCCGGCGGTTCGCTGTATCTGCTGTATCGCCTCCGCCGCCAGCGGGTCGACCTGCGCCTGTCCTGCCTTCGCGCCGTCAGTAGCGGGTTCGCGGCGGGCGCCACGGTCCTGGCCCTGGCGCTGGGCACCATGGGCTGGTTCACTGATTCCGACGGCGCCCGGGCCGGCGACCGGGTGGCGGATTTCCATTTGGTGGATCTCGAAGGAGATCGCGTCGCCCTGTCCGACCTGGAGGGCAAGGGCGTTGTACTGAACTTCTGGGCGACATGGTGCCCCCCTTGCCGCCGGGAAATGCCCCTGCTGGAGGCGGCCTGGAACGAGAATCGCGACCGGGGGGTGGTAATCGTGGGTATCGACGTCGGGGAGCCGGCGGACACCGTGCGGCGCTACATCGACTCCATCGGTGTGACTTACCCGGTATGGCTGGACGGCCCGGGGGACGACAATGACCTCGATGACACGAACGAGCTTCTGGCCCGCTTCGGCGGCGTGGGCCTCCCCACCACGGTGTTCATCAGCCCCGAAGGCGTGATCACCAAGACCCATATCGGCGAGCTTCACCGCGCCATGCTCCAGGAGTGGGTGCCGGACATTACCCCCGAGTAGTGCACACCGCTATCGATGTCGTATTCCTCGGATTGTTCTCGAGCTGTCACGGGCAGGGACGCGCCCGCAGGCCATGGCCCGGGTTAAAGACCCATTTGATCGGGGGGGCCAGTGCCGGGGGTCATCCCCCAGGGCCGCTGTGAATACATCCGTGTACGCTCTCGCTCAAACATCCCTGTTTTCGAGAGCCCTGGGGGATGACCCCCGGCACTGGCCCAGTCCTCACACTCGGCACTCGAACCGGACCACGACCTGCAGGCCGCTAAACGATGCAGTCCTGGCGGCGGAGTGCACCGACAGCTTGATCTGCCGCGGTCCACCGGCGGCCGGGAAGCTGAAGTACATTCATGTTGCGGCCGATGTGGATTAGAATGCGTCTGCAACAGCAGGAACGCTGAGACTTCCGCCCCGGCACAGCACCCGCGACCGGATAGCACGCACCAACGTTGGAGACTCTTGGTATGAGAATACAGGCCTGGACCGTTGCAGTCGCTCTGTTTTCCGCATCCGGCGCCGCCGCGGCGGATGTTACCGTTGACGAGGATCGTCTTGTCGGCGAGTGGTGCCTGGACTACCTTGAAGGCGGCGGGGAGAAGGAAGTCGAGAACATGAACTACGAATTCCTGCCCGACGGCAAATTCCGCTACCAGACCAGCGAATACTCGGACAAGATGTCCGAAGGAACGTACGAGATCTCCGGGAACGAGCTGAAGCTGAAGCCCACCATGCGCACCCTGAAGGTTCAGACACTGAACGACCGGGAAATGACCGGCAAGTGGTTCATGCTGCACCACTTCTCCCGCGGGCGCTGTTCATAGGCACATAATCAGCACCGCCCCGACGCCGACCCCGGAGTTCAGCGCGCCGCCTCACCGGGTTCCTCATCCGTCTCGATAACGGCCAGGGCGGCTTTCAGCTCACCAACTCCGGGCTCCCGCCCTTCGCGCACCAGCAGCAGCAACGCCCTGGCATCGATCGCCTGGCGGGCCGGCGGGTTGCAGACCACCTCGCCGTCGTACCCGACGAACGCCATGGCCGTCCCCCAGTCGCGCTGGATCAGCGTCGATACGATATCCGCCCAGCGAATGCCGCGGATATCCAGCTCATAGCGCTGCGCATGGTCACCGCTGTGGGTAAACAGGTTCTCCATGACCTGCTCCACACCGGGCGCAATGATCGCCCGCACCATCAGTTCCGGATAGGCCCGGATCGGCCGCACCACCGAATTGACGCCCAGTTTCTGCAGGCGGGGGCGATTGTTGTCGTCCATGCACTCGGCCACGACATAGGTGCGCGCCGGGTCCATATGGCCCAACGCCCGATGCACGATATCGAAGGTCAGGCTGTCGGTACGCCGGTCATGATGATCGTGGGCGAGCACCACCAGGTACCGGGCCGATGCCAGATCCACCGCTGTCCAGGCTTCGTCATGGTCCGGCGAGTCATGGCGATGCACCACACCCAGGTCGCGGAGGTTCTGGGGCAGACCGTCGGCGAATGCATCGGTAAGGAGCTGTACGGGCAGGTCCGCGAGCTCGGGGGTCTCGCGGACCTGAGTGATCAATCGCTCCAGGTAGGTCACGGGATTCTGCTTTGGCGCGTTGACGATCAGCATATGGTCTTTCATGTTCCACTCCCAACGGCCCTGGAGCATCCGCTGGCGGCGCTCCAGGCGGTAGTCGATGTAATCGCTCGCCAGCTGGGCGAGCATGGTGATGCCGACGATGTAAAGAAGCAGCACCGTGGCCAGGCGGCCCAGGGGCGTTGCCGCTGACAGGTCTCCGTAGCCCACCGTCGTCAAGGTCGTCAGGGTAAGCCATGCAGCGTCCATGGGACCCATCCCTTCGAGCGCCATCATCGCCACGATATGAACAGCGGACAATGCGAGCAGCAGGCCGAGGAGCCGCCGCACTTTGACGCCCTGTTCGAGCTGCAGCTCCCGGGCGAGGCGCATGGCCCGCGGCCTGCGAAGCAGCTTGTAGCGAAGTATGTTCAAAAACTCAGGCGAACCTTTTTATTCCGGAGGGCACTTCCAAAAATGATGTGTGCCCGTAAAAGTATAGCCAATCCACTCCGTCTGGTCCCGACATACACCATCGATCGCTTGACGAAACCGGCGCCGGGTGGTGCTTGAGCTTGAGAATACCCGCCAAGGTACGGGTCAGTGCCGGGGGCCATCCCGGCGCCGGCATCCCTTTCCCGGCTGCAGGCCCTGCGTTAGGATGATGTCGGTGACATTCATACACGAAGGAGGGAATCATGGGGTTCGCCCTTTCCGACATGCAGCTCGACAGCCCCGCGTTCGACAACGACGGGCCGATACCCGCACGCCACAGCGGCGAAGCGGAGGACGTCTCACCGGCATTATCCTGGCGCAGCGCGCCCGACAATACCAGGAGCTTCGCGGTCATCTGCCACGACCCCGACGCGCCCCTGATCACGCCGCGCGGTACCTACGGCTTCGTGCACTGGACGCTGTACAACATCCCCGCCTCGGTGACGGAGCTGCCCGAAGGCGTCTCGGAATACACCGCCGGCAGGAATGACTTCGGCAATACCGGATACGGCGGCCCCATGCCGCCGGAAGGCCACGGCGAGCACAAATACTACTTCTGGGTTCTGGCGCTGGACGCTGAGCTGGACCTGAAAGAAGGCCTGACTCTCTGGGAGCTGCTGGAGAAGATCGAGCCCCACGTCATCGGCATGAACCGGATGATCGGGACGTATCAGCGGGGCTGATCGATACCGACGGGCATCACTCCACTTCGAGCCCGAACTGCGTCGCGGTGTCAAAAAGCACTTCCCACAGGGAAACAGCGAACCCGCGCGGCAGAAAAAGCTCGTACCCTTCCCTGGACCGCCACAGGGTGATGCCGACGTGATGCATGGCAGTGGCCGCGGCGCTGTCCACCGGAAAGGACTCCTCGCGCAGGTCCAGCGGGATCAGGCGATTCAGGCACTCGCGGGCCTGCGGCCCCGTGGCGCGGATCTGGGTGCGGGCATGGGACAGGTCCAACGTCGCGCCCTCCTCCGGAGCGACGTCCGGCGCCTCGACGCCGTAAAGCCACCACTTCAGGGGCTCGATGCGCAGCTGTGCGCCCTTCGGTCCCACCACCACGGATCCGGGACCGGACGCCGTTTCGCCCCCGACGGCCTGCGCCGCCATGGCGCCCACCGCCTCGACGGTATCCGGCCAGGCGGCAATCTGGTGCAGTACCGATACTGGTACTTCCGTCAGCTTGACCCCGGGCTCGCCGGTTTCACCGAAACGACCCGTCTTGTAATGCCCTTTCAGGGCGGATTCACGCTCAGCCACGCATTCGCTCCCCATCCGGATCAACCATCTGCGGCGACACCACTTCTATGGCGGTGTTGCCCTTGCGCACCGGGTCGGCAGCTACGAGGCCCCCGCCTTCCCAGTGTTCATAACCGCCGTTGACATACCCGATCCCGATCCAGTGGCCGAGCTCCGGCGAGTGGGTCACGGCGGTGACCCATCCCTCGCCGTGGCCGCTGATGGCGTTTTCAGCGCAGATCACGGCCCCGGCGTTGAACTTCTCGTCGCGATTCTTCGGCAATATGCCCACCAGACGCGGCCGGTCTTCGCGCGTCAGCTCGGGGCGCCGTTTCAGCACCTTGCCGATATAGGCCTTTTTCGTGGACGCCATTTTGCCCAGACCCGCATCATCGATGGTCATACGGCCATCCAACTCGGCATGGGTCACGTGCCCTTTTTCCACGCGCAGCGTACCGAGCGCTTCCAGCCCGTACAGGCAGCCGCCCATCGACTCCGCGCTTTCCCAGAGCCTGTCCATCACCCCGGTAGCGTAGTCGGCCGGGAAATAGACCTCGTAAGCCCGTTCACCGGAAAAGCTGATGCGGGCGATCCGGCAGAGCACGTCTTCCTTCAGCGTCGTCTCCACCACCCCCATGAACGGCAGCGCGTCGTTGTCGACTTTCGAGGGGTCGGCCACGCACTCCTGCAGGACGTCGCGCGAGCGCGGTCCCGCCACGGCTACGCCGCCCCATTGCTCGGAAACCGATGTGACGTGCACCTTCAGATCCGGCCACCGGGTCTGCAGCAGTTCCTCCAGCCAGGCCATGGTCTGGGCTGCGTGAGCGGTGGTGGTGGTCATTAAGAAGTCGGCCTCGCTCAAGCGCCAGGTCGTGCCGTCATCCATCACGATGCCGTCGTCACGCAGCATGATGCCGTAGCGGGCCTTGCCGACCGGCAGCTTCGCGAACGCATTCGAATAGACGCGATTGAGAAACTCCGCGGCGTCAGGTCCCTGCACCGCGATCTTCCCCAGCGAAGTCACGTCACACAGGCCCACGGCCGATCGCACGGTTGTCGCTTCCCGGACATATGCCTGGCTGAGGCTTTCCCCGCGGCGCGGGAAATACCAGGGTCGCCGCCACAGGCCCGCCTCGGTCATGACGGCCCCGTGCTGGAGGTTCCACTCGTGCATGGGCGTTCGCCGCAGGGGCTTGAAATGCGTTCCGACACTACGGCCGCGCAGCGCCCCGAGGCTGACCGGAGTGTACGGCGGGCGGAAGGTGGTTGTGCCCACGTCCGGTATGTCGACCCCGCGGGCTTCGGCCATGAGAGCCAGTCCAATGATGTTGCCCATCTTGCCTTGGTCGGTGGCCATACCCAGGGTGGTATAGCGCTTGAGATGCTCCACGGACACGAAGCCCTCGCGGTGGGCAAGACGGACGTCCTCGGTGGTGACATCGTGTTGTATATCCACGAAGCTTTTCAGTTTGCGCCCCGGCATCCGGATCTCGTAGAGCGGCCGTAGGGGCTCCTGCCAGCCGCCGGCAGGCGGCGGCGTGAAGCGCGGCGAGCATTTGCCCAGCGCCCGGGCCGCCCGCGCGCCCGCCGCCTGGCCGGACACCACGCAGTGCTCATGCCCCCATACCCCGGCCGCGGACCCGGCAACGGAAACGGGTTCCGTGGTATCGGCCGGGAGGAAGCAATCATTGCCGGCATCCCAGACCGGCTTAACGCCGCGATGTGACAGCAGGTTCACCACCGGCGACCAGCCCGCCGACACCAGCACCAGGTCGCACAGCTCCGTCGGGCCCGGTTGCCAGGCACCGTCCCGCGCGATCGCGGTGCGCAGAGCACGGACACCCTTCGCGCCCCGCGCCTGCATGGGCGCGCAGCCGAAGCGGATTCCCACGCCGTGCTCGGTAGCCACGCCGGTCACGGCGCCGGGAACGCCGGTACGCGCATCCAGCAGCGTCACCGCCGCACCTGCCCGGGCCAGCGACGCCGCGGTGGCATAGGCGGAATCGTTGTTGGTGGCGACGACGATGTTTGCGCCGGGCAGGATGCCGTAGCGATTAAGGTAAACGCCCGCCGCCGACGCGTTCATCACGCCGGGACGGTCGTTGTCCCCGAACGCCAGGTGCCGTTCCAACGCGCCGGCGGCGACGATGGTGTGGCGGGCGCGCAGGGTCCAGAGGCGGTGCCGGGGCAGATGCGGTGACGGCGCGGACAGGTGATCGGTGACGCGCTCGTGCAGGCCGGCCACGGAATAGTCATAAAGTCCGAACGCGGTGGTGCGGGTCATGATGCGCACCCCCAGGGACTGGACGGCCTGGATAGCCGTCACCCGCTCGTCATCGTCCCCCCAGGCCAGGTAGCTGCCGCCGGGCTCGCCGTCCTGTTCCGCCAGGATCACATCCAGACCGGCCTCCGCCGCCGTCCGGGCCGCCGCCAGGCCCGCCGGGCCGGAACCGACCACCAGGACATCGCAGTATTCGTGGGCGTGCTCGTAGTGATCGGGATCCGGCTCGCGTGAAGCAGTGCCCATGCCGGCGGCCTTGCGGATCAGCTTCTCGTACCGCATCCACCAGCCGGTACCACGCCCCCACTCAAAAGGCGGCATGCCCATGAAGGTCTTGTAGTAGAAACCCGCCACAAGAAACCGGCTGAACAGGTTGTTGATCCCGCCGGCGTCGAAACGCACGCTCGGCCAGGCGTTCTGGCCGCCGGCGGCCAGGCCTTCGTACAGCTCCTGGCTGGTAGCGCGGACGTTGGGATCGCGACGGGCGCCGGCGCCCACCGTCACCAGGGCGCCGCATTCCTCGACCCCCGCCGAGGTCACACCCCGCGGACGGTGATACTTGAAACTGCGACCGACGACCCGCTCATTGTTGGCCAGCAGCGCCGACGCCAGGGTGTCGCCCTGGTAGCCGGTCATGGCCCGGCCGTTCCAGGTGAAGCCGAGCGGCTTGCCGCGGTCTATTCGTCCGCCCTGCCGTAGACGCCGGGCAGCCATCAGCTCCGGGGCTCCTTGGTTGTCGGTCCACCGGGGAGCAGCGTCGCCCACTCCGGATGAGCGGGCCGCACGGCATGAATCTCGTGGGTGATGGTGTCACGCTCGACGATCAGCCACATGCGGCAGCCGTGGACGTGGTGCCAGGTCTCGAGCACCACGCCGTCGAGGTTCTCTCGCTCGAACACGGCCTTCGTCCAATCATCTGCGGATGCGTCCAGGTCCGGATAACGCACGGCGGCATCCGATCCGTAGGTGAACTCGCTGTGGTCACGCATGCCGCAGAAGGGGCAGTTGATGCGGATCATTGGTCTATCCCCGGCACCTGTAGGTCGGGCTCGCGCCCGACCTACAGAAGGTGTTCCACACGCTGGAACCGGATCCGAACCACCTTGCAATCTTCATGCTCTCACCCATGTAGTTTCGGGTCCGGCCCGGCGCCGCGCTCGTCGATATTGATGCCGCGCTCGAAGCGCTGCAGGTCGTGGTTCTCGATGACCGGGTCGGGCCGCTCATTGGCGATCAAATCGGCGAAATACCACCCCGAGGCCGGCGTGGTCTTGAAACCACCGTAGTTCCAGCCCGCATTCAGATACAGGTTTTCCAGCGGAGTACGGCATATGAAAAAGCTGCCATCCATGGACATGTCCACCAATCCCGACCAGTGCCGCAGCAGCCGGACCCGGGACAGGCAGGGCAGAATGGAGGTCGCAGCCTGGGATACGTCGTGGACAATGGGCAGATTGCCGCGCTGGGCGTAGGACTTGTACCAGTCCAGATCGCCCCCGAATACCATGCCGCCCTTGTCGGACTGGGAGATGTAGAAGTGCGCGCCGCCCACCCCGAACACCACCACGTGATCCAGCAGCGGCTTGATGGGCTCCGTGACGAAGGCCTGGAGCTTGTGGGACTCGATGGGCAGGGTGTTCAGGCCCGTCATGCGCCACAGTCGTGACGTGTTTCCGGCCACGGCGAATCCGACTTTCCCGGCGCCGATCCGGCCGCGGCTGGTTTCCAGGGCGGTAATCCGTCCATCCTCCCGGGTCACGCCGGTCACTTCGCAGTTCTGGATGATGTCGACGCCCCGGCGGTCAGCGGCGCGCGCGTAGCCCCAGGCCACGGCGTCGTGGCGGGCATTGCCCGCGCGCCTCTGCACAGCGGCGCCGATGATGGGGAAGCGGGCATCCGGACCGTAGTTCAGGTGGGGGATCTCGCGCTTGAGGGTATCCAGGTCCCAGAGCTCACCGTCCGAATCGGTCAAGCGCATGATGTTGTAGCGCCGGGCCGCCGCGTCCCGGGCCGCCGGGCTGTGGAGCAGGGTCACATGCGCCCGCTGGCTGAACATGACGTTGAAGTTCAGGTCGTGGCTCAGGTTCTCCCACAGCTTCAGGGAGTGTTCGTAGAACTCCCGGTTGCCCGGCATGAAATAGTTGGAGCGCACGATGGTGGTGTTGCGCCCGGCATTGCCGCCCCCAAGCCAGCCTTTCTCGAGGACCGCGACGTTTGCGAGCCCGTGATTCTTTGCCAGGTAGTAGGCCGTCGCCAGCCCGTGCAGCCCGCCGCCGACAATGACCACGTCGTAGGCCGGCTTCGGCTCCGGGTCGCGCCAGGCGCGCTCCCAGTGCTTGTGGCCGGTCAGGCCATTGAGAAAAACGCGCCAGGCGGAGTAACGGGGCATCGGGAAAGGCAGTCCGGTTGTTTGGTACTGATTCTAGTGGCTCGGAGCAGGGAAAATATACTTAACCCGACGGCTTGTAAAACTTCGACGTCAATATCCCGGACCGTTGGAACCTGGGCAGTGGCTCGGTCTTAAATTTGAGTATCGGTGGAGCCGTGCCGGAGAACCTTTCTTTCCGATTGTGCTAAAACTGAGCGACCACCGAAACCGGAACCAGCAACGAAAACCGCGCCCTGGTAGCGTATCATGATCAGTCTCCCGCCATTGCTTCAATCACCGGGGTCCCGAATGCCCAGCAGACGCGAAACCTTCACCGCCGGCGCCCTGTCCGTGTCACCCATGGTGGCCGGGGTGATTCCGTTCGGCCTGATATCCGGGATCACCGCCATGGCCACGGGACTGACGGCGGTGCAGGCCATGACCCTGTCCATCACCGCATTTGCCGGAGCGGCTCAGCTCGCGACGTTGCAGCTCATCACGGAAGGCGCCATCCCGGCGGTGATCGTGCTAACGGCGTTGACCATCAACCTGCGGTTCGCGATGTACAGCGCTTCCCTGGCGCCCCACCTCTATCGCCTCGGTCCGGGCTGGCGGCTCCCGTTGGCCTATTTCCTGGTGGACCAGAACTACGCTCTGAGCATCAACCGCTTCCAGTACCAGGACCGCGGCCCGGACCCGCTGGGGCACTGGTACTTCCTTGGCGGCGGGGTCACCATGTGGGTAACCTGGCAGGCGTCGACCCTGGTGGGGATCTTCATGGGAGGCGGCATTCCGCGAGGCTGGTCCCTGGACTTCGCCATCCCGCTGGTGTTCATGGCGGTGCTGGTGCCGAATCTGCGCCATCGTTTTCACGTAGCCGCTGCCGTAACCGGCGGCTTTGTCGCCACGGCCGCCGGCTCGTTGCCCTACAACCTCGGTCTCGTCGTCGGCGCGTTGGCCGGGATCGCCGCCGGCGTAGCTCTGGAACGACGGAAAGGCGGGTGATGATACTCTTCCTGGAGCACAGACCCTCATGAGCAATACCACCTTGTGGTTGACGATCCTCGTCATCGGCACCGGGACATACCTGCTCCGGCTGTCCTTCATCGAGCTCTGGAAATGGCTGCGCGTACCGCCTCTTCTCATGCAGGCGCTCAACTACGTACCGGCCGCCGTGTTGGCGGCGCTGGTCCTGCCCGCCATGCTTCGATCCGGCGGGTCCATCGACGTATCCTTCGATAACCTGCGTCTGTACGCGGGACTGACCGCACTGATGGTGGCCTGGTACGCCCGCAGCATGCTCCTTACCCTGGCCACGGGCATGACCGCATTGTGGCTGCTGCAGGCGCTGGTTTGACCCGGCTGCACCCTCGGGCCACCACCCGCGCCGCATCGCGATCGTTTGGTCACTTCCACTGCTTGGGATGCTGGTGCGCCCCGCCGGCGACATTGCGCCATTCGCCGTTCCCGCAAGCCGTAGCCCGCTTTGAGAATCGGTGCAGGGGAATGGACCGGTGCCGGGGGCTGTCCCCCAGGGCCGCTGTAAATACATCCATGTACGCTCTGGCTCAAACATCCCTGTTTTCGACAGCCCTGGGGGACAGCCCCCGGCACCGGCCCTGCCGGAGGAGCTCTCAAAGCGGGCTACGGCTTGCGGGAACGCGCGGACTGGTACGATATCAGCGGCGGGGTAAACTGATGCCCTGTCCCTTAAACAGCTTGTGGCGACTTTGGCTGCTGAGCAGCGGGAAAGGGCACCGGCAGAAAGTTGAAGAAAGGTCCTTACCGGCCTCTCTCAACGCACCGGATCAAGCACTTGGAGTACGTGAACTGCGGTGAGACAAACCTGTCTCAATCCAGCAGGCCGTTTCTCAACGGCCTGCTGGTAACGATACTGGCCGGCGGCAAATCAAGCGGCCGACACACTGCCTGCGGAGCTTTCATGACAAGACCATCCCCGATCTGCCGATCCGCCTCCCGGGTCGTGCTCGCAGTAAGCGCGATGGCCGCCTTCGCCGCCGCGGCGGCGGCGGAAATGCGCGACATCACCCTGCCGATCCGCCCGGACGCCGCGTACATGCGCCAGGCCATCGTATCCCAGGTATTCACCGGCGAGAACGAAACCGCGCCCGTCTGGAACGACGGCAACGGATGCAACTTTCTCGTCCTTTCCAACCCGCGAGTCCGGACCAGCGACGGACTGGTCCGACTGCTCAGCTTCGCCGAGGCGCGTGTCGGGACCCGGCTGGGGTCGCGCTGCATCGTGATCACGGACTGGTCCGGAACCATCGAGACCGCCCAGACCGTCGAGCTGGAGCCGGGCGGCAACGCCCTGCGGTTCAATGTCGTCGATTCCGAGATCCGCGAGGAAACGACCCACTCCGGCGTGTCCATGGGCGTGGTCTGGGACTGGATCAAGACATATGTGCATCCTCGCCTCGGCGAGGTGCGCATCGACCTGGCTCCCGCCCTGGAGGACCTCAAGGGCGTGCTGCGCCTCGTCCTGCAGGCGAACGACCGCGGCATGAGTGCTTCCATCGAAACCATCACTCCCAGATCCGTGGAGGTGGTGGACGGCGGCCTGCTCGTCGGGCTGGGCATGCAGGTGCCCCGGGCAGGGAAGCAGCCGGCTCCACCCGCCGAGAGCCTGACGCCTGCGGAGCTGGCCCGTTTCGAGGCGGCCTGGAAGGGCTGGGACGGCTTCGTGACCTTCGTCGTCAAGCACTTCGCCGCGAGCACCGCGGCACCAGGTCTGCGACAGGAACTCCTGGAAGTGCTTATCGAAGCGCGCTACGACCTCATCGGGATCCTCACCGCGGAGCCCGGGCATCGCGGGGTGGATCCGGTTCGCGTCCTTTTCATGGACACTTGGAACCGGCTCGCCCCGGTACTCCGGGAGATGAGTCCGGACATGCCGCGGGAACGGGCCTTGAACCTGCTCAGCTTCATTACCGCGGCGGATGCGCTGCAGGCGCTGGATGATCTCGGACCGGGGTTCGGTGTCGACATTTCCCTGGATGGTCTCAGGCGCATGGCCCGCATCCTGGCGCCGGATGCCCGGGAGGACCCGCTGCAGTATGACGAGCAGGTCGATCCAGAGCTGCGGGAGCTGTTCGATTTCGGCCCGCCTCTGCGGCGGCGCGACCTCGGGCCGGCGCCCCAGAGCTGGTGGCATGGGATCATCCCTGACGCCCGGGCCGCGATTGCCGTTGACGATGCGCTCGTGGAGAGACTGAACAGCTGGGTGCCGCCGCGCGCGGAGCTCGAGCCCTACCTTGAATCGGTGCATCGACTGCTCGACGAGACGAGCCGGGGGGTCGCGACGGACTCCGAGCTGGATTCCGACCTCCATGAGATGTACCGGGCTCTGGTTCTGGCCACCGCCTGGCAGGAAACCTGCTGGCGGCAGTTCAAGCAGGTCGACGGGCAGATCACACCGATCCGCTCTGCGGCCGGCGCGGTTGGCATGATGCAGATCATGCCGAACGTCTGGCGCGGATTCTACGAGTCCGGCGGATTGACGAGCGACATCGCCTACAACGCGGCCGCCGGCAGCGAGATACTCATGCACTACCTGCTGAACTACGCCATCCGCCACGGCGAAGACAAGCAGTCCGGGGGACCCGACAACCTTGCCCGGGCCACATACGCGGCATACAACGGCGGGCCGGGCCATCTCCGCCGCTACCGCGCCGCCGATACCGGCGACGCTCTGCGAAAAATCGACCTGGCGTTCGAGGAGAAGTACCAAACAATCAGGAACGGCGACGAGCTCGCGGTCCGCGCCTGCTACACGAGCTGATTAGCCGGAGCCCACCGGACCTCGGCGACCGCGCGCTGCCTGGACCGGTGGACAGGGCACGTCCCCGTAGGAGCAGAACACGCAGCAATCCCCCGGCAGTGGCTTCAGCAGCCGGCCGCAGCCGGCACAATCATAATAGTATTGGCAGAAGTCCACCGGCATGGTCGCGGCGGCCCGGTGGCCGCAATCCGGACAGGTTATGGTGGATTCAAGTACGGTCACGAACACTATGGTTTCACGGAACGGCGCCCCGGGGAAACAACAGAGGGGCTCGCAGTACACGGCGTCCCGACATGCCCGCTACAAAGGGGCGTTTTCGAGGCCCGACCTGACATTTCAGCTCAAGTCTGCACGCCCCCGGTCGTTATCTGGTACAGAACCCGGGAAAGCGCGCCCCCAAGGGATGACTATGGCAGTTCCGGCTTGTCGGTGCCTGTGCATCATGGCTCAGAATCCGGTATGTTGCTCGGGAATGAATCCGGTATCCGGACTCGACCACGGCGCCGGACCAAACCGGCCGTGACCTGCCGGTCCCGAAGGAACACCGGGACGAACCGGTTCGGTACGCTCCCTCGACGGGAGCTCCAGAGAACCAATCACTGCATCGACCGTACTCCTGCGGCTATCCGGACGGCCGGCTGGAGGACACCTCGATCTACAAAAACCGGACACTCTTGACTTGACGACCAACGCGAGCATCCTGCCGGAGAAGCCCGCATCCATCAGTTTCGCAACACCCATCGCCATACTGCTGGTTTTGCTGGCGCTGCTCACCGGTGGCTTTCTGCAGATCGCCGTCAACGGCCAGGACCGGATCGCGCGAGAAGCATCGGAAACCATTGCCGAGGCGGCGTTCAACGCGGAAAAGAAGGCGCTCGCCGGCCTGGTCCGGGACTACTCCTGGTGGAACGCCGCCGTCGAGAATCTGATTTTCGAGCTCAACACCGCCTGGGTGAACGATAATCTGGGCTGGTTGCCCGAGAATTTCGGCGTCAGCCGCGTGTTCGTATTCGGCCCCGGGAATGTCCCGGTCTATGCCTCCCTGGACGCCGAGCCCGTTGAACCGGGAAACGATTCCTGGCGCACTGCCCGACTCCTGGAACTGGTCGAGATCGCCCGCTCGAAGCCGGATGAACCCGGGCAATTCGCGAGCGCATATGTCGATTTCGCCGACGGCATTCACCAGGTGGCCGCATCGAAGCTCCTGCAGGAGGAAAGGGCCACCGGCCATCCACACTACCCCGACAAGGGAGTATTGGTGGTCACCCGGAGGATTGACGAGGCGCTGCTGGACCGGATCGAGGCGAGTTTTCAGCTTCCCGGACTCGATCTGCAGCGCGGACAATCCGTCGCGGGGGGCCTCGCCGCCTTTCCCCTCGAGGGGGCGAACGGCGACACCGTGGCGCAGGTGGCCTGGAGGCCGCCACAGCCCGGCACGCGCCTGCTGGAGGGGCTGATACTACCGCTAGTGCTGGTTTTCACGCTAGTGGGCGGCGTGATCGCATTGATCATGGTTCGTACCCGCCGGGCGGGCAAGGCGCTGCAGCAAGCCTTCGAGGCCAGAGTCGCCGCCCAGAAGGCGCTCGAATACTCGGCCCGTCACGATCCCTTGACCGATTTGCCGAACCGCGCACTGTTTCTCGAGCATCTCACAAGCGCCATGGCTCATGCCGAGCGCTACGGCTCAGGATTCACGCTCCATTATCTAGACCTGGACGGTTTCAAGGAAGTCAACGACACCTTCGGACATCCGGCCGGCGACGATCTGCTGCGGGAACTGGCCGCGAGACTGCGATACGTCGTGCGCGCCGCGGATACTGTCGCGCGCTTTGGCGGGGACGAATTCGCGGTCCTGCAGCGCGGCACCGGCGACCACGACCACGCCAGCCTGCTCGCGTGCCGCATGATCCGGGCCGTGGAACAGCCATTCGAGATCGACGACCACTCGGTGCACGTTGCGCTCAGCGTCGGCATCGCCTTCGACACCGGGGACGACGACCCTGAGGAAATCATCAGAAAGGCGGACCGCGCCCTGTACCGCGCCAAGCGGCATGGAGGCAATCGCTACGAGCACTACGATCCGGTGCTGGACAGCGGCGGCATCCAGCTTGAGTCCAGCGCGGCCCGACGTCCCAGCCTGGTCAAGAGCAGCGCCTGAAGGCGCCTGCGAGAGGACTCCGAACACAGTGTGCCAGAGTGATCCGCGCGTTGAGGTCACACACGGCCCGTACTCCAACGTTGTAGAATTCAGCGGTTCAGCGATTTCCGGGTCCCCCGGACCTCTTCGTTCCATACCGGCGACGGCGGAACCGCGCATGAATACCGGACGATTCGGCTCGAGTAGCCACCGCGGGAACGGAACCGGACTGCTCCATAGCAAATCCGAGACGATGGCTGCGGACCGGGAACCGGCAATACAAGCAAGCATGGTGAGACCACATGACCGCCTTTTCTGAGGCTTTCAACAGCAGCGCAGGCGCGGGGGCGCAGCCCGCCGTCGTGCGCCTCGCTCCGACGACCGGGACGGCGCCCGATACGGCGCCGCCGGTGCGCATCTTTCTCGGAACCGAGGATGCGCAGCACGAAGCCGAACGCATTTTCGTGTATGCCATCGAGCAGGTTCGGGACCCGTCGCGCACCTATGACATTTTTCTGATGAAGAATCTGGCGGGCTTCAAACGGCGCTGGTGGCGCACGGGCTTCACCAACTACCGTTTTGCCATTCCGGATCTCGCCGGCCGTCGCGGTAAGGCCATCTACAACGATGTCGACCAGATCTATACCGCCGACCCGGCGCTGCTGTTCGACCTAGACATGCAGGAGTACGGCTACCTCGCCGTATCCCCCGCTGACACCTCGGTGATGCTCATGGACTGCGAGCGCATGGCCGAGTGGTGGAACCATGCCGCCGCCAGCCGCCGCCACAAACACACCCTGACCCGCGGCCCCGCCCGGGTACCCGGACTCTGGGGCGCTCTGGACCCGGGCTGGAACGCGCGGGACGCCGAATACGTCGAAGGGCGATCCATGCTCCTGCATTTCACCGCCCTGCACACCCAGCCGTGGCAACCCACACCCGACCAGTACTCGTACCGGCCCCATCCGCTGGGGGAAGTGTGGCACCGGCTCAAGCGGGACGCCGATGCACAGGGCTACACTGTATTCAGGGCGGAGCGTCCCAGTCCTGCGTTTCAGGTGCAGCTCGCCCGGTATCGGATGACCGAACCGCCCCCCGGCCCGGTCCCGGCCTGGTCCGGCACCGCACTAAGGAAACTGGGCGCGACCAATCCCCGGGATTGCGTGCAGATCACCCTCGGGCCGGTCCTCGACGACAGTCATGCCCGCTGCAACCGTTCCATCGACCTGGCTGCCGAACCCTGGCCGCAGGACACCGTCGACACGGTGATGGCCCGCGACTTGCTTGAGCGATTGCCGCCGGAAGACGTTCCCTGGATGCTGCACGACCTCTTTACGCGCGCCCGGCGACTGCTGTGCATCGCCGTTCGCATCGCTGGCCGGGGCGAGCACCCACCCGGGGACGGGAGCGCGGGTCGCTCGCCCGGTTGGTGGCGCAAACAGGTCCTGGCGGCGTCCCGCCATGCTCCGCATGTGGATTGGCACCTGGACGTACACGGACCGTCCGGTCGCGCCCCCTTGCTGGCGTGCAGCGCGGCCCGTGCCGGACACGCCGGCGGGACCCCGCGCGTGCTGCTTCTGCTGGAGGGAGACCCGCGCTGCGACGCTGCCGGCCGGAGCCTGGCGGAAACCCTGGAATGGCCCTGGGAGGAACAACCCGCCGGGGGCGGCAACACGGAACCCTACAAAGCCGCCGATCTGATCCTCACATGCGGCCCCCACGGGGCGAGCGAGGCCAGACACCGGCGTCTCAAACACGGCAACGGCACCCGCCTGATACACCTCGGGCGCCCGGGCACGCCGCTCGCTGATTTTGACCTGGTCATCGCCCGGCCCCAGGACCAGCTGCCGATACGGCCGAACGTACAATACCTTTCAATGCCGCTGTCACCGGTCGACTCGGCAACCCTGGCGCATGCGGCCCGGCGCCTTCAGGACGCGCTGGAACCCCTGCCCCGCCCCTGGATCGGCGTACTGGCCGGCGGCGACGACCTTCCCGCCGCCCTGAATCCGGAACGCGCCCGCGATCTGGGCCGCCGGGCCTGCCGCCACGCGCGGGACACGGGCGGCTCGCTGATCATCGCGCCCTGGCCCGGTATCCGGCCGGACGCGATGGATGCGCTGATCTCGGAACTGGAATGCCCGGCGCACCATCCCGCCGCCGGCCGCGACGCGGGGATGGCGTCGTATTACGGCTGCCTGGCGCTGGCCGATCAATTCATCATGACCGGCGACAGCGCCGACGCCCTGGCAGCCGCCTGCGCACGGCGGCGACCCGTCGCCGTGTTCGAAATCGCGCCCAGGTTCAACGGGCGCACCCGCTTGGTGCAGGCCATGACATGGCTGCTGGACGCCAGCACCCGACACACAAGCCGTCGCGGAACCCCGCGGCAACAGGACTGGCGGGGACGAATATTGGACTGGCTTGTCACCAGCGGCCGCCTCCAGAGCACCCATGACCCCCGGCCGCTGCTGGCGGCCTGCCTGCTGTCGGGCCTGGTTACCCATCTGGATAAAGACGCCACCGACGGGCCCCGGGGGCCCGAGCCGCCGCCGCCCGGGGATCTCATCCGCCGGCGCGTCCGCCAGCTGATGAGTTATCAATGTACCTGAACCCCGACCGTCTCCGGCAGCTCGACGAGGCCCGATTCCAGGCCGCGCGGCCCTATCCCTGGCTGAATCCGGAAGGCTTGCTGACCGAAGAAGGCCACCGGCGCCTGCTGGAATCGCTGCCCGATGTTTCTCTGTTCCGTCCGGTGTTCGGCCGTCTGCGCAAGCATGGTCAGCAGAGCCATGACCGCTACAGCCTGGAGTGGCGCGAAGACCTGCCGGTATCCGCGGACTGGAAGGCATTCATCGAAGAGCTCCGCGGGCCCGGGTACCGAGACTTCCTGCGCCGCATGATCGGCCACGACGCCTTCAGCCTGCGCTTTCATTGGCACTACACGCCCGACGGCTGCTCGGTGTCACCCCACTGCGACGCGGCGTGGAAGCTGGGCTCGCACGTCTTCTACTTCAATACGTCCGAGGACTGGAATCCGGACTGGGGCGGCGAGACCCTGGTGCTCGACGACGGCGGACGCTTCCCGAGCCGCTCGGCGCCGGCGTTCGAGGAATTCGACCGCGCCCTGGCGTCCGACTCCCTGGGCAACCGGAGTCTCCTGTTCATTCGCAACGGCAACTCCTGGCACGGCGTCCGGCCCATCCACTGCCCCGAAGGCCGCCTGCGCAAGGTGTTCATCGTCGTCATCAACCGCAGCACGCCCTGGTACCGGCTGAGGCAGCGCTTGCGGTTGTGAGGGGTGGTGAAGGGTGAACAGTGACGGGTGAACGGTGATTAGTGACTCGATTCACCGATCCCCGATCCCCAATTTCCAGTCAAGGACACTCTCTGTCCAGCGCCGGTGGCGGCGGACGCCGCAGTGCCGCCCGCAGGAACGCCGGATCAATGTTGCCGGGCAGGCCGCGGATCAACGGCGAGCCGGCCAGCCGCAGCGCCCGGGGCGCACCGAGCTCGCGGCGGGCGTGCCAGCACACCACGCACCAGACGGCGGCCAGGACCCGGAGAAACGCTTCGCGGGGAAAACAGGGACAGGCATCATTGGCCTGCTTCAGGCGCCGCAGCCACTGCTCCGCCCAGCGGACGTACTCTTCGGCAGGTTCGGGGGGGTTCGACCGGGTGAGATGGTAGTGACGGGCCAGGTCCTCGTCGCCGCAGTCCACTTCCAGCCGCGTCAGCATCTCCCGGAACAGGGCCATCTTCCGGTCGCGCCCCAGCTCCGCGGTGCGGCCGGTGAAACGCCCTTCGTGCTCGCGGCCACAAACCAGGATTTCGCCCATATTGGCCAAACGGTGGCTGCGCACCAGGCGCTGGTGCAGATCATAGTCCTGGCAGCGGGGGAACGCCTCGCGGTAGCCGAAGTCCCGAAGCACCGCCGTGCGGGCCATCACCGTCCGGTTCACCACCGGGCAGTGGAACAGCATGTGGGCATGCACGTCGTCGGCGAGCAGCGGCTGGCGCCGCACCTTGCGCAGGGACCTGCCGTCCGCGTCCATGAAACCGCACCAGCTGCCCACCTGGACGACGTCGGGGTGCTCGTCCAACCACTCGACCTGCCGGGCCAGCCGCTGCGGGTACGCGTAGTCGTCGCTGTCCAGCAGCGCGATATAGTTGCCGCGGGCGAGCGCCAGGCCCCGGTTGCGGGTGGCCGGGATGCCGAAGTTCGCATCGCTGGATTCCACCCGCAGACGCGGATCCCGATAGCGAAGCAGGCGGTCGCGGGTGGCGTCGGTGGACCCGTCGTCGACCACCAGCAGCTCGAAGTCGGTGTACGTCTGCGCCAGCACACTGTTGACCGCGGTGCAGATATAGTCCTCGCGGTTGTGCACCGGTATGAATACCGTGACTCTCGGTGGCCGGCTCATGGGTCGTTGATCATCAGTGACCGTATCCGATCACCCGCATGCTACCATGAGCGCGGCAAGCGACGGTGCCCGCCGGCCGCACGACGCCCTGCCCCGACGAGGAGACTAGCACTCTTTCAAGCTGATATTGCCGTGTTCAGAGTCCCCCAAATCCGCCACTGCGGCGTTGCAGCCCTTGAAAATAGCGTGCTATTCCGGCGGCCGCGCGCCGCGCATCTGGACCCTTGTGACCTCGCTGAACACGGCAATATCAGCTTGAAAGAGTACTAGAATCCGTGTTCCGGAGCTCATCACAACGCCACGTACACCCCCTGTGGCGCCGGATCTACGATCGCATGCGGCCACTGTTCGGCGGCGTCTTCGGCAAGCGTCAGAAGGCCTATTTCCTGACCCTCCACGGTCACCACTTCAAACGCCTGATCCTCGGAGACGCCTGGCAGGCCGAACGGATCGAGCGCGAGCTCGAACGGTTCCAGGGGGAGAATGGGTTCCCACCGCTCATTGTCCGTCACGAGAACGAGCTCCTGCTCCGCTACGTGGATGGCCGCCCCTTCGATCCCGCCGACCCGGCGGACCGCGAGGCGCTGGCGCGGTTCTACGCCAGACTGTACCGGAAGAGCCCCCGGCGGGAGTCAGCGCAAGCGCTGCCGCTCACCGCCCGGCTCCACCGCGATCTGCGGTTCCTGGCCGATGTCGGCGTCCTGGATCAGCCCGATGTTCCGGCCCTGCAGGCGCGCGCGGCGTCACTGCAACCGGACCAGGTGTGGCTTGGCTACGACTACGTCGACCCGGTGGCGAAGAACTTCGTCCTTACGGATGCGGGCATGGTGGCCGTGGATGTGGAAAGTCTGGTCAGTGACGAGGTACTGGGCACGGGCATCGCCAAAGCGCGGGTTCACTGGCTGGCCGATGCGCAAACCAAGGCGTTCCTGGAGGCAATCGCGTCCGCCGGCGGTCCCGACCTGGGGGCGCAGTTGCCCTGGGTGGAGTTGTGTTTTCTGGCCGGTTGGACCAAGCGCAAGGTGCTCCAGGGCAAGCACGGATTCGTTCAACCCCCGCTGCTGAAACGGTTCATCACGAGCGAAGCAGCGCCTTGATGGATACCACGACGCGATCCATGTCGTCCGGGGTAGCCTGTACCGGTCGCGGTACGGCCGTTGCCGGCAGAGGCTGAACCGCCCCACACGCCGCCAGCGCCTCATGCACCCGGCTCATGTCCCGGGCAGGCACCCACAACCCCCGCGACACCAGACGATGACGCAGCGTCAACCATCCGGCCCGGCCCGCGCCGTCCGGCAGCCAGGACCGCGTGAGCAGCCGTGCCCGCCACCGCAACGGCGGAACGAAAGTCATGACCGGCCGGCCCGTGGCGCAGGCCTCCGCCAGCATGGATGCGCTGTCAGCGGTCACTACGAATTCGTCGGACAACGCCAGGATCGCTTCCAGGGGATTGTCGATGTCATCGGGGTGCCAGTGATAGCAATAGTACGGAACCTGTACCGATTCGAGCAGCGCATCCAGCACCTTTCCCGGCGTCCGGGCGCTGCTGCTGATGAGCAGAGCACTCCCCGTCGCCCGGGCACGGGCGTCCACCCGGCGCCCCAGGACGCGCGCCGCATCCGTCGTGAACCGGTACGACCCCGAGCTGCCCCCGAGCAGCACACCGAGCCAGGGCCGCGGCAAATGCGACAGCCGGGGCTCCCAGGCCCGGGCCGCTGCGGCGCCTGTATCCGGGTCCATGCGGTTCAGGGGCAACAGGGTCTGCAGAACATTAGGGTGATCGGGCAGCCGGTACTGGGGCGTGGAGACGACCAGGTCAAACCATGCCAACGGTGCCCAGGGGCGACCCAGGCACACCACTTTGCTGCGTCCGCCGGATTCGGCCCTGATGCGCATGGCGTCGATCACACAGCGCCCTCCGCTCATCAGAATCACGTCCGGCCAGGGGGGGCATAGCTGGTCGCCCTTCCGGTGCGGCACCCGGTCGCGGCCGGATGTGCGGAGCCGGTCCGCCAGAACCCGGGGCAGGGAATCCACGGCTTGCTTGATCTCCCAGGGCCAGCCCAGCGCTGACGCCAGGTTTAACAGCTGCCGATTGTCGCCGGCGCCGGTCGCCAGGAGTATCCAGACCCGGGGCGCCTGGTCCGGATCGAGTCCGGTTGCGGCTGGCCGGGAGCCGGTGTGTTTGAGCGGCAATCCGTTCATGTGCTCGTGTCGCTCCTGGAGCGGCAGGAAATGAAGTGATTTATGACAGCCCGGTTCCGCCTCGGGTTTCCCATCAGGACAGGCCCCGACCCGAGACGCCCTCGCCGGCCGGTGGATCCACCGCTTCGGCGCGGATCAGGCGGGCCGCACCATCGCTCAGATGATAGACGCGGTCCGCGGCATCAATCACGGCATCCTGGTGGGAAATAGCAATCATGGCCAGCCTGCCACGAAGACCCGCCAGGGTGGCGCATACCGCAGCCTGCGACTCTCGATCGAGGGCGCTGGTGGCCTCGTCCAGGATCAGAAGCTGCGGGCCGTGCGCCAGTGCCCGCGCTATGGCGATACGCTGTCGCTGGCCCCCGGAAAACCGCCCGCCGCGCTCGCCGACGACCGTATGCATGCTCTCCGGCAGATCCGCGACGCTATCCCACACCCCGGCGAGACGCAGCGCGCGCTCCGCCT
This sequence comes from Gammaproteobacteria bacterium, assembly GCA_034520625.1. GTDB lineage: Bacteria > Pseudomonadota > Gammaproteobacteria > Arenicellales > JAANXG01 > JAANXG01. The sequence continues at coordinate 155,171 of JAXHNI010000004.1, read as the reverse complement.
CGGCTTCGCCGAGCCCGGGGTCACCCAGGGTGACGTTATGCAACACCGTATCGTGCAATAGAAACGTATCCTGGGGGACATAACCGATACCGCGTCGCCAGTGATGGATATCCAGCTCAGCCAGGGGCACGCCGTCTATCAGCACTTCGCCTTCCTGGGGGCGCAGGAGGCCGATCACCAGATCCACCACCGTCGTCTTGCCGCCGCCGGAGGCGCCCGTGAGGGCAGTCAGCCCCCCCGCGGGAATGGTCAGTGACAGGTTGCGCAGGATCCAGTCGTCCCGGTAGGCAAAGCCTACATTGTCGAACCGGATGGCCTCGCGCAGCTCGATCCGGCGCCGGCCCATCTCCGGCTCGGCTTCAGCACGCGCCGCGTCGATGGACGACTGCAGAGACCAGTAGGCGCTCTCACATACCATCATCTCCTGATAGCGCTGCTGCAGCTTGGTGGACTGAACCAGCACCCGGGCCACCAGCAGCGTCAACACCAGGACCGCCGAAAGACTCATGCCGTAGAACTCCAGTGCGGCATACAGACCGACCGCCACCAGCGCCCCGATCATCGGCTCCTGCAGCGACTTCAGGGCCTGCTTGCTGAAAACCTCACGCCGCAGCGCCCGATTGAGCTCCCGGGTCTCGTTCTGCAGCAGCGTGTCCGCCAAGCCTTCCCGGCCCATGGCCTTCAACGGCTTGACGGAGCTGAGGCTGTCCGTCAGGTGGCCGAGCAGCGATCGAAACAGGGTGGTCTGGCGCCGGCCCGCCTTCCTGGCCGAGCGCACCAGCCGGCCCAGCAGCAGAAAACAGACACCGCCGGCAGCAATGGCAATCAGCGTGGCCTGCCACGAGACCAGCAGCGCCACCGTGGTGTACACCAGGACCTGGATCAGCATCGCCGCCATGATCGCGCCGAACATGTACGCCTGGGAGGCGCGGGTAGCCTCGGTGGCGACGCTGTTGGCGAGGGATCCGATGGGCTGGCGTAGATAGAACTCCCAGCGGCTATCCAGCAGGGCTCGGATCAGGGCCAAGCGCAGGTCGGTCGCCACCTGGGCGACCGTATACCCCACCTGCCGGTGAGCCCATAGCATCAGGGCCGCCTTGACCATCAGGCCTCCCACCACGATGGCCACCAGCACGCCGAGGGTCGGCGAAAGTCCGACGTAGGCCAGCAACGTGGCCACCACCTCGTCGGTGCCGGACCCGGCGATGGACAGGCTCTCGGCAGATCCCCCGTCCCGGCCGTCGAGAGCGGTGGTGAACAGCGGCAGCAGCGTGGTCAGCCCCAGCCCCTCCGCCAGCCCGGCCACCAGCAGCGCGAAAAGCGCGATCGCGCTGCGCAGGGGGTAGGCCCGGGCGAATACCAGCAGCAGACGCATGGCGTCAAATGCCCTTGCTTGGCGTGAAAGCGTCGATCGTCATCGTCAATCCCTTCGTGGATGCGGGCCGGGAATCGGTTCCCGGACGTTGACAAGCCGGGTCCTGCAGCGTCCCGGGCCATGTGCCACTGACGGCGCACGGCCGGCCGATTATATGCGCCACAGTGGTTCCTTGGAATCGGCCCGGCGGCCGGTAGTGGCTAAGTTTGAATAAGAGCCGGAAGGAAGGGGCCGTGCCGGGTACCCTCGCCCAGGGCCGCTGTAAATACTTCCCTGTACGCTCTGGCTCAAACATCCCTGTTTTCGACAGCCCTGGGCGAGGGTACCCGGCACGGCCCTGACCGCATTGGATTCCAAACTGAGCCACTACCGGCCGCCGGGCCGCACGGGGAGTCAATCGGATATACTCGGCAGCGTACTCTGTCCCCAATGTGCTCTCGACCGGTAGTCGTGAAAGGTTCCTCATATTCGACACAGCGTGGCCAGCTCTGGCTGCTGCGCAACATCAACCCCGCCCTGGAGTGGATGTCCAGGACGCTGGCTCCCGCTTCGGGCCTGCACGGACGCGAGATCGTTTTCCAGAATATCGTGCACCGGGCCCTCGACCGCCTCGGCATCGACGAGCCCTTCTACCCGCTGCGCAGCGCCGCCGGTTACAGTTATCTCTACCTGCTGATACGAATCGTCGAGGAGCTGCCCGTCCGCCGGATCCTGGAGCTTGGATGCGGGCAGTCCACGGTACTGCTGGACCGGCTGGCGGCACACCGGACGCTGGAGTGCGTGAGCCTGGAGCACGATCCGGAGTGGCTTGCGCATATCGGCGCACGGGTTCGCTCCCGGCTCCTGCATGCGCCGCTGGTGGACAAAACAGTGCTCGAGCACCCGACCCGGGCCTATGACAGCAGCATCCTGGCAGACGAGCCGACGTTCGACATGCTGCTGGTGGACGGCCCCCGCGGCAGCCGGCGGCGATCACGCTGGGGATGCCTGGAGCTGATCGAATCGCATCTGGGCGAGGATTTCCTGATCATCTTCGACGATGCCGAACGGCGCGGCGAGCTCGACACCATCGGCCGGAGCCTCAGACTGCTGGACCACCGGGGCCGCCGCTACGGCAGCCGCTTCATACGCAGCGTCAACAGCCAGTTCCTCATTGCCGGGGGGCGATTCACGCCTGCCGTGTACTTCTAGTAGATACAAGGAAGCCAGCCCCCTGGCCGATGAGGCGTTGCCCAACCCCGCAATCGGCGAGAGGGCTCGCCTCCTACTGTCGGCACCCCACCCGATTCTTCAATTAAAGTTACGGAACGTTTGGCGGGGAGCGCTGGCGTACGCCGCGACGGATATCGTGGCTTTCAGAGCGTTTCCGAGGCCAGTTGCCGGAGCACTCCCGCAGGCCGCGGTTCGGTCAGTACGCCCGCATGATATGGGTGGCCAGTGCCCCGACACTGGCTTCAAACCGGACCAATGCCCGCCGTTAGCGGCCGGTGTACGTTAGGAAGCTCTTGTAGTTCTGCGCGTACAGGACCAGGGCCGTGCGCCCCGATTCCCAGGGATTGTCCGCGCGGGTGCGGATGTTGTGGGCCAGGATGACCTCATCCAGATAGGTCAACGACAGCGTTACCACGGTATTGAGAAACTTCACCAGGCCCTGCAGGCCGGGGCGGTCCGGCGCAGCAGGCCGAATGTCCTGCCCACCTGGAAATCCATCATGTTGTGCTCCTCTCGCGGTTGGTCTGGTTGTTGCCGGCCATCGAGGCTTGGTGAGCCCCATGGCTTCGTTCTACCGGTACGCCGCAGCGCCGCCGGTCAAGCTGCCAGGAATCGGCCCACGGATCCGGCCCCGGCGATCCGCCATACCCGCTCGATAATCGCGTTCATTTCGGTCTCGCTCGCCGCACCGCTGAATGCCGCGAGCCGCCGCGCCTTGGCTTCGAGCTCCGGACGGCTCAGCGTGTTGCCCGGGTCGCCCCTGGGCTCGTCCACCCGGCCGTGCAGGACTCGACCGTCCACCGTCTCCACGCTCACCTTGCCGATCCACCGGGCGGGATAGGCATCGTCCACTTCCGGGTCGAGCACCATGTGCACCCGGGCCCGGAACGCCGCGATCCCCGGTGCATCGTAGCCATCCCGGAACTCCAGCACGCCGGCGCGCCGGTGGGCCGCGATCAGGCCCAGGGTCGTGCCCATGGAGAACTTGGCCTGGTGTACGCTGGCCGGCTCCACGACCGGACCGAGTACGTCGATGGCCCCCTGGTGCACGCGGGCGGTGACCCGGGTGATATCGTCCGGCGCCAGATCTTCGCGCTCCACCACCTGGAGCAGGGCGTCGGCAGCCGGATGGGTGTGGCGGCAGGACGCGTGATACTTGAACGACGTCTCCTCGAGCGCCCAGCGGTCCCCGAGCCGGTCGGTGAGCCGGGACGGGGCGGCGTCGCTGGACATGCCCGCCGCCATGCCCTGAGCGCCCTCCAGAATCCGGCGGGCCCCGGTGAAGCCATCCTGCGCCAGGTAGGCGGCCAGCAGGCCGTCGGCCGCGGCCTTGCCGGCATGCAGCTGCTTGGAGTCGGCGCCGTCGCGCAGAAACTCCCACAGGCCCGCGGCCCGGGTGCCGGCGGAGCCGATAGCATGGCACATCCGGTCCCCATCGAGCCCCAGCACCCGGCCCGCCGCGACCGCCGCAGCCACGGTGCCCGCGGTGCCGGTGGTATGGAACACCTTGTAGTGGGAACGCCCCAGGAACTCACCGACCCGGATGCCGGTTTCGTAGCCGGCGGTCACCGCGGCGAGGAAATCTCCGCCAGTACAGCCCTCGGCCTGGGCCGCCGCCAGCGCGGCGGGAAAGACCACCGTTCCCGGGTGGAATACCGAGCCGTTGTGCACGTCGTCCTGTTCCGCGACATGCGAGGACGCGCCGTTGACCAGGGCCGCGAACAGAGGGGAGCTGAGGCGGCGGTTGATGAGCACCTCCGAAGGCCCGTCGGCCGGCCCCATTTGCCGGGCGGTCTCCGCCATGATCTCCACCGCCCGGGCGCCCCTGCCGGCCAGCGCCGAGCCGATCCAGTCCAGGAGCAGGTCCTCCGCCCGACGCTGAACGGGCGCCGGAATATCCCCGAATTCCAGGCCGGCGGCGAATGCCGCCAGTGTGCGGCTCGGATGCCCGTCCGTCGCCTTCATATGGCGCCCTGGGACCGCAGGCGATGGATCATGGCGTCGTCGCAGCCGATCTCCCGCAGTATGCCATCCGTATGCTCGCCTAGCGCCGGGACGGCATCCATGCGGGCGGTGAACGCGCCCGGCGCGCCGGGCGGCAGCAGGGCCGGGACCGGACCGGCCGGCGTGTCCACGTCCACCCAGCGGCGGCGAGCGGCGAGCTGGGCGTGCTCCCAGACTTCGTGCATATCGTTCATGCGCGCATTGGCGATGCCGGCGTCATCCAGCCGAGCAACGGCAACGTCGGTGCTCAGCCCGGCGAACGCCTCGACGATCAGGTCGTGGAGGGCATCCCGGTTCTCCACGCGGCGGGAATTGCTGCTGAACCGGGGATCGTCCGCCAACGCCGGGTGCGCCAGAACCCGCTCACAGAACGCCCGCCATTCGCGCTCGTTCTGGAGCCCCAGCATCACCGTGCCGCCGTCGCCGGCGGGGAACGGCCCGTAGGGATAGATGGTCGCGTGGGCAGCGCCGGAACGGGGCGGCGGCGGCGCGCCGTCGTAGGCGTAATACAGGGCGTAGCCCATCCATTCGACCATGCTCTCCAGCAGCGAGACATCGATGCGGCAGCCACGCCCGGTCCGGCCGCGCTGTATGAGCGCGGCCAGGATGTTGGAGTAGGCGTACATGCCGGCGGCGATGTCGGCGATGGACAGGCCCGCCTTGGCGGGTTGGTCGCCGGAGCCGGTGACGGACAGGAAGCCCGCCTCGCTCTGTACCAGGAGATCATAGGCTTTCTTGTTCCGGTAGGGGCCGTCGTTGCCATAGCCGGATATGTCGCAGACAACCAATCTCGGAAACCGCTTTTTCAACGCCTCATGGGACAGGCCCAGCCGGGCCGCGGCGCCCGGCGCCAGATTCTGGACCAGCACATCGGACGCGTTCAGCAGCCGATGGAAGATGTTCGCGGCGTCCGGGTGCTTCACGTCCAGGGTCAGGCTCTCCTTGGAGCGGTTGGTCCAAACGAAATGCGAAGACAGTCCCCGTACCCGCTCGTCGTAGCCGCGTGCGAAGTCTCCCGTGCCGGGGCGCTCCACCTTGATCACCCGGGCGCCGAGGTCCGCCAGCTGCCGGGTGCAGAACGGTGCGGCGATGGCCTGCTCCAGGGTGATGACGGTGATGCCGGCGAGGGGGCTCATGTTCAAGACTAGAACGACCGCGGCAGGCCGAGGACATGCTCGGCGATATAGGCGTAGACGAGGTTGGTCGAGATCGGCGCCACCTGGTACAGGCGGGTCTCGCGGAACTTGCGCTCCACGTCGTATTCATGGGCAAAGCCGAAGCCGCCGTGGTACTGCAGACAGACATTGGCCGCCTCCCAGGAGGCGTCGGCGGCGAGCAGCTTGGCCATGTTGGCCTCGGCGCCGCAGGGCTCACCGACGTCGAACAGCTCGCAAGCCCTGAAGCGCATCAGGCTGGCGGCCTCGACATTGACGTAGGCCCTGGCGATCGGGAACTGCACGCCCTGGTTCTGGCCAATGGGCCGGCCGAACACCTGCCGCTGCCCGGCATACGCCACCACCTTGTCGGTGAACCAGTAGCCGTCGCCGATGCATTCCGCGGCGATCAAAGTGCGCTCCGCGTTGAGGCCGTCGAGAATGTACCGGAAGCCCCGGCCCTCCTCGCCGATGAGGTGCTCCGCAGGGATTTCCAGGTTGTCGAAGAACAGCTCGTTGGTTTCGTGGTTCACCATGTTGCGGATGGGCTTCACGGTCATGCCGCCGGCGGCGGCCTGGTGGAGGTCCACCAGGAAGATCGACATCCCCTCGGATTTCTTCTTAACGTCCGCCAGCGGCGTGGTACGGGCCAGCAGGACCATCAGGTCCGAATGCTGCACCCGGGAGATCCATACCTTCTGGCCGTTCACGATATAGCGGTCGCCCTTGCGAACCGCGGTGGTCTTTATCTTCGTGGTATCCGTGCCGGTGGTGGGCTCCGTCACGCCCATGGACTGCAGGCGCAGCTCGCCGGCGGCGATGCGGGGCAGGTATTCGCGTTTTTGCGCCTCGGACCCGTGGCGCAGCAGCGTACCCATGTTGTACATCTGCCCGTGGCAGGCGCCGGCATTGCCGCCGGCCCGGTTGATCTCCTCCATGATCACCGAAGCCTCCGCCAGCCCCAGCCCGGAGCCACCGTACTCCTCAGGGATCATGGCCGCCAGCCAGCCGGCCTCGGTCAGCGCGTCCACGAAGGCTTCCGGATAGGCCTGTTCGGCGTCCAGGGCGCGGAAGTACTCGGGCGGGAATCCGGCGCAAAGCCCCCGCAGCGCTTCGCGGAGATCCTGGTACTGGTCGGGGGCATGGCGCATCGGATGTTGTCCGTTTGGGTTGCGGGTCACGATGTCAGGACCGTGGGCGCCTACTATATCAATCCTGTTCGATGCGGCTCCAACCATGCCGGGTGGCTGCCAGGTTCGATGCAAATCGGTACGGACCGGGCCCTGCCGGGGACCATCCCCCAGGGTCGCTGTGAATACTTCCCTGTACGCTCTGGCTCAAACATCCCTGTTTTCGACAGCCCTGGTGGATGGTCCCCGGCAGGGCCCGGTCCGTATTGGATTTCGAACTGAACCACTACCCACACTCGGGGTGGAAACTGCGCACGGGCGGCATCCCGCGAGGCCGAGCCGGTGGCGCCCGGTTGGTGCCGGAGACGCCGCGATGTTCAATGATCCAGGGTCCTTTCACGCGAGCCGGCATACCGTATATCGTGGAAGCGGGGCGCGCATCCGGGACAAACGCTATTCCTTGGGGTACCGGTTCACTGGTACTGTCAGCACAGGCTGGGCGGTTTCACATACAATCTCAAGAGGTGAATCATATGGGCACATATCAGGGTTCCTGTCACTGCGGCGCGGTGCAATTCGAAGTCGATACCGAACTGGACATGACCGCGCACTGCAACTGTTCCCTGTGCCGGCGCAAGGGCGCCGTCATGTCGATGGTGGAGGCCGACAAATTCCGGCTGCTGGCCGGCGAGAACGACCTTGCCCTCTACCAGTACCATACCCATGTCGCTGAGCACTATTTCTGCAAGCACTGCGGGATCTACACCCACCACCGGCCCCGCCGGTTTCCGGAGAAGTACGGTTTCAACGTCGGTTGCCTGGACGAGGTGGACACACTCGCCCTGGATCCCATAGTAATGGACGGCGCCTCCCTGGACTGACGCTTCCCTCCGGATACCAGCTTCGCTGGTCAACCGCCATGCACCCTGCGCCATGACCTCATCCGGGTCCTGGAGAATTGCACGGACCGTCGCGCCCGCGGCCGTGCTGCTTGCCCTCGCCCTGGCGGCGGCAAGCATCCGCGCGGAACCCCCCGTGGACGGCGTTTGCGCCGGGCTGGACCGCTACACCGCGAAGTCCTATGCCACCGAAAAAGGCCTGGGGCGCCGCTGCGCTCTGCTGGAGGAGGTGAGCCGCGGGGGACAACTGGATTTGCCGTCACTGCGGGAAAAGATCCTGGACGAGCTGTCCAACCGGTTCGCGGTGGAGATGGACTTCGACGGCGCCGTCGCCCTCCCGGGGCGGGCCGTGGACTATCTGCTGGAGAACATGCCGGAAACCGCGGCCCTGGTCAGCCGTTACACGGGCAAGGAGTATCACGCGACGCAGTCCGGTTCCGTACCGGGCCCGACCAGCTTTTTCGTCACCAATACCACGAGCTTCGCCGCGGACTTCGTATACCTCGTTTCACGGGAGACGCCGACCGCCAGCGAACACGTGTTCTTCGAAAGCGGCCAAGCCAGGGTTCTGCTGTGGCGGATCTGGGGCAACTCCTTCGTTCACTACAAGCTGCAGAAGAACGGGGACGAGAACGCCCGCTATGACATAACGGTCCATGTTTTCACGAGCTCGCGGCTGCTGCGGACCGTGCTGAGCTCGGGACTGTTCAGATACTTCGCGAACAGAATGTTCAGAGGCATACTGGGCGACATCGAATCTGCCGTGACCGCCTTCGTCGATGATCCGAAACCCGTGGAGCACCTGCCCCCGTACTTCGTCACGGGGCTTAAAAGCCGGCTGGAGAATGAACCCGCCGCCCCGCCGCCCGGGCGCTGATCACAGCCGCTTGGCGACCTCCTGGAGCATCACTTCGGTGGCCCCGCCGCCAATGGCCTGAATCCGGGCGTCGCGCACCATGCGTTCGATGGACGCCTCGCGCATGTAGCCGAAGCCGCCGTGGAACTGCTGGCAGTCGTACATGACGCGATTGACGAGCTCGCCGCAGTAAGCCTTGACCATCGATACTTCCTTGACGCAGTCACGGCCCAGGGCATCCAGCCAGGCGGCATGGTAGACGAGCTGGCGGCCGGCCTCGACTTCCGCGGCGCGCTGCGCGAGCCGCTGCTGCACCACCTGCTTGTCCCACAGCGAGCCGCCGAAGGCCTTGCGCTGGCGGACGTAGTCCAGGGTCAGCTCGATGGCCCGCTGCGCCTCCCCCATGGCCTGGGCGCCCAGCACGATACGCTCGTTCTGGAAGTTCTGCATGACGGCGTAGAACCCTCGGTCGACGTCGCCCAGGACATTGGCCTCGGGTACCCGGCAGTTCTCGAAAACCAGCTCGGCGGTGTCGGAGCTGCGCCACCCCATCTTGTCCAGCGTCCGGCCCACGGTGAATCCCGGAGCGTCCTTTTCAACGATGAACATCGTGATGCCCCGCGAGCCCGAAGCTTCCGGGTCCGTGCGCGCCGCCACGAAGTACAGGCCTGCGTGCACCCCATTGGTGATGAACATCTTGCTGCCGTTGATGACCCAGTCGCCGCCGTCGCGCCGTGCCGTGGTGCGCAGGCGGGCGACGTCCGAGCCGGCGTCAGGCTCGGTGACGGCGACCGCCGTGATGGTCTCACCCGACACGACGGCGGGCATCCACCGCGCAAGCTGCGTTTCGCTGCCGGCGTTGGCGAGATGGGGCGAAGCCATGTCGGTATGCACCAGCACCGTGATGGCGAAGCCCCCGTACCCCGAGCGACCCAGCTCCTCGGCCAGCACCACACTGGCCAGGGTATCCAGCGCCGAGCCGCCGTATTCCTCCGGGTAGCGCATGCCCAGGTAGCCGAGCTTGCCCATCTTGCGGAGCACCGGGCGCGGCGTGGCTCCCTCGACCTCCCAGTCGTCGGCATGGGGAAGGACTTCGCGGGCGATGAAACGCTGCAGCTGCTCGCGCAGCAACTCGTGCTCGAACGTGAAATAGACGCTCTCGGTCATTGGTGATTCTCGGGGGTTGATTCCCTGGACGGGGTCACGACGGCCAGCAGGGCACCGCCGGGGACGTTGTCGCCCGCCGCGCAGCGGAGCTCGGCGACGATCCCGTCGAAGGGCGCGGTCAGGGTCTGGAACATCTTCATTGCCTCCAGCACACACAGTGCCTCACCAGCCTGCACCGCTTGGCCGGGCGCCACGGCGACTTCCACGATGGCCCCGGGTATGGGCGCGACGACGCCGCCCTCGGCGGATTCAGCCGTCGTTGTCCCGAGCAGCGCCGCCTCCGGCGGCAGCACGGCAAGGGTGACGGCGCCCTCGCGCCGGAGAAGGGTGACGTGATCTTCATCGATCACGACCCGGACCTCGCAGCGTTGATTGCCGGTGTCGTAAACCAGGCGGCCCGCGTGAAGCGTGGGCGACCGGATCTCCAACGGCTCGCCGTCATCCAGCGCGGCGGTGAATCGATCGCAACGGCCCGCCAGGCAGACCCGGTGCATCGATCCATCCTCCCGGCACACATGGTGGATCGCCGTCCCCGGCCGTCCCGCAGGCTCGATGACACGCCAGGCACCCAGTGCGGTCCACGGACCGCCCGCGCCGCCGGCACCGACCGGCGCCAGGTGCGCGGCCAGTGCCGCGTCGACCAGGCAACGCGGATCGAGCGGCGACGGCGTCCAGCCGGCGGGCCAGCGGTCCGTGATTACCGCGGTGTGGTGCCGGCCGGCCGCGAACTCGGGCAGGTCCAGCAGGTCCCCCAGGAAGCCGGTGTTCACAGCGACCCCGACCGACTCGAGCCCCCCGAGCGCGGCGCGAAGGCGGCCGCGTGCTTCGTTCCGGTCGCGCCCGTGGGCAATCACCTTGGCGAGCAGGGAGTCGTAGTGATGGCCGATACTGACACCCGCTTCCACCCCCGAGTCCACCCTCAGGCCCGGGCCCCGGGGGACGCGCCAGTGGCGCAGCGTCCCGGTACGCGGCGCATAGTCCGCGGCGGGATCCTCGGCGGCCACCCGCGCCTCCATGGCCCAGCCGGCACAACCGACGTCATCCTGACCGAAGTCCAGGGCCTCACCCGCCGCGATCCGTATCTGCCAGGCCACCAGGTCGACTCCGGTGACGGCCTCCGTTACCGGGTGCTCCACTTGGAGACGGGTATTCATTTCCAGAAACCACGCCCCGCCGGAGGTGGCGTCGTACACGAATTCCACCGTGCCGGCGCTGTCGTAGTCGATGGCCCTCGCCAGATCCAGCGCCCAGCGCCAGAGATCCCGGCGCAGGTCCCCGGGCAAGGAGGGCGCCGGGGCCTCTTCGATCAGCTTCTGGTGCTTGCGCTGCAGAGAGCAGTCGCGCTCGTAAAGATGCACCAGGTTCCCGTGGCGGTCGCCCAGGACCTGCACTTCCAGGTGCCGGGCCCGGGGCACGAAGCGTTCCAGCAGAAGAGTGGGGTCACCGAACGCGGCTTCCGCTTCCGCACGGGCCTGCGCCAGTGCATCGATGAGACTTTCCGGCGTGTCCACCCGCCGCATGCCCCGCCCACCGCCGCCGGCGCTGGCCTTGATCAACAGCGGCCAACCGATGCGCCGCGCCTCGTTCTCCAGGGTCGCGTCGTCCTGCCCCTCGCCGTGGTAACCGGGCACCGTGGGCACGCCGGCTTCGGCGGCTATGGCCTTGGCGGCGGTCTTGGCGCCCATGACGTCGATCGCATCCGGACGGGGCCCGATGAAGACAAGCCCGGCTTCAGCGCAGGCGCGCGCGAAGCCGGCGTTCTCGGACAGGAAGCCGTAGCCGGGGTGCACCGCGTCGGCGCCGGCGCGCCCGGCAGCATCCAGCAATGCGTCGACGTTCAGGTAACTGTCCCGCGCCGGGGCGGGGCCGAGACGCATCGCCCCATCAGCCCGTATCGTGTGCGGAGCGTCCCGGTCGGCATCCGAGTAGACCGCCACGGCCTGCAGGCCGAGTCGATGACAGGCGTCGATCACCCGGACGGCGATCTCGCCGCGATTGGCCACCATTACGGTCTCGATGGCGGGCTGGCTCATTGCCCGGGCTTCCCGCCTGGCGGCCGGCGCCAGGGCGGCGTGCGCTTGTTGAGAAACGCGTCGATCCCCGCTTTTCCCTCTTCGGTCTCCCAGGCGTCGGCCAGCCGTTCGGCGGTGTGGCTCATGTTGTCGGCCATGCCGTGGCCGTCGACGTAGCGGATCAGTCGCTTGGTCTCGGCGACGGCACCGGGAGCGGCCTGGAGATGCTCCTCGATCACGGCCTCGACGCGCGCCGGCAGATCGTCGGCCGGCACGGTCTCGGCCAACAGCCCGATGTGCCTGGCCCGCGCCGCATCGAACAGGGCACCGGAGAGCATGCTGGCGCGGGCATGCGCTTCACTGATGCGCGCCACCACGTAAGGCGCAATGGTGGCCGGAATCAGGCCGAGCCGCACTTCGGTCAACCCGAATCGCGCTTCCACCGCGCCGATGGCAAGGTCGCACACGGCGATCAGACCCACACCGCCGCCGTAGGCTGGACCGTGTATGCGGCCGATCAGGGGCTTGGGCAGCTCGTTCAGGACCTGCAACGCCCCGGCCAGCGAGCGAGCCTGGGCGATGCGCCCGGCGCGAGCGAGCCCGGTGTTGGCGGCAAACCAGCGGAAGTCGCCGCCGGCGCAGAAGCTCCTGCCCGCCCCGGCGAGCACCACCACCCGCACGTTGTCGTCAGCCGCGAGGGATTCGGCGGCGCGCCGCAGCTCGCCGATGAGGGCGCCGTTCAGCGCGTTGTGCCGCCCCGGACGGTTCAGGGACAACGTGGCGACACCGCGCGTATCGATTTCGAGTGTGATGTTCTCGAAGTCCACGGGTGCCGCCTACATGCGAAGGACCGGCGTGTGTACCGGACCGGCACCGCCCGGGGAGGCGGGACGGCTGCGTACGATGTCCAGGCACAGCGCCAGCACATCGCGGGTCTGGCCGGGCTCGATCAGGCCATCGTCCCACAGGCGGGACGTGGCGTAGTAGGGATCGCTTTGCGCCGCGTACTGCTCACGCACCGATTTCTCCACCTCGGCCAGCCCGTCGGGCCCGGCGGCGTCGCCGCCGGCGGCGCGCCGCAGCTCGAGCATCACATTGGCGGCGATATCCGCGGACATGGTGGCGACTTCCGCCGTCGGCCACGCGAACAGGAAGTCCGGCCGGAACCCGCGCCCGCACATGCCGTAGTTGCCGGCGCCGTAGGAGCCGCCGGTGATCACCGACAGCCGCGGCACACGGGCGACGGACATGGCATAGACCATCTTCGCGCTGTGCTTGGCGATGCCCCCGCGCTCCGCCTCGGTACCCACCATGAAGCCGCTGATATTGTGGAGGAACAGCAGCGGGATGCCTCGCTGATCGCAGCGCATGATGAAATGCGCGGCCTTCAGCGCCCCCTCGGAGAGCAGCGCGCCGTTATTGCCCAGGACGCCGAGGGGATGTCCGTGGATGCGAGCCGTACCACAGACCAGGGTCTCACCCCACTCGGGCTTGAATTCGTCGAGCTCGCTGCCGTCCACCAGCCGGGCGACCACCTCGCGCACGTCGTAGGGCACGCGCCGATCGGCGCTGATGATCCCGGTGAGCTCGCCCGGGTCGTGCCGGGGCGGCACCGGCCGGGACGTATCCGGGCGCGGCCGGCGCATGTTCAGCTCGCCAATGAGGTCGCGCAGGCGGGCCAGGCCCTCTTCCTCCGTGGCCACCAGGCGATCGGACACGCCGGAGACGCGGCTGTGCATGGCCGCGCCGCCCAGGGTTTCCCCGTCCACCTCTTCGTTGACGGCGACCTTGACGATGGAGGGCCCGCCCAGATGAATCCGGGCGTTGCCGGCCACCATGATGACGTCATCGGACAGGGCCGGGATGTAGGCGCCACCGGCGGTACAGCCGCCGAACACCAGCGAGATCTGGGGAATGCCGGCCGCCGACATGCGGCACTGTCGATGGAACGCATTGCCGAAGTGGTCGCGGTCCGGGAAGACCCGGTCCTGCTCGGGCAGGTAGGCGCCGCCGCAGTCCACCAGGTAGAGCACCGGCAGGCGGCTGTGCTCGGCGATCTCCTGGGCGCGGACATGCTTCTTCACGGTCTCGTGGAAGAACGAGCCGCCCTTGACCGTGGCATCGTTGGCGATCACGACCACCGCGGTCCCGCGGACGATTCCGACGCCGGTCACGATACCGGCGCCGGGCACCTCGTTGTCGTATTGCTCCCAGGCCGCCAGCGGGGACAACTCGAGAAAGGCCGAGCCCGGATCCACCAGGCGGTCGATGCGCTCGCGGGCGAGCAATTTGCCCCGTTCTCGGTGGCGGTCGATCATCGGCCTCCGGCCGCCCCCCGTGACCGAGCGGAGCCGTTCGCGCAGAAGGGCGACGCACTTGTCGACGCGGGCCCGGTTCACCTCGAAAGCGGTGGAGCGCGGATCGATGCGGGTCTCCAGCACGCTCATCGTGCGGGTTCCTTCAGGATGCCGTGGAGAAACAGGTCGGCATAGGCCGTGGCGAGATGCGCCGGGCTCATGCGATCGGGATCGAACCATTCCAGGGTGGCGTTGAGGGCACCGATCAGCGCACGCCTCGCGAGGCGCCGGTCCAGCCCGGGGCGCAGCGCCCCGGCGGTGACGGCGCGGTCCAGAAGATCGGACCACAATGCCTCGTAGGCGCGCCGGACTGTCTTGTTGCCTTCCCGGACCCGGGCGGGCACCTGGCCGAATATGCGGACATTGGCGGAGGTATGGTCGCTGTGGGAGAGCAGCGCTTCCAGGTGGGCGGCCGCCGCGGCGTGAATGGCGTCGGACAGGGAGGCCTCCGGTGGCAGCCCGGCCAGCGCCGCGTCCACTGCCTCGTGGACCCGGAGGATGCCGAGGTCCAGCACCGCCGAGACAATCTCCTCCTTGCCCCGGAAATGGTGGTAGAGGCTGCCGCCCTGCATGCCGGCTTCCGCTGCAATGGCCCTCAGGGACACCGCCGCGTAGCCGTGCTCACGGAACAGTCGGGCCGCAGCGTCCAGGATACGCGCCCGCCCGCCGTCAAATCCTTCCGTGGCCCCGCCCTGCTGTTTTGTCGACCTGGTGGCCATCCGCGATGACGCCTTCTCGGTACCGGATCGCGATCCTAACAAACGTTAGGTAGATTTACAATACCGGGGTGAGCATCACCCTGGGAAGGCATACGGCGCAGCGTGGGAGCCGGTGCTCGCCGGAGACGACCCCGGGATGCCGGAATACCGGGGTCAAACGACCTGGCCGCTGTCGCGTGCAATGACAGCAAACCGGTCGGACAGCTCGGCGAGCGCCACGTCGTGCACCGTCGCCGCGGGGATGGTGCCGCCTCGGCCGTCCGGGAGATCCCGGGTTCCGCAGGATGCGGCGTCTATGGTGACCCGGTATCCGAGATCCAGCGCGCCCCGGGCGGTGGAGCTGACGCACATGTGGGTCATGAACCCGGTGAGGATGAGCTCCCTGCGGCCGGCCGCCTCCAGTCCCGCCTGCAGACCGGTGCCCGCGAAGGCGTTGGGCAGCTCCTTCTCAACCACGGTCTCGTCCGCCAGCGGTTCCAACTCATCCACGATCCGGCCCCGCTCGGCGTCCCTGTCGAAGAGGCTGCCCGGCCGGCCCCTGTGGGCGACGTGGAACACCGGCGCGCCGCTTTCCCGGGCCGCCGCCAGCAACCGCGCCGCCGCGGCAACAGCGGCGTCCGCGGCCTGCACGGCGATCGGGCCGGTTCTGTACTCGTTCTGGAAGTCGATGAACACCAGCGCGGCGTCGCTCACCCTGGCGGGGGTAAGGTCGGCGCCGGCAAGCTCGAGCAGAGTTCTGGGCTGGCACATGGCGGGCGGTCCTGATTGCTGATTGTCGGTGAAAGCCCTATTCCTGCACAGGTCTTGTATTTCCCGCCGGTCCGGCGCATGATCGCGGAGCAATCTTCATGACTGGCCTGCCTTTCGTTACCCGCCCGAATCCGGGCAGTTCGTCAAAAGACACCCAAGATCCCCAGATTGTTCGAAACGCGCCCGATTAGTGCGCGGTTATTCTATATGGAGGCCAGAATGGCTTTTGGTACCGTCAAGTGGTTCAACCCTGCCAAGGGTTTTGGTTTCATCGAGCCCGAAAATGGCTCGCGCGACGTCTTCGTCCATATCAGCGCCGTCGAAAAAGCGGGGCTCGGAACGTTGAACGAAGGACAACGCGTCAGCTACAACGTAGTCGAGGAACGCGGCAAGCAGGCCGCCGCCGACATCAAGATCGCCTAGCTAGCATTGACCGGACCGTCCGCGCCGCTCATCTCCGGCACGGACGGTCCGGGTTCGGCATCTCTCCCGCCCGTGCACCGGGAGGCGGCGTCACGCGCCGCCGCCGGCACGCTTTCATTCACCGATCCGCTGAGTAATTTTTGTATGAAAAAAATGTTTGTCGGAAATCTGCCCCCCCATGCCTCGGAGGATTCGGTGCGCGCCATGTTCTCCGAATTCGGCACTGTACGATCCATCGAAGTCGTCCGCGACCTGTTCACCCAGAAATGCCGGGGCTTCGGCTTCGTCGAGATGGAAGGACACGAGGCCCGCGCGGCCATATCCGCCCTCGACGGCAAATCCTACGACGGCAATATCCTGCGCGTCCGCTACGGCGAGGAACGCGCCGGCAAGGGGCGCGGGAAAAAGCGGCGATAGTACAGCTTCCGTTGCGCGCGCGGGCGACGCCCGCGCCAAACCTTTACCGCCCCCGCGTCCCGCCTGATCTTCTAAGACACCAACAACCGTTGCTCGAACCGCCCGCGAAGTCCAGGCGCAGCTCAAGGAGATGCTCCACGCTTTGTCCCGCGGTTCTCGGGATGTGAACAAAGAGGCATTCGTGATGGTGGCTGATCATTACGAAACGCAACGCTCCGCCGGCCAGCTCAGTGACTGGTCTGCGGAACCGCCTTCCCCCCCGCGTCCGCAACCTCTTCGCCGCCTGTGTCGCGCAGGGTGTCCAGCTCCACGGACACCTCCCGGGGGGCGAGCAGGGTGTAGACCACGGGGATCACGAACAGCGTGAAGAACGTCCCCACCAGCAGCCCGCCGACGATTACCCAACCGATGTCCTGGCGGGACTCCGCGCCGGCCCCAGTGGCGATGGCCAGGGGCACGGCGCCCAGCACCATGGCGCCGGTGGTCATCAGGATCGGGCGCAGGCGCAGTACCGCGGCGCGCTCCACGGCTTCGAACATCTCCAGGCCCCGGGCGCGCAGCTGGGTGGTGAATTCGACGATCAGGATGCCGTGCTTGGTGATCAGGCCGATCAGGGTCACCAGGCCCACCTGGCTGTAGATGTTCAGCGTGCCGCCGCTGAGATACAGCGCTGCCAGGGCGCCCGGTATGGACAGGGGCACGGTGAGCATGATGATCAACGGGTTGCGCCAGCTCTCGAACTGGGCCGCCAGCACCAGGTATATAAATGCCAGGGCCAGCAGAAAGGTCACGTAGATCCCCGCGCTCGAGGTCTTGAACTCCCGCGACTGCCCGGCGTAGTCGGTCTGCGCCGCCCCGGACAGTACCTCGTCCGCCAGGTCGTCCATGTACTGGAGCGCCTGGCCCAGAGTATAGCCGGGCGCCAGGCTGGCGGATATGGTGGCGGAGCGCAGCTGGTTGAAATGATTGAGCTCCTTGGGCGCGACGGTTTCCTCGACGGTGACCAGGTTCGACAACTGCACCATGCGCCCGTCCGAGCCCCGCACGTAAAGGCGCCGCAGGTCCTCCGATGTGGTCCGGTCGATGTCCGCCACCTGCACCACCACGTCGTACTGCTCGCCTTCGCGCTTGAAGCGCGTCACCTGGCGGCCCCCCAGCATGGACTCGAGGGTCCGCCCGAGGGTCTCGACGCCGACCCCGAGATCGGCGACCTTGTCGCGGTCGACGTTGACCCGCAGCTGCGGCTTGTTGAGCTTCAGGTCGGACTCGAGGTTCTGAAGGTTCGGATTCGCGGCAGCGCGCTCGATTAGCTGCTCGCTCATGGCCTGAAGCTCTTCATACGGCAGCGACGTCTGCAGCACGAACTCCACCGGCTTGGCACGCACGCTCTGGCCCAGCGGCGGCGGGTTGACGGCGAACGCCAGCACCCCGGGGATGGCGAACAGCTTCGGGCTCATCTCCGCCGCCACCTGCTGCTGGGTGCGCTCGCGCTCGTCCCACGGCACCAGCTTGATGAATGAAATCCCCTGGGACACCGTCGGGAAGCCCGCCACCACGAAGTAGCGCGGCACCTCGGGGACACTGTCGGCAATCGCCTCGATCTGCAGGGCGTACTCGGTGGTGTAGTCGATGGTGGCGCCTTCCGGCGCGATGATCGGCACCACGATGGTGCCCTGGTCCTCGTAGGGCGCGAGCTCCTCGTTGAGCGTCTGGTAGAGCACGAAGCTCGTTGCCGCCACCCCCAGGCCAACGACGATCACCAGCGGGCGTGCGGCCATCGAGGCGTGCAGAATGCGCCGGTACCCCGCGGTCAGCGCCACCAGACCCCGTTCGATGGTCCGGTATATCGCGCCGTGCTCCGGCTGGTGCCTGATCCACCGCGAGCACAGCATCGGCGACAGAGTCAGCGCCACGAATCCGGACACCAGCACGGCCCCCGCCAGCACCCAGGCGAATTCGGTGAACAACTTGCCGGTGGAACCGGTCATGAACCCTATGGGTACGTACACCGCGGCCAGGGTCATGGTCATGGCGATGACGGCGAACCCGATTTCGCGGCTGCCGCGGAACGCCGCCTCCATGGGCGGCTCGCCCTCCTCCACGTGCCGGTAGATGTTTTCCAGCATGACGATGGCATCGTCCACCACCAGGCCGATGGCCATCACCAGGGCCAGCAGGGTCAGGGTGTTGATGGTGAAGTCCATCAGGAACATCAGCGCGAATGCCCCGATCAGCGCCACGGGGATGGTGATAAAGGGAATCAGGGTGGTGCGCAGCGAGCGCAGGAACAGGAAAATGATCAGCGTCACCAGCACGATGGCTTCGACGATGGTGGTCCAGACATTCTTGATGGACTCCTCGATGAATACCGACTTGTCGTGGGCCACGTCCACCGCCATTCCCTCGGGCAGGGTGTCGATGATCCGCGGCAGTGCGTCGCGCACCGCCTTGGACACGTCCAGGGGATTGGCGGTGGCCTGCTTGACGACCCCCATGGCGATGGCATTGGCTCCCTTGTAGCGCGCCACCCGGCGCTCGTCCCGCGGGGCGATCTCCGCGGCGCCGACATCCGCCAGGCGCACGAAGTAGCCGTCGGACTGGCGGATGATCAGGTCGTTGAACTGCTCCGGGGTACGCAGGTCGGTCTGCGACAACACCGTAAACTCGCGCTTGTCGCTCTCGATGCGGCCGGAAGGCACTTCCACGTTCTGGTTGCGCAGCGCCGCCTCGACGTCCTGGACCGTGACCTCGTAGGCGGCCATCTTCTCGGGGTCCAGCCAGATCCGCATGGAGTAGCGGCGCTCGCCGAATATGCGCACCTCGGCGACCCCCGTCAGTGTCTGCAGCTGGTCCTTGACGTAGCGGTCGGCGTAATCGGTGATGTCCAGGGGCGAGTGCCGTGAGCTGGAGAACGCGAGGTAGATGATCGGCTGCGCATCGGCCTCGACCTTCTGAATGATCGGTTCTTCGATTTCGTCCGGAAGCCGGCCCCGTACCCGGCTGACCCGGTCGCGCACGTCTGCGGCGGCGCCGTCCGGGTCGCGGTCCAGGTCAAAGGTCACCGTGATCTGGCTCTGCTCCTGGCGACTGATGGAGGTGATGAAGTCGATGCCTTCCACTCCGGCCAGGGAGTCCTCCAGGATCTGGGTGACCTGGGTCTCCATGATCTCGGCGCTGGCGCCGGAATAGGTGGTTTCGACATTCACCACCGGCGGATCGATATTGGGATACTCGCGCACCGTGAGACGATCATAGGAAACGACGCCCAGCAGCACCACCACCAGGCTCAGCACCGTGGCGAATACCGGCCTGCGAATGCAGGTGTCGGAGAGCTTCACGCGCTGTCCCCCTTCTGCGCCGTTTCGTCGCCGGGCGCCTGCTCCCGGCCGAGGACGGTAACCGAAGCCCCGTCGCGAATCTTGAGCTGACCGGCGGTGACCACGACATCACCCTCGCTGAGGCCGGCGATGATCTCGACGTCACCGCCCCGGCGCTGGCCAATATTGACTTCCGTGAGCACCGCCTCGCCGTCCACGACCCGGAATACGAAGCGTTGCTCACCCCGCGGCACAAGAGCCTGTTCCGGCACCACCATTGCGTCGGGTCGCTCGTCAACGATCAGGCGCACGCGCGCGAACAGGCCCGGTCTCAGCACCAGGTCCGGGTTGTCGATCCAGGCCCGGATCGCGATGCTGCGGCCGGCGGGATCGATCTGCGGATCGATGGCGTAGACCTCGCCGTCGAAAGCCCGGCGTGGAAACGCATCGACGCGGACGCGAATGAGCTGGCCCGTGGACAGGCTCGACAGGTAGCGCTCGGGAATCCGGAAATCGACCTTGATCGGGTCGATATCCTCCAGATTCACCAGGTCCTGACCGGGAGTGACGTAATCACCGGGACTGACACGCCGCAAGCCCAGGATGCCGGCAAACGGCGCATTGACATCGGTCTTGTCGAGCCGGGCCTGGGAAAGCTGGACGGAGGCGCGGGTGCTTTCAAGCCGGGCCAGCGCCTCGTCCCGCTCGCGGGCGGTGATGGAGCCCTTGGCGAACAACTCGTCGACCCGCCGGAAATTGCTCTCGGCGAGCTTCAGGGCTGCCCGGGCGTTGGCGAGCTCGGCCTGGTGGGTGGAGTCGTCGAGGCTCACCAGGGTCTGCGCCGATTCGACCGGCTCACCCTCGTCGAAATCGATGGCGGCGATTCGTCCGGCAATCTCCGGGCGAATCATCACCGATTCGTTCGAGCGCAGCGTGCCGACCGCACTCACTTCGTCGGTAACCGCCTCGATGCGGACCGGGACGGCTTCCACCTGGACACTGTGACCGCCGCCTCCCCCGCCCGCGGGAGCGGTGGCGGTTTCCGGACGCAGGTTCAGGTACCAGTGCCCGGCGCCGACGGCGGCCGCTATGAGCACCGCCACGACGAGCGTGGACAACACCTTTTTCACAATCGGAATCTCCGTTCGAGGGGGCAATCCCTGGGCAAGGACGGGAAGTTTATGGGCGGCCCGTCCGGGGGTCAATTCCGTTCAGCCGGGATACGATTGCCGGTTTCGGATACTTTGAGACCGCGGGACAGCCGTCCGGTTCCGGCTGCATACCCGAACCGGGCGCGACATACCCCGGCCGGGCCGGCGCACCACGATGGAGTATGATGCGATACCGGGCCGCACGCTGGCCCTTTCAGGCCTCACCCGGGTTTGATATTCCCCGAAAAACACACCAAACTTGCGTGATCCTGCAACCCGATGTTCCGCGACCGATCCGTGCAGCCGTCCACCGATGCGTTTTGAGCTCTCTTCCACTGCAAGGAATGCCGCGTCCGCAGCCGGCGATGTTCGCGCGTCGCTGCGCGACGATTTCGGCGTCGATGGGACCCCGGTGCCTCTGGTCGGCGAGAGCGACCTGAATTTCCGGGTCGACTGCGAAGCGACCACCTACATTGCCAAGTTCTCTCCGGAGCCTTCGGAAGCCGAAGCGCATCGGTTCCGGCACGCCCTGCTGGCGCATATCCGTAGCGTGGATCCGGCGCTGCGCGTGCCGCGCCCGGTGACCGCACGCAACGGCGACGATATGGTGCCCGTGACCGCCAACGGACAGGCCGGTGTGCTCCGGGTGCTCACCTTCGTACCCGGCAAACCGCTCCGGGAAAGCGAACGAACACCGCAGACCCTGGGGGCTATCGGGCGGTTCATGGGAAGACTGTCCAACGCCATGCAGGGCTTCGGTCATCCGGCTGCCCACCGGGACGACTTTCTCTGGAGCCTCGACAACGCCGCCACCGTCGCACCCTGGGTGCGGCACATCGAGCCGACCGACGTCCGCGCGCTGGCGCAACGGGTTTTCGATCGATGGCACCGCCGCGTCGAGCCCAGGCTGGCTTCGCTTCCGGCGATGGTGGTGCATCACGATGCCAACGACGACAACCTGCTGGTGGAAGGCCGCAGTGGAAACACCTGCATCGGCCTGGTGGATTTCGGCGACGCGGTATTTGCCCGGCGGGTCAACGAGCTGGCCGTGACGCTTGCCTACACCCTGATGGGCACCGCGGACCTGTCGGGTGCGGCACGTGCCGTGATTCGGGGCTACACCGCCGAGTTTCCTCTGACCGGGGAGGAGCTTGCGGTGCTGTTCGATCTCGTCGCGACCCGTCTGGCGATGAGCCTGTGCATCTCGTCGCGGCGAGGGGAAGAGGCGCCGGACGACGCCTATTTTCAGGTATCGCGGACCCAGGCCACCGAACTTCTCCACAGACTCGAAGCCATGAATCCCGACTTCGCGCACCGCCTCGCCCGGTCCGCGGCCGGCTGTCCGCCCGTCCCGTCCCATGACGCGGTGGTGTCGTGGCTCGCCGCGAACAACCACGGCTTTCATTCACCGTTCCCCTTCGACCTGAACACATCGCCGCGCTTCGTGGTGACCCTGGCCCGGGATGCGCCCGGCACGGAATATGCCGACGACCCAGTGGCCTACGGGAACTGGCTGGAGCGGTGCATGCAGGACAGCGGTGCCCGGTATGCCATCGGCCTGTACGGCGAGCGGCGCGAGGTCTACACCACGGGCCAGTTCGAGAGCGCTGCCAGCGACCAACGGCGGTCGGTGCACTTGGGCATGGATCTGTTCGTGCCCGCCGGCACGACGCTGCACGCCCCCCTGGCGGGGACGGTGGTGAGCGTACGGGACAACGACCTGCCGCTGGATTACGGCCCGACCGTGATCCTCGAGCACCGGTGCGGCGACGACGGGCCGCCGTTCTGGACGCTGTACGGCCACCTCGGGCGCCGCAGCCTGACCATGACCTCAGCCGGCGACCGGATCGCCGCCGGGCAGGCGATCGGCGAGATCGGCGACCACGACGTCAACGGGGGCTGGACGCCGCACCTGCATTTCCAGCTGATCACGGACCTGCTCGGGGAAACCGGCAACTTCAACGGCGCCGGCGAGCCGGCGAACATGGATGTCTGGCAGGCAATCTCCCCGGACCCGAACCTGGTGCTCGGCCTGGCGCCGGAATCCTTCGATACCCACGCGGCGTCGGTGGAGTCCCTGCGAATGCGCCGCGAGGCACTGCTCGGCCCCGCGCTGAGCCTGAGCTATCGGCGTAAACTGCATATCGTCCGGGGCCGCGGTACCTGGCTGTACGACCACACCGGCCGCGCCTATCTCGACGGCGTGAACAACATCGCCCACGTCGGGCACTGCCATCCGCGCGTGGTCCGCGCCCTGCACGAGCAGGCGGCCCGACTCAACACCAATACCCGCTATCTCCACGCCAACATCGTCGAGTACGCCGAGCGCCTGCTGGCGACACTGCCCGGGCACCTCGAGGTCTGCTGGTTCGTCTGTTCCGGCTCGGAAGCCAACGAGCTGGCTTTGAGGCTGGCGCGGCACTTCACGGACCGGGAGGATCTCCTGGTCCTGGACTGGGCCTACCACGGCAACACCGGCGGACTGATCGATATCAGCCCCTACAAGTTCAAACGCCGGGGCGGCCGCGGACGCAAACCCCATGTCCATGTTGCCGAGCTGCCGGATCCCTACCGCGGCCCCCACAAGGGATACGACGAATCCACCGCCCGCGCGTATGTGCAGGATGTCGACCGGGCGATCGAGGCCTGCCGCGCACGGACCGGTACCGGGCCCGCCGCCATGATCGCCGAATCAATGCCCGGCTGCGGCGGCCAGATCGTGTTTCCGGACCGGTATCTCCACCACGCTTTCGAGCGCGTCCGCCGCTCCGGCGGCGTGTGCATCGCCGACGAGGTCCAGACCGGTTTCGGCCGTGTCGGCGATGCCAACTGGGCGTTCGAGCTCCAGGACGCCGTGCCCGACATCGTGACCCTGGGCAAGCCCATCGGCAACGGCCACCCCATGGCGGCGGTGGTCACCACCCGGGAGATCGCCGATGCCTTCGCCAACGGCATGGAGTATTTCAACTCATTCGGCGGCAATCCCGTGTCCTGTGCCGTGGGCCTGTCGGTCCTGGACGTGATGGAGGCCGAGGGGCTGCGGGCGCGGGCGCGCGACACCGGCGCCCTGCTCATGACGCAACTGAAGGACATGGCGCACCGCCACCCGGTCATCGGCGATGTGCGGGGCAAAGGCTTGTACATCGGCATCGAGCTGGTGAACGACCGGCATACCCTGGAACCCGCCACCGGAATCGCCGACCGCGTGGTCAACCTGCTGCGCGAGGACGGCGTGCTGTTGTCCACCGACGGCCCCCACGACAATGTCCTGAAGCTCAAGCCGCCCCTGGCGTTCGGCGAGGCGGAAGCGGAGCTCTTCTGCCGGAAGCTGGAAAGCGCCCTGAACGGCGCATCAGGACGGGGAATCTGATCGAAACGGGGTTCAGTCGGGGCGGCCTCGCTCTGGCACGCGGGCGCTCTCCTCCCCTCTACCCGGGAGTGAGGGGCCGGGAGGGTCTGTCAGGGCCGCTGTGAATACTTCCATGTACGCTCTGGCTCAAACATCCCTGTTTTCGACAGCCCTGACAGACCCTCCCGGCCCCTCACTGTTCCCGCCGTGAAGTTCTATGGCGTCGGGATACTCACGGCCGACTAGACGACATTCGGATCATCAGCCTTTTCCGCTTTCGAGGCCGTCCCCGTGATCGGCGCAGCCTTCCGTCTCGATCTGGATCGTGGAGTGGGTGATGCTGAAACGTTCCCGCAGGATATCCTTGATGCTTCGCAGTATCGCGTCGCTGTTGCGCCGGTCGGATATGTCGGCGTGCAGGGTAAGCAACGGATGTTCCGGCGTCAGGGCCCATACATGAATATGATGAATATCCTCGACCCCGGGAATTTCAGACTTGAGCGTATTCCTAAGCTCGGCAATATCCAGGTAACCCGGCGTGCCTTCGAGCAGAATGTGAACCGCTTCGCGAATCAGGCGAGCCGCACTGACGAGTACCAGAACACAAACGGCCAGGGACAGGACCGGGTCGATGGGCGTCCAGCCCGTCGCCAGTATCACGATCGCGGCAATAATTGCTCCGACCGAGCCGAACAGGTCGCCCAGCACGTGCAACAGGGCGCCGCGGACATTGAGGTCGTGTTGGTGCTCCCTCTGGTGGAGAATCCGGAACACCCACAGGTTCACCAACAGGCCGGCAAAGGCGACACCGAGCATTAACCCCCCTTCAACGGCCTGCGGCTCTGTAAATCGGTGCAATGCCTCGACGGCGATCCACGCCACGATGCCCACCAGCACCAGGCCATTGACGAAACCCGCCAGCACCTGGATACGCTGGTAACCATAGCTGCGACGCTCGTCCGCGGCCCGGATCGACACCCCGGCGGCCACCCAGGCCAGCCCCAGCGCCGCCGCGTCCGTCAGCATGTGGGCGGCATCCGCGAGCAGTGCAAGGGAGCCCGCCAGCCAACCACCCGCCGCCTCGACAAGGGCGAACAGGCCGGTCGCCGCGAGCGCCAGCCACAAGCGCCGGCGCCGATCGGCGTATGCGGTGCTTCCGGGCGGCACGGGTCAGGCAGGAACGTCGGGATTCAGGCTGTAGGTACCGGTGATGCGGGCCTTGTCGAGTATATGGCTTTCAATGGCGCTCAACACGTCATCACCGCCGAATGCACCTTCCACGGGACACTGCTCGATGTCCAGCGCGTAAAGGGTGAAGACGTAGTGGTGTACGATCGAATCGTTCCAGGGGGGCGCGGGCCCGTCGTATCCAAAGTACTGGCCTTCCATTTCCGCATCGCCCTTGAACCAGTCCGTGAAATTGTTGAGGCCGCGGCGCGAGCCGAACGGTCCCGGAGACTGGTCCTTGCCCCCGGGGGTGACACCGTCGCTGTCCGCCCCGGCATCGATGCCCGTACAGGAACCCGGCAGGTCAACCAGCACCCAGTGGTAGAAGTCCACCCGCGGCAGATCCGCCGGCACCGTGCGGTCTTCGTGATTGACGTCGTCAGGCCTGCTGGGCACGTCGGGATCGTGGCAGATGAGCACGAAGGACTTGGCGCCTTCCGGGATTTCCGTCCAGGCCAGGTGCGGGCTGCGATTGCCGGCCAGCCTGAAGCGGGCCCGGAGATCGGGCTCCGCGAGCGCGAACTCCGCTGGCACCGGCCTTCCGTCGACGAGATTGTTGCTGTGGATTTGCATCAGGTCCTGTCTCTCAATGGACACATACAGCCAGTGTAGTGAATTTTCAAGTTGAACAACAACGTGTAAACACCTGTTTTATACGCGGAATTCACATTCAAAGGGTTACTTTTTGTCACGAATTGTGACGTAACCCCAGGTTTTTTCGTTGCATAATAGGAAAGAGTAATAGGACCACCCCGATCAGCGAAGAATCCCCGGATGCCCCTCAAAGTCGTACTCCTGCTGCTGACCGTATCGACAACGACCGGCTGCGCGCTCCATGGCGACCCCGCCGGTGACCGGGACCCGGCCATTGATATTCCCGCCGCCTGGCGGGCCGACGCCTCCCGGGAGCCGGTGCAGGGCTGGCTCGCGGAATTTCGGGAGCCGGCCCTGGAAAACCTGGTGGCCGAAGCCATGGCCCGGAATTTCGAGCTCAGGAGCGCCGCGAGCCGGGTGCGGGCGGGCCGCGCACAGGCCCGGATCGCCGGCGCCGGACCCCGACCACAGCTGCAGCTCACCGGCTCCGCGAGCCGGGCCGGCGGCGGCGCGGGCGGTTCTGCGCTGGCGGGGGAGACCAGTGACCGCCACGGACTGAACGGCCAGCTGAG
This sequence comes from Gammaproteobacteria bacterium, assembly GCA_034520625.1. Lineage (GTDB taxonomy): Bacteria > Pseudomonadota > Gammaproteobacteria > Arenicellales > JAANXG01 > JAANXG01. The sequence goes on along the minus strand of JAXHNI010000004.1, from coordinate 128,486 downwards.
CTGGGAAGCCGACCTGTGGGGCCGACTGTCGGACGAGGCCCGGGCGGCGCGGGCGGACTGGCAGGCGACGGAAGCCGACTTCGAAGCAGCGCGCCTGTCTCTGGCGGCGAACATCGCCCGCCAGTGGTTCAACCTGATCGAAGCCCGGGCCCAGCGGCGCCTGGCGGAGAACACGGTGAAGAGTTTCGAGGATTCCCTGGCCACGATCGAAAACCGTTACCGCCAGGGCATCGGTGATGCCCTCGACGTCCGGCTTGCCCGCAACAACCTCGAGACCGCCCGCGCCAATCTGCTTCAACGCCGCCGCCAGCAACAGAATCTGGTGCGCGGCCTGGAGATACTCGCCGGCCGCTACCCCGCCGGGTCATTGACTCACGCCGCGCCCCTGCCCGGCGTACCGGGACCCGTGCCCGCGGGCCTGCCGTCCCAGCTCCTGGAGCGCCGGCCCGACCTGGTGGCGGCCGAATCCCGGTTGACGGCGGCGGGATACCGCCTGGCGAGCGCGGACAAGAACCGCCTTCCCGGCATCGTGCTCACCGCCGGCGCGGGGACATCCAGCGACGCGCTTCGGAACCTGGTCGACCTGGACGACCTGATCTGGAATCTCGCCGTGAATCTCACCCAGCCGCTTTTCCAGGGCGGTCGCCTGGCGGCGGAGCGCGACCTTGCCAAGGCCCGCGGCGACGAAGCCCTGAACGACTACGCCCAGGCGGCATTGACCGCGTTCCGGGAAGTCGAGGACGCACTGGATTCGGAGGCCTGGCTGCTCGCCCAGGAACAGGCCGCGAGAAGGGCTGCCGGGGAAGCCCAGGAAGCGGACATGCTCGCCCTGGACCAGTACCGCCGCGGTCTCACCGGGATCATCACGCTGCTGGAATCCCAGCGTCGCAGATTCAACGCCGACAGCGCCCTGATCGAAGTGATCAATCTCCGGCTCCAGAACCGCATCAATCTCTACCTGGCGCTGGGCGGCGGCTTCGACCGCGCTGCCGGACCGGATACGGCGGGAACAAAATGAAGGCCAAACTCGCCCGGATCGGTTTTCCGGTCCTCGTACTCGCCGCCAGCGCCGCTGCGGGGATCATCCTGATCCAGACGGCCCCCACGGCGGAACGTCTTGCCCCGGAGGTGTCGCCGCCGGTGGTCGAGGTTCTCCGGGTAGAACCGCAGTCCTACGCCGTAACCCTCGAGTCGCGAGGCACGGTCACGCCGCGCACCCAGACATCCGTGGTCGCCGAAGTGTCAGGCCGGGTGGTAACCATGGCGGACGAGCTGCGCAGCGGCGGTTTCTTCGAGATGGGCGAGCTCATGCTGCAGATCGACCCGAGGAATTACGAGAACGCGGTCACCATCGCGCACGCCGAGCTCGCCCAGGCCGAGCTCACTCTGCAGGAGGAAGTCGCCCGGGGCGCCCAGGCGAAAGAGGACTGGAAACGCCTGGGCCTGGACGGCGAGCCTGACGCGCTGGTGCAGCGACGACCCCAGCTCGACAGCGCCCGGGCGGCGGCGGCCGCCGCCGACGCACGGCTGGATCAGGCGCGGATCGACCTGTCCCGCACCCGGATCGAGGCGCCCTACGCGAGCCGGGTGCTGGAAAAAAGCGTCGATGTCGGCCAGTACGTCTCGCCCGGCACGGTGCTGTCCCGGATCTACGCGGTGGACTACGTCGAAATCCGCCTGCCGATCAGCAACGATCAACTGCGCCATGTCGACCTGCCGGAAAGCTATCGCGATACCGACAGCGCCCCGGCGCCGGTCCCGGTCCGGATCAGCGCGGAAATCGGCGGCCGGACCCACGTCTGGCAGGCGCAGATCGTGCGGACCGAGGGCGGCATCGACACCGAAACGCGCCAGTGGTTCGCCGTGGCCCAGGTCGACGATCCCTACGCCCTGCGTGACGGCCGGCCGCCGCTCAAGGTCGGCCAGTTCGTCACCGCGCAGATCCAGGGCCGGCGAATCACGGACGCCTATGTGCTGCCGCGGGCCGCCCTGCGCCCGGGGGGCGAAGTGGTGGCGGTGACCCCGGATCGGCTCATCGACCGCCGGTCGGTGGAAGTGATGTGGGAGACCCGCGACGAAGTGGTGGTGCGCGGCCTGGAGCCCGGAGACGAGATCGTCCTCGGCGCCGCCCACTTTGCGGTCCAGGGTACCCGGGTGCGTGTTGCCGGGGAGGAAGCTCCGGGGTCCGCCGACCGGCTCCGGACCAACAACCGGGAGCCCGGTTGATGCATGGCATGATCGGCTGGTTCGCGCGCAATGGCGTGGCGGCGAACCTGCTCATGGTGGTGATCCTTTTCCTGGGGCTCAACGCATTGCTCGAGCGCATCCCCCTGGAGATCTTCCCCGAGTTCGAGCGCGACGTCATCACCGTCCAGATGAACTATCGCGGCGCGACCCCGGCGGAGGTGGAGGAAGGCGTGGTCATACGCATCGAGGAGGCCATCGAGGACCTGCAGGGCATCGAGCGCATTGTTTCCAACGCCAACGAAGGCACCGGGCAGCTTCGCATCGAGCTGGACCGCAACACCGCCCCCCGGGACATGCTGGACGATGTCAAGAACCGGGTGGACGCCATCTCCACGTTTCCTGACGACGCGGAACGGCCGAGCTACAGCGTTCTGCAGTTCCGCCGCAATGTCATCAGCGTGGTGGCGGCGGGCGAGCTGCCGGAGTCCGACCTGCGCCGCCTCGGCGAGCGCATCCGCGACGACCTGCTGGCGCTGCCCGGGATCACCCAGGTGGAGCTCCAGGCGGTGCGCGACTACGAGATTTCCATCGAGGTCTCGGAAGACTCCCTGGACCGCTACGGGCTTACCTTCGATGCCATCGTCGAGGCCGTGCAGCGCTCCTCGGTGGACCTGCCCGCCGGCTCCATCAAGTCCGACGGCGGCGAGATCCTGCTGCGGACGAAGGGACAGGCTTATACGAAGCGGGATTTCGAGCGCATCGTGGTGAGAACGCGGATCGACGGCACTCGTCTGACACTCGGGGAGATCGCACGGGTGATGGACGGCTTCGAGGAGGATCCACTGTACGCCGAGTTCAACGGCAAGCCGGCTGTACTGATGGAGGTCTATCGAACCGGCGACCAGAGCGCCATCGCCACCGGCAAATCCGTGCGGGAATATGTGGAAACACAACGGCCGGCCATGCCGCCGGGGGTGGAGCTCGCATACTGGCGCGACCAGTCGCGCATCGTCGAGCTGCGCCTCAACACTCTGGTAGAGAGCGCCATGCTGGGCGGGCTGTTGATTTTCCTGCTGCTGGCGCTGTTCCTCAGGTTCTCCGTGGCGGTATGGGTATGCATCGGCATCCCTGTCAGCTTCATGGGCGCACTGGCGCTCATGCCGGTGCTCGGCGTCACCATCAACCTGATCAGCCTGTTCGCATTCATCCTGGTGCTGGGCATCGTCGTGGACGACGCCATCGTGACGGGCGAGAACATCTACAGCCACCTGCGCCGCGGCGATGATCCGCTGGAAGGTGCCATCTCGGGCACCCGGGAAATCGCCGTCCCGGTCACGTTCGGTGTGCTCACCACCGTCGCCGCGTTCGCTCCGCTGCTCATGATCGAGGGCGCCCGCGGCGACATATTCGCCCAGATTCCCCTGGTGGTCATACCCGTGCTGCTGTTCTCGCTGGTGGAATCGAAGCTCATCCTGCCGGCGCATATGAAGCACGTGCGGGCCAGGGAAGCGCGCGAGAACATCCTGGTGCAGCTGCAGCAGCGCGTGGCCGACGGCCTGGAACGATTGGTCCGCGGTATTTACCAGCCGGTCCTGACTGGAGCCCTGAAGCGACGGTACCTGACTCTCGCGCTGTTCGTCGGAGTCTCCTTCATCATACTCAGCTTCGTGATCAGCGGGCGCTACGGCTTCACGTTCTTTCCGCGGGTGGAATCAGAGACCGCCCAGGTTTCCCTCGAGATGCCGGTGGGCACCGCCGTCGAAACCACGGCCGGACATATCCACCGCATTGCCGGCATCGCCCGGGCGATGCGGGAGGAGTACCGCGACCCCCGCACCGGCGAAAGCGTGATCCGGAACGTGATGGTGAGCATCGGTTGGGCGGGCGGCGGTGCGCCTTCCAGCGGCCAGCCCCACATCGGCCAGGTCAGCCTGGAGCTCGAGCCGCCGGAAACCCGCAAGGTCGACGTGCGAACCAATGCGCTGGTCCAGGAGCTGCGCACCCGGGTCGGTATCATACCGGGCGCCAGGGAGCTGACCTATCGTGCCGAGCTCGGGCGCGGCGGCGCTCCCATCGATATCCAACTCGAAGGATCGGACTTCTCGACCCTGGAGGAAGTCGCCGACCGTCTCCGGGAGCGGCTGGCGACTTACCCCGGCGTGTTCGACATCCAGGATTCGCTGGACGAGGGCAAGCCGGAAATCCAGCTCACCATCAAGCCCGAAGCCGAGCTCCTCGGCCTGTCCGCCGGGGATCTCGGCCGCCAGGTGCGCCAGGCGTTCTTCGGCGCCGAGGCCCAGCGCATTCAGCGCGGCCGCGAGGATGTCCGTGTCATGGTGCGTTATCCCGAAGACGAGCGCAGCTCACCGGCCAGCCTGGGTACCATGGGGATCCGAACCGGAACCGGCGCCCGTGTACCCTTCACCAACGTGGCGGATGCGGAGCTCGGTATCGGGTTCGCCACCATCAGGCGGGTCGACCAGCAGCGGACGGTGAACGTCCAGGCCGACATCGACAAGGCCCGGGGCAATCTGAACACGGTGGTCGCCGACCTCATACCGTACCTGGACGAGATCCTGCGGGACTTCCCGGGCGTGCGCTACTCCCAGGAGGGCGAGCTGCGGGAGCAGCGCGAGTCCTTCCAGAGCCTCAACATCGGGGCGACATTCGTGCTGTTTGTGATCTACTCGCTGCTCGCCATTCCGTTCCGGTCCTATATACAACCCCTGATCGTCATGGCGGCCATCCCGTTCAGCCTGGTGGGCGCCGTGGCGGGCCACATGATCATGGGCATGAACCTGAGCATCATGAGCATCATGGGCATGCTCGCGCTCGCCGGGGTGGTGGTGAACGACAGCCTGGTGCTGGTGGACTGGGTCAATCGTCGCCGCCGCGAGGGCATGGTGCTGGCCGACGCCGTCAGAAGCGCCGGAGCGGCCCGCTTCCGGGCCATACTGCTCACCTCGCTTACCACCTTCGCCGGCCTCGTACCGCTGATTTTCGAGCAGAGCACCCAGGCCCAGTTCCTGATACCCATGGCGGTATCCCTGGGTTTTGGGATATTGTTCGCTACCTTCGTCTCGCTTCTGCTGGTACCCGTCGCCTACCTGCTCCTCGAGGACCTGAAACGGGTCGGGGGCCGGCTTGCCGGAACGGCGCCGCGACACGCTCAGTAACATTCATCAGTCCGGGGGAAACCGATGCATAGACTCCTGAAAGCCGCGCTCGCCGGCAGTACGGCCGTTGTTCTCGCCGCCGGCGTGCACGCGGACTCCCGGGTCGAGGTGGACAGCATTCTCGGTCCGTGGCTCACGGGGAAGAAAGGCGCCGTCATCGACGTGTACGAATGCGGGGAGCACGGGGAACCGGAGCTCTGCGGCCGCATCGCCTGGCTGAGGAAGCCTTACAATGACGAGGGGAAGCTGAAGCGGGACCCGGAAAACCCGGAGGCTTCGCTGCGCGACCGCCCCCTGTGCGGCATCGAGGTGTTCACCGGGCTCAAGCGCACGGACCGGAATACGTGGGCATTCGGCCATGTCTACAACCCGAAGGACGGCAAGCACTACCGGGCCTACCTGGATGCCGGGGATGACGGGACGGTGTCCATACGCGGGTATATCGGCATCCCCCTGTTCGGCAAGTCCGAAACCTGGACCCGGCCCGAAGACATCGACATCGGCTGCCCGGAAAGCTGATCGCGGCCGGCCCGCCACTGAGCTTGATTCGACGAAAATCGATCATTGGCGGACCGGTAAAACCCATGTGGGTCAGGCTTTACGCCTGACATGTCAGCCCTGGAGGGTGACCCACGCCTCATCGGCCAGAGGGCTGGCCTCGGGTCAACAGCCCCCGCGTAGGGGGCGAGCTACCTCGCCGATTGAGGCTTCGTTTTTTCGTATCAACCCTGACACTGCACCATTCAGCCGACCCGCCCATCATAATCGGGTTCGAGAGCATCGGGAATTCAGCCGGTGTCGGGGGCCGTTCCCCAGGGCTGTCGAAAACAAGGATGTTTGAGCCAGAGCGTACACGGATGTATTTACAGCGGCCCTGGGGGATGGCCCCCGGCACCGGCCCCCCGGTCATGCGAGTTTTCCAGGGTCACCGGGGCAAGGCCGTTGGCCGCCGGGAATGATTCCCGAACCACGGTCCCCGGCTTTCAGCGCCGTGGCCAGCCCAGGGCCAGCAGGGCGGCGCCGACGCCGCCCGCGAGCCAGCTCAAAAGCGGTACATTACCGACCATGACCGGGGCATAACCGTCCAGGCCGCTCACCACGAGCGCCCCCAGCACCAGCACCGATCCGATGGTGACGAAGTAGTGCCGGCGCTGGCCGCGGCTGATGTCGCGCCGCATGTCCTTCAGCGCTTCAATCTCGTGCTTGCGGGTGTTGGCGTCCTGGGCCGCGTGCTCCAGGTACGCGTGCACCAGCCGGGGCATCTCTGGAAGTATCGACCCCAGCTGCGGCAGCTCCCGTTTCATCCCGTCAATAAATGCGTGATACCCCACCTGCTCGGACATCCAGCGCTCCAGGTACGGCTTCGCCGTCTCCCACAGATCGAGCTCCGGATACAGGCGCCGGCCGAGGCCTTCGATGTTGAGCAGGGTTTTCTGCAGGAGCACGAGCTGCGGCTGCACCGGCATGTCGAAGCGGCGCGCGGTCTGGAACAGTTGCATGACGAAGCGGCCGAAGGAGATTTCGCTGATGGGTTTGGCGAATATGGGTTCGCACACCGTGCGGATGGCCGCTTCGAACTCCTCCACCCGGGTATGGGCCGGCACCCATCCCGCCCGCAGGTGCGCCTTGGCCACGGCTCGGTAGTCGCGGTGAAAGAAAGCCAGGAAGTTCTCCGCGAGGTAGCGCTTGTCCTCCTCGCCGAGGGTGCCCATGATTCCGAAGTCGATGGCCCGGTACTGACCCTCCTCGGACACAAAGATATTGCCGGGATGCATGTCGGCATGGAAAAAGCCGTCCCGGAAAGCCTGGGTGAAGAATATCTCGACGCCGTTGTGGGCCAAAGTCCGCATGTCGATGCCGACGGCCTTGAGGCGTTCCACTTCGCGAATCGGTATGCCGTCGATGTACTCCATCACCATCACGCCCCGCCGGGTATGTTCCCAGTACACCTCGGGGACGTAGAGCAGGTCGGAATCGGCGAAATTCGCCTTGAGCTGGCTGGCGTTGGCGGCCTCGCGCGCCAGGTCCAGCTCGTCGTGGATGGTTTTGTCGTACTCCTCCACGACCTCGATCGGCCGCAGCCGCGGACCCTCGTCCCAGTACCGGTAGGCGAGACGGGCCATGGTGTACAGCAGATCGAGATCCCGGTCGATCACCCGATCTATACCCGGCCGCAGAACCTTCACCACCACCTCAGTACCGTCCAGAAGCTGGGCCGTATGGGCCTGGGCCACCGAGGCGGAGGCCAGCGGCTCGGTATCGAACCGGGCGAAATGCGCGGAAAGCGGCTCGCCGTAGGATTGCTCGATGATGCCCTTAGCCACCTCGCCCGGAAACGGCGGCACGCGGTCCTGGAGGCGCCCCAGCTCCGAGGCGATGTCCTCCGGCAGCAGATCAGGACGGCTGGACAGCATCTGGCCGAACTTGACGAATATCGGGCCCAGCTCCTCCAGCGCCTCGCGGATGCGCTGCCCCCGAGGCCCCATCGGCTCGCGTCCCCAGCTCCAGGGCCGGAGCTTGAGCATGAACCGATAGGGCTGAAATAAAGGTACGCTCGCCACCAAGTCGTCCAGGCCATGCTTGATCATGACCTGGGTGATACGAAGAATCCGGAACAGGCGCATTCGGAGGCCGCGGTTTACGGAGCGCGTCGCAGGCGCCTGATGCGCTGCTCGAGCCGCTCCACGTCGGAGCGGGTCGTATCGACATCGTTCATCAGGCGCGTGACCCGCTCACGGGGCGCGAGCACCCTCAGCTCCTCCTGGAGATACTCGCTGACGTCCTGCCGGAACTGGCGGCTGCCGTGCCGCGCCCAGCCACGAAACTCTTCCGCGAAGCGGCCGGCACGGTATGCCAGCACGTCGCCCACGTAGCGGGATGCCCATTCCTCCCAGTCAATGTCCAGACGTCGCAGGATGCCCGTGAAACGCTGCGCCAGGCCAATGTCACCTTCGATCTTGATGCCGCTCTCGGTAATCTCCACCCGGTCCGGCGCCATGACGTAGCGCGCGAATGCGATCGGGGTGCCCGTCAGCCGAAGATCCGGTTCCCGTTCCGCCGTCCGGCAGAACAGTACGGCGCCCTGGTCGATGGCGACGCACAGGGTCTGTTCCAGTCCCGTGAACACGACCTCCACGACCCGGCCGTCCAGCTCCCGGATACGCTCTCGGGTATCGGGATCGAATTCCAGCGCCCGCCGAACCGCGGCCTGCAGGGGATCGAACAATATACTCATAGCTTGCAGCCCATGTGGAGTGCAACGATGCCGCCGCTGAGGTTGTGGTAGTACACCCGCTCGAACCCGGCCGCCGCCATCATGTCCGCCAGCTCCTCCTGGGGCGGTTGGCGGCGAATGGACTCGACGAGATACCGGTAGCTGTCCTCGTCCCCGGCGACCCAGTGGCCGAGCTTGGGCAGCGCGTTGTAGGAATAAGCATCGTAAAGCATGCGGATCATTTCCGTCGTCGGCCGGGAGAACTCCAGGATCAGCACCCGCCCGCCCGGGCGCAGGCAGCGGTACATGGATTCCAGCGCCCGCTGCTGCCGGGTCACGTTGCGCAGCCCGAAGCCGATGCTGGCGAGGTCGAAGCGGTTGTCGGCGAAGGGCAGTGTTTCGGCGTCACAGCGCACGTAATGAACGTTGCCCACCAGCCCGGCTTCGGTCAACGCCTCGCGGCCCAGCGCCAGCATGGCCTCGTTGATGTCGGTCACCACCAGCTCGCCCCGGCCTCTCAGCCGGTATCCATAGCCCTTGGCCAGGTCACCGGTCCCCGCTGCGACATCCAGGACGCACTGGCCGGGACGTACCGCCGCACGCTGGATGGTATAGCGCTTCCAGATACGATGGATACCGAACGACATCAAGTCATTCATCAGATCGTACTTCCCGGCCACCGAGCGGAACACGTCCGCCACCAGCGACGTCTTCCGTTCCTCCGGTACTTCGCGGTCGCCGAAATGCGTCTTGGAGTCAGTCATCGACCATCCATTCGTCGTAGGGCTGCGGCACGCGCCCCTGTCCGGCGTCGTACAGCCGCCGCAGGTAGTCCCGCCAGTACCGGCCGCGGTTGACCGCCAGCCGGTGCAGGTACTTCCAGGAATAAATACCGGTATCGTGGCCGTCGTCGAACTTCAAAGTCACCGCATAAGTACCCACCGGCTCGATGGACTCGATGTTGACCCGCTCCTTGCCCACCTGCAGCACCTCCTGGCCGGGGCCATGGCCCTGGACCTCCGCCGACGGGGAATACACCCGCAGGTACTCGCAGGGCAGGTGGAAGGTATTGCCGTCCTCGAAACTGATCTCGAGAATCCGCGACTGCTGCTTCAGCCGGATGTCAGTCGGTCTTGGCGCTTCTTCAGTCATTGTCATCATTCATTCAGCCATTCCGCGACCTGGGTCGAGAAATAGCTGAGCACCGCGTCCGCCCCGGCGCGCTTGAAGCCGGTCAGCGCCTCCATGACCACCGGGCGGTGGTCCAGCCAACCATTTTCGGATGCCGCGCACAGCATGGCGTATTCCCCGGACACCTGGTAGACCAGCGTCGGCACCCCAAAACGGTCCTTGGCGCGCCGCACGATATCGAGATACGGCATGCCGGGCTTGATCATCACCATGTCGGCGCCTTCTTCGATATCCAGGGCCAACTCCCGCAGCGCCTCGTCGCCGTTGGCAGGGTCCATCTGATAGGTGTACTTGTTGCCGCCCCCCAGGGCGCCGGCGGAGCCCACGGCATCCCGGAACGGGCCGTAGAAACCGGAAGCGTACTTGGCGGAGTACGCCAGGATCCGGACATTGCGGAACTGCTCATCCTCCAGGGCCTGCCTGATCCGGCCGACACGCCCGTCCATCATGTCCGACGGCGCCACGATGTCCGCCCCGGCCTCGGCATGGGACAGGGCCTGTTCCACCAGCACATCGATGGTCGCGTCGTTGACGACATAGCCGGCATCGTCGATCAAACCGTCCTGGCCGTGGCTGGTATAGGGATCCAGGGCCACGTCCGTCACCACCCCGATCTCCGGCACGGCCTCTTTCAGGGCGCGCACCGCCCGCTGCACCAGCCCGTGGGGGTTGCCGGCCTCCTCGGCCTTGTCCGACTTGCGGTCGGCGCCCACCACCGGGAACAGGGCCACGGCGGGGATCCCCAGGCCGGCCACCCGCCGTACCTCCTTGACGAGGCGGTCGACGGTGAGACGCCGGACCCCCGGCATGGACGGCACCGGCTCGCTTTCGTCCCGGCCCTCAATGACGAAGTACGGCTGGATCAGGTCATCGAGGGTCAGGCGGTTTTCCCGCATCAGGCGGCGGGAAAATTCATCGCGGCGCATGCGGCGCTGACGCGTTTGGGGATATTTTCCAAAAGCCATGATTCGGTGTCGGGTGAAAACGGTCAGAAGAGGTGGGGTATGTTCTCATGTCCGCAAGCGCGCTCCAAGGGCCGTCGCTTGCGCGCACCGCCCAATATGGGAAAATCGCCGGCGCCAGAAGCCGGCATTGGTGCCGACATTCGGACGATGTCGGGATAGAATCCCGACCGACACATCCCAATCAACCAGGTACAAGCCTTCAGGATCGCAGTGCCATGGCCAAGTCCAAGCCCAGACCAAGGAACGCATTTTACGCCCAGTCCGGCGGCGTCACCGCCGTGATCAACGCCAGCGCCGCCGGCGTGATCGAGACCGCCCGCAAGCACCCGAAGAAGATCGGCCGAGTGTACGCGGGCAACAACGGCATCATCGGCGCCCTGACGGAGGAGCTGATCGACACCGGCAAGGAAAGCGGGAAGACCATCGAAGGACTGCGCCATACTCCGAGCGGGGCTTTCGGCTCCTGCCGCTACAAGCTCAAGGGCCTGGAGGAAAACCGCCGCGAGTACGAACGGCTGATGGAAGTGTTCGAGGCCCACGATATCGGCTACTTCTTCTACAACGGCGGCGGCGACTCGGCGGACACCTGCCTGAAGGTTTCCCAGCTTTCCGAGACCATGGGCTTCCCGATCCAGGCAATCCACGTGCCGAAAACCGTCGACAACGACCTGCCCATCACGGACAACTGCCCGGGTTTCGGCTCCGTGGCCAAGTACGTGGCGGTATCCACCCGCGAGGCGAGCTTCGATGTCGCCTCCATGGCCAGGACGTCCACGAAGGTATTCATACTGGAAGTGATGGGCCGGCATGCCGGGTGGATCGCCGCCGCGGGCGGCATGGCGGCCGACCAGGACCACGACATCCCCATCGTCATCCTGTTTCCGGAAGTGCCCTTCGACCGTGCGGCGTTCATCAAGGCCATCGAGCGGAAAGTGAAGAAGTACGGCTACGTTTCGGTCGTCGTGTCAGAGGGGGCCCAGGACGACCAGGGCCGATTCCTCTCCGACCAGGGACTGACCGACGCCTTCGGTCATGCCCAGTTGGGCGGCGTGGCGCCGGTGATCGCCGACATGGTCAAGCAGGACCTCGGTTACAAGTATCACTGGGCCGTGGCCGACTACCTGCAGCGCGCGGCGCGCCACGTGGCGTCCAGGACGGACGTCCGGCACGCCTACGCAGTGGGCAAGGCCGCCGTGAAGATGGCGCTGGCCGGGGAGAACGCGGTCATGCCCGCCGTCAAGAGGCTGTCCGATCAGCCCTACGAGTGGCGCATCGAGATGGCGCCGCTGTCCAGGGTAGCCAACGTAGAGAAGAAAATGCCAAAGAGCTTCATCAGCCGGGACGGTTTCGGCATCACCGGCAAGTGCCGTACCTACCTTGCGCCCCTGATCAAGGGCGAGGACTACCCGCCTTACAAAAACGGCCTCCCGGATTATGTCCGGCCGAAAAACGTCCAGGTCAAGAAAAAGCTGAAGCCATTCGAGGTCTAACCCCCGACCCCTAACCCATTTCCGCCATCCGCGCCTCGATCCGCGGGTACCAGGCGTACAGGGTCAACGCCCGCAGGACGAAGAACAGCAGCAGGGCGCACCACAGGCCGTGGTTGCCCCACCAGGGGGTGAGCAGCGAAACCGCCGCGAGATAGCCCGCCAGTGATACCAGCATACCGTTGCGCATCTCGCGGCTGAATGTCGTACCGATATAGATACCGTCGAGCTGGAAGCTCCATACCGACAGCAGCGGCGACAGCGCCACCCAGGGCAGGTACTGCAGCGCCTCTTCGCGAACCGCATCCAGGGACGTCATCCAGCCGATAAAGATCCCGCCCACAAGGTAGAACACCGCGACATTCAGGAACGCCATGAACGCCGCCCATAGCGTGGAGGTCCTGACCACCACCCGGAACGTTCGCAAATCCCGGGCGCCGTAGGCGCTGCCGCCCAGGGTTTCCACGGCGTGGGCGAAGCCGTCCAGGCCATAGGCAATGAAAGCGATCATCTGCATCAGAACCGCATTGGCTGCCAGGGTGGTCGTACCGAACGAGGCACCCTGGGCTGTGAAATACGCGAACGCGAACACCAGGCACAGCGTGCGTACAAAAATATTGAAATTCACGCTGACCAAAGCCTTGAAGGCCGACGGGTCGAGCAGACGGGTCGTTTCAACCCGGCCCCCGAGGCGGCGCAGGGTTCCGCGTACCAGCAGCACACCGGCAATGGCGGCGGTGTACTCGCCGATCAGGCTCGCAGTCGCCACACCCTCGACTCCCCAACCCATGCCCAGGACGAACACAAGATCCAGGGTGATATTGGTTCCGTTCAGGAGCAGCTGCAGCCCAAGCACCGCAGGCGTCCGCTGAACGCCGATCAGGAAACCAAGCGCCGCGTATTGCACCAGAGCGGCGGGAGCACTCCAAATCCGGATCGAGAAGTACAGCCAGGCCAGGCTTTCCGTTTCCGCCTCGGCCTCGAACAGCCACAACGCCAGCCGACCGATGGGCCAATGCAGGAGGATCAACAGCAAGCCGGTGGCCACCCCGACCGCCACGGCACGGCAGAAGGCATTGGCCATCTCGTCGTGGTCCCGGGCGCCGAAGGCCTGGGACACGAAGCCGGTGGTGCCCATGCGCAGGAAGCCGAACCCCCAGTAAAGAAAGCTGAAGATCACGGCGCCGATGGCCACCGCGCCGATATATACCTCGCTGGGCAGGTGACCCATGACGGCCGTATCCACCGCGCCCACCAGGGGAATGGAGACGTTGGCCAGCATGATGGGCAGGGCCAGCGCCCAGATTTTGCGGTGCGGTCGCCGCGTCCAGTCGTCCCGCCGGGCTGCGGCCTCGGTGTGCGGACTCGTCATTGATGACCCAGCCTTGATAGGACAAAACGAAGCCATTGTGGCTCAGCCTTTAAGGCTGACATGTCAGGCGCAAAGCCTGACCCACCCCAGAAAAAAGCCCCGCGTTGCCGCGGGGCTTTTCCAGGTCCTCCGTGATCAGGGACGTCTAGATCAACGACGGCCCCAGGATCGGCGCAATCACCAGCGACACGATCGCCATCACGTTGATGAGAATGTTCATGGACGGTCCGGACGTGTCCTTGAACGGGTCCCCCACGGTATCCCCCACCACGGCGGCCTTGTGGGTTTCCGAACCCTTGCCACCGTAGTTGCCCCGCTCGACGTACTTCTTGGCGTTGTCCCAGGCGCCGCCGGAATTGGCCATGGTCAGCGCCAGCAGGACACAACCCAGCAGCGCCCCGCCAAGCATGCCGCCCAGGGCTTCCGGGCCGAGAACAAAGCCGACGACAGGGGGTCCCGCCACGGCCAGCACACCCGGGGCCACCATCTTCTTCAGCGCGGCGTCGGTGGCGATCTGCACACAGCGGGCGTTGTCGGGCTTGCCCGTGCCCTCCAGCAGGCCGGGGATCTCTTTGAACTGCCGCCGGATCTCGTTGATCATCTCGAACGCCGCCTGGCCCACCGCAGTCAAGGTCATACTCCCCACGAGGAACGGAAAGATCCCGCCCAGGAACATACCGACCAGAACGCGCGGATTGCTGATTTCGAGCTCGAAACCGTCAATACGGTGGCTGACCACCTCGATGAAGGCGCTGATGATGGCCAGGGCCGCCAGGGCCGCGGCACCGATGGCGAAACCCTTGCCGATGGCGGCCGTGGTATTGCCGAGCTCATCGAGCGAATCGGTGATGTCCCGGGTGTCCTTGCCCAGGCCGGACATCTCCGCGATGCCGCCGGCGTTGTCCGCAACCGGGCCGTAAGCGTCGATGGCCATGGTGATCCCCACCGTGGCCAGCATACCGACGGCGGCGATGCCGACCCCGTACAGGCCGGTCAGCTGGCTGGCCAGCAGAATGATGATGCTGATGGTCAGCATGGGCACCACCACCGACTGCATGCCCACCGCGAAGCCGCGGATAATGATCGTCGCCGCACCGGTCTGGCCGCCCTCGGCGATGTCACGCACCGGCTTGCCGGCGGTGTAGTACTCGGTCACCAGCCCGATGATGATACCGCCCACGGAGCCGGCCAGAATCGACCACCAGACGGCGCTGCTGATCCCCATGACCAGCACCACGATCAGGGCCGCCACCATGAACAGAGCCGCCGCGCCGATGGTTCCGATCCGCAGGGCCACCTCGGGGGACTTCACCGAGTACTGCCGGACGAGGAGAATACCGCCGATGGAGCACAAAAGGCCGACGGAGGCGAGGGCCAGGGGCAGGAACATCAGGTTGGCCTGCGCCCCCAGGGTGCTCTGGACCATCGTCGAGGCGATGGCAATGGTGGCGATGATGGAGCCGCAGTAGGACTCGAAAATGTCCGAGCCCATGCCCGCCACGTCGCCGACGTTGTCACCGACGTTGTCCGCGATCACGCCCGGATTGCGCGGATCGTCCTCGGGAATGCCGGCCTCGACCTTGCCCACCAGGTCGGCGCCGACATCGGCGCTCTTGGTGAATATGCCGCCGCCGACACGCGAGAACAGCGCCACGGACGATGCACCCATGCCGAAGCCGTGGATGGTGTCCGCCGTCGCCGGGTCGCCGCCGAATATCATATAAAGGAATCCAAGCCCGAGCAGACCCGTCGAGGCCACGGCCAGGCCCATGATGGAGCCGCCGAAGAAGGCCACGGTCAAAGCTTCCGGGGCACCCTTGTCGTGGGCGGCCGTGGTGGTGCGCATGTTCGCCTGGGTGGCGGTATACATACCGATGTAGCCGGCGCTGCCCGAAGCAAGAGCACCGACGATGAACGCCAGCGACGTATGCCAGGACAACGGCGAAATCATCAGCAGGACCAGCACCACCAGGATAAAGATTCCCAGAATCTTGTACTCACGGTGCATGAACACCATGGCCCCCTCATGAATCTCCTGCCCGATTTCCGCGACTTTTCCGCCGCCGTCGGGATAGGATTTCACCGTGCGGAACACATAGAACGCGGCAACAAGGCCCAGAATACCGAGCACTGTCGGAATTAAAGCTGCAAACGACATAATCTCCCCTTATCAGTAATGTCGGTTCGTTGATATTTAGAATCGTCCGGGGACACTCTGAACCGGTCAGAATCGGCCCCGACAGGACCGGCGCGACATGTTATAGAACCGCGGGCCGGGTTCCCAGCCTTTTTCGTCCACCGGGCGAAAGCGCGGTATTGTATAGCCCGGATGGTTGTGCATTGCAACATTTCAGTCCTATAATGCGGGCTCCGCTTCTACAAATCGCGAGCCTGAGCCATGAGCCTGGGACTGGTAGCGCCGGGACACGCCGTTCCCGAGGACGTCAATGTTGTCGTGGAGATCCCCCGCCACGGCGATCCCGTCAAATACGAGGTTGACAAGGACACCGGCACCATGTTCGTCGACCGGTTCATGGCGACGGCCATGTATTACCCCACCAACTACGGCTATATACCACAGACCCTCTCCGAGGACGGCGATCCCGTGGACGTCCTTGCCGTGACCCCGTTCCGCCTCATCCCGGGCTCCATCGTGCGGTGCCGGCCCGTCGGCATGCTGAAAATGGAGGACGAATCCGGCATTGATGCCAAGATCCTGGCGGTGCCGGTAGACAAGCTGACTCCGCTGTACGATGACGTGCACACCTTCCGGGACATACCCAAGGAGCTGCTCGAGCGTATTTCCCATTTCTTCGACCACTACAAGGATCTCGAGCCGGGAAAATGGGTAAAAATTCTCGGCTGGGTCGGCCCGGAACAGGCCAAGCAGGAAATCATGGAGTCCGTCAGGCGATACGACCAGACCCGGGACACGCCGGCGTAGCCCTCCACTGATTTCGTGACGTTCCAGGAGTTTGCGAGCCGTCGGGAGCCGGAGCGTTCGCGCATACCGCGGCCCGGTTTGTGAGCCGGCGCCATGGTGTGGGGCCAGAGTCGGGGGCCATCTCCCAGGACCGCTGTGAATACATCCATGTACGCTCTGGCTCAAACATCCCTGTTTTCGACAGCCCTGGGTGATGGCCCCCGACTCTGGCCTCCCCGATCATGCAGGCCTTCAGCCCGGACCAATGGACGCGGCTCGGTGAATGTTGCGATATCAGTGGCGGGCTGCGTTGCGTCATCCACGGCGGGCACCGGTGATCCGACGGGGACGACGCTTCAGAAGCGCCGCCCGGAGTACTGGCCGTAGCGCCGCAGGTCGCGGTCGATCTGGTCCCGCACCCGGCGGTGCAGCAGGCCGGACGTGAACTGGCTGCCGGGGCTGGGCAGGAAAACCCCGAGTGCCCGGGCCCGCCGGACCGCCGCCGACCTCCGGAACGCGTACAGGGCGATCAGGAAGGCAATGACCCCGTTCACGCCGAACAGCGCACCGGGGCTGATGGTTCGCATGACCACGCCGCCGATCATCGGACCGATGATGGCGCCGATGCCGAAAGCGATCAGCAGCGCCCCGGCCGTCAGTACCAGATTGTCCGGCTCGGTCAGATCATTGGCCTGCGCCGAGGATATGGAATAGACCGTGAACACGGTACCGCCGTAGACCGCGGCCAACGGGAACAACCAGGGTCCCGCCTGGGCGCCGAATACGGCGATGCCGAAGCAGGCCAGCCCGGTGACGATGGTGACGCTTCCCAGAATATTGCCCCGTCCGATCCGGTCCGAAAGCCGTCCCAGGGGCCACTGCAGCAGCATCCCGCTCATCACGGTAATCGCCATGAACAGCGACGTCTGGTTCAGGGACAGGCCGATTCGCTGGGTAAACACCGGCGCCAGGCTGTAGAAACTGGCGTTCATCATGCCGGAGCCGACGGCCCCGATGCAGGCCAGCGGTGCCAGATGGTAGAGATACTTGATGGATACCCGGGCCGGGGGCGAGGGCCGGGGGGCACTGGCGCGGGTCACCATGACCGGGATCAACGCCGCGGAGAACAGGATCGATATCAGGCAGAACAGGACGAACTCGCCCGGGTCCGCCAGCGGCAGCAGAAACTGGCCCAGACCCGCGGCCGCGTAATTGGTGATCATGTACCAGGAAAGCACCTGGCCCCGGTGCTTGTTGTCGGTACGCGCGTTCAACCAGCTTTCCGTAATGGTGATCATGCCGGCCATGCAGAAACCCGACATGATGCGCATGGTGCCCCATACCACGGGGTCCACCCACAGGATGTGGACCAGAGCGGTAATGGAGATGATGGACGCGAACAGGCCAAAGCAGCGGATATGCCCGACCCGCGTGATGACGCGCGACACCGAGCGGGCGCCGATCAGCAGGCCGACGAAATAGGCACTCATGACCGTGCCGGTTACCGTGGCACCGAACTGCTCCAACTCCATGCGGATGCCCAACAGGGTGTTGAACAACGCATTGGCCATGATCATCAACGCATAGCCCAGCAGGAGCGAGGCCACGTTCCTGAAGGTTTCAATCACCGCGGATGCCCGTCCTTCGGCGGCGAGTAGGACCACCGGCGCACCAGCCCGTCCCAGTGCCGGTCCACCCTGTCGATGGTTTCTTTGGTGAATACATGTCCGCTTTTCCTGTAATGCGCGACGGAATCCAGGTAGGCCTGGAATTCCGGATACATCTCCGGGAAGCCCGGAAGCCCCAGTGAAGTATAGATCCGTTCCAGCTGAGCGAGCGGCTCGTCTTCCAGTGAATCGAAGCTCAGCTCGACGAAGCGGTCACTGCCCAGGTCCGCAACGTCCGCGTACAGGTTCTCGATCATCCTGGGATATGTCACCTCGATGAATTGCTCGGCAATGTCCTCGTCGAAGCCCTGCAGCGCAAACCGCCGGAGCAGTGCGCGATGGAACTTCCGGGTCGACTCGAACACCACGTAGGGATTGCGATGGATGTGAATGAACCGGGCATCCGGCCAGATTCTCCGGATGAGCGCGACCCGGCCCGTATAAACGGGATTCTTGACCAGCAGCGTCGCTCCGGGCCGGGCTGCCAGCAGTTTGCCATGGTAGTACTCGAATCGACGGCGCCAGCGCGCGAGGTGCCGGTCGCTGACGCCTTCCAGGAATACGCCCCGCCGGTACCACGACTCGAAGCGCCTTGGAAAATAGACCGCGTGGTAATAGGAGACATTCTGCATGGACGCCAGAGCGATCTCATCCTCCTGGGGAGAGTCGGGATCCACGGCCACGTCGTCGATGTACCGGTTCTCCGGCAGGGCCCGCTTCATCAGCGGCCGGGCCAGTCGCCCCAGTATCCGGAAATCCCAGGGCAGTCCCGCGGCAAACGGATCGGGCCAGGCGAAGGCCGGGTCCCGGCTCAGGAGATTGAACAGGTGTGTGGTGCCGCTGCGCCAGTGGCCGAGAATGAAGACCGGCGACCGCGGCGGCGGCAGCCGCCGGAGTCCGGCGACGGTCCAGGCGTGCTCACACAGCGACGCGGGGGCGCGCAGCAGCGCTGCGACCACCATCGCGCCGGCCAGGGGCCGGACACCCGCGCTGAAGGGCCTGTTGCATGCCAGGGCGGCCAGCAGCGTCAGCGGGTCCGCGCCGAACAGCGGGTGGTTCCAGGTGGGTGTCGGCGGGTGCTGCGGCACGATGGAATCCGGGGTCGGGCGTTGCTGTCGAGTGTGAATGGACGGCATTCAGTTTGGACTAAAATCGCCGTCATGGGTATGTCATGGGATTGAACCTCGTTACCGGCGGCTGCGGCTTCATCGGGACGCATCTGGTCGAGCTGCTTCGCCGGCGCGGTGAAGCGGTCCGGGTGCTGGACCTGAAGGCCCCCATCGAACCCATTGCCGGTGTCGACTATCAACAGGAATCGATTGCCGATGCGGCAGCGGTGGCGCGCGCCGCCGGAGGTTGCCGCAGAATTTTCCACCTCGCCGCGCTGTCGGGGCTGTGGGGACCGGACAAGAAAGCCTTCGTCACCGTCAACCGGACCGGAACACGCAACGTCCTCGACGCCGGCCGACGGACAGGCGTCGAAACGATTGTGCATACCTCCACGGAATCCGTATTGATCGCCATGGGCAGGGGACGCCGGCCACAGACGGTGAACGAGCACACCGAATGCCGGCTTTCGGAGATGGCGGGGGCGTATTGCCGCGGAAAATATCTCGCCGAGCAGGAAGCGCGGCATGCCGCGGGCGAGGGCCGGCGGGTGGTCATTGTCAATCCGACGATTCCGGCCGGCCCCGGGGACCATTGGATCACGCCGCCGACTCGGATGATGCTCGGCTTTCTGAACGGCGCCTATCCGGCTTACCTCGACAGCACCCTCAACCTGGCCGACGCCCGGGACATCGCCGAGGGCCACTGGCTGGCCGCCGAACACGGCGAGGCCGGACAACGATACATCCTCGGTGCCCACGACGTACGCATAGGCCGAATGCTGGCGCTGCTTGGCGAGCTGGCGGGCCGAGAGATGGTAAAGCGGCGCGTCCCCTATGCGCTCGCATACGCAGCCGGGGCCGTCAACGAGCTGATCGCCGACTGGATTACCCATCGCCCCCCGGCGGCGCCCTTCTCCGGCATCAGGCTGGCCGGGGTGCCGGTTACCTTCGACAACCGGGAAACCCGCCGGACACTCTGCTGGTCGCCGCGACCGCTGGAAGACACCCTGCGCGATGCCGTGGCTGACTACAAAAAGCGCGGCCTGCTGCGATTCCCGCTCGATCCGCGGGCGAATGTCCCGTCCGGCGAATAGCTTGGCAAACTCGGCCTTCGACTTTCCTGCGGCACTAGTCTCCTGCGGCACTAGTCTCCGCCGACGCTGCGTACCTCCAGCCGGGGCGCCACCGACGCCAGATGGCCGAGGAAGGTCACCAGGAAAATGGTCATGACCAGCATCTCCAGGAATTCCTCCAGGGACTTGGAAAAATGGCGGAATGTCGCGGGCCGCCAACCCGTGGCATCCACCAACAAGCGATAGCCTTCGTCCAGGCCCTCCACGAAGTCCAGGGCGACGGCGGCCGCAAAGCATCCGAGCGCCGCGACGACTTTCACCCGGTCCCGTGTTCGCGGCATCTCCTTCCAGAGGAACAACAGAATGAATACGCCCATCGTGGCAAAGAAAGGCATCAGCACGTACTGCCAGGCATAACTCGGAAAGCTGCCGATACCGGTGCTGTCCTTGAATGCAGTACCGACGCGCTCGTGGATCAGCGCCCCGTCGTCGGCGCACATGTAGGTGAAGAAGGCAGCGACGACAAACCAGCCGATCCGGCGGCCGGCCGTGGTTTTCTGATGAACCAGCACCGCGAAGATCATCCAGGCCACGAGAGCGGCGATGAGCGTCTGGGAGATCATGAACCAGGAAGCCAAGCCGTCTTCCCGGGTAGTGTTGAAAAGACGCCGTATCGCCCCGCTGTCGCTCCAGCGCCACCAGTTGACCGTCAGGTCGAGATACACCAGGGCAACTTCGATGATCAGGCAGCCCAGAAACACCGCCCATAAAAAACGGCCGGTGTCCACCTCGAGCAGGGTGGCACCGGCCGCAGCATCCGACCGTCTTTGGCTTGGGTCAGTCAATCCGCGTCGTATCGGAGGTCGGTGTTCGGGTTGAATGCCTCATTGCGAAGTCATCAGGTGTTACTGCTGTCGTCGTCAGGGTCATCGTCGCTGACGTCGTCACTGCTGTCGTCGTCGAGACTGTCGTCATCACTGCTGTCGTCATCGAGACTGTCATCGTCGCTGCTGTCGTCGTCCCCGCGGACCTGGCCGGAAACCTGGTCGTTCCGGGCCTGGACGTTGACGGAGGTGACCGCGCCGCTGAGGGCCAATCTTATCTCGGTCCGGGTGTCGGGATCGACCTGGATGACCGGGGTCTCGCCCAGGGGGGCGCCGTTCTGGGACAGGCGGATGGAATAGCTGTCGGGCACCAGGCCAGTGAACATGAACCGGCCGCTGGCATCGGTGGTCTGGGATCCGACGACCGCACCGGAACTGTTGACCAGCTCGACGGTGACACCGGCCACGCCCGCGGCGTGGGACGGCTCGATCAGCATGTCAGTGAGGGCAGCCAGTATCGGACGTTGGTCTTCCAGGCGGTACAGCGTCGCGACGCCGTTGTCGACGGTGCCGGCCACCGTGGCCCCCGATGCCGAGCTGCCGCCGGAGGAGCTGCTGCCGCCGCCGCAGGCGGCCAGGGTAACCACCATGGCCGTCAGGAGGGCGAACAGGGTGATTACCTGTCCTTTGATCAATTTGTTCATCTTTACTACCTCACGGAAACGTGAATAAAGTCCGGCAGAGTCAGTCATCCACGAATGAGCCGGCCGAAACACTTGTGTGGGAAAATTTCCCACTTAAACTAGTCTACGTCCCTGGCGCGTTTCCCGACAGGCGTGCCTGACGAACGCAGCGCCTGTGCCGACGCGCGGTCTAATCGAGGGAGAAAAACCGGGTAAAGACGCGGCTACTGGTTCGCCGCAGAGTCCTCGTCGTCGGGACCGTGGTAGAAATACAGGCCGAAATTGACCCGGGAACCGGTGTTGCCGGCCTCCACGTCAACGGCCTGCAGTTCCCGGGCGCGGCGATTCACCATCTGAAGCAGCTTCATGCCTTCCAACCGGGCGAGCTCATCCAGTTCCCTGACAGACTCCGCCGAAAGATCGTCGTAGTAGACACTGCGTTCCAGGAACGGGGGGTCGCCGCCCTGCACGTTGTGGCGGGCGGCCGCGATATGGTCGTGGACGTTGCGGCCCAGGTAGTAGGCTTTTTCGTCGAAACCCTTGGAGGGGATGAAAGCGTCGGTCTGCAGGCGCACGCAGTCGTTGTCGTCGATTTCCACGGCACCGAGCCGCAGCAACTCATCCAGCACCGCCCTCGGGCGGATATCCTTGCTGATGCCGGTCACCAGTTTCTCGAAGCTGGGCGCGTTGCCGCTCGGCAGCCGCGTCAGCGGCTTGGGCCGCCCCTGCAGATCCAGGAATCGCTCGTCACTGGTCCACACGGCCACCAGGTGGGCACCTAGGTAAACGCTCGCCGGAGGAGCGGATTCCGACGGGTCGTGCTCGTGGCGAAGTCGCCGGACATCCTTGCGGTGAACACCGGTGAGCAGTGTCACCCGGCTGTCGGTCTGGCGCTTGTCCGGCAGGCGGAATTCCTTCTCTGCCACGTCCACGAACACTGTCTTGAGCACCCCGCTCAGCCACGGGAAGGTCAGTCCGTGCTCCATGAGTAGGCCGACCAGGGGTCGGAGTACCCGCATCACGGCGGTTCTCAACGCCTCCGGACCGGCCGGGGCGGTCGGTTTCGAGTCGGACTTCGTCACTGAGTCGGATGGAGATCCCATCTGGTCTGGTTCGATCTGGCGTACTTGACGTGGAAATCATTCCCACATATGTTCAGTTTACCCCAGAATATAACCGTTTCTGTAAACTGCAAGTTCTGTCAGCTGAAAAAACCACCATGCAACCTACCACACGGTCCCTCTGCCTCGGCCCTCTTATTCTAATACTGGCGCTCGCGTTGTCATCGTGCGGCGGCGGCTCCGGCACCACGGCCGGCGTGGGCGGCTCCGGGGTCGGCGGCACGGGCATCACCACGGTGACGGGTAATGTGTCCCAGGTCGTGGCCGCGGGCCCGGCCAACCAGACACTCACCCGGAAACTGCTCGCCGGTACAGTGGACTGGCTTGCGACGCCGGTCAACGCGCAATCGGGCTCCCTGGCCGGCATTCAGGTCATCGGCGGCGGGCGCGTGACGACCACGAATGACAGCGGCGAGTTCATACTCGAGGACGTTACCCCCAGCGACAATTTCGTACTCAGGTTCGTGCTCCCGGACGAAGATCCGATCCTGCTGCCCATCGGGTCTGTACCGGACGGTGCCCGTATCCGCGTGATCAACATTCTGGTCGACACCGGCCAGGGCTTCGCGACGGCCGGCGGGATAGAGATCCAGGACAGCGGCGGATCGGCGGACGATGACAGCGATGACCTCAGTGATGACGACGGTGACGACAACAGCGACGACGAGAGCGACGATAACAGCGATCAGGACAGCAACGGCTGACTATCCGTTGGCCGTGCGGTCATCGTTTCCCGGAACGCGCGGTTTGTCACCGTCGACCTCCGTCCGGCCTCTCCGACAATGGCTGCCTGGCGCCAGCAACGGGCAGACACAGCCGGGCACCCCACATTGATCCGCACTGCGTCGCAGACCAGGGGAACCCCGTCGTCACCGTCCACGGCACGCCACAGCCCGAGTCAACTGGCGGAACACCGGTAAAACCGGCCGGCACGGGCACGCTTGACGTGGGCACACATCCCACCTATGTTCACCGTATCCACAAGCGAACCCGGACCTGTCGACCTGATCATTCCGTCACTCGCATGACCATTCCACCCCGGATTCTCGTTCCACTGCTGCTGGCCCTGACGCTGATATTGTCTTCCTGCGGCAGCGGCACCACCACCGTGGGCAGTGGCGACTCCGGTATCGGCGGAACGGGCATTACCACGGTGACCGGCAACGTGTCGCAGATCATTGCTGACGGCCCGGATGCTGAACAGGCCATGGTCCGACGAATGATCGCCGGAGTGATGAACTGGGTGGCCCAGCCCGTCAACGCACAGCTGACTTTCTTGGGCGGCATTCAGGTGTTCGGCGGCGGGCAGCTCACCACCACCGACGATAACGGCAACTTCGTGCTCGAAGACGTGTCACCAAGCGACAACTTCGTGCTGAGCTTCGTCTTCGAGGACGAGAAAACGGTCGCCCTCCCCATCGGGACCGTCCCCGCGGGAGCCAGGGTCAGCGTCAACGATATCGTCGTAGACATGGAACAGGGCTTCGCCACGCCCGGAAACATCGAGGTCGAGGAGAACTTTCCCGGTTCCGGTCAGGGCGGCAACCCGCCGGGATTGGACGGCAACCCGCCGGGGCAAAGCGGCGATCCGCCGGGTCAGAGTGGCAACGCCAGCGGCAACGACGACAGTTAGGATCTTGTGTCGTGGAAATATCCGTAGCGAGAATGCGCCACAGCGGGCCGAAGTAACAAGAAAGAATGGAAAGCCCATGTGGGTCAGCCTTCAAGGCTGACAAGTCAGGCATCAAGCCCGACCCACAATGGCCTCATTTCGTCATAACCCACTGATAGTGTGACTTTCGTAGTGAGACAGCGAATTGCCCGGTATCAGTGGCGAGCTACGGAGTTTCCCCGGTCCTCAGAACCGCCGCGAGCGAAGGCCCGCATCTCCTTGAGTTGCCAGGCCACTAGGCCCGCCCCCCCTATACCCAGCTCCCTGATCCGCTTCACCACAGCGACGCCGATCAGCACTTCGGGCGGACAACCCAGGAACAGCCCGGCGGCGACGATGACCGCTTCCTGGGCACCGATCGCAGCCGGGATAGCCAGGGCCGCGACCCGGGACGCCTGGGCCATGCTTTCCAGCGCCAGCACTGTGAGCAACCCGGCCGGGTACTCGAGCCACCAGAAAACCAGAGCGACCTCTCCCGCCATGAGCAACCGGAAGGCCATTCGCCACCCTGCCGACAGCCACAACCGCCCCGGGCGCTGGTACATCTCCTCGATCGCCGCATCCATGCGGGCCGCGTTTATCCCGAGCCGGGCCCGATCCCGTACCAATCGCCTGAGGGGCATCGCCGCCCGGGCGAACAGACCGCCCCGCTGGATTCGATAGAAAAGATAAACCACGCCGGCGAACGCGAGGAGTCCGACCGCCTCGCGCAGCCCGCCCACCACCCGGCCGCTCACCCAGGCGAGTATCGACAGGCCCAGTAGCGTGTATACCAGTTGCGTGGCCACCTGAATCGTCTTGTCGCCGACGAGGCTGGCCACCAGGTTTCCGGAATCCAGGATCCGCCGCCGCGCCAGCCTGAGCTTGACCAGCTCACCACCCACCAGCGCCGCCGGCAAGAGCCAGTTCACGCTCAATCCGATCCAGGTCAGCTCCGCCGACTTCCAGGGCCCGGGACCGGTGCCGGAGGGAAACAGCAATCGCCAGGAGCGGGTCGCCGCGTACAGGGGAACGATGAACCAGCCGATGGCCGCGAGGGCCACGGGCAGAACCCCTTCGATGCCCTGCCGCACCACCAGGGCGCCGACCTCCCCGGCGAGCAGATGGACAAGGTACAGCCCGACGGCCGTGCCGGCGGTGAAATAGGCCAGAAGCCCGATGTGCTTTCGTAATTTCTGTATCAAGTGGGCCGGATTCCCCCATTGGCAATCCCGGTATCGGGACGATTCCCGGGTCACGTAGACGCAGGAGGTGTTGTTTCCCATAATACGCGGCCCCTGAAACCAGACCGCGGGAACGCAATGGCGCAGTACGTATTTACCATGGCCGGCCTCACCAAGGTGGTGCCGCCCAAGAAAAAGATCCTCGAGAACATCAATCTGAGCTTCTTCCCGGGCGCGAAGATCGGCGTTCTGGGCTACAACGGCGCCGGCAAGTCCACGCTGCTCCGGATCATGGCCGGACTGGACAACGAATACGACGGCGAGGCGCGTCCCCAGCCCAATCTCAAGATCGGCTATCTGCCCCAGGAGCCGGATCTCGATGACAGCAAGGACGTACGCGCCAACGTCGAGGACGGCGTCGCGGAAACCAAGGCGCTGCTCGACCGGTTCAACGAGGTCAGCGAAGCCTTCGGCGACCCGGATGCGGATTTCGACGCCCTGCTCGCCGAACAGAGCCGGCTCCAGGATCAGATCGAAACCGCCGGCGCCTGGGATCTCGACCGCAAGCTAGAAGTCGCCGCCGATGCGCTGCGGCTGCCGCCCTGGGACGCGGCCACGGACAAGTTGTCCGGCGGCGAGCGGCGCCGGGTCGCCCTGTGTCGGCTGCTGATCTCGGGGCCCGACATGCTGCTGCTGGACGAGCCCACCAACCACCTGGACGCCGAGTCGGTGGCCTGGCTGGAGCGGTTTCTCGCCGAGTTCCCCGGCACGGTGGTGGCGGTGACCCACGACCGCTACTTCCTGGACAACGTGGCCGGCTGGATCCTGGAGCTGGACCGGGGGCACGGCATCCCGTTCCAGGGCAATTATTCCGCCTGGCTGGATGCCAAGGCCAAACGCCTTCAGACCGAGGAGAAAACCGAGAGCGCCCGGCGCAAGGCCATGGCCCAGGAGCTGGACTGGGCCCGCGCCAACCCCAAGGGACGGCAGGGCAAGGCCAAGGCGCGCCTCAACCGCATCGAGGAAATGCAACAGTCCGAGTACCAGGAGCGCGCCGAGACCAACGAGATCTATATCCCGCCCGGCCCGCGCCTGGGGGACAAGGTCATCGTGGCGGAGAATCTGTCCAAGTCGTTCCGGGACCGGGAGTTGTACCAGGGCCTGTCGTTCATGCTGCCCAAGGGTGCACTGCTGGGGGTCATCGGCCCCAACGGCGCCGGCAAGACCACCCTGCTGCGCATGATTACGGGGGAGGAGTCACCCGACCAGGGCACCATCACCCTCGGGGATACGGTCCAGGTCGCCTACGTCGACCAGTCCCGGGACACGCTGGACGGCAGCAAGACCGTATGGGAAGAGATCTCCGGCGGCCACGACTACGTCGAGGTCGGCAATTGGCAGGTGGCGTCGCGGGCCTACGTGGGGCGTTTCAATTTCAAGGGTCCGGACCAGCAGAAGCGGGTCGCGGACCTGTCCGGGGGCGAGCGCAATCGGGTGCACCTGGCCAAGCTGCTGAAAAGCGGCGGCAACCTGCTGATGCTGGACGAGCCCACCAATGACCTGGACGTGGAAACCCTGCGGGCCCTGGAGCAGGCGCTGCTCGACTTCCCGGGCAGCGCCGTGGTGATCTCCCACGATCGCTGGTTCCTGGACCGGATCTCCACCCACACCCTGGCGTTCGAGGAAGACGGCGCCGTGAATTTCTTCGAAGGCGCCTACAGCGACTACGAGGCCGACCGCCTCAAGCGCCTCGGGGCCGAAGGCCGGCAACCGCATCGGCCGAAGTACAAGCGGTTGGATCGGTGATTCGTGACTCGGGGTTCGGGGTTCGGTGATTCGATGGGGTGTCGCGAACCGCGGTCTCCGAGCCCCGAGCCACGCCCCCCTATTGCAATTAGTGTGAATCTGTGGCAATAAAAGCGCGGAGCATGCCGGCGGCATGGCTTCCTCCCAGGGAGGGCCCGAAACGCGGGATTCCCCGCGCCGCAGGACACTGAACATCATGCCGCCCCGGCCCGGGCGCGTGCCGGCACTCGCATCGGTACGCCGCCGCCGGAATCGGCATGTGCTCCCCGGAATTCTCTGTATGCCGACCCGGTCGATCGGCACTGCTCGGCGTATCGAATCGTGTTTCGTACACCGGCTGTTCGGAGGCTGTCGGAAACAGGTTTGGTGGGTGCAGTTGAACCCACTGTTCATTCACAACATGACGGAGGAACCCGTTAACCGAATGATTATCTACGGCGACTACACGGACAGATTGATCGGAAAGGAACTGCTGGCGACCAACCGCGAGCAGGTGACCGTATTCTGCGGCGTGCCCCGCGACGGGACGCGCAGCATCTTCGAGGCCACGGAAAACGACCCCGAGTTCGGCCGGTTCATCGTCGACGTCTACAATCGCAGCTACAACGACGAGGCCTACGAGTCCGAACGCCGGGAAGTCGTTGGCGGATACACGGAGGCGATAATGAAATCCCTCGGCACGCGATCCCCGACGGAAAGCATCCACAACGTGGCCGCCATGCTTGGCGACGACGCCCTCGCCTACTATGTCGCCCGCGCCGTGGGCTGCGCCTACGCGCCCATGAACGGCGCGTCCATGAATCTCGGGCCCAGGGGCCGCCTGTTCGACGACAGCCGCGAGCATGCCCAGGCCATTCAATCCGGCGCGCCCTGCTTCTCCCAGTTCACGCTGTTTCAGTTCTACGCCGATGACCGTCCGTTCGCCGGAGACCGTTTTCCCAGGGGCCGGGAAGGCAACGGTTATGAAATCTGCAATAACTTCAAGCATGCCGGCCTGATGATCGACAACGTCTGGGTATACGGGGAACCGGAGGCACGGGATACCGAGATTCACCTGGTCGAGAACAATCTCATCGTGCGCATACCCCACGACGAGCGGATGTCAAAGCTGTTCTCGAACCGGCGTGTGGTGGGGCCGCGGGTGTATAACTGACGGGGTTGGGGGCTCGGGGCTGGGGGTTGGTGACCGGTGAGCACCAACCCCGAGCCCCGAGCCCCGATTCACAATTGGGAGAACAACGACCTGGTCGCCCGTCTGTAGCGGGCAACAATGGCATCATGGTGCTTGTGGCGGCCGTCCTCGACGCAGTGTCGGCCCGCCGACCAGACGTCGGTGACGACGCGGTCGTCCGCGGCGAATATCCAGGCGTCCAATAGCCCGTCCCCGTCCGCGCCGTGAAACGCTATGTCTTCGCCGTCCAGGGCAACGAGATCAGCGAACAGGCCGGTCCGGATTGCCCCCGACTCGCGGCCGAGCGCCCGGGCGCCGCCGGCCAGCACGTGCCGATACAGGCTGCCCCCGACCGAGCCTT
Organism: Gammaproteobacteria bacterium; assembly: GCA_034520625.1. GTDB lineage: Bacteria > Pseudomonadota > Gammaproteobacteria > Arenicellales > JAANXG01 > JAANXG01. Next base: position 99,321 of record JAXHNI010000004.1, on the reverse strand, counting down.
CTCCATCCAGCAGCACGTTCCGGGCGCGGTCGCGCAGCCGCTGGCTGTACTCCAGCACCCGCAGCTCCTCCGACAACGATATGCGGACGTTGGAGTCGGAGCCGATCCCGAAGGATCCACCGGCACCGGTAAAACCAGGACCGTTGAAGATGCCGTCCCCGAGGTTCGACTCGGTAATGGGACACAGACCCGCTACGGCCCCGGACCGGGCCAGCGCGGCCGTCTCCTCGCCGGTCATCTGGGTGGCATGCACCAGGCACCAGTGGGCATCGACCTCGAACCGGTTCAGCAGCCAGGCCACCGGCCGGTCCCCCAGCCATGCCACGACTTCCTCGACTTCCGCCGGCTGCTCGGCGATATGGATATGGACCGGGCCGCCCCGGAATGCCCGGAGCAGCCCCTTGAACTGCTGGGGGGATGTGGCGCGCAGTGAATGCGGCGCGATCCCGACCCGGGCATCGACAGGCAGCTCGGCGCGGGCAACCGAGCGGGCTTCCTGCACCAGGGTCGAATAACCGTCGAGGTCGTTGGCAAAGCGTATCTGGCCGACCTTCAACGCCTGCTCCCCGGCGCCGCCGTAGGAGTACAGGACCGGAAGATGCGTCAGGCCGATCCCCGTTTCCGCGGCTGCCGCGAAGACCCGCTGTGTGGTTTCGGTCAACCGCTCGTAGGGCTGGCCGCTGGGCCGGTGATGGATGTAGTGGAACTCGCCAACGGCGGCGTACCCGGACTCGAGCATTTCCATGTATACCAGGGCGGCGATGGCCTCGATCTGCTCCGGCGTAAGCTGGCGGACGAAACGGTACATCAGTTCCCGCCAGGTCCAGAAGCTGTCCCGGCCCGAAGACCGGTGCTCGGTCATCCCCGCCATGGCGCGTTGAAAAGCGTGGCTGTGCAGGTTGCCCGGCGCCGGCAGCAGAACCCGGTCGCCGAGATCGACATCATCGGAACCTTGAGCGGCATCGACCTCCACGGCGCCGATACGACCTTCAGCGGACAGGGTCACGCGGACATCCCGGGCCCACCCCCCGGGAAGCAGCGCCTGCTTCGCGAACAGTCGCGTCATGCCGGAATCCCGGTGTCGGGAGCCGTGCCGTTCCCACCGGGACAGGCATTGTAGACGTCGTTCATTTTATGGACACCTGCGATGCTTCTATGTATTTTGCATGAAATTTCATGGCGAAACGACGAGCCGGAGAATCCGTGCACGGCAATGACATGCTGCTGACCAACGCAACCGTTGCCACTATGAGCGGCGGCGGGCCGCCCTATGGCCTGGTGGAAGACGGGGCGATCGTCATTGCCGATGAGCAGGTACAGTGGGTCGGCCCCCGGTTATCCCTGCCGGAAGCGTTTCGCGATCTTCCCACCGAGGACCTGGCCGGACAAGTCGTCACCCCGGCGCTCATCGACTGCCACACGCATCTCGTTTACGGCGGAAACCGCGCCCGGGAATTCGAGATGCGCCTGGAAGGCGCGAGCTATGAGGAAATCGCCAAAGCCGGCGGCGGCATCCTGTCCACGGTCACCGCCACACGGCGGGCGACGGAAGACGAACTGGTGGCCGGCGCCCTGCGCCGCGCCGACGCCATGATCGGCGAGGGCGTGGCCACGATCGAAATCAAGTCCGGCTACGGGCTGGACCTGGATACGGAGATGAAAATGCTGCGCGCCGTCCGGCGCATCGGGTCGGAGAGGCCGGTCGATGTTCATGCCACGTTTCTCGGCGCCCATGCCATTCCGCCCGAGTACGACAACCGTGCAGACGACTATGTGGAGTTCGTCTGCGACAGCGTGCTGCCCGCCGTGCACCGCGAGAGGCTTGCGGACGCGGTGGACGCATTCTGTGAACGCATCGCCTTCACTACCGCCCAGGTCGCTCGCGTGTTCACCCGGGCCCGGGAGCTCGGGCTGCCGGTCAAGCTGCATGCCGAGCAGCTTTCCGACTCCAGCGGCACCGAGATGGCGGCGTCCTTCAACGCCCTGTCCGCGGACCACCTGGAGTACCTCGATGCGGGGGGCATCGACGCCATGGCGCGGTCAGGCACCGTCGCCGTGCTGCTGCCGGGTGCCTTTTACACGCTGCGGGAAACCCGCCTCCCGCCCATCGGTGGCCTGCGGGAAGCCGGTGTCTCGATGGCGGTGGCTACCGACTGCAACCCCGGCTCTTCGCCGGTCACCTCCCCGCTCGCCATGCTCAACATGGCGTGCACCCTGTTCCGGATGACGCCGGAGGAAGCTCTGGCGGGTATGACCCGCCACGCCGCCCGGGCGCTCGGCATCGAGGATGAAACCGGCACCGTGGAAGCCGGCAAGTTGGCGAACCTCGCCGTCTGGCACATCGACCATCCGTCAGAGCTGGCCTATTACCTGGGCCTGAACCCCCTGTCGCGTCGAATTTACCGGGGTCGCCCGCAATGAACGGGGCGATACTCAGGCCCGGCGCCGCCGGACTTCGGGACCTGGAACGCATTTACCGCGAAGGCGCCGCGTGCCGCCTCGATCCGGCCTGCCGCGGACTCGTCGAGCAGTCCGCCGGGCTGGTGGCGGAAGCCGCAGCGGGCGGGGAACCCGTGTACGGCGTCAATACCGGGTTCGGAAAGCTGGCCCAGGTGCGCATCCCCGCCGGCGATACCGAGACACTCCAGCGCAACCTGATCCTGTCCCACTGCGCGGGCGTCGGCGAGCCGCTGCCGGCGGGCATCGTGCGACTGGCCATGGCCCTGAAGCTGCTGTCCCTCGGCCGCGGCGCCTCCGGCGTGCGCTGGCGATTGATCGAGGTGCTGGAGCAGATGCTGGCGAGGGACGTAATCCCCGTCGTTCCCGGGCAAGGCTCCGTGGGGGCGTCCGGCGACCTCGCGCCGCTGGCACACGTGGCGGCGGTGATGATCGGCGAGGGCGAGGCGTATTGCGGGGACCGGCGCCGGAGCGGTGGCGAGGCCCTGAGCCTGGCCGGCATCGAGCCCATCGTGCTGACCGCCAAGGAAGGCCTGGCGCTCATCAACGGTACCCAGATTTCAACGGCGCTGGCACTGGCCGGCCTGTTCGACGCCCACCGCCTGCTGAACAGCGCCATGGTGACCGGTGCGTTGTGCACCGACGCGGGAATGGGATCGTCGGCGCCGTTCCAAGCCGAGATCCACGCGCTGCGCGGCCAGCCGGGGCAGATCGATGCCGCCGCGACCCTGCGGGCACTCATGTCCGGCTCCGAAATCCGGGAGTCCCATCGTTTCGGCGACGAGCGGGTTCAGGACCCTTACTGCCTGCGCTGCCAGCCCCAGGTGATGGGGGCATGCCTGGACCTCATCCGCCAGGCCGGCCGCACGCTGGAGCGCGAGGCCAATGCGGTCACCGACAACCCCCTGATCTTTCCGGACAGCGGCCTGATTCTCTCCGGCGGCAATTTTCACGCCGAGCCCGTGGCCTTCGCGGCGGACCAGCTCGCGCTGGCCATCGCGGAAATCGGCTCAATCACCGAGCGGCGCATCGCCATGCTGGTAGATCCTGCCCTGAGCTTCGGGCTGCCGGCGTTCCTCACCCCGAGCCCCGGGCTCAATTCCGGCTTCATGGTGGCCGAGGTCACTGCAGCGGCGCTGTATTCCGAGAACAAGCAGCACGCGGCGCCCTGCTCGGTGGACTCCACGCCCACCAGCGCCAACCAGGAAGACCACGTCTCCATGGCCACCCATGGGGCGCGCCGGCTGCTGGACATGAACGACAATCTCTCACGCATCATCGGCATCGAGCTGCTGATCGCCGTCCAGGGCATTGAGCTGCGCCGGCCGCTGCGCACCAGCGCGGTGCTGGAGCAGGTGGTGGACCTGCTGCGCACCATGGTACCGGGCCTGGACCAGGACCGGTACCTGGCCCCGGACCTGGAACAGGCCGCGGCGCTCGTCGGCGCAGGCCGGGTCTGCGAAGCCGCCTGCGGGGCCGCGTTTCCCGACCTGGAAAGCGGCGGCTGATGGTGCACATCGAGCGGGGCGACGGGCCGGTCCTGCTGGCCCAGCCGCATACCGGCACCGAACTGCCCGGGGGGATCGCCGAGCGGCTCAACGAAGACGGCAGATCACTCCGGGATACCGACTGGCACGTCGACCGGCTGTACGACGGCCTGCTGGCCGACACCACCGTGGTGCGCGCCACCCTGCACCGCTACGTCATCGACGTGAACCGGGGGCCGGAGGACGAGTCCCTCTACCCCGGCCTGAACACCACCGGGCTGTGCCCCGTCACCGATTTCGACGGGCGGCCCATCTACCGGCCGGGACAGGAGCCATCGACGGACGAAATCGAAGCACGCCGGCTGGCGTATCACGCCCCCTATCATGACGCATTGTCCGGCGAGCTCGAGCGCATCCGGCGCCGGCATGGCATCGCGGTCCTGTACGACTGTCATTCCATCCGCTCGCGGATTCCTCATCTGTTCGAGGGCACGCTGCCGGTGTTCAACATCGGCACCAATGACGGGCAAAGCTGCTCCTCGCGCATCGAGGCGCTGGCGGCCGGCATCTGCCGCCGCGCCGTCGGATTCGACACCGTGGTCAACGGCCGTTTCAAGGGCGGCTGGACCACCCGGCACTACGGCGACCCGGACAACGGCATCCACGCGATCCAGATGGAGCTTGCCCAACGGGCATACATGGACGAAGCACCACCATGGACCTACCGCCCAGACCGCGCCGACGCCCTGCGGGGACATTTACGAACGCTGCTGGATGCGCTGCGTAGCTCCATCCTTGGGTCCGTATGCAGCGAATCCATGTAGGTCGGGCGCGAGCCCGACTGGAAACAAATGTCGGGCTCGCGCCCGACCTACAGCGCCCGACCTGCATTTGTCGAAGCCCCCGGCCTTCAAATCAACGCAAAGCGAGGACCCTCCCGGCCCCTCGCGCCCCGCTACGGGATCTCCCATTGGCATCAAATTACCCCATTGATCCCATTCGTCTCAGCCATCGATCATTGTTGCCGGCGTCAATGCCAGTATGAGATAAACCGAACCGGGAACCCTGAACCAGCCTGAGACCGCAGCCATGCCCGACCCCCGCAACCAGAACCGCACCATCAAACCGTCCACCGGCACGCAGCTCACCGCCAAGTCCTGGCTCACCGAAGCGCCCATGCGAATGCTGATGAACAACCTGCACCCGGACGTCGCGGAGAATCCGCACGAGCTGGTGGTATACGGCGGGATCGGGCGCGCGGCACGCACCTGGGACGACTACGACCGCATCATCGGGGCGCTGGAGAAACTCGAGGACGATGAATCACTGCTGATCCAGTCCGGCCGGGCCGTGGGGGTGTTCAAGACCCACCGCGACGCCCCCCGGGTGCTCATCGCCAACTCCAACCTCGTCGGCCACTGGGCGACCTGGGACCATTTCAACGAGCTCGACAAGAAAGGCCTGATGATGTACGGCCAGATGACGGCGGGCTCGTGGATCTACATCGCTTCCCAGGGAATCATCCAGGGCACCTACGAAACCTTCGTCGAAGCAGGGCGCCAGCACTACGGCGGCGACCTGACCGGCAAGTGGATCCTCACCGGCGGCCTCGGCGGCATGGGGGGCGCCCAGCCCCTGGCGGCGGTGATGGCGGGCGCCTGCTGCCTGGCGGTGGAGTGCGACCCGGATCGGATCGATTTCCGGCTGCGCACGCGCTACCTCAACGAAAGAGCCGATTCCATCGACGACGCCCTGTCCATGATCGCCGACTGGACGGCGTCCGGCCAGGCGAAATCCGTCGGCCTGCTCGGCAACGCCGCCGAGGTGCTGCCGGAACTGGTGAAGCGCGGCGCGCAGCCGCACATCGTCACCGACCAGACCTCCGCGCACGATCCCGGCCACGGCTACCTGCCCGTCGGCTGGACCATCGAGGAGTGGCGGGACCGGAGCCGCAACGACCCCGGCGCCGTGAACCGGGCCGCCCGCGCTTCCATCAGGCAGCACGTACAGGCAATGCTCGAGTTCTCGCATCGCGGCATACCCACCGTGGACTACGGCAACAACATCCGCCAGATCGCCTACGAGGAAGGGCTGGAGAATGCCTTCGATTTCCCGGGCTTCGTACCCGCTTATATCCGGCCCCTGTTCTGCCGGGGAGTGGGTCCGTTCCGTTGGGCGGCGCTGTCCGGGGACCCGGAGGACATCTACAGAACCGACGCCCGGGTCAAGAAACTGATCCCCGACGACCCGCACCTGCACCAATGGCTGGACATGGCCCGGGAGCGGATCTCGTTCCAGGGCCTGCCGGCGCGCATTTGCTGGGTCGGGCTCGGCCAGCGCGACCGGCTCGGCCTGGCGTTCAACGACATGGTGAAAAGCGGCGAGCTCAAGGCGCCGGTAGTGATCGGCCGCGACCATCTCGACGCCGGCTCAGTGGCGTCCCCCAACCGCGAGACCGAGGCCATGAAGGACGGCTCGGACGCCGTGGCGGACTGGCCCATGCTCAACGCCCTTTTGAACTGCGCCTCCGGCGCCACCTGGGTGAGCATCCACCACGGCGGCGGGGTGGGTATCGGCTTCGCCGAGCATGCCGGCATGGTGATCTGCTGCGACGGCACCGACGAGGCCGCCGAACGCATCAAGCGCGTGCTGTGGAACGACCCGGCTTCCGGCGTCATGCGCCACGCCGACGCCGGCTACGAAGACGCCATCCAGTGCGCCCGGGAGCACGGGCTGAACCTGCCGGGCATACTGCGCGACTAAGTACCCTTGGGCATAAATACACACACGTTCAGCGGGATCGGAAAAGCTCATCGCCAAGGCGCGCGAGCGCAGGACTGGCCAGCCAATTCAAGCGAGCGCAACGCCGGCGAGGGGCTTTTCCGACCCGCCCGAAGGGAGCGCCTCCAAAGCGCCACTGCGGCGTTGCGCTTCTTGGAAAGGGCTCGCCATTCCCTGCGAACCGCGCCTTGCATTGGCGCTTTGGAGGCGCTCTGAACGTGTGTGTATTTATGCCCAAGGGGACTAAGAACCGGAATCAAGGAATCAATGGGGTCAGACTCCATTGATCCCTGTCGCTCGAAACCGGTCGCGTGGTTCGCACCGGAAATCGCGATCAACGACTCCCCAACGCCTGATCAACGGCTTCGAGTTGGTCCTCGACGGTTGCGGAAATGAAGCCGGTGATTTCGAGGTCCCGATCCTCGAAGGTGTCCACACCCACATGCTCGCGTCCCCACCTCGCCACGACCTCGTCGCGATGCCTGAGCAAAGCGAATATCTCGTGCCGGAACAACCTGAACATCGCGGTAATCCACCGATTGACCGGCCAGTTCGGGTAGGCATGGTCGATCCTGTAGTTGTCCACCATGGCGACAACATCCTCCGCCGCGTACCAGGTTTCCCCGGTTACCCAGCGGTTGGTTGCAAAAAGTCCGACAGGGTAGCCAAACTTGTCCATGGATATGGCGATAATATGCGATACGGCATCCTTTCCTGACGGCCAATCCACATCCCCGTCATAAGGTACCGGTTCGACCCCGTCCGGCATGCCCCGTGCGCGCATGAACGTGTGGAAGTGCCCGTGCTCGTCCGCGATACCCCGGTGGGTATGATAGTAGTATTGAGCATGGGTTTCCCAGTCATACACATCCCCCTTGGGATAGTGATTGAACTTCATGAACGCGCCCTGATTCTTCAGGCACTCGCCCACGATGTTCATCTTCGCCTTGCTCAACACCCGGTAGCATTCCTGGATCTCGTCTCCGGCCGCACACAGTGCCTGCAGCTCCTTTGGATCCAGCTGCGACTTGTCAACCAGGGCCAATCGCTCATTCATATCGGTCTTGGTAAGCATTGTTTCGTCTCTCCGACTAATCTGAACCCGATCAGCATGCGTTTCAAGTCCAGGGGTGCGGTGGTCCCCCGACGCGGGATGCGAGGCCCCAAACACAGGAAAAGCAGGGCGGGGAGAAGGTCGATACTTCTCCCCGCCCTGCGACTGACTCGCAATGCACATCGGCCGTGCAAGGGCGCGACAACCCGGAGCCTCAGTCAGCGGCGCATGGATTGCATGGATTGCATGGATTGCATGGATTGCATGGATTGCACGGATTGCACGGATTGCACGGATTGCATGGATTGCACGGATTGCATGGATTGCATGGATTGCATGGATTGCATGGATTGCATGGATTGCACGGGTTGCACGGGTTGCACGGGTTGCATGGGTTGCATGGGTTGCATGGGTTGCATGGGTTGCACGGGTTGCACGGGTTGCACGAGGATGCAACCGTGATCGGCTGACTGCTGGTATCTGCGGCCAACGCCGGCGTGCCGGCAACCGCCAATCCCATGGCGGCACCCATCACCGCGGCACAGATGGGTTTCATTTTCAGCCCGTTCTTCTCGGGGGCATCAGTCATGGTAACGACTCCTCTCTGGTATGTGTTGATGGTTGGTAGTGGAGTGGCCCGTCACCCGTACGGATGACGTACTCAAAATGTAAAACCCCGTCGATACCTTTAATCTCTTAATCTCTTGATCTCTGCCTCGCCGCCGGACGCATCAATTGGCGGCGCAGGGATTGCACGGATTGCACGGATTGCAGGGGGCGCATGCGGCGGCACAGGGATTACACGGAGCGCACGCAGCAGTGCAGGGATTCGCGGCGGCACAGGGGTTGTAGCTCTTCTGTACCTTCTCCGTGTATGCCGCCAGGGCGGCCAGTTCTTTCGAGTCCCAGGCCAGAGGCTTCGCCTGCATCGGGACGACCATGCAAAGCTGCACCATCTCCTCGGAAGTAATCTTTCCCAGACCTGCTCTCTGAGTCGCCATTTCGACCTCATGAGGATAGGGACTGGCGAAGGTTGCCTTGAAGTTCTGATTCCCCTGGTGGCAGGTCTGGCACGACAGCCCATTGGTGCTCAGCTCGGTATCCGACCACAACGCTTCACCCATGGACACCAGCTCCTGCCTGTCCCCCGAATAGGGTTCCGTACCATCCGGCCGGACCACATCATCGGGATCCACCCCCCCCGCAGCGCACGGGTTGCACGGGTTGCACGGGTTGCACGGGTTGCAGGGGTTGCAGGGGTTGCACGTCGACGCGACGAGAATGGATTCCAACGAACCGCTTTCTGCAGCCAGCGCCGGCGCAGATGCACCGGAAAAACCGAACACCGCGCCGATTACCGCGACGTGTAGCGTATTTTTCCTGAAACCTTTCAAGTGCGGCATGTTGGCCATTGTTCACTCCCGAGGATGTGCTTGTTTGACTTGACAGCGTTTACGGAACTCCAGCCCCCGGCGCTATTCCCGGGGCGAAGAAATCATTCATATGACCAGACGCCCTCATCCAGGGAATTATTCCCATGCTGCGCCGCAGCATCATTCAGCATTTGCGTCCTCACGATGAAACGACACGGCATCCCGGGTTCCCAGGCGATACCTGGAACTTCTTCGACCACACCGCAACCAACAGCGTTGTTCACCCGATGGGTGCCGGGATCAAGGGAGAAATACAACGATGAAAATCGAGACACATCTGCCGTTGCTCATCGGCATACTTGTCGCCATCGGCGTACTGAGCATCGCGATCGCTCCGAGAGTCCGAACCGCGGACGGTTTTTACCGGGGATCCGGAGACACCGGAATCCTGCCGGGGGTTCTCACACTCACCTTCTCCCAGGTAACGACCTGGATATTCGCGCGATCACTGCTGAATGCGGGAATTCTGGGGTACTACTACGGGATATCCGGCGCCCTGGCATACACCGCGTACTACGGATCGTTCCTTACCGGTTGGCTGATCGTCGATTCACTGCGGTTCAGACATGGCGCCGGCAATGTGCAGACTTTCCTGGCCCGGCGCTTCGGCCGCCTGGGCAGCGGCAGCTTCAACATCCTGGTGTCGCTGCGGCTGTTGAGCGAGGTGTTCGCGAATCTGCTCGTCGTCGGCATTGTGTTCGGAGCGGCGGGTTCATCGGGCTACGCGGCCGCAATACTTGCCGTGTCCGCGGTAACTGTGGGTTACTCCATGAACGGCGGTCTCCGGGCTTCGCTTCGCACGGATGTATTGCAGCTGAGCATTCTTGTGGCGCTGCTCGCCGCTTTGTCTGGGCTGATGGTAGCCAGCCCACTGTTCGAGCTCCGGAGCATCGCCGTGAGCAGCCCGGAGCTCGGCAACCCGGGCTGGATACTGCTGATCGTGGCAGCACTGCAGGTCTGGAGTTATCCGCTGCACGACCCGGTAATGATGGACCGCGGTTTCATCGCTGACCGAAATATTACCCGGCGAAGCTTCCTGCATGCGTTCTGGATATCGGCACTGTGCATCCTGGCCTTCGGGTTGCTCGGCGTGTTCGCGGGCTTGAACCGGTCCGGGGAAGAGGAACTGCTGGGAACCTTGAACCGGCTGCTCGGAGCGCCTGCCACACTCATGCTCAGCGTGGCCTTGGTGATCTCGGCCGCGTCTACACTTGATTCCACATTTTCCAGTGCGGCGAAGCTGGTAATCCAGGATATGGGCTTGGCTGATTCGACGCCCGGAAACGGAAGAGTCGCCATGGGTCTGTTCTGCGTACTGGGGCTTATGCTGGTCTTTCTCGGGACGGACGATCTGTTTGCCGCCGTCGCCGTCAGCGGAACGGCCTCACTGTTCCTGACCCCGGTTATTGTGTTCTGCATCTGGGGCAAGCGTGAAATCGCGGCGTGGAGTCTGGCGGCCTCGGTGACTGCCGCGTTCGCGGGCGCCGCGATCTACTTCGTTGAGAACGCCGGGTATACAGCCATCATTGAAACGCTGACGGGATTGGAGCACAAATACTCCCGATTGCTTGCGATCACCGGAGCCGTGCTGGTTACCGGATTCGTTTCTTTCGCCGCCGGTCTGCAACCCCGCCGTGATGATAGCGAAACGTATCACGGCGGATCGGGACTCCCGCATCAGTCGCGGCCGCCTGATGCCTATTAAAAACAGCGCGGGACGATGCAGGAAACGACTCGGTGGAAGTCCGTCCGGCAGCCCCCGGCTTCACAAGCGGATATACGCCCAACCTTCACGCTGCCGGCGCATGAGCTCCAGAACCCCCAGATCCACGAGCTTGATCGCCGGCAAGAGCTCCAGCTTGCCGTCCGGCCGTTGTTCCTTCAGTTGGTCGTATGCAACTCCGCAGCCACTGAAAATCAAATCTCCCTCATACGCCGCCTTCATCTCTGTGACGCGTTCCGTCGCCGAGGTGGGCCGGTTCTCGAACAGTGACAACCCCTCACCGCTGGCAATAATCCGCACCGAAGCGGTTGTACCCGCCCGTGTCGTGGTGGTCAGCAGCGCTTCGGCCTCATTGAGGATATCGATCAGCTTTTCCGGATCATCCCTGCTCACATGAAACACCACTTTGACAGCGCCCTGAACGTCGCCGCTGTTACCCTCGTCCTGGCTCGACAATGATGCCACGCGGGGCCCGCCGGCCGAATCAGTATACGTATACACCCCCCAGGTAACGGCAACCCCCACGGCAAAAGCAGCCACGGACGCCGCCAGAGCCGCTGTGTTCCAAAGACGGCGACCGGCAACCACCTCGCGCATGGGGATCTCATCCTGGTAAGCGTCCCTGACCAATGATTTAAGGCCTTGCAGCTCCTGCACCCGTTCACGGAGGCGGTCGTCGCTGCGCATGGCTTCGTCGATGAACCGCCGCTCCTCGTCAACAAGCTCACCGTCGACATAGGCATTCAACAGTTCATCGGAAAATCTGTAATCATCGGTCATCGGCACCCCCGTCTCCCCCCGCGCGCCCGGAGCACGCTTGCATACGCCCGCGAACTGCCGGCTAGGGTCAACATGGTTCTGCGGAAATCTGCTTCCTCAGACATTCGCTGTTCGTCCTCGAGTTTCGTCGGGATGGTACTCCAGCAGGCATCACCCATGGGAAAAGCAATCACTATACCAAAACTGGATTTGGCAACTGGAAACGAGACGTTTCTGCAACAGGATTTATTCCCGGCGGCCGGTAGTTCCGGCGGACCCCGACAACCTCAAGTTGCATCGTCTCACCAATGGAATAATTTCGTGCCGGCCTCGTCTTGTCCTGTGTCATGGACATCGCCGTTTTCACGGACATGTTCCTGACATCTCCTGAGCAAGGACTGCATCGTCCCGCAGGGATTTCAGGGGCCAATGCAAATTGGCCCCTGATTTTTTCCGGCACCCGGCCCGCTTGCGTTCGGCTGTTTCATTTCACCTGTTTCACGTGGGATGTCACCGCAGGGAGTTCGCTCGTATTACCGGATTCCTTCAACAGCTTAGCGAGCTGACTTCTTCCGCGTGACAGCCGGCTCATGACCGTTCCCACGGGAACTTCCATGATCGAGGCGGTTTCGGAGTAGGAAAAGCCCTCCAGGTCCACCAGGGTCAATGCAACCCGGTAGTTGTCCGGCAACTGCCCCAGAGCGCGTCGTACACGGGCGACGGTCTGCTGCTGGCTGTTGATGTCCTCTGGTGTTTCCTCGGTCCTGACGTCCACGTCCTCCATGGTGTCCATGGGACGGTCCCTGCGTACATGGTCCCGCCAAAGATTCGCCATGATTCGAAACAACCAACCCTCCAGGGCATCGATGGACCTCAGTTGTCCGACTTTCGTCAAGGCCTTGGCCAGCGTCTCCTGCGCAAGGTCCTCAGCAAGGTCGCGGTTGTGGCACCAGGCAAATGCGGTGCGAAAGAGCTTCGGCCGCACGGCTTCCATGCGCCGGTGCAATGCAGGATGGGGCGCCCGCATCATTGCCCGTCCACTCCGTTCGGCGTCGGCGGGGTGCCGCGCGCCCGGAGGAGGTCCGGAACGTCTTCAGCGACAACAGGAATATTCAAGCCCTCCATGCGTCTTAAGAATTGTCACGGGCGCATTTATTGCGGTGTGTTCGCGGCGTTTTTTAAACATAGTTCATCCCGTATATCGGGATTTGAGGGGGGCGCGGTCGCGCCCCCCTTTTTCTTGAATACTGAGACCCGCAGCGCGAAGGTATGTTCCGTCAATCGAAAGCGATCGGGGTCAACGGCATCCAGGGCACCGAACAGCACCGGGATCTATCGTTCACGCAGCTGCCTGCACTGGGAAGCACTCAGTCGGGCGCCAATCGCGGATCTTTGTATATTCGAGATGGTACAGGTATAGGACATTAAGTTCTCCGGATCCCTGTTGTGACGGGCTGTATTCAATAGTATGTGGCCGAGCTCATGGGCCAGAAGAACACCGAGGCACACCGGCCGGCTGGCTCTGGTCACCCATGCGGTGCCCCGGCTCGGCACCGGCGCCGACACCAGATAGGAATACGCCGTATCTTGATCAGTGGTTCGGCCCACCAGCAACGCCGCCGGCCTGGACTCCGGAAGCCTGTCCAGGAGCCGGGACTGCATCGACTCGTCCAGCTCCAAAAAGTCATCGGGCGCCGACAGCAGATAAATGTGTCCAACAGTGACGGCAACCCCGCACTGACCGAATATTTCCTCGACCTGTCGTACCGCCCGCTCGATACCCGGCCATTCCCAACCCGCACCTTCCAATACCGCCAGGGGATACACGACATCCGCCTTTTCCAACTCCCGGGCGGGCGCATGTTCGATTACCGCCGACACCGCGACCTCCCCGACCGGATCAGCCGTTGTCCGCAGAGGTACTAGCAAGACACAGACGACCAACCCCGCTGCATATACCCACTTACGCCGCATCTACGATGCCTGCTTCCCGCAGACCATCGATCAACGGGCCCAGGTGCTTTTCATAGCGTCGCCAGCGCTCAATGGAGCTCGTGTAAACAGGCTGCCGCGCCTGCCATACGCTGGCTGTCGCGACATCGCGTTGACCGAGGTGCGGGTCCAGACATGCATCATCCCAGGGCAAACCACAGAACTCCACCAGCTCGCGGCTTACAGTTGCCAGATCTTCCACCAGCGATTCGTATTTGACGTCCAGGATGGGCAGAGGCAGGCTGTGCCGCCAATGCGCCAGCAATGCCCGGTAGCTCCGATGGAACAGAGCCAGGTGCTCCAGATCAGTAGTAAAACGAAGCCCCTGGGCGAAATCCTGCGTAAAACAGGACACACAGGTATCCAGCGGGTTCCGGACGCAGTTCACCACCCGCGCGCGGGGAAACAGCAAAGCGATTAGCCCAAGGCGCAGAAAGTTGCCCAGCATCTTGTCGCAGATCCTTACCGCAGTTTCACCGGGCTCCGCAATGCTGGCCAGATAACGCCGCGCCAATGTCCGGGAAAGCTCCGCGGACACGGCGCTGCAGCACTCCGGCGCCGGCCGCCCATCGTCAATCAATCCGGGAAGCTCCCGCATGATCTCCCGCATTTCCGGGTGTTCTCCCATGCCCGACACATCCGGGTGACGGGACAATATCTGCTCCACAAGCGTGGAGCCGCTTCGAGGCATGCCGATAACGAAAACGGGTCTCGCGTCATCGATTCCGAAATCGCGTCTCTGTTCAAAGAAATCCGGGGTGAATGTCGCCATGATCCGCTCGACGAACTCACCGTGACGGCGCGCATCGAATGGATAAAGGCGAGCCTTGATCCCGTTGGCCTGCTGAAAATGCCTGAACGCTGTATCGTACCGGCCACGGCGTTCATACGCCTTTGCTACCGCGAAATGAAGGTGACAGCGCTTTTCGCTCGACAACTCGGGACTGTCCAGGAAGTGCTCCCAGAGCTCCAGTTCCCCATCCGACACGTCATATCCACCATTGGCGGCCAGGAGGTAGGCGGCTTCCGTAAGTGTCGGATCACGCCGGAGGGCCAGGCGCAGCAGTTCCACCGCATCGTCGAAACGTCCGCGGGTTTGCAGACACACCGCCAGGGTGCCGAGCGCGGCTGGACAATCCGGTTCGAGCTCGAGCGCTCGTCGGCTTTCCGCTTCGGCTTCCGCAAAGCGATGCAGCTGAATCAGGCAATGGCAATGGCCCGCTCGATACACCGGATTTGCCGGCTCCTTTTCAATGGCGGCCTGATAAGCACCGGCCGCATCGCGCGCATACCCGGCCATGCGCAGTTTCTTGGCGATGCTGGCCAGCAGCGCCGGGTCGTACACAGCCCGCTCGACCGCCTTGCGGTAACACCACACTGCGCCGGATGTATCTCCCGACCGATCCAGGAGCCGTCCGAGGTTTGCCAGGGCCTCCGCCCTGTCCGGCGACACCTCGCAGGCCCGCCGGGCGTGCCCGACCGCCTCGCTCAGGCTGCCGGACTCCTCCAGCACCAGTGCCAGATTGTGATGAGCTTCCGCGTAGCCCGGGGAAAGCGTCACGGCTCGCCGCAGGTGCTCGACAGCCCGCTCAATGTCTCCGATTGCGGCCAGTCCATTGCCGAGGTTGTTGTGTAGCTCGGCATCCTCCGGATCCAGGCGCAGGGCCTGCTGGTAAGCCTGTACGGATTCAGTGTCGGAACCCAGTTCCGCCAGGGCGTTGCCCAAGCCGAAGTAGTAGTCCGCTTCCCTGGCTGCCAAGCGGATCGCCTCCCGGTACTCGGGAACCGCCTCATCGCATCGCCCCGCCGCGCGCAGTACTTCCGCAAGGTGGTAATGGTAGTCGGCAGCGCCTGGATACAACTCCAGGGCTTTGCCGATCAGCGATATCCCCAGCTCATGCCGCCCGTTCTGATGCATGATGAGCCCGAGCCCGTGCAGGGCTTCGTGACAGCCTGCATCGCCGGCCAGAACCCGGCGGTACTCGAGCTCGGCCCCCCGTAGGTTCCCTTGCTCATGCAATCGAATTGCCTGCTTCAAGGACATGAATTGCTGCGCGGAAGATCTCGAATGAAAAAGATCCCCGCCGGCAACCCGGCGGGGATCGGTACTTCATAGCTGCTCCATCAGCCCGTGTGTGATACAGCCTCGTCAGAAGCTGCGCTGGGCGCCGAACTGCAGGCGAGTCGCGTCGCCGTCAACGCCGTCGAACTGCTCCCTCTGGCCATGGATGACTTCTACGCCGAAGTTTGTACCCGGCCACGGGCTCCACATGTAGTTGGCGTGAAGCGACAACCCGTTCTCGTCGGCAGTCGGAGTCAGCGCGGCGAACTCGTCATCGCGTTCTGAATACCCGAGGTTTAAGTTGACCGAAGACGTATCCGACGTACGGAACGTCAGACCCGCGGTCACGCCATACTGCTCAATGGTCTCGAGCTGGCCGCCAACGCCGACAACGCCGGCCGAAGTGTTGGCCAGGTGATACCGGCCCAGGCCGTCACCAAGGGCGACGCCCGTGGTGAACAGGACCGAGTCCAGATCCCAGGTACCGCCGGCATGGATGCCCCACGCCGTCTCGGTATCGTCGAACGCGGCACCATCAATGCCGGTCCCGATGCCCCCGACCTGGCGCACCACCCCGGATATGTTATAGGTGCCGCCGGCACCGCCCGGCCCACCGGTCCATTTCGCCACCAGATCAGGCAGCTCATCCACCGACTCGGCCGTCTGGCCGAAACCGAAGAAGGTTTCCGGGTTCTCCAGACCGACGGCAAAGCCATTTGGCAGCGTCCAGCGAACCTGGCCCTGGCGCAGGAAGGTCTGGCCATTGGGCGCAAAGAAGTCCACCGTCGGCACGTAGTTGAAGCCGCCGAACAGCGTCCAGGTCTGCCCCGCAAGGAAACTACCACCCGGGGTGTTGTATTCACCGTAGGCGTGGCGTATGCGGAAACCCGATGAATTGGAGAACAGCTCGTTGCCGCCGGAACCGAAGAAGTCACCCTCGATAAGCGTGTCAATAGAGCTTCCGTTGCCGACATCCGTATTGGTGCCCACTCTCAGGCGGGATTGCCGGGCGTGCAGCCGAACGTTGTCCTTGGTACTCACTCCGTCGTTCGGGATGGCGCCCACCGAAAA
Organism: Gammaproteobacteria bacterium; assembly: GCA_034520625.1. GTDB lineage: Bacteria > Pseudomonadota > Gammaproteobacteria > Arenicellales > JAANXG01 > JAANXG01. Next base: position 82,502 of record JAXHNI010000004.1, on the reverse strand, counting down.
GCTGTCGCCGACGTCGGCATCCAGGTCGTAGATGACGTCGCCCTTGACGTAGCCGCTGATCGAAACGGAAGTATCGGTTCCGGGAATCTTGAAGGATCCCGGAGTGTCCCCGGCGGTAACGACATTGGCCGGCGCCGTTTCCACCCGCTCCTTGGCCTGGGATAACTGCTCTTCGTGTTCAGTGGTTTTTCGGTCGGAAGCGGCCTGTTGCTGTTCCAATTCGTCGATGCGTTCCATCAGCATCCGCACTTGATCCTTCAGAACATCGATGTCCTGGGGTTCGGCCGCCACCACGCCGCCGCCCGCGGAGAGCGCCAGCGCGGTGCTCGAACCGATCAGAATGGATCGGACACTACGGGATATCTGTGTCCGCGTTGGAGTATGGTTCATAACGTCGTCCTCATTGTTTGTTGATCACGATTGGGTGATCTCCGCCCGCGGGGCGCGTGTTGTATCCCTGCAACACTGCTTGTTGTTATTTCGTCAAGGTAAGAGCAAGACGGCGGCTCTTCTGAATTTATTCCCGGCCGGCTAAAGTTCCATCTATCCGTTTCCGGAACTTTGCCTTGCGAGTGCGGACGTATGGAGAACCAGATCAACAGGACACCAGGCCCGCAAATCGATGTCGCCCACCTTTACCAAGCGGATTGCCGGGCGGCCGGCGGGCACCTTCATTCTGTTTCTGCTGACGTTCACTGCTGCTGCCTGCACCGGACCGCCAGGCGGACGCGGGCCGGTGCAGCTGCGCTTTGCACAGTCCGCTTCCCCGCATTTCGATATGGAAATCCTCCGGGTAACTGCCGAATCGGCGTCACGCTCCTACGTGAAACTCGTAGTCATGAACGTGGTCATGAACCAGGCGTCACCACGCCGGAATCGTGGACACGAACCGGGACCGGAGATCATCACCGGCGCAAGCGGCGTCATCGTGGATCCCGCCGGCTACGTCGTCACCGCGGCTCACATCGCGAAGAGCACGTCTTTGGAGGCCAGGGTGACCACGGTAGACGGCCGCGTGTACCCCGCCCGTATCCTCAAGGTGGATGCCGAACGTGAACTGGCATTGCTGCAGATCGAAGGCACAGGAACCCGGTTTGCGGCAGTCCGGCCCGCCTCCGGGGCCCGCCGGAATCAGCCGGTCTTCGCCATCGGCACCCCAGGCAACCGTCCCGGCGCCGTATCAGTCGGGCACGTCACTGACCCGGCCCTCGGTCGACGCGTGGGTTATGGGGAGTACGGCTTTCAGGGACCCATACAGCTCGCATTACGCGTCGAACCCGGCCATTCCGGGGGCCCCGTCTTCGACATGGACGGGGAACTGGTGGGAATGATTTTCGCTTTTGACCTGGAAAACCGGGACGGTGAATACGTCAATACCGGTGCCGCGTACGCCATTCCGGCCCGTGATGTGATGCGCTTCATCCTCGAACACTCGCCCGGCTCGGGGAATTTCTAGCGGGGTGACCGCGTCTGAACACTGGAACGGAACCACCGTTAACGGTGAATCCCCATGGGCCCACAATCCGGGCACGAAGAACACACGGCGCCTTGCGCCACGGGAACCTGGAGATCAGCAATGCGTGCGATTCTACTGCTATCAGCCACGATGATTCTTTCCGCCTGCGCCGCCTCACTGGAACGGCAGGCCGGCGCCGCCGCCAAAGGAGACTGCCGGGAGCAGGCCGAAGCCCACATCCGGGCTAACATGGCCTCCATTGCCAATGAATGGCGTGAGCACGAGAAGTACAAGCACTACCAGCAATGCCTGTCCGAGCGCGCAAAGTCCACCTCGTAGCGGTCCTGCCCGCGGGGCGCACCTTCTCGTAGGAGTGTAACCTCTGGAGCACCTATGGCATCCAACCCTGTGAACACGACTCAGAGCCACGCGGAAACCGATGTCACGGAAGCGGAGCTGGTACAAGGCATCCTGGCAGGCGATGAGAGCGCTTTCGAGATTTTGGTCAGGAATCACGGCGGCCGAATGCTGGCGGTTGCCCGGCGCATTACCGGCAACGAGGCCGACGCACATGATTGCCTCCAGGAAGCCCTTTTGAAATGCTTTACCAGCATGGCCCAGTTTCAGGGGCGTTCCAGTCTGGATACCTGGCTGCATCGCGTCACCGCAAACACCGCGTTGATGCGGCTGCGATCCAGGAACCGCACGCGGGAGGATTCGCTGGATGATCTGCTCCCTGCATTCGATCCGCAGGGGATGCGGATCGAGGAAGCCCCGCTCTCGGAAGCGAAGGAAGTCGAGAATCTGTATGAACAGGGTCAAACGCAGGCTGCAATCAGAGCTGCCATAGACCGTCTGCCGAACGAGTATCGAGCGATCGTAATAGCACGGGATATAGAGCAACTCAGCACCTCTGAAACAGCGGAACTATTGGATATTTCCAAACCATTGGTGAAAACCAGGCTGCACCGGGCCCGTGCGGCGCTCAAGCGGCTGCTGGACCCGATAGTTGAAAGTAATGCTATATAGAATTACACCCGGCGGGAGTTACCTGGATGAGCCAAATAAGAGCCATGATGATGCAGTATATGCCGATGATGGTGACCTGCGAGGAAGCCGACCAGTTCCTGGATGATTACCTGGCCGGGGAGCTGCCCAGGAAGCAGCAACTCGTATTTGAGTGGCACATACGATTGTGCACCGGCTGCAAGGACTACCTTGAGCGCTACCGCCGATCGATCACGTTATGTCAAAAGAACTTCCACGGTGAAAACGGCGACGGCAGCGAAGAAATACCAGAACAGATAATCAAGGGTATCGTCGCGGCGAAGCGCGCTGCCGGCAAATGAATACCGGCTGATCCGAGCCCCTGTTACCGCGGCAGGCCGAACCAGGGCCTCAACTTGATACCGAGCCAGTTGCCGGGCAGTGCCGCCGCTATCCACAACCAGCCGTGGAGGCTGGTGGATGCCACCCCGGAGAAAAACGCACCGATGTTGCAGCCGTAGGCCAACCGGGCGCCGTATCCCAGCAGGAAACCGCCAACTACGGAAGCCAACAGGGCGCGCGGTGGTATGTGAAGCGTCGGCCTGAAGCGTCCTGCCAGAACCGCGGCCACGAACGCGCCGGCAATGATGCCCACGTCCATTACGGACGTTGGGTCGTCAAGCACCGGATTCGCCAGAGCCTGTTGCTGAAACAATCCAGACCAGAAGCCCTGCCCCACCGGCTCCCAACCCACAAGCACTGCCGCCTTGGCGCCCCAGAGCGTCATCCCCCAGGTGATGCTCCAGGGATGGCCGGCTACGAGCAGCGTCAACCAGTTCAGCACCGCCAGTAGCACCGCCCCGAGCAGCAACGGCCACGGTCCATACAGGAGCGATGGGCGCTCCGGCCCGCCCGGCGGCGGGCGCGACGGAACCGGCCGGCCGAACCTGCGCCGCAGGACGACATAGACCAGACCGAGAACGACCAATTGAGCCGCCAACGCTCGTCCATACCCCCAGCGTTCCCCGAGCGCAGCGGCAGGGGCTTCCGGAAGCGTCCTCCACCAGGCCAGGTCCAGGCTGCCCCAGAAGCCGCCGATGCAGAAGCACGCCAGCGTGACAACCATTCGCGCATCGCCTCCGCCCATGGTAAACAGGGTGCCGGAACCGCACCCCCCGCCCAGCTGCATACCGATACCGAACAAAAAGGCGCCCAGCACCATCGACACGCCTACCGGCGCGACGGCGCCGGAAACACCATGGCCAAAAACTTCGCCAGCCGCCAACACCGGGGCAAACAGGGTCATGGCAACCGCAAGCATTACAATCTGGGCCACAATCCCCGAGATCTCTCCATCCAGGAAGAATCGGCGATAAGCGGCCGTGAAACCCAACGCGGCGTGGTACAACGTTGCGCCCAGGGCAATGCCAATGACGAAAAGCACCGCCAGGGTCCCACCGCTCCTTTGCAGGTGCAGAATCAGCGTCAGCACCACGGTGGCCGCGACGGCGAGCCAAAGCCCATGGACCGATTTGTCAATCACCGCGTTGACCCGGGATATGCACTAGGAGCCTGTCCGAGTGACCCGCGCGTAGCGAGGCGAGTGGGCAACCGAGGCCAGATTTTCGATGATTCGAGGAGCATAGTGGTAACGATATGACGAAAAAATCGCCCAGAGCGATTTTTCGCGCCAGCCCCGAAGGGGTAAGGCGCAGGGATCCGTCGAACAAAAGGATCGGAAATATGGGCCGATTTGCCACCGCCGCAGTGGCGCCATGATTACTCGGACAGGCTGCTGGTGCTTACCGTCCCGCGTCGTCGACGATACGGGCGATTGTCCCGTCCAGCTCCCGGCCCAGCTCGTCCAGCGCCGCCACTTCATAAGCCCCGAATACATGGCTCGGCAGCCGATAGGTCAGTCTCGCCGTACCGTCTTCCTGTTCCGTCAGATACAGACGCAGCGGAGCTTCGATGCCGGCGGCCACGCTGGCCTCGAGCATTCGCACCGCAAACCTCGGATGGAAAATCATGATCACGCGGTTTCGGGGGATATCCTTGCCCAGCACCGCCTTTGCACCGCAGTCGGCACAGGCTTGAGCCACCACCCCCATATCGTTGGCTTTCACGGCCTCAAGAAGCGACTCCTGATATTCCAGGATCGGGACACCGGTATCAACGCTCTGCATACCCGAGTAGGGGTTCCGGTCATCGGCATTCGCAGACATTGAGGCGGCAAGAAGCAGTGCAAGTACAGCGGCGGTCAGCGTAAATCGCATGAGGGACTCTCCGTCTATGGGTCTAACAGGCTGTTGAAAAACAGCCTGTTAGCGGGACCGAAAAATCGGTTGTCCGAGTCCGTTCACCATACATCCTCCATATCCAATACTTCGACCCCGCGGAACGGAGCGTGGTTCCATCGGGCGCCAGCCATCTTCCGGACATGGTTGTCGGGCCCTGCCTGAAGGGGATTTCAGAGCGACGACTGTCGTCATTACACAACTACAGTTCGACCCATTCACTCGAGGCTCTCTGGGGAAACCTACGTGAAACGCAGATTCGCGACTCTTGCCCTGAACGCGGCGTTCGCTGCATCGGTATCAGCTGCCGCCAGCACTTTTGAAGGTGATGCCCTGTACTCGGAAAAAGGCTGCGCCGCCTGCCATGGCGACGACGGTGAAACGCCCATCAACAGCGGTTATCCCAAGTTCGCGGGACAAAACAGGGACTACCTGATACGACAGATCCAGGACATCAGGTCGGGAGCCCGGGACAAGGGCCTCATCGTGCAGATGAAGCCCGTCGCGCAGGGACTGACGGATGCGGAAATCGATTCCATCGCGGACTACCTGTCCCGGCTGTGAGAGTCAGGTCCGCCTGTCACGGCCGGAATATTTATGCGATCCGCCCGCACCGAAGTCATGAATACGGGAATAAACGAACCCCGTCGACAGTCTTTCCGGGACCATGCCGCGTTTCGGAACCATGCCAGACCCGACATCGATTATCGGCAACGATGACACGCGCCGGTTGGCGCCGGCGATCACGGGCGCATAGACACAGGAGCGCAGCGTTTGTTTCGGCGCCTGTTTCCAAAAGTCGCGCTCGTTCTAGTGGGCCTGTACGCGATTATCGGCTTCATGTTCGGGGCACTGATCTACTACAGCAGCGATCTGTACCATCAGGAGCTCTATCAGAAGCTGAACCGGTCCCTGGCGGCGCAGATCGTCGACCGGGAAGAGCTGCTCATCGGCGGTCGGCCCGACGCAGCGCGGCTCGAGTCGTTGTTCAACGCCATGGCGTCTGTCAATCCGGGCGTCGACGTATACCTGCTCGACGCCGGAGGGGGGATCCTCGCACACTCGGTTCCGGAATCAGGTATTCAGGTCGAAAGCGTGGACACCACTCCGATTCGGAAGATGCTGGCCGGAGACCCGTTCCCCCTTTCCGGCGAAGATCCGATCCGCCCGGAGCAGGGCGTGATCTTCTCCGCCTCATCGATAACCGACGACGGCGAGCTGACCGGGTACCTGTACCTGGTCCTGACCGGCGCGAAGTTCCACACGGTCGTTGACGACATTCGACACAGCCATGCACTGACACTTGGTGTGTGGTCCGCCGGCACCGCCCTGGTGTCCGCCCTCGTCACCGCACTGATAATTTCCGCCCTTCTGACCCGCCGCCTCCGCCGGCTCGCGGACGCCGCGGAGCGCTTCCGCACCAGCACCCAGAAAGGGGCCGTGAGGAAGCCGACGGCCAGGAGCCTGTCCGAGTGATCGGACAGGCTCCTGGTATTTCAAGTGGCGTTTGGCGTTGCCGGCAGCATTCGATGCACCCGTCGCATCATCCCATACGGCGAACGTCCACTGCGTCCCGGCCGCTTCAGCGGCGTAGCAGTGTCAAGGTGTCGTGCTCCCGCAAAAGGAAAAGCGCCACACATGCCGCCAGCATCGGCCACGCAGCGAAATACAGGAGATTGTCGAACGGTCGCAGGTATTGTGGAAAGGAAGTGAATGTCGACACGGCATGAAAAGCGGTGATCGCACCGTAAGTAAGGGTCTTGTAGGCACCGGCTACGAACAGCGCGATCAGCACCATCTGCAAAGCGCCTATCACATACAGGGTGGTTTGCGCCAACCCGGACAGACCATAGAAATACGCAAACACCTGGCTCGCATGCTCCGGCTGCACGAACTTGTCCAGGGTCCACATCAGGAAAACCAGGAAGATTCCCAGGCGCAGCAAAAGCAGGGACGTCGGCAGGTGCTTTGGTGACGGCGTCATGTCAACGCGCCTCCGCAGCTCGAGCCGGCGCCGGCGGTGCAGCCGAAACAATGCCGGTCCACGCGGATTGGCTGGTCTGCCAGTTCCCTGGAATCGATGTCCCACAGGTATTGCACACCGTTCATGCCCATGGGCAGCTCCAGCATCTGGTTGAAGTCACAGTCATAGACGCGGCCTTCCCAGTCCACCGATATGATATGGCGGCACATCAGGCCATTGACGGTGTCCGGGTTGAAGTTGTCGATCAGGAGGTGCTGATACTCCTCGGCTTTACCCTGGCGTTCCAGAAAATGCGCGAAACGGTTGATGGGCAGGTTGGCGAGAGTAAAAAGATTGTTGAACCGTATACCGAAGTCCTCCCAAAGGCGTTCCCGGTACTCTTCCTGCAACGACTCCTGGCACGGCGGGAGACTGGCTCCGCCGGGGTTGTACACGAGGTCCAGTACCAGCTCGGGATCGGAGCTGTACCCGACCTCGTTCAGGGCCTTGAGTGCCTCAATGCTCTTGCCGAATACGCCCTTACCGCGCTGGGCATCGACATTGCGGCGTGAATAGCAGGGCAGGGAACAGACCAGGCGTACCTGGCGGTCGGCATACCACTGTGCCAGATCCTCCTGGCCGGGCTCGAATAGGACTGTAAGATTGCACCGCGAAGTGACCCGGGCGCCCGCCTGAAGAATGTCATCGACGAAACGGTGGAAACCGGGGTTCAACTCCGGCGCGCCGCCGGTTATGTCGACATGCGCAATGCCGGCATCCTCCAGCCACGCCACGATCCGCGCCATAATCTCGGGGGTCATGATCTCCGTTCGTTTGGGTCCTGCATCGACATGACAGTGGCTGCACGCCTGATTGCACAACTTGCCGACGTTGACCTGCAACTCGGTCAGGTGGGCTCGCTTCAGGGAACCCAAACCGTTTTGGCGCAGCTCTTCTCCGAACGAAGGTCCGGTTGATGGAATCTGTTTCATACTGGAAGACTTCTCCAAGTGGCGTTCGTGTATTCGGGCCGTCCGCGCAACGCCCGTCCCTCCAAGCATGTTCGGTGAGACTCTGAGCGCGTTATAAAGTTCTTGAGCGCCCCTGCCGGGTCCGGGGCCGCGTCGAGTACTCAAGCCGGATGGCGCGAAACCCGCCAACGAGAGCCCGACGGATAACGCGGCATCATCGGACCACAGACTTGCACATCGTAACGACAGGAGCACGGCGGCCAAGCCGCCGTGCTCGATTGCCTGAATCCGGTATTGTCACGTGATGCTGAAACCGGATCGAGCGTCCTACCGCAGCCGGTTGAAGTGTTCGGCGTCGCGCCAATCAGCATTGTGCGCGCTGTCGGCGGCTGCTTCGCCGGACGCATTCAGGGATTTCACGGAGTTACCGTTGGTCCACACCCCGCTGTTGGCACCGAACCGACGCGCGAGCGCGGAATCGGAATCTCCGGACGAGCGCTGGTCTGCATTGAGAGCCGAGTCCGGTTCGAGCCGCAGGATATCGACCTCGTGGTCCGTGATCATGGCCTGTGCGGCCAGAGGTGCGACAGCCAAAACACCCAGGATCAGGGCGGCGTTACGCAATCGAATTTTCGAACTGTTCAGTTTCATGATAGTAATCTCCGATTGATAGTTCATTTACGGCTGCTTACTGTTCAGCCTGCTCAGCGATACTTCGCTGTTACTGATTGGATGCCGGGACCGCGTGTCGGGTTACACAACGAGCAGGGTCCGTCTCCAGACTCAGGGAATCTCTGATCAAGTGCGTCATTGCGAGGAGCGGAGCGACAAAATAATCCGTAAAGCGTTAATTGGCGGGCAAATTGGATTGCTTCTCTGCGCTCGCAATGACGACTTCTCCAATTGTTCGGAGACTCCCTAAGGATGCAATGACGACTACGGGAATAAAATCCGCATCGTGTCCGTCTGTATCGTCAAGGTTCATTTTTTTGCCACGACCATGAGATTGTGTTGACTATGAGACTTCTTCCGGCGGTGATACGTCCACAGTGCGTCGCACTCCTGCTGCTGGCTGCAGCGGCAAACGGTGCCGGGCCGTCGCTCAACGGCTTTGACTTGAGTGAAACGTCGATCCCCCGGGATGATATTCACCACGGCGGGCCGCCAAAGGACGGTATTCCGGCGATCGACGAACCCAGGTTCCTCAAACCTGCATCCGTTGACTTCCTGGCGCCGGCAGACCGCGTCATGGGCATGACCCTGAACGGCGTGGCCAAGGCGTATCCCATCAAGATATTGAATTACCACGAAGTCGTGAACGACGACTTCGACGGCGAAGAAGTGGTGGTCAGCTATTGCCCGCTGTGCGGCACGGGTATGGCGTTCTCGTCCGGTGTCGGAGGCCGGAACACCAGCTTCGGTGTATCCGGGCTCCTCTACAACAGCGACGTGCTCCTCTATGACCGGGAGACAGAGTCCCTGTGGTCACAGATCATGGCAGAAGCCGTAAGCGGCCCGATGATCGGGACCCGGCTGGAGCATCTGCCGGCCAGTTACACGACCTGGCGCGACTGGCGAACACGCCACCCGGATACCCTGGTGCTGTCCACGGAAACCGGATACAACCGAAACTACGATCGCGCGCCCTATGCGGGCTACGAGAACAGCGAACAGGTCTGGTTTCCAGTTGCCAACCGCGACGCCCGGTATCATTCCAAAGAACAGGTGATCGGCCTGGAGTTGGATGGACAGATGAAGGCCTACCCGTTCGCGGAACTGTCGAAGCTCGACACGCCGTTCCAGGACGAGCTCGCGGGGCGCCGGCTGACCGTGCATTTCGATGCCGTCAACCGCACCGGCCGGGTGCTGGACGAATCCGGCAGCGAGATCCCGACGGTAATCGCGTACTGGTTCGCCTGGATCGCTTTTCATCCGGACACAGAAGTATTCGACGGAATCAATGAGGTCAGACTCGATTGATCCTGCGAATCAACCGGCATGGTCGAAAACTTGGTTGATCAATCGAGTCTGCCCCCATTGATCCCAAGCCGACGATCAACCAACCTTCGACTGCTTCGCTTCGGGTTCCCAGGTAAACTTTTCCAGTTCCGGGTTCAGCGCCGGATTCGTAAGATGGTTGCTGTAGTTGGACAGCGTCTTGAGCGCAACGGCCGTGATCACGTCCAATATCTGAGCTTCGCTGTAGCCGGCATCCACGAATGCCTTGACTTCGGATTCCGGCACCCAACCCCGGTCGCGCACGACCCGGCGCACGAACTGAACCAGCGCCGCATCCTTTGCATCATCAGGCGCAGTTTCCGAACGGATAGCGTCCAGGGTTTGCTGGGACACCTTGGCTTTGGTTCCGCCGGCGGTATGGGCCGCCACGCAGAAATGGCACCGGTTCTCCACGCTGGTGGCGAGCAGGGCGATCTGCAGCTCCTGCGGTGACAGCGACGACTGCCCGAGCAGCTCGCTGAGCTGGGCATAGGCCTTGGTGGCCGTCGGGGATTCCGCTATATGGGCGAAAAGATTCGGGACGAAGCCCATCTTCTCCTGGACGCCTTTCAGCACCTGGGCGGATTCGGCAGGGGCCGTGTCGGGGGTGTGCGTGGTAAACATATAACCCTCCAAATGTTGAATGTAGAGGCAGACTACCCCCTTTGTGATACGAAAAGTTATAATCCGTCTCTATTTCTTGCTGTTTCGTATCGATGTCCGCACTCGACGACTTCCTCCGGCTCCTGCAACTCCAGTGCAGCGTCTACCACAATCAGCAGGTCTGCGGGGACTGGCTCCTGGAAGAGCATGCAGTCGGACAAACCTGCTTTCACCTGGTGTCCCACGGGGAGTGCATCCTCGATGTCGGCGGCCATGAAACCGCGCTTCGTACCGGAGACGTAGTGCTGTTTCCCAGGGAGATCCGGCACAGGCTCGTCCCGATCTCGCCGCCTGGATACCCCGGTGAGCGCCATGACCTGAGCGAGAAATGGCGACCCGACGCTACGGGCCTGCTCTGCGCCGCCATCCGTTTCGAGCACCGCGCCTCGGAACAATTGCTGGACGCATGGCCCGAATACCTGATTGTGCGCCACCACTCCGAAGCCGCAAGGTGGCTGATGCCGGTTCTCGAACAGCTGGTGGCCGTGAGCCGGTCTGGTGGCCCGGGCAGCGAGGTCATCGTCGACCGCCTTGCGGAAGTCGTGTTCATGGAAGTCGTACGACACTGCATCAGGGATGCGCGCCAGCCGGTCGGATTCCTGACGGCGTATACCGACCCGGCGTTGAGCCGGGCGATGAAAGGGTTTCACGAGTCGCCGGACGAGCCGTGGACCCTCGAGAAAGCCGCCGGCACCGCCCACATGAGCCGGGCACGTTTCGCACGCACTTTCAAGGTCGCCAGCGGCTGGACCTGGCGACGTTACCAGACCTGGTGGCGCATGCAGCTGGCCTGGTCGGCCCTGTCTAAGGGGGAGTCCGTGCTGTCCGTTGCCCAGTCCGTCGGCTACCAGTCCGAAGCCGCCTTCTCGCGCACGTTTCGCAGACATTTCGGTATGTACGCCGGCGAAGTCCGACGCGGAGTTCAATTCAACGGGGTCGGACTCGATTGATCTCCCCATAGACTGAGTTCGCCACAAGCGAGGGGCCGGGAGGGTCTGACAGGGCTGTCGAAAACAGGGACGTTTGAGCCAGAGCGTACACAGATGTATTTACAGCGGCCCTGGCAGACCCTCCCGGCCCCTCGCTCCCCGCTACAGGAACCCACGTACTGCCCACGACCCCACCCCATCCCGGTGCTGCCGTACGACTCCGGGATCAATCGAGTCTGACTCCATTGATTTTGTGGCCGGTCAGGCGGTATAGCGCATTCCTGCACCGAGACCCATGCCCATGGACAGGCCGTCCGGGGACTTGTGGAACTTGCCGTCCTTCATGATGGCCACCAGCCGCTTCTGGTCCTGGAGAATGCGCACGTCCGACAGCGGGTCGCCATCCACCAACAGCATGTCCGCCAGGTAGCCCTCCCGGAGGAGGCCCAATTCGTTGCCCATACCCATGATCTCGCCGCCGTACTTGGTGCCGGCCTGGATCGCCTCCATGGGGCTCATGCCCACCAGGTCCACGAAGTACTCGATATCCTTGGCGTTGGTGCCGTGGGGCGTCCAGGCGAAGCCGTAGTCGCCGCCGATCAGCACCCGGATCCCGCGCTTGTGCATCTTCTGCATGGTGTCCACGGCATGCTCGAGCTCGCGCTCGTACATATCAGTGAGCGGCGTACCGGGCTTGATGCCGTAGTCGCCCGCGTTGCGCGCCGTATTGAGCAGCCAGGCCAGGCCCGGGGCCACGAAGTGCTTGTCCTTGGCCGCTTCCAGCATGTCCAGTGTTTTTTCATCGCTGAAGGAAGCGTGGTAGATGTAGTCGATACCGAACTCTACGCATTTCTGGATCGACTCCTTGGACCGCGCGTGGGCCGCCAGGGTCTTGCCGCGCCCGCGCGCTTCCCTGACCGCCATGGCGATCTCGTCGTCGCCGAACTGGTTGGTTTCGGCCGACATGCCGGTGATCTCTTCGCCCGAAAGGTTGAGCTTGATGGTGTCCACGCCCCACTTGATCAACTCGCGCACGGTGCGCCGGACCTCTTCGGGACCGGATACCACCAGTCCGAGATTCAGGCCCGGATGATCTATGTGCGGCAGCGTGGCGTCACCCAGACCGCCCACGGAAGTAATCTCGGGTCCGGCAGCGGTATAGCGCGGGCCGGGACAGCGCCCGGCGTTGATGGCGTCGCGGATCACCACATCGAGCCGGATCTTCGCCGCCGCGGCGCCGCGGCCCGCCGTGAAACCGGCGTCCAACACCACCTTGGCCATCTCGATGCAGTTGATGACATGTTCCTCCACCGGCATCATCTGGATCGGGTTGATACCAGGCGCGTTGTTCCAGCTCAAATGCAGGTGCGCGTCGATCAGGCCGGGCATCAGGGTCATGCCGCGGCAGTCGATGCGCTGGCCGCCGTTGGTGTTGAAGCTGTAGCTCCCCATGCCGGAGCGTTTGACGGACTTGATCCGGTTGCCCGACACGGTGACGTCGCCGGTGTAGGGCGCCTCGCCGGTGGCATCCAGAATGCGCACGTTGCTGAAAGTGATTTCGGGTTCGCGATCGGGGGCGCCGTTGCCGCCGCCCCAGCCGCTGAAGCTGTTTTCCGCCATGGTGCTACCCTCCAGTGCCGGGTTGTGATGCGCTCGTATCGAGGTGAGCGCGAAGCAGTTCAGTGGAGCGCCCGGGAGCCTCCACCATCATCCAGTGCCCGATGCCGGGTATGACCTCGACCCGGGCCTTGTCTATCCGCTCGCCGAGCCGGCGCACCATGTCCACCGGCGCCACCGGGTCGTTCTCCCCCGCCACCAGCAGCGTCGGACAGCGTATCGCCGCGTGGTCCGCCGCCGGCGCCTCGCTCAGCGCCTCGCAGTGGGCGGCGTAGCCGGCGGGATCCTGGCGGGTCAGGCTCTCGCGCACGAACGCCGCGGTGACCGGGTTGTCGCGACGCGATGCCTCGGCCACGCTGCCCGTCGATACCGCGTCGGCGACGCCGGTCATGCCGGCGGTCCGCGCTGCCCCGGCGCGCTCCTTGAGGGCCTGGCGCGCGGCCGCCGGCGGCTCCAGTATAGGCCCGAACAGTGCGAGGCTGTCGACCATGTCCGGGGACGCCGCCGCGAGGTACTGGCACAGCAGCGTGCCCATGGAGTGGCCCACGAAATGGGCCCGTTCCAGCCCGGCAGCGCGCAGGCAGTCCTTCAGCGAGTACGCCATGCGCACCAGTCCGGGGAGACCCGGCCGGTAGGCCGAGCGTCCGGCACCCGGCAGGTCGGGCCGCAGGATACGGAAGCCTTCGAGGCCACCCATCAGGGTCTGAAAGCTGTTGGACGTGCCGCCCAGGCCGTGGACCATCACCACTGCCGGCCCCTCGCCGGTGTCCTCGATCACCATACTGCCCACTCTGAAATCGGTCATACCTGCTCCACGGGGTTTTCCAGCACGCCTATATTCTCGATCTCGATGCGGACCCGGTCCCCCGCCGCCAGGTACCTGGGCGGCTTGAAGCCGATGCCGACCCCCGCCGGAGTCCCGGTGGCGATCACGTCGCCGGGCCACAGGGTGATGCCGTTGGAGATTGCGGCGATGATTGTGGGGACGTCGAAGATCAGTAGCCCGGTGTTCGCATCCTGCCTCAGCTCTTCGTTAATCCAGCAGCGCACCGCGGTGTTTACCAGGTCGATCTCGTCGGCGGTCACAGCCCAGGGGCCCATGGGGCAGAAAGTGTCCTGGGACTTACCGATCAACCACTGGCTGTGCCGGCCCTGCAGCTCCCGCGCGGTGACATCGTTGACAATGGTGTAGCCCCAGACGTGGGACAGGGCATCCCCGGGACTGATACTGCGGCCGGTCTTGCCGATGATCACCGCCAGCTCGGCCTCGTAGTCGACAGCCTCGTCCACGGACGGGTCGATCCGGATCGGCTCCCCTGTCGGGATCACGGTTTCCGGCACCTTGGAGAACACGATAGGGGCTTCCGGCACCGCCCCCTTGGCGGCGGAGCTGTCGAACCCCGAGGACGCGAACTCGTTGGCATGGTCAAAGTAGTTCTTGCCGACACAGAAAATATTGCGTCGCGGGCGCGGTATCGGCGCCTGGAAAACCACTTCTTCCAGCTCAAGAGTCTCCGCCACCGCCGGCGGGCGGGCGTCGATCAGGCAGGCCACGCCAAAATTGTCGGCGAGCCCCGCGGGCAGGTCAAAACGGTCGACCGTTTTCCCGGCCTCATTGACGCGGCCGATGTGGCGCATGCCTTTCCAGTCAAATACGGCGAATTTCATTTTCTTCTCTCGTTCAATTGAAACCTTTCAGACACCCCGTCCCGCGGGTGCCGGGGTACAAACCCGGGCTATGAATCCGGGATCAACACGATCGATCCCGTGGTCTGCCGGTTCTCCAGGGCCCGATGCGCCGCCGCGGCCTCGCTCAGCTTGTAGCGATGCCCGACCTCGATTCGTATGACCTGCCGGCGGATGGCATCGAACAGTCGTTCCGTGATGGCTGCGACTTTCTCCGGCGTATCGGTGTAATGCACGTAGTTGGGCCGGGACAGGGTGACGGAGCTTGCCGCCAGCGCACCGATATCCCGGGCGCCGATGTCGCCCGAGGCCTGGCCGTAGCTCACCAGATGCCCGCGGGGCGCAAGCGCGGCCACCGAGTGGTCGAAGCTGTCGCGGCCCACCGCATCGTAGATCACATCGACGCCGCGCCCGCCGGTCAGCCCCCGCACCTGCGCTTCCAGACTGGCCTCCCCGGGCAGGATCACATGCCGGGCGCCGGCATCGCGCGCCGCGCGGGCCTTCTCTTCGCTCGAAGTCGCCCCGATCACCGTCGCGCCGAGGTGCGCCGCCCACTGGCACAACAGCCGGCCGACTCCGCCCGCCGGCGCGAATATCAGCACCGTCTCCCCCGCTTTCAGCGGGTGGACGCGATGCAGGAGAAACTCCGCCGTCATGCCCTTGAGCAGACCACCCGCGGCGGTGACGTCGTCGATGAAATCCGGCAGGGGCACCACCAGGCCGGCGTCCATGGTGCGCACCGTGGCGTAGGCGCCGACCGGGGGACAGGCGTAGGCGACGCGCTGGCCTGGCGACAGGCGGCGCACCCCCTCGCCGACGTCGATCACTTCGCCGGTCGCCTCCATGCCCGGCGCGCCGGGCGGCTGGAGCAGACCGAAGTAACCAGTGCGGCAATAGACATCGATGAAGTTCACGCCCACTGCGGTCTGCCGCATCCGAATCTCTCCCGGCCCCGGTGGCGGCGCCGAGACCGCCGCCGGATGCAGCTCGTCGGCGCCGCCGTAGCGGTCGATAATCATCGCCGTGCCGGGAATCGCCTCCGTCGTGGCGGGACCCGTGGCGGGCCGGGGATCGCTGATATAGGACCGGCCCGTGGCCGGGGTTGTCCGTGCCGGCGCCTCGACCCGGCCGCGCACCGCCTCGAAGCCGGCCTCGTAGACGTTCTCCGCCACCAGCTTCGCCAGCTCGCGCTCCCGGCCCGCGGGGCTGTTGAACTTCGAGCTCCAGGACCAGAACGTGCGGTCGCCGTCGGTCACCGGCTTGAGCTGGACTTCCGCCACGTAGTCATGCAGCGGCACCTCGCTGTCCACGATGGCGTAGCGAAAGCTGTGCTGCCGGTCGGACAGGGACAACAGCTTTTCCCGCAGGCGCTCGCCGCTGGTGAGGCGAAAATGGCGCACCGCCCCGATCTCGTCGGCGCAGGTCGCCTCCTCCAGCGTGCTCTGCGCCACCGCGGGATGCCACTTGTCGTGGCCGTTGAAGTCGCGCAGCACCGCCCACACCGCCGAAACCGGGGCGTCGATGACCGTGCTGCGGCGAACCTTAATCACGGGATTTCACCCGCGGTATCCCTCGACCCTGTAGGTCGGCCGCGAGCCCGACTCATACAATTGTCGGGCTTGCGCCCGACCTACAGGCGGTCGATCTGCGGGGACGCCGAAAGCAATCCCGGGGAGCCGCGGTTCGGTTGGATATGGACCCGACATTGCGCTACCTGCCGAACCGTTCCTTCAGCGCGTCGAAGCCGCCCTGGAACACCCCCTGGCCGATCAACTGGGTGAGCTCGGCCTCGCGCTCCGGCGGGCAGTCGAATTCCGCCGACCATTCCGCGAAGGTGCGGCTGCCGTCGGTGATCGGGGTCAGCTTCAGGGTCGCGACATAGTTCGTCACCCCCATGGGACTTTCCAGGATCGAATAGGTGCAGCAGAAATCGTAGTCCGACAACGCCAGCAGCTTCTCCCGGATGGCGCCGCCGTCGTGCAGCCGGAAGGCGCGCACGCAGCCCACCTGGTCGGCGGGTGCGGCGCCTTCGATGCGGCTCTCGGCGATGTTCGGGTGCCAGTCCGGCAGGCCGTTGAAATCGCGGACCGTGGCCCAGACCCGGTCCGCCGGTGCGCCGATGACGGATGATGTGTAGACCTGTGGCATGACGGCGCGCTACTCGTCCGACTCTTTCTCGGATTTCCTTTCCGAGTTCTTTTCCTGGCCGCCGCTCTTTGACGAGCCCTTGTCCGAACTCTGGGCCAGG
Source organism: Gammaproteobacteria bacterium (assembly GCA_034520625.1). Taxonomy (GTDB): domain Bacteria; phylum Pseudomonadota; class Gammaproteobacteria; order Arenicellales; family JAANXG01; genus JAANXG01. Next base: position 65,687 of record JAXHNI010000004.1, on the reverse strand, counting down.
CCCTGCGCATCCCTGGCGGAGCGGAAGATGTCGCCCATGCCCGTGACGTTGGAGTTCTCGACGCCGATCTCCTTCATCATTTCGTCGATCAGCGGCGCCTGGGCTCGGTAGCGCAAGGCGCTCTCGATGACCTCGTCGGTGGGCGAGCGGTGGCGGCCGTCGCCGCTCCCGCCCAGTCCGTCCACATGGAGGATCTTGATGCCCTCGATGTTCTCCATGGGCTTCACGCTTTCGCGCACGATGTGCTCCAGGCGGTCAATCATCCTGGCCCGCAGCGCGCCGGCGCGGGCATCGGGGCTGAGGATGTTGTCCGCCTCGTTGCGCAGCCGCTGGGCCTCCGCCGCCACCGCCGAGGAGATCTTGTCCGCCTCCGCGGCGATGCGGGTGGTGTCGGCATCCTTCTCCGCCAGCAGCCGGTCCACCGCGGCGATGCGCTCTGCAATCACCGTCTCGCGGCGGGTGTTCACGTTCTCTTCGGCCTCGACCGCCTTCACCCGCTCGGCCTCGGTGGTGGCGCGCGCTTCCGCTTCTTCCGACTGCTTCTCCAGCACGCTGATGTGGCGCTCGATCTGCGCCAGCTCCAGCGCCATGTCGCGCTCCACTTCGAGACGCTTGAGGTCCCGTTCCTTGAGGATGCGTACTTCGTCCAGGCCGCGCTCCGACGCCACCCGCGCCCGCTCGATCTCCTCGTTGGCGGAGATCTCGGCTTCCTCGATGGACTGGCGCTGGGAGATCTGCTGCGCACGCAGCAGCCGGTCGCGCTCGATGCGCGCCTTGTCCAGGGTCTTTTCCTGCTCGATGCGCGCCGATTCCACCGTCTTGTGGGCGGTGAGCCGGGCGCTCTCCACCTGCTGGCCCTTGACGATCTCTCGGGACTCGGTCTCCTCGTCCGCCGCGATACGCGACTCGCGCAGTTGGCGCTCCGACACGATGCGTGAGCGCTCGATATCCTCGTTGGAGGCGATCTCAGAGTGGTCGATTTCGTGCTTCTGCTTGATCTGCTGGGACCGCACATGGTGCTCCCGATCCAGGCGGGCGCTTTCCAGGGACCGTTCATGATCGATGCGGGCCTTCTCCGTTTCCTCCCGGGCAGCGATCTCCGCCCCTTCCAGTGCACGCTGGCGGGTGATCTCGCGCTCGCGGGTTTCCTGCTCGCTCGCGATGCGCCACTGTTCGGACTCCGCCTCCCGGGTGACCCGGGACTGCTGGATCGCCGCCCGCTGTTCGGCGCGCATGGCCTCCAGCTCCTGCTCCTGGGCCAGGCGCGAGCTCTCGCTTTCCTGCTCCAGCTTCAGGGTTTCCTTCTCGGCCTCCAGGTTACGGCTGCGGATCGCCACCATGGAGGCCTGCTCGATGTCGTTGCGCAACTTGCGCCGGCCCTCGATGGCCTCGATGAGCTGGGTCATGCCCTCGGCGTCGAAGCGGTTGGCCGGGTTGAAATACTCCAGGTTGGTCTGGTCCAGGTCCGTGATGGCCACGGATTCCAGCTCCAGGCCGTTTTGGGCCAGGGCGGTCCGGGCCCGCTCCTCGACCTTGGAAAGCATGTCCTCACGATGCTCGTGCATCTCGTCGATGGACATTTCCGCGGCCACCGAGCGCAGCGCCCCGACGAACTTGCCGGACAGCAGCTCGCCCAGACCCTCGCGCTCCATGGTGCGCCGGCCGAGGGTCGAGGCAGCCGCGGAGACCGCCTCCGGCTCCTGGGACACACGCACGAAAAACTCGGCCTCGACGTCCACCCGCATCCGATCGCGGGTGCTGATCGCTTCCTCCCGGCTGCGGTTCACCGGAATCCGCACCACATTGAGATTGACGGGGGTGACTTCGTGCAGGATCGGCAGCACGAACGCCCCGCCGCTGATGACCACTTTTTCGCCGCCGAAGCCCGTGCGCACGAAGGCGACTTCCCGGGTCGAGCGGTGATAAAGCCAGTTCAGCAGGTACACCACCACCACGATCGCGATGATCGCGACGATGAGCCAGAGAATGATCGATCCAACCAGACCGCTGCTCATGCTTTCATCCTCCTGTTCAGGCTGTGCCAAGAGCCTTGAAGGCCCTGGTCTGTTCGGTTAATGCGGTTTCCGTCGGCAGCCGCTCCATGGACGAGGCGCCGTAGAATCCGTGGCAGTTGTCGGTGTTGTCCAGTACGTAGCGCGCGTCCTCGGGCATGGCCACCGGGCCACCGTGCGCCAGCACCAGGATATCCGGGTTCACCCGCAGGGCGGCCTCGGCCCAGGCGTTCACCAGCGCCGGGCATTCCTCCAGGGTCAGGGCGGTCTCGGCGCCGATGGAGCCGCCGGTGGTCAGTCCCAGGTGGCAGACCACGATGTCCGCCCCGGCCGATGCCATGGCCTTCGCGTCGTCCTCGCAGAACACGTAGGGCGTGGTGAGCAGGCCTTTCTCGCGGGCCAGGCGGATCATGTCCACCTCCAGGCCGTAGCCCATGCCGGTCTCCTCCAGGTTGGCGCGGAAGTTGCCGTCGATGAGCCCCACCGTCGGGAAGTTCTGCACGCCGGAGAAGCCGATGGCTTTCACCTGGTCCAGGTAGTGGTCGAAGATGCAGAACGGGTCGGTCCCGTTGACCCCCGCCAGCACCGGCGTCTTCGACACCACGGGCAGCACCTCATGCGCCATCTCCATGACCACATCGTTGGCGTTGCCGTAGGGCATGAGGCCCGACAGCGAGCCGCGGCCCGCCATGCGATAGCGGCCGGAATTGTAGATGACGATCAGGTCGATGCCCCCCGCCTCCTCGCATTTGGCCGACAGCCCGGTGCCCGCGCCGCCGCCCACGATGGGAATGCCCCGGCGCCTGAGGTCGTTGAATTTCTCGAGCAATGCTGCCCGCTCAAATCGTGGCATTTCTGATGCTCCTGTGCATGGGATTGATTTCCTCCAGTGCGTCCACCACGGCCTGGGCAAAGGCCGGGTCGTTGACGTGGTGGGGGGTGCGAACCAGCCTCCGGGAGGCGGTCTCCTGGAAGCGCCCGGCGATGGCGTCGAACAGCGCGCGGTCCGCCTCGGGATCGTGGAAGGGCTGGCCCGGCGCGTCCAGCGCAGATACCCCGCCTTCGGGAATCAGGAAGCGCACCGGACCGGTCATCAGATTGATGCGGTCGGCGATCCACTCGCCCATGCGCCGGTTTTCTTCAGCCGTGGTGCGCATGAGCGTGACCTGGGGGTTGTGCTCGACGAAAGTCCGGCCGCGGTAGCGTTCGGGCACGGTATCCGGCGCGCCGAAGTTCACCATGTCCAGGGCGCCCACCGAGCCGACCCAGGGAATACGCGTGCGGCTGAAGGCGCCGAAGCGATCCTCGTCGGCGGCGAACACGCCGCCCATCATCATGTCGCAGATCTCCGTGGTGGTGAGGTCCACCGCCGCCGTCAACAAGCCGCTGTCCGCCAGCTTCTCCATGGAGCGTCCACCGGTGCCGGTGGCGTGAAACACCATGCAGTCGTAGCGGTCCTCGAGCCGGGAGACAATCTGCTGCACCGCCGTGGTGGTCACTCCGAACATGGTCAGGGCCAGGCCCGGCTTGTCGCCGCCGCCGCGGACTTCCCGCGCGGCCTTGCGCGCGTCCATCACCATGCCGGCCAGGGCATTGGCGCCGTTGGCGAGCACCTGTCGGGAAATCCGGTTCAGCCCCTGCACGTCGGTCACCGAGTACATCATCATGATGTCCGAGGAGCCGACATACCGGGCGACGTCGCCGGAGGCCACGGTGGAGATCATCACCTTGGGCACCCCCACCGGGAGGGCGCGCATGGCGGGGGTGGCCAGGGCCGTACCGCCGGATCCGGCGGCGGAAATGATACCGGCGACGCCGCCCTGGTGCCGGATCCAGTTCTCGAACGCCTCGCCCATGGCGCGCACCGATGCGCCGCGCTCGCCGGTGAACACCGTGCTGGAGCCGCCGCGATGATAAGCGGCCACCACGTGGGGCGGAATATCCGCCGACGACGGCTTGCCGGATGTGGACAGGTCCACGGTTCGCACCCGCAGGCCGTGCCCGGCCACCCGGTCCCGGACATAGGCCAGCTCGGACCCCTTGGTGTCGAACGTGCCCACGACATACACGAAATCCTCGTCGGACGTTCGCAGGGCTTGCATGGGCTCCTTGAAAAGCGGCTCGGGCCGGGCATCGAAGGGCCGGGAAGGCGGCTCGGCGGCGGACGGCTTGGGCAGCGCCTCGCCGCCGGGACCACTTTCCTGCCAGGCGGCACTGGACCATCGGGTGGGCGGCACATAGACGACACTGGTGGCGAACCGCGTGTCGGATGATGGCGCGCTGCCCTCTTGCGCCTCCGGCGCTGATTCATCGGATTCCGACGCCGCGCTTGCGGCGGGTGCTGGCGCGGGCGCCGTGTCCTCCAGATCCTCGTGGGAATGCCGGCCGACTCCCAACAGCCGCTCCTGCAGGGTGCGGTCCGCGGCCAGTTCCCGGGCGGGCATGACGCGGCTGATCCGGCCGTTGACCATGATAGCGATGTCGTCGGAGATGGCGGTGGCCACTGCGATGTTCTGCTCGATCAACAGGATCGACACCTCGCCGTCGGCGGCGAGCTCCGCCAGCAGCTTCTCCACCTGGTCGACGATTACCGGGGCCAGGCCCTCGGTGGGCTCGTCCAGGATCAGCAGCTCGGGGTCCTGCAGCAGCGCCCGCGAGATCGCCAGCATCTGCTGCTCACCGCCCGACAACTGTCCGCCGCTGTTCTGCCGGCGGTCCGCAAGGCGCGGGAAGGTGCTGTAGATCCGGTCGAGGGACCAGGCGCCGCCGCTGTCGGTGAGCCGCAGGTGCTCGTCCACGGTCAGCGATGGCCACAAGCGGCGCCCCTGGGGCGTGTAGCCGATGCCGCGCGAGGCCACCTTGTAGGGCGGCAGTCCCGTAATGTCCTCGCCCTGGAAGCGCACGGATCCCCGGCTGACCGGCAGGAGGCCCATGATGGCGTTGCACAGCGTGGTCTTGCCCATGCCGTTGCGGCCCACCACGGCGTGTACCCCCTGCTCCAGGGTCAGGTCCACGCCCTGCAGGGCGTGGGACTGGCCGTAATGGACATGCAGGTCCCGGATCTGCAGCACCGCCGACGCGGCGGAACGACGTTGATTGCGGGCCCGGTCACGCACGCGCCTGGTCTCCACGTTCGACATTGCCCTGGCCGAGGTAGAGCTCCTGGACTTCCGGGTCGCTCTCGATTTCCGCGGGCGTGCCCTCTTTGAAGACCCGCCCGTTGTGCATCATGGTGACGCTCTCCGCCACCCGCAGCGCCACGTCCATGTCGTGCTCGATGATGATAAAGCCGATGTGCTCCGGCAGGGACTGCAGGATTTCGACGAGCTCGGCCCGTTCCGTCTGGGACAGCCCCGCCGCGGGCTCGTCGAACAGGATCAGGCGCGGTGCGCCCGCCAGCGCCAGGGCGACTTCCAGCTGGCGCTGTTGGCCGTAGCTGAGGGTCGACACCGGCGCGTCCCGCAGCGCGTGCAAATGAACAGCCTCGATCAGCGTCTCGGCCGCTTCCATGGTGGTGTCGTCCCGGGACGGTCGGCGCAGGGAATAGCGCCGCCGATTGATGCCCCGGCAGGCGAGGTAAATATTGTCAATGACCGTAAGGCCGTGGAACAAAAGGGAAATCTGGTAAGTCCGGCGAAGACCGCGACGGACCCGCTCGTGTACGGGCAGGTCCGTCACGTCCTCCCCGAACAGCCGCACGCGGCCGGTCGTGGGAGGGAAGTCTCCGGTAATGGCGTTGAACAACGTGGTCTTGCCCGCTCCGTTCGAGCCCAAAACCGCGCGCCGCTCCCCCGCCCTGACGGTCAGGTTGATATCCGCCAGGGCCACCAGCGCGCCGAAATGGCGGCTGACGGCCTCGAGCTCCAGCGCATAGCGGCCGGCGCTCTGCAGGCGGGAAAGGGCGTCGGTTCCGGGCACGGACATCGCAGGGACCTCTTAGTACTCGCCCGGGTTTATTCGCAGCTCGGGTTTTCGCGCCCGACCTGCCCGTACTCGAGGAACTCCTCGTACGGCAGACCCAGGGTCTGGCTGACCTGCTTGGTGACACCCACGGTCTTGTTGACCAGGCCGCCCTCGGGGCCTTCAATCACCTCCGTCAGGAAAATATCGGCGATCGCCTGGCGCCGCTCGTCGAGACTGACCATGCCGGTGGGTGTTTCGAACTCCAGTGCGGCCAGGGCTTCCCGGTACTTCTTGCCGCCGTCGGACAGGTCGCCGTCGACTTCCTCGAGTCCCAACAGTGCCGCCTTGGTATTGACGTAGTAGGCGTGGGCGAACAGCGACGGGGAACCGAAGCCGTCCGGGAACTGCTCCCGGTAGCGCTGGACGAACTCGTTCCAGCGCGGGTCGTCCCAGGTATCGGAGATCGGTCCGGCGGAAGGCGTGCCGATGACGAACTCGCGGGTACGGCCCTCGGAGCCCAGCACCGTCTGGTCCACGGTGATGGAGCCGGCAATGAGCGGCAGCTGGCCGCCGGCCTGCTCGTACTGGGTCAGGAAGTTGACCGCGTCGGCGCCACCGAGAGCCACGTAGATGGCATCGACGTCATCCGGCAGCGATGCGATCACCGACGAGTAGTCCTTGTTGCCGATGGGCACCCAGAAGCGCGCATCGATCGGAGCTTCACCGCCGAGGCGGCAGAACGGTTCGAGAAACCCGAATACCTGGGTGTAGGGGAACGAATAGTCTTCGGCCAGGACCGCGACCTTGCGGTATCCTTTCTCGTTGTAGGCGTATTCCCCGAGACCGGCCATCCACTGCGCGCCTTCGGTGTTGAACCGGAAGAAATTCTCCGCCGGGTTGCGCAGCGTGGTGTCCTGGGCGGCGGATGAACCGTTCAGGAAGGTTACGTCCGGCTGGGTTTTCGCGTAGTCCTTCACGGCCAGGCCTTCCGAGCCCGACAGCGGACCCACCAGGATCTGGACTTCGTCCTGCTCCACGAGCTTGCGGGCGGCGCGCACGGCGCTGTCCGGCGAGGCATCCGAGGAGCCGGTGATCAGCTCGATCTTCTTGCCCCCGGCCTCGTGGCCAAACTCTTCAAGAGCCATCTGTACACCGCGCATGCCGTCCTCGCCCATCACGGTGAAAGCGCCCTCCAGGGTCGCGAGTCCACCCATCTTGATAGTGTCGTCTTGAGCGACGGCTGTGCCGCCAAGCGACAGCGTCATCGCCGCCGCCACAACGGTTTTTCTGCCAATTCCAATCATTTCAATTCCTCCGCAGGGTTTGTTTACGTGTTTTCGACGGATCCGGATGGATGCGCGTCGATCTGTTCAGCACGGTCACTCGTGTACCGCGCTTTTCTGTCAGTGCTGAACCGGGCGCGAAACCGCTCCCACAGTCCCAGCAGCCCGTCCGGCGAGAACAGGACGATCAGCAGGAATGCCAGACCGATCACCGTGTTGAAGCGCTCGCGGTCAATGAGGTCGATGGCGAAATTCTCCAGCAGGACGAAGAGGATCGCGCCCAGGAACGGGCCGATCGGGTGCCGTAGCCCGCCGATCACGGCAATCACCAGGATATCGATGACCACATCCACGCTCACCGAGCCGGGGGAGATCCGGCCGTTGAACCACACCAGCAGCACACCGGCGGTGCCCGCGATCAGGCCGGACAGGAAATACGCGAAGATCCGGTGAAACGCGACGTTGAACCCCAGCGCCCGCATGCGCCGCGGGTTGTCCCGGATCGCCTGCAGGGTGAGGCCGAAGGTCGAGCGCGAGGCATAGAAAACCGCCCACAGGAAACCCGCCGCCACCGCCAGCGTGAGGTAGTAGAAGGGAACCGGGTCGCGCCAGTAGATCCCGAACAGGGTCGGCGGCTCCACCCCCGCATAGCCGGTGAAGCCGTTGAACAGCGCATAGTTCTGGCGGACAAAGAAGAAGAACGCCACGGCGATGGCCAGGGTGATCATGATGATATAGATCCCTTCGGTCCGGACCGATACCGCGCCGATGAACGCGCTGAACAGCGCTGCGCAAAAAATCGCGGTGATGGCCGTCAACCACCACGGCCAGCCGAGCCCCATGACCTCGACGCTGTTGTGGCCGAGGATCGCCACCAGGTAGCCTGCCAGGCCCGCCACCGTCATCTGGGCGAGGCTCACCATGCCGCCGTAGCCCGCCAGCATCATCAACGACAGGGCCACGAGGCCGAGCAGCAGCGAATAGGCGCCGATCTGGTAGGTGAAGAAATCAGAGCTGAATGCCGGGAAGGCAATCAGGAAAACTGCCGCCACCACCGCGGCGGGGTGCACCCGGGACAGCACGGAATCGCCGGAGAACAGGCTTCGCGAATCCATCGTCTACCGCTGCCCCATGATGCCCTGGGGGCGCACCGCGAGCACCACCACCATGATCAGGAAGGTCAGCACCACGCCGTAGGTGGGAAAGTACGCCAGCCCGAACTGCTCGGCGAGACCGATCAGCAGCGCGCCGATGGCCGCGCCGGGCACCGAGCCCAGGCCGCCGACGATTACCACCACCAGCGAGGCGAGCAGGTAGCGGATATCCTCGCCGGGGGCGATGGACAGCGCGGTGCCGCCGATCACACCGGCAAACCCGGCCAGGCCGGCGCCGATGGCGAACACCAGTGCAAACACCAGCTGAACGTTTACACCGGACGCGGAAAGCATATCCCGGTCATTGACGCCGGCGCGGATCATCATCCCGATCCGCGTGCGGTTGAGGAACAACCACAGGGCGATCCCCACCGCCACCGCGACGGCGAGCACCGCGAGGCGATAAACGGGATACATGATGTAGACCGGGTCCCCGGAGGACCTGATCACCGAGACCACGGGCAGCTGGGCGGCACCGAACAACCATTCCGGAGGCGCGAACTGGTAGGTGGTACCGGTCCAGATCCACAGCATGAGGTCCGCGGCGATGATGGAGATGGCGATGGTCACCAGAGTCTGGCGAAGGTTGTCGCCCTCCATGCGCCGGAACACCAGCACCTGCAGCAGTATCCCGCTGAAGGCCACGGCCACGAACGCCACGAACAGGCCCAGGAACCAGCTGCCGCTGGCCTCGGCGACCTCGTAGCCGATATAGGCGCCGAGCAGGTACATCGACCCGTGGGCCAGGTTGACGTTGCGCATCAGGCCGAAAATCAGGGTGAAACCGCTGGCCACCAGGAAGTAGAGGCCGGCAAGGGTCAGGCCGTTCAGGAGGGTGTTCACGAAGGTCTTCTTGCGGCCGATCGCCTCCACCAGCCATTCCGGCCACACGGCGAAGATCAGCCACAGCAAAATGACCGCCAGCAACAGGATCACCACAGCCCAGAAGGTATGGCGCTCGATGAACTGTCTCATGCCGGTGGCAGGCCCATCTATTGATGAGCGCCCCGCGCGACAGGGGTCGTTACCAAGGTGCTCACTCCACTCCTCGTGCTGGCATCCCGCGTAGCGCGAAGATACCGGCTGTTATGTAAGTCGCGGTTCGCCTCGGCGAAAGCCGCTTCCACGGCCATTTTTCGGCCCCGCCTCGGACGGGCGTTTGGAAAAAGCGTACGCTTGCGCCGGGCACCCCGCAACTGCTTCGTATTGCCTGAATGGGTAAAATTGAGTAATTTTCGGTTCTGTTCAACAACTCATGCGTCAGCCCCCGGGCACCGCTTCACCGTTCCCGCTTGCCGACAGAAGCACTGCGAGGTTCTTTGCCATGAACGACCGACTGTGGTGGAAGATCGTGCCCGGCACCCGTAGCCAGCGGGACGACATGGCCGGCGTCCCGGCCGGAATCCTGACCGCCGGGGCACGATTTCACCACGAAAGCATGCCCCAGGAGGTCGCGATGCTGCTGCCCACCAGCCATGGGCCGGCCCGTCTCATCGACGAGGTCGTAGAGAATCCCTGGGGCTGCGAAGGTGTAATGCTGGGTCTGTTCCTGGGCGGTCCGTTTCTCAACGTGGCCCTGGAAAACGGGCGGCTGCACCGTTCGGGCATCACCTGGATCGCCAACCTGCCCAGTGTCGAACAGCAGGACCTCGAGTTTTCCCGCCAGCTCTCGGATGTCGGGCTGGACCTGGACCACGAGCTGAACAGCCTGGGGCAATTCAAGGCCGGGGGGTTTCATACCGCGGCGGTGGTCGCCGACGCCCGGGGGGCAACCGCGGCCGCCGGAGTCGAGCCCGACGCCATCATCGTCATGCCGCGGGTCGTGGACTTTGCCGCCGGCTTCCCGTCGCTCCGCCAACGCAGCACCGCGGCTCAGGCCGCGGCCCAGGCCGCCCGCCTCGCCGGCTGGTCGGGCCTGCTGCTCGGGCTCGGTGAAGCCCGCGAGGCGGACAACGAAGGATTGTGGCCGAACGGGCTCGACGCGCTGGTGTGCCGGCCGGAAGTGGTGGGTTAGGGGCTTGGGGGTTGGCGATAGTGACCGAACCATCGCCCAACTCCCAACCCCGATCACCCCGACAAGCCGAACTTCCGGATCTTGTTGTACAAGGTCTTCCGCGAAACACCCAGGGCCGCGGCGGCCTGGGTCCGGTTGAAGCCGTGCCGCCACAGTGCGTCGACCACCAGGTCCTTTTCCGAGCGCACCTCCGGAACCGGGACCGGCTCTTTCTCCAGAAGCGGGACGACCTCGGCGGGTTGAACCGGGTCCTGCGAGCTGCGTCCGGCGAGGGCCCCCAGCACGGACCGCAGCTCAACCTCGTTGCCGGGCCAGCGATGGGCCTGGAGGCGTTTGAGCGCGGCCGGCGAGAAGAGTGAGCGGCCCATTGAAACCCCCAATGCGGATGCGGACACCTGCTCTATTACCGCCAGCAGGTCGTCCGTTCGCTCGCGCAACGGAGGGACTCGCAATGTGCCACCGGTCATTACCGCACCGAGATCCGGATCGAGACCCGCTCCGGCCAGATCCTCCTCCACCCGCCCGGGGGTCACCGGCACATAGCACACCAACACCACGCGGGGCGCAACCTCCATCGACCGGCGTGTCCCCGTGACCGTAAATTCGCCGTCCCGCAGGGCGCGCGCCAGCCGACGCTGCGTCGCCGGCGGGAGGCGCTCGGGAGCATGGATCACCAGCAGGGAAATGCCGTCATCGGCCAGCGCCGGCGATTGCTTCGCCAGCGTGTCGCGGTGGCCGAACAACCGGTTCCTGGCATGCGTCGGCAAATCCTCACCGGCGATGTCTATATGCACACTCACCGGCGAACCGCCGGGTTTCCGGCCATGTCCCAGCGCCGCCAGCGACGGCCTGGGGCTGATGCCCTGTTCCGCAAGCAGGAGTACGGGATCCCGGGCCGCGGTCAGCGCCTTGAGGCGTCTGAGGTACGCTAGATGCTTCTCGCTGCGTCCCACGAAACCGAACTGCCCGGACCAAGCCACCAGCCGCGCTCCAGCCGAATCCAACGCCGGGCCGCGGCGGCTCGCCTGCCGGAAACGGTGGATCTGGTCAGCCACCGAGTTCTCCAGGGGAATACGCTCGATGGTGGAGCCCCCGACATAGCCGTCAATGGGCGCCAGGCTCACTACGCGGGCAAGCTCCTCGGCGTTGGCGATGGGCCCGCCTTCGAGAAGGAACCGGGTATCGGGATTGATGCGCTTGATGAGCCGGCCCACGTCCCTCGCCACCGTCGCGACCTCCTCGATGCTGGCGCGGCGCCGATGGCCGAGCGCCCCACCAACATTCCAACCCAGGTTCAAGCACACCAGGTCTATCCCGGCGTCCGCGGCCAGCCGCGCCTGGGTGCGCGTGGCGCAATAGAACATGGAACTCAGGCCGGTATCCTGGACAGCCCGCAGCATCTCGACTTCTTGCTCGATACCGCGCCGGGCCCGGGACAGGATTTGCTGCATCGGCCGCGAATAGTGCATGCAGCTCGGGAAGTTCACCGCCCCCGCAAACCCCGAATCCCGGATCATGGCGGCACGCCCGACCGGATCGAAGCGCGGCTCCCAGACATTGACCCCGAGCAGCACGGGAATCCGGCACTGGGTCAGCAACTCCCGCCGTGCGAAATCCTCCATCAGCGAAGCAGCGTCGAATATCGGCAGCATGCAGGCGATGGAAGGCGCCCCCATGTTGCGCAGCCGCCCGGCGTTGATCGCCAGCAGGAAATCAGCGTCGCCGCGCTCAGCAGCCAGCGCCGTGGTGCCCGAGCCGATGGCGGCCCCGATAAGGAACTCGGAACTTGCTTCGAAATGGACCACAGGAAAACCATGCAGTGGGTGTCACTTGACGTCATTCTCCCACACTCGATATCCACCGGGGCCGAAATCAATGGGTTCAGACTCGATTGATCCGCTCAAATGGTTTGTCCCAGGCGTTGGGATCAATCGAGTCTGACCCCATTGATATTGATTCGGTGCAGCAGGTGGTCAACCGATGCTTTGCCCGCGCCGCGGATCACCAGGTAGGCGAGGAGGAACAGCCACATCGCGCGCTGGTCGAATATAGCGGCGTCCGAGAACCGATCGAACCACGCCCCGATGGTTTCGGCGTCCACCCCATGGAAGGCGATATCCACATAGCTTTGAACGAAGACGAAACCGATCATCCCCAGCGCCGCGATGCGCGTGAACAGGCCAATGACGATCAACACAGGCAGCAGCACTTCACCATAGGTCCCGAGATACACGACGATGCCCCAGGGAAGAAGCGGGACCTCGGAAGCGTTGTAGCCGTACTGCTCCACCACCGAAGGCAGAATCTGGAAGTACGCGTTGTCCGTCACCGTGAAGAAGCCGGATAGCCCCTCCCCCAGCTTCTTCATCGCCGAGTTCAGGAAATAGACCAGCAGCACGCCGGCGAACACCAGCCTGGCAAGCAGGCCGGGCAGCCAGTCTTCCAGGTTCCGCTGGACGGCGCCGAAGACGCGGTCATGGAGAGAAACGATGGTATTGATCATGGTTGAGCTTGTTCTTCTGGTGAATGGACGGCGGTCACCGCGCCGGTTTCAAATACGAACCGGAGCAGCCCCGCCAGATCGAATGATTCGTCCGAGTCCATCGCCCGCCCGGCGGCCGCACCCAGTGTCGCACCTTCCCGCAGGGCCGCCAGAAACTCCGCGCCTCCGGGAGGCGGGACGTGAACGCCGACCTTCAGCGCCGGCCTTACCACGACGGCGGCTTCCGGCGTGCTCATGTCCACTTCCTCGGAAGTCTCGCGGTTCATGCACGCATTCCACAGCGATACCACCGGCCAATGGGACCGGATCACCGACAGGCCGGATTGCAGGGTGAAAGTGATCGACTCCAACCGCGCCTCGTTGACGCCCGCCAGCGCCTCAATGGACGCGGGCTCGGCGTCGGCGGCGTGCAGCGCCTTGATCCGGGCCCACTCCAGCCGCGCGACGTCACCGAGATACGGCACTCCGGACGCGGAGGGAAGCGCGTCCAGAAAGTCGCCGAAGGTTCTGCCGTAATACAGCAGCACCGGGGAATCCGGCGGCGCTTCCTGCACGTACGCCCGCGCTGCAGCGGAAAAGTATTCCTCTCCCACCAGCCTCTGGACCGCCGGAAACGTCGATCCCAGCGCCTCCACGAGGCTGACCACCATGTTGTTGCGGTACACATCGAAACGTCGGCTGGACCCGCCCGGTGCGGCGTCGCGAAGCCCGTTGGGCAAGGGCGAACCCGGGTCCCGCAGTGCCCGTGCGAAGCCGTCCTGAAGCTCAGCCAGCGACGGCATGGCGTTCGCCCCTTCGAAGATCAGCCAGCATCCGCTCCGCCTCGCACACTTGGCTGAACAGGACCGGCCAGTCCGGCAGATTGTTGTCCCATTCAATCAAGGTGGGCAGGGAGCCCGCGCGCTCGATGGTGTGTCGGTACAGCTCCCAGACCTCGCCGGCGACGGCCCGGTCGTGGGCGTCGATCAGCAGGTCCCGGTCGTCCTCGTCCCGATCCCCGGCGTGGCCGCCTAGGTGAATCTCGTAAACGTGGCGCAACGGAAAGGTTTCCAGGTAGTCCAGGGCGGAATAGTCGTGGTTGGTCGCCGACACGAATACATTGTTGACGTCCAGCAGCAGACCGCAGCCGGTACGTTCGGCGACCTCCTTCAGGAAAACCGACTCGCTCATCGTGCTCGACTCGAACCGCACATAAGTCGACGGATTCTCCAACAGCATCCGCCTTCCCAGCTTGTCCTGGACCTGGTCTATATGCCCACAGACACGGGCCGCGGTCTCGGCATTATAGGGCAGCGGCAGCAGATCATTGAAGAACACGCCGCCATGGCTCGACCAGGCCAGGTGCTCGCTGAACATCTCCGGTTCGTACCGGTCGACCACCTTTTTCAGGCGCTCCAGGTGGACCGGATCCAGGGCACTGTCGGAGCCGATGGACAGGCCCACACCGTGTATGGACAGCGGGTAGTCCCGCCGTAACCGGTCCAGGTAGTGGTGCGCCGGACCGCCGGCGCCCATGTAATTCTCGGCATGGACCTCGAACCACCCGACGTCCGGATGCTCGTTGATCACCGCGTCGTAGTGAGCGGCCTTCAAGCCCGCGCCAGCTCGCGGCGGCAGCACTTGTTCGTTCATTTCGGTATCCGCTTCATTGATCAGGCAGCCGCCCGGCCGCCGCAAGGCAGCCGGGCGATCTTCGACATACCTCAGCTGTTCTCCGGAAGGTCGCGCTCCAGCGCCTCCAGGGAACCCTGCCGGTCGCCGGGCAACTCGTACTTTGCCGACTCCTCGACACCGTACTTCTCGCATTCACCGGCGGGCACGAGCGTCCAGGCGTTGCCTTGGTAGTCAACCTTGGACGTTCCGGCACAGGTCGTGCCGGGACCGGCGGCACAGTCGTTCTCGCCGGCCAGGGAGATGCCGTAGCACTTCTCTTTCTCCTCCGCGGCGGCGGGCGCCGAGCCGAGGGTTGCCGTTACCGCCATTGCGACGGCGCTCGCCATCATGGCGCTGGACAGGGTTTTCGATTTAGTGGACATGGTTGATGCTCCTGTTGTGGGTTGCTGATATGAAATCAATGGGGTCAGACTCGATTGATCCCCGGGCCTCGGACAAAATCAATCGAGTCTGACCCCATTGATTTTGCTATTCGTCGAGCGGCGCTTCGATGGACCAGGTGCCGGCGTTGGCATCGATGGCCTTCCAGCTTCGGGTGGAGACGGCTTCGGCCACCAGTTTATTCCAGTTCTCCTCCGCCGCGGCCAGGTGTCCCGGGATGTCCTCTTCGAAAAAGCCGACCACATTCGGTGTAATATTAAGGTACAGCTCGCCGTCGACGATCCGCCAGAGATTGGGGTTTCCCGGCACTTTGCCGCCCTGTGCGACGCCGTAGGCGCAGTGGCCGTCGAAGCGAGGTGCGTATCGTTCCGGATCGGCCAGAAATTTCTCCTGGTTCTCCTCCGTCGCGAATGCCCAGGTGGCGCCGTTATACTCGGCGGTAATGGAAGCCCTGCCCGGCACGGCCTCCGGCTGGGGCTCGCCAACGGGCGCCTGTTCGAGGCTATGGTAGGCGACCACGTCGTAGCCGCCGGCGGCGTATCCGGACTCGTCCACGTACTGCGGTCCGGCATGGGACAGAGCCACGGAACCGGCCAGCAGCACAAGGGTGAATAACAAGCGTGAAATCATGATGCAGGCTCCAGGTTGGATTGTGAGCAATCAATCTGCACATATGGACCGGCATCACACCTTTGCGTTCAACGGCCGGGTTCAATTAGCCGCATTTGTTATAAAATCGTGATAATCATCCGCCGGGCCGCGTTCCTCCGCCCGAAGGGTCCGCACGGTTCCGCGCGGGAAAGCCGCCATTTTTTGCCGACATGTCAGGCCTCAAGCCTGACCCACAATGGCTTCTTCTGTCGCATCGAGGCAGGGAACCTTTGATCAAAGCCCCCCTACAGAAAAGGCGGCTCCTGGATACTGCGCAGCTTGCGGGAATGGAGCTGGTCGACGCCGGCTTCGCGGAGGATGCGAACCGTTTCCAGGCCAATGGTAAGATGCTGGTCGACGCTCTCACGGTAGAAGGCATTGGCCATGTTGCGCAGCTTCAGCTCACCGTGCATGGGCTTGTCGGACACGCACAGCAGCGTGCCGTAGGGCACCCGGAGGCGGAAGCCGTTGGCGGCGATGGTAGCGCTTTCCATGTCCACCGCAACAGCCCGGGACTGGCTGAAGCGGGTGTAGAGCTCTTTGTAGCGCAGCTCCCAGTTGCGGTTGTCGGTGGTGGCGAGCGTGCCGGTGCGAAGACGGGTTTTCAGGTCGCGGCCCCGCAGCCCCGTGCAGGTCGCGACGGCTTCCTGCAGGGCGATCTGGACTTCGGCGATCACCGGCAGCGGAATCCACGGCGGCAGGTCCTGGTCCAGGACATGATCCTCGCGGACGTAGGCATGGGCCAGGACGTAGTCTCCGAGCCGTTGGGTGCGCCGCAATCCGCCGCAGTGACCGAGCATCAGCCAGCAATGGGGACGGAGCACGGCCAGGTGATCGGTGATGGTCTTGGCATTGGCCGGCCCGATGCCGATGTTCACCAACGAAATACCGAGGCCGTCGGACCGCACGGCGTGATACGCCGGCATCTGGGGCAGGGTCGCCGGTGGAATGCCTTCGGCGATGGTTTCGCCGTCGCCCGCCGGCCGGGTCACCACGTCTCCCGGCTCGATGAATGCGGTGTACTCCTCACCGCCCGTCACCGCGGCGCGCGCCCGCTCCACGAACTGGTTCACGTAGCGCTGATAGTTGGTGAACAGCACGAACCCCTGGAAGTGGCCGGGATCGGTGCCGGTGTAGTGGCGGATCCGGTTCAGGGCCAGGTCCACACGCTCGGCGGTGAACAGGGCCAGGGGCATGGGATGGCCCGGAGGCGGCTCATAGGTGCCGTTGGGTATGGAATCGTCGATCCGGGCAAGGTCCGGACCGTGGAACAGCCGCCGCATGTCCACCTTGTCGCTGGGATCGATCTCTGCGGTGGTTGCCTCGTCCACGAAGGGCAGGGAAATGGGCCGGTCGCTTATCCCCACGTATACCGGCACGCCATGATGCTGCAGCAGCGCGTCGATCTGCTGCCGATAGTAGTCCCGAAACAGATCCGGCCGGGTGATGGTAGTTCCGTAGGTGCCGGGCTGCCTGACGGCGCCCCAGGCCGATCGCATGTCGTCGGGCAGGTTGGCGGTGTCCACCTCGATGCCGATATAGGGATAACACGCGTCCTGCTTCCCGTCGCGGCGGTCTCCCTCCAGGAAACGCTGGAAACGCTCCTGTACGCGCTTCACCGCGTCGCTGTAGATCTCCTCGACCCGCGCCAGCGCCGAATCCGCGTCTTCAAACGCCCGCAGGTCGCGTGCATTGCCATGACTGGAGCCGGGCATTCAACCGTCCCGGGAAACGTGGCTGTTCATCGGCATTCGCGCCCTGTGGTTACTCATTGCGTTCATGGAAAAGCCGCGGACGGGGTCGACCCGCAGGGATTGCGATCAATGATATGACCCGGCTTCCAAGCCTGGCAAATATTCGTGACGCGCGGCGGTCCGTTCACTCAGCACCCCCGGACGGCGCAGGGTTCACAGTGAACCGGGTTTCTGGATCGCGACAACCCGGATAAAAGCGCGCTAGCGAAAAATATCGCGCTGCCGGGGATTGCGTACCAGGGATACGATGACAGTGATGCCCATGAGGGCGAACGCGATGAACGTCCAACCCGGTATGGAGATCCCCAGGAAGGTCCACTGGATTTCCGCGCACTCTCCGGACCCCTTGACCGCCCAGGCGATGACGTCGGTAAGGGGCTGTGAATCGAGCATATAGCTGATGCCGAATCCGCACTCGGGTTGAGCTTCCACCGGCAGACTCTGCAGCCACAGATGGCGCCCCGCGAGGCCGAGACCCAGAAGCGTGAGTAGTCCGAATATCAGCACGTAAAGGTACCGCACCCAGGACCCCGGATTTTGTATGGCGCAAACGAGAAAGACGAGGGCGAACCCCATGAACACGAAACGCTGCAGCCAGCAAAGGGGGCAGGGTTCCAGCAGCAGTACGTGCTCCATGTAATAGGCGTAGGCCAAAAGGCCGATACACACCAGCAATCCGAGTATACAGACCGGACGGGGTTTCAGCATTGGGCCACCGGGAAAGGGGTCAGACTACAATTTAGTTTTGATCAGTCCGGTAATCAAGGCGAATATCGGCATCGCTTCGCCCGAACCGTGTTTTCCTCCCATTCTACATACTAAAGGGCAATCCGGATATCCCCGTTTGTATCGATTCCCCGGATTCGACCGCGCCCGGAAAGCCCCCGCCCGGCTGCGTGGCGCTCCGGGGCGTATACGCGACCGGCTGCCACCGGCATCCCGGCTGCCGGGTATACCCCGGACGTTTCCGGATTGTGGTGCGAACGGCCGCGGTACAGCCTGCGGTATATGGCGCCACGTATCCGCAGCCGGGCGAGAGGCTGGCGCCGCCCCGCACTCGTCATGCACCGGCCGCAGCGATACGATTGTGCGCATCCAGCGCCGCCACCTTGTAAGCTTCGGCGAGCGTCGGATAATTGAAGGCATTATCAATGAAGTAGTCGAGCGACCCCTTCAGCGTCAGAACTGCCTGACCGATGTGAATCAATTCCGTGGCGCCTTCGCCGACGATGTGAACGCCGAGCAGCCTTCGCGTCTTCAGGGAGAAGATGGTCTTCATCAACCCGGACTGCAGCCCCATGACCTTGCCGCGCGAGGTTTCCCGCAACGGCGCAAGACCGATCTCGTAGGGGATCCTGCGTTCCACCACTTCTTCCTCCGTCATGCCCACGGAGGACATCTCCGGAACCGCATAGATTCCATAGGGGAAAAACTCCGGCGCTTTGCAGGCCTTCTGCCCGAGTGCGTTGGCCGCCGCCACTCTACCCTGCTCGAGGGAAGTGGAAGCCAGGCTCGGAAAACCGATGACGTCGCCGGCTGCATAGATATTGTCGACGCCGGTCCGGAAGCGGCTGTCGACGCCCAGGCGACCGCGGTGATCACTGTCCAGCCCGATGTTGTCGAGACCCAGATTTTCCGTCGCTCCGACGCGGCCCGCCGCGAACAGGACCATGTCGGAGGCAATGGCCCGCCCGTTCTCGAGCCGCACGATGCAGCCGCCGCTTTTCTTGTGCTCAACGGCCTCTACCTTCTGGCCGAACTGAAGCCGCAGGCCGGCATCGCTCAACTCGTGGCGGAACTGCATGATGATTTCCCGGTCCATGAAATCCAGCATGGATTCCCGTGGCTCCACCAGGGTGACCGCGATATCCAGGGCGCGAAAGATGGTGGCATACTCCACGCCGATAACGCCGGCGCCGATGACCGTCAAGGAGCGCGGGAGCTTCTCCATGGTCAACACCTCGTCGCTGTCCAGCACCGACTTCCCGTCGAAGGGGATGTAATCGGGACGGTAGGTTTTCGTGCCCACGGCGATGATGTACCTGTCGGCACTGACCTGGAATGGCTCGCCGTCCGGCGGCGTCACGGTCACCGTCTCATTGTCGACGAAGCCTGCGAAGCCCACGATCACGTCCACGCCGTTTCGTGTGAGCTGATGCTGCAGGATCTCGACTTCGCGCTGCAGCGTAATGCTCAGCCGGCGCATCAGATCCGACGCGTCGATATCCTGCTTGACGCGATAAGCCCGACCATAGAACCCGCGCTCCCGCCAGCCGGTGAGATTCAGGACCGTCTCCCTCATGGTCTTGCTCGGGATGGTGCCGGTATGCACGCATACGCCGCCCACCTCGGACCGGCCGTCCACCACCGCGACCCGGCGACCGAGCTTCGCCGCCTGGATCGCCGCGGCCTTGCCCGCCGGCCCGCTTCCGATGACGAGCAGATCGTAGCGTGGATAGTCTTTCATCGTCCGGCACCCGCTTTGTTGTGGCACAGATTGTCGGGGACTCGCCGGATAGTGTCCAGTTTCGGATTGGATCACCGTTGACCCTGGCCTCAATTACGGATCCTGGTGCATCCTGCGACAGGTATTTTGATTTGAGAATACTCACGAGCCATCAAGCTCCAGAATTCTCCGCAGGCGGTAGCCCCGGTTTGAGAACCAGCACCGAAGCATAGGCCTGTGCCGGGGGCCGGACTCCAACCCACGGCGGCTGGTCCGGCGCATTGCGTGTAAGATCGAACTTCTCCATTTCAATTACCGGATCCAGTGAACCAGGCAGTCAACGCCGCCGTGGCGGGGGCGGATTTTCTCGAGCCCGCCGAGCTCCGATCCGTACAGAGAACCCGCTGGCGGTCGCAATCCGCTTACGTGCAGGCGCGCTCCGGATTTTACCGGACGCTCTACGGCGCCCGGCGCGTTGTCCCGGACGATCTGGAATACCTGGTGGAACTTCCGTTCACCGACAAGCAGATGCTCAGGGAAGACCAGGAACGGAATCGACCGTTCGGCAGCTACCTGGCCGCGGACCCGACGCGCATCATGCGCATGCACCGCACATCCGGCACCACCGGCGCCGCAATGAACCTCGCCCTGAGCCGCGCCGACGCACTCATGTCCGCCGAGGTCGGTGGACGCGCCCAAACCGCCTCGGGCCTGGGCCCGGGTCACCGCGTCGTGCATTGCCTGAACTATCAACTGTGGATGGGCGGTTACACCGACCACGCCGCCCTGGAGGCCACCGGCGCCATGGTCATCCCCTACGGCGTCGGCAACTCGCGGGGCCTGGTGAACGTCATCCGCGAGCTCGGCGTCACGGCGATTTCCTGCACGCCTTCCTATCCCGCCGTGCTGGAGCAGACCATCGCCCGGCATTTCCAGGAGCTCCGACCCAAGGATCTCGGTCTCGAACTGGGTCTGTTCGGCGGCGAGCCCGGGCTGGACGACCCGGCGTTCCGGCGGCGCCTCGAGGAAACCTGGGGTTTTGAAGCGAGAAACTCGAACTACGGCGTCACCGATGTGTTGTGCAATTTCGCCGGCCAGTCGATGCTCAGCAGCGACCTGCACCTGGTGGCGTTGGATGTCTTGTACCCGGAGCTGATCGACCCGGATACGCTCGCGGTCAAACCCTGGCGGGAGGGGGAAAGCGGCGAGCTCGTACTGACGCACCTGGCGAAGGACTGCCAGCCGTTGATCCGCTTTCGCACCGGCGACATCATTACCCTCACCGGCACTGACCGGGCCGCCTGCGGCCGCACGGCGCCGCGCTTCCGGGTAATCGGGCGCAGCGACGACATGATCGTGGTGCGCGGCATCAACGTGTTCCCGGTCATGGTGGCTTCAGTGCTCAACGGGTACAGTGCCCTGTCCGGGGACTATCGCATCCGCCTGACCCAGCCGCCGCCTTACGACGTGCTGCCGGTGGAGGCTGAGCTAGCGAATGCCTCGATGGATGCGTCCAGCCAGGCGGAACATATCGAAGCGGACATCAAGCGCCACATCGGCGTGACGGCCCGGGTCCGGATACTGCCTGCCGGCAGCCTGCCGCGTACCGAAGGCAAAACCAGACACGTGATACGGGACTACTGAAAATGAGTGACTACAACACCGTCGACTACTCCATCGACAACGGAATCTGCACCATCGCCCTGAACCGGCCCGACGTGCTCAACGCCATGAACCGGCAGCTGATCGATGAGACGGCTCTGGCATTCGACGAGGCCAACCGGGACCCGAGCGCGTCGGTCATCGTCTTCACCGGCCGCGGCCGGGCATTCTGCGCCGGTGACGACCGGGACGCCCATGAGCATCCCGAGGACGAGAACGCGGCGCGCGACCTGGTCCATGCCATACAGCGTGTCACCGAAGTGATGGTGTTCGGCGACAAGCCCGTGGTGGGTGCCATCAACGGCTGGGCGGTGGGCGGCGGCTTCTCATGGGCCGTCAACTGCGACTTTCCGATCTGGGCGCGCGGCGCCCGGGGGTTCCTGCCCGAGGTGTTTCTGAACCTGTTCGTCACCGGCGGCATCACGGCCCTGCTGCCCGCCATGGCCGGCCTGAACCGGGCCCGGGAGATGCTGATGCTGGGCGAGCGCTACGACGCCGACGCGCTGCTGGAGATGGGCGTGGCCTGGCGAGTCGTGGACGACGAGCGGCTCATGGCGGAGGCGCTCGAGACCGCGGAGAAGGTCGCCCGGCTGCCGGCCCTTTCGGCGCGGGCGATGAAGCGCGTCCTCGGCCAGACCGCAGCCGCCGACCTCAAAAAGGCCATGGAGCTGGAAACCGGGGCCACCGTGGAAGGCTTCATGGATCCGGAGACGACCCGGCGCCTGAAGGACTTCTGACCACCCGGTGATTCGAGGGGCCGCGGCCGGCCGCTCAAACGCTGCCTTCCCGCTCCACCACCAGGACCCGCGCTTCGCCGCGGGGGCGGGCGACATGCTCGCAGCCGACACCCGCAAAGAATATGTCGCCCGGCTCCAGCGTGACCGATTTCTCCCGGCCGTCCTCCCGGTAGTGCATGTCCACGATGCCATCGAGGACGGCGAACACCTCCTCACCGTCGTTGACGTGCCACTTGTAGGGCTGATCCGTCCAGTGCAGGCGGGTCGTCGTTCCGTCCATGCTGGCAATGTCCAGCGCTTCCCAGGCGCGCCGGGGCGTGAACTCGCGGCTCCGGATTACCCGGTTCATCGGGCACGACGCCCGGCGGATCCGGGCGTCCTTATAGACGCGCTGATGCGGAGGTCGTCGGGCAACGCTTCGCTATTCCAGGTCAAGGTCGTGTTTACCGGGTTCCCGCCGCCCCCACCGATTCGCCCGTTCCTGAAAATCGGCGCGCTGCGGAGGTACCACACAGAACCGGTGGCCGCTCGGCGCCTCCATCACCCACCAGTCCCGCACTTTCTCGACCCGTTTCGCGCCCAGGTCCTCCAGCCGCGCCACCTCGGCATCGATATTGTCCGTCTCGATGTCGAGATGGACGCGGCTGGGATGGTCGACTTTCTGCACCAGCATCTGGGGCTCCGACTCCGGCGCTTCCAGCTTTCGATAATTACGGTCCTCGGGCTTCCCGGAGCCGCGCACCGCATGGCCGAGCGCCCGGCCCCAGAAGGCCGCGTCCCGCTCCAGGTCATCCGCGCCGCAGTCGATCACCAGCGCACCGAGCCGGCTCTTGTGCATCACGTCCTCCCCGCCGGCCGGGGCGAGCGCCGCCGGCCGGTTCCGATCCGGTTTGTTCCCGCCACCGCGGCTACTCGCCTTCTTCCACGATCGCCGGTTCGTGACCGACCGGGAAGTTCACGGAGCGGGCGATAAAGCACAGCTCGTTGGCGCGCTCGTGCAGCTGCGCCGCTTTCTCCGCGTCGCTGCCGGCCTTGATGACGACCTTAGGCTTGAGGAGGACGGAAGTAAACTGCGCCTTGCCGGCCTGCTGGACCATGGTTCCGGAGGCATCGTCCTGGTAGTCCGTCACCACGATTCCGGCTTCGGCGCAAAGATGCAGATACCACAGCATATGGCACGCGGACAGGGACGCCACCAGCAGGTCCTCGGGGTTGTGCAGGGAGGGATCGCCGAGGAAGGCCGGATCCGCCGATCCCTTCAGCAGCGGCTTGCCTTCGACGACGATCTCGTGGGTCCGGTCATAGTCCCGGTAGCCGGTGGTGCCCCGGCCCTTGTTGCCGGTCCAGCGCAGCTGCAGCGCATAGTGATGCTCTTTGGGCATGAATGATCGCAAGGATTGGTTACCGTGAATATACGGTCTCAAACTGGCCGTGCAATGTCCAGTGGAAACGGCTCGAAGGCGGGGGACATCACCCAGGGCCGCTGTGAGGAGCGGCACAGGAAAGTGCCGTTTGCGGACCGAAGGATGGAATACATCCCTGTACGCTCTGGCTCAAACATCCCTGTTTTCGACAGCCCTGCCAAACCCTCCCGGCCCCTCACTTTCGCCCGCCTCGAGACCGCACCGTTTCCGGGGAATCCCTGATCGAGCGCGTCTTTGCCAGACCGCTTTCAACCACATACACCGGACGGGACCGGGATCCCGTTACCGGATGCGGGCGGGTACCATGGCATCAATGTCCCTGGCCCCACCGGCTCTGTTCCCAAGAGCCCGGTCCCAACCGGACGCTTCGAGAGACCCATGACATGACTGACACCAACCGCGACACCCGAATGCCGGTGCTGTTCGTTTCCCACGGCGCGCCGACCCTTGCCGTGGAAGACGACGAAGCTCACCGGTTTCTCGCCGGACTCGGCGACCGCCTGGGTAAACCCGGGGCCATACTGATGGTCTCGGCCCACTACGAGGCGCCGGAGCCCACCGTCACCGCCGCCGAGCACCCCGAGACGATTCACGACTTCGGCGGCTTTCCGCGCGAGCTGTACGAGATCCGCTATCCGGCGCCCGGCAACCCGGCGCTGGCGGATACCGTCGCCGGCCTGCTGCGCGACGCGGGCTGGCCGGCCCGCACCGACCGGTCGCGGGGCCTGGACCACGGCGCCTGGGTACCGCTGCTGCTGATGTACCCGGAAGCCGACGTCCCGGTGGTGCAGCTGTCCATCGATTCCCGACAGGGCGCCGAGTACCACTACCGGCTTGGGGAGCTGCTGCGCCCCCTGCGCGACCAGGGCGTATTGATCGTCGGCTCCGGCGGCGTTACCCACAATCTGCGGCTGTACTTCGGCGCCCGCCCCGACGACCCGCCGTCGGACCGGGTGCGCGGCTTCGCCGAATGGGTCGCCAAGCGTATCGCGGCGGACCGGCGCGATGACCTGGTTCGGTACCGGTCCCGGGGCCCGGACGCCGCGCACAACCATCCCACGGAGGAGCATTTCGTCCCTTTGCTGACGGCACTGGGCGCGTCCGAACCCGGAGAGGCCACTGTCCGCCTCCACACCAGCCATACCCACGGCGCCCTGATGTTGGACGCCTACCTGTTCGGGGCCGGCGAACTCGCAGCGTGATCACCGTCTCCCGCGAGGGGGGAAGAGGGCAGGGTCGGCGGGAAAGATTGAGGGAAGTGTTCACTGATGATGTCGGATGAGTGATTGTTTGTCCCCTCACCCCGGCCCTCTCTCCCTTAAGGGGGAGAGGGAGCAGGATCGGGGCGATTGACATAGCACGGCCTCCGAACGAAGCGTCCCCTCTCCCCCTCAGGGGGAGAGGGCCAGGGTGAGGGGACAAATGATAGACGTGTTCATCCTATCCCCGTTGATTGTTTCTCCGCTCGCCCGTTCTCAGCCGCCCAGGAACAGACGCCCCACGGAGGGATCGTTCAGGACCTGGTCGCCGCTGCCGGCCATGGCGAGCTGGCCGGATACCAGAACGTAGCCGATGTCGGCGAACTGCAGTCCCTTCTTGGCGTTCTGCTCCACCATGATGATGGTCTTGTCCTGGTTTTCCTTCAGGTCCACCAGGAGCTCGAAGACCATGTCAATGAACCGCGGCTCCAGGCCGATCGACGGCTCGTCGATCAACAGCACGCCGGGGCCCATGATGAGCGCCCGGGAAATCTCGAGGATGCGGCGCTCGCCGCCGGAGAGCACGCCGGCCTTCTGGCGCCGGCGGTCGTTCAGCCTCGGATAGCGCTCCAGCACGTGTTCGGCGGCTTCCCTGGCCTGGTCCTGACTATTGAGCAGATACCCCCCCATGAGCAGGTTCTCCTCTACGGTCATGTCGGGGAACACGGAGTTGTCCTGCAGCACGTAGGCGATCCCGACGCGCTTCAGTTTCTGGTTCGCGTTCACGGTGGTGATGTCGGCGTCACCGACCCGCACCCTGCCGTTGTAGATACGCGTGAAGCCGTAGATGGTGTGCAGCACCGTGGACTTGCCGGCGCCGTTCGGACCGATGAGGCATAGCGACTGGCCTTTTCCCACCCGCAGATTGAAGCCGTGCAGGATTTCCATGCGCCCGTACCCGGCATTGATGTCATCGAGCCGCACCAGCGGCTCACCCGCCACGAGCTTTTCGAGCTCTTCCACCGCGGGCTGTTCCTCGATGAGTGCCGCCGCCTCGTTGGCGACCGCATCGACGCTCAGCACGGCGTCTCCTTCGCCGTTGCCGTTGCCGTTGCCGCCGGCAGCCATGCTCACTGTTCCCCCAGGTAGGCGTCGATGACGTCCGGATTGTCCCGGACCTCCTCCGGCCTGCCCTCCGCCAGAACCCGGCCGTGGGACATGCAGTAAATGTGCTGGGCCAGATCCATGATCACCCGCATGTTGTGCTCGATCACCAGCAGCGTCACCCCGCGCTCGGCGTTGGCGCGGCGCAGCCGGTCCATCAGGCCGTTGATCAGGGTCGGATTGATACCGGCAGTGGGCTCGTCCAGCAGCATGCCGGGATCGTTCATCAGGGCCATGGCGAACTCCAGCAGCTTCTGCTGGCCGAATGACAGCTCGCCCGCGAACATAAAGCGCTTTTCGTACAGACCGACGAACTCCAGCAGGTCCTCGGCGCGTTCGTGCAGCGCCGGGTCGTGCTCGCGGAACATGTCCAGCACATTGTCTTTGCGATGCGGCTCGCTGATGAGCATGTTCTGCATGCAGTCCATGCGACCGTATATGCGCGTCTGCTGGAACGTGCGCAGCAGGCCCCGCCGGGCGATGACGGAGGTCCAGAGTTTCGACAGCGGCCGGCCCCTGAAGTAGACCTCACCACTGTCGATCGGGTGGGTGCCGACGATGGAATTGAACAGCGTGGTCTTTCCCGAGCCGTTGGGGCCGATCAGCCCGACGATGGCACCCTCTTCCACCTGAATGGAGACATCCTGGTTGGCCTGGACGCCGCCGAAGGCCTTGTTGACCTTGTCCACTTCCAGCAGCGCCATCAGCCGCGCCCCTCGCCACTCGCCGCGTCCGGCGCATCCACTTTCACGCCGAATCGTTCGGGGTAGCGCTCGCGGAGGTACCCGAGTATTCCGGACGGGAAGAACACGACAATAATGACGATCAACAGCCCCAGCGCCACCCGCTGCCAGCCGAGCAGGTAGGTCCAGAACAGCTCCTGCATAATATGAAAAATCACCGCGCCGATCACCGGCCCCCAGATGGTGCCCTTGCCGCCAAGGATCGCCATGAGAATCATCCACACACCGTAGGTGATGCCGACGAAGGCCACGTCTCGCGGGTCTATGAAGCCGACGATGCCGCCGGCAATGCCGGTGAAGAACGCCGAGATGCTCCAGGCCACCGTCTTGTAGCGCGTGGTGTGCAGGCCCATGGCCTCCGCCTTGTCCTCGTCGTCGCGGATGGCGTTGATGGCCAGACCGAACCGGGTTGCGTACAGACGCTTCAGGGTAAGAAAGCAGGCCACCCCCAGCACGAAGGCCAGGTAGTAGAACAGCAGGGTCCGGGATATCCAGCCCCCGTCGGGATACAGCGGTGTCACCATGCCCGAGCCCGCGCCGACCCAGTCCCAGCCGGCGAAGATTTCCGCGAACGCGATGCCGAGCCCCAGAGTGCCGATGGCGAAATAGTGCCCGCGCAGGCCCAGCATGCCCGACCCGAGCACCATGGCCAGGACGGAACCCATCACCCTCGCGAGGGCCAGCCCCGCCAGCAAGCCACCATAATACTGGCCATGGGTCAGGGCAAAACCCGCCGCTCCCTGGGCCTGGTTGTAGGCGCCGCCGTCGTAGAACAGTCCTACCTGCATCACGGCGGTGGTATACATCCCGACGCCGAAGAAAATGATGTTGCCGAAGGAGTTGTAGCCCATCTGCCCGCCCATGACGTCCCAGCTCAAGGCGATGGTGATCATGATCCACAACAGGGCGAGCTGGGCATGAAACGACGGCGCCGCCAGCGGCGCCGCCAGGCCCAGAACGCCGATCACCAGATAGAGTGACGCCTGCTTCGACATGATCATTTGAGCGTCTTGCGCTGCCGGCGCAGCAGCAGGCTGCGGCTCACCAGTATGACCACCAGCAGCACGAACACGAACGCGATCTGGTACTCGGCGCCCAGTATGAAACCGGCGAACTGCTCCGCCGCGCCGAGCCCGAAAGCCGCGCCGATAACCCCGGCGATGTTGCCCAGGCCCGCGATGATCACGATGGTGAACGAGCGCACCGTGTACACGATCCCCTGATACGGGTGGATGGTCAGGCTCATCACCACCAGGGCGCCCGCGGCCCCGCAGACCGCGGCGTTGATGGCATAGGTGGTGGCGTAGACGTGGTCGACATTGACGCCGAGGATGCGTGCGGCCCGCGCGTCCTGGGCGGTGGCGCGTATCGCCTGGCCCATCCGGGAACGGCGCATGAACACCACCAGCAGTGCGGCGATAACCAGCACCAGGAAGAACGCCAGCACCTTGATCTGTGCCACGGTGATCATGTTGCCGAACAGGTACCACGTACCCAGATCCGACTCCAGGATCCGGACATCGGCGCCGAATACTTCGTTCATCAGCTGCTGAAACAGCATGGACAGGCCGAAAGTCGCCAGCAGCGAGATGAACAGATCGCGATCTATGATCCGGAATATGATCAGCTTGTACAGCCCGTAGCCCATGACGTACAGGACCAGCGCCGCCGCGGGGATCCCCAGCAGCGGCGTCAGCCCCGCCTGAACCGTCAGTATCGCGACATATCCGCCCAGGACCACGTACTCGCCCTGGACGATATTGATGATATTCATCACGCCCCACACCAGCGCCAGGCCGTAGGCCGCCAGCGCGAACAGGGCGCCGATCAGGATGCCATCGAACAGAAGCTGCAACGACACTTCCGGGAACTGAATCAGCAGATTGATGCTATCCATGTCCGTATTCCGGAATCAAAGCGCCCCCCAACCTGCGGCAGGGCCGGGCCCTGCCGCAGGCGGTTGTCGAGACGTCGAGATGACTGCGAGCGGTTGAACGCTTTCAGCGCTTGTTGCAGCCCTATTCGCGCTCCGACCAGGGCGGAATCGGGTGGCGCAGCTCTGAGCTCGCCCACTTCGTGGGGGCGACCACCCTGTACTCGCCGTCCTGCACCTGGAACAGCACCATGGGCTTGGCGATGTTCTTGCCGGTTTCGTCGAACTTGACGTTGCCATAAAACGTCTGCATGTCAGTGGCGGCGATGGCGTCCCGCACGGCGTCCTTGTCCAGGGTGCCGGCCCGCTCGAACGCGTCGGCGTAGACCAGCACCGCAGCAGCCGATTCGGCGGCCTGATAAGGGGGCGCGTAGTCATACTCGGCTTCGAAGTCCGCGGCAAACTCCGACGCCTTGCCGAACCACTTGTCCTCGTAGGAAAGACTCGGAGCCCACTGCGAGGCGCACAGAGTGTATTCCGCCGCGGAGCCGAACTTGCCGATGATGTCGGCGGAATCGCAGTGGGTCATGGCCAGCATGGGGACGTGGGTCCTGGTCTCCGAGACCTGCCGTATCCCCAGCGCCGCACCCTTGGCGTGGCCGGATATCACCAGCAGATCGGGCTTGACCGCCTTGACTTTGGTGAGGGTCGCCGACATGTCGTTGAGCTCCGGCGGCAGCTTCTCGTCGATGACCATCTCCATGCCGAACCCCTCGGCGTCCTCCATCACGCCCGCGCGGATATCCTGGCTGAACGGATCGTTCTCGAACGCCCCGGCGACTTTCAGCTCCGACGGGTCCCGGCCGTTCTTCTCGGCCATCTCCGCCGCCAGTTGCACGGCGCTGGCCAGATACTGCTCGGAAGTGGACAGCACCGCGAACAGGTACTTGTATCCCTGGGTGAACAGGGAGCGCGATGCGCCGTTGGCTTCCACCATCGGGATGCCGTGTTCCTCGGTGACGGGCGCCATGGCCTGAAACAAAGGCCTCCCGGGCCCGGCACGGCAGCGTTTCCCTATGTGAAAACACTGCTCGGTCGGACAAGGGGGCGGGAGGCAACCCCGCGGGCGGCGCCCCTGCACCGGGGCCCGGATCCCACAAGAGATAGCGGCTCAGTTTGAAGGCCTGTGCCAGGGAGCGGGTCCGAACCGGAACTTATTTCAAACTGAGCCTCTGCCCCGCTACCGGTTGCGTCGCTGCCGGCAATTGGAGATCATCGGTGGCACCAAACCTTTCCAGCGACACGACTTACCATGCGAACCCGACTCCTGCCGTGGCTGCTCGGCCTGCTTCTGCCCACCGTCGCCCTGGCGCAGTCCATCACCTTCGAGGAGTACTACCCGAACCGCGTGAACGAAGTGCTGGTGTTCGATTACTCGACGGCCGCCGAGGGCGAACAGCAGCAGTCCTACGAAGGCCGGCTGATCCGGTCGCCCGCCGCACCCGAGACACGGGGCGGGCAGGGTTACCAGACCATCGAGCACGTCACTGAAGGGCTTCCCGAGTTTTTCCCGCGGCGCTGGAAGAGCTACCACCGGGAGTCCGACAACGGGCTGTACTCGGGACAGCTCAACGAGAGCGGTGCGCTCGACGAATACCTTGAATTTCCGGATTCGGCGGAGCCGGGGGAGCCCTGGGACGTCATGTCCGCCTTCTGGGAATCGCAGACCGTGTCCCTGGTCCCGCGAGTGGAAACCGCCGCCGGAACCTTCGAAAACTGTATCCGCGTCGAACGCTTCCGGGAGGACGCGTCCAGCGCCCAGAAGCTCACCAACACCACCACCTACTGTCCCGGGGTGAGCGCGGTACGCAGCAGCATCGAGCATGTTTCCCCGGCGTTCCGGTCCGTGACCGAGATCAGGCTGGTGTCGATCGGGGACTGATTCCGGCTTGCGCGCGTCCTATTGTTTGAACACATCTATTGTTCTTCCCCTCACCCCAACCCTCTCCCCCGCAGGGGGAGAGGGAGCAGGAACGAGTCGATCGACATAGCACGGCCTCCGAACGAGAGGGTTCCTCAACCACCGAGCCGCGCGACGTACACGGTGCTCGACGATTCCCCGCCGGTGTATGGATTCTCGAACGTAATCACATGGGAGTGCCGCGAGGGGAACACCTGATCCAGCGCCTCCTCGAAGACCGTGTCCGGAGGATCGTTGGACCACAGGGCAAAGACCCCGCCGGGTTTCAGATGCGTCGCGACGCTTCGCAGCCCCACCGCCTCGTAGAATGTCCGGCTGCCGGGGTCGAGCCAGTGGCGGGGGGAATGATCGATATCCACCAGCACGGCGTCGAAGCGCCGGCCGGGTGCGCGGTCGTCCATGCCCGTCTCCGCATCCATCACCATGGCGAAGAAATCACCCTGGACGAGATGGCAGCGCGGGTCGTCCATCAAGGTCCTGCCGATCGGCAGGAGCCCGTGCTGATGCCAGTCGATGACGCCTTCCAGGTATTCCACCACGATCAGGGACTGCACGGTGTCATGCCGAAGCACGGCGTCCGCGGTGAAACCCAGCCCGAGACCGCCCACCACCACGTCGAGGTCGCGCCCCTCCGCGGCCGCCAGCCCCAGGTCCGCCAGCGCCACCTCACCGTCGGTGAACAGACTGGACATAAGGAACTCGTCACCGAGCTTGATCTCGTAGACCTCCCTGTTCTCCAGCCGGGGCTCCCGCCGCCGGCGCAGGACCAGATCGCCCATGGGCGTGGGGCGATAGTCGATTTCCTCAAAGTCGATGCTCATGGTGTGGTCCCGCCTCCGCGGATCCGAACGGACGCCCTGCAGCTCGGCCACGAAACCCCGCCCGCGACGAGCCGGGCCTCGCGGCGGATCATTCGCACGGTCCGTAGGTATCGCCGTGGGCCAGATGGGCGCTTACCGCGCTTTCGGGAACCACCAGGGTATCCTTGTTCTTGTGGCAGATCGTCACCTTGTCGTCGCCGTACGGCGTGCCGTGGCTCGCGCACCCGGACAACATCACTACAACCGCGCATCCCGCCAGCAGCGTCATCCCCGCCGGCACTGATTTCCAGATACGCTTGTCCAGCATGGTACGAGACTCCTATAGAGAAATCGCGAGTGTACAACACCCGTGAATCCCGACAGCGGCGGAGCCGCGCCGATGGCCTCAACCGTTGGCCACGAGCTGGCGGTAGATGGCCGGCAGCGCCGCGGCCAGGCCCCGGGGCCGGGCGATGATGGTGTAGCCCGAGCGCCCGAAGATGACGGGGAAGTACTGGCGCGCCTCGGCGTCAACGGTAACGCCGAACACCGTCAGACCCCGGCGGCGGGCCTCGCGCACCGCCATGCGGGTATCCTCGATGGCGTACCGGCCTTCGTAATAGTCGGTGTCGTTCGGCTTGCCGTCGGTGAGCATCAGCAGCAGGCGATGCCGGTTCGGGCGTTCCGCCAGCTCGCCCGCCACGTGTCGGATCGCGGCGCCCATCCTGGTGTACAGGCCCGGCTCGAGTCCGGCAATCCGTCCTTCGATGACACTGCCCACCGGCTCGTCGAAGGCTTTCACCGTGGTAAGCTCTACCCGGTGGCGCCGGCGCGACGTGAACGTGAAGATCGCCTGGTCGTCGCCGCAGGCCTCGATGCCGTGGGCGAGCACCAGCAGGGCCTCCTTCTCGACGTCCAGCACCCGCCGGTCCTCGATCCAGGCCTCGGTTGACAGCGACACGTCCACCAGCACCGCCACCGACAGGTCGCGGGCGCGGTTCTGCCAGGCGGTATACAGCTTGTCCGAGCCGAACCCGCCCGCGGCGCGCTCGGTGTGGTCGCGGATCACCGCGTCCAGGTCCAGATCGTCGCCGTCCATCTGCGCACGCAGCAGCTCGCGCCGGGGCCGGAGGGCTTCGAACTGGCGCCGCACCCGTCGGATTCGGCGGCGCGTCTCCGCGTCGGGCTGCCACCCCGAATGTGCTTCCGGGGCAACCGACGTATAAACCGCGCAGTGCGCCGGCAGCCACGTCCGCTTGCGGTAGTGCCACTCCGGGTAGGTCAGCGGCGCCCGCAGCTGTTCCGCCGCGACCTCACCCGCGGGAATGTCGAGATCCATTTTCAGGCGCGTGGCGGTCTGCTTCCTGTGTTTGGACAAGGTCAGGTGCTCGAGCTGGTCGGCGGCCTTGCGGGCGTCCTCTTCGTCATCGTCCTCGACGTGGCGGTTGACGTTGACCATCTCCGCCCAGGACAGCATCTTTTCGAACGGATTGAGCATCAGCGGGTCGTCACGCTCGGTCTGGTCGAGATGGCGGCGCTCGGCGGCGCGCTTGCCCTCACCGCCCTCGCCCGCGGTGCCCCCCTCCGTGGCCGCTTCCTCCTCGCGGTCGCTCGACGGCGGACGCGAAAGGACCAGGCCCCACAATGGCACGGGCAGCGGCGGGCGGTAGCGGCGGGGTGCCCGGAATCCGGCGAGGGCCCGGTCGCGAAACGAACTACCCTCACCGCCGGGGCGCTCCGATGCCCGGGGCAGGTTGTCGCCGGCGGCGGCCGGCCCCGGCCAGGGGAACTCGTCCGCAGCGTCGAAGGGGACCGGGAATCCATCGAC
This sequence comes from Gammaproteobacteria bacterium, assembly GCA_034520625.1. Taxonomy (GTDB): domain Bacteria; phylum Pseudomonadota; class Gammaproteobacteria; order Arenicellales; family JAANXG01; genus JAANXG01. The sequence continues at coordinate 32,501 of JAXHNI010000004.1, read as the reverse complement.
GGGCAGCGCGGACACGGCCGACAGCATGCGCTGCGCCGCGGCATCCAGTTCCACATCGGCACCGAGGATGTGAAGGATGACCGTTTCCAGGCTGTCCTCCACCGGCGGCAGCCGGCGCCGCGGCCGGATTTCCAGCAGGGCCCGGCACAGGCGCCGGTAGCGTTTCTCGAGGCCGGGGAACTCATCCGCCACGGCACGACTGGCGCGGGCCGATTCCGCGAGCGCCAGCAGATCATTCTGCAGAGGGTCCGACACCGGTGCGACGGGCCGGGCTTCCGCCAGGTAGGCGGTCAGCCAGAAATACAGGTCCCGGTTCAGCCCGGGATCATCGAAGTACGCGATCCGGCGCGGCAGTATCAGGCTCTCCTCGTCGCGCCGCGCCAGCTCCATGGGCTCCCGCTCGAGCCCGAGCCGCTGGCGCAGGGTGAGCCGGTGACCGGAGCCGGCGGCGATGGTCGAGCCCACTGCCACCGAGCGCGCGCCGCCGGCCGCGTGAAAGTACACCCCGAGCGTGTTGCGCAGCGATTCGAGCTCGACTGCGGATTCGGGATGACTCGGATAGCTCGCCGTCCCGGCAGCCCATTGATGCCAGCGCCGGCCGACCAGCTCTTCGAACTCGTACCAGGCGGTCATGGTCTCGTCATTCTGGGTTGCCGCGGCGGCTGGCGCCGCCTCGCAATGACGGGGGCGCGCCGGTGCGGTATGTCGCGACTGATATCGTACTTCTCATAAGTATGTCAGAGCGGTCAGGGGCCAGCGCTCCCCCGTTGACCGCAACCGGGCTCGAGAAGAGCCGTCGGGGCAAGGGCCGGTGGCGGGGGCTGTCCCCCAGGGCTGTCGAAAACAGGGATGTTTGAGCCAGAGCGTACACGGATGTATTCACAGCGGCCCTGGGGGACAGCCCCCGGCACCGGCCCGATGGAGTGGGTGAATCGTCAATCCGAACCAATGCCCGCAGGCCGCCGAATAATCCAACATCAGGACTCAAGCTCACTAACCGAAGGCATGGCGCACCAGCTCCTCGAGCGCCGCAATCACGTCCTCGTCGTCGCTCAAAGGTTCCACCAGGGTGCTGCGGGCCGCGCGCTCGACGGGCATGCCGTCCGCCACCAGGGTGGCGCAGTAGACCAGGAGCCGGGTGGACACGCCCTCGTCCAGGTCCTGGCCCTTGAGATCCCGAATGCGGCGCGCCAGGTTCACCAGCCCGGCGCACCGGTTCTTCGACAGGCCGCTCTCGGCGGCGACGATCTCGGTTTCCACTTCCGGGGGCGGGAAATCGAAGGCCATGGCCATGAAACGCTGCCGGGTGCTCGGCTTCAGGGACTTGAGAATATGCTGGTAGCCGGGGTTGTAGGACACCACCAGCATGAACTCCGGCGGCGCATCGAGCAGCTCACCCGTCCGCTCCAGGGGCAGGACCCGGCGGTCGTCGGTGAGCGGGTGCAGTACCACGGTGACGTCCTTGCGGGCCTCCACCACCTCGTCCAGGTAGCAGATGCCGCCTTCGCGCACCGCGCGGGTGAGCGGGCCGTCCATCCACTGCGTCTCGCCGCCCTTCAGCAGGTAACGCCCCGTGAGGTCGGCGGCGGTGAGATCGTCGTGGCAGGCCACGGTGAACAACGGCCGGCCCAGCCGCGCCGCCATGTGCGCCACGAAGCGCGTCTTGCCGCAGCCCGTGGGGCCCTTGAGCAGCAGCGGCAGCCGGTGCCGGAACGCGGCCTCGAACTGCCCGCACTCGTCGGCGGTTTCCCTGTAATAGGGAATGTCCGCCGACGGAGCCGCCGCCCGCGGCTCCAGGGTCACGAAGCGGGGCCGGACGCCGCCACGTGCGGCGCGCCGGACGGCACTTGCTCCCTCGCCCGCCCGAGTAGGGCGTAGATGTACAGGGCCACGGCAATCGTCACGAGCACGCCGGCGCCGAAGCGCATCATGTAGAACAGCCCCAGGTCACCCTGGACTTCCATATACGGCGTATTCAACACCCGCTGCAAGTGGGTCTGGATCACCCCGGCAAAGGTCAGGGTGAAGGTCATGAACGCCATGCCCGCGGTCATCATCCAGAAGCTCCACATGTTGAGTATCTGGTTGTAGGGCTGCTTGCCCCGGAGCTGCGGCATGGCGTAGGTCATGACGGCCAGGTTGAGCATCACGTAGGCGCCGAAGAACGCCAGGTGGCCGTGGGCGGCGGTGATCTGGGTGCCGTGGCTGTAGTAGTTGACCCATGACAGCGTGTGCATGAAGCCCCACACACCGGCGCCGAAGAAGGCCATCACTGCGCAGCCGAGCGTCCACAGCACGGCGGCCTTGTTGGGGTGGTTCCGGCTGCCGCGCCAGAACATGTAGAAGGCGAATATCACCATGGCGAACAGCGGCACCACTTCCAGCGCCGAGAAGAAGCTGCCGATGGGCTGCCAGTAGCCCGGCAGGCCGATCCAGTAGTAGTGATGGCCGGTGCCCAGCAGCCCCGAGAACAGCACCAGGCCGACGATGACGTACAGCCACTTCTCGATGACCTCCCGGTCCACGCCGGTCATCTTGATCAGCAGGTACGCCAGCAGCGACGCCATGATCAGCCCCCAGACGCCCTCGACCCAGATGTGCACGACGTACCACCAGTACATTTTGTCCAGCGACAGGTTATGCGGGTTGTAGAAGGCGAACAGCCAGAAAATCGCCGCCAGCCACAGCCCCAGAAGCAGAATCGTGGAGATCGCCGTGCGCCGGCCGTTGAGCAGGGTACGCGTTCCGTTGTACAGGAACATCAGGAACGAGATGGTGAGCAGAATCTTGATCCACAGCGGCTGCTCCAGGAATTCCCGGCCCTCGTGGATGCCGAACTGGTAGCCCACCAGGGCCGCCGCACCGGCGAACACGAAGATCGCGAGCTGGACGTAGGCGATCATCGGGCTGTGAATCTCGGTTTCCGCCTCCTCGGGCAGGAGGTAATACGTGGCGCCAAAGAAGCCGATCAGCAGCCAGACCACCAGCAGGTTGGTATGGCTCATACGCATGATGTGGAACGGCATGGCCTCGGCCATGAAGTCCGGCCACACGTACACCGCCCCGGCCAAAAGGCCGAACAGGATCTGGCCCGCGAACAGCAACAGGGCCGCGAGGAAAAATGGATGGGCGACTTTCTGGGTTTCGTATTTCATTCCGATCCTCCCCGGCTCATCCGGCATCTGTGGGCGGCCAGCCCTGGGTGTCGATTTCACTGGTCCACTTGAGGAAATCGATCAACGCGTCGAGCTCCTCCTCGGAGAGATCGAAGTTCGGCATCTGCCGCCGCCCTTCGATGCCGGTGGGCTGTATCCGCATCCAGGTCTTCAGCGCAATCCGCGCGCCCTCCGGGCTCTCCCGGCCGCCGAACCGCACCCAGGCATTGCCGAGCTCCGGCGCGAAGTAGGCGCCCTCGCCGAGAATGCTGTGGCAGTTGATGCAGGAATGCTCTTCCCAGACCTTCTTGCCGAGCTTGACGGAATCCGTCAGCCCCTCGTGATTAGTGGAAGTGGTCACGATGTAATAGTGGCTGTGGAGCGTCAGGCCCACGAACAGCACGAAGAAAAATATCGAACCGCCGAAAAAGATGTTTCGCGCGGCGTTGCGGGTGAGGCCTTCGATCATCGGATGGACTCCTCCTGGCAGGCCAGTGACTGTTCTATCGGGTTCTTTTGCACTAAAACAATGCGTTTGCGCCAAACTACAGCATTCGATTGTCCTGAATCAAGTGTATGCCGGGACGCCCCCCTGCAGCGCAGGCCGGTTCGGGCGACGGCCGGCCCCGCCACGCACTACCAACGGGTCGATGATGCAGATTGAAATACTAGCGAGCCGGACAAGAGCAGCGACTTGATTCAGATCAAGCATGCAGAGATGCAACAGGGAATACGATCCGACAGAGTGTTCGTCCGGGCATCACGGTTCGTACAAAAGGACCACGTCGTCCCGGCGCGCGGTAGGTCTCCAACCGGTCCCTGTCTCGGGAATCCGCGGCAATGTTCCGGAGAAAGGGCAGCCCCGGCCTCAAGCCCGGGTCGGGACTCGCCGCTATTAGCGTTTTGGCCTTACCCTCCGCGTGCATTTTGGGTGGGTGTCCGTGGAGCTTCACGGGATAATCGACTACGTTGATATGGTGGACGTTCCGCCCCGGCAGCGGCGTGCCATCGGAGGTGTGCTCTGGTGTTGGAATCGGCAATGATTCGCCTGGCTGGTCCCCTGGCGGCGATCGTCATCGCCGCCGGCTGGTCATGGCCGACCCTCGCCGGCGAGCATGATGCGTTCGACGTCCGGATCCAGCTCAAGTGGTTCCATCAGTTCCAGTTCGCGGGCTACTACGCCGCCCTCGAAAAGGGCTACTTCCGGGACGCCGGCTTGAACGTCACCCTGCTGGAAGGCGGCCCGCACATCAATCCCACCGAGAAAGTGCTGGCGGGTGAGGCAGAGTTCGGCATCGGTACCTCCGGGCTGCTGGTAACCAGGAGCCAGGGCAAGCCGGTGGTGGCAGTGGCCGCGATCTTCCAGCATTCCCCGTACGTACTGATCACACGGGAAGTCCCGGAGATCCGCGCGCCCGCGGATCTGAGAGGGAAAACCATCATGGTGGAGCCCTACTCCGAGGAGCTGGAAGCCTATCTCTATCATGAAGGCGTCGACCTGGATGCCATTGAAACGACGGCGCACACCGGCGACCCGCTGGACATCTACCGCGACCCCATCGTCGGGACCACCGCCTACACCACCACCGAGCCGTTCGTCCTGGACCAGCGCGGCAAGGCGTACCGGGTATTCGACCCCAAGGTGGCGGGGATCGATTTCTACGGTGATACCTTATACACGACGGAGACCTTCGCCCGGGAGCACAACGACGAGGTTGTCGCGCTGCGCGATGCCCTGATCCGGGGCTGGCGCTACGCCCTGCGCCACCAGGAAGAGATCGTCGAGCTCATCAAGCGGGAGTACGAGCCCGAGGACAGCCGCGCCATGCTGCGCTACCAGGCGCGCGAGATCCGCCGCCTGCTGATCCCCGACCTGATCGAGATCGGATACATGAACCCGGAACGCTGGCAGCACATCGCCGACGGATTCCGGGCGGCGGGCTTACTGGACAGCGACGTCGACATCGACGAATTCATATTCCGGCCGGCGGAAAGCGCCGACTGGCAATGGCTGCTGTACATGCTGCTCGGCACCATCGCCGTGACCGTGGTGGTCGCGGGAACGGTGGTATATCTCTACTCGCTGAACCGCCGGCTTGCCGCGGAGAACGAAACACGAATCGCCCTGGAGGAGGAACTGCGGACCCAGGCGGTCACGGACTACGGCACCGGTGTCTACAACCGCCGCGGCTTCCTGGAAGCCATCACCCACGAGCTGGCCCGCACCGATCGAAACGGCACGCCGCTTTCTCTGATTGCCATCGACCTGGACGACTTCAAGAAGGTCAACGATACCCACGGGCACGCCACCGGCGACCGCGCCCTTGCGCTGGCCGCTTCGGTGTTCCGGGATACCGTGCGGGGCGGGGACATTATCGGCCGCGTGGGCGGTGAGGAATTCATGATCGCGCTGCCGGATACCAGCGCGGAGGGCGCCCGGGTCCTGGCCGAACGGGTCCGGGAAAACCTGGGCGGAGCGGAATTATCCCTGGATAACGGCACCCGGGTGGCGATGACCGCCAGCATCGGTACGATTACCCGCAACGATGGCGAAGACATTGACGCCATGATGCAGCGCGCCGACACAGCCATGTACAAGGCCAAGCACCAGGGCGGCAACCGGGTCGTACAAGCAGCATAGGCCAGCGCGCCCACGGGCTGGCCGCGAGCGCTTCGTCCTGTTACTCGACCAGCCGCGCCCGGCGCACTCGCCAATCCGGCATGAAGCGGTCCATGTAAGCGTGGAAGCGGGCGTTGTGGCGCCGCTCCAGCAGGTGGACCATCTCGTGAACCAGGACGTATTCCAGACACTCCGGCGGCTTCCTGGCCAGCGCGAGATTCATCCAGATGCGCCGGTCGCGGATATTGCAGGTGCCCCAGCGCGTCTTCATGCGCTTGATCCGCCACTCGGCAACCCGCACGCCCAGGGTCGGCTCCCATCTTTCAATCAACGCCGGAAGCGCGTCACCCAGCAAGCGCCGGTACCAGCGTTCCAGTACGGCATGACGTTTGGCCGGATCCGCGCCGGGCTTCACGTTCAGTTCGAGGGTGTCATCGCCGATCAACCGGGCGCCCGGCCGGCCGGGCCCCTCCACGACATCCAATCGGCACGGCCGGCCCTGCACGTAGTGGATCTCGCCGCTGGCGACGGCCCGGTACGGCGCCCCCGGCCGGGCGGCCAGCCGCTGCCGCTGCCGCTCGATCCAGCCTTGGCGCGATTCGACCACGCGCTGCACGGCTGACTCATCCATCCCGATGGGGGCGGACACGCGCACCGATCCGTCAGTCGGATCCACCCGTATATAAAGATGCCGGATGGGCTTGCGCAGCACTCTCATGAGAGTCGGTTGACTGGAAACAATATGTCGATTAGTCTGGACATATGGACATTACCCGTGCCATCACACTTTTCGATGCGCTCTCCCAGGAAACGCGCCTGAAGGCGTTCCGGCTGCTGGTGCAGGCGGGGCCCGGCGGCCTCGCGGCCGGCGTCCTGAGCGAAAAGCTCGGCATCCCCCACAACACCATGTCCTTTCATCTGCATCACCTGACCCATGCCGGGATCGTTTCCTCCCGCAAGGCGGGCCGCTCGGTCATCTATTCGGCCGACTTCCTGCTGGTGCGGGAGCTGATCGGCTTCATGGTCAAGGACTGCTGCAGCAGCGAAGTCGCCAGTATCCGCGAGGACCAGGCCACGGGCTGCTCCATCATCGAGCTCGGAGAATACTGCGGCGCCAGCGTACCAACCAGACCATAGACAGAGATTATCCCATGAAACGTTTGCACATCCATGTCGGGGTGGAAGACATCGACCGGAGCATCCGGTTCTACAGCGCCCTGTTCGGCGCCGAGCCCGTGAAGACGAAACCCGACTACGCGAAGTGGATGCTCGACGACCCGCACGTCAATTTTGCCATCTCCACCCGGGTGGGGCGCACGGGGGTCGACCACCTCGGCCTGCAGGCCGACGATGAGGACGAGCTCCAGGCTCTCCGCGAGCGGCTGCAAAACGCGGACATGGCCACCTTCGATGAGGGAGAGGCCGTGTGCTGCTACGCCCGGTCGGACAAGACCTGGGTGCGGGATCCGGCGGGCGTCGCCTGGGAAGCCTACCGGACCATGGCGGATGCCCGGGTGTTCTCGGACGAAGCGCCGGCCGGGGCAGAAGCCTGCTGCACGCCGGAAACCAGAGGACAACCCGACTGCTGCGTGCCGGCTGCGGGTGCCGGGGAATGCTGCAACAAATGACAAACGTGCTCGTCCTTTGCACCGGCAACTCCTGCCGTTCCATCATGGCGGAGGCCTTGATCAACCACCGGCTTGGGGACCGCTGCAGCGCCGCGAGCGCCGGCAGCGCGCCCACCGGCGCCGTTCACCCGAAAGCCCTGGAGACGCTCGCGCGGCACGGTATCGATCCGGGCAAGCCGCGCAGCAAGTCGTGGGACGAGCTGGCCGGGCAGCACTTTGACCTGGTGATCACGGTCTGCGACCGGGCGGCCGCCGAGGCCTGCCCGATCTTCTCCGGCCCCTGCGAAAAACTGCACTGGAGTATTCCGGACCCCGCCGCCGCCCGGGGATCGGAACAGGCAATTGACCAGGCATTCGACGAGACTTTTCGGCTGCTCGAGGCTCGAATTGACGGGGCGCTGTCATGAACGCCGGTACCGACTCTCCCATGGGCCTGTTCGAGCGCTACCTGTCTGTCTGGGTGGCACTGGGTATCGTCGCGGGCGTCACCCTGGGCATCACGTTCCCTGGCGTGTTCCAGCTCATCGCCGGCATGGAGTATGCCAACGTGAACCTGGTGGTCGCGGTCCTCATCTGGGTGATGATCTACCCCATGATGGTCAACGTCGACTTTGCCTCCCTGAAGGACGTCGGCCGCAAGCCCAAGGGCCTGTCCATCACCCTGGTGGTGAACTGGCTGATCAAGCCGTTCACCATGGCGGCCCTGGGCATCCTGTTCTTCGAGCACCTGTTCGCCGGCCTGGTGGACCCGCAGTCCGCCCGGGAATACATCGCGGGCATGATCCTGCTGGGGGGCGCCCCCTGCACCACCATGGTGTTCGTCTGGAGCCAGCTTGTGCGTGGCGACGCCAACCGTACCCGCGCCCACTTCGCCTGAAGTCGGGCGCTGCAGGTCGGGCGCCAGCCCGACATCTTTAGCCAGTCGGGCTCGCGCCCGACCTACACCGGCGCCAATGGGTCGCCTCGTATTGTGCACTGCACAAGAGGGGTGTATGCTGGCGCCCCAAGACAAGAACTTTTCCCCGGTTTGGCGCGACGTGCACCCGCACAGCGCGTAGGAGATCCTGAATGATGCTCGATCCTTTCGACGCGACCCGGTATTTCGTGGACGCCGCCCAGCGCTCGGCGCTGTTTTTTGACACGCTCCGGCGGCGCGGCAACCAGACGCTGGCGCACTACCATGCCGGCAAGCCGCCGGTGCTGGTCTTCGACTACGAGACCGTCCTCGACGGGGCGACCTTCGACCGGCCCTGCAACTACCTGCTGCTGCGCATCCTGCCGCCGGAGGACGCCCCCACCGATCCGGCCAAGCGGCCGTTCGTGGTGTTCGACCCGCGCGCCGGGCACGGGCCGGGCATCAGCGGCTCCAAGGAATCCAGCCAGGTGGGTGTCGCGCTGCAGGCCGGTCACCCGGTGTACTTTGTTTCCTTCCGCCCCGACCCCGAGCCGAACCAGACCCTGCGCGACGTGGCGCGCGCCGAGATCCGTTTCCTGATGAAGGTGCGCAAGCTGCATCCGGAGTCGCCGAAACCCGCCATCGTGGGCAACTGCCAGGCCGGCTGGGCCATCATGATGCTGTCCGCCTACGCCCCGGAGCTGGCCTCGGTGATCGGCGTCGCCGGCGCGCCGCTGTCCTACTGGGCCGGGGTCGAGGGCCGCAACCCGATGCGCTACTTCGGCGGGCTCAGCGGCGGCACCTGGCCGTCGGCCATGGCCGCCGACCTCGGCGCGGGCAACTTCGACGGCGCCCACCTGGTCTCCAACTTCGAAAGCCTCAACCCGGCCAACAGCCTGGTGGGCAAGCACTACAACCTGTACGCCAACGTCGACACCGAGGCCGAGCGGTACCTGGATTTTGAGCGCTGGTGGAGCGGCTACTTCATGCTCACTCGCGAGGAGATCGTGGAGCTGACCTCGGAGCTGTTCGTCGGCAACAAGCTCACCCGGGGCAGCATCGTCACCGACGACGGCTCGCCCATCGACCTCAAGGCCATCCGCGCGCCCATCGTCGTCATTGCCAGCGAGGGCGACAACATCACCCCGCCGCCCCAGGCCCTGAACTGGATCCTGGACCTGTACCGGGACGTCGAGGAGATCCGCGCCAACGAGCAGACCATCGTCTACACCGTGCACCCCCACGTCGGCCACCTGGGCATCTTCGTCTCCGGCAAGGTCGCCGCCCGCGAGCACGACGTGCTGGTGAACTCCCTGGACCTGATCGAGACACTGCCGGCGGGCCTGTTCGAAATGGTGATTGACGACGTCTCCACCGACGGCGAGGGTGAAAGCTACACCATGCATTTCGAGTCCCGCTCCCTGGACGACATCCGCGCCTACGACGACGGCCGCGCCGACGAGGACCCGTTCCGCGCCGTGGCGCGTTTCTCCGAGATCAATGAAGGCATCTACTCGAGCTTCGTCGCCCCGTGGCTGCGGGCTTTCTCGAACCCGGTGACGGCAGAGATGACGCGGCTGATGAATCCGCAGCGTCTGCGCTACACCATGTTCTCCGACGCCAACCCCTGGATGTTCGGCGTGCGGCTGGCCGCCGAGCTGGCGCGCGACCACCGCGCGGAAGCCGGTCCGGACAACCCGCTGCGAAGGGCCGAGCGGGACATGGTGGAATCCTTCGAGCAGGTCATCGAGCGGACCACCGCGCAGCGGGACGTCGCCATCGAGCAGGTGTTCAAGGCGATCTGGACCCACCCCCTCATCCAGGCCCTGTCCGGAGAGCTCGCCACCCACGCCGATGCCCGCAAGCCCACCATCAGCCATCGCCGGGCGCTGGAACAGCTCCGCGACCTCAAGCTCCAGGCCATCGCCGCCCGAGAGCACGAGGGCGGCTTCGCCGACGCCGTGCTGCGGGTGATCTACGCCGCCATCAAGGCCGGCCGGCGCGTGGACGCCCAGGCCTTCGCCGCGGCGCGGGAGGTCTGGACCGCCCACAAGCGCTTCGCCGACCTGGACCGCGACACCTTCATCCGCAAAGCCCGCGAGGCCGCCCTGATGGTGGCTTTCGACGAGCCCGCCGCCCTGGAAGCCCTGCCCCGCCTGCTGCCCGAACCCGCCGACCGCAAGGAAGCCATGCGCATCATCGACGCCATCATCGCCCTCCACCCCCGGGTCGCCCCGGAAGTGCGCGACGTGCAGACACGGGTGGAACGGATACTCGGACTCGACGGGGAACCGGGATCCAACGGGACAAGCGAAAACCGCAAAGACAGGAAAACCGCCGCCCGTTCCTTGAATTGATGTAGGTCGGGCGCGAGCCCGACATCTTTATCCAGTCGGGCTCGCGCCCGACCTACAGGCCTAGAAGCGCATCGACTCGCCGCCAAAATCCCTTGGCGTGAAGGCTCAACGTCCCGAAGCTCGCGCTCCTGCCGTATAAGGTTTGTTACTGAATGACCGTATCGAGGTCAGTGTGGGAAAAGTCTTCGCCTTTATATAACAGCGCTTCGATCTCGAGCTTGGCGAGCACATAGGTGAAGCAATCACCAAAATTCAGCCCGGCAGGATGACGCCCTTTGCCGTACTGGCGAAACGCCAGTCGGGCCAGATGTGCTTGCTCCACATCGACAGGGACAAGCTCCACCTCCGCCTTGCTCAGAAACAGATCCAGATCCCGCACGCCGTCGGCGCCAAATCGCGATTCGATTACGATAGAGGTTTCCACGAAGCTCGCGGCGGACATCAAGCGCGACTCCGCTTCCTCGATGGCCTCATTGAACGTGCGTCGCTCCGGCTCGTTCTGCAGGATAGTCAGAATCGCGGAAGTATCGATGACCATCAGCGAGGCAGACCGTGCTCATCGTAACCGAGCACTTCGTCAGCGGCACGGTCATCGAGCACGCGCAGCCCGGCGCAATGGCGGGCGATCTGGTCCAGCTCATCGGCCAGGCGGCGCCCGGTGCGGCGGCGTTGCAAACGTTCAAGACGGTCGCGCAATGCTTCGGTGACGACCTGCGTCTTGGTTTTTCCCGTGAGCCTGGCCAAATCGGCGGCCAAGCGCTCAGTCTCGGGATTGCGAATATTCAGCGCCATTTTTCATTACGTGTAGATCACTTACTACGCTGTAACAACCAATGCCCAGCCTGTCCGCGGGGTGGCGAATGTAGTTCGGAGTAGGTCGGTCGCTGTAGGTCGGGCGCCAGCTCGACTAGATAAAAATGTCGGGCTCGCGCCCGACCTACACTTACCTGCACTCAGTGTGCCATGAACACCGGCAGGTCGGCGTGGGCCAGGATGTGGGAGGTGGCGCCGCCGAAGATCATCTGCCGCAGGCGGCTGTGGGTGAATGCGCCCTTGAGCAGGAGGTCGGCGCCGATCCCGCGGCATTCATCGAGGATCGCCTCGCCGCTGGAGCGGCCCGCCATCTGCGCGGTTCGGGCCTCGGCCTTGATGCCGTTGCGCACCAGGTGATCGGCCACCTCGTCCGGCCCCGGACCCGGGACGGTGCCCCCCTCCACCGTCAGCACCACCACCCTGTCCGCCCCCAGCAGGAACTGCATGCCCAAGCCGATGGTGCGCGCGGTTTCGGTGCTGCCGTTCCAGGCCACCAGCACCGTCTGGCCGAGGGTCTTCGGCGGCTCGCTCGGGGCCAGCAGCACCGGGCGGCCGCTGTCGAACAGCGCCGCCTCCCAAACCGCGTCGTTCTCCCCCGCGGACGGCCGGCTCGAGCAGCCCACCACGATCAGGTCGAACAGGCGCCCGTGCTCACCGACCACCCGGCTCTCGAAGCCCTCGGCGTCCTGCCAGCCCGCGGACGGCCCGTCGGCGGCGGATCGGACGTCCCCCATGGGTATCCCCTTGTCCGCCATGAGCTTGGCGAAGCGCTCCCGCGCCCGCTCCGAGGCCTGGCGCGCCTCTTCCTCGAGCTCAGTGATGTAGTCGCCGGGGATGGTGATGCCCTCGCCGGATACCAGGGGCGGCGGCTGGCGGACGAACAGGCCCTCGACATAGCTGCCGAAGCGCCCGGCCACCGTGCACGCGAGCTCCAGCGGCGCGTGGGCGTTGTCATCGCCGCGAAACGGCAGGAGTATGGTCTTCATCGTCTGGCAGTAACGTTTCTGTTCCCGATGGATGCGGTCATTCTACCGGCCGGCCCCCGCCCGCCCAACAGCTAATTACAGTTCCGGGTGCGCCCGCGGCCCGCCGCGTATGCGCAGGCGCGCCGGAACCCTTATCATTGCCCCTCGCCCGCCGCCGGATTCCCCGGCGCACCATACGTTCCATGCCATCGTGATCAGGCAGAAACTCGCCAACATACCGCCCGCCCTGCTCGGCATCGGCCTCATGACCGCGGCCACTGTCGCCTTTGCCGCCATGCACGGCGGCGTGCGCTACCTCTCGGTGGAGATGGATCTGCATCCCTTCGAGATCGCCTTCTTCCGCAACCTGTTCGGGATGCTCGTGCTTGCTCCCTGGTTCCTGCGCCAGGGCGTCCGGCCGCTGCGCACGCAGCGGTTCGGTCTGCACATCCTGCGGGCGGTGATCAACGTCGTGGCGATGCTGCTGTTCTTCATGGGGCTCGCCCTCACGCCGATCGCCCAGGTACAGGCCCTGGCCTTCACGGCGCCGCTGTTCGCCAGCCTGCTCGCCGTGATCTTCCTCGGCGAGCGCATGGGCCTGCCGCGCTGGTCGGCGCTCATCGCCGGCTTCGCCGGCGCCCTGATCATCATCCGCCCCGGCGGCGAGTCGCTGGACACCGGCTCGCTGCTGGTGCTCGCCTCGGCCGCCACCTGGTCCCTGGCCGTGATCATCATCAAGACGCTGTCGCGAACGGACTCCTCGGTCACCATCACCGCCTACATGGTGCTGCTGATGACCCCGATGTCGCTGCTGCCCGCGGTATTCGTCTGGCAGTGGCCCGGACCCGAGCAGCTCGCGCTGCTGGCATTCGTCGGCATCGCCGGCACCCTCGCCCAGCTCGCCATGGCGCAGTCCCTGCATCTTGCGGACACCACCACCGTCATGCCACTGGATTTCATGAAGCTGATCTGGGGCGCGATCATCGGCTACTGGCTGTTCAACGAAGTGCCCGACGCCGCCATCTGGATCGGCGGCGGCGTGATCCTGGCCGCGGCCACCTACATCGCCGTCCGGGAAAGCCGCCGCAAGGGCACATCTACCCGGTAGGTCGGGCGCAAGCCCGACACACGTCCCGGAACCCCTTTCTCCTTGAGGAAAAAGAGGACAGAGGGATTAAAGATAACTCCCCTGGCAGGACAACCCACCCGAAACGATTGCCGACGCCAGACCTGCAATTGTTCATGCCCGGCATCCATCAGTTACACAAACCGCGCTGACGTGTCTGGCCGGCTGTGGTCAGCCGTTGCAGCAATGACACTGCTCGTCAAGTTATGTACTATGTAAACGGGTCATAGCATGACAGGAGTACTATCTTGACTGACTCCATACACCAAGCCACCGGCTGCAAACACTGCATTGATCAAGAGAGTCTGGGGTTTGAAATCTCAATGGCTTTTCAGCCGATTCTGGATACAACTAACAAGACCATTTTCGCCCATGAAGCGCTGGTGCGCGGTCCGAACGACGAGCCGGCAGGAACGATTTTTTCCCAGGTCCATGACGATAACCGTTACCGGTTTGACCAGACCTGCCGTGTCAAGGCGATCGAACTGGCGGCGCGACTGAATATACCAACCTTTCTGCATATCAACTTCATGCCGAATGCGGTTTACAGCCCGGAGCGATGTATCCGCACCACGCTGGAAGCCGCGGAGCGCTTTGGCTTTCCGCCGACACGCATCGTCTTCGAGATCACCGAAGGCGAGAAAATCACTGATCACGATCATCTGCGCCACATCATTCAGCACTACCAGAGCATCGGATTTCTGACAGCCATCGATGACTTCGGTGCCGGTTACTCCGGTCTGAATCTGCTCGCCGACTTTCAGACTGATTTAATCAAGCTGGACATGGCACTGGTGCGGAATATCCAGAAAGACCCGATACGCGAATCGATTGTCGAGGGTATCGTGCGTGTTTGCGACAAACTCAGTATCCGCGTGATTGCCGAGGGCGTTGAAACGGAAGCCGAATTCGAAACGTTGCAACACCTGAACATAGCGCTGTTTCAGGGTTATTATTTTGCCCGTCCGGCATTTGAGTCCATCTCAACACCCGAAGGCTTCGCCTCAGCCTGAGCAGACGCCATCATCCGCAGCCCTGTTGTCAGTATGGATCGCTTACAAATCAATATCTGAGGCATGGTCAAACAACGCGTCATCTGAACGGCGTGCGCCGGATACATTCGACGTGTAATGTGAGGTAAATCACGATCTAAAAACAATCCCTCCGTCCCCTTTTCCTGTCTGTCGAAATGCCCAGCTCCCGTTCGACAAGGACCATGAAAGCCTATGTTGAACGCTGCACCGCCCGGCCCGCCTTCCAACGCGCCCTGGACGCGCAGCTCCGCGACTTCAAAACAGCGGCGCAGGCTTTTCAGTGCCTGCCTTTCCATTGCTGACGCGTTCGCCCCTGCCACCGGCGCCTGCCAATGGCGCATGGTTCCTGAACGCCTAGACTTCTTCCGGGTCATACTGTCAGGGGAACCACTCACAAGGGAGGCCATCATGATTCGACTCAGCACCTGTATTTCACGGGCGGCCGGACTGTTGTGCGCACTCGCCCTCACGCTGATGAGTACCGGGGCCCCGGCCGCGGCCGGGGCAGATAACGTACCCGCCTCCGGTACCATCGCCATGATCGGTGCCGGCAGCATGGGCCAGGCGCTCGGCAACTTGTGGGCGGCGGCCGGTTACAAGGTCATTTTCGCGACCCGGCACCCCGACGAGCTGGACGACGTGGTGGCGGCCGCCGGCCACGGCGCGGAAGCTGCGTCGGTGCGCGAGGCAGTGTCGCGCGCGAACATCATCTGCCTGGCGGTGCCGTACAAGGCGGAGCCCTCCATCGCCGAGGAGCACGGCGACAAAATGAAGGGCAAGGTCCTGGTGAACGTCGACAATGCCCAGCAGCACCGTGACGGGGACATCGCGAAGGAAGCGGAGGCCGTCGGCGAGGCGATCTACTCCGCACGGCTGTTCGAAGGCACGCGCTTCATCCGCGCCTTCAACCTCAAGGCCGCGTTCAGCTTTCCGAAACCCGGCGAGGTCGACTCCGCCAGCTTCGACATGCCCTGGACCACCAATGACGAATCCGTCCGGCCCATCGCCGAAGCCCTCATCCGCGCCACCGGCGGCACCCCGGTTTACGAAGGCGGCCTGGAGAACGCCCGGGAGTATTGACCTTGGAAAATCGTAAAAGGGGACGGAGTGATTAAAATTTAATCCCTCCGTCCCCTTTTTCGCAATCGGCAGCTAGACGCTGAGATAGGCCTCGTAGACTTCGCGGTCCTCGGACAACTCCTGCATGGTGCCGTGATACTTGATCTCGCCGCGCTCAATGATATAAGCGCGGTCGCTGATGGCGGAGGCGAAGCGCAGGTTCTGTTCCGACAGCAGGATCGACAGGCCGGCGTCCTTCAGCGCCACGATGGTCTCGGCCATCTGCTCGACCACTACCGGGGCGATGCCCTCGGAAGGCTCGTCCAGCAGGAGCAGTCTCGGATTGCCCATCAGCGTCCGGGCAATGGTCAGCATCTGCTGCTCGCCGCCACTGGTCTGGCCGCCGGGGCGGTGCTGCAGCCGCTCCAGGTTGGAAAAATCTCGAACAGCTTCTCCGGGGTCCACTCCGGACAGCCTTCGCGCGGCGGCTGACGGCCGACCTCCAGGTTCTCAAGCACCGTGAGCTGAGGGAACACGCGCCGGTCCTCGGGCACGTAGCCCAGCCCCATGCGGCTGATGGCGTGCACCGGCAGGCCGCGTATCGATTTGTCGAGAAACCTGATGTCACCGGCAGCGGCCGGCACCATGCCCATGATGCTCTTGAGCGTGGTGGACTTGCCGGCGCCGTTGCGCCCCAGCAGCACCACCACCTCGCCGGGCGCCACCGAAAGCTCGACTTTCGCCAGGATCCGCGCGCGCCCGTAGTACGTATCGAGCCTCTTGACTTCCAGCATGGGCTAACCGCCTCCCCCGAAGTAGATCTCTTTTACCTGCTCATTGGCGCGCACTTCGGACGGCGCGCCTTCCGCCACCAGCATGCCCAGATGCAGCACCAGGATGCGGTCGGCGTGCGCGAACACCACATCCATGTCGTGCTCGGTGAACAGTACGCTGCAGCCCCGCTCGCGCACGATCTTCGCGGTCAACTCCATCAGCTCCAGGCGCTCGCCCGGAGCCATGCCGGCGGTGGGCTCGTCCATCAGCAGCAGGGAGGGGTTATCCGCCATGGCCACCGCCAGCTCCACTTTCTTGAGGTCGCCATAGGCCAGAACCGCGCACGGACGGTTCGCCTGCTCCGCCACCCCGACCAACTCCAGCAGCTCCATGGCCTGCTGGGCGTACAGGCGGTTGGCCACGCTCGCCAGGTTGAGGATGCGGCGATGGCGCGACATCAGCACCATCTGCACGTTCTCCCTCACCGTCATGGAACTGAAGGTTGCGGTGATCTGAAACGTGCGGCCGATGCCCAGGCGCCAGACAGCCCGCGGCGTCTTGCCCACCAACTCCGTGTCGCGGAACTGGATGTTGCCGCAGTCCGGCCTGAGCTGGCCGTTCATCATGTTGAAACAGGTTGACTTGCCGGCGCCGTTGGGTCCGATGAGGGCGCAGATCTCGCCCTCGCCCAGCTCGAAGCTGACGTCGTTGACCGCCTGCACCCCGCCGAAACTCTTGCTGATACCCTGAACCCGCAATACGCTCATTTCCATACCCTCCGGCTAAGGTACCAGTCGCGCAGCGAGCCCACGATGCCCTGCGGCAGGGCCACGCAGATCAGGACGATCATGATGCCGAGCAGCAGCCGCCAGTAGGACAACCGCGACAACTCATCCTCCAGGCCCACCAGCACCACGGCGCCGACCACCGGCCCGGCCAGGGTCTCTATGCCGCCCAGCATCACCATCAGCAGCGCATCCACCGAGGTGGGGATGGCCAACGCCGTCGGAAACACGCTGCCCTTGGCGAACACATACAGTCCACCGGCGATGCCGGCAAACGCGCCGGCCACGGTAAACGCGAACCACTGCTGCCGGCGCACGTGGATGCCAATCGCCTCGGCGCGCAGCGGCGAGTCGCGGCCCGCGCGCAAAGCATAGCCGAACGGCGCGAACAGCATGCGCCGCAAAGCCAGCACGCCGCCGGCGCAGATTGCCAGGGTCAGGTAGTAGAAGACATTCCGGTCGCTGGCCCATTCCGCGGGCCAGATGCCGATCAGGCCGTCGTCGCCGCCGGTGACCTGGTACCACTGGAACACCACCGACCAGACGATCTGGGCGAAGGCCAGGCTCAGCATGGCGAGGTAGACGTCAGTGAGGCGCACGCAGAACCAGCCGAACACCAGCGCGGCCAGACCCGCCGCCAGGGGCGCCAGCATCATCGCCAGGGACATCGGCGTATCCATGTTCACCACCAGCAGCGCAGCGCAGTATGCGCCCAGCCCGAAGTACGCGGCGTGGCCGAATGACACCATGCCGCCGCCGCCCATGATGAAATGCAGGCTGGCGGCGAACAGCGCAAAGATCAGGATATCGGTGGCCAGCACCACGGTGAAGGCGCCCGCCACCAGCGGCAGCGCCGCCAGCATCGCCAGTACGACGGCGGTCATGAGCCGGTACATCCCGCCGGGCAGCACGAACGCCGCGGGCTGAGTAGAATGGTGGCCGCCGTCGATCGGCTTGCCGAGCAGCCCCCAGGGACGCACGATCAGCACCACCACCATGATCAGGTACATCAGCACCAGGGTGCTTTCGGGAAAAACCAGCACCCCGAAGGCCTCCAGCTCGCCGATGATCACCGCCGCAAGGAATGCACCGAGGATGCTGCCCATGCCGCCGATCACCACCACCACGAAGGCTTCGACGATGATGCTCATATCCATGAGCACGCTTACCGGCTCGCGCGGGATCTGCACGGCGCCGCCCAGCCCCGCGAGGAACGAGCCGAGAAAGAACACGCTGGCGAAGATTCTGGCCTGGTTGTGGCCCAGAGCACTGAGCATCTCGCGGTCCTGAATGGCGGCGCGCACCAGCATCCCCCAACGCGTGTAGCCGAACAGCAGTAGCAGCCCGACCAGCACCAGCGGGCCGAGGATGATCAACGCGACGTCGTACTCCGGCAGCCGGCTGCCGCCTATGTCGATGGTGCCGTCCAGACCGGCGGCACGCGGTCCGAGCATGTCCTGCGGTCCCCAGATGAACAGCGTGACGTCCTGGATAATCAACACGAGCCCGAAGGTCGCCACCAGATAGAACAGCTCTGAGGAGCGGTACAGCCGGCGCAGCACCAGCCGTTCTATGACTATGCCGACCAGGCCCACCACCAGCGCCGAAATCAATACCGAGCCCCAGAAACCCAGCACCGTGTTGCCGAGGTAGTTGACGCAGCTGAAGGCGATGTAAGCCCCCAGCATGTAGAGCGAGCCGTGGGCGAAGTTCAGGATGCGCGTGACCCCGAAGATCAGCGACAGGCCCGATGCGACGAGGAACAGGGACGCCGCGTTGGACAATCCGGTAAGAAAGTGAACGACGAGCGCACTCACGCTGTTCTCCTCATGACATCCCCCTTGATCAGGCGACAGGCGGGCACAATCGGCCCGCTTGACGGATTGCGGCCGGAGACGGCAGTCCGCCTCCGGCCGCGCTCCGGTTATTGCGGACGCAACTTTCTGACTTCCTCATCCGAAGGCAGGAAGTCAGCGCCGTTCTTGAACTCGATATCGACCATCACGCCGCGCCCGTCCTGTACGGCCAGACGGCCGACGTAGGCGCCCATGGTCGACTGGTGGTCGATGGCGCGGTAGGTGACCGGGCCCAGGGGCAGGCCTTCGACGGTGATACCCTTGGCGGCTTCGATCATCGCACCGGTATCCACCGAGCCGGCTTTTTCGATGATCGCGGCGATCGACTTGAAGGTGTTGTAGCCCACCACCGAGCCCATCTTGGGCGCCTCGCCGAACTTGTCCTCGTAGGCGCTCCGGAACGCCTCGTGATCCGGGTCGTCGATCGCATACCAGGGATAGCCGGTGACAATCCAGCCCTCGGGGGTCTCCTCGCCCATCGGATCCAGATACTCGGGCTCGCCGGTAAGCAGACTCACCACATGGCGATCCTCGAACAGGCCGCGCAGCGTGCCTTCCCGGGCAAACTTGGCGACATCAGCGCCGAAGGTGACGTTGAAGATTGCGTCGGGGTCGGCGTTTTCCAGCGCCGCCACTGTCGAGCCGGCGTCCATATCGAACAGCGCCGGCCACTGCTCCTCAACGAACTCCACGTCGGGCTGCAGCGCCTTGAGCTGCTCCTTGAAAGTCGCAACGGCATCCTGGCCGTACTTGTAGTTCGGCGCTACCACCGCCCAGCGCTTGGCGCCGAGCTGCGCGGCGGCGTCCGCCAGCATCGCCGACTGCATGTAGGTGCTGGGCCGCAGGCGAAAAGTGTATTCATTGCCCTTCTCCCACACTATGGCGTCGGACAGCGGCTCGGCGGCGAGAAAGAACACTTGCCGGCGGGCGGCGTACTCGCTCAGAGCCAGTCCGATGTTGGACAGGAAAGCACCGGCGAGCAGGTCGACTTCGTCGTTCAGCACCAGCTCCTCGGCGATGCGCAGCGCGGTGCCCGGCTCGCCGTCGTCGTCGCGGCTGATCACTTCCAGCGGCCGGTCAAGCACGCCGCCGCTGTCGTTGATCTGCTCCACCGCCAGTTGCCAGCCCTTGCGGTATGGCTCGGTGAATGCCGACAGGCGGGTATAGCTGTTGATCTCTCCGACCTTGATGGCGTCCTGCGCGCTTACCGTGGCTCCCGCCGTGAGCAGCCACAGCGACGCGGCCATCGCGGCCGAACTCAGGGTACTAAGCAGCTTGTTTCTGATCATGTCTTCCTCCACTTGGCGATTGTCTGATTGCATGTTACATCCCGTTTCCCCCGACCGGCCGTTTACCGCAGCCCACGGGGCTTCCTGGCGTTTCGAGAAACGCCACATCGAAACCGGCCGTCAGTCTTCGACGCCCGGTGATGCTCTTTCTGCCGCCTGCGCCAGGGCGTCCGCCACCAGCACACGGGTGAGCTGGCGGCGATAGTCCGCCGAGGCATGCAGGTCGGTCATCGGCTCTATGCCGCGCGCCGCCGCTTCCGCGGCCGCGCGCCAAAGCTCCGGGCCGGCGCTTTCGCCAACCAGCACGTCTTCGGCGTCGCGGGCGCGCTGCGGCGTGTCGCCGAGGCCGATCAAACCGAGGCGCACGTCCATACAGCGGCGTTCGGCGTCGAGCCGCAGGCGGCAAGCCACGCCGCCAAGGGCGAAATCCCCATGGCGTCGGCTGAACTCCACGAAGCTCCAGCCCGCCCCCTGCGGCCAGGCCGGCAGACGCACCTCCACCAGCAGCTCCTCGGGCTCCACGGCGGTGGTGAGAATGCCGACGAAAAAATCCTCCGGCGCGACGCTGCGGGTACCGTCCGCTCCGGTAATCACCAGCTCGGCGTCCAGCGCATGCACCAGCGCCCCCCATTCCGCCGCCGGGTCGGCGTGTGCCAGGCTGCCCCCCACGGTGCCGCGGTTGCGGATGGCGCGGTGCGCGATGTACGGGATCGCCGCAGCCACCAGCGGCTGGCTGGCGGCAAGGTCGGGATCGTCCTCCAGGTCCGCCTGCCGGGTGGCGGCGCCCAGCCGCAGGCCGGCGTCGCTGCGGCTGGCGCCCGCCAGCGACTCGATGCCATTGATATCAAGAAGCACCTGCGGCATGAGCAGGCGCATATTGAGCATCGGACCGAGAGTCTGGCCGCCGGCGATCACCTTGGCCTCGTCCCCGTACTGCGAGAGCACCGCCAGAGCCTCGTCGACACTCCTGGCGGCGGTAAAATCGAATGCTGCCGGTTTCATGCTGTCACCCTCTGATTGCCCCGCTGTTCATCCAGTCGCCGCCAGACGCGCTCGGGCGTCAGCGGCAGCGCCGTAGCCGGCTGCTGCGGGTCGCCGACCGCCGCGGCCACCGCATTGGCCAGCGCGCCGCCCATGCCGGCGACGCCGATCTCGCCCACCCCTTGACGCCCAGCGGGTTGAGCGTCGAGGGCGTATCCTCCATGAGCTCGAAGGCGATCGGCGGCACATCGCAGCTGGTCGGCAGCAGGTATTCCTGGAACGATCCGGTCAACAACTGGCCCTCCTCGTCGTACTGAAACGCTTCCAGCAGCGCACCGCCCACTCCCTGCGCCGCGCCGCCTTCGATCTGTCCCGCAACGATGCGCGGGTTGATGACGCGCCCGACGTCGCAGGCGATCCACACGTGCCTGGGCCGGACCGCGCCGGTGAGCACATCCACCTCCACCTCGGCAACCGTCACACCGTATGAATAAGTCATGTGATCGAGCTCGAAGCGGTGCTCGGCCTCGGACGGCGGCGGACCGTTGTCGTCGCACCCATCCCCGGCCATCAGCTCGGCCAGGCTCATGCGCGGCGCGCCGTCGAGCCGCAAGCCACCGCGCGACAGCGCCAGGCGCTCGGCGGGCACCCCCAGGCGCGCCGCGGCGTGCTCCAGCAGGCCACGGCGCAGCTCGCTCGCCGCCTCCTGCACGGCGCTGCCGGCCATCACCGTGGCGCGGCTGGCGAAGGTGCCGACGCCGTAGCCGATCAGGTCGGTGTCGCCGTGATGCACGGTCACCGCGCCCGGCGCCACGCCCAATACTTCGGCGGCAATCTGCGCCAGGCAGGTCTGCAGCCCCTGGCCGACGCTGGCGGCGCCGGTGGCGACGGTCACGCTGCCGTCCGCCTCCAGGCGCACGCGCGCCCCCTCGTACGGTCCCTTGCCGGTTTTCTCCACGAAACAGGCGAGCCCCAGGCCGCGCCGCCGGCGGCCGTCCGCGCTCGCCGGCCGGGCGCCGCGCCGCTGCCAGTCACTCAGCGTCAGGGCCCGCTCGAGCGCCGCCGGGTAGTCGCCGCTGTCGTAGATCACCTCCTCGCCGAGGATGTGCGTGCCGCGCTCGTACGGCATGTCGGCCGGCGTCAGCAGGTTGCGGCGGCGCAGCTCGACGCGGTCGATGCCGAGCTCGGCGGCGGCGAGATCCATGAGGCGCTCGCGCGCGGCATTGCACTCGAAGCGCCCCGGGGCCCGGTAGGTGCCGGTGGGCGTCTTGTTGGTGAGCACGGCGCGCGCCTCGCAGTGATAGCTGTCGAGCCGATACGGGCCGGGCAGCATGCCGGCGCTCAAGCCCGGGACGATGGTGCCGTGGGTGCGCAGGTAAGCGCCCATATCGTTGGTGATGCGGGCACGCAGGCCCAGCAGCCGGCCGTCGTTTCGCAGCGCCAGCTCCAGCTCGTAGTACTGCTGGCGCGAATGGTTGGTCGCCGCCAGGTGCTCCATGCGGTCCTCGATCCACTTCACCGGCCGGCCGAGGGTCAGCGCCGCGAAGGGCACCAGGAAGTCCTCGGGATAGAACTCGCCGCGCACGCCGAAGCCGCCGCCGACCTCGGTCTGGGCGAGATGAATGCGCTCCTCCGGCCAGTCGAGCATGGCGGCGAGCACGCCGCGGTTGAAATGCGTGACCTTGGTCGAGCCCCAGATGTGCAGGCGCTGCTGATCATCGTCGTAGTCCGCCACCAGGCCGCGCGTTTCCATGGGAATGCCGCTGTGGCGGCCGCTTTCGAAGCGGCTGCGCACCACGTGGTCCGCCTCGGCAAAGGCGCCCGCCACGTCGCCGAAGGACTGCTCGTCCAGGGCGGCGAGGTTGTCCGGGGCCTGCTCGAACAGCGCCGCCGGCGGCGGCGCCATGGCGTCGGTGCAGGCCGGCAGCGGGTCGATGTCATAGTCGATTTCGCCCATCGCGTCCTCCGCCCGCGCCCGGCTCTCCGCCACCACCAGGGCCAGCGGCTCGCCGACGTAGCGCACCCGGTCCGCCGCCAGCGGCCGCTGCAGATAATCGTTCAGCGCCGGATCCGGGCACAGGCGGATCGGAATCGGCCGCAGCCGGCCGCCGATCTCCTCGTGGGTGAGTACCGCCGCCACGCCGGGCATGGCGCGCGCCGCCGACACGTCCAGCGAGCCGAGGCGGCCGTGCGCGTAGGCACTGCGCAGCACCGCCGCGTGCAGCAGGCCCGGGCAGTCGACGTCATCGACGAAGCGCGCGGCGCCGCGCAGCAGGTCCGGATCCTCGAGCCGCGGCACGGCGCGGCCGATCACGCGGGTGTCGTCGCGCTCAGTCATGGGCGCCCGCCTCCACAAGCGCCAGCACCCTTTCCGGGGTGAGGGGCAGCTCCAAGGCTTCCGGCGCCACCCGCAGCGCGTCCGCGACCGCCGAGGCCACGGCGGCCGGCGCACCGATGGTGCCGCTCTCGCCCATACCCTTGTGGCCGCCCTCGGTAAACGGCGACGGCGTCTCCATGTGGACGATATCGATATCCGGCATCTCGACGCACCCGGGCACCAGGTAATCCTGCAATGAGGTGGACAGGTGCTGGCCGTCCTCGTCGTAGCGCACCTCTTCGTACAAGGCGATACCAAGGCCCTGCGCCACGCCGCCGCGGATCTGGCCGTCAACCGCCATCTCATTGATGATCGGGCCGCAGTCCTCCGCCACCACGTAGCGCTCGATGGCGACGTGGCCGGTGCGCTCGTCCAGGCTCACCAGAGCCAGGTGCACCGCGGCGGAAATCGCCGCGCTGGGCGGATCGTAGGCGACCTGCACGGTCAGCCCCGGCTCGAGGTCGGCCGGCAGCTCCGGCATCGGGCTGTAGGCGAGCGCCGCCAGCTCGTCGAAGCCAAGCCGGGCGGTCTCGTCGTCTCGACGGCGCACCGCGCCGTCGACATATTCCACCGCGTCGCGTTCGACCCCCCAGTGCAGAGCAGCCAGCCGCTCGAGCTTGTCGACCATGCGGCGCGCCGCCACCAGCAGCGCGCCGCCGCTGGCCACCACGCTGCGGCTGCCGAAGGTCCCGGCGCCGTACGGCGTGATCTCGGTGTCGCCGAGCGTCACGTGAATACGCTCGCCGTCGATGCCGAGCCGCCGCGCGAGCAGCATGCGGAAGGTGGTGAAATGGCTCTGGCCCTGGGTCGGGGTGCTCACCGCCGCGGCCACGTGCCCGTCGGCGGACACTTTCATCTGCGCCGACTCGAAGGCCGGCACATCCAGCATGCCGCGGCCGCGATAGACCTTGCGGTTCATGCCGGTGGGCTCGATGAAGGCGGCGATGCCCACGCCCAGACGCCGGCCGTCGGCGCGCGGCTCGCGTTGGCGGGCCCGCCACTCGTCATAACCGGCGCGCTCCATTGCCAGGTCCAGCAGCGCCGGGTAGTCGCCGCTGTCATAGACCGCCCCGGCCATGCTCTGGAAGGGGAAAGCCTCCCGCGGCACCAGGTTCTTGCGACGCAGCGCCACCGGGTCCATGTCAAGCCGCCGGGCCAGACGATCGATCAGGGTCTCCAGCACCAGCGGGCCGACCGGAAAGCCGACGCCGCGGTAGGCGCCCTGGGGAAACTTGTTGGTGGCGACGGCATGGCCCCGGTAGTCGTAGTAGCGCCAGTTGTAGGGGCCGGCGATCGCCGTGCCAATGGTTTGCGGCTCCAGCGAGCAGGTCAGCGGGTACGACGAGTAGGCGCCGACGTCGCAGTACGAGGTGGCGCGGATGCCGAGCAGCGTGCCGTCGTTGTCGGCAGCGATCTCGGCATTCACCGTCACGTCGCGGGCGTGAAAGCTGGCCAGAAGATGCTCGCTGCGGTCCTGGATCCATTTCACCGGCCGCCCCAGGCGCATCGCCAGATGGCCGAGCAGCACCTCCTCGGGGAAAAGCTGCATCTTGATGCCGAAGGCCCCGCCGACGTCCGGCGCCATCACCCGGATGCGGCTGGCCGGCAGATTCAGGCAGCGGCTCAGGCCATCGCGGATCAGGTGCGGCACCTGCGTCGACGACCACAGCTTGAGCAGCGCGTCGCCGGGATGGTAGTCGGCCACCGCGCCGCAGTTCTCCATCGACAGGCCGGCCACGCGTGGATGCCGGCAGCGCATCGACAGGCGCACCGGGGCCTGTTCGAACACATCCTCGCCGTTTTCCCGGTGAATGCGGAACAGGACATTGTCCGGATGCTCGTCGTGCAGCCGCGGGGCCGTCTCCGCGCTGCCGTTCCCGGCGTCGCTGGCCACCGGCAGCGGCTCGTAGTCCACCATCACTTGGTCGGCGGCGTCCTCCGCCAGGTAGCGGTCGCGGGCCACCACCAGCGCCACGATCTCGCCGACGTAGCGCACCCGCTCACCGGCCATGGGATGCCAGTGGGTAGTGCGGTACTGGTAATGGTCCTGCGGCGCCATGCGCGCCTCGATCGGGCCGACGGCATCGGCCACATCCGCCGCACCCAGCACCGCCACGACCCCGGGCATGGCGCGCGCCGCCTCCAGGTCGACCTCGCCGATCCGGGCATGGGCATGCGGACTGCGCACGAAGGCAACGTGCAGGGCGCCGGGCCAGGGCAAGTCGTCGATATAGCGGCCCTGCCCGCGCAGCAGCGGTAGATGCTGGGCTTCCGGTGCGCGCCCGGCGCTCATCGCCGGCCTCCGGCGCGCTCCGCGGCGGCGATGGGCACGCTCACGCCCACGGAAACCCCCAGCGCCCGCGCTCGACGCTGTTGAGAAAGCGCTCCACGGCAGCGTTGAACAGGCACGGCTCCTCGCTCGGCAATGTATGCCCGGACATCGGCACCATCGCCAGGCCGGCGTTGGGAATCAGGCGCTTCATGAACAGCCCCGGCTCGAGGCAGGGCTGATCCTCGTCGCCGCAGATAATCAGTGTCGGCAGCCGGAGCTGCGACAGCTTGTCCTGCAGGTCCCACAACGAGGGGCGCAGCCGCTGCACATTGAGCATGGTGAGCGCCGAGCCCTCGGCCGAATGCTCGGCGAGCATCGCCTCGAACTCGGCGAAGCCGCGCGGGTCCTTGTGCTGGAACTGGCCGCGCCCGGGGCTGCGCGCGTACTGGTGCGCCGCCGCCTCGATGCCGTCGTCGCGAAACATCTGCGCGGTGCGCTGCGTCAGGTCGAGAAAGCGCTGCTTCTCGTCCGGATGGGCCCCGTAGCCGCAGCCCGCCAGCACCAGCGAGCGGGCCCGCCCGGGATACTCGAAGCCGAAGTGCAGGGTGGCGAAGGCGCCCATCGAATGACCGATGACATGCGCCCGCTCGACCTCGAGGTGGTCCATGATCACGCGGATGTCGTCCCGGGCCCGGTCCTGTGAGTAGCGCGCCTCGTCGGTCGGCACATCGGAAGGCGGATAGCCGCGCGCGTTGAAAGTGATGCAGCGATAGTCGCTCAAGAAATGCCGCACCTGCGGCTCCCAGCTTCGGTAGTCGCCGGCGTACTCGTGCACGAAAAGCAGCGCCTCGCCGCTGCCGCTGTCCTCGTAGTAAAGCTGGATCCCGTCGTCGGTGGTGGCGTAAGGCATTGTTCAGGCTCCGTCGTTCGAGGTTTCGTCTTGTCGCTTTGCCGCCATGGCGCGCGCGGCGCTGCCGACCGCGGCAATGATGGGTTGATAGCCGGTGCAGCGGCACAGGTTGCCGGACAGCAGCTCGCGGATTTCCGCTTCGTCCGGTTCCGGACGGCGCTCCAGGAACTCCAGCGCCGTCATCAGGAAGCCCGGCGTGCAGAAACCGCACTGCAGGGCGCCGTGCTCGGCGAAGGCCTGCTGAAGCGGATGCAGGACATCGCCGTCGGCGAGGTCTTCGACCGTGCGGATCTCGTGGCCGTCGACCTGCACCGCGTAGGTGATGCAGGAGCGCGCCGCGCGGCCGTCGAGCAGAATAGTGCAGGCGCCGCAGACGCCGTGCTCGCAGCCGACGTGGGTGCCGGTCAGTCGCAGCTCGTGGCGCAGGAAGTCCACCAGCGTGGTGCGCGGCTCGACGCTGCGCGTATAGCGCTCGCCGTTGACCGTCACCGTGATCTCCATGCGTGTCACCGGAGCGGCCGTCTGCGGCTCGCCCGTCGCCTGGTCATTCATCGCTCTTCTCCTCATCTGGAACTCGTGCGTCGTGCGCCGCCGCCTGCCGGAACAGCGACTGATGACGGTCGCGCAGCACGTTCTTCTGCACCTTGCCGAAGCGGTTGCGCGGCAGCGCGTCGGCGAACAGGATGCGCTTGGGCGTCTTGTAGCCGGCCAGCTGCCGCCGCACGGCCGCGATCAGCTTCTCTTCGCCGGCGTCCACCCGCGCCGGCACCACCAGTGCCACCACCGCCTCACCGAAATCCGGATGGGGCACGCCGAACACCGCGGATTCCTCCACCGCCTCGAGCCGGTCGAGCACATTCTCCACCTCACGCGGGTAGACGTTGTAACCGCCGGAAATGATCAGATCGGATTCGCGCCCCACCAGGGTCAGCCGGCCGTCGCCGTCGAGATAGCCGAGGTCGCCGGTCTTGAAGTATCCGTCGTCGGTGAAGGCCGCCGCGGTCTTCTCCGGCTCGCGCCAGTAGCCCTGAAACACGTTCTCTCCGGCCACCTCGACCGCGCCGGTCCGGCCCGCCGGCAACGGCTGGTGCGCGTCATCCACCACGCGCAGCGCGACGCCGCTCAGCGGCCGGCCCACGCGGCCGGGCTGCTTTTCCCCGTCCAGCGTCTCCGCGGTGCAGATGGCGGTTTCGGTGGTGCCGTAGCGCTCGACCAGGTCGCGGCCGGTGCGCTCGCGCATGCCCCGCGCCACCTCCACCGGCAGCGGCGCCGAGCCGCTGGTGAAAAGGCGCATCCCTGCGCCGGCATCGCGGGTGAAACCGGGGTGCTTGAGCAGGCGCGCGTAGAAGGTCGGCACCCCCATCATGACCGTCGCCTCGGGCAGCAGCCGGCACACCTCGTCGGCGTCGAAGCGCGGCAGAAACAGCATCGAAGCGCCGCTGGCGAGCACGCAGCCGAGGGCCACGAACAGGCCGTGGCCGTGCATCATCGGCAGCGCATGCAGCAGCACGTCTTCTTCGCTGAATGCCCATTGGCGCGTCAACGCGCCGGCCATGTGCCGAAGGTTGCCGTGGGTGATCATGGCGCCCTTGGGCCGGCCGGTGGTGCCCGATGTGAAAAGCAGTGCCGCCAGCTCGTCCTCCGCCAGGGCCGGGTCGTCGAAATCGACCGTGTGGGACTCGGCGGCGTCGAGGCTGCCACGGCCCGCCGCATCCAGGGTCCACAGCAGGCGGTCGGGGCCGGCGGCGGCGTGGCGCTCGAATACGGCGGACAATCGGGGATCGCAAACCAAGGCGCGCGGTGCGGTGTCCTCGAGCAGCGGCGCCAGCTCGGTTTCGCCATAGGCGGTATTGAGCGGCAGGTAGACGACCCCGGCCCGCAGGCAGGCCAGGTAAAGGGTCAACGCGGCCGGCGATTTGTCGACCGCGGCGGCCAGCACCTCGCCGCGGCACAGGCCGTTCGCCTGCAGCAGGTTGGCGATGCGCCCGGCCGCCTGGTGCAGATCGGCGTAGC
The DNA here is from genome assembly GCA_034520625.1 of Gammaproteobacteria bacterium. Taxonomy (GTDB): domain Bacteria; phylum Pseudomonadota; class Gammaproteobacteria; order Arenicellales; family JAANXG01; genus JAANXG01. The sequence continues at coordinate 3,592 of JAXHNI010000004.1, read as the reverse complement.
TACAGCGCTGCCCGGCCGCCGTACGCAGCGCCGTGGCCGGTTCATGCGCCGGATCGCGCAGGCGGAACAGGTCGTACAGTCCCCGGCTTTCTCTCATCGCGCCGCCCATCCTCTAACGCCCCCGGAATTCCGGGTCGCGGCGCTCGGCGAAGGCCTTGCGGCCCTCGCGATAGTCATCGCTGGCGTTGCATTGTTCGATCAACGCCTCGCAGCGCGCCACGTCGCGCTCGCCCGGCGGCCGGCGGATCTCGCCGAGGCAGGCCTTGAAAGCGCGCAGGGTCAGCGGCGCGTTGCCGCGGATGCGCTCGGCCAATGCCTCCACGCGCCCGGCGAGATCGGCGGGCTCACAGACTTCGTGCACCAGGCCCATGGCCTGCGCCCGGGCCGCGGGCATACGGGCGCCAGTGAACAGGATCTCACGCGCCATGGCATCGCCCACCAGACGCACCAGGCGCTCGATGCCGCTGAAATCGTAGCCCAGGCCCAGACGCGCGGCCGGCAGCGCGAAGCTGGCCTCGCGGTCGCACAGCCGCAAGTCGCAGGCGCCGGCCAGCGACAGACCGGCGCCGATGCAGTAGCCGTGGATCATGGCCAGCGTCGGTACCGGCAGCGCCTCGACCCGCCGGCAGGCACTTTCCACCAGGCGGTCGTAGGCACGCACTGCCTCGGCATCACCGCGCTGCTGGTCGAACTCGGAAATGTCCGCGCCGGCGGAAAAAGCCCGCTCCCCGGCGCCGCGGAAAATGATCAGCCGCAGCCCGTCGCGCGCCGCCAGATCATCGGCGAGCTGCAGCAGCCGGTCCCACATACCGACCGATATGGCGTTGTTGCGCGCTGGGTTGTCCAGGATCAGGGTGGCCAGGTCTCCTTGGTCCTGCACGGTGATGTCGGGGCGATTCGCGCTCATGACTGCCCCCTCTGCGCCGCGCTCCCGGCCGACGCGATGGATTCCTCGAGCGCCCGTCCGTAGGCCATCAGCACCGCATCGCGATCGCGCGGACCGACAAGCTGCAGGCTCGCCGGCAGGCCGCAGGCGAGGCGGCCGAAAGGCAGGGCGAGTACCGGATGCCCGGTGTGGTTGAACAGCATGGTGTAGCGAATCAGCGCCGCGGTGAAGGCGTGCTCGCGGCCGGCGAGCGTGATGCGGCCGGCATCCCTCGCCGGCGGCGCCAGCGGCAGGGTGGGCAGCATCAGGAGGTCGACCTCGTCCAGGGCGGCATCCACCCGGGCGCGCAGGTCGTCACGGGCGCGGGACTGCCGCTGGTATTCGTCGTGCGGGATTTCGGCGCCGTAGGCAAGCACCTTCTGTATCGTCTGCGGGAGCTCGGCCGTGGGTCCGGTGAAGGTCTCGCGGTAAGCGGCCGCTGCCTCCACGGCGAAAAGCACCATGTGAACCGGCTGCACGCCGTCCGGGTCCGGCAGGCGGACGTCCCGGACTTCCGCCCCCGCGGCGGCCGCCGACTGCAGGGCCTGCTCGACGGCATCGCGCACCTCGGGGTCGGCGTCGGCGTAATAATTCCGGTCCACGCCGATGCGCGCGGGGGCCCGGGGCGATGCCGGCGGCTCTCCGGCCAGGATTGGATCGATCAGCGGCTGCCATGTGGCCAGGTCGCGCAGACTTGGCGCCAGCAGGCCGACGTGGTCCAGCGACGGCGCCAGCGGCCGCACCCCTGCCACGGGCACGCGGCCGAAACTCGGCTTGAGACCGGCCACGCCGCAGCAGGCCGCGGGGATGCGCACGCTGCCGCCGGTATCGGTGCCCAGCGCGGCGGCGGCGAATCCCGCGCGCACGGCCACGGCGGAGCCGCCGCTGGAGCCGCCCACGGTCAGCGGCAGCGACATCGGGATGCCGGACTTCGGGTGTGCGCACACCGAAACCGGCGCGGTCGGTGGCGGACACGCCCACCACCACGGCGCCGGCCTGGCGCAGCCGCGCCACCACTTCGGCGTCATGCTGCGGCCGGTAGTCGCGCAGCGCCTCGAGACCGGCCCGACAGACGCCGGGCGTGGTATCGATCAGGTCCTTCACAGCCAGGGGCTGCCCCGCCACCGCGGAGGGCACGGAGCCGTCCGCCGCCGCGCGGTCCAGGGAGCGCGCCTCGGCAAGGGCGCGGTCGGCGAATACCTCGGTCAGCGCGCCGAAGCGCGGGTTATCCCGCTCGATGCGCGCCAGTGCCGCCTGCACCAGCGCCTCGCCGGCGGCCGGCGCGCGCGCGGCCGGCATCATACCCGCCCCGCCCCGGCCGGGCGGCCCGAGTCGGGAGCCGCACTGAGGCCTGGCCACGGCATGGCTGCGGCTACGCCCTGTCGCGCGCTGCGTCCATCAGCGGTTTCTGCTGGCCGCCGTCGATCTCGATCATCGTTCCGTTGACGAAATGGGCGCGGTCGGAGGCGAGATAGGTGACCAGGTCCGCGACCTCGTCCACCTCCGCGATGCGTCCCAGCGGGATGCTTTGGGGGGCCAGCTTGTCGGCTTCCTCGACGCTGAGTTTCATGTCCCGCGCCATGGCCTCGACCAATCCCTTCCAGCGCTCGGTACGCACCGGCCCCGGGTTCACGGCGCAGAAGCTGATGTTGTCGCGGCCGTACTGGCTGGCCAGCGCCACGGTCAGGTTCTGGCCGGCGGCGTTGGCGGCGCCGGGCACGATTTCCCAATAGGATTCCTTGACGCCGTCGTTGCCGATCAGATTGACCACCCGGCCGCCACCCTGCTTTTTCATGTGCGGCATGACCGCGCGGGTGACGCGCACATAGCCGAGAAACTTGAGCTGCAGACCGGACTCCCACTGCTCGTCGCTGAGGGTTTCCAGTACGCCGCCGGCCGCGGCACCGGCGTTGTTAACCAGTATGTCGATACGGCCGAAATGGTCGACGGCTGCCTGGACGGCGCGATCCGCGTCGCTGGTTTTGGTCAGATCGCCGGCGAAGCCGACCACCTCGGTGCCGGTTGCCGCGCGAATTTCCTCGGCGGCGGCGTCGAGCGCCTCCTGCCGGCGCGAGATAATCGCCACCCGGCAACCCTCGCCCGCCAGGCTCCTCGCGATGCCTTTGCCGATGCCCTCGCTGCCACCGGTAACCAGTGCCACTTTGTCATTCAGTCTCAGGTCCATACGCTCCTCACTCTGGTCTTGTCGTCATGGATTGTGGAGTGCTTCAGGCCGGCGTACGCTGAACTCAATCAGTGATTGCCGCGCGCGCGGCGTGGTCATACGAGCCGGCGAGCTGGTGCAGGATTCGCGCCAGGCGCGCGAGTTCTTCGTAGTCAGCATCGGCCAAGCGCAGCATCTGCATCAGACAGCGCTCGCGGGTAGCAATGTATTCCTGGCAGACCGATGCGCCGTGCGGCGTAACGTATATGGTTTTCTCTTTACCGCGCTTTCCCGCCTTGACCAGGCCGCGCGCCTCCAGCTTCTTGAGCGCGTAATTGATCAAGTGGGTGTCGTCCAGATTCAGCAGCAAGGCGAGGTCGCTGATGGTGCCGTGCCGCACACGCCGGTTCACCGCGTGCAGCAACATCACTTCCAACGATGTCAGTCCTTCCTCCCCGGCTCTGCCCATGCAGCGCACGGCCCAGCGTTGGAAGGCGTTGTTG
>JAXHNI010000003.1:0-386552 GCA_034520625.1 Gammaproteobacteria bacterium | reverse complement strand
CAGCGACCATCGTTCCGAGTCGGGCAGTTCAAGCCCAGGCATCCGCCGAAACTCCCTCGGGATTTTATACACATCGACACCCCCACTTTTCACCAAATAGTAATTAAGAGTTTGGTGCGGAAGCGGATTGTACAGCAGTTCGGCAGCCTGCCGGATTCGTTCTGGAGCAATTGCACCGATCATCGATCGGCTATATATCAAGAGTGTCCCTCCCAAGTAATCAGTTGTATCGCAAACAATGCGGTCTCCTCCTTTGGAAAATCGCTCTATATCATCAAACGATGTCTTTGCGTGTCGGAGGCGAGTCTCGGTGCCACCGAGTGCACCATAAGGGACAAGATTGAATACCGGGGGGCACTCCGGCGTGACAGAGCAACTATCATCAATCACGGCAACCCGGTGGTAACCGAATAACGCCATATACTTCCATGCCAAGAATATCTTAGCTGCATACACCTTTTTGTTTCTTCGCCCCCGGGCATCCTCTAGAGCCGGTAGATCTAACTCGTCATATTCGCGTTGACTATCGACAAAGAAAAAATCATACCCATGTCGTAAACAATAGAATTCGAACGTCTTCTTGGTATACTTTGCCCACGGCCGTTCACCAATGGAAAGCATAATAATTGCAACTGTCTCTTCTGTTGCAACCTCAGCGCGGGATTCTTCTGAGCGACCTGATCTCACGTCAACTGTTCTGTAATCGACATCTCAAAAAATGAATTCCGACTGGATGTCCATTGACCGCAAACCGGTACGGAACCATGAAGAATGAATCGTGCAGCTAAAGATGAATACCTTTAGTTGAAGCGAAGCAGTTGGTACATGTCGCGCTTAACGGAACGGGCCACAAGTCCGTTGCCGTCAGCATATCCAACTGCCATTAAGAAAACCGGTCGCTCATCGGGCTCGAGATCCAGTGCGGCTCGCATGGATTGCTCCTTTTCCGCGATGTCCGGCCAGTTGATGATGCAGGAGCTTAGGCCCAAAGTTTCGAGGGCAAGGGCAAAGCTCATGCCGGACAGGGCGCCGTCGATGTAGATCAGGTGGCGGTCCCTCGGATCGAAGAAGTTCCGCATCTGGCCTATTACCACAACCAGCATTGGGATCTGATGGCTGTAACCTGCCGCACCCATCGGAATTTCGGCGATTTCCCGGATCCTGCCGGGATTGTCGAAGACACGGAATACAAACGGCTGCCGATTGCATGCGCTCGGTGCTTCCCTTGCCACGAGCATTGCGCGCTCCACCAACTCCCTCGGCACAGGCCTGGGCAGGAACCATCTGACTGACCGTCGCCGCTTGGCCAGCGCAAACAGGCTCTCGAAGGTGCATTGTTCGCGATCTGCTTCGTCCCGCGTATAGGGCACACTGCCCGCCAGGCGGTCCCAGAGTCTTGTCCAGTCCGTCGAATCGTTCGCGTGCGTCGTCTGTCGACGGATCTGCACGCGTTACAGAAAAGTAACAACGGATCACATCGGCGGCCCAGCACAGCTCATCGCTCGACTGATCCGGTCGGTTCGTGGCGCGCGCCAGTGCGTCCACGGTTTCGTCAATGTAATCGACGGCGAACAGATCGCGACGTGGGCGCATCAGCAAGCCCTTTTCCAATCGGTGGACGTTGCGGCGGAGCATTGCCTGGGATCCGTCTGTCTCGCAAAGGCGTCGATATGCCGAAATTCCCGCATCGGTCACAGTGATCTCGCGTCCGTACACTTCCAGTAGCAGGGCGTTGCCGGGAAGGACACGACGGAACACTCGCCGGAAATTCCGAAACGCTCGCGCAGAGCGATACCGCGCTGATTTGATGAGCCTTGTCATCACCCGTGGAGCCAGGACAAGCGAGTCCATGTATGTCATCTCGTTGGGGCCGCTGACCGTCGACTAGACCTGCGCCATGCGCCGAAAGTCTTCGCTGGCCTCGATCAGTTCTTCATAAGTTCCGATCGCCTCGACGATACCGTGCCCCAGCAGGACGATCCGGTCGCAGTTTCTCACCGTCGACAGTCGGTGAGCGATCATCAGTATCGTTCGCTCGCCTTTCAGCTCTTCCACGGCGCGAATGACTGCCCGTTCTGTGACGTTGTCCAATGCGGAAGTCGCCTCATCCATTATGAGCACGTCGGGGTTGTGGTACAGCGCTCTGGCGATAGCTATGCGTTGGCGCTGGCCGCCTGACAGCCGAATGCCGCGCTCACCGACGATGGTGTTGACACCGTTTGGGAGCGTCGCGATGAAGTGTTCCAGGTGGGCGGCGCGCATACTGCGTTCGACCGCCACGTCGTCTATGCGCGCGGCCGGCAGGCCCAGGGCGATATTCTGCTTGATGGTGCCGTCGACGAGATAGATCGACTGCGGGATATAACCGACATTGCGCTGCCAGGCGTCCATGTCGGTACGGATGTGCACGCCGTCCACGAGCAACTTGCCGGTGGTAGGCGTCAGGACTCCGAGCACGACATCGATGAGGGTGGACTTACCGGCCCCCGTGCTGCCCACGAAGCCGATGGCTTCGCCCTTATCGATGGTCAGCGAAACGTCCCGGAGAGCGTCCTCGTGGGCGTTCGGGTAGCGAAAGCTGATGTCCTCTAGGACGATCTGATGCCTGAAGTCGATCACCGGCAGGGAACCGCCTTCTTCGAGCAGCTTTTTGCGAACGCCGCCCTCTTCAGTTGCTTCGCGCTCCAGGGTACAGAGATCGTCGTAGACCACGTCAACTGATACGAGATTCTGCCGCAATCCCGTATACCGTCCGATAATCGAGCCGATGGCGCCCTTCAGGCGCAACAGAGCGACAGTGAACAACACCACGGTTGAGACCACGGTTTCCGAGGCGTTCCCCATGCCGAACAACAGCAGTACAACAACCAGCAGTCCCGCCACACTCACCCATTCCATGACCACGGGTATCGCATGTCCGATCACCTGCATGAAACGCTGGACGTACAGGGTATCGCCCAGTGCTTCGCGGAAGCGGCCGGTGAAAGCACCTTCGCGCTGCAGGATGCGGATCTCCTTGACGCCGCCCAGGCCTTCGTTGACGCTCCGCACGACTTCGCCGCGGGCGGCCTGGGCCTTCAGCCCCAGTTCTTTGAACTTGCCGTGCAGCGTTCCCGACACCGCCGCGGCGACAGCGATGAACAGCACCAGGGACGCTACCGCGAAACCCGGCGACGCCACGATCAACAGCCCGGCAACCGCTAGCACCACGAAAAAGTGCGTGGCGAGTTGGATGACGGGGGCCAACACGCTGGCACCGAGCTGGGTGCATTCAGTATTCACGTTGCGCAGGAGCTGGGCGCTGTTGCGGCCGAGGTGGAAGGTGTACGGGGCCAGCATGTAGGCGGTGAACAGGCGGTCGCCGATCTTGAGCACGCGGTTGTGGACGAAGCGGGCCTGGTAGTAGCTGAGAAACACCGTATACAGCAGCTTCACTGTAAAGAAGACGAGTACTGCCGCGCTGCCCCAGTACAGCAGGGTCGTCTGAGTGAGAATCTCGCCGGGTGAGGCGAACACAGCCTGAACGAGGTCGTGCTCGATCAGTTTGTCCGGGTAGGCGACGATGCCGACGTAGACCGGGACGATGCCGACGCCCACCATTTCCAGCACACCGTTCACCAGGAGCAGCAGGCTCAGGAGGAACGCGTTGCGCTTTTCCCGGCGGGAGAGGAGCCACCAGAGTTTTTTCAGGGAGGTGATCACGTGGGGGCGATGGAACGACGTTCAGATGCTGGATTCAGTAGCGGGTACGAGTATTTGTTCTTTTTTGGTTTGTTATGGATTGCTTCGTCGCTGCGCTCCTCGCAATGACGGTGGGGGCTGCGCTCCTCGCAATGACGGGCCACGGCAATGACGAGCCATGAGCCGTTCAAACAGCGAGGAATCATTCTGTCGTATCCAGCTTGCGGGCTTCTTCGCGCAGGGTCTCGATTTCGGATTGCAGGGCCTGGTACTCGTTGAGCTTGCGGTTGAGGAACCGGACGGTGGCTTCGGCCTTGGCCTCGATGCCCTTTGGGGTGAGCTTGTAGGCGTAGGCCAACTTGTTGTTGCTGCGCCGGAAGCGGCCGACTGTGACCCAGCCCCGGTCGACCAGGGCTTTGATGCAATAGTTCACCTTGCCCAGGCTGACGTCCAGTTCCCGAGCGAGGGCGCGCTGGCTGGCGTCCGGGTTGGACTCCAGGTATTTCAGGAGCCGGTACCGGGTTTCGTCGGGGAGGGCTTCGGGCACGCTACCGCCCTGCCGAGCACTGGTTGTAGGTGTTGGCATCAGGTGAGAAACGGATTTGTGGTTATTAGCGACCGCTCCGTTCAACGGTTGAACGGATTTTTTCACGCGACGGGCGTGGCTACAAGAGAAATAGCAGGTTTTGGGGTATTTTTTGACGGAATATCAGATGGTTAACGTGATTTCTTGGAGTGAGTTATTGGGAGTCGGGTGGGGTGGCGTTTGGAGGATCACGACTGGATTGAAGACGCGGGCTTTGATTGGGCGGGGTTGTCGGGCTTGCGCCCGACCTACAGGGGGTCGGGGTAGTTGATTTCAGGCGCCTTCGGGGGGGTTGACGCCGGCGTCCTCGTCGAATTCGCGTTGGGCGGTATGGGCCTCCCCGGAGAGCCACTCGATGAATGACGCGGCGTGGGGCTGGGTTTCGGTGCCGCGGCGGGCAACGATGTAGTAGGCCACCGGCGAGGGGCTGAAGACGTTGAACAGCTTCACCAGCCGGCCCGCCTCCAGGTCCCCCATGACGTGGGCGCTGCGGGCCAGGGCGATGCCCTGCCCGTCGATGGCGGCGAGCACCCCCATGCTGGTGTCCGGCAGGTGGGTGCCGCGGGGCAGCGACCGCACCCGCACCTTGGCGTCCCGGAACCAGTCCCGCCAGCGCGGGCAGATGTCCAGGCTGGTGCGCTGGATCAGAGGATATTTCAGCAGGTCCCGCGGGGTTTCCGGCCGCCCCTGGCGCTCCAGGAAGGCCGGGCTGGCCACGGGGAACACGTATTCCCGGAACAGGAATTTGACGTAAAGCCCCGGCCAGTGGCCGTACCCGAGCCGGATCGCCAGGTCCACGTCCTCCCGGTTGAGGTCCGTCAGCTCTTCGCTGGTGGAGATCCAGACGTTGATTTCCGGGTGTTTTCGATTGAAATCCCCGAGGCGCGGCACCAGCCATTTGAACGCGAACGACTGCAGCAGGCTGATCCGCAGGGATCCCGTCTCGTCCTCGTTGGACCCCGCCAGCTCCTCCAGGGTGCTGGTCAGCCGCTGCATGAACTCCCGCATGATCGGCACCAGGGCATGCCCGGCCTCGGTGAGCACCAGGCGCCGCCCCCGGCGCTCGAAGAGCTGCAGGTCCCACAGCTCCTCGATATGCCGGATCTGGTGACTCACCGCGCTCTGGGTCACGTTCAGCTCCTCCGCCGCCCGGGTGTAGCTGAGGTGGCGGGCGGCGGCTTCCAGGGCCCGGAGGCCGGAGATCGGGGGCAGGCGGGTCATGCGGTGGACTCTATCATGAGTAAATCCTCATGATTTGGATTAATATATTTCCTTTGATAATGGGGCTTTTCACCCCTATTATACGAAAAGTGCTCATGTTGCGACGCAACAATTACATGAGCAGATCATTACACGAAAACCTGAAGGTGACAACCATGCTGGAAGATATCCGAGTCCGATTCCTGCTCGCCTATGTGGGCGCCGCAGCGATCCTGGCCCTCGTGGTCACGATTTACTGATTCAACATTAACCCTTTGATTTTATTGGAGATTTTTAGATGAAAACCGCAACATTTGATACCGCACCGGCCGCCGTCGTCCATCGCGGTTCCGGCATTTCCGACATGATCCGGAAAAGCGCCAACGCCATGAGCACCTGGCACAAGCGACGTATGGCCATCCGTGAGCTGTACGCCCTGTCCGACCGACAGCTGGCCGACATCGGCCTGATCCGCGGCGAAATCCCCACTGTCGTGGACAAGCTGCTCAAGAGCTAGGCTCTCCTCCTCATGACTGACGGAGAATGACTATGGCAGCTGACAAGCTGGGTAGCGATACCGAAATCCATTCCTAAGGGCCACCTGACCAGTCGGGTGGCCCTTTTTCTTTGCCCCACGATTTCCCGCGGTCTGTTGATCGGCAGTTCTATCTCGCCAACTGCCAACCGTAAAAATCTCGGCACTAACGCGCCCGGAACACCGTCACATTTGGGCCGAGCTGCCAGGATCCCGGCGTGAAGCTTTTCTCCTGGACAAACTGCCTCCGGATACTCTTGTACACCTCGAATTGCGCCGGATAATCATGTTTTTCCCTACCATATCTGTCTTCCCAGTTGCTGATGACGATGTAATCAACGTTCCATGATAGGGAGCCGGAAGCCCGGGATGCGGCGAAATGACTCCCGAATGAGCCGAAAAACGGCGGTGGACGTTTTCGATACCACCACGCTTCGTTCAATTCGATCAACGCGCCTTGTCTCGGCACCACGACTTCATAGTCCTCAACGCTGAGCTGGGGCGCGTAAGTCTCGACGGCGACCCGGGCGCCGCGTGGCACGTTCGATTCGATCCATTCCGCCGCTGCAATCCGCGTGTCCTGGTTTGCTGCTTTCAGGTACGTCACCTTCCCGGACTGCACCGCGCCCGGCGCGACTATGATCAAGGCAGTCAAGGCCGCCGCGGTGCAGCCCTTGCCACCAGAAACTCGAAACGATCGCGACAGGCTTTGCACCACGACCCCCGTGCCGACGGCGATCACGACGGCAAAGGGAAGCCCCCAACGAACCCATTGGAGCGAGAGCATGGAAATGAAAAGCAGAAAGCACAGGCCGAACACGGATACCAGGATTACTTCCTTCCCGGGTCTTCGCAAAGTTCCCTCGAGGAGTCCAATACCGCCGACAATCCCCGCGACACTTCCCACGATTGCCGGAATAGCGGAAAACAGATAGAAGCCCAAGTTGGAGATAAAACCGGTACTGGTAGCGCTCAGATGGGTTGACCTCGCCTCGTAAATAACGTCCGACAGCATTTCTCCCATATTGAGAAACAGATATGGTCCGAGCACAAATGCGGCCGCTAAGCTGGAGACCGCGCAAAGACTCAGATATCCGGCCGCCTGCCGGATATTGAGTGTGCCGTCCCGCCATGCCATCCCCGCCGCCAGAACGATTGCCACAACCCCCACTAAACCCGGGTACTTGCTTGTCACCGCCGCGCCCAGGGCGAGGCCCGCCAGCACGAAATGCCTTGGCTCGGCCCGATATGCAATTCTGTTCGAAAAATGAAGCACCAGCACGAGAAACAGGATCATGAATACGTCCATTCTGACGATCTGACCGTGGGACACGACCTCAGGTGCGAACAGGAACACCAGGGCTGCAGCGAGTGCCGGTACCGCGGACAGAAACGTCCTGGCATATAGATACAGGGCACACGCCGCGCCGAGCAGGGCAAGCGCCGTCACACCCCTTCCCAGCAACACATACACATCCATGTTCTGATGGAACGACAGGTATACTGAATCAATACCACCGAAGGTTTTCCCCGCCAGAAGAACTACTGCATACAAAGGGGCGAGAATGTCCATCAGTGTACTCGCCGGCGCCCCGTACCAACCGGGATCCCAGTACGGCGGCCTCAACATCTTGTATGCATGATGGACGAATATTTCCTCATCCGCATCGAGCAGCTGCGGCAGGCCGTACAGCAGGCCAGGCACGCATACGATGAACCAGCCGAGCACGATTATTGCAAGGTTCCCCGGTTCCCTCAGCAACTCGAACAGTTTGCGCCTGGACAAACTCTGTTTTCTCCCCTTCGTGATAGCGGACCGTGGCATCGGCGGCATGGGCTCCTAGCCCCGCGGATGGTGCCGGGCGTGCAGATTCCGGAGCCGCTCGCGGGCGACGTGGGTATAGATCTGGGTGGTGGACAGGTCCGAGTGGCCGAGCAGCATCTGCACCGAGCGCAGGTCGGCGCCGTGGTTCAGGAGATGCGTGGCGAAGGCGTGGCGCAGGGTATGCGGGGACAGGTGGGTCTTGATCCCGGCGATCGTAGCGTAGCGCTTGATGAGCTGCCAGAACGCCTGGCGGGTCATGCCGCCGCCGCGGCGGGTGACGAACACATGCTCCGAGGCGCGGGCCCCGAGGAGCTCGCCCCGCGCGGTTCGCAGGTAGTGGTCCACGGCATCCATGGCGCTTTCCCCGAGCGGCACCAGGCGTTCCTTGCCGCCCTTGCCCACAATCTGCACGACGCCGGGGTTCGTCCGCAGCTCGCTCATGCGCAGTTGCACGAGCTCCGTCACGCGAAGCCCGGTGGCATAGAGGGTCTCCAGCATCGCACGGTCCCGGCAGCCCAGGGGCGTCCCGGCATCGGGGGCGTCCAGCAGGCTGTCGACGTCCGACTCGGACAACGACTTGGGAAGCGGCTTGCCAAGCCTGGGGGAAGAGATATCCAGCGACGGGTCGGTTTCGATCTCCCCTTCCCGCAGCAGGAAACGGTAGAAACGCCGCAGCGCGGACAAGGAACGGGCACTGCTGCTGGCACGAGCCCCCCGGGTGAAGCGATCGCCGAGATGAGACTGAAGATCCTCGCGGGTCGCCCGCAGCAGGGTTCGATTGCGCTTGAACTGGTGCCGGGCAAACGCCGCCAGGTCCCGCCGGTACGCGGAGAGGGTGTTGTCACTGAGACCGGATTCCAGCCACAGGGCATCCGAAAACCGGTCGATGCATCGACGGTCCTCCGCGGCGATCCCGGTTTCTACCGGTCCCGCCCCTGCTCCTGCTTCTTGACCCACAGCTCCTGCAACCGGCGCTGCAGCGCGGCTGCCCGCGTGCCCCCGCCGACCTCGTTCAATAACTGCTCATAGATGCGCCGGGCATCATCCAGCAGGCGCGCCTCGGCCAGCGCCTCGGCGGCGTGATAGCGGGCCGACTGCCCCCATTGATCCTGTCCACCCGCGGCGGCATGGGCCGAGCGCAGGTAATGTTCCGCCGCGGCTTCGTAGTCGCCCCCGGTCTTCAGGGCGTCGCCCAGCCACAGCAGCAGCTCCCGCTTCTGCTTGGACGTCGTCACACGCTCATACATGTACTGCAGCAATTCGTAGGCGGCCTCGCCGCGGCCAACGCTCTGCAGATCGAAGATCGGCTGCAGCACGCGGTCGGCCGTCTCGGGCTCGAACTCCTCCCGCGACAGAATCAGCGACCGCAGGATCGATTCGCTCTGGCTGAAATCGCCGTCATACAGGGCGAGCCGGGCACGCGTCAGGTCCCATTGCACCTGGGTCTGCTCGGTGCCGGGGGCAGCCAGATGCCGCGCGAAGCGCGCCGCGCGCTTCATGTTCCGCGCCTCTATCGCCCGGCTCACGATCCGGTGGCGAACGCTGTCGGGCACGTTTTCCACCGATGGAAACTCGGAGTCGGCTTCGTACAACCGCACCGCCAGGGTATCGAGTTCCGCGGCCTGAAGCCGTTCATACAATGCCAGGTGCAGACGGTCCCGCTCCGACCGCGAGCCGCTGTTGCGGGCCACGGCGGCATTGATGGCCCGTGCTTTCAGCGCCGAGCCCTCGCCCTTCAGGTCCCGCGCCATCGCCATCCAGGGCTCCGGGTCGCCGAACAACATGTTCCGGTCGTTGCCGAGCCTGGTCCCCAGCGCCTCGTACGCCCGCCACAGATCGGCAACGTCGAGCTCGAACAGCGAGAATTCGCCGGCCAGGCCGGGGCCATTGAAGAGCTGCTCCAGCGCATCGACCCGGGCTTCCAGGTCCGCGGCCTCCAACGCGGCCTCCGCGGTCGCGGCCCAGCTCGCCGCGACCAATGACGCGTTCCCCGACAGCGAACTGCGCAGCTCGGCGCTTCGTTCGATTACCCTCTGCGGGGTGTCCACGCCCGCCCGCAGCCGGCTGAGCAGCCGCAGCACTCGTGCCGCGGGCTCCTGGGCACTGCCGAGCCGCTGGGCAGCCAGTTCTGCGCTGCCCTGCCGCAGCAGCACCTGGGCAAACAGGTAGTTCCAGTCGGCATCCGCTGGCAGGTACTCGCGGTCGTACAGCGTCATCGCGATTCCGGCGTCACGGGTGGAGTCATCGGCCAGGTAGCTGCGCACCACCAGCCTTCGCCAGTAATTGAGCTGCCTGGAATCCCCACTGCCCCGCCAGATGAGAGCACGCAGAATTTCACGCACGCTTTCCCCGTTCCCGGACTCGAGCAGCAGCTCGGCGGCGCGGGTCATCAATACCTGCCGCTGAATCTCCGGAACGTCTCCCGGCAGGTTCAGAAGCCGATCCGACATCTGATCCCAGTCCTCGCGCCGGCGGTACAGGTCGAATCGCAGGTTCTCCCATTCCAGCCATTCCGGCATGTCCTCGATGTCCGCCTGGATGTCGTTGATCCGGCGCAGCGCCAGGTCGTAGGCGCCGCTGTCGAGCAGCATTTCGATTCGGGGGGACGGGGCCCAGGAATCCGACTGCTGGGCGTGGGAAGGCGGTGACAGGATGATGGCGGCCAGCAGCGGAATGGCCGCCATCCACGGCGTCCCGGCGGGGCAGCGGAAATGGCGAAGAAGCCGACCGGGTACATGGATTGCCGCGGCGGCTGTCGCCTTCATATGACGTCGGGGGATCATTGCGAGGAGCGAAGCGACGAAGCCATCCATGTTCGTACACCGCGGCACAACCCGGCGAACATGGATTGCCGCGGCGGCTGCGCCGCCTCGCAACGACGGGGTGGCGTCATTACGAGGCGCGGCAGGCGACGAAGCGATCCACCGGCGGGCACCCCGACCATGGCCCTACTTGCTGGACTTGATCCGTTCCTTGATCCGCGCGGCTTTGCCGGAACGCTCCCGCAGGTAGTACAGCTTGGCCCGGCGCACGGCGCCGCGGCGCTTCACCTTGATGCTGGAGATCAGCGGGCTGTGGGTCTGGAACACACGCTCCACGCCTTCTCCGTAGGAAGTCTTGCGCAGGGTAAACGAGGAGTTCAGGCCCCGATTGCGCTTGGCGATGACCACGCCCTCGAAGGGCTGCAGGCGCTCGCGGTTCGCTTCCTTGACGCGAACCTCCACCAGCACCGTGTCACCCGGCCCGAACTCGGGCACATCCGGCTTCATCTGTTCCGATTCGATTTCTGTAATGATGTTGCTCATCATTGTTTCTCCGCTTCAAATTCGCGTTTAAATTCTTCCAGCAGGCTCTCCATTTCCCTTGTCAGCGCCGCCTCCCGCAGCAGGTCCGGTCGTCGCAGCCAGGTGCGCCCCAGGGCCGATTTCAGGCGCCAGCGCCTGATGGCCGCGTGGTCGCCGCTCAGCAGCACCGGCGGGATGCCGGCCTCCCCGAATCGTTCCGGGCGAGTGTAATGCCCGCAGTCCAAAAGTCCATTGTTGAACGAATCCTGTCCGGCGGAATCCTCGTTGCCGAGCGCGCCCGGCTGCAGCCTCGCCACGGCATCGATCCAGACCATGCTGGCCAACTCGCCGCCCGAAAGCACGTAATCACCGATGGAGCATTCCTCGTCCACGTACTGCTGGATGAAGCGCTCGTCGACGCCTTCATAACGGCCGGCCACCAGAATCACTTCCTCCAGGGCCGCGTAGCGCTCCACCGCTTTCTGGTCCAGCAGGCTGCCCTGGGGGCTCATGTAAATCACCGGTGCGCCGGGATGCCGCGCGTCCGCCCTCGCAGCCTCCACCGCGTCCGCCAGCGGCTGGGCGGTCATCACCATTCCCGGGCCGCCGCCGTAGGGCCGGTCATCGACGCTGCGGTGGACATCAGCGGTAAAGTCCCGCGGATTCCAGATCGCCAATTCCAGCAGACCTTTATCAAAGGCCCGCGCCGTGACCCCTTCCTCGGTCACTGCCGAGTACATGGCCGGGAAGATCGATATCACGTGTATTCGCATGCGTCAGGCCGCTGTACCCACGGCCGCCTGTATGCCCCGGCAGGCAGACCGCTCAGAAATCCTCGTCCCAGTCGACCCGCATTGTTCCGGCTTCCAGGTCCACGTCCCGGATCACCGCGGGAATGTACGGAATCAGTCTTTCCCGCTCACCGGCGACCACCAGCACGTCGTTGGCGCCGGTCTCGAACAGGTACTCCACGGTGCCCAGCGGCTTGCCGTCGAGATTCTTCACCACCAGTCCCGTCAGCTGATGCCAGAAATACTCGCCTTCACCCAGCGCCGGCAGCTGCTCGGGCGACACCTGGATCAGCGATCCGACCTCCGCCGCCGCCGCATCGCGGTCATCCAGACCCGCCAGCTTGGCCACCAGGCCGCCGCGCCCCTGCTCGCGCCCGGTTTCCAGCTCATAGCGGCGGGGCCGTTCCGCGGGTCCCACCAGCCAGGACCCGTACTCGAAAATGTCCGCCCGGTTGCGGGTGTAGGAGTGGATCTTCAGCCACCCCTCGACCCCCCACACGCCGACGACTCTGCCCAGACAGACCAGGCGCCGTGCCGGGCTCGTCGTCAAATACGCGTCAGGCAGCCTTTCTGGACTGCTTGATCAGGTGGTCAACGCGCTCCGACGGGCGGGCGCCCTGCCCTATCCATTCCTCGGCGCGCTGCAGGTCCAGCCGGACCTTTTCCTCGTTGGGCTTCGCCATCGGGTTGAAGAACCCGATCCGCTCGATGTAGCGGCCGCGGGGCGCGTAGCGCTGATCGGCCACGACGATATTGTAGAATGGGCGTTTCTTAGCCCCGACTCTCGCCAAGCGAATAGTCACCATGAGTCTGTTTCCCGGTTATATGGTCGTACGAAACCGGGCCCGCGCGGGGCCCGGATCGGAAGGTGGGCGATTCTAGCGCCCCGGCCGCACAATTTAAACCGTTTTCGGGGCCTGCGGGCCGGGATTTTTCCTGACGACCTGTTCCAGCGAACCGACGCCGGGCGTCAGTTTTTCCTTTTATTTTCAGGCAAATTCACTATACTACTTCGAAACAACATTTATACAACTAATTAACCCACTGATTTATAAGAATTAATCGAGGCGAAGTCAATGGCGCGTTTGTTTGGAATCCTGGTTACGATTTTTACTCTGTCCGCGTGCTCGAGCGGCGTCAGCAACACCGGCGCCGGCGCGGCAGGAACCGATTGCAGTAGTGTCGATCTGGTGTGCACCGCCAGCATCGATCTGGACTCGACCTCCATCGACGTGCTCAATGATCCGGAGGAAGGCGAAGAGGAAGCGGCCACGCTTCCGGCCTCCGACAGTGGCACGATGAACATCACCATCAACGACCCCCTCGGACGGTTTGCCCAGGTTTTCCAGGGCGTAACCTTCGAGACGTTCGACGTCAGCTACGAGTCCGGGCAGGGCGGGGCGCCGAACCTGGGCACCAGGCGGGTCACCGGAACACTGACCATCATCCTGAGCAACAATACGGGCACGGGCACTATCGACGTCCCGATCGCCGACCAGGTGACCAAGCAGCAGTTCCGCGACCAGGCGAGCCTCAGCACTGTTTATCCCTATGTCGTGACGATTCGCGCAACCGGCCGCGACATCGCCACCAATAACGTCGTCGTGGTGGTGGCGCGCACCAATATAGAAATCGGCAATTTCGTAGACGGCTGAGCTCGAACGGCGGTCACGCGCATCATCGGATCTACTCCTCCAACGGGTGACAGGCACAAGAAAAGGGGCTTCAAGCAGCTGATTGAAACGGGACATTCCCCGCCGTTCCAACCGGCTATCAGCGAAAGGGCATCCTGGGCATGCCGGGCATCATTCCCGGCATCCCGCCCTTCTTTTTCATCCGTTTCATCATCTTCTGCATCTGCTGGAACTGCTTGAGCAGGCGGTTGACCTCCGGCACACCGGTGCCGGACCCGGCGGCGATGCGCTTCTTCCTGGCCCCCTTGATCACCGCGGGGAAGGTTCGTTCGTGGGGCGTCATGGAATTGATAATGGCGATGGTCCGCCTGACCTGGCCTTCGTCGACCTGGTCCGCGACCCCCGCCGGCAACTCGCTCAGGCCGGGTATTTTCTGCATCATGCTCGCGAGGCCGCCCATTTTCTGCATCTGCTGCATCTGGTCGCGGAAGTCCTCCAGATCGAAACCCTTGCCCTTCTTGACCTTTTTCGCCAGTTTCTCCGCCTGGTCCCGGTCCACATGCTGCTCCACCTCCTCCACCAGGCTCAGCACGTCGCCCATGCCCAGCATCCGGGAAACCACCCGATCCGGATGGAACGGCTCCAGGGCTTCCGCCTTCTCCCCCGTGCCGAGGAACTTGATGGGCTTGCCCGTGACGTGCCGCACCGACAGCGCCGCACCGCCCCGGGCATCACCGTCGGTCTTGGTGAGGATCACGCCCGTCAGGGGCAGCGCCTCGTTGAAGGCCTGCGCGCTGTGGACCGCGTCCTGGCCCACCATGCTGTCCACCACGAACAGGGTTTCCGTGGGCTGGATGGCCCCGTGAATCGCCCGGACCTCGGCCATCATGTCCTCGTCCACGTGCAGGCGGCCGGCGGTGTCCACCAGCAGGACGTCCGCCGAGCTCTTGCGTGCGAACTCCATCGCGCGGGTGGCGATATCCACCGGCGAGTCGCCCGCATCGCTCTCGCAGAACTCCAGCTCGTTCTGGCGCGCCAGGGTGCGCAGCTGGTCGATCGCCGCCGGCCGGTAGACGTCCGTGGACACCACCGCCACACGCTTTTTCTCCCGGCCCGCCAGCCAGCGGCCCAGCTTGGCGGTGGTGGTGGTCTTGCCCGTGCCCTGCAGCCCCGCCAGCAGCACCACCACCGGCGGCCGGGCCGACAGGTTCAGGGCGTCGTTGTGCTCGCCCATCACCGCCGTCAGCTCGTCACGCACCACTTTCACCAGCATCTGGCCGGGGGTCAGGCTGGACACCACCTCCTGCCCGACCGCCCGTTCACGCACCCGGTCGACGAAGGCTTTCACCACCGGCAGCGCCACATCCGCTTCCAGCAGCGCGATCCGGACCTCCCGCAGGGTGTCCTTGATATTGTCGTCGGTGAGCCGGGCCTGCCCCCGGACCCGTTTCAGGGTCTTCTGAAGCCGTTCACTGAGCTGGTCGAACATGATTGAACCTTGATGAGAGAAAAATTGATCATTGGTGGATCGAGAATGCCGCCGTTTCGCGGGCCGGGCGTCAAGGCCGACCTACAACGGCTCAGCTTTGAATATCAAGGTTAAGGAATCTCTGATCAAATGCGTCATTGCGAGGAGCGGAGCGACGAAGCAATCTATATACCGTTAATCGGCGAGCAAACTGGATTGCTTCGCTACGCTCGCAATGACGACGGGTCTAATTGACCAGAAGCCCCTTAACCTTCACTACGACCAAACTTTGGGCCGCGGGCCGGTCGTCCGCCGCGAAAGCGGATTATAAACGCACGAGGCACCCCCCTTGCCACTCCCGACGACCCGGTGCGCCATGCTACCGCACCATTCAGCGGCTCGTGAGTATTAGTCGGGTTTGCCGGACCGCATGATCGTAGGGGCCAGTGGCGGGGGCTGTCCCCCAGGGCTGTCGAAAACAGGGATGTTTGAGCCAGAGCGTACAGGGAAGTATTTACAGCGGCCCTGGGGGACAGCCCCCGCCGCTGGCCCCGTTCTCCGGCGCCGGTTCTCAGACCGAGGCCGGCCCACACACGGCGTACCGGCGTCCGGATTCCCGGACCCTTCGGCGGTGCCGTGATCCATCGCCCAGTTTCAATCGCCGGCAACCGTGGGATACACTCCGTTTCCAATGCTGACACCCGTCCTGAGCCTTGGTGCCGGCGGCCTGTATCTCGGGGCCGGCGCCTTGCTGATCAAGCACCTGTGGGGAACCCGGCTCGCCAGCCTGCGGCCGGTTTTCGCGCTGATCGTGGTGGCCGTGCTCATGCATGGTCTATTGCTGTACGCCACCATTCTTCCCGAATCCGCCGCCATCAACGTTGGGTTCACCAATGCCGCGTCCCTGAGCGCGTGGATCGTGACGGCGATCTTTCTGGTCACCGCGTTGATCCGGCCCGCCTACGAGCTCGGCGCGGTCATTCTGCCGCTCTCAGGCCTGGCTGTCCTCGCCGCCTGGATCTGGCCCCCGGGTCTTCCCGCCACCGTGCAGTCCACCGGGCTGGCTATACACCTGTTGATTTCGCTGGTGGCATACGGGTTTCTGGCTCTGGCGGTAGTCCAGTCGGTGGTCATGTCCCTGCAGGACCACCGGCTGAGGGATCACCGCGAGGCTTCAGTGCTGCGCAAGCTGCCGCCTCTGGAGACCATGGAACAATTGCTGTTCCAGTTCATCGGGATCGGATTCCTGCTGCTGTCCCTCGGCCTGGTATCGGGTTTCTGGTTCAGTCTCGAGGCGCTTGGCGAGGCGTTTGTCCTCAATCACCACACCGTGTTGTCGCTGGCGGCCTGGGTGATTTTCGGCAGTCTCCTTGTCGGGCACTTTCGTTTCGGCTGGCGGGGCAGGACCGCGACCCGGTGGACCATCAGCGGTTTCGCGGTGCTGATGCTTGCCTACTTCGGCTGGAAATTCGTCCTCGAGATCCTGTTGGACCGCAGATAATGCGACAAGCTTCGCGAGCCGGCCGGCCGCGTATCGATCCCAATTGACCCATACCGAACTCCTACCCCTGGTTCTCGTGCTCGCCGGCCTCATTCTGCTGTCGGCATTCTTCTCGGCGTCCGAGACGGCGATGATGTCGCTGAACCGGTTCCGGCTGAACAACCTGGCGGACAAGGGCCACCGCAGCGCACGGCTGGCCCAGCGGCTGCTGCAGCACCCCGACCGACTGCTCAGCACCATACTGCTGGGCAACAACGTCGCCAACCTGACCGCCGCCAGCGTCGCCTCGGTGATCGCGCTGCGCCTGTACGGCGAGGCGGCGATCGCGGCGTCCGGGTTCCTGCTCACACTGGTGGTGCTGGTATTCGCCGAGGTCGCCCCGAAGACGCTGGCCGCTTCCCACCCGGAACGGGTCGCATTTCCCGCGGCCTATCCGCTGTTCGGCCTGCAGAAGCTGTTCTACGACTGGATTCCCGTCATCCGGCTGGTGAACATCCTGGGCACCGGGCTGCTGCGACCCTTCGGCGTCGTCCCCCGCCGGGCCTCGACATCCCTGGATACCGAGGAGCTGCGCATCGCGGTACGGGACTCGGAGGCGCACCTTTCCCCCCAGCACCAGGAGATGCTCCTGCGCATCCTGGAGCTGGAGTCCATGACCGTGGACGATGTCATGCTGCCGCGCACCGACATCGAGGCCATCGACCTGGAGGACGAATGGGACGACATCGTGGAGCAGCTCGCCACCAGCCATCACACCCGGCTGCCCGTCTACCGGGGATCGATGGACCACATGGAAGGCGTGCTGCACCTGCGCAAAGTCCTTCACCTGAGCCAGACCAACAACTTCAACCGCGAATCCCTGGAAAAACTGATCCGGCCGCCCTATTTCATTCCCGAGGGCGCCAACCTCATGCAGCAGCTGCTCAATCTCCAGAGTCATCGCCGGCGCTTCGGGCTCGTTGTGGATGAATACGGCGATCTCAAGGGCCTGGTGACCGTGGAGGAGATCCTGGAGGAAATCGTCGGCGAGTTCACCGACAACACCCCCGCTCTGGACCGGCAGGCCGACCTGCGTCCCGACGGTAGCTGCGTCGTCAAGGGCAACGTCAACCTGCGCGACCTGAACCGCCGTTTCGGATGGAACCTGCCCACGGACGGCCCGAAAACCATCAACGGCCTGATACTGGAGCACATGGAATCCATACCCGAGGCGGGCACCAGCATTCTGCTCAATAACTACGCCGTTGAAATCATGCAGACCCGGGGCACGGGCGTATCGATCGTCAAGATCACGCCGCGTCCCGATGTCAGCACTGAATCCGAAATGACGAATCAACCCGGAAGCGACTCGAGCTCATGAAAGCAATCCAATACCTGCTGGCCGCTGTATTGTGGACGGCCCTGCAAGCCGCCGCGCTGGCACAGGACAGCTACAAGGTCTATCTCACCGCCAAGGCCGACGCCGAGGTGCCCCTTCAGGAGCCCATGGAGACCTTTACCTGCAGCGACCGGATATACGGCGTGCTGGAGGTAAACCAGCCCGACGGCGGCAGTGGGACGCACACCCTGCACGCCACCTGGCGCAACCCCGCGGGGGACGACCAGGAAGTCACGCGCTACGATTTCCAGATCACCAACGGCTACGCCCGGGTCTGGGTCTGGCTCAAGCTGAACCGCTCCGGGGAGGCCGCCATCGTCCAGTTCATCAACCCCACCGCGGGCATGGAGGAGTTCATCGGCATGTGGGAACTG
Source organism: Gammaproteobacteria bacterium (assembly GCA_034520625.1). Classification (GTDB taxonomy): domain Bacteria; phylum Pseudomonadota; class Gammaproteobacteria; order Arenicellales; family JAANXG01; genus JAANXG01. The sequence continues at coordinate 368,295 of JAXHNI010000003.1, read as the reverse complement.
CACGTCCGGGTGGACGGCGAATCCGTGGCGAAGAAGACCTTTGAAGTGCTGTGTTGACGGCGGGGGCTGTTACAGGAACCTCTGATCAAGATGTGAGCCAGCCTTTCTCAGGTCAGCCTTTAAGGCTGACCCACAACAGCCTACCGACGCTGTACGATATCGTTGCGTACGTATTCGGGCGCTGCATCCTTGGCATCGACCGCACCACCCGCCTCGTATATCGCCGCCGCGATCCGCGCGATCTCCCCGGCGTGGGGGTGAACGCCGTCAACGAACGTCACACCCGTGTCATCCCGCAGCAACTCGTCCCGGTACGCGTCGCAGCCGCTGCCGGCGGCCATCCACTCGCCTGCTTCGGGCAGCCGCACATCACCCGGATAGGCGACCCGGGCCTCCTGGATCGCCCGCATGGCTCCCGTTCCGGCGTCGCGCTGGTAGACATTCCAGTACACCTGGCTCATACGCGCATCGATGGCCGCCAGTACCCGGGGGGCATCAACCCGGGCGGCAAGGGCGAGCAGTGAGGACACCGGCACGACGGGGAGCCCGGCGGCAAGTGCCAGTCCCTGGGTCACGGCGATGCCGATGCGAAGCCCGGTGAACGACCCCGGACCACTGCCGAACGCCAGGGCGTCGAGATCCTGGTAGCGCCTTCCCGCCCGGTCCAGCAGCTCCCGGGTCATGGGCACCAGCACTTCGGCATGCCGGTTCGGCGTCAGGCGCAGCTCCTCCTCGCATTCCCCGTCCCACAGCAACGCCACGGAGCAGGCCCGGGTAGCGGTTTCGAGGGCCAGGATCCGTGTCATGAATCGATATTCTCGAGAAACGCGACCGCGTCCGCCGGGTTCCGCGTAACCGGGATATCGGGCAGGCTGTTCAGGAAGACCCGCCCATAGGACTTGGAGTAGAGCCTCGGATCAAAAAGCACCAGCACGCCCTTGTCGGTGGCATCCCGGATCAGACGGCCGACACCCTGGCGCAGGGCGATGACCGCGTTCGGCAGCTGGTAATCCACGAACGGGCGCCTGCCCTGCTCCTCCATGTCGGCGAACCGTGCCTGGAGCACCGGCTCATCGGGGAACTCGAACGGCAGCTTGTCGATCATGACACAGGACAGCGCGGCGCCCTGGACGTCGACGCCTTCCCAGAAACTCGCTGAACCCAGCAGGACCGCGTTCTCCGTGCCCCGGAAACGCTCCAGCAGCTCGTTGCGCGGAGCCTCGCCCTGGACCAGGAACACCCAGTCGCCGGCACGGGCCCGGAGCAGCTCCGCGGCGCGCCGCAGAGCACGGTGACTGGTGAAGAGCAGGAAGGTTCTGCCGCGGGCGGCGGTGACGATCGGCCCGGCGATATCCACCACCTTCTCGATGTAGCCCCGGGCGCGGGGATCCGGCAGGTCGCCCGGGACCAGCAGCAGCGCCTGGCGCCGGTAATCGAAGGGGCTGGGCAGACTGACCGTGTCGGCCCCCGCCGCGCCCACCTGATCGAGGAAATAATCGAAACGGCCGTTCACGGACAAGGTCGCCGACGTATAGATGAACGTTTTCTCATCCGGATCCAGGTACTGCGAAAGGGAGCGGCCCACGTCGCGCGGGGTGACATGCAGCCTGAAGCTCCTGGCGGTGGTCTCGGCCCAACGGATCTGGGCATGGTCGCCGGTGTCGGCAATGTCCGACAGCTTCCCCGCCAGTTGAAGGCTTCGCTCCCGGCAGCGGTTCAGCCCTTCCCCGGCCGGCGCGGCGAGCTCCAGCAGATCCGCAAGCTCGCCCAGCGCTTCCACCAGTCCCCCGATCATCCCGGCGAGATTGAACTGGCGCTGGGCGTCGTCCCAGGACAGCCGAACCGCTTCGTCCGGCAATGCGCCGCGCACGCGGTTCACTTCGCGCTCGACCCGCTCGGCGGTCGTCAGCAGGCCCTGGACCTGGCTTTGCTCGTTCTCCTCTTCCCGGGCCAGGTCCCGGCACAGATCCAGAATCTGGCCGCTGCCGATGGTGGTGCCGAGAAAGACGGAGGCCACTCCCGACAGCTTGTGGGCCTCGTCGAAAATGACCGCATCGGCGCCCGGCAGCAGGTTAGCGAAGCCGTCGACTTTCAGTCCGAGGTCGGCGCAGAACAGGTGATGGTTTACCACCAGAATCTCCGCCGCCAGGGCGCCTTGGCGGGCCTTGTTGACGTAACACTCCTGGTAGAACCGGCATTGCCCACCCAGGCAGTTCTCCGGCGTCGATGTTACCAGGGGCCATACCGGCGAGGACTCGTCGACGCCGCTGATTTCGGCGATATCGCCGCGGCCCCGCCGATGGCGCTGCACCCAGCTTCTTACTTTCTCGAGCGCCGCCCGGTCCCGATCGTGGAGGAAGGATTCGGCGTCGCCGGCGATCTCCAACCGGTGCAGGCATATGTAGTTGCCGCGCCCCTTGAGCAGCGCCGCCCGCGGCGAGACGCCCAGCACTTCGCACACCGCCGGCAGGTCGCGCTTGAACAGCTGTTCCTGAAGATTCCTGGTGTACGTGGAGATGATGACTTTCAGACCGCTCAGCACCGCCGGCACGAGGTAGGCGAAGGTCTTTCCGGTTCCCGTTCCGGATTCCGCCACCAGCATGCCGCCGTCGTTCAGCGCGGCTTCGATGCGGCCGGCCAGTGCCTGTTGGACGGGGCGCGCCCTGAAGGACTCGAATCGGCGTTCGAACGGCCCGTCGGGACCCAGGGCGTTGCTACTGTTGATTCGGGTCTCGCTCACTCAGGCACTTGTACAGGGCGTCGTTCCAGGATTCCAGCCGCACGCCAAATTGCCGCTCGAGCTTGTCGTTGGCGAGAACGGAAAACATCGGCCGCGCGGCGGGGGTCGGGAATTCGCTGGTGGGGATTGGGTTAACCCGGATGCGTTCCCTCAACCCGCTCAGCTCGAAAATCCGGCGGGCGAAGTCGAACCAGGTCGTGCTGCCGACGCAGGTCATGTGGTAAGTACCGGAAACCTCGCGGTCCTGCGACCATCGCGCCGACAGGGCATGCAGGATCCGGTCAGTGGCGTCGGCGATCGAGCCGGCGTAGGTGGGGGCGCCCACCTGGTCCGAGACGATATTGAGCTCGTCGCGCTCCGATCCCAGGCGCAGCATGGTATTGAGAAAGTTCCGGCCGTGGTTCGAGTACACCCAGCTCGTTCTGAATATCAGGTGCCGGTCGCAGGCGGCCCGTATCGCCTCCTCACCCGCCAGCTTCGTGCGGCCGTATACATTGAGCGGGGAGACTTCGGCGTCCTCGGTATAGGGCTCCGACGCCGTGCCGTCGAAAACGTAGTCGGTGGAATAGTGAATCAGCCAGGCGCCGGTCCGGGCGCAGGCCTCGGCCATCGCCCCGGGTGCCTCGGCGTTGACCGTGTGCGCCAGCGCGGGCTCGGACTCCGCCCGGTCCACGGCCGTGTACGCCGCGGCGTTGATCACCACATCCGGCGCCAGCGTCTCGATGGCTTTGCGGACATTGTCGGGGTGTGACAGGTCCGCCTGCTCCCGGTCCAGGAACCAGGTACTTTCCATCGACCCGAGACCCGCGGCAAGGCAGCGTCCCACCTGGCCGTTCTTTCCGAACACCAGCCCCTTCATGGCCGGATGGCGTTCAGGCGCGGGGCATTGGCATCCTTGTCGGACAGGATGGGCGCGTCAACCGGCCACTGGATCCCGATATCGGGGTCGTTCCAGAGCACGCCGGCATCCTCATCGGGCCGGTACAGGCTCGTGCACTTGTAAAGCACGTGGGCGTCCCCGCTGGTGACGCAGAATCCGTGGGCGAAGCCTTCCGGCACATAGAGCTGCTGCTTGTTCGCACCGGACAACCGGGCACCAAACCACTGCCCGAACGTGGCGGAGTCCCGGCGGATGTCGACGGCGACATCGAAGATCTCGCCCAGGACCACGCGCACAAGTTTTCCCTGCCAGGTGGGGTATTGATAGTGCAGCCCGCGGAGCACGCCGTACTGGGAATACGAATGATTGTCCTGCACCCATTCGGACGGGATTCCCGACCCGGCGGCGGTCCGTTGGTTGAAGGTTTCCATGAAAAAGCCGCGTTCGTCGCCGAACACCTTCGGAGTCAACAGTTTGACGCCGGGCAGCGGCGTGTCTTCTACTTGCATCGGTGGCGCACGGGGTTGCTGGACAGGGGCACGAATCATGCCAGCGACCCGTCGATCAATCAACGTCGCCGCACGACACCTGCGGCGCCCATGGACTGCAACATGGATTGCTTCGTCGCTGTGCTCCTCGCAATGACTGTGCAAACAGCCCAGCAGGGGCGCCCTTGGCCGGCCGCGGCGTTGGGTTGGCCCCTGGTCAAAAATCCAGGACGTGGCGGATCAAGGCGTTCTGCATGCGGGTGCCAAGGCCCTGGTGAATTCCCTCATGGTTGATCAACAGCACTACGACATAAGTTTCGCCCCGTCGGGTGGTGATATAACCGCCCATGGCGCGGACATGGTCGAGCAGCCCGGTCTTGACCCGGACCACGGCGCCGTCCGGTTCCTCGAAACCCCGGCGCGCCAGCGCCCGGTCTTCTCCGGCGATGGGCAGGGAAGCCAGGAACTCGGGCGCATACCGCGACCGGAAGCCCGCTTGGAGCACGTTTGCCACACCCTGCGCGCTGATCCGCGTGTCGCGCGACAGCCCGGAACCGTTGATGACCTTCAGCCCGGGAACATCCAGACCTTTCGACACGATCCAGTCATTCAGCGCCGCTACACCGTCCTCCGGACCGACGCCGCGCTCCCCTGCCACCGTGCCCAGGGTCAGCAGCAGATGACGCGCGATCATGTTATTGCTGAACTTGTTCGCGGCCAGGACCGCCGCGGCGAGGGAGCGCGAGGGGTGGGTGAGAAGCACCGCGGTATCCTCCGGTACTCCGCCGCGTCTCACCTCACCGTCCAGGGCCCCGCCCGCACTCCGCCACAAACCGGGCAGCACGAATTCCGCGTATCGCTCGACGGGAATCACCGCCCGGGTGATCACGATCGGTCGGCACCGGCTCGACAGGACACCGTTGAACGTGATTGCCACCGAGTCGCTCGCCTGCTCGACGGTATACCGGATCCAGCGCTGCGAGCGGTCGCATCCGGCATTGGAGTGCTTGATGTTGCTCACGATTCTCAGCCTGTCCGAATCCGGAAAAGCGTCGATGCTCACCCGGTCGGAATGGGCCCTGATCGTGAATTGAACCGACCAGAAGTTCATCAGCAGACCGTTTGCCGGCCCGTTGTAGAGCATATGGGGCTTGTCGTCGAACGCGGCGCGGTCGAAGGCCGGGATACGGAACACGCCATCGTCCACCACGATATCACCGGTGATACGCTCTATACCCTGGGCGCGCACGTTCCTGAGCAGTGCCCACAGGTACTCGACGGTGAGGTAGGGATCACCGCCCCCTTGGATATGCAGATCGCCGTTCAGGACCCCGCCGTGGGTCGGGCCCGAGGTATGGACGCGAGTTTCCCACCGATAAGCGGGGGTAAGCATTTCGAGGGCCGCGAGGGACGGCAGCAGCTTGATGACGGATGCCGGATTGAACGGTTTCCGGCCGTTTACTGATATGGCGTCTCCGCCGCCAACCGGGGCAATGTACAGGCCCAGGTTCTCGCCCGGCACCGGGTACCGGTCCAGCAGCGCGCGGAGATCCCCGGGAAGCTTGGCGGCCGCCGCAAGACCCGTATGCAGCACGAGCGCCGCGCATAGCAACAGCGTCTTAGACATCAACTTGTTTAGTCGGTATCATCATCACCATTCCCGGCGCGGGCGACGCGCCACCGCTGGAACAGCCCGCCCGGGCCGTTTCCCTGAGGTACAGACCAGGAATTTTCCGGAACAACCGATGATTATCTTCCCCGATATTGAAATACAGGATGGACAGTCCGTAAACCGTATTCGCGGCCAGGAGAAGGCGCCGGAGGTCTATGATATATCACCGCTGGAGGCGGCGGAAAAATTTGCGGCCGCCGGCGCGGAATGGCTCCACGTGATCGATATCGACGCCGGACTTCAGGGTGGGAAACGCAATTCGGACCTGATCTGCCGGATTATCGAGTCCGTCGACATTCCGGTCCAGGTTGGCGGCGGTATCCGCACCTATCTGGACGTCGAGTGGTGGCTGGACAAGGGCGCCGCGCGGGTGGTGCTCGGCACCGCCGCGGTGGTCGATCGGCACATGATCATGGACGCCTGCGGCCGCTTCCCCGGCCAGCTGGTCATTTCCATCACCGGCAAGGATGGCTTCGCCATGATCGACGGCTGGCGCACCAGAACCTCGTTCACGCCGCTGGAGCTGGCCAAGTCGTTCGAGCACAGCGGCGCCGCCGCGATCATCTATACCGACCTCGACCGCTTCGAGGGCGGCCATGAAGTGGGACTTGCCTCCACCATCGAGATCGGTACCGAACTGGAGATACCGCTGATTTCCACCGGTACCGTGTACTCCCTGGACGATGTCTCCGCCCTGTCACTGCTGCCCAACATCGAGGGCGTGATCATCGGCCGGGCCCTGTTCCAGGGCAAAGTCGACCTCGCCGAAGCCATCAAGCTCGCCCGGGCTTCGAAAGTGGCGCCGGAGATCGCCGAACAGGGTGTGGCCCCCAAGCTGGACGAGATTTCCGGGATACCCATTAAGAACATCGATCACGTAGGTATCTTCATCAATGACCTGGAGCGGTCGGTGAAGTTCTATGAAACGCTCGGCTTCGAAATGGAAGCAGACCGCGGGTTCGACAAGGGCAAGCCGGTGGTCATGCGGCACCACAGCGGCGTCGCCATCAATCTCTTCAACCAGAGCGACCCCGGCAAAGGCCACACACAGATCGCGCTGGAAGTGAGTTCACTGTCCAAGACACGGGCGTTCATGGAGTACCACGGCATCGACATCACCCATTCCTTCGACCACGAGGGCGGCGGCGCCGTCTACATAAAAGACCCGGATGACAATCTCATCGAGCTCGACCGGTATCGTCACTAGCAGGCTGATTTCAACAGCCTGCAAGCAATCCATGGCGCGCACAAAAACAATCACGGCGGCCGGGGTGCAATAGGCGGGCCAAAGACCTACATTACTCAACCGGTATCGACGTAAGGGCCGGTGCCGGGGGCCGTCCCCCAGGGCTCTCGAAAACAGGGATGTTTGAGCGAGAGCGTACAGGGAAGTATTCACAGCGGCCCTGGGGGACGGCCCCCGGCACCGGCCCGACCCACGGGTCAGGTCGTGACACCGCGCCAATCATCGCCGGCACAGTTTCAACGATTCACCAGCCCATCCAGCCCCGATTCCAGCGCGTCCATGGTCCCAGCGTCCGTCATGTGGCGAAGGAGCTGGGCGTTCAACCCCCCTTCCGTGGCGAGGTGGTTCAATTCGTCTTCCAGAGTTCGACCCTCGTTGGTCGCCAGCGCCCCGAGGTAACCGCTCTCCAGCAGGACCATGTACCGCTCGGCCTCCTCTTTCCGGGTTCCCGCCTGCGCCGCGAGCCAGTCCCGCACCACCATGAGCTCCCTGAGCAGGGTCGAAGTCACCGCCGTGGCCGCGAAATGCGGCTGCAGCGCCGATTCCGAATCCATTTGCATGACCGCGTTGTCCGCGCCGAACAACGCCTCCAGCACCGGGGACACGGGATAAACCGGCAGCGGACAGCCTCCGGCATCGATGAAAGGCATGGGAATGGTCACGCACAGCTCCCGTGTTTCGCCGAGCAAACCGGCGATCTCGTCCAGCCCGATTTCCGCCATCACGGAGACCACCTTGTGCTCCGGACGAAAAGGGAGAGACGCCAGCTCCTCCCGGGCCACGGACGCCAGCAGGCAAAGCACAACCACTTCGCTGCGGGCAACCACATCCCGGTTGCTCAGGATTGATACGTTCTCGAACTCCGCCGCCAGACTTTCCGACACCGCGCGGCTTCGTTCCGAAACAAGAACCTCGTGACCGCCTCGGGCCAACGCTTTCACCATCGGGGCCGCGATACGGCCGGTACCTAGAAATCCAACGATCATTGTGGATGCCTCCAATCGGTCGGGTTGCGAATAAATGGGAGCGGGAAACAGCGGTACTCGTCCATTCTACCGGTCGATGTGCGTCGAACCAATCATGTCCGGGATAACGACTGCTTCGCATCGATGGGGTGGCCCCGCGGCGGCAGCGGGTATACCGTTGTCGTTTTAACGTTATGCTCCCCGTACGCAATCGACATAGACTTTCAGGTCCGTGACCCGGGCCCGCCCGTGACAATACAGTCGGGTTTTGTATGACGCGTACTTACCACACAGCCGATATATAGCGAGCCATGCCATGATTGAGGACGCCCCGGACACCGACGACGCCCGCCTGCGCGAAGACGTACGCCTCCTCGGCGGCCTGCTGGGAGAGACCCTGATCTCCCAGGAAGGCCGTGAGCTGTACGAGCAGGTCGAGCGCATCCGGGCCGTCACCAAGACCGCCCGGGCGGACGGCGGCAAGGCCGCCGATACGCTCTCCGGACTGCTCAGTGCGCTGCCGGCGGGAACCATGGTCAGCCTGGCCCGCGCGTTCAGTCATTTCCTGGGCCTGGCGAACATCGCCGAACAGCATCACCAGCACCGGCGTGTGCGCGAATCACGGGCCTGGGAAATCGGCGATACCATCAGCAGCCTGCTGTCCCGGAACATCGACGCCGACGCCGTTCGCGCCATGGTCGAGCACATGGATGTCGGCCTGGTCATCACGGCCCACCCCACCGAAATCCGGCGCCGGACGCTCACCCAGAAATACCATCGCATCGCATCCCTGCTGGATCGACGCGACCACCCCGGGCTTTCGGACCGTGACAAGGCGGGGCTCGAGCAGGCACTGCGCCGGGAGATCGTTGCGATCTGGGAGAGCGATGAAATCCGCAGGGAGCCACCCACACCGCTGGATGAAGCCCGTTCCGGGCTCGTCGTCATCGAGCAGTCCATCTGGAATGTCCTGCCGGGTGTTCTCAGGAATCTGGACGCGGCGCTTGAGGCGTATTGCGGGCAGGGCCTGAGCCTCGATGCCGCGCCTGTCCGTTTCGGTTCCTGGATCGGCGGCGACCGCGACGGCAACCCCAATGTCACACCGGAGATCACCCAGCGCGCCTGCCTGATGGCACGATCGATGGCTGCCGACCTTTACTGGCGCGAAATCGACGAGCTCCGGCGGGAGTTGTCCATGGTGCGGGCCAACGACACGGTCAACCAGCTGGCCCGGAATGCCCACGAACCCTATCGCGTCCTGCTCCGGCAACTGCAGGACCGCCTGGAATCCACCCGCCGCTGGCTGGAAGCGAAACTCAACAACCGCCACCCGGAAGAGCTGGACGTCATCGACTCCATCGACCAGATCGAGGAGACGCTGCGCATCTGCTACGACTCACTCCACGAGTGCGGCGCCGGGATCGTAGCGAACGGCCGCCTCCTGGACGTAATCCGGTGCTGCCGATGCTTCGGGCTGGCGCTGGTCCGGCTGGACATCCGCCAGGAAGCGTCCCGGCATACCGGGGCGCTGGACGAGATTACCCGCTACCTGGGGCTCGGTTCCTACGAGTCCTGGGACGAGGCCCGGCGGCTGGAGTTCCTGGAGCGTGAGCTCCAGGGCCGTCGGCCCCTGATACCGGAGTCCTTCGAGGGCTCCGGGGCGGTCGCCGAGGTGCTGGCGACCTTCCGGGTCCTCGCGAATATTCCCGGTGAGAGCCTGGGCGCCTACGTCATCTCGATGGCTTCCGAGGCGTCCGATGTGCTCGCCGTGGAGCTGCTGCAGCGCGAATGCGGCATGCAGGCCCCGCTGCCCGTGGTCCCTCTGTTCGAGCGGGTGGAGCACCTGTCCGGATCGCGCGCGGTTATGGAACGCCTGTTCTCCATCGACTGGTACCGGGAACGCAGCGGCCTGTACCAGGAAGTGATGATCGGCTATTCCGATTCAGCCAAGGATGCCGGCCAGCTTTCCGCGGCCTGGGGACTTTACCTTGCCCAGGAACAGCTCACGGACTTCGCCCGGGAGCACGGCGTATCCCTCAAGCTGTTCCACGGCCGCGGCGGGACCGTGGCCCGGGGTGGCATCCCGGCACGCGACGCCATCCGCTCCCTGCCGCCGGGCTCGGTAAACGGGAGGCTCCGCGTCACGGAACAGGGGGAAGTGGTGCAGGCCAAATACGGCCTGGCGGACACCGCGGCGGAAACCCTCACCACCTACATTACGTCGGTACTGGAAACCAGCCTCGCCTCGCCGCCGCAGCCGAAGGCCGAGTGGCGGGAGGCCATGGACCAGATGAGCCGGGTGGCCATGCACTCCTACCGGGACCTGGTGCAGCACAACAAGCGTTTCCTGGACTATTTCCAGGCAGCGACCCCCGAAGCCGAGCTCGCCAAGCTGAATATCGGCAGCCGGCCGGCCCGGCGTAAGCCCGGACGGGATATCGCCCATCTGCGGGCCATTCCCTGGATTTTCGCCTGGTCGCAGACGCGGTTGATGCTGCCCGCCTGGCTCGGGGTCGGCTACGGCCTGAAAGTGGTTTCCGAGGACAACATGGATCACCTGCACGAAATGGAATCCGAGTGGCCGTTTTTCGCTGCAACCCTCGACGCCATCGAAATGGTCCTTGCCAAGACCGACCTGGACGTCGCCTTCCAGTATGACCAGCGTCTGGTCCCGCAGGACCTGCGGCATTTCGGACAGGACCTGCGCGGCCGCTTTGAACGCGTCTACGACGTGGTTCTCAAAGTCACTCGCCACAAGTCGCCGCTGGAGCACGAACCGGTCACCCAGCGGTCCATCAACCTGCGCAACCCCTACACCGACCCGCTCAACCTGCTGCAGGTGGAGCTGCTGGCGCGCATCAGGCGGGGAGACAACAGCCAGGTCCAGGACGCGCTGCTGATCACCGTCAACGGCATTGCCGCGGGCATGCGAAACACGGGCTGACCGTCAGGGATGCCGGTTATCTTTCCTATTCGCCGGCCGGTCTCGGGCTGCCCGGGCTTAATCTGATGCTCGGCAACCGCGGTACGGGCGCGGAATCCAATCTGCCGTCGACATTTTCGATGTCGCAACCCTCGACGACTGGCAGCTTCTGCAACTCGCGCGGGTCTTAACAGCAATATGCCGTTGGAGTTTATGCGGCATCGAGCGGCTTAATCCGGGCGACATCCTTCTCCAAGGATCGTGCCGTTTCCCACAGATCCACCGCTCTTTGAGCATTCAACCAGAACTCGGGCGAATTGCCAAAAAGGCGAGCGAGCCGCAACGCCATTTCCGGGCTGACGGCTCGACGCTCACGCAGCAGTTCATTAACGGATTGGCGTGACATGCCTATTGCATCAGCCAGCCCGGAAACAGTGAGTCCGTAATCGGGCAGGAAATCCTCTCGCAGCATTTCACCCGGATGAGTGGGCCGCCTTTTCATCTCAGCAGTGTTTGGAATGCTCATGTCGAGTCTCGGCTCAATGATAGTCACAAATCTCTACGTCGTAGGCATCGCCATCCACGATCCGAGCTGAGCAGCATTGGCTGGGGGAGCAGTATTGTCGAGATTGCCGACCTCGACGGAAACGGCTGGAAGGTGTTTTCCGGCATCGGCAGGCCGCTGAGTTCCCCTCACGGTATATGCATCGATGACGAAGACCGGCGCACAGGTGAATTTCGTCACCCCCGGAATTTCACGTGGGACGGGAACCCGGCACCGCCCGGGTTCCCAGGGGCCACGCGATACAGCTCCGGCGTTGCGGGTTTCAGGCACCGGCTGCAGCGCAGCGCACCGGCGCACCCGGAATGAGACGCCCGTCTACATCCCAGTCGTCCCACCCCGGGAAAGCCACCGGAGCCGCCCTCTCCAGGTTCTCCAATCGGTACGCCCAGTCCCTTTTGAGCGCGTCGAGGTGGTCCGTGAACGCGGTGTCGTCCTGGTAGGAAAAACCGTGCCCCTGCACGCCATGGGCAAAGAATGCCGGCAACACCGTGAAACCCATGTAGTGCAGGGAGTACTGAATCGGCCACAGCATCGTTTCGATGTCCCCGCCGCGGCTGCCCGGCCCGAATGCCGCTGCCGGGGCACCGCTGGTCACGGAGACGATCGCCCGTTTGCCGCGAAAGTAGCCGCTGTCGTAGCGCATCCGGCTGGTATAAAGGCCGCCGCTCAGGAACACCCGGTCGAACCATCCCTTGAGGATTGCCGGCTGGGCGTGCCACCAGAGGGGAAACTGCAGGACCACGAGTTCCGCCCTTTGCAGCCGTTCGATCTCCCGCCGGACATCCGCCGGCACGGTTTCGCTCTGCCAGGCGTGGCGCTGTTCGCCCAAGGGAGAGAAGCTGTCCGGATCGGCCCGGTTACTATAGTGCCGCGGCCCTTCGACCGGATCGAAGCCCTGGGCGTACAGGTCCGAGACCTCGACGGTGTGGCCGCCCCGCTCGAGCGTCTCGACAGCGACATCCTTGAGGGTGGCATTAAACGACTGTGGCTCGGGATGAGCGAGAACGATCAGTGCATGCATGGGCGTCTCCAGCGATTGGTATGAAACCGGGAGTTTATTGATGTTCAAATACTGACAACAATTGGCTATTTGTGTAAATTTCGTTTGCATGAACGAACATCAGGTTCCCTGGGACGATCTCCGGACGGTACTGGCGATTGCGCAGTCGGGTTCTCTCTCCGGTGCGGCACGCGCCCTGGGCGTCAGCCACGCCACGGTATTTCGGCGACTCGGCGCGATCGAGGAACGCCTGGGAGCGCGGCTGTTCGAGCGTCACCGCATCGGTTACACGCCGACGACCGCCGGCGAGGATGTCGCCGCGGCGGCGGTAAGGATCGAGGCGGAGGTGACGGGTATCGAGCGGCGGGTCGCCGGGCGCGATCTGCTGCCCTCGGGGACGGTCCGCGTGACCACCACCGACACCCTGCTGCAGGGACTCCTGTCCCCCGTGTTCGCCGACTTCCGCCGGTCGTATCCGGACATACACCTGGAAGTTGCCGTGTCGAATACCCTTTTCAGCCTGTCCAGGCGTGAGGCGGACGTCGCCGTCCGGCCTACTCTGTCGCCGCCGGAGAACCTGGTCGGCCGCCAAATCGGGCGAATCCAGCAGGCCATCTACGGTGCATCGGATCTGTTCAACCAGTCCGCCAATGACCTGAAAGCCGTCGACTGGATCGGACCGGACGAGAGCATGGCCTACCTGCAGCTCGACACCTGGATGAAGGCCGAAGGTCATGACGCCAGGTGCCACTACCGCGTGGACACCCTGCAGGGCATTCAGGCCGGCGTCCGCGACGGGCTGGGGGTCGCGGTACTGCCGCGCTACCTGGGCGATGCAGACGACCACCTGGTTGCATTATCGGATTCAGTGCCCGCGCTGGCGACCGAGCTCTGGCTGCTTACTCACACCGACCTGCGCAAGGTTGCCCGCATCCGCGCGTTCACCGCGTTCGTAGCGGATACGGTGAAATCAAGACCCGACCTGCAGCCCCTCGAGGCGGGGAATGAGGCCTGACCTCGCGAAACCGGCCGGACCACCAACGGCCGGCGCCGCAGAACACGCCGGCCCGGGATTCCTGCGAATCCGCCGCCCCTCTCAAACCGCCGGCCGGCCGCGCCACCGGCGGCACGTAGTCCTCCAGTTCGGTTGCCGGGAATAAACTCGTACGACATCGAGTCAATACTTATGTATTGATGTGTCTACTGGAATCCAAACCTACGGGCGATGCCGTGCCTTTCGAAGCAAAAGCATTGCACGCTCCGCCCCGCCTTCGTCGAATGAACTTTCCGGAAGCGGTGCTGCCACATGTGTCGATGTTAACGGGAGTCGCACCAACTACTCCCCGGTGCGGTGCGTCTGAATCAGACAGACGCGTCCTCCAACACAGACCAACGAGATTCGGTATGTTCTATTCAAGCAGCAAAGCCACCAACACGGCGGAGCAGATTGGGACGCAGGAGACCCCTTTCGACGATCCGGAATTCACGCTCGACGGACAGCCACGAGCGCGGGTCGGCTTGCGGGATCTTGAGACTTTGTGGTTCAACACCGGTACGCTGTGCAACATCGAATGTGCGAACTGCTACATCGAATCCAGCCCGGGAAACGATCGACTGGTGTATCTGCGTCACGCGGATGTGGCTCCATTTCTGGATGAGATCGAGCAACTCGGCTATTCGACGTCGGAAATCGGTTTCACGGGCGGGGAACCGTTCATGAATCCGGAGATAATCAGCCTCGCGGAAACCTGCCTCGACCGCGGCTTCGAAGTCCTGATCCTCACCAACGCGATGCAACCCATGCAGCGCCCGCGGGTGCAGAGGGAGCTGTTGCGACTCATGACGGAGCACGGCAGCCGGCTCAAGCTGCGGGTAAGCGTCGATCACCATTCGACCGCTCTGCACGATGAGGAGCGCGGAGCGGGCAGCTTTCAGAGCACGCTCGACGGCTTGCTCTGGCTCGCCGGTCACGGCTTCAACCTCTCAATCGCCGGCCGCACGCGTTGGGCCGAAAAGGAGGAAGCGCTGCGGCGCGGCTACGACCGCCTGTTCCGTGCACACGGGATCGAGCTAGACGCCGGCAACCCTCACGACCTGGTGCTGTTCCCCGAGATGGATGAAGCTGCGCCGGTTCCAGAGATCACGACCGCTTGCTGGGACATTCTCGGCGTATCCCCGGATTCCGTGATGTGTGCGAGCAGCCGCATGGTAGTCAAGCGCAGGGGCGCCTCGCGCCCCGTGGTACTGCCCTGCACGCTGCTACCCTATGACCAGTATTTCGAAATGGGCGCCTCGTTGTCCGAGGCGGCAGCGGCCGACGGTGGTAATTTCGAGAATGGTAACGTCAGACTCAATCACCCCCACTGCGCCAAATTCTGCGTACTCGGCGGCGGCTCCTGCTCCGGTTAGTGGAAGGACGGGAGCAGCTTGAGGCAACAAAAGTAATAGTGCATGTATACCTGGTTTGTCAGATTCTCCCTGGCGATCCTGCTGGTGATCTCCGTCCTTGCCCTGGCGTGGCCGCCGATCTTGTGGGCGTTGTTGGTGTTCATCCCTCTTGTGGGCGTCGGCCTCTACGACATGTTCCAGCACGAGCACTCCCTGCGGCGCAATTTCCCCTTGTTCGGGCGTGGCCGCTGGGTCATGGAGTGGCTGCGGCCGTTCATCCGTCAATATCTACTCGAGTCCGACACCGACGGCACGCCCATCAACCGTATGTTTCGCAGCGTGGCCTATCAGCGTGCCAAGAACGAGCTGGATACCGTGCCCTTCGGCACCCGGGTCGACACCTACCGCACCGGTTATGAATGGATTGGCCATTCTCTATCCGCCATTCCGGTCAGCGATATCGACGAGGACGCCATGCGGATCCGTGTCGGCGGGCCGGCCTGCACCCGGCCCTATTCGGCCAGTGTGCTGAATGTATCCGCCATGAGCTTCGGCGCATTGAGCCCGAACGCCATCCGGGCTCTCAACCGGGGGGCGGCCCGCGGCGGCTTCTATCACAACACCGGAGAGGGCGGTATCAGTCCCTACCACCTGGAGGGCGGGCACCTGGTCTGGCAGATCGGCACCGGCTACTTTGGCTGCCGTGACGCGAACGGAAATTTCTCGGCCCAGGAGTATCGTGAAAAGGCCGCTCTGGAGTCGGTGAAAATGATCGAGCTCAAGCTCTCCCAGGGAGCCAAGCCCGGGCACGGCGGCATTCTGCCGGCGGAAAAGAACAGCCCCGAGATCGCCCGCATCCGCGGCGTGCCAGTGGCCACCCGTGTCGATTCACCCCCGGCCCACACCGCTTTCGACTCACCGCTGGAGCTCGTACATTTCATCGCCCGGTTGCGCGAGATGTCGGGCGGCAAGCCGATCGGTGTCAAGCTCGCCATCGGCCGACGCAGCGAGTTCATCGCCATCTGCAAGGCCATGGTGGAGACCGGGATTATGCTCGACTTCATCACCGTCGATGGTGGCGAGGGCGGCACCGGCGCCGCGCCGCTGGAGTATGCCAACTCCATCGGTATGCCGCTGCGCGAGGCGCTGGCCTTCGTCGATGACTGCCTGACCGGCTACGGGTTGCGCGAACATGTCCGCGTCATCGCTGCTGGTAAGATCCTGACGGGTTTCCACATGGTGAAGAACCTGGCTCTGGGCGCGGACATCTGCAACAGCGCCCGCGGAATGATGCTCGCGCTGGGCTGCGTGCAGTCGCTGACCTGCAACACCAACGAATGCCCGACCGGCGTAGCCACCCAGAATCCACACCTGGCACGCGGTCTCGTGGTCAAGGACAAGGCCGTCCGGGTGGCGAATTTCCATGCCAAGACGGTGCACGCCGCCGCCGACATCATCGCCTCCACCGGACTGCACCATACCGCCGGGCTGAACCGCACCCATATCTACCGACGGATCAGCCAGAATGAGGTCCTGCGTTATGACCAGATCTTTCCTCACATCCGAAATGGCTGCCTGCTGGCGGGCAACGTTCCTGAATCTCTAATGATTGACGTGCAGGAAGCTGCTCCGCACAGTTTCATCCCGCGCGGGCACCTGACCCGGATTGAAGACGAATACACAGAAGTGAGCGACCGGGAGTCCACCAAGGACATCAAGGAGACTGCCAAAGAAAACCGCTGATTCGTTCGTACGGGCTCTGGAAGCCTTGCGGGGTCGAATACAGTCATTGGCGTTGCTTTCCAGAACATCGATATCAACCATCTGACCCAGGAGCAGTTCATGTCGAGACAAAAGCTGGAATTCCCCAACGAGAGCGGCGAGATCCTCGCCGGCGCACTGGAGCTCCCGGACCGGGGCGAGCCCGCCGCCTTTGCCCTCTTCGCCCACTGCTTCACCTGCGGCAAGGATATCGCCGCTGCGTCGCGCATTGCCCGCGCCCTGACCGACCACGGCATAGCGGTGCTCCGATTCGACTTCACCGGGCTCGGCAACAGCGACGGCGATTTCTCCAACACCAATTTCTCCTCCAACGTCGCCGACCTGGTGGCCGCAGCCAACTTTTTGCGGGACCACTACCGGGCACCGGCGCTGCTGATTGGCCACAGTCTCGGCGGCGCGGCGGTCCTGGCGGCCGCCCATCAACTGCCGGAAACCAAAGCGGTCGCCACAATCAGTGCCCCGGCCACCGCCCGGCATGTCGCGCATCTATTCAGTGACAGTACCAATATCATCAAGTCCGAGGGCAGCGCCAAAGTCAGCCTTGGCCAGCGACAGTTCACCATCAAATCGCAGCTTATAGACGACCTGGAACGGTTCACGGACACCGCGCACATCGGCCGGCTGCGGCGACCGCTGCTGATCTTCCATTCGCCCCTGGACAACCTGGTATCCATTGACGAAGCGGCCAAGATCTACGCTGCCGCCAAGCACCCGAAAAGCTTTATTTCCCTGGACCAGGCAGACCACCTGCTGTCCAACAAGCAGGACTCACGGTATGTCGCCGAGACGCTGGCGGCGTGGGCCGGACGCTACGTGTCCCTGGAACAGCCATTGACGCGCCAACGTCGACCGGACCTGGAGGCCGGTGAAGTCCTGGTCACTGAGGAAAACAAGCAGTTTCTCCGCCGGCTCTATACGCCGGACCACGAGTTGCCCGCCGACGAGCCGGAGAAAAACGGTGGCACCGCCAAGGGGCCGGATCCCTACGAGCTGCTATTGATGTCGCTCGGCGCCTGCACATCGATGACCCTGCGTATGTACGCGAACCACAAGAAACTGCCGGTGGAGGACATCCAGGTGCGGCTCAAGCACGAACGGGTTCACGCAAGAGACTGCGCCGAGTGCGAATCCAGCGACGGCTACGTCGCCCGCATCGACCGCGTCGTCAGCTACACGGGGGAACTGACCGGCGAGCAGCATCAACGCTTCCTGGCGATCGCTGACAAGTGCCCCGTTCACAAAACCCTCGAAGGCGAGATCCGGGTAGTGACCCGCTCCGCCTGACCCCGAGGCACCGGCCTATCGATGCATGTGCACGTCCATCTGTGGGAACGCTATGGCGAGACCTTTATTGTCGGAGACCTGCTTCAGCCGTTTGGTGAGGTCGAATTTGAGGGGCCAGTAATCCACTGCCCGCGCTCAGCGCAAGCATTGCCAAAATGGCCGAAGCAGACGATTGGCCAGCCTATCAGCAAGACAATCCAGGCACCCTCCCGGCGTTGGAGTTCAGCGATGCGGGATTCTTGCGATCGGTGGCTCGATGGCAAGCCGGATATGCCCGGGTCCAATTCAGAAAACGTCTGAAAACAACCGCAAACGTATTGCAGGAACGTAGCGCGTCCCCGATTCTTTCCCGCTCGGATCAGGGAGTCTGGGGCGCTGGATGCGGGCGATTCTGGTAGTAACGTCCCGGAGCGTGTCGAAGGATCTGGTCGTCGCTGAACTCCGCGGTGCGGTAGTAGTGTGTTACCAACGAGCGGCGCTTATGCCCGGGCTTTCGTATCGGTGCGCCGCCGTGGAGCAGGTGAGCGTGCCAGATGAAAACGTCGCCCTTCGAGGCGAGCAGCGTGGTTGGCTCGATCTGCCGGCGCTTCAACTCGCCGGCAATGTATCGCTCGCAGTCTTTCCTTTCCTCCGGCGCGCGATTGTAGCGTCCATCGGCAAAGAGGTAGGGGTCGATCAGATGGCTGCCGGGATAGTACTGAAGCGGTCCATTCTCCGGCGTGACGTCGTCCAGAGCTATCCAGGAAGCCGCCATGCGATTGCGTACCCGAGGCGGCATGAAGAAAGTGTCAAAGTGGTCGGGCTGCTCGCTCCCATACTCGAAGTAAAGCGAATTGCATGTTACCGGGTCGCCGTCCAGCAGCGCTCGAAGATACCCGGAGAGCGTCTCGTCGAGGACCAGGTCGCGAATAGCCGGATAGCTCAGAAACAGGTCATTGATCTTGTAGGAACTCTGCCGTGCGCTCTCCGGCACCTCCTTCATCAGGTAGCGTCTTCCCAGCGTGCGGACCGTCTCGGCACCGATATACGCATCCAGAGTGACCGGCTCGGTCAGGGCAGCACGAGTGCGCCACAGCTCATCGACCAGTGTGTTTATGGCGTCCAAGCGGGTTGCGTCGAAGAACTTCGGCAGCAGGAGAAATCCGTCGTCCCGCCAGCTTGCCTTCTGCTCGGGACTCAGGACGTCACCGTAGGGACCGTCAAGGGGGTCCCGGCTTCGGTAATAGCCGTCTTCGGGGAGTTTCTCACTGACATTCAGGATGAGGGGATGACTGTAGGTCGCCGCGTCGCATTTCAGCACGAGCTCCCATGCGCTCCCGCCCTGCTCGCGGATCGTCTCACTGGACACCAGGGTGTCAAACCCCACCACGGTTCTGTTCGGATAGACACGCTCTACATCGGGGCGCTGCTCCACGGCCAGACGTAGCGACCAGCCGTCGCCGTTTTTCAAATCTATCCTTTCACAGACGAGAGCTGGATCCACGGCGAACCACCCGCGTAGATGAATCTCCGGGCTCGTGATGAGCTCGTCGGCCGGGGAATCCCGATGATGGCAGGGATCCAGGTAGCGTTTGGCAGAGCGTTTGTTGAATAACCCCATAGTGCGCACTTATCGTCACCACGTACCGATGCCGTCGGCCGCTGTTTTACTTATACCTGATCGGGAAACGTATCCCGAGGGTGTTCCAAGTCCGCCTCACGATCGCCTGCATCGCGGGATAGTCTGAGTTGATCAGAGCATTCTTAGCCAGACGGCTCCAACAGCACGATAATAACCATCGCGGAGCTGCCATGGTCTTCACTTGACGAGGACCACCATCTCCACTGGCCGCGGGAAAATGTCGCAAGGTTGGTCCGGACGTTCACCGTGGAGATCGACGAGGCAAAACGTCATCACCTGAAAGGCGTGCCGCAGGCCGCGTTCGAGTAGATCACGCTCCGCCCGCGAATCCGCACTCCCGGATCCGCTACCGAATCGCCACGGACCGCACTCTGAACATGGCGTCCCCAAGGGGATTCGAACCCCTGTTGCCGGCGTGAAAGGCCGGTGTCCTAGGCCGACTAGACGATGGGGACTTCAGTCGTTGTTCCTGGAAATCTGGTGGAGCCAGGCGGGATCGAACCGCCGACCTCAACACTGCCAGTGTTGCGCTCTCCCAGCTGAGCTATGGCCCCTTGAATCCGGGCGGGAAGCGACCCCGCAAGGGGGCGGTACTTTATAGCCTGTACCGGGGCCGGTCAAGCGCTTTCCGGCGCGGGAATTGACCCGCCGGCGCCCCGGTCGTACACTCCCGTCTCCCTTCAGTGGGCGATTAGCTCAGCGGGAGAGCGCTGCCTTCACACGGCAGAAGTCGCTGGTTCGATCCCAGCATCGCCCACCATTCTCCCGCCGACGGCTTTCTATTCCACATTGACATAGAGCGGCTTGTTCTTATCGACGATGTGGACGGTTACTACCTTCAACACCGAGCTTCCCGTCGCGGTAAAGCCACCGTGAACTTCTTCGCGTTTGAAATGCAACGACTGTCCCGGTTCGAAGGTAACCACCTCCCCGTCCCGGGTTTCCACCGTGCCGCCCTGGACGACATAAAGATACTCCTCACCGTGATGGAAGTGCCGCGGAACGCTCGCACCCGGAGGCAGCTCCAGCTCGGCCATGATGACCTCGGTATTCTCCGCGCCGGCTAGGTTTAATCTGCTGAGTTCGGTGCGCCCGGCCCCGTCCTGTGCAAAGCTGGTTGCGAAAAGCAGAGTTGCGGCCGCGGCAAGAGCACCGGTTGTAAGGCTGCGGATTGACATGGATTGGATCATTGCGTGTTTCATCTGTTGTTGATGGTTTAGTAGCGGCTCAGTTCGAATCCTCGCGGGGAGAAAGGGGCTGTGCCGGGCCGGTCCGTCACTGCCGGTGGAAGCCATCGAATGTACGTGACCTGTTCCCCGCCGTTATAGTAGATTCGTAAAAAATTTGCGAGGCCCTTGACAAGTGATACCTCCCTGCCCAGCCCTTCGGAATCCTTCATGAAAACCCAGTCACGTGTCGTGGTCATCGGCGGCGGCGTGGTGGGCGCCAGCGTTCTCTATCACCTGACGAAGCTCGGCTGGCGCGACGTCATGCTGATCGAGCGCTCGGAGCTCACCAGCGGGTCCACCTGGCATGCCGCCGGCGGCTTCCACACTCTCAATGCCGACACCAACATGGCGGCGCTGCAGGGCTATACCATCCGCCTGTACCGGGAGCTGGAGGAGATCAGCGGCCAGTCCTGCGGACTGCACCACGTCGGCGGCCTGACGCTGGCGGAAAGCCCGGAGCGCCTGGACCAGCTCACGGCGGAGCGCGCCAAGCACCGCTACATGGGCCTGGAGACGGAGATCGTCGGCCCGGAGGAGATTCGCAGGTTGTCCCCCATCACCAACACCGATGGGGTCATCGCTGCCCTCTACGACCCCCTCGACGGTCACCTCGACCCGTACGGCACCACCCACGCCTACGCCAAGGCCGCGCGGTTGAACGGCGCGGAGATCCAGCTCCATACCATGGTGGAGCGCCTGGAGCCCCAGGCGAACGGTGAATGGAAGGTGGTGACGGACAAGGGCACGGTCACCGCGGAGCATGTGGTCAATGCCGCCGGCCTCTGGGCCCGGGAGGTGGGCCGCATGGCGGGGGTGGAGCTGCCGCTGCACCCCATGGAGCACCAGTACATGGTCACCGACCCGATCCCCGAAGTGATCGGGCACGACACCGAGCTGCCCCACGTGATGGATCCCCAGGGTGAGAGCTACCTCCGGCAGGAGGGCCAGGGACTGGTGATCGGTATCTACGAACAGGACGCCCGGCCCTGGGCGGAAGGCACCACGCCCTGGTTGTTCGGGCATGAGCTGCTGTCCACCGACCTCGAACGCATCGGCGATTCCCTGGAGTTCGCGTTCCGGCGCTATCCCGTGCTCGAGACCGCCGGCATCAAGCAGGTCATCAACGGCCCGTTCACCTTCGCCCCTGACGGCAACCCGCTGATAGGGCCGATGCCCGGGCTGCGCAATTACTGGTGTGCCTGCGCCGTCATGGCCGGCTTCAGCCAGGGCGGCGGGGTCGGCCTGTCGCTGGCCGAGTGGATGATCGAAGGCGAGCCGTCCCGGGACGTGTTCGCCATGGACGTGGCCCGATTCGGAGATACCTGCACCCAACCTTACACCCGCGCCAAGTCCCGGGAAAACTACCAGCGCCGCTTTGCCGTCTCCTACCCGAACGAGGAGCTGCCCGTGGGCCGGCCCCTGCATACCACGCCCGCCTATGGCATCTGGAAGGCGCGGCGGGCCGTCTTCGGCCAGGGTTACGGCATGGAGCACGTGAACTACTTCGCCCCCGAGGGCGAGCCGCTGTACGAGACCCCCACTTTTCGGCGATCTAACGCCTTCGAAGCGGTGGCGGCCGAGTGCCGCGCCGTGCGTGAAGCGGTGGGCATCAACGAGGTGCACAACTTCGGCAAGTACGAGATCACCGGGCCCGATGCGGAAGCCTGGCTGAACACCATCATGGCCAACCGCATGCCCGCCGAAGGCCGGATGCTGCTGTCGCCGATGCTCAGCCCCAAGGGCCGCTTGATCGGCGATTTCACCATTTCCCGCCTCGGGCCCGAGCGCTTTCAATTGATCGCCTCCTACAACGCCCAGGCCTACCACATGCGCTGGTTCCTGCAGCATCTGCCGGCGCGCGGCGTGGCGGTTCGCAATGTCTCCCTCGAGCGGCTCGGTTTCCAGATCGCGGGGCCGAACGCGCGGCGCCTGCTGGAGCGGGTGGCCGATGTCGACGTGTCCCGCAAGGCCTTTCCGTTCCTGTCGGTGAAACGGATGCACGTGGGGCCCTGCCCCGCCATCGTCGGACGGGTTACGTTCACCGGGGACCTGGGCTACGAGATTTTCGTGCCGGCGGATTTCCAGGTGGCGCTGTACGAGACACTGGCCGCGGCGGGAACGGACCTGGGGCTGCAGCCCTTCGGCATGCGGGCGATGATGTCGCTGCGGCTGGAAAAGTCCTTCGGTGCCTGGCTGCGGGAGTACAAGCCCGAATACATCCCGGCCGAAACCGGTCTGGAGCGCTTCGTGGCTTTCGACAAGGAGGAATTCATCGGCCGGGACGCGGTGCTGGCCGCCCGCGACAACCCCCCATCACGCCAATTGGCGACCCTTGTCGTGGACGCCGATGACGCCGACGTCCATGGCGACGAGCCCATCTGGCGGGACGACGAGATCGTCGGCTTCGTCACCAGCGGCGGCTATGCCCACTACGTCGAGCGTTCCATCGCCCTGGGCTTCGTCCCGCGCGAACTGCACGCCGAAGGGGAACGTTTCGAAATCGAGATTCTCGGCGACCGCCGCCCGGCCACCGTCAGCATGGCACCGCTGCTCGACCCGAAAGCCGAACGCATGCGGGGGTGAGACCTGTTCCCGTCCGAGGCAGGGCGCCCCGGGGCGGCTGGTAGTCCCGAGCGGGTTGTCGCCCGACATGTCGGCCGTACAGGCCGACCCACATGGGTCTTGCCAAACCAGGTGGGTAAGGCTGCACGCCTGATATGTCAGCCGTAAAGGCTGACCTACAAAATGGCGGCTTTCCCGCTACACCGATAATCGATGCTCGCCTGATCAAGCTTAATCTTTTGAGTGAGTATTATCCTTCAGATCGCTGATTTTATTGTAAATATTTATAAAGAGACACGACGCATATCGGAACCGGCCCGTCGCGGTTTCCCGTTTCCATTGTCCGGCAGGTGGTTTACACTCCGGCAGCCCATTCCCGGCCGCAAACCAGCGGGGATGCCACGCCCGCGCCGGACGGCCGCCCGCGCGCAATTTCAGTTTGCTGAAGCATCCTTCGTCCGCCCGGCCGGGCCCGACCACTATTCCTGATTGAACCTTAAATGATCGAAAACGTTCGAAATATCGCCATCATCGCCCACGTGGACCATGGCAAGACCACGCTCGTGGACCAGCTGCTGCGCCAGTCCGGGACCCTGGATGCACGGGCCGCGGCACCGGACCGCGTCATGGATTCCAACGACCTGGAACGGGAGCGTGGAATAACGATTCTTTCCAAAAATACCTCCATTGCCTGGCAGCGCGGGGACGTGGTGTACCGCATCAATATCGTGGATACGCCGGGGCACGCGGACTTCGGCGGCGAGGTCGAGCGGATCCTGTCCATGGTGGACTCGGTGCTGCTGTTGGTGGATGCCGTGGACGGCCCCATGCCCCAGACCCGCTTCGTCACCCGCAAGGCATTCGAGCGGGGCCTCAACCCCCTGGTGGTCATCAACAAGGTGGACCGCGACGGCGCCCGCCCCGACTGGGTGCTGAACCGGACGTTCGATCTGTTCGACAATCTCGGCGCCACGGATCAGCAGCTCGATTTCCCGGTCATCTATGCATCGGCCCTGCGCGGCTACGCCGGCCACGAGCCCGATGTCCGGGACGGCGACATGACCCCGCTGCTGGAGGCCATCATCCAGCAGGCCCCGCCGCCGCCCGTGGCCATCGAGGGTCCCTTCCAGATGCAGATCAGCACCCTGGACTATTCCAGCTACGTCGGCGTCATCGGCATCGGCCGCATCCGCCGCGGGCGCATCCGTCCTAACAGCGCCGTAACGGTCGTGGGCCTGGACGGCGAGCGGCGCGGGGGCCGCGTGCTCCAGGTTCTCGGTTTTCACGGGCTGAAGCGGGTCGAGGTAGACGAAGCGGTGGCCGGCGACATCATCGCCGTGACCGGGGTGGAAGGCCTCGGCATCTCCGAAACGCTCTGCGACCCCGCCCGGGCCGAGGCCCTGCCCCCGCTGACCGTGGACGAACCGACCATCACCATGACCTTCCGCGTCAACAATTCCCCGTTCGCCGGACGCGAAGGCAAATACCTCACCTCGCGACAGTTGCGGGAGCGGCTGATGCGCGAGGCTACCCACAACGTGGCACTGCGCGTAGCGGACACCGGGGACCCGGAACGCTTCTCCGTTTCCGGGCGCGGCGAGCTGCATCTGGCCATTCTCATCGAGACCATGCGCCGGGAAGGCTATGAAATGGCCGTGTCGCGCCCCGAAGCCATCGTCAAGGAAGTGGACGGCGAACGGCGGGAGCCCTGGGAGCAGCTCGTGGTGGATGTCGAGGAGCAGCATCAGGGCGCCGTCATCGAACGCCTGAGCGAGCGGCGCGGCGACCTGCGCGACCTGCAGCCCGACGGCCGCGGCCGGGTGCGCCTGGACTTCATGATCCCGGCCCGGGGGCTGATCGGCTTCCAAACCGAGTTCCGCACCATTACCGCCGGCAGCGGCATCATGCATCATGTTTTCGACCATTACGGCCCCCACCGGCCGGGCGCCATCGGTTCCCGCCCGAGCGGCGTACTGATCGCCAACGCCACCGGCAAGGCCGTGGCCTACGCCCTGTTCAACCTGCAGGACCGCGGCCGGCTGTTCGTCGGTCCCGGCGATCCGGTTTACGAGGGCCAGATCGTCGGCGAGCACGTCAGGCCCAACGATCTCACCGTCAACCCGCTGAAGGCGAAGCAGCTCAGCAACGTGCGCGCCGCCGGAAAGGACGACAATGTCCTGCTCACCCCGCCGACCCGGCTGACCCTGGAGCAGGCCCTGGAGTTCATCGCCGACGAGGAGCTGGTGGAAATCACGCCCGCTGCCATCCGGCTGCGCAAGGAGTTTCTCGCCGAGAGCCGCCGCAAGCAGGAAGCCCGCAAGCAGGCCTGACCGCACTCGTATACCGGTAATCGGAATGAGCCCGCAATGGCGGGGAAATGGGCCGTCAGCATCCGGAAGCGACGAGACGATAACGATGGCAAAGTGCCGGGCGGGGAGGGTCTGTCAGGGCTGTCGAAACGCGCCCCTACCGACGTGCCATCGCCTCGGGCAGATAGGTCGCGATACCGGGAAAGAAAGACAGCAGCATCACACCCACGATCAGGATCAGGAACATGGGCAGCGCCGAACGCGCAATGAAACCCATGTCATGTCCCGTCATACCCTGCAGCACGAACAGGTTGAAGCCGATGGGCGGAGTGATCTGCGCCATTTCCACCACCACCACCAGGAAGATCCCGAACCAGATCATGTCGAAGCCGGCGACGCGAATCAGCGGCTCGATAACGGCCATGGTCAACACTACTGCGGATATGCCGTCGAGAAAACATCCCAGGATGATATAGAAGATGGTCAGGGCGACGATCAACATCCAGGGCGACAGGTCCAGCCCGGCGATCCACTCGGCAAGACCGCGCGGCAGTCCCGTGAAGCCCATGGCCAGCGACAGGAATGCCGAGCCCGCGAGAATGAACGCGATCATCGCCGAGGTGCGGGTGGCGCCGAGCAGCGACGCCATAAAGGATTCCCGGTTGAGAGAGCCCTGCAGCGCCGACAGCACCAGCGCGCCGACGACGCCGAGCACCGCCGCCTCGGTCGCGGTCGCGATCCCCGTATAAATCGAGCTCATCACCGCCACGATCAACAGCACCACCGGCACCAGCAGCAATACCTGCTTTACAGTGCCGATTTCCTCGAGGGATTCCGCCTCGAGTCCCCGCCTCCGGCGGATGAGCCCCCACACCACCACGTAGCCCATGAACAGCAGCGCCAGCATTATGCCGGGGAACACCCCGGCGATGAACAGCTTGGCGATGGATTCGTTCACCGTAACCCCGTAGATGATCAGAATGATCGACGGTGGTATCAGCAGTCCGAGTGTCCCGGCGCCGGCGAGGGTTCCGGTGATCATTCCTTCCGGGTAGTTTCGCTTGCGCAGCTCCGGGATCGACATCTTCCCCACCGTCGCCACCGTCGCGGCGGAGGACCCGGAGATCGCCGCGAACACGGCGCAGCCGGCGATATTGACATGCAACAGGCCGCCGGGAAGCCGCCGCAGCACCGGCGCCAGGCCGCGGAACAGATCCTGGGACAAGCGGGTGCGAAACAGGATTTCCCCCATCCATACGAACAGCGGCAGGGCCGTCAGGGTCCAGCTCGAGCTCGACCCCCAGATCGTGGTCGCCATGGCATCGCCGACGGGACGCGAGGTAAACAACAACATCCCCACCGCAGCCACACCGATCAGGCTCATGGCAACCCAGATGCCCGAGGCGAGAAAGAACAGCAGGACGGCGAGGAACACGACCGTCAGGGTCAGCTCATCCATCGCCGCCGGCCCCCTTTCCAACGCTCCCTGTCACGGCAACCCGCACCAGCCTGTGTACCACGCAGACCACCAGAACGAGGGCACCCAGTACCGTTGCGGTCTGTGGAATCCAGAGCAGGGTCGCATCGGCACCTTCGCTGTGCTCCTGGAACAGCCAGGAGTAGTACACCAGGCGGTACAGGTACCAGGCGAGATACGCGCTCACCACCGATGCTGCGACCAGGCACCATAGCTCCGCAAACCAGCGCGCCTGGCCGCGAAGGTGACTCAGCAGCACCTCGACCCGGATGTGCTCGTTGTGGTGAAAGGTGTAGGCGAGCCCGAAAAAGCTCGACGCGGCCATTGCATAGCCGGAGTACTGGGTGAGGCCCGGTACGTACCCCGAGACGAGCCGGCTGATTATATTGGCGCACACCAGGACGCCGATGGCCACGAGAAAGAACGCGGCGGCGTAGCCGGACCAGGTGTAAAGCCGGTTGAGGGCGCGGTCCAGCCGCGCGAACAGAATATGCATGGCGTCGCGGCCGGGCGGTATCCCGCCCGGCCGTCCGGCTCAAGTTCTATTGCATACCGCGATAGGAGTCGATGACTTCGCTGCCGGTATCTCCGGCCTTCTCCAGCCATTCCTCGGTCATTGTGCTGCCGATATCCTCGAAATCGGACTGCAGCTGGTCGCTGGGCCCTTCAACGGTCATACCGTTTTCCGCGAGCTGTTCCTTGTACCAGTCAGCCAGCTCCATGGAACGATCCCAACCGGCCTGCTCCGCCTCTTCCGCAGCCTCCAGAATGGTCGTCCGGGTGGCCTCGTCCAGGCCGTTCCAGATTTCCAGATTGACGATCACCATATTTTTGGGGAGCCAGGCCTGCACGTCATACCAGTACTGCACATGCTCCCAGATTTTTCGATCGTATCCGGTGGCCCCGGACGAGATCATGCTGTCCGCCACCCCGGTGGCGAAGGCCTGGGACAGCTCCGCGGCTTCGATCTTGGTGGGCACGGCTCCCATGAGCTCCGCCAGGCGGGACGTGGCCTGGTTATAGGCGCGGAACTTCACGCCTTCCATGTCCGCGGCACTCATCACCTCTTCCGTGCTGTACAACCCCTGGGGCGGCCAGGGGACCGCGTACAACAGCTTGACGCCTTTTTCTTCGAGCACCTCGTTCATCGCGGGCCTGGATGCCTGATATAGTTTCCGGGCGTCTTCGTAGCTCGTGGCAAGGAACGGCAAGGCGTCGATTTCGAAGATCGGGTCCTCGTTGCCGAGCGCGGATATCAGCCGTTCACCGATGGGCGCCTGGCCGGTGCGTACCGCCCGGAATATTTCGTCGCCCTTGAAAAGGGAACCACTGGCGTGGGTCACGATCTCGATCTCGCCGCCCGTGGCCTCGGTGACGGCGGCGGCGAACTCCGCCGCGTTCTCGGAATGGAAGTTGCTTGCCGCATAGGCCAGCGGCATATCCCACTTCTCGGCCGCGGCAAGCGAGCCGCTTACAGCGAATGAAACAAGAAGAATCGCGGACCGGATCAAGCCATGTTTCTTGAACATAATCTTACTCCTGGTGGTATAGCGCCCCGGATGAAAGGCGAGCGGTCCGAGGCGGTTGATGGATCCTGCAGATGCTTGTTATCGCGCAGTATTTTCAGTTTAACGGTGACGGATGACCGTGTCAAAACACCGCACCCGCGGGGCGGACTCCAATGCGTTCCAGGCTGATTTCCAGCGAGGTGATCCTCGCGTTGTGTGTCGTTGTCGGTATCGTGATACCGCCGGTCTCCCGTGTACTTGGTCCGCATCTCTACGTCTTCGTCTTCTTCCTGATGCTTTTCTCTTCGTTGACCATCGACCTCCGGCACGCATTGCCGGACCGGCACGTCTCCACCCGGCTCGTCAAGGTCATCGGCTGGCAGATGATCCTGCTGCCGTTGGCGATCGGCCTCTGGCACCGCATCGGGCCGGGCGCCGGTGAATGGTCCGAGCTGATGTTCCTGACCGCCTGTGCCGGAACGATTTTCGGGGCGCCGGCCTTCGCGCGGGTGATGGGGCTCGATTCGCTGCTGACGCTGCGCGGTGTCCTGGCCGGTACCCTGCTCATGCCGGTCATCCTCCCGGTACTGGCGCCGCTTGTCACGCAACGGACCGGGGAGTTCGATTTCGCCGCTTACGCTCTGCGGTTCTGTATCTTCATCCTGATTCCGTTGGCCGCCGCCGGCCTCTATCAGATGCGTGGGACGGCCGGCGGAGAGCGGCAGTCCCACCTGTTCAGTCGCCTGACGATCCTGTTTCTGGCACTGTTCGGGGTGGCGGTCATGGACGGCATCGGGGCGCGTTTCATCAGCGAACCCATGGAGATGCTGAGCCTCCTCGGCATCTCCCTGGGTGTCCATGCAGCGTTCTTCGGTCTGAGCTTCCTGGTTTTTCTGCGCTGGGGGCGGCGGGAAGCCCTGACGGCCGGACTGCTTTCCGGCTACCGCAACATGGCCGTTCTGCTGGCCGTCGGCGGCAGCCTGTTGCCACCGGACTTCGTCGTCTACGTGGCCCTGTGGCAGATCCCGATGTTCGTGACGCCGCTGGCGGTCAGGATTCTGAACCGGTCGCGTTAGGGAATCTCTGATCGAATGCGTCATAGCGAGGAGCGAAGCGACGAAGCAATCCATAGACCGTTGATTGGCGCGTAATCCGGATTGCTTTGCTGCGCTCGCAGAGCTGGTGCACAGAAGCACCGTTTGCTGACTGATCTCAGCCCTCTTTTCGAAGCCCCTGTCATTCATTCAGCACAAAGAGAGGGGCCGGGAGGGTCTGACAGGGCTGTCGAAAACAGGGATGTTTGAGCCAGAGCGTACAGGGAAGTATTCACAGCGGCCCTGACAGACCCTCCCGGCCCCTCGCTCCCGGCTACAGGAACCCCCCGAATCAGTTTGCGCGGGCCAGTCCGCGCCAGGCCCGGCCGCCGGCCTGCCGCAGCGACGGCGGCAGGTTCCTCGCCAGGATTCCCCAGGCGCGATTGAGCACCCGGAACGCGGCCAGGTCCCTGGCGAACGCCCCGCCCTCCGCTGCGACCACCCGGTCGAACATATGCCGGACGATGTCGTAAAGCTCTATATCCAGCAGATTCAGCTCACGGACCCGCGCCAAGTCCTCATCCGGAATATCCTCCCGGCGATAGGGGCGGGAAGTCACATTCTCGCGCACGTAGAATGGCCAGCGCCAACCGAGCCGCCGACGAAACAGCAGCAGGGTTTCGTCGAAGCGTTCCTGCACACCGACCGCCGTGAAGTTGTCTTCGAGGTTCGCCCTCGCCCGTTCGAGGTCGGCCCTTTCCATCCGCCGGTTGCTGGGCACGCCCCGGTCCTCGGGCAGGTGGTCCCCGGACAGGAGCCGGACCTGACCGTTGCTCAGCTGGCCCGTGATCCCGCTTTCGAAGTACTCCACCAGGCTCAAGTCTTTGACATGCTCGTGGATCGGGTGACCGGGCGTCGAGGTTACATAGTGGTAGTCCGACAGCGCGCGGCGTATCGGCTCCCGCAACAACGTTACGTAGGTAGACGGCCCGGGAACGAACTCGTGCAGCCCGTAGCTCATGTGCCCCTGGACGAGATTCGGGGCATTGTCCGCATCCCATGGACGCGACCGGAATGCCCGGATGTCGCCGGTAACGTCCTCACCGATCTCGTATCGCCGAGCGGTACGGTATTCCCGGTCCAGCACCCGGCGCATGGTCGTGCCCGCGGTCTTGGGCAGATGCAGGAAGAAGACAGTGGCGTAAGGCATTCAATCCATCGTTTTTGCCAGTACGTAGGCATCTTCCCTGCCTTTTTTTGCCGGATAGTAGTTCTTGCGTACACCGACTTCGTTGAAGCCCAGGTATTGATACAGGGCATGGGCACGTCGGTTCGAGGTGCGCACTTCCAGGAACGCTATGTGGGCCTTGGCACGCCTGGCGATATCCAGCAGATCCCCCATCAACAGCGAGCCGAAGCCATTGCCGCTCTGCTGCGGATCTACGCAGAGATTCATGATGTGGCACTCTCCGGCGCCCACGGCCATGATCCCGTATCCCGCCAGGTCGACGTCATTGACGCACACCCGGCAAACGTAGCCCGCCTTCATGCACTCTGCGAATATATTCCCGGTCCATGGAAAGTCGTAGGCGGAGCGTTCGATACCGAGAACGGCATCGATGTCGGGCTCGCTCATGGTCCGGATCTGTATCCGGTGGTCGAGAACCGCGCTCATGGGGCATCGGTGACCCGCCTGATCAGGCACAGGTCCTGCCAGGCCTTGCGCTTGTCCAGGGGGTTTCGGAGCAGATAGGCGGGATGGTAGGTCACCACCAGTGGGATCCCGGAGGCGGCGTGCTCGAACACCTCCCCCCGCAGCTTGCCAATGGGGCGGGAGGTATTCAGCAGGGACTGTGCGGCGAAACGCCCCATCGCGATGAGCAGCCGCGGCCGCACGAGGTCGATCTGGCGGAGCAGGTATGCGCCGCATTGCTGCACCTCCTCGCCCTGGGGATCCCGGTTCTTCGGCGGGCGGCATTTCAGAACGTTGGCGATGTATACGTCCTCCCGCGCCCTGCCCACGGTCGCCAGCATGGCATCCAGCAGCTTCCCGGCACGGCCGACAAACGGCTCGCCGCGCCGGTCCTCCTCGGCGCCCGGGGCCTCGCCGACGATCATCCACTCGGCCTCCCGGTTACCGACCCCGAACACAGTCCGGGTCCGGGTCCGGTGCAGATCGCAGCGGGTGCAGGCGGCCACGGTTTCCTGGAGCGAATCCCAGTCCAGGCCGCCGATCCCGTCATCATCCCCCGGTGCTCCGGGTGCCGGGACGGGGGCCTCAGCGCTCTCCGGCGCCGGTTGTGGCTCAGGTGGCAACGCCTGCTGCGTCGCCTCGTGATGCACCGGGTGCTCGATATCAGCCCCGTTCGGGGCACCCTCGCGCAGCCGCCACTGCACGATCCCCATAGCCTTCAGGTAACTCGCATGGATATCCGCCATGGTACGAGTTTACACGCCGAAACTGATTCCAGCGAGGCGAAGAGACCCTGTGTTCGGAGCTTGTGTCATTCCGATCGACTCGTTTCTGCTCCCTCTCCCCCTTGAGGGGAGAGGGCCGGGGTGAGGGGACGAATAATAGATCTGTTCAAAAACAATTCGGATGAATGATTGTTTGTCCCCTCACCCTGTCCCTCTCCCCCTTCGGGGGCGAGGGGACCCTTCGTTTGAGGATCACGTTACCCGTCACCCATCAAACAGCCTGGCTCCGCTGCGGATGTTCCCGATAGGCTTGAGCCTCGGATGTCAGCTTGTTCAGGGCCATGATATAGGCCTTCGCCGAGGCGATGACGATATCTGTGTCGGCGCCCAGGCCGTTGCAGATGCGCCCGCCCTTTTC
Source organism: Gammaproteobacteria bacterium (assembly GCA_034520625.1). Classification (GTDB taxonomy): domain Bacteria; phylum Pseudomonadota; class Gammaproteobacteria; order Arenicellales; family JAANXG01; genus JAANXG01. The sequence continues at coordinate 335,786 of JAXHNI010000003.1, read as the reverse complement.
GAGACGAACCGTTACCTCGCCCTGGGCATCCGTGCCGCTGGTGATACTGCTCACCTGGAAGAGCTTCAGCTCGGCGTCGCTTTCGATGATGGAGTCGATAGCTTTGAAAGTGGCGTCCACGGCGCCGTCACCCCGGGCCTGGGCGGTCTGCTCGACGCCGTCCACGGTCAGGACGACGTTCGCCACCGGCGTCTCTCCCGTCTGGGAGCACACCTGCATGCTCGTCAACTTGATGCGCTCGTTGGCCTGCTGGATCTCCTCTTCCGTGATCAACGCCTGGAGGTCCTCGTCGAAGATTTCGTGCTTTTTGTCCGCCAGGTCCTTGAAGCGCGCGAATGCCGAGTTGACTTCCTCTTCCGAATCGAATTCGACGCCCAGTTCCTTGAGACGGGCCTTGAAGGCGTTGCGCCCGGAATGCTTGCCCAGAACCATGCGATTAGTGCTCCAGCCGACATCCTCGGCGCGCATGATTTCATAGGTTTCCCGCGACTTGATCACGCCGTCCTGGTGGATTCCGGATTCATGGGCGAACGCGTTGGCACCCACGACAGCCTTGTTGGGCTGCACGTGAAACCCGGTAATGCCCGCCACCAGGCGGCTGGCCGGCACGATCTGGGTGGCATCCAGCCGCGTGTCGCAGTTGAATACGTCCTGGCGCGTACGCACCGCCATGACGATCTCTTCCAGGGAGGCGTTGCCGGCCCGCTCCCCCAGTCCGTTGATGGTGCATTCGACCTGCCGGGCGCCCTCCAACACCGCCGCCAGGGAATTGGCCACCGCCAGCCCCAGGTCGTTGTGGCAATGAACGGAGAATACCGCCCGGTCCGAGTTCGGGATGGACTCGCGCAGCCGCCGGATGAGGTCACCGAACTGCTCCGGTACGTTATAACCGACGGTATCCGGGATGTTGACCGTGGTCGCCCCGGCATCGATCGCCGCTTCCACGACCCGGCACAGGAACTCGAACTCGGAGCGGCCGGCGTCCTCCGGGGAGAACTCGACGTTGTCGGTGAACTGCCGTGCGTAGCCTACCGCCCATTTAGCCTGCTCCAGGACCTGCTCGGGGGTCATCCTGAGCTTTTCCTTCATGTGGATGGGCGACGTCGCCAGGAAGGTATGGATGCGCCCGGACTCCGCGGGCTTGATTGCCGACGCGGCACGGTCTATGTCCGGCTGAACGGCCCTGGCGAGCCCGCACACGGTGCTGTCCCGGATGGCCCTCGCCACCGCCTGAACGGCATCGTGGTCGCCGGTACTCGCCGCGGGAAACCCCGCCTCGATGACGTCCACGCGCATTTTTTCCAGGATCTTCGCGATCCTGATCTTCTCGTCCTGGGTCATCGACGCACCGGGGCTCTGCTCGCCGTCGCGCATCGTCGTATCGAAAATGATCAACTGGTCACTCATGGGATTGCTCCTGTTCAGGCTTTCGCCCGCTGCAACAATAGTGTCTCACCCGCCGGGGCGGATGATCTCGATGTCGTGGGGTATTTTGAGGTCGAGTCAGTTTGCGCCTAGCGGCGCAGCAGCAGGGCGAGCAGGTCCGCGCCCTTCGAAAGGAGGGCTTCAAGGCCGGGGAAAGAGAGTTGGCGCTTGAGCATGGATCGGAGTGTATGCTCAAAAACCGGGCTGATGCAACCCCGGGGTTTTCTGTATTAGTTGAAGATTTTGTGGGGCACAGACAGTCCGCTGGATCTGCGCCTGTAGGAGGCGAGCCCCCTCGCCGATTACGGCTGCGGGCAACGCCTCATCGACCAGGGGGCTCGCCTCCTACAGGCTTCGTTTTGTCCACCGGGACCGGCGACGGGTGCCCATCGGGAGGCCGGTCAGGCCCGCTGGGCCCGTTTCCGCCGGCGGTGGATCTTGCGGAGCCGCCTGGCCTTCATCACCGGGCCGGACACGAAGTAGGCGAAGAAGATCACGAACAGCACAAGGGGCGCATCGAAGGCCAGCAGCACGAAGAACAGGACCACCGGCAGCAGGGCAATAAACGGCACCTTTCCCTTCAGGTCCATGTCCTTGAAGCTGCGGAACTTGATGTTGCTGACCATGGCACCGGCAACACACAGGGTCAGGACCCAGGATACGTATTTCAGGGAAACGGCGCCGAAGCTGTAGGACTCGATCAGCCACACCCAGGCCGCCAGCACGGCCGCCGCCGCCGGGCTCGGAAGGCCCTGAAAATAGCGCTTGTCCATCACCTCGCGGATATTGAAGCGCGCCAGGCGCAGTGCCGTGCAGGCGACGTAGATGAACGCCACCAGCCAACCCAGGCGGTTCATGGAGAACAGCGCCCATTCGTAAACGATCAGGGCGGGCGCCAGGCCGAACGCGATGACGTCGGACAGGCTGTCGTACTCGGCCCCGAAGTCGCTGGTGGTGTGCGTCAACCGGGCGACCCTGCCGTCCAGGGCGTCCAGCACCATGGCGGCGAATATCGCGCTGGCGGCCAGCTCGAAATTGCCTTTGCTGGACTGCACGATGGCGAAGAAGCCGAAGTACAGCGCCGCCGTAGTGATCAGGTTGGGCAGGAAATAAATCGTGCGGCGGCCGACGCGCCCCCCGTCCCGGCCGGTTCTATCCAGGCGTTGATGATCGTTCGGCATCGTCGTCCTCGGTCTTGTGGCTGCCCAGTACGCTCACGCCAGCTGTGACTTTGTCTCCCAGGGCGACCCGGGGCCGGAATGTCTCCGGCGGCACATGGACATCCACCCTGGAACCGAAGCGTATGAATCCGTACCGCTGCCCGGGGGACACCTGATCGCCCTTTTCAACGTAACACAGTATACGCCGGGCCACGAGCCCGGCCACCTGGACCACCACGGTATCACGTCCTGACGAATCACGGATGCAAAGAGCGTTGCGCTCGTTCAGCTCCGAGGACTTGTCCAGCGCCGCATTGATGAATCGGCCGGGCGTGTACCAGGCCTCCCGAACGGCCCCGCCGACGGGAGCGCGGTTGGAATGCACGGAAAACACGTCCATGAACACGCTGATCCTGTAGCAGTCCCGGTCCAGATAGGGGTCGCGGGCGCGGCCGGCAAACACCACCTTGCCGTCCGCCGGCGCGATGACCAGGTCCGGACCGGACGGCGGAGTTCGCACCGGGTCGCGAAAGAACTGGAGCACGAACACCAGCAACAGCCACGCCGGCAGCCAGACCCACCACGGCGCCAGCCACGTCGCCAGGGCCGCGAGCAGGACCGCGACGGCGACATGCGCCCAGCCCTCCCGGGCCAGGATCGGATGATGCTCTCGCACTCGGACTGCGGGACCGGTCAGTTAACGGACTTGTCGACAACCCGGGATGCCTTGATCCAGGGCATCATGTCCCGCAGCTTCGCGCCCACCTCTTCGATCGGGTGCGCCGCCGCCTCCTCCCTGAGCCTGCGGAATTTCGTCTGCCCGGCGGCGTTTTCATCCATCCACTCCTGGGCGAACTTGCCGCTCTGGATCTCGTCCAGAATTCCCTTCATGACCTTGCGCGTCTCGTCGGTGACGATGCGCGGGCCGCGGGTCAGGTCGCCGTATTCCGCGGTATTGGAAATGGAGTAGCGCATGTTCGCGATGCCGCCCTCGTAGAGAAGATCGACGATCAGCTTGGTCTCGTGCAGACACTCGAAATACGCCATTTCCGGGTTGTAGCCCGCTTCCACCAGGGTATCGTAAGCCGCCTGGATCAATGCGGTCATGCCGCCGCAGAGGACCGTCTGCTCGCCGAACAGGTCGGTTTCCGTTTCCTCTCGGAAGCTGGTCTCGATGACGCCGGCGCGGCCGCCGCCGATGGCGGAGGCATACGACAGCGCCGTGGCCTTGGTCAATCCGCTCGCGTCGTGCTGAATCGCGATCAGGCACGGCACGCCGCCGCCCTGGGTAAAGGTGGAACGCACCAGGTGACCCGGCCCCTTGGGCGCCACCATGAACACGTCCATGTCCTCGCGTGGATTGATGAACCCGAAATGGATGTTGAAACCGTGGGCGAACGCCAGCGCGGCGCCGGATTTCATATTGGGCTCGACCTGCTCGGTGTAGATCTTCGCCTGCAGCTCGTCCGGCACCAGCATCATGACCACGTCGGCACCGGCCACGGCCTCGGGGACCTCGGCGACCTTGAGCCCGGCTTTCTCCGCCTTGGAGCGGGACTCGGAGCCGTCCCGCAGACCCACCACCACGTCCACGCCGCTGTCCTTGAGGTTGTTGGCATGGGCGTGGCCCTGGGAGCCGTAGCCGACGATGGCCACTTTCTTTTCACCGATAATGGAAGGATCGGCATCTTTGTCGTAAAAAACTTGCATGGTTGATTATCCGTTGAAGTTCACATTGAAGGGCACTTCTAAAAATAGCGATATTTCCGCGATAGCGGCGTCAGCGCCGTGCTCGAATCCTCCCATACTTCACGTAAACCATACTCCATGTAAACTGCGGTTCTGTGCGCGGTGCTTTCCTTGCTCTCACGGAAATATCGCTATTTTAAAAGCGCCCTGAAATTGATACTGGCCCGTCTACCCTTTCGGAGGCAGGCCGGGGAGACGGAACCCCGCCAGCACGGAATGGATCTGATCCCAATTCCCTTGTGGCCCCTGCTGCCGAAAGGCCCGGGTTCGATCAGACCTCGTTCATACCGTGAGGGCCCGGTCGCCGCGGGCGATGCCTGTGCCGCCGGAGCGCACGACTTCGATAATTTCGGTCATGTCCAGCGCCTTCACGAAGGCATCCAGCTTCTCGACGGTCCCGGTAAGCTCCAGCGTATAGGTGGAGTCCGTGACATCGATGATACGCCCCCTGAAAATATCCACCAGGCGCTTGACCTCTTCACGGGCCTGGTCCACCGCCTTGACCTTAACGAGCATCAACTCCCGCTCGATATGCGAGCCCTCGGTCAGATCCTGCAGCTTCACCACATCCACCAGCTTGTTGAGCTGCTTGGTGATCTGCTCGATGACTTCTTCCGATCCCGCCGTCACGATGGTCATCCGGGACAGGGACGGGTCTTCCGTGGCGGCCACCGTCAGGGATTCGATATTGTAGCCACGGGCCGAGAACAGACCAGCCACGCGAGACAAGGCACCTGCTTCGTTTTCGAGCAGGACGGAAATGATGTGTCTCATTGTCAGGCCAGTTCCCTTTCCTGTGGCGGTTCCCCAACCCCCGGATTCAGATGCATCTCGTTGTGGCCGGCACCGGCGGCGATCATCGGGTACACGTTCTCCGCCTGGTCCGTGATGAAGTCCATGAAGACCAGCCTGTCCTTCGCGGCCATGGCGTCCTGCAGCGCACCCTCCACGTCCCCCGGCTTCTCGATCCGCATGCCGGTGTGACCGAAGGCCTCGGCAAGCGCCACGAAATCCGGCAGCGCATCCATGTAGGAATGGGAATAGCGCCGGTCGTAGAAGAACTCCTGCCACTGGCGCACCATGCCCATGTACCGGTTGTTCAGGTTGACGATCTTGATGGGCAGGTCGTACTGCTTGCAGGTGGACAGCTCCTGGATGCACATGATGATGCTGGCCTCGCCCGTGACACAGGCTACGGTGGCGTCCGGGTGCGCCATCTGCACGCCCATGGCCGCGGGCAGACCGAAGCCCATGGTGCCCAGGCCGCCGGAGTTGATCCAGCGCCGGGGCTGGTTGAAGCCGTAGAACTGGGCAGCCCACATCTGGTGCTGACCGACGTCCGAGGTCACGTAGGCGTCCCCGCCGGTCACGCGGTGCAGGGCCTCAACGACGCTCTGGGGCTTGATCAACCCGGAATCATGGTCGTAACCGAGGGATTCCACGCTGCGCCATTCATTAATCTGGTCCCACCATTTTGCGACGGCCTGTTGATCGGGCTTCTGCCCGCGGGCTTTGATATCCGCCAGCAGTTCCTGGAGCACCCGCCGGGCGTCGCCGACGATGGGCACATCCGTCTTCACATTCTTGCTGATTGACGACGGGTCCACGTCGATATGCACGATCCTGGCGCCGGGCGAAAACTTGGCCAGGTCACCGGTGACGCGGTCGTCGAAGCGCGCGCCCACCGCCAGCATGACGTCGCAGCCGTGCATGGCCATGTTGGCTTCGTAGGTGCCGTGCATGCCCAGCATGCCCAGGAACAAGGGTGCGTCGGAAGGATAGGCACCCAGCCCCATCAATGTATTGGTGCAGGGGTAACCCAGCAGGTCGACGAGCTCTCGCAGCTCGGCTTCCGCGCCGGCGGACACGACGCCGCCGCCGGTGTAGATGATCGGACGCTTGGCGTTCATGAGCAGGTCCGCGGCCCGGCGAACCTGCTTGGGATGGCCCTTGTTGACCGGTGCATAGGAACGCATGCTGACGGAGCTCGGGTAGATATACTCGGTGGTGTGGGCGGTAATGTCCTTGGGCACGTCCACCAGCACCGGCCCCGGGCGCCCGCTGTTCGCCAGATAGAATGCCTTTTTCATGGTGACCGCCAGGTCCCGCACGTCCTTCACAAGAAAATTGTGCTTGACGCAGGGGCGGGTGATGCCGACGGCGTCGACTTCCTGGAAGGCGTCGTCGCCGATCAGGTGCGTGGCCACCTGTCCGGAAATCACGACCATGGGGATGGAATCCATGTACGCCGTGGCGATTCCCGTGACGGCGTTGGTGATACCCGGTCCGGAGGTAACCAGTACCACGCCGGGCTTGCCGGTCGACCGCGCATAGCCGTCGGCGGCATGGGCCGCCCCCTGCTCGTGGCGCACCAGGATGTGTTTGACCTGGTCCTGCTTGTACAGCGCATCGTAAATGTGCAGCGCCGCGCCGCCCGGATAGCCGAATATGTGTTCGACTCCTTCGTCCTGCAAGCAGCGCACCAGAATGTCCGCACCGGATAATTCCACGTTTTTCCCCAGAAACTGATTGATCGACAAGATAAAAATCGCCCGGAACGGGCGACCCGAAGCTAGTATAAACGTCGTATTTGCCGTAAGCAAAACCATATGCCGTTTCCGACAGCGGCATGGCCCGGTTCTTGCTGCCCGCCCCGCGGTCGGGACCGGGCAAGCCGGCGCGTGGGCGCGACCGGCGACACCGGGACCGGGGAACCGGTGGCGCCCCGGACGGCGACCACCTGCCGGTTGCGGCGGCTGAATGGGACCCGGCCGGCGGCGACCACCGTGACCCCGCCCGCGGTCCCCGGCAACCACCGCACGGGTGCCCGGTTCGACTACTATTGAACAAACAACCGTGCGAATGGACAATGTCGTCCGCAGCGAGGAACTCAATGGCCATATCCTTCGGTAACCGTCCCCGGATCCGTTTTCAAACCAGCCACGGCAATTTCACGGTCGAGGTCGATACCGACCGCGCACCGGCAACAGCGGAAAACTTCCTGCAGTATGTCAAGGACGGGTTCTACAACAACACGCTGATCCACCGGGTGGTGGACAATTTCATCATTCAGGGCGGCGGTTTCGAGCCCGGCATGATCCAGAAGACCACGCGTCCGCCCATCAAAAACGAGGCGGAACAGGGGATGCGCAACGAGCGCGGCACGATGGCCATGGCCCGGGTCGCCGACGAGCCGGATTCGGCAACCTCCCAGTTCTTCATCAATACGCGCGACAACGACATTCTGAACCACGCGGGAACATACCAGCCCGGATACTGCGCGTTCGGGCGAGTTCTCGAGGGCATGGAAGTGGTCGAGCGCATCGAGGGGGTCGTCACGCAGACCGTCGGAGACCATCAAAACGTGCCCCTGCAGGAAATCGTCGTTCAACAGGTGACAGTCGAAGCGGTGGCATGACAACGCTGTTCATTTCCGACCTTCACCTCACCCCCCGCCGGCCGGAGATCTCCGAAACCTTCCATTCTCTGCTCCGGGGCGAGGCCCAGGGCACCGACGCCGTGTACATCCTGGGCGACCTGTTTGAATACTGGATCGGTGATGACGCCGCGGAGCAGCTGGGTTACGGCCAGGTCCTCCGAGAAATCCGGGCGCTGTCGGATTCCGGCGTGCCGGTCTACTTCATGCGCGGGAACCGCGACTTCCTGATCGGCGACCGATTCGCGGCCGACACGGGGTGCGGGATACTGCCGGACCCGGCCATCGTCGATCTTTACGGAGAAAAGGTGCTGTTGACGCACGGCGACTATCTGTGCACCGACGATATCGAGCACCAGAGCTTCCGGCGCACCGTGGACGACCCGGCCTGGCGGCGGGCGTTCCTGAACCGGCCCGTCGAAGAAAGAATGCGGATGGCGCAGGACGCCCGCAAGCAGAGCCGGGAGCACAAGGACAGCGTCGACATGGAGATCATGGATGTCAACGGGCAGGCGGTCCGGCGCGCGTTCGCCGAGTACGGTGTGCGTCTCATGATCCACGGCCACACCCACCGGCCGGCGATTCACGATGCCGGCGAAACGGCGGGCAACCGCCGCATCGTGCTGGGGGCCTGGTACGAGCAGAGCAGCATTCTGCGTTGCAGCCCGGGCGTGCAGGAGTTGGACCCGGCGCCGGGGAACGGAGCCAGTGCCGGGCCCGCGCCTGCTGCTCGCTAGGTCCCCCGCCACAAATATTGACCTATTCCGCCGGCACGGTGCGGCGGACAAACGAGGCCCGAGGCCAGCCCCCTGGCCGATGGGCCATTGCTCGAAGCCCCAATCGGCGAGGGGGCTCGCCTCCTGCAAGGGACCCGTCGCCCGAGGCCGGCGCGAGGGCCCGGTCTGCTACAGCCGGTCGAGCCGCAGGTCGCCCTGGATATCCTCGACGTTTTCGAGACCCACGGACAGGCGCACCAGGCTGTCGCCGATGCCGGCCTCCGCCTTGTCCGCCGGGCTCCATTTGCTGTGGGTGGTGGTGGCGGGGTGCGTGATGGTGGTCTTTGTGTCGCCCAGGTTGGCGGTGATGGAAATGAAACGAGTGGCGTCGATGAGTTTCCAGGCCGCGGCCCTGCCCCCCTTGACATCGAAAGAGACGATGCCGCCGCTCAATGACTGCTGGCGCCGGGCCAGTTCGTACTGGGGATGCGCGGGCAGGCCCGGGTAATACACGTGCTCGACGGCGGGATGCGTCTCCAGCCATTCCGCGATCCGCTGAGCCCGGTCGCTGACCGCCCGCATGCGGATGGCGAGCGTCTCCAGGCCTTTGAGGAATACCCAGGCGTTGAACGGGCTCATGGTGGTGCCCCCATTTCGAAGCACCCCGTAGATATCCTCTCCCACCAGACTTTCCGAGCCGACGATGGCGCCGCCCACACAGCGGCCCTGGCCGTCCAGGTACTTGGTCGCCGAATGGATCACGATATCAATGCCCATCTCCAGCGGCCGCTGGGACACAGGCGTACAGAAGCAATTGTCCACCACGGAGAGGATCCCCCGCTCACGCGCCAGTGACGAAATGGCGGCGAGGTCCGTCACCTCGGTAAGCGGGTTCGCGGGCGTCTCCACGAACAGCATCCGGGTGTCGTCCCGGATCGCGTCGCGCCACTGCGAAGGATCCGTCGGGGAAACATAGGTAAACGCGATACCAAGACGGGTCAGGTACTTGTTGAAGAGCATCCGGGTGGACCCGAATATGCTCCGGGAGGACACGACATGATCCCCGGCCCGGAGGGTCCCGAGACACAATGTAAGAATCGCCCCCATCCCCGACGAGGTGGCGACGCAGCGTTCACCGCCTTCCAGAGCCGCCAGGCGTTCCTCGAAGTTCCGGACCGTGGGGTTGGTGAAGCGCGAGTAGACGTTCCCGGCCTCCTCCTCCGCGAACCGCGCCGCCGCCTGGGCGGCATCCCGGAACGTGAAGCTGGAGGTTACGAAAACGGGTTCGGCGTTCTCGCCTTCATTCGTCCTGTGCTGGCCGGCCCGGACCCCCCGCGTTTCGGGCCCGAAGGCGGTCCAGTCATCGATCTCGTCCATTACGAGGCCCCGTAGCTGTTTACCTCGTTCAGATCGACGACATCCGCCGCCCGCTCCTTTTCCGAGTCGCTGCGGGCCTGCTGCAGGTTGACGAGGTATTCGCTGCTGACATCGCCGGTGATATAGCGGCCGTGGAAACAGGACGCCTCGAATTCTTCGATATCGGCATTGCCCTCCCGGGCGGCGTCGATCAGGTCGTCGAGATCCTGGAAAAAAAGGCGGTCGGCGCCGATCTCGACCTGGATTTCCTCCTCGCTGCGGTTGTACCCGACCAGTTCATCCACGTCCGGCATATCAATGCCGTACACATTGGGATACCGGACCGGCGGCGCGGCGGACGCGAAATAAACGCGCTTGGCGCCGGCGTCCCGCGCCATCTGGATGATCTGCCGGGAGGTATTGCCCCGCACGATGGAGTCGTCCACCAGCAGTACGTTTTTGCCCCGGAACTCCAGCTCGATGGCGTTGAGCTTCTGGCGTACCGAGCGCTTGCGCTCCGCCTGCCCCGGCATGATGAAGGTTCGCCCGACGTAACGGTTCTTGATGAAGCCCTCGCGGTATTTCACGCCCATTTCATAGGACATCTGCAGCGCCGACGTCCGGCTCGTATCGGGGATGGGTATGACGACATCGATATCATGCTCCGGCCACTTTTCCAGGATGCGGCCCGCGAGCTTCTCCCCCATGCGCATCCGCGCCTTGTGGACCGCCACACCGTCGATGATGGAGTCCGGTCGGGCCAGGTACACGTGCTCAAATATACAAGGGCTATGGCGGGGACTCTCGGCGCACACGCGTCGCCGCACGTGTCCACTCTTGGAAACGTAGACCACCTCGCCGGGCTGCACATCGCTCACCAGATCGAAGCCGAGCACGTCCAGGGCGACGCTTTCCGAGGCGAAAATGTGCTCGCGGCCCGCGGGGGTCTGGCGAACCCCGTATACCAGGGGCCGGATTCCGAACCGGTCCCGGAATGCCAGGATCCCGCCGTCCACCACCATGGCCACAGCGGCGTAGGCGCCCCGGCAGCGGCTGTAGACTTTCTCCATCGCGCTGAAGACGTCCTCGTGGGTGAGATGCTGCTTGGCGCCCATCACTGTGCGCAGCTCGTGGGCCAGCACGTTCAACACGATCTCCGAGTCGGAGTTGGTATTCAGGTGGCGCAGATCCTGCGCGAACAGGCTCTCGCGGAGCTCGGTGGTATTGGTCAGGTTGCCGTTGTGGCCGAGGGCGATGCCGAACGGTGAATTCACGTAGAAAGGCTGGGCCTCCGACGCCGAGCTGGAGCCCGCCGTCGGGTATCGGCAGTGCCCGATGCCCATATTCCCCGCCAGATGCTGCATGTGCCGCGTGCGGAATACATCCCGGACCAGGCCGTTGTCCTTGCGCAGGTACACCCGGCTCCCGTCGCAGGTCATGATCCCCGCCGCATCCTGGCCGCGATGCTGCACGACCGTCAGTGCATCATAGATGGACTGGTTGACGGGACCCTGACCGAGGATGCCTACGACGCCGCACATGGGGGAAACCTAAACTGTTTCCAGGTGCTTGGCAACATCGGGTGGCAGAAGCTCGTAGAAAAACACCACCACGGGATTCAGCTGCGGTATCAGCAGAGACTGTTTCCACCACGCCTCCTCCGGATATCCGGGAACGCGAGCCAGAAGCAGCAGGACGGAAACGAGAACCACCGCCCGAACGACGCCGAAAAGGCCGCCTAGTATCCGGTCCGTGCCGGCGATACCACTCACCAGCAACAGCCGGCACAATAGATAGCTGAGCAGCGAGAACAAAAGCAGGGTAACGACGAATATGGCGGCAAACGCCGCCACCAGCCGGAGCTGGGGCGATTCGATGTAATGGGTGAACCAGACGCTGGCCGGCTCCGCGAAGCTGAACGCCGCCCAGAACGCGAGAATCCAGGAAATCAGCGACAGCGTCTCCCGGATGAAGCCCCGGTAGAAGCCCACCAGGGCGGACAACAGGGTGACTGCCAGTATGATCCAGTCAACAAGATTCATATAGATTCCATCGACGATAGGTCCACGCAGTCAGCGGAGCTGATGGTTCATTCGCGGCCTAGATCAGGGATAGGCAACGATCAGACCCTCCGATCCGGTTCGCTGCGTCAGCCGGGTCTTGACCCGCGCGGCCTCCACCCGGGTCTCGAAGGGACCGACCCACACCCGCGTCGCATCGCCGCTGGAGGTTGATACGTCGGTCGTGGACGGCTTGAAACCGATCTCCTCGAGCTCCGCCACCAGTTTCTCGACGTTGCCGGACTTAGTGAACGTGCCGACCTGGACGATCCAGCCACGCTCCACCTCCCTGGGTGCGGCGGACTCCCCGGAGCCGGACGATTCGGATGCTCCGTCTTCCTCGTCGCCGGGGGCAACCCGGGATCCGTCGCCGGCCACCTCGTCCGGCTGCCCCGATTCCGCCGCCTTCTGTTGTCCATCATCGTCCGTGTCGGCATTGTCGGCCGGGGCATCCCCGGCCGGCTCGATGTCGCCGGGCGGCGGCGCGGCGGATTCGAGCAACTGACCCACGCTGCGTTCGAGATCGCCCCCGTCACCGGTGCGGCTGTCCGGCGTCTCGCCGCCGATGGGCGTGATATTGGAACGGAAAACCCGGGTTTCCGATTCCCCGGGCGCGGCAGCCTGGTCGGCGCCGCTCCCATCGTCCCCGGGCCCGCCGAGGAGAAGCGGCAGGACGATGACGGCGAAGCCGATGAGGACCGCCGCACCGGCCAGACGATGTTTGAGAACAAAAGATTCGCCTTGCTTTTTTGCGGGCATGTCTAGGACGGCCTCTTCATGTAATCGAGTATATCACCGGCGATATGGAACGAACCAAAGACGACAATGCGGTCCCCGCTGCTGGCATGCGCGAGCGCGTGCCGATAGGCCTCCACCACCCCGGCATAACAATGCACCGTGCCCCTTGCGCCGCTGGAAATCAAGGGAGCAAGCTCCGCGGCATCCTGGCCGCGCTCGTCGTCGATGGTGGCAAGGAACCAGGCATCGATGTGCTCGTCCATGGCTCGTGCCACGCCTTCGGGATCCTTGTCCCGCAGCATGCCGAACACAGCCAGGGTACGCCCGGGTACCGGGTTCGCCTGCAATGCCACTTTCAACGTTTCGACGGCCGCACGGTTATGGGCGACGTCCACCATGACCATGGGTTCGCGGGCAACGATCTCGCAGCGGCCGTGGATCCGGGCGCTTGCCAGCCCCCGGCCCGCGGCATCACGATCCACCCGCGCCTCCGGCAGGCCGGACAGCAGGGCCAGAACCCCCGAAGCATTGTCCACCTGGACTTCGCCCGGAATGGCCGGCGGCGCCAGATCCCACTGTTCACCGCGGGGTCCGGACCATCGCCAGCCCCGTCCGGTGCGTTCATGGCCGTAATCGCGGCCCGCCACCAGCAGGTAGGTCTCGATGTCCGCGGCATGAGTCAGGACCGAGTGCGGCGGATCCGGGTGGTTGAACACCGCCGTACGCCCGGGCCGCATGATGTGGGCCTTCTCGCGGCCGATGGCCTCGCGGTCCCGTCCGAGCCATTGGGTGTGATCGAGATCGACATTCGTGATCAGGGCGGCATCGATGGGCAGCGCGTTGACCGCGTCGAGACGCCCGCCCATTCCGACTTCCATCACCGCAAAGTCCACCCGTGCCTGCTCGAAGATGTACACGGCCGCCAAGGTGGCGAATTCGAAGTAAGTGAGGGGGGTCTCCCCGCGCCGCGCGTCGATCAGAGCGAACGCCCGGCACAGATCGTCATCCGTGACCGGCCTGCCGGCCACCAGGATGCGTTCGTTGAAACGCACCAGATGCGGCGAGGTGTAGACGCCGACGCGGTGGCCGGCCGCTGCCAGTACACCGCCGAGCATGGCCGCACAGGATCCCTTGCCGTTGGTGCCTGCCACCGCGATGACCCGGCAGGTGGGGCCGCTCGCCAGGCGCTGCAGTACGACCCGGACGCGGTCCAGCCCCATGTCGATGGACCGGAAGTGGACGGTCTGGATATACGCCAGCCATTGTTCCAGGGAACGCTGCTCAGCCGCCACGCCCGCTCATCCCGGCCGGGAACTCAGGAAACGATCTCGGCGTCGCTGATATCCCCGTCCGTTGCTTCCGTAGTCTCCGTCTCCGCCGCCGGGGACAGCATCAACATGGACAACAAGGCGTGAACGCGGTCGCGCATGTGCCTGCGGTCGACGATCAAATCCACCGCGCCGTGCTCCAGCAGGAATTCCGAGCGTTGAAAGCCCTCCGGCAGGGTTTCGCGCACCGTCTGCTCAATGACCCTGGGGCCCGCAAACCCGATCAGGGCACCGGGCTCCGCGATGACCACGTCGCCCAGGGTGGCAAGGCTGGCCGACACGCCGCCCATGGTGGGGTCGGTAAGCACCGCAACATAAGGCAGGCGCTCCTCGCTGAGCTGGCTCAACGCTGCGCTGGTCTTCGCCATCTGCATCAGGGAGAACAGGGCTTCCTGCATGCGCGCCCCGCCGCTGGCACTGAAGCAGATCAGCGCCCGACGTTCTTCAATGCAGGCGTGCACCGCCCGGACGAAACGCTCTCCCACCACCGAGCCCATGGAACCGCCCATGAACTCGAATTCGAAGGCGGCGGCCGCCACGGGCAGGCCTTTGAGAAGGCCTTTGCGCACCACCAGCGCATCGCTCTGACCGGTGGCTTTCTGGGCTTCGACGAGGCGGTCGCGATAGCGGCGCGTATCCTTGAAACGCAGCATGTCCATGGGCTTCAGTGCGGCGCCCACCAGCTCTCCTTCCCCGTCGTCGAGAAACGTTTCCAGGCGCCGCTCGGCCGCGATACGCATGTGAAAATCGCATTTCGGGCACACATACAGGTTGCGCTCGACCTCCGCCCGGTAGAGCACCGCGTCACAGGACCCGCACTTGGTCCACAGCCCTTCCGGAACCCCCCGCTTGCTCTTGTTGGACGCCTTGACCTTCGGGGGAAGAATGCGTTCGAACCAACTCATGCGCTCGCCTCTTCCGCGTTCCTGGAACCGGCAACGGCCGCGCTCAGCCCGGACACGAAGTCGAAAGCCGTTTGGCCGGGATCGCCGCCCGACTCGCTGGCCCGGTTGATCCGGTCCACGAGCGCCGAGCCCACGATCACGGCATCGGCGAAACGCGCGATCGCCGCCGCCGAGGCCGCATCCCGGATCCCGAATCCCACGCCGACCGGCAACTGCGTCGCGATTCTGATCTCGTCGATATGCGCTGCCACGTTGCTGTCATCCAGCGTCGCCGAGCCCGTAACCCCGGTCAGCGATACGTAGTAGACGAAGCCGCGTGCGGCCTCGCAGATCAGTTTGATTCGTTCGGGCGTCGTAGTCGGCGCCACGAGGAAAATCAGGTCCAGGCCCCGTTCAATCATGCAGCCCCTGAGATCGTCGGCTTCCTCCGGCGGCAGGTCCACGACGATCTCACCGTCGACGCCGGCGTCCACCGCGGCGTCGACCCACCGCTCGTAGCCGGCAGCTTCAATCAGATTCAGGTAGCCCATGACGATCACCGGCGTCTCCTGGTTCCGCTGACGGAACTCGCGGACCATGGCGAACACGTCCGAAGGCCTGACCCCCCGGGCGAGCGCCCGCTCACTGGCGCGCTGGATCACTGGTCCGTCCGCCATCGGGTCGGAGAACGGAATGCCCAGCTCGATGAGGTCAGCACCGGCATCCACCAGCCGGTGCATCATCGCCACCGTCTCCGATGGCGCCGGATCGCCGGCGGTGATGAAGGGAATCAATGCCGCACGCTCACCGCGGAGCTTTTCAAAGGTTCGGGCGATTCTGCTCATCTGGCCTCGATGCAAGTTTTGTCATTCATTGTCATTCGCCTGTTGCGGAGCCTGCCTGACGGGTACCCACCGGTCGACTCAAACTTCAATACCTTCCAGTTTGGCGACGGTATCGATGTCCTTGTCCCCCCGGCCCGAGAGGTTCACCACGACGGTCTGGTCGCGATCCATCTCCGCCGCCATCCGGCCGGCGTACGCCACGGCATGCGCCGACTCCAGCGCCGGCATAATGCCTTCCTTGCGGGTCAGCAGATGAAACGCCGCCAGCGCCTCCTCGTCGGTCGCGGACACGTAGGTGGCCCGATGCTGGTCTTTCAGCCAGGCGTGCTCCGGACCGACGCCCGGGTAGTCCAACCCCGCGGAAACCGAATGAGTGTCGATGATCTGGCCCTCGTCGTCCTCCATCAGGTAGCTGCGCTGGCCGTGCAGCACCCCGACCCGCCCGCGGCACAACGGCGCCGCGTGCCTGCCGGAATCCAGGCCTTCACCGCCGGCCTCGACTCCGTACAGGGCCACTGACTCGTCGCCGATGAAGGGGTGAAATATACCGATGGCGTTGGAACCGCCCCCCACGCACGCCACCACTGCGTCGGGCAGCCGGCCTTCGGTCTCCATCATCTGCTCCCGGGTCTCCCTGCCGATAACGGCCTGGAAATCCCGCACCATGGCCGGATAGGGATGTGGTCCCGCCACGGTGCCGATGATGTAGAACGTGTTCTCCACATTGGATACCCAGTCTCGCATCGCCTCGTTGAGCGCATCCTTCAGCGTGCGGGATCCCGAATCCACGGGTACCACTTCCGCACCCAGCAATCGCATGCGGTAGACATTCACGGTCTGGCGCTTGATGTCGTCGCTGCCCATGTACACGACGCAGTCCTGCCCGAGCCGGGCGCAGACCGTGGCGGTGGCCACCCCGTGCTGACCCGCCCCGGTTTCCGCAATGACGCGGGTCTTGCCCAGCTTCCGCGCCAGCAGCGCCTGGCCAACGGTGTTGTTTACCTTGTGGGCGCCCGTGTGATTCAGGTCCTCGCGCTTCAGGTAGATTCTTGCGCCGCCGTGGTGCGCCGTCAGGCGCTCCGCGAAGTACAGCGGCGACGGACGGCCGACAAAGGTCCTGAGATCCCGGTTCATTTCCTCGAGGAAATCGGGATCCGCCAGATAGCGGTGGTAGGCCTCCTCGAGCTCCCGCAGGGGCCGCACCAGGGTTTCGGAAACAAAGGAGCCGCCGTACGGACCGAAATGGCCCCGCCCGTCCGGCAGCGAATAATCTTTCACAGGGAACACCGCATTCATGAATCTTCAAGCCTCGCCTGTCGTGTCTGGTTGTCGGCATCCCGCACCGACTGCATGAACGTCCTGATCAGTTCCCGATCCTTCTCACCGGGTGAGCGCTCAACGCCGCTGCTGACGTCCACGCCGTACGGACGCACCGTACGGACGGCATCAAAGACGTTGTCCATGGTCAGCCCGCCGGCCAGGAACACCGGCGCCGGCATGGAAGCCGGTATTCGCGACCAATCGAACATACTGCCAGTTCCACCCGGCATATCCTCGACGAAAGCATCCAGAAGAAAGCCCCGGGCCCGGGAGAACCGAACCGCGTCCGAATGAATATCGGTGTCCGGTTTTACCCGCAGCGCCTTGAGGAACGGCAGGCCCGCCGCCTCGCAGGCCGGCGGATCCTCGCTGCCGTGGAATTGAAAATAGCCGACGCCGCTGGTCCGTGCGATATTGTCCAGTTCTGCGGGCTCAAGATCCACCACCACCCCCACGGCGGACACAAAAGCGGGCAGCCGGCGGATAATGCCCGCGGCGTGCTCCGGCGCCAAGTAGCGGGCGCTCGGCTTGTGAAACACGAACCCCAGGGCATCCGCGCCGGCGGCCACGGCCGCATGCGCATCGTCGGGATCGGTGATCCCGCAGATCTTGACGCGTGTTCTCAGGCAATCGAAACGCATCTGCTGGATGTCTTCAAAAATCATACGGACCGGAAGATGCACGAGCGGCCGGCGCCGCTGCGGCAGAAGGAGGACAATCACCGGCTTGTCGAGCGAACGGGATAGTCTACCAAAACCTGACCGGTGGCGCCGGGGCCGGCAATGCGAATTCCTCGGAATAGCGCACTGCCGTCAGGTACAAACCCTCCGGTGGCGCCGTCACCCCCGCACGGGTGCGATCGGCGCCTTCCAGTACCTGTCCCGGCCATTCCGGCGGACGCTCGCCCCGGCCCACGGGTATCAGGGCGCCGACAATGTTCCGCACCATATGCTGCAGAAACGCATCCGCCGCGATGTCCAGCCACAGCCACGGTCCCGATTGCGACAGCGCCACGCGCCTGATCGTGCGCCAGGGAGACTTCGCCTGGCAGCCCGCCGCCCTGAACGCGCTGAAATCGTGTCGACCCAGCAGCGACGATGCGGCTTCCTGCATCGGCCGGACGTCGAGATCCGGGTACACCCAGGTGCACAGCCCGCCCAGAATGGCGGGACGGCTCACGTCACTGTACAGAACGTAGCGGTATGCGCGCTCGACGGCGCGGAATCGGGCATGGAAAGTCTCCGGGACGGGACGGGTCCACAGGATTCTCACATCGGCGGGAAGATGGGAGTTTGCACCGCGCAGCCAGGAATACCCGGGGCGGGCACTGCCGGTGTCGAAATGCACCACCTGCCCCGTGGCATGAACACCGGCATCGGTACGGCCGGCGGTGACGACACGCACCGGGTGATCGGCGACGCGGCTCAGCGCCTGCTCGACACAGTCCTGAACCGTCCGGACGCCGGTCTGGGACTGCCAGCCGCTGAACGCCGTACCCTTGTACTCAACACCAACTGCTATTCGCACGCCGCTGTTTACACGGGACGCCGGGGCACAACCGGGCTCGGGAAGCTCTGACTAATGGCGCACGTCGTCACAGCGAGCGCAGCGAAGGAAACCGGAATGCCTGCCATTCCTCGCTTTCTGGATTGCTTCGTCGTTCCGCTCCTCGCAATGACACATGTGCGGGCTAGAGCTGGGCAGCGAGTTCCGCCGCCTGGTCCCGTTGCGCCGGATCACCTTCCCGCATGACTTCGTCGATAATACTGCGGGCGCCGACCTTGTCACCCATGTCGAGGTAGGCACGGGCCAGATCCAGCTTCGTTTCCGCCTCATTGTACTGCGGCGCACCGGCGGCCTGGACGTCGTCATCGGGCGAATAGGCGACGAGCTCGTCGTCGTTCACTGGAGTGGCGTCGCTGGACGGGCCCGCCCAGGTTTCCTCGGGTGGAATGTTCTCCGATTCGAATTCCAGCAACCCTTCCCCGGCACTCTCCGCGGTCAGGGCCGCAGCATCGTCTTCTTCCGGGGATTGCCGGACATCGGTCTCGCTCGCCGAGCCGGACCCGCCCAGCTGCTCAATGCTGTTGTCGTCCAGGTCCAGATCGAAATCGATTTCTGAGGTGTCGCTGGCGGGAAAGTCCAGAGTTCCGCCGTCATCGCTGTCGGCCTTTTCCCAGTCGGGCGCCGCCGCCTGGGAGGGCGCTTCTTCCGCCGATTCGCCGGGCGCCGGGGTTGTCGCGGCCTCCCGTTCTCCTGCCAGGCGCTCCAGCTCCCGGTCGAGATCGGTCTGCTGGTCCGGGGCCGGGAACGGCTGGGTCGCGGGGTCCACATTGCCCGACGGGCGCTCGAGGAATTCCTCACCGAAATCCAGCAAGGACTCGTCGCGCTCGGCAGTGGCCGGCACCGGCGTCTCGCTCTCGGGCGCCATGTCGGCATCCAGCTCGAATCCCAGGTCGGAATCGGCCGGGCCGCCCGGCGCTTCGGCGGACGCCGGAGCGGGACGCTCCCGGTCGAAACTCGCGGGCGCGGGGGCCTCTTCACCGGCCGCCGGGTAGAGCTCCGCGGCGGAGGCCGGGTCACCGGCCGTCGCCAAGTCGGCATCGGTCGCTCCGGCTGCGTTGTCCTGGAACAGGGGGTTGCCCGGGCTCAGCTCGCGGCCCATGGCCGTGACCTGGTTCCAGACCTCCCGATCCCCCGAGTCCCCGGCCGGATACAATTCCTCGGCAATGGTCTCGAACGACTTCACGTCACTGCGCTGCTTGTAGATTTCCAGCAGCTTGAGCTTCACTTCGGCGCGGTCGGGGTCACGCCGCGCGGCCTCCTTCAGGACGTCCTCGGCCTGCTCGTCCCGGCCGTAGGCGAGATACACCTCAGCCTCCGCGAGTGGGTCCACTTCGTCCGCCTGCATCGTGCCCATGCCGGCGGTCCCGAAATCACTCAGGAATGAAGTATCCGATGCCGATGTCGCGGCGGTGTCGGTCGTCTCGGAATAGCTGTCCAGCGCACTGCCGGACAGAATGCTTTCTTCGAACTCGGCGATGGACTGGCGGCGGCGCAGAAACATGAGCAGTCCCAGCACCAGGACCAGCACACCGATCCCGGCCCCCACCATCCACATCCAGCTGGAAAACAGCATATCCGGCATCTGGGCCCACCAGGCGCCCTGCGACGAGCCGCCGGAATCCGCGCGAACCCGCGTCGTGTCGCCTGACTGAGCGCTGTCACCCGCTGAACCGGCGGCGGATGCCTGCTGCGCGGACTGGGACTCCTGGGGATCCGAAGCGCTGGCGGTTTCCCGAGCGGCGTCGCCGGCGTCTTCCATCACGGGCTCAGGGTCCATGGACTCCTGGCCGGCCTCCTCAATGGGCTGAACCGGTTCTGCCGCCGCCTGCTCTGTCTCCGCCCCGGCGGGCTCCTGCTGGGTCCCGGCCTGCTCGGCTTCCTGCTGGGCCTGGGCCGCCTGCTGCTGTGCGGCCGCCAGCTCCTGGCTTTCGATCTCGATCAACCGCTGCGCGTTCTCCAGCTGGCTCTCCATCAAGCGAACCCGCTCACGCAATTCCTCGTTCTCGAGATTGCGGGATTCGAGCGTCTCCTGCAGGGTCGCGACCTGGGCCCGCAGCTCCGCAACCTCCTGGGACGCACCGGCTCCGGCAGCGGCTGATTCCGACTGCTCGGCATCGTCCACGGTTGCCTGGACGATTCTCAATACGTCTTCTTCCTGCTGTTCCGGCGCGGCGGCCGTTTCGGATGCAGTACCGATGTCAGTTGCGGCCTGATCCGACGCCGTTTCAGCGTCTGCGGTCTCCGCTTCTTCCGGGGCGGGGACACTGGCGGCGGTATCACCCGCCTCCGCGCTTGCACCCGCAACCCGGGTCTTGAACGACTCCCATTCCTCGAGCTGGGCCGTGTAGGAGGCGCTTGCCTGATCCGAGGAGATATCCGCCACCGCCGCGATGTCATTCAGGCGCAGGGTTGCGCCGGTCTTGAGGCGATTGACATTATTATCGATGAACGCGTCCGGGTTCTGCCGTTGCAGTGCGATCATGATCTGAAAGACGTTCGCCTGGACCGGGCCGGTGTCGAGCCGGGACGCGATTCCCCACAACGTGTCGCCTTCCCGGGTCGGGCCGTATTCCGCAGACCGGCCGCTGGACGTCGACGCCGGACTCGATGTCATCGTGCCGGTGGTATCGGCACTGGCCGGTTCCGCGGTCTCCGGCGCGGTCTGCCCGGTCTCGATGGCCGGTGATTCGACGGCTGCCGGAGACTGGCCGGCGTACAACGGCGGATCGAGCAATCCGGTGTATTCACGCACCAGCTTGCCATTGCTCCATTCCGCGGCGACGAGAAAATGCAGGAACGGCTCCTTGATCGGCTGCTCGGTGGTGACCACCACTACCGCGCTTCCGCCATCCCGCTCGGAAACGGTAAACTGGAGCTGCTGAAGGTACTCCGTGCGGGGCACGTCCGCCCTCTGGAAGTCCTCCGCCGACCCGAGCGACACTTCCAGGGTCTCCAGGGCGTCTGCATCCACGGATTCAAGCTGAATCTCCGCCCTGAGCGGCTCGTCGAGGACTGACTCGACCTGGAACCCCCCGAGGCTCAACGCATGGGCCTGAATCGGCAGCAGCACCGCTGCCCAACCCGCGATCAGACCGAACGTCCTGAACCAGCGTACGCTCATCGTTGCTTTTATCGCGTTCATCGGAGATCGTCTCTATAAAAAACGTTTATAATTCCTGGGGTTGTTCCAGGGTGATTAGAATCCATATTACAAAACTTTCGTAAGTATCGATCACAAATACGTTTTTATCAACTTTTCGGCGATTTGAACGCTGTTCAACGCCGCGCCCTTGCGGACGTTGTCCGCCACGACCCACAGATCCAGGCCGTTTTCGCAGGAGATGTCTTCGCGGATCCGCCCCACGAAAACCGCGTCGTGGTGCGCCCCTTCGGTGGCCGCCGTGGGGTATCCCCCGTCGCACCGGTCGTCCAGCACCGTCACGCCCGGGGCAGCCGCCAGGATTTCCCGGGCATCGGCGGCGCTCAGCTTGTCACGGGTCTCGATGTGCACCGCTTCGGAATGCCCGTAGAACACCGGCACCCGGGCCGTGGTCGGGTTGATCCGGATTGCCGGGTCTTCGATGATTTTTCGGGTTTCCCAGACCATTTTCATCTCTTCCTTGGTATAGCCGTTATCCATGAAAACGTCTATGTGGGGCAGCACATTGAAGGCGATCTGCTTGGGGTAGACGCGGGGCTCGATGGGCTTGCCGTTCAGCAGGCGGGCACTCTGGTCCGCCAGTTCCTCAACCGCTGACTTGCCGGTTCCGGAGACGGCCTGGTAGGTGCAGACGTTGATGCGCTCGATGCCCGCGGCATCATAGATGGGCTTGAGCGCCACCACCATCTGGATCGTCGAGCAGTTGGGGTTGGCGATGATCCCGCGGTTCGTGTAGTCGGCGATGGCGTGCGGATTGACTTCCGGCACCACCAGCGGGATGTCATCGTCGTAGCGGTACTGAGAGGTGTTGTCTATCACGACGCAGCCCGCTTCCACGGCGCGGGGCGCATGAGCCGCCGACACCGATCCGCCCGCCGAGAACAGGGCGATCTGCACGTTCCTGAAATCGAAATCCGCGAGGTTGGCGACCCGGCACGGCCGGTTGCCCAGCATGACCGACTTGCCGGCGGACCGCTCGCTGGCCAGTGCGTGCAGAGTGCCGACGGGAAATTGCCGCTGCGCCAGCACTTCCATCATCGCCTCTCCCACGGCGCCCGTGACTCCCACGACTGCTACATCATATGTATCTGGCATCTTTGGCTAACAATCGAATAAGGTTGTTCGGTGCATGTCGTCTTCGGTAAGGCCGTTTTGCCGGGTTGGCTGAAGCCGCTCCGGGGGCGACACTCGGAAAACTGGAGATACTATCCAAATAGTGTCGTGAATTCAGTGCATTAGACGCTGAATTTCACAAATCAGGGCGCTTCTAAAAATAGCGATATTTTCGTGAGAGCAAGGAAGCACCGCGCGCAGAACCGCAGTTTACTTGGAGTAAATGAGGATTCGAGCACGGCGCTGACGCCGCTATCGCGAAAATAGTGCATTTTTAGAAGCGCCCATCAGAATAATATTCTATCAGGACAGGGCGGCAGCCACAGCGTCTCCCATCTCAGCGGTGCCCACCAGCGTGCCCTCGCCCCGGTGGATGTCGGCGGTCCGGCACCCCTGATCGATGACCCGGGAGACCGCCGAATCCACCCGGTCCGCCAGCCCGCCGTCGTTCAACGAGTGGCGCAGGAGCATGCCCAGGGACAGGATCGTGGCGAGGGGGTTGGCCTTTCCGGAGCCGGCGATGTCGGGGGCGGAGCCGTGCACCGGCTCATACAATCCCTTGCCGCGCGCATCGAGCGACGCGGACGGCAGCATGCCGATGGAGCCGGTCAGCTGCGCGGCGACATCGGAGAGAATGTCGCCGAACATGTTGCCCGTGACGATTACATCGAATTGCTTCGGTTCCCGCACGAGCTGCATCGCGGCGTTGTCGACGTACATATGGGTCAGGGTGCAGTCCGGATAGTCCTTCGCGACCCGCTCCACGGTCCGGCGCCAGAGCTGGGAGCTCTCCAGCACATTGGCCTTGTCCACCGAACAGAGGCGGTGCTGCCGCTTGCCGGCAACTTCGAAGGCGTTGCGGGCAATGCGCTCGATCTCCGATTCGCTGTAGACCAGGGTATTGAACCCGACCTGTTCGCCGTTTTCCTCCCGGATTCCCCTGGGCTCGCCGAAATAGATGCCGCCCGTCAGCTCGCGCACGATCATCAGGTCCAGGCCCGCCACCAGATCCGCGTGCAGCGACGACGCGGCACTGAGGGCGGGATACGTGATCGCCGGGCGCAGGTTCGCGAACAATCCCAGCTTCGACCGCAGCGCCAGCAGGCCCTTCTCCGGACGCTTGTCGTAATCGACTTTATCCCATTTCTCGCCCCCGACGGCGCCCAGCAGAACGGCATCCGCATCACGGCAGGCCTCCAGGGTTCGATCAGGCAGGGGTTCCCCGGTTTCATCGTAGGCGCTGCCGCCAACCGGCGCATACCGGACTTCGGCACCCAGATCGAATCGTGCGTTCAGGACATCTATGATCTTGGCTGCCTCGGCCACGACCTCCGGGCCGATGCCGTCGCCGGGAAGCAGTACAATGCGTCTGGTCATGATTTTCCCGCGGTTGTCGTTGGTGCAGGCATCGCGACGGGCCTCAGCTCCGGAGGTCGGTTCGCCGGGTTGAGACCGGTGATGCCGCGCTGTACGCCGACGGGCGTCAGAACAGCCACGGCGCGCGCTGCCGGGCGGATTTCTCGTAATCCCGGATTCTGTCGGCCATGGCGAGGGTCAGGCCGATATCGTCCAGTCCTTCCAGGAGCCGGTGCTTGCTTTCCGGATCGATCTCGAACCGGTGAGTGCGCCCGTCGTCGGTGGCCACGGTCTGCTGGCCCAGATTCACCGTCAGCCGGTAGCCGGTCCGGGCTTCGCAGTCACGGAACAGGCCGGTCACTGCGTCCTTGTCCAGCACGACGGGCAGCAGTCCGTTTTTGAGGCAGTTGCTGTAGAAAATGTCGGCGAAGCTCGGTGCGATGACCACGCGGATGCCGTAGTCCCCCAGCGCCCACGGCGCGTGCTCCCGGGAGGAGCCACACCCGAAGTTCTCGCCCGCCAGCAGTATTTCCGCGCCCTGGTAGCGCGGCTGGTTCAGAACGAAGTCCGGGTTCAAGCGTCGCTGGCTGTGGTCCTGGCCGGGCTCGCCGGGGTCCAGGTACCGCAGGTCGTCGAACAGGTTGACCCCGAAGCCGGTCCGCTTGATCGACTTCAGGTACTGCTTGGGGATGATCTGGTCGGTGTCCACGTTGGCACGGTCCAGCGGTACCACCAGGCCCGTGAAGGTTTCGAAAGGCTTGATCATTGCAGGCTCCTGACGTCCACCAGCCGGCCGGCCACCGCCGATGCCGCCGCCGTTTCCGGCGATACCAGGTGGGTTCGGCCGCCGCGGCCCTGGCGGCCCTCGAAATTGCGGTTGGAGGTTGCGGCGCAGCGCTCCCCGGGCTCCAGGCGGTCGGCGTTCATTGCCAGACACATGGAGCAGCCGGGCTCGCGCCATTCGAACCCGGCCGACAGAAAGACCTCGTGAAGCCCCTCGTCCTCGGCCTGCTTTTTCACCAATCCGGACCCCGGCACGATCATCGCCAGCGTGAGGTCACCAGAGATCTTCCGGCCCTTCAGCACCGCGGCCGCGGCGCGCAGATCCTCGATTCGTGAGTTCGTGCAGGAACCGATGAAAATCTTGTTCAGCCTGATGTCGGAGATCCGCGTGCCCGGCTTCAGGTCCATGTACGCCAGCGCCCGCTGGTAGCCTTCCCGACGGGCCGGATCATCGACGGTGTCCGGGTCCGGGACGCTGCCGGAGATGGGCGCGGTCATTTCCGGAGACGTTCCCCAGGTTACATGGGGTTCCAGCGCCGCGGCGTCGATATCGATCTCCCTGTCGAACCGCGCATCGGGATCGCTCACCAGGTCCGACCAGGCCTCGACGGCGCGGTCCCACATCTCGCCCCGGGGCGCAAACGGCCGCCCCTTGAGGTAATCCACAGTCTTGTCGTCGCAGGCCACCATCCCGGCCCGGGCCCCGGCCTCGATGGTCATGTTGCACAGCGACATCCGTCCCTCGATGGACAGGTCGCTGATGGCCCGGCCCGCATATTCGATCGCATGGCCAGTGCCGCCCGCCGTACCGATGCGACCGATGATGGCAAGAACGACATCCTTGGCCGTAACGCCGGGCGGCAGGTCGCCGTTGATATTGATGCGCATGTTCCGCGACTTCTTCTGCCACAGGCACTGGGTGGCCAGGGCATGCTCCACCTCGGAAGTGCCGATGCCGAACGCCAGGGTCGCCAGCGCGCCGTGGGTGGAGGTGTGGGAATCCCCGCACACGATCGTCATGCCCGGCAGTGTGAGCCCCTGCTCCGGCCCGATCACGTGCACGATGCCCTGGCGGACATCGTTCATGTTGAATTCCGTGATACCGTAGTAGGCGCAGTTCTCGTCCAGCGTCTCGACCTGAAGCCTGGATACGGGATCAGCGATGCCCCGGTCCCGGTCCGTCGTCGGAACGTTGTGGTCGGCCACCGCGATGTTCGCGTCCAGCCGCCAGGGCGTACGTTCCGCGAGACGCAGGCCCTCGAAGGCCTGGGGCGATGTCACTTCGTGAACGAGGTGCCGGTCGATATAGATCAGGCAATTGCCGTCGTTGTCCTCGTAAACGACATGCGCATCCCAGAGTTTGTCATACAGCGTTTTTCCAGCCATAGTAGTTACGTTATAAAATGACGCGATCAGGCATGATTCCGTGTGAAACCAATCCTATCACATGCCCTTGAAATCGAGATTGATTGTTGTATGAACGATACCGAAGCGTTTGAAGACTGCCGCCGAATCGAGTACCGGACGCTGATGACCGGGCTGGCGGAGTTCGTCGGCCATCACCAGCTGCCGATCAGGCCTGACGCCTCGGACATCAATGACATCCTGGACGGCGAGCCGATCCACTGCGAGCTGGTCCGTGACGTGGTTCGCGCCATTTACCGCTCCGGCCGCTGCAGCAACCTTGACGCGGAGATCCGCGCGGAAACCGTATTCAACTCCCTGGGCGGAATCCGCGGCCGGCTGATCGCCGACGGCGACACCGACGTCGACCAGATCAACCTGCTCGAGGATTTGGGCTGGGCATCGCGCGCCCTGTTCGCCCCGGTACCCCCCCGGGAGGACGCCGCTTCCGACAACGACGCCGAGGACGATTACCGGCCGGCGGCCCGCCAGCACCCGGCTGTGTAGGAGGCGAGCCCCCTGGCCGATGGGGCGTGGCCCGAAGCCCCATCGGCCAGGGGGCCGGCCTCCTACATCCGCCCGACCTACCCCTCCACCGCCCGAACCGCGGGGCGCACGTAAAACCATGTCACCAGGGCGGAGATCGACGCCGCGGCGGCCGCTGCCAGGAATATGGAGGCGGGTCCCGCCTGTTCCCAGAGATAGCCGCTGTAGAGGCTGCCGAGGGAGCCGCCGACCCCGAAGCTCACGCTCGAATACAACGCCTGCCCCCGATGCTGGTGGCTGGCCGTGAACAGACGGTGAACCAACTGTATGGCCGCCGCGTGGTACACGCCGAAGGTAACCGCATGCAGTAACTGTGAGAACACGATCACGGACAGGAATTCCGGAAACGCCGCCACCAGAAGCCAGCGCACCACCGTCACTGCGAAACTGGCCTGGAGCAGCACCGCGATCCGGAAGGCGCCGAACAGGCGATGCATGAAGACGAAAACCACGATCTCCGCCAGCACGCCCAGGGCCCAGAGTCCGCCGATCAACGACTTGTTGTAGCCATAGTGTTCCAGGTACAGCGTGAAGAACACATAGAACGGCGCATGGGCCGCCTGCATAAGCATGCAGCACAACAGGAACGCGGCAACATGGGGCTGCAGCGCCGGATGCCCAACGCCCGCCGGAACTTTCCGCCCCGGGTCCGCCGCACCGCTGGTGGGCACGCTGACCACCGACAGCCACATTCCCGCCAGCAGCAGGGTAATCGCCGGCAGTACCGTGGCCGCGCCGTAGCCGTCGACGACCCAGCCCATGATCACCACCAGGACGATGAACCCCACCGACCCCCAGAGCCGCACGACGCCGTAGCGGTGCCAGCGATCGCCGAGAAAGTTCAGGGTGATGGCTTCCATGCTGGGCAGGGTGGCGTTCCAGAAAAAGCTGAACCCCACCATGCCGACGGCCAGCCACAGGAAACTGTCGGCGAGAAAAAGGGTGGAGAAAATCACCAGGGCCAGGGCGGATGCCAGCGGCAGCAGCGACCTGCCCCGCGATACGGTATCCGCCAGCCAACCCCATATGTTCGGCGCCACGATCTTGGTGGCCAGCGGGATGGCCATGAGAATACCGATGTAACCCGGGCCGAATCCCAGGTCCTTGAGATAGAGCCCCCAGTACGGAACCAGCACCCCCAGAACCGCAAAGTAGAAAAAGTAGAAAGCCGACAGGCGCCAGTAAGGCATGATCCGCTCAAGCTTGAGTTTGCAAAATACAGGCAATGCAGGGCGGGAAACCCGGCCGGCTGCAGACGTCCCTCAATAATCGAATACTGCGACGGTAATCGGCCGGCGGCGGCATTGCACGGGCGTCGCCGATCCTCGATTGTCGATCAGGGCACTTGACGCGACGCGGGGACAGCCCATGCGGGTCGGGGCTTCAATCCGACCTGAATCAATCGGCGCCGGATGGTATCACCGGTACATCCGGCTCAACGCCCGCATTCTGGGCGCGGTGCCGCAAAAGGTGGTCCATCAGTACGAGAGCCAGCATGGCCTCGGCAATCGGCGTGGCGCGTATACCGACGCAGGGATCGTGGCGGCCGGTGGTGACCACCTCCGCCGGGTTGCCCGCACGGTCGATGGAACGGCCGGGCACGCGGATGCTGGAGGTGGGCTTGAGGGCAATGCTTACCCGGATATCCTGGCCCGTGGAGATGCCGCCCAGAACGCCACCGGCGTGGTTCGAGAGGAACCTCTCCGGCGTCATTTCGTCGCGATGCTCGGTGCCGCGCTGGGCGGCGCTTTCGAACCCGTCCCCGATCTCCACGCCCTTGACCGCGTTGATGCTCAACATGGCGCGTCCGATCTCCGCGTCCAGACGGTCGAAAACCGGCTCTCCCAGCCCCGCCGGCACCCCCGTTGCCACCACGTTGATGCGCGCGCCGACGGAGTCGCCGTCGCGCCGCAGCTGCTCGATGAGCTGCTCCATCTGCGGTACTTTGCCGGCATCCGGGCAGAAGAACGGATTGTTGTCGATCTCGTCCCAGTCGAGCCGTTCGACGACGATGCTTCCCATGGCCGCGAGGTAGCCGCGGATACGAACGCCGAGGTGCTCGGCGAGATACTTGCGGGCGATGGCCCCCGCGGCAACCCGCATGGCGGTTTCCCGCGCCGACGCCCGCCCGCCTCCGCGGTAATCGCGAATACCGTACTTGCGCTCGTAGACATAGTCGGCATGCCCGGGACGGAACGTGTCCTTGATCTTCGAGTAGTCGCTGGAGCGATGGTCCTGATTGTGGATCACCAGCCCGATGGGCGTACCCGTGGTCACCCCTTCGAAAAGGCCGGACAGTATCTCTACCTGGTCCGGCTCCCGGCGCTGGGTCGTATACCGGGAGGTGCCCGGCCGCCGCCGATCGAGATCGCCCTGAATGTCCGCCGAGCTCAGCGCCAAACCCGGCGGGCAGCCGTCCACGATACAGCCCAGGGCCGCGCCGTGGCTTTCACCGAAGCTGGTCACGGTGAACAGGGTTCCGAAGCTGTTGCCGGGCATCGCCGTGGCCTAGCTGTTCTCGACGACGATGGATGGGAACTTCGCGCTGTAATCCTTCTTGCGGGTGGCAATGGCCGCCGCAACCCGCCGGGAGATGGCCTTGTAGCGCTGGGCGATGCGCCCGTCCGGGTCCGAGATCACCGACGGCTTGCCACCGTCGGCGTCGATGCGGATCTGCATGTCCAGGGGCAGGTCCCCGAGGAAAGCGACGTCGTACTGGCTGGCCATGCCCTGTCCGCCGCCCTCGCCGAACACGTGCTCCTCGTGGCCGCACTGGCTGCAGATATGGGTGCTCATGTTCTCCACCACGCCCAGGACCGGAATCTCCACTTTTTCGAACATGCGGTACGCCTTGCGCGCGTCCAGCAGGGCAATATCCTGCGGGGTGGTGACGATCACCGCACCGGTTACCGGCACGCGCTGGGCCAGGGTCAACTGGGTGTCGCCGGTCCCCGGCGGCAGGTCGATGACCAGGTAGTCGAGATCGTTCCAGCGGGTGTCCTTGAGCATCTGCTCCAGGGCCTGGGTGACCATGGGTCCGCGCCAGATCATCGGTGTTTCCTCGTCGATCAGGAACCCGATGGACATCGCCTGCAGGCCGTAGGCGGTCAAGGGCTCCATCGACTTGCCGTCCTTCGATTCCGGTTTGCCGGTGATGCCAAGCATGCGCGGCTGGCTCGGACCATAGATGTCGGCATCGAGGATACCCACCCTGGCCCCCTCTGCGGACAGCGCCAGCGCCAGGTTCACGGCCACGGTGGACTTGCCCACGCCGCCCTTGCCGGACGCCACCGCGATCATGTTCTTGACCCCGTCCAGCGGCTTCACGCCTTTCTGGACGGTGTGGGAAATGATTTTCCAGTCGACCTTGACCTCCACCGAGTCAACGCCCTCGATACGCACCAGCTCGGCTCGCACCGTCTCCGCCAGTTCGTCGGCCCAGCTCCGGGCCGGGTAGCCGAGCACGATTTCCACCGTGACGGCGCTGCCGTCGACGGCGATGTTCCGCACGCTTTTCGCGGAAACCAGATCCCGTCCGGTATGCGGATCCTCGATCTGCCTCAGCGCCCCGTCGATCTGCGATTCAATCTGTGCTTGATCCAAAGTACACCTGTGTGATTGTCGGGAGTGTCTGTATCCCGATGGTAACGGTACCCGGGCGCATTGTCATGACGGAACGGTAAAACCACACGGGTTGTATTGTTGGCGGTGCAGTAACCCTCGCAGCGCGCCACTGATATCGCACAATACAGCGGCCCGCAGGCAGCAGCTCGGTTGGAAAACCACCAAACAGGACCGCCGGTGCCGGGGGCCGTCCCCCAGGGCCGCTGTGAGGGGCGGCATAGGGAAGTGCCGTTTGCGGACCGAAGGATGGAATACGTCCTTGTACGCTCTCGCTCAAACATCCCTGTTTTCGAGAGCCCTGGGGGACGGCCCCCGGCACCGGCTCGTGCCCTGACGCTGGTTCTCGAACCGAATCACTACCTGCGGCAGCGCCCCTGACAACCTGACACCACTTTCAACGTCACCGCCTCCGCAGCGGAATACACCAAGTGGCGCCGGCGGAGATCAGCGATCGGCCACCAGCTCACGAATCCGCCGGACCGCGCCTTCGATCTGTATCGCCAATCCCTTCTCGCCGTAGGCTGCGGTGGCCCGGCTCGGGTCCCCGAGCACGCCCGTGGTACGGAAGTCCGACGACGGCGCGAGCTTGTCCGGCCGCACCATTCCCGGGTCCACGGCCATGGCCACGGAGGTATCCATGATCCCTGCGTGGCGGCCGATCTGCCGCTCGGACTCTCCCTGCGACCGCAGCCAGCGCCTGAACTCGTCGCCCCGGGTGAATTCTTCGATGAAATGCACGCGGACATCCGTGTCGCGCCACTCCCGGCTCAACGATCGGGAGACCCGGTTCAGCCCGTCGAGATTGCCGCCGCTGTCGCCGATCAGAACAATGTCCCTGAACCCGTGCACCCGGAAGCTGCGCGCCGCGAACGCCACGACCTGCATGAACACATCGTCCGGCAGCGTGATGGTGCCGGGAAACAGCATGTGGCCGGACGGCGGGTCCACCGGGCCTTCCGGCACATAAGCCATCACCGGCGCCACCAGGGCATTGCCCAGCCGCCCGGCGATCTTTCCCGCGGCGTGCTCGACGATCGCGTTGTGCTTGCCCAGCACCATATGCGGCCCGTTCTGCTCCGTGCCGCCGGTGGGGATGATGATCGTCGTATACCCCTGCGCCAGCGCATCGCGAACCTCGGTCCAGGTCAGTTCCTCGATGAACACGGACGGCGGCTTCGCGGCCACCGCGGATGCCGCGAAAACAACTGTGATAAGGCATGCAATCCACACCAAACGCGCCATCGGACCTCCTTCAATCGGGAACATTGTTGTGTAATAGTCGCGGCTCGCCAATCCACGACGCATCGCAATGACCAAGCACCGACAAACTACCATATCACCCGTCGACGGTTCCGTTTACGTCGAACGCGACTATGCTTCGGACGACACGATCGCGGCGACCCTCGCCCTGGCCCGTGACGCCCGCCGGGGGTGGGCCGCGATGCCGATCGCAGAGCGCGCGCGGCTGTGCCAGGCCGCGGTGGACGCGTTCGTGGCGAAAAAATCCCGCCACGCCGAAGAGCTCGCCTGGCAGATCGGCCGCCCGGTATCGGCGGGCGGCGGCGAAGTGGGCGGGTTCGAGGAGCGCGCCCGGTACATGATCGATATCGCCGCCGACACCCTGGCGCCGATCGACGTGGGCGAAAAGGAAGGATTCGTGCGCTATATCAAGCGCGAACCACTGGGAGTGGTGCTCACCATCGCGCCCTGGAACTTTCCCTACATGACGGCGGTGAACTCCGTGGTGCCGGCCCTCATGGCGGGCAATGCGGTCATTCTGAAGCATGCCGCCCAGACGCCTTTGTGCGCCGAGCGCATGGTGGAGGCGTTCCGGGAAGCCGGCCTGCCGGACGGCGTGTTTCAATACCTTCATCTCACCCACGAATCGGCGGCCCGGGTGATCCAGGCCCCGGAAGTCGAGCATGTCGCCTTCACCGGCTCGGTGCCCGCCGGCGCGAAAATCGAGCAGGCCGCCGTGGGACGGTTCATGGGCGTGGGCCTGGAGCTCGGCGGCAAGGATCCGGCCTACGTGCGCCCGGACGTGAACATCGATCATGCCGTGGAGAACCTCGCCGACGGCGCCTTCTTCAACTCCGGCCAGTCCTGCTGCGGCATCGAGCGCATCTACGTGCACGCCGATGTCTACGACAGCTTCGTCGATGGCCTGGTCGAGCTGACGCGCGGGTACCGCCTGGACAACCCGCTGGACGAGCACACCAACCTGGGGCCGGTGGTGAAGGCCTCGGCGTCGGAGTTCATCCGCGGCCAGGTGGCCGAAGCCGTCAGCCAGGGAGCCCGGGCGCTGATCGATCCAGCCTCGTTCCCGGAGGACCGGGAGGGCACCCCGTATCTCGCCCCCCAGATCCTGGTGGACGTGGACCATTCCATGCGGGTGATGACCGAGGAAACCTTCGGCCCGGTGGTGGGTATCATGAAGGTCGAATCGGACGCCCGGGCCATCGAGCTGATGAACGACAGCCAGTTCGGGCTCACCGCTTCGGTCTGGACCACGGATCTCGAGGCCGCGGAGAGGATCGGCAACCAGGTCGATACCGGCACCTGGTTCATGAACCGCTGCGACTACCTGGACCCGGCGCTGGCCTGGACCGGCGTCAAGGACTCCGGCCGCGGCTGCACTCTGTCCCGGGTCGGCTACGAAAGCCTGACTCGTCCCAAGTCGTTCCACCTGAGGACGAAAGTGTAAGGTGGAATCGCTCGTGATCAGAACATCCACAGGTGTTTCACCGATAAGGCTGTGCCCTGCATGGGCCGGAGTTAACCTTGATTGGACAAAAATCGATCATTGGAATCAATCCGGGACAGTTTGCCTGATCCATTGTCCAGGCGCCGCGAACCCGGCCCTTGCCCAACTAATGCCGGGACATTCGCCGGGCGAATTTCCGGAACCGCGCAATCGAGGTTTAGCCTTCGGCCACTCTGTCCGGCTGTAGCGTGGAATCTGTACCGCGGCCGTACGCAAGGCCGCACCTCGCACGGAACCGACAACCCTGGCCACGCCTTGCTCCCAACTAATAAGAGATCCCCGTTGCGATCATTCACCGCCGGGCAAAAGAATTTTCCAGGAACCGCGCAATTCTGGTAGGTTTAGCGGCCTTCGGCCGACCTCCTGTCCCAAGAGCCCTTGATGAGCCGTCCACAGCGAAAAATACTGGTCACCAGCGCCCTGCCGTACGCCAACGGCCCGATCCACCTCGGCCACATGGTGGAGTATATCCAGACGGACATCTGGGCCAGGTACCAGCGCCTGCGCGGCCACGAATGCTATTTCGTCTGCGCCGACGACGCCCACGGTACGCCGATCATGCTCAAAGCCCAGGCCGAGGGCATCTCTCCGGAAGAGCTGATCGAGGCCATGTGGAAACAGCACCGGGCGGATTTCGACGATTTCGCGGTGAGCTTCGATAACTACTACACGACGCATTCCGACGAAAACCGCGAGCTCGCGGAGTACATCTACACGCAGCTCGACCAGGGCGGCCACATCAGCCGGCGGGTCATCGAGCAGGCCTTCGATCCGGAGAAGAACATCTTCCTGCCGGACCGATTCATCAAGGGCGAGTGTCCCCGTTGCCGGACGCCGGACCAGTACGGCGACAGCTGCGAGAGCTGCGGGGCAACCTACGCCCCCAACGACCTCATCAACCCGGTGTCGGTGCTGTCCGGCGCGCGGCCGATCCAGAAGGAAAGCGAGCACTTTTTCTTCAAACTCAACGACTTCGCGGACATGCTGACGGAATGGACATCGGGCCGACAGATCCAGACCGAAGCGCGCAACAAGCTGCAGGAATGGTTCGATGCCGGCCTCAGGGACTGGGACATCTCCAGGGACGCGCCCTATTTTGGTTTCCGGATTCCCGGCGAGGAGGACAAGTTCTTCTACGTGTGGCTGGACGCGCCCATCGGCTACCTGGCGAGCTTCCGGAACCTGTGCAACCGCACCGGCATAGACTTTGACGAGTTCCTGAACGCCGACTCCACGACGGAGATGTATCACTTCATTGGCAAGGATATCCTTTATTTTCACGCCCTGTTCTGGCCCGCCATGCTGGCCGGCGCCGGGTTCCGCGTACCCACCGGCGTGTTCGCCCACGGCTTTCTCACCGTCAACGGCAGCAAGATGTCCAAGTCCCGGGGCACTTTCATCATGGCCCGGACCTACCTGGAGCATCTGAACCCGGAGTATCTGCGCTATTACTTCGCCGCCAAGCTCAGCGACCGGATCGAGGACCTGGATCTCAACTTCGATGACTTCGTGCAGCGGGTGAACTCCGATCTGGTGGGCAAGGTCGTCAATGTCGCCAGCCGCTGTGCAGGATTCATTGCCAAGCGATTCGACGGCATGCTGGCGGACCGCCTCATGGACGATGATCTGTACCGGACCTTCATCGATGCCCGCGACAGCCTGGGCGCGAGCTACGAAAACCGCGAATTCAGCCGCGCCATGCGCGATATCATGGCCCTGGCGGACCGGGCCAACCAGTTCATTGCCGACCACCGGCCCTGGGAGATCGCGAAGGAGGAAGGACGCGAGAACGAGCTCCAGGCCATCTGCAGCCAGGGGCTGAATCTATTCCGTGTTCTGATCACTTACCTCGGCCCGGTGCTCCCCCGAACCGCCGCCGGCGCGGAGCGTTTCCTGAACTGCCAGGTGTCGCAAAGCGGCGCCTGGGATGCTCTGGACGAGCCCCTGACCGGACACCGCATCGGAAAGTACGACCACCTTCTGACCCGGGTAGACCCCAAAGCCATCGACGCCATGATCGACTCCTCGAAAAAATCGGACGCCATGAAGACCGACAATACAAACGACAACGACGAGACCATCGACATCGACCAGTTCGCTCAGGTGGACCTGCGGGTGGCGCGAATCGTGAAGGCCGGACACGTGGAAGGCGCGGACAAGCTGCTGCAGCTCACCCTGGACATCGGCGACGGGACGCGCAACGTGTTCGCGGGCATCCGCTCGGCCTATCAGCCCGAGGAGCTCGAAGGGCGGCTCACGGTCATGGTAGCCAATCTCGCACCCCGCAAGATGCGCTTCGGCGTCTCCGAGGGCATGGTCCTGGCGGCCGGACCCGGGGGCCGGGACGTATTCCTGCTGTCCCCGGACGAAGGCGCTCAGCCGGGCATGAAAGTCAAGTAGCGCGGCGGCGGTCTTGAGCAAGTCCGACACCCGGGACGATCTCGTCGATGCTGTCGACGCCTGGCTTCCGCAGACCCAGTGCACCCAGTGCGGCTATCCCCGGTGTCTGGATTACGCGCGTGCGGTGGTGGATGGGGACGCGGATATCAACCAGTGCCCCCCGGGCGCCGATATCACGATTCACGGTCTCGCGGCCCTGCTGGAACGCGATCCCAAACCGCTGAACTCCGATTACGGCGAGCACAAACCCAGAACCGTGGTACGGATCGACGAGCCGCGCTGCATCGGCTGCACCCTGTGTATCCAGGCCTGCCCCGTGGATGCCATCGTCGGCGCGTCGAAGCAGATGCATACTGTCATCGAATCGGAATGCACGGGCTGCGAGGTGTGCCTTCCACCCTGCCCCGTCGACTGCATAGACGTTCTACCCGCCCCGGCGAGTGAGAACGCCGGCGACGGCCCGTGGCCGGAGTATCCACCGGCGGACAGGGAGCGGGCCCGGCAACGGACCCGGGCGCGCGTCGAGCGCCTGGAGCGCCACGCGCGCCGTCGCCGGCTCGACAGGTTGCACGGACAGGCCCGGTCCCGCGCCGGCCGGGGTCGAATGAAGGACGACATCGCCGCCGCGGTGTCGCGCGTGCGTGCCCACCGCCGGCACGACCACCCGCCCGGTCATGAATAACAGCAAGCGGCGGGAGATCTTCAGCCGCCTGCGTCGCAACAATCCGAAGCCCACGACGGAGCTGCGCTACCGGTCGCCGTTCGAGCTGCTGATCGCCGTGATGCTCTCAGCACAGGCCACCGACGTGAGCGTGAACAAGGCCACCGAAAAACTGTTCAGGAAAGCCAACACGCCGCGGGCCTTGGCCGGGCTCGGTGAAGCTGGACTGAAACCGTTCATCCAGTCCATCGGCCTGTACAACAGCAAAACGAAGAACATCATCGCGACCTGCAGGATTTTGCTCGAGGAACACCACGGCCGGGTGCCCGAAACGCGTGAGGAGCTCGAAGCCCTTCCCGGCGTGGGCCGGAAAACCGCCAACGTGATTCTCAACACGGCCTTCGGCCAGCCCACCATTGCGGTGGACACCCACATTTTCAGGGTATCCAACCGTACCGGCGTGGCGCCGGGCAGCACGCCCCTCGCCGTGGAAAGAAAGCTCATGAAATTCGTCCCGGACGAGTTCAAGCGCGATGCCCACCACTGGCTGATCCTCCACGGGCGCTATGTCTGCACGGCGCGGTCGCCGCGCTGCGCCGAGTGCGTGATCAAGGACCTGTGCGACTACCGGAACAAGAACCTGTGACCGGCAGGGTCGCCGGGTCGGGCATCAGTTTCGGGCGGCCCCATGCCACCCGCCACGTGGAGCGTGCCGTGTCTGCCGCCATGGAGGCTGCCCGGCTCGATCAGGTGATGGGACTGTTCCTGTTTCTCACCGATGATCACCTGCAGGACCTGGAGCCGGCGCTGCGCGCCGCGGCCCGGGTCTCCCGCTGCACCCAGGTGTTCGGGTGCTCCGCCATGGGTCTGTTTACCGACCAGGACTGGACCGTCGACAGCAGCGGCGCCGCCGCGCTGGTGGTCGGCAACGGGGTCTCCATGGGCCTGGAGAACGAGGCCGGATCAGGCGGGACCCTGATTTCCCTCGGCACCCCGCGGGATGCGTCGGTGGACTGGCTGAACCAGGGCGGCGCGAGACTGGGGGCCATCGCCAGCGACAGCTCCGGACGCGGGCCATTCGCCGTCTGGCGAAACGGCCGCCCGGAGCCCGCCGGCGTCGCAGCATGCGCGCTGGATGGCGTCCGGCTGGAGACCGTGGTGGCGCGCGGGGTCCTGCCGCTGACGGCGCCCCTGGAAGTGGCCGAAGCCAACGGCTTCAACCTGGTGCGCCTCGGCAAGTATCCGGCCCTGAACGTCCTGATCAATGCCCTTCCCGATTCGATCCGGAGAATGGACCGCATACCGCTGCACATGCTCATGTGCGGCGTTACGTTCGGCGACCCCGACTCCGCGATCGACGAGGGGCGATTCCGACTGGATCACATTGTCTCCGCGAACCCGGACGACCATTCCGTGACACTGGCCGACGAGCTTCACGAAGGCCAGCGCCTGTTCTGGGCGCTGCGCGACCGCCAGGCGGCGGAGCGCGAAATGGAGCGCGTGGTCGGTGAAGCGCTCGACGGCCCGGAGGATCCCCCGGACTTCGGACTGATGTTTTCATGCCTGGGCCGGGGCCCCGGATTCTACGGCGGCGCAGACCGGGACATCGAAATACTCCGGGAACAATGCCCCGGCATGCCTTTTGCCGGGTTCTACGGCAATGGCGAGATCGCGCCGGTGGCCGATCGCAGCCACCTTTACAGCTACACGGCAGCGATCGGATTGTGCCGGCGCATCCGGTAGCGATGAACCAGGCCCTGTAGCATGGACAGCCTGCGTAATTTTTTCAGCCAACCCGCCCTGCGGCTGCGAAAAGCGGAGCCCTGGATCCTGGGTGCACTGGCGATCGGCGCCACCGCCGCCGTTCTCGTCCTGAAACCGCTCCTCTACACGGACGATCACGCCCTCGGCCCCCATGCATCGGCGTTGTTCGTGCCTTTCATGGCCGGGCTGGCGATACTGTTCTACCTTCACCTGTCGCGGAATCGCATGGGATGGCGCGCGCTTGCCCCGCTCATCGTCTGCATACTGCTGAGCACGCTGTTCCTCGATGTGTTTTTTCAGCCCATCGAGCACTACCGCAGCGACGACCCCTGGCGATACAGTCTCTACGCCCACAACATGCTGGATCATGGGACGCTCTGGGGGTCCAGCAGCGCCTACCACGGCGCGGACACCCGGCATTTCGTCGATCAACCGGGATATCGTTACTTCCTGGCCGGCATGATCTGGCTGTGCGGCGGGGAGAACCGGATGATGCAGCTGCTGATCCTGCTTGTCGTGCTGGCATGCCTGTCCATCGGCGTCAGCTCGCTCAAGCGCCTCGATGACCCGCTTGCCCGGTTCACTGCATTGATTCTGCTGTTGGCCGCGCCGTATGCAGCAAAAAATGCGGTCCAGGGGCTGTCCGAATGGCTGGCGGTTTCCCTGGCGATCCTCTACGTGACCGCCCTGATGCGCGACCGGCATGTAGCGGCAGTCATCCTGCTGGCGCTTTTGCCGTTCATACGACAGAACCTGCTCCTGGTGGCCCCCGCTCTCGCCGTGCTGCAGATTGCCGCCACCCGGCGAGCCAGCCTGGCAATCCCCTTCTTCCTGGTGTTTCTGCTCCCGCTTTATCACAACCTGTACTACGCCGGCGAAATGAAACTTCTCGTGGACAACAAGGGCACCATGCTTGACCTGTCCGCACCGCTGTACGACACGATGATAGACGCGGCATGGATGGTTGCCGCGAAACTGATCACCTACGGCGGGATTCCCGTTGAACAGGTGGACCTGCACACCATCGCAGCGGCATTGCTCTTCGCCCCGGCCGCACTATTCGGTATGCTGTACTTCGTATTCTACCGGCCGGCGTCACCGCCCTGGCTGTGCCTGGGAATCCTGGCATTGCTTGTCGGACCGACGCTGTTTTTCGGCGGGCATGCCTATTTCCCTCGCTTCGTGTACACGAACTACATGGTGGGATTTTTGAGCCTCGTCGCCCTCGCCCAACTGGTCCCGGGACAACCCGAAGGGCCGTGCCGCCCGGCCCCCGGCCGAGAAACCAGCACAGCGTCCGCCGGGCCGCCCCGACGCCGGTCCCGGATCAGATGTGCATCTGCAGGTCGCCCAGCTGAGGCGTGAGCTTGGCGTTCTCGGCGTAATCGATGGGCAGCACCACCAGGCTCGGTCCCGGGGTTTCAAAGGATTCCTCGAGGGTGTCCCGCAGCCGGCTGCTATCGTCGCAGACATAACCGTTCCAACCGAAGGCATCCGCCAGCGGCAGCCACTTGGGGTTGCCGAAACCGAGATCGGTATGGCGGCCGAATTCGTTGTCCTGCTTCCAGGCAATCATGCCGTAGGCGTTGTCCTCCCAGACCATGACGGTTATGTTGGCATCCAGACGCCGCGCCGTCTCCATTTCCTGGCAGTTCATGAGGACGGCGGCGTCGCCGCAGACCGCGAGTATCCGCCGCTCCGGGTGTACCAAGTGCGCGGCGATGGCGCCCGGCAGCGCGAATCCCATTGAACAGAATCCGTTGGGAATCAGGCAGGTGTTGGGCTCGTGGCAGTGGTAGTACCGCGCCACCCAGAGCTTGTGGGCACCCACGTCCGACAGCAGGATGTCATCCGGCCCCATGGCCTGCCGGGCGTCCCACACCGCCTTTTGCGGCTTGATGCGCCCCCGTGCATCGTCGTTGGCGCAGCTTGCGAGCTCTTGTTGCATCAAGGTGCGGGTCCGCCGCGCAACAGAATGATCGAAGCTCAGGTTTTCCGTCCCCAGGGCGTCGACCCGCTCATTGAGCATCCACAGGGTGTGCGCGAGATCCCCCACCACTTCCACCTCGGGGCGATAGTTCTCATCGATTTCCGAGGGAATGAAGTCTATATGCACGACGCGTTTACCGCCGCCAGGGTTCCAAAGTTCAGGGTGGTACTCCACCATGTCATAGCCCAGGGATATCACCAGGTCGGAATGCTCGATGCAGTACGCCGGATAGTCCTTGGCGCCGAGGCCGATGGTGTAAACGCATTGCTCGGCGTCCATGTCCACGCAGCCCTTGGCCATGAAGGTGCTTATGACGCCGATGCCCGTCCGATCCACAAACCGCCGCAGCTGCTTACTGGCGCGGCGGCGGATGGTGCCGTTTCCGGCGAGGATGATGGGCCGCTTCGCCTGCCGGATGGCCTCCCAGGCCCGGTCGACGATCTTGTCGTCCGGGACGGGACGGCGGAAGCGGCGGGGCTCGATGGGTGTGGTCGTGGCGTCCCGTGCGGCAATATCCTCCGGCAGCTCGATCAGGCAGGCACCCGGTTTCTCCGTACGCGCCAGGCGCACCGCCTTGCGTACGATTTCCGGGATGTTGTCGGGATGGAATACGGATTGCGCCCACTTGGTGACCGGACGGAACATGGCGACGACATCCATGATCTGATGGGACTCCTTGTGCAGGCGCTCCGAATCCCCCTGCCCCGTCAGCACCAGCAGGGGGGCGCGGTCCATGTTGGCGTCCGCGACCCCCGTGATCAGGTTGGTGGCGCCGGGGCCGAGCGTGCCCAGGCAGCCCGCCGTATTTCCCGTCAGGCGACCGTACACCTCGGCCATGAACGCCGCGCCCTGCTCGTGCCGGGTGAGGACGAACCGTATGCTGTCCGACTTCTCCAGGGACAGCATGAATTGGGCATTCTCTTCCCCGGGCACTCCGAAAATGTACTCGATGCCTTCCGCTTCCAGGCATTTCACGAACAGATCGGATGCTTTCATGTGGTGGGACCCTTTGAATTCGGAACAGTCGAGGGACTATGCCTTTGTGGGAGGAGAGAGACAAATTGGGGGCTGGGTATCGGCCCACGCCTCCCGGAGGCCAGCCCTCTGGCCGATCGGACATTGACCAGCGCCGCAATCGGCGAGGGGGCTCGCCTCCTACAAGCGACGGGGGTTCGGGGTTCGAACCAGGATGAAGGTTAAGGGCCGGTGCCGGGGGCCTCCCTCAGGGTCGCTGTGAATATATCCTTGTACAGTGTGGCTCAAACATCCCTGTTTTCGACAGCCCTGAGGGAGGCCCCCGGCACCGGCCCGTTCTGTGAGGCTGGCACACAAATTCAACCCCCTATTGCAGCCCGCCCCGGCCTTTGGTATCGTCTACCAAACAATCGTTTGCTTGCTATGAATACCAACGCCCAGCCATTGCGCGCCGACAACCGCCGCCAGGCCCTCGTGGACGCCGCAGCCGCGGCTTTCCGGGAATTCGGCTACCAGGCCGCGTCCATGCGGGAAGTGGCCGGCCGGGTCGGCATGCTGGCGGGCTCCATGTATTACCACTTCGCGTCCAAGGATGAGCTGCTGCTGGCGGTATACACCGAAGGCGTCGACCGCCTGTGTAAGCAGGTGTTCGGCGAAATCGAAGGTCTGGAGGATCCGGTGGAACGACTGCAGGCGGCGCTGGAAGCCCACCTCGACGGCCTCCTGGACGGCAGCGACTACGTCCAGGTGGTCATACGCGTGCTGCCGAAGGACGCGCCCGGCGTGGAGAACCAGCTGGTGGCCCTTCGCCACCGGTATGAAGACATTTTCAGAACCCTGATTGACGAGCTCGACATGACGACAGAAAAAAAGCACTACCTCCGCCTGTTTCTCATCGGTGCCTGCAACTGGACGCAGGTGTGGTATCGAAAAGGCAGCGACTCACCGCGCACGATCGCGCGTCAACTGATGGCCTGCGTGGAGCTGGGGCGATGAACACC
Organism: Gammaproteobacteria bacterium; assembly: GCA_034520625.1. Classification (GTDB taxonomy): domain Bacteria; phylum Pseudomonadota; class Gammaproteobacteria; order Arenicellales; family JAANXG01; genus JAANXG01. The sequence continues at coordinate 293,662 of JAXHNI010000003.1, read as the reverse complement.
ACCCCGGCAGAGACGACGGGCAACCGCCCCCCGAAAGTCATGATCACCAAGATCGGCCTCGACGGGCATGATCGCGGCAGCCGGGTGATCGCGGCGTATCTGCGGGACCAGGGCATGGATGTCGTGTACACGCCTCCCTGGCAGGATATCCAGGCTGTGGTGCGGCTTGCCATGGACGAGGATATCGATGTCCTGGGCATCAGCTCGCTGGCAACCGACCATCTGCTGGTTCCCAAGCTCATGAAGGCGCTCTCCGACGCCGGCCTGAATCATATCAAGGTCATCGTCGGCGGCATCGTTCCGGACGAGGACGAGCGCGACCTCACCAGCGCCGGTGTCAGCAAGGTGTTTCATCCAGGCAGCTCGCTGGACGCCATCACCGAATCAGTCACCGCCCTCACCCAGCGGGCCCGCGGCGAGGCCCTCGACAACACCGGAGACCGCCCATGAGCAGCCAGCCCGGCGCCTTTGAAGAAACACCGCCCCCCGCGGAGGAAACCGCCCGGGAACGATGGGAAAGAGAATACCGGAATCTGCTTCCCGACGACCGTGAGATCCGGAATCGTTCGGGGGTTCCCGTCAAGCCGCTGTACGCGCCCGAAGACTGGTCGGATGACCGCTATTCGGAAGACCTCGGCTACCCCGGACAGCTGCCCATGACCCGTGGCATCTATCCGACCATGCACCGCGGGCGCACCTGGACCCAGCGCCAGCTCATCGGATTCGCCCATCCCCGGGACTACAACAAGCGCCTGCGACTCCTGATTGACGCCGGCGCCAGCGCCGTGAGCCTGATTCCCTGCAATTCGGTATACCGGGGCTTCGACGCCGACGAAGTAGAGCCGGAGCTGCTGGGCACCTGCGGCGTAATGCTGAACACCGTAGACGACATGGACCAGTGCTTCGAGCACATCGACATCGGGGCTTTGTCCACGGCGCAGAACGACCCGTCCCCGTTTACCCTGCTGGCCATGCTGCTGGCGGTGGCGAAGCGGCGCGGCATACCCTGGGACCGCGTCAGCGGCACCTCGAACCAGAGCGACTACATCTCCCATTTCGTCGCCAATCACATGTTCTTCCGCCTGGCGCTGCCCGGCGCGCGCCGGGTGCTGGTGGACCATATCGCATTCACCCAGGAACACGTCCCGAACTGGAATCCCCTGTCCGTGGTGGGCCAGCACATGCAGCAGGCGGGTGCGACCCCGGCGGAAGCCATGGGCTTCACCCTGTCAACGGCCATCCAGTATGCCGAGGACTGCATCGCCCGGGGCATGGATCCCGAGCAGTTCCTGGAGCGGTTCACGTTCTTTTTCGATATCTCCATCAGCTTCTTCGAGGAGGTGGCCAAGTTCCGCGCCGGCCGGCGGATCTGGCAGCGGATCGTCCGGGAGCGCTTCGGCGTCGAGAATCCCAGGACCTGGCGCTTCAAGTTTCACGGCCAGACATCCGGCGCCGACCTCACCCGCCAGCAGCCCCTCAACAATATCGCCAGGGTGGCCGTCCAGGCCATGGCCGGTGTGTTCGGCGGCCTGCAGTCCCTGCACACGGATGCCTTCGACGAAGTGCTGAGCGTGCCCACGGAAAGCGCCGCCCGCATCGCCGTCAATACCCAGAACATCCTGAAGGAGGAAGCTCGTCTCACCGACGTGATCGATCCCCTGGGCGGGTCCTATTACGTCGAGACCCTGACCAACGACATGGAGCAGCGCATCGAATCCGTGATCCGGCAGGTGGACGAAGCGGGCGGCATGTTCAAAGCGGTGGAGACCGGGCTGGTCCAGCGCATGATCGGGGACTCCGCCATGGCATTCCAGCGCAAGGTCGAATCCGGCGAGCAGACCATCGTCGGCGTCAACGCCTATCGCTACGACGGCGACCAGGAGGTGCACCGCCCGCTGGAACGTCCGGATCCGGCCGTCGTCCGGGAATACCTCGATTCCCTTCGGCACTACCGCAACAACCGAGACAACGACGCGGTCAGGAAAGCCATGGACGACCTGGCCCGGGCCGCGAACAGCGAGCGCGACAACGTTTTCGCGAAGGTGGTGGATGCCACCATTGCCGGCGCCACCCACGGGGAGATTGTGGGCCGCCTGCGCGCCGAGTTCGGCGACGGCAACCCGCTGATCGTCGTATGAGCGCCCCGGTTACTTCACCGCGAACCGAGGATCTGCTCGACCGCCTGCGCGGCGAGCGTGCCGCGCTGTCGCGCGCACTCACGGCGGTGGAAACCGGTGACGGCGCGGCCCGTGTTCTGTCGGCCATCCAGCCGGCCCTCGGCCGGGCGCGGACCGTCGGCATTACCGGTTCGCCGGGCGCCGGGAAGTCCACTCTGATCAACAAGCTCATCGGCGTCCTGAGAGCCCGCGGCGACAGTGTCGCCGTGGTGGCCGTGGATCCGAGCAGCCCGCTGTCCGGCGGCGCCATCCTGGGGGACAGGGTCCGCATGACGGACCATCAGATCGACGACGGGGTTTTCGTGAGATCGGTGGCCTCCCGGGGCAGCTTTGGCGGCCTTTCTATCAACACCGCCAGGCTTATGGACGTGTTCGATGCAGCCGGCTACGACTGGGTCATTGTCGAGACCGTCGGCGCCGGCCAGTCGGAGGTCGAGATCGCCGACCTGGCGGAAACCACCGTCGTGGTCTGCGCTCCCGGGCTCGGCGACGACATCCAGGCCATCAAGGCCGGGATCCTTGAGATCGGCAACATCATCGTGGTGAACAAGGCGGACCATCCGAACGCCGACACCACCATCGAGCAGCTCCGTTCCGGCATCGCCCTGCGCCGGCACAATCATGACGTCCAGGTGCTGCCGACCGTTGCCATTTCCGGCGACGGCGTCGCGGCGCTGGCCGACGCGCTGGACGCGCGGGAACGCGACCCCGCCCGGCGACATGCCCTCGAACGCATACGCAAGCTGATCGCCCGCAGCGCCGGACGCCGCCTGGAGCGCAGGCTCATGGCCGACGCCTCCATCGATGGCCTGTGCCGGCGAGTACAGGCGGGCGAGCTGGACCCCGAATCCGCCTCCTCCGAGCTGGTTGCCGGTCATGAATGACCACAATGAAACCGGCAAGTCCGTTGCCGAGCGACTCGCAGCACTCGCGGCGCGCGATGCCTGGTTGAACAGTCTGGGCGTATCCCTTGTCCACGCCGCCGTCGATCGGGTGACGATCGAAATGACGGTGGCGGAACAGCACATGAATTTCAATGGCACCTGCCACGGCGGAGTCATGTTCTCGCTGGCGGACACGGCGTTCGGCCTGGCCTCCAACGCACGCGGCGTGATTGCCGCCGCGGTGCACGCCGACATCGCCTTCTGCGCCCCGGTGGGCGTCGGGGACCGTCTGACCGCCGAGGCCATCGAAGTCTCCCGATCCAGGCGTGTAGGCACTTACCGCGTGGATGTCAAATCAGCCGGACGGCTCGTTGCCACCTTTACCGGCACCGTCCACGTCACCGAGAGGCCTCACGCCGCCTGAGGGGCATCGCCTGCCTGTCTTCGCCGCTGCTGCGGGTCTGCGTCAACCGGGCCCGGCGCCATGGCGCGCCGCCTTGACCGGGCGGCGCATGCCGAGGTGCCACACGGTCACCGCGGCAAGCCCCAGAAGCACCAGCGCGACGGGATGGCCCGTCAGCGCCAGGGGGTCGCCGTCGAGCAGCACCAGGCTCTGGGACAGTGAAGTCTCGAATCGCGGCCCCAGAAAGAACGCGATGATGAAGATCACCACGGAGAAACCGAACGCGGTCATCAGGTACCCGACGCCCGCAAACATCAGCATGACCGCCACCCCGAACAGGCCGCCGCTCGAGAGGGAAACGCCGGCGATGCACAGCAGCAATGCGGCGGAAAAAATGACGGACTCCGGCGCCGCAACGACCCGGGTCCAGAATCTCAGCCCGAGCTGGCCCGCCAGCAGGTTGACGAAGTTCGCCATGATCATGGCGCCGAACAGGCTGTAGATCAGACGGCCCTGCTGCTCGAACAGCAGCGGACCCGGTTGAATGCCGTGAATCATGAAGGCGCTGATGATCAGTGCTGCGCTCACGCTGCCGGGTATGCCGAGGGTCAGCAACGGGATCATGTTGGCGCCGACCACGGAGGAGTTCGCCGACTCCGCCGCCGCGATGCCGTGCAGGCTGCCCTTGCCGAAGCTCTCCGGGTCCCGCGAGGCATGCCGGGCCGAGGCATAGGACATGAATGCCGCGGCCGTGGACCCGATTCCGGGCAACGCTCCGAGGAACGTGCCGATCAGCGCGCCCCGCGCCAGCGTGAAGCGGCAGGCCCAGTACTCCGCCAGGCTTACCCGCCGGTCCGCCGGGTCCTGGGATTCGGGAATCCGTATGGCGGGCTTCGGCCGGCCTTTCACGGCGGCGAGCCGCCGCAGGATCTCGGCCACTGCAAGCATGCCGATGGCAACCGGCGCCAGCGGCAGGCCATCGTAGAGCTCGTACCAGCCGAACAGCAGCCGGGGCGTGGCGTGCTGGGGGTCGAGACCAACCGTCGCGCAAAGCAGGCCGAGAGCCAGCGCGATGACCCCCTTCCAGAGCGAGTCGCCGATAAGCCCCGCGATTACCGAAAAGGCAAAGATCATCAGGGCGAGTATCTCCACGGGCCCCATGAAAAGCGCCACGGCGGCAATCGGGGCCGACACCGTGATCAGGACGATGTCGCTGAAGGTATCCCCGGTCGTGGATGCGTACAGCGCCATCTTGGTGGCCTTCAGCGGCTTGCCGCTGCGGGCCAGGGGATGTCCGTCGAAGGCCGTGGCCGCGGCATCCGGCGTACCGGGCGTATTGATCAGGACCGCGGGAACCGCCCCGCCCACCAGGCCGCCCTTATTGACCCCCACCAGGAAGGCGATGGCGGGAAGCGGATCGAGGACGAACGTGAAGGGGATGGCGATCGCCATGGCCATCACCGGCCCGATGCCCGGAACGGCCCCGACGAACTGTCCCGTCACCACGCCGGCCACCACGAAAAGAAGCGTAACCGGGCCCAGGGCGTCCCCCAGGCCGGCCATGACCATGTCGAGGTCAGGCATGAACGGCAATGATCAAGGCAGGGGCCGGTCCAGCAAGACCGTTGCCGCCAGCCAGATCACGAACGGAATACCCACCGTACCGAGCGCCAGCCACGCCGGCCGCCTCTCCCCCGCCATCAGCATCACCGCCATGGCGATCAGGGGAGCGACCACTTCGAAGCCGAACAGCGCGATGAGCCAGACGCCGGCGGCCACCAATACAAGATACAGCGCCGCGCGGCCGGCTTTCCGCCAGTCGAAATCGATCGCTCCCCGCGGACGAAACGCCAGGACCGCGCCCGCCGCTGCAATCACGATCGCGGCTGCGTTCGGCAAAGACTGTGGACGCATCCAGCCATAGTCGATGACTTCCGTCTGCCGCGGAATGACGACGAGCAACAAAAGCAGCCCGACGCACGCGAAGAACAGGCCCAGCAATCGATTCGTCATCAGTGGTTACGGTGCCGACGGACGCGGCGCACCAGCCGGTTTCGCCGGCGCACCGCGGATACGGCCTCAGTCGCCGAAGAGTACCTTCACCCCGTCCATCCCCTCGGTGAACATCTGCCGTGTGCCCTCAGGGCCGAGGTTTACCGGCCGGCTCGACAGGGTGTTCGCCACGATTTTCTTCACCGCGTCCGTTTTCAAGGCCTCGTCCAGGGCGCCGGCCAGGGCAGCCTTGGCCTCGCCTGGAAGGCCCGCGGGTGCGGCGATGTAGAACCAGGGGTCCGAAAACAGGTCGTAGCCCTGTTCCCGCAGCGTCCTGACTTCCGGTGCATAGTCGTGCCGGGCGCTGTTGGCGCTGGCGAGCATCTTCACGTCACCGCTCTCCATGTAGGAGATGTGAGTACCGGCGGAGAACGACGCGGCAACCTGTTCACCGAGCAGATACTGGATCATTTCCGCGGCGCTCTTGGTGGAGACCAGCTTGAACCCCGCGTTTTCCTGCTTGTCGATCCGCTGGAGCATCAATTCCTGGGGCTTGGCGTCGAAAGCGACCGCGACACCGTCGTTTTCCCGGGACCAGGCCGCCAGGCCGTTCACGTCATCGTACGGAGCATCGCTCCTAGCGATGATCACCAGCGGGGCGCGCCCCACCGTTGCCAGGTAGTCGAAGCTGTCGAGATCGAACGGCAGCGTCTCTCCGCGCAGGAGCAGATTGATCATGACCGGCATGTTGACCCCCATACCGATGACCGTGCCGTCGGGCGGCATGGCGGCGATGCCGGTGAACATCGCGAGCCCGCCGCCCCCGGGTTTGTTTTCCGCGATGACCTGCCAGCCGGTCTGCTCCTCCAGCGCCCTGGCAATAACGCGCCCGATGGTATCCGTCTCACCGCCGGCGCCGAACCCGATCTGAAGCTTGAGTGGCCCGTCGGGCTCCCACGCCGCCGCATTGCCGACCATCATCACCGCTAACACGAGCGCCGCGGCGGCTTTGGAAAAATGCGCCACAATTTTCATGTCTCTCCCCTTCTGGTTGTCGTTGTATTGCAGTGGCCCGCTTGGTCATGGCACGCCAGCCTGACCCCGGACCATTTATCGTTTCGGACCCAAGCGCCGGCGGCATCCACCAGCCGTGGGGGGCGAGTTCGGATTCTATCGTGTATTTCATCGCGCCGACGACCCGGCTTGAGAACCAGCGCCTGAGAATGGGGCCAGTGCCGGGGGCTGTCCCCCAGGGCTGTCGAAAACAGGGATGTTTGAGCCAGAGCGTACACGGACGTATTCCATCCTTTGGTCCGCAAACGGCACTTCCCTGTGCCGCTCCTCACAGCGGCCCTGGGGGACAGCCCCCGGCACTGGCCTCTCCGATCAAGCGGGCATTCAAACCGAGCCCTCGCCGCCGGCTCGTTGGATGGTGCAACATCCAAGGCGGGGTGCACTTGATCAGCATCGCCGGTGTGACGCGTCCATCCCGATGAAGTATTCTGTGGGAACCCCCGACAGACAAGGTTGAGAGCTCATGCGCGTTACCCTGCTCGGCACAGGCTGCCCCATTGCCGACACCGACCGGTTCGGCCCGGCCGCGCTCGTGCGCAGCGAGGTCGCCAACATTCTCGTGGACTGCGGCTCCGGGGTGACCCAGCGCCTGCTGGCCTCGGACTGTCCCGGCCGCGACATCGATGCGTTACTGTTGACCCATCTCCACTCGGATCATCTCGTCGATCTTTACCAACTGATCGTTTCCAGCTGGCACCAGGGCCGGGCGCGTCCCCAGCGGATCTTCGGTCCGCCGGGAACCCGGACGCATGTGGAGGGACTGATGGAATTGTGGCGGAAGGAGCGCGAGGGCCGGATTGCCCACGAGCAGCGTCCCGACACCGCCGGGCTGGAGCTGGAAGTCGAGGAAATCGCCGACGGCCAGATCCTGGAAGTGGGCGACGTCCGGGTCCGGGTGGTGGAAGTCAACCACAAGCCTGTGCCGTACGCGTTCGGATTCGTCTTCGAGAACGGCGGGGCCAGGGCGGTCATCAGCGGCGATACCACCTACTGTCCGGAGCTCATTGCCGCTGCAAGGGACGCGGATCTGCTGGTACACGAAGTTTTCCTGCATCGCGACATGCCGGAGATTCCCGGCGTGCGTACCCGGGAGGGGACCGACAACGTGGCGGGATACCATACCCTGTCGAGCGTCGTCGGCCGCGTGGCGGCGGAATGCAACGCCGCCTGCCTGATACTGACGCATTTCGTGCCGACGCGCTTCGACCGGGCCGCATTGCTGGCGGAAGTCCGCGCCTCGTACAGCGGGCCATTGATCATCGGCGAGGATCTCATGACTTTCAACACCACGGACCGGTCCCTGGCACATGCCGGCGCCCTGCTGACCCTGGGCACCCACTGACCGGCGCCGTCAGCCGCGGCGACCGTGGCAATCGGGTCAGAGCCGGAGGGGCCTGCTTTCTAACCAAACCACTACCTCCGGGGCCGGAAACTTGACAGCGGAGTCGGTGATCGGATATCTGGGTGCCTCTGGCGTCGCCCGGACGATTTCACACGCAGCCTGCTCCCGGGGCAAGGTGCGCAAACAATTCCAACCAGGCCGTCGAGGTCCGGTACTTCGAGCACAGTGCGGCGGCTCCGGCGGACCTTAAACCCGTATCGACCGGTTAGTGCCCGACAGGGGAGTACGTACGCATGGTTGCCATACTCGGCTATTCCCGGGACCAGATCTTCTCCACGGTGAAGGACATGTACACCACCGTGGCCGAGGCGCCGGGTTCCCCGTTTCACTTTCTCGTCGGCCCGTCCGCCTGCCGTCTGCTCGGCTACCCACAGGACCGGCTGGACATACTGCCGGCATCGCTGCTGGCGTCTTTTGCCGGGGTCGGCTACCCGTTCCGGGAGGACGCCGTGCACCCGGGCGATACCTGCGTCGATATCGGGGCCGGGGCCGGCACGGCCTGATGGGCGCACTTGGGCTCGGCATGGCGCTGTTGGCCTGCTACGGCACGCTGGCTGCCGTCGGTCTGCTGGGTCTGTATGGTGTCGGCCTGATGCTGAATCAGACGGTCTGGGCGGGCGCTATCGCGCTGTTCACCGTCCTGGCCGCCGCCAGCACCGTTGCCGGGGTGTGGGTTCACGGGTCCTGCGGACCGCCGGCCTGCGGTCTGCTGGGAGGCGAATTGGTCCTGTACGCCCTGTTCGTCGACTACCACGTCCTGGTGGAGCTGGCTGGATTTCTGGTGCTCGGCGCCGCCGTCGCCTGGGACCTGTACCGGCGCCGGCGGAACGAATCCCGCATTCTGGGCCTGGGGGAAGCAAGCCACTGAACGCCCTCGACCGCAGCCTTGCGCTCGCTCCCATGGAATGGGGCGTTGTGGTCCGGGATGTCGGCAGCGGCGCTGTCCTGCTCGACCATCAGGGCGACAGCGTGCTCGATGCGGCGAGTGTGGGCAAGCTCATCCTCCTGGCCTGCGCCGGGAACGCGCTCCTGGACGACCCGGCCCTGGGCGGACACCGCCTGGACCGCCGCACGGTGCCGCCGGTGTCGGATTCCGGTATCTGGCAGCATCTGAGCGTCGACGAGCTGCCCGTTTCGGACATTGCCAGGCTGGTCTTCATCTGCAGCGACAACCTCGCCACCAACGTACTGCTGGAACACTTCCGGATCGACCGGGTGCGCGCGTTCCGTTCAAGGCTGGGGCTGAACCACACTGACCTGCTTGACGTCGTCCGGGACAAGCGGCGCCCGGAGGACCCCGAAACGCTGTCCCGCGGCACGGCGGCGGAGCTCTGTCGTTTCATGATGGCAGTCGCCCGCGGCGAGCTCGCCGGGCCCGGACTTTCCGGCTGGCTGCGCGACGGCCTGTCGCTGAATGTGGACCTGAGCATGGTGCCCCATCCCCTGGGCCTCGATCCGTTGGCACGCGCCCGCCGCCCGGGCGACCGGACGATCCCGGGAATTGCGAACAAGACCGGCACGGACAGGGGCGTACGGGCGGATACGGGAATCATCACCCTGGGATCGCGGGAGCTCGCCTATGCCGCGCTGTGCAACTTCGATACGGACAGAACGAGCGAGCCCGAGGTGCTGGCGCTGATGCATGCGGTGGGCAGAGCGGCCATGGCCGCTTGAGAGGCCAGCCCTCTGGCCGATGGGGCGGTGCTCGAAGCCGCAATCGGCGAGGGGGCTCGCCTCCTACGCGCGGAGCAGATCCCCGGCACGGTCGAGCAAGTCGTCGAAGGCCGACACGAAACCGTCGAGCTCGGCGTCCGTCAGGGCCAGGGAGAGACTCATGAAGCCGCGCCGCGCCGTGACATAGCCCCGTTCGATCAGGCCGAGGTGGGTCAGCCTGCGAGCGCTCTCGGGGGTGGCCTGCGTATCCGAGGGCCGCGCTATGGGCGCCGCCTGGTAATGCAGCGACATGATGGAACCGGCGCCGGTCACCTGGACCGGTACCCCCCGTTGCGCCGCGCTCGCCCCCAGCCGCTCCCGGAATGCATCGCCCCGCTCACTCAGGGCGTCCGCGGCTTCCTCGGTGAATACCCGGGCGAGCCCCGCGGCGCCGGCAGCCATACTGAGCACATTATTGTTGAACGTGCCGGCGTGAGGCAGCGCTCCGGAACGGCGGGGGTCGAAGGGCGCCATGAACCGTTCACCGCCTCCGAAAGCACCGAAGCTCAGCCCGCCACCCAGGTACTTGCCGAATGTGGTCAGATCCGGCGTGATGCCGAGCCTGCGCTGCAGGCCGCCGCCGGAAAGCCGGGAGGTCATGACCTCGTCGAAAATCAGCGCCGCGCCGTGTGCCGATGCCATATCCCGCAGGCCCTGGAGAAAACCGGGTTCGCCCGGGATGCCGCCCCCGGCGCCCATCATCGGCTCGACCAGGATGGCGGCGACCTCATCGGCGTGCGGGCCCACTCGTTCCAGGGTCGCTTCAAGGTCATTGTAGCGTCCAAAGATGTAGTCGAACGGCGCGTTGACCGGGCTCGAGCCATGGGCGAAGGAAAGGACACCGCCGTGATACCCCCCCTCGAACACCAGGACGCGGCTTCGCCCGGTGGCGGCCCGCGCCGCTCCCAGGGCCATCAGGTTCGACTCGGTGCCGGAATTGCAGAAGCGCACCAGGTCACAGGAAGGAAAACGTTCGCAGATAAGCCGTGCGAGCTCGTTCTCGAAGCGGCCCGGCGCACCCAGCACGAGGCCATCGTCCAGCGCCGCGCGCACCGCCTCCATGATCACGGGGTGGGAATGGCCGTACAGACCCGCCGTGTACTCGCCGAGAAAATCCGCGTAGCAGTGGCCGTCCGCGTCCCACAGCCACGCACCCTCGCCCCGCTCCATGGTCAGGGGAAACGGGGAATAGTGGAGCACACTGCGGGTATTACCCCCCGGCATGACGCGGCAGGCCGCCTGGTAACGCTCCAGGCTGTTCGGGTTGGCATCGACGTAGCGCCGCTCCGCCTCGTCGGCCGCGGCGTCCAGCGCGGCGGTGCTTGTGAACTGCGACATGGCTGCCTCCCGGGCAGGGACAATCGTGAACGGGCGAGCGGAGCGATCGCTTGACTATATCGCGGGAATGACGTCCATCAAAGTAACGGGTAGTGGCAAAGTTCGAAAGCACGCGCCAATGTATGGTGTGTCAGGGCCCTGGGGGATGCCCCTACGGCCCTGATCCAATTATTTACGTAAGCCAACACCAAAAACCGCGGCGCCTCTGCCCGCCTGAGTATAAAACGGGAAGGCGGCGGTAGACGCGGCCGCTCAGGCCGGGGCGACATCCGGGCTGCGCTTCACGATATCGAGCCGCGGCATCAGATCGAGCAGGTGCCTGCTGTACTCGTGCTGGGGGGTATCGAACAACCGCTCGGTCGGCGCGGTTTCCACGATCTTTCCCTCGCGCATGACCGCCACCCGGTCGCACATCTGACGGATCACGGGCAGATCGTGGCTGATGAACAGCATCGTCAGCCCGAGCTCCTCCTGCAGATCCTTGAGCAGGTTGAGTATCTGCGCCTGGATGGAAACATCCAGGGCGCTGGTGGGCTCGTCGCAGATCAGGAAGCGGGGCCGGGTGGCCAGCGCCCGGGCGATGGAGATGCGCTGGCGCTGGCCGCCGGAGAACTCGTGGGGGTACTTTTTGCCCGCGGATTCCCCAAGCCCGACATGCTCAAGCAGATCGTCCACGATCCCGCGCGTCTCGGACTGCGCCTCGGTCAGGCGATGGAAGCGTATCGGCTCGGCGACGATGTCGCGCACCCGCATGCGCGGATTGAGGCTGGAGAACGGGTCCTGGAAGATCATCTGCATCTGCCGGCGGTACCGGTTGACCGCCCGCCGCGAGCCGAGCGCCGTCAGGTCCTGGCCGGCGAACAGGACGCTGCCCGCCTGGGGACGATACAGCCCGGTAACAATCCGCGCGATGGTGGACTTGCCCGAGCCCGACTCCCCCACCAGGCCGAAAACCTCCCCGGGTGCGATCTCAAAGGCGACGTCGTCAACGGCCTGGACGTAGCGGCGCTTGGAAGGCATCAACGACCAGCGCGTGCTGAATCGCAGACGCAGGCCGCGTGCCTCGAGCAACGGTCCGCCGCCCTCTCGCGCCGGCCCGAAGTCGCGGACCCGGCCGAGCCAGTGGGTGCGAATGTCGATCTTGCGGGTCGCGGAGCTGGCGGCCTCGATGTACTCCACCAGCGGGAAACGGTCGAATCGCCGGTCCGGCCGCGGCACCGCGGAAATCAAGGAACGGGTATAGGTGTGGTCCGGGTCGCCGAGGATTTTGCGGGTAGGACCCTCCTCCACCACCCGACCCCGGTACATGACCGTGACGCGATCCGTGACATCGGCGATCACGCCCATGTCGTGGGTGATGAGGATCATACCGACCCCATGATCGCGCACCAGCCGCCGCAGCAGCGACAGGATCTGCGCTTGTATTGATACGTCCAGCGCCGTGGTGGGCTCGTCGGCGATGATCACGTCCGGCTCGGCGCACAACGACAGGGCGATGACCACCCGCTGGCGCATGCCGCCGGAGAACTGGTGCGGGTACTGGTCCACCCGCGTTTCCGGCGCTGGTATGCCGACCTGGCCCAGCAGCTCCACGGCCCGCGACCGGGCTTTGGGCTCGGACATGTCCAGGTGCGTGACGATGGTCTCGACGATCTGATCGCCCACGGTCTGCAGGGGATCGAGGCTGGTGAGCGGGTCCTGAAAAATCATGGCGACGCGCCTGCCGCGAATGCGGCGCATGGCTTGCGCGCCCAGGGTATCGATGCGCTCTCCCTCCAGCAGCACCTCCCCGGCCGATATGTGCCCCGGCGGGTCCAACAGCCCCATGACGGCGTTGCCGATGGTGGACTTGCCGGCGCCGGATTCACCGACCACGCCGAGAATCTCGCCCGCGGCCACGGCGAGGTTAACGTCCCGCGCCGCGGTGACCAGCCCCCGCCGCGAAGGAAACTCCACAGTGAGCCCGCGGACCTCCAGCACCGGCGTGATCTGTCTCGTCGAGGCTGTCATTTCAGCTTGGGATTGAGAATGTCGCGCAGCCAGTCCCCGAGGAGGTTGACGGACAACACCAGCAGCACCAGGGCCACCCCCGGAAACACGGTGATCCACCACTCGCCGGAAAACAGAAAGTCGTTGCCGATGCGGATCAGGGTACCCAGGGACGGTGAGGTCGGCGGCACACCCACGCCGAGGAATGACAGCGTCGCCTCAGTGATGATCGCCAGCGCCAGCTGGATGGTGGCGATCACCAGTACGGGGCCCATGACGTTGGGAAGGATGTGCCGGAACACGATCAGGAATGGCGGCAGGCCGATGACCTGGGCGGCCTGTACGTACTCCTTGTGTTTCTCGACGAATACCGAGCCGCGCACTGTGCGTGCGTATTGCACCCAGAAGGACAAGCCGATGGCCAGGATCAGCACGCCGAAAGCGGTCCGGTCCTCGCCGATCTCGCCGCCAAACGCGGCGCGGGCGACGCCGTCGATCAGCAGCGCGATCAGGATCGCCGGGAAGGAGAGCTGGATGTCGGCGATGCGCGTCAGGAACGCATCCAGCCAGCCGCCGGTGTAGCCCGCCACCAGCCCCAGGACGATGCCCAGCACCATGGCGAAGGCGACGCTGGCGAAGCCCACCAGGATGGATATTCGCGAGCCGTAGAGGATGGTGGACAACATGTCGCGCCCCTGGTTGTCCGTGCCCAGAGGATAGCTCCAGGTACCCTCGTCGATCCATACCGGCGGCAGCAGTGAATCCAGGAGGCTGATGCTGGCCATGTCGAAGGGGTTATAGGGAGCGATCACCGGCGCGCCCAGGGACGACACCACCATCACCAGCGTCACCAGCGCCGCCAGCATCACCAGCGGCGAATGGCGAAAGCTCCAGAACATGTCGTGCTCATCCAGGCGGGCGAGCAGACCGGCCGGGCGCCGCGCCGCCTCGTTGTCGATGCCCGCCTCGTCCGGGGCGTTCATCGACCCACCTCCGTTCCCCTGTACTTCGCGGCGGGTGTCATGACTGCACCCGCAGGCGCGGGTCCACCGCGAAGTAGAGCATGTCGACGATCAGGTTGATGATGACGAAAAAAGTCGCGATCAGCATCAGGTAGGCCGCCATGATGGGAATATCCACCGTGGTGACCGCCTGAATGAACAGCAGCCCCATCCCCGGCCACTGGAACACCGTCTCGGTGATGATGGCGAAAGCGATTACCGTGCCGAGCTGCAGGCCGACGATGGTGATGACCGGCACCAGGGTGTTCTTGAGCGCATGTCGAAAATGGATGGAGCGCGTCCGCAGGCCACGGGCCCGGCAGAACTTGATGTAGTCCGTGCGCAGCACCTCGAGCATTTCCGCCCGGATGAGGCGCACCACCAGCGTCATCTGAAAAATGGCCAGGGTAATGGCCGGCAGGATCAGGGCTTGCAGGCCGCTGGGAGTGAGCAGACCCGTCGTCCAGCCGCCAATGTTCACCACTTCCCCGCGCCCGAAGGTAGGGAGCCACTGCAGAATGACCCCGAAGAACAGGATCAGGAGGATACCGATCAGGAAGGTCGGCAACGACACACCGATGAGCGACACGGTCATGAATATCCGCGCCAGGAGGCCGTCCCGCCGCAGGGCGGTGTAGACCCCCATGGGTATGCCCACCGCCAGGGCTAGGATCACCGACACCAGCGACAATTCCAGCGTCGCCGGCAGGCGTTGGGCGATCAGCGCGCTCACCGCCTTGCGGTGCTGGTAGGAAATGCCGAACTCGAACCGGGCCGCCCGCTCCAGGAAGCGGCCGAACTGGACGACTACCGAATCGTTCAAGCCCAGCTGCTCGCGCAGCTTGTCCCGCTGCTCGATGGAGGTCTCGATGCCGACCATCATGTTGACGGGGTCGCCGAGGTAGCGAAACATCGCGAACGCGATCAGGGCGACCACCACCAGCACCAGGATGGCCTGGACAAAACGCTTGGTGACGAACCAGATCATGCCGCTACGTCCTGCACGGTTCGCCGGCCAGTGACTCGAAGGGCCGGGCCCCGGATGGGTTCCGGGGCCCGGCCTGGTGCTTCAACGGAGCGAGCGGGGCTCAGTCCTTGCGTACCCACTGGTACATGAACTGGTTGTCCGACCGCTGCTCCAGGGTGATGTTGTCGCTCACGCCCCATGCCAGGCCCTGCTGGTGCAGGGGGATGTGCGCCACTTCCTCGTGGATGATTCGGAACGCCTCGGCGATCATGTCATTGCGCTTCTCGGGGTCGTTCTCGGTACCGATCTTGGCGGTCAGCTCGTCAACCTTTTCGTTGCAATAGCCGCCCAGGTTGAACGGGCCGCCCTTGCCGCTGTCATCCCGGCAGCCGTGCAGATTCACCAGCACGTTGTGGCTGTCGAACGACCCCGGCGTCCAGCCGAGCAGATAGAAGCTGGTGTCGTAGCCGCCGGACGCCAGCACCTTGGCGAAATACTGCGCCCTGGGCTGGGCGTTCAGGTCCACGGTTACGCCGATCCTGGCCAGCATCGACACGATCGCCTGGCAGATCTGCTCGTCGTTGACGTACCGGTCGTTGGGGCAGTCCATGCCGACCGTGAAGCCGTCCGGATAGCCGGCCTCGGCCAGCAGGGCTTTGGCGGCTTCCGGATCATGGGGATGGCGCTCGAACTCATCGGAGCGCTCGAACATCAAAGGCGACAGCATCAGCGCAGAGGGTTCCGACAGGCCGCGCATGATCCGGGACTTGATCGTCTCGATATCGATCGCCTGGTACATTGCTTTGCGTACCCGGACGTCCTTGAACGGATTCTCGCCCTCGACGTCGGAATACAGCAGCTCGTCGCGCTTCTGGTCCATGCCGAGGAAGATCGTTCTCAGCTCGGGGCCGGTCATGACCGAGGTGCCGTCGTTGCCGTTGACCCGCTCGATGTCCTGCACAGGCACCGGGTACATCATGTCGATCTCCCCGGATAGCAGCGCGGCGACACGGGTCGCGTCCGAGCCAATGGGCGTAAATACGACTCGGTCGAGGTTGTGCTGCGGCTCGTCCCACCAGTCCTCGTTGACCTCCATGACTGACCGCACGTCCGGTTCATGGTCAGTAAGTCGGAATGGGCCAGTGCCATTGGTGTTAAAAGTGGCATGGCTCTCGTTATCCCCGGAGGCAGATGTGGGCATAACGGCATCGTGCTCTTCCGCCCACTCCTTGTCCATGATGTACCAAGTGTCCCACTCGGCGTGCAGAATGGGGTTGGGTGCGGATAGAACGAAGTCGACGGTATGGTCGTCCACCACCTCGATTTCCACATCCGACGGAACCCGCGTGGTCAGGTCCGAGCCCTCGGCCTGCACGCGCTCGAGGGAGAACACGACGTCTTCCGCCGTGAAGTCATTGCCGTTATGGAATTTCACGCCCTCGCGCAGGTGAAACCGCCAGCGTGTCGGTTCCACGATCTCCCAGCTCTCGGCGAGGGCCGGCTGGATCTCCAGATCCGGCCCGCGCCGGGTCAGCCCTTCGTAGACGTTGCCCAGGAAACCCAGGGTAAAAGTCTCGTTCAGCGAATAGGGATCGAGCGAGTTAGCGCCACCCTGAAAAGCGTACCTGAGCGTCGTCTGTGCGGTGGCGGTCGCTGCCGGCAGTATCAGCGCCAGTGCCAGCAGCACGCACGCCGATCTAAGGAAAGTTTTTATGGTCATGCCCATCTCCTGGTGGTTGACGGTCCATCGTGGAACACTGCCCCCGATCGTCCCGGCCGGGAGCCTGCATTGCAAGCCGGCAGGCCAACGCGGCCCTGCCGTCTCGCGTAATCTTCGGGAAACCGGCAGATCGCCGTGAGCTCCCGCCGCCGGCGCATGCCGGTCCGGGCAGCCACGGTCCCATCAATCCTCCGCTTTCAGGCCGGCAACGGCCCGACCCGCGATCTCGATGCCGCGCGCCGCGATCATGGCGCGCCAGTCGTCGAAGTCGCAATAGAACGTATCCCGGTTACGCTGCTTGATGATTCTTCCCGCGCCCGACTCCCGGTCGCCGCGAAAACGCAGCCAGTTGTCCGCGCGCAGCGCCGCCAGGGTGTCGGGAACCGGCACCGTGCCGAATTCGAGGGCGACGGACGCGGATCGCGCGCCCGGCACGACGTCCGCGAAAGCCTCCGACAGGTGTCCGCGGATCGGCGCGGATGTCGACGAACCGGCGTCGGGATCGGTGGCGTCGTCGCCATACCAGCGCCGGGCGCGCGCCTTCTCGTCGGCGGTCCCGGTGGTAATGGGCTCGCCGTAGCCGTAGGGGCCGAGGCCGGTGTGAAAGTCCAGCAGCGCCACGTGGGTAGCGTCGGTCGCGTGCTCGCCGATCAGCGTCTTGAACGTGCGGTGGGACCAGCTCGGCGCCGTGCCGCCGTAGAACAGCCCGTCGGAATGCGAATACTGCCCGCCGGTTACGGCGCACTGGAAGGCCCACAAGCCCTTCGCGGCGATATAACGGGCCATGGCCTCCTCGGACGCGAGCCGCGCCGGGCCATCCCAGTCCTCGGGCAGCAGGAACGGGTGCACTTCGTCGTAGGCGCCGCTGTCCGGCAGCGGCGCGGAGAAATCGATGAAATTCCTGTTGAGATCGACGTTGTCTTCCGTGGTGCGCGACAGGTACGCGAAGCCGTACGGATTGATGGCGTGCACCAGCACCACGACCACGTTTTCCGGCAGCGACGCCAGGAGGCCGGAACGCATCAGCGCCACCTGCCCGCCGGAGCCGCAGAATCCCTCGACACCGTGGGTCGCCGAGGTGACGAACAGTACGCGGGGGGCGCGGCGCTCGCCAAATCGAGCGACATCGGTGGTGAGCTTTTCGCCGGCGGGTCCTTCGGCATTTGGATTGGCATACTCGTCGACGCGCACGCCCGCATCGGCAGCCGCCTTCCGGAACCGGTCCCGGGCCTTTGCATAGTCGGCGCTGAAACAGCCGTTCACTTCCGACTGATTCATGCGCAACCCCGGCCGGCGAATTGCGTCCAACGATATCGCGCTTCGAGGTCTTCGGACGCCGTTAAGAACGGATTCGGGAGCCGTATACAACTCTTTGTGGTCATGCGCAGAGCCCTCGCGTTGCCCAGACCCGATCGAGTGTTAGTTCGATGTGGATTTGCGTACCGCGAAGGGATTTTACCCGGAAACGGTCCGGTCTGCGCAAGCCGTCCGCGCCGGGGCGATGGGACAGGATTGAAAACAATAATATGGGGGGTCAGTGCCGGGGGGCATCGAACAGGGCTGTCGAAAACAGGGATGTTTGAGCCAGAGCGTACAAGGATGTATTCACAGCGGCCCTGGGCGATGCCCCCCGGCACTGGCCCATACCTCGTGCATACCTTCACTCAGAACCACGGCCGTCAGCCGATGGAAGCGGGAGCGGTTTCGAATTCCCGCCGCACGGCGGTGCCGAACAAACTGGAGTGGCGTTCAGGCCACCAGATCGTCGAAGAACGCCTTGATCTTATCCGTCCAGGAGTGCTCCCGGGGGCGGTGGTGCGTGGAGCTGTCCTCCAGCGATTCCTCGAACTCCTGCAGCAGCTCTTTCTGCTTCCGGGTGAGATTCACCGGCGTCTCGACGCTGATCTTGCAGAACAGGTCTCCGACCTGGCCGTTGCGGACGTTGCGAACGCCCTTGCCCCGCAGCCTGAATATTTTTTCGCTCTGGGTCTCCGGCGGCACCTTGAAGCGGACCTTCCCGTCCAGGGTCGGAATCTCGATTTCCCCGCCGAGCGCCGCGGTGACGAAGCTCACGGGCATTTCGCACACCAGGTCATTGCCGTCCCGCTTGAAGATCTTGTGCGGCTTGAGATGGATCTCGACGAACAGGTCGCCCGACATGCCGCCGCGGCCGCCGGACTCGCCTTCGCCTCCCAGACGGATCTGGTCGCCGTCGTCGACGCCGGCGGGCACCTTGACCGAAAGGGTTCTGTTTTCCTTTACCAAGCCGGCACCGTTGCAGTTACCGCAGGGGTTCTCGATGACCGATCCGGAACCGTGGCATTTGGGGCAGGTCTGCTGTATCGAAAAGAAACCCTGCTGCATGCGCACCTGGCCGGCGCCCCGGCAGGTGCCGCAGGTGGCGCGCGAGGAGCCCGGCGCCGCGCCGCTGCCGTCGCAGGTTTCGCAGTCAACGGTGGTCGGCACCCGGATGCTCACCTCGGTGCCGCGCACGGCATCCTCCAGGCTCAGCTCCAGGTTGTACTTCAGGTCCGCGCCGCGGCGGCGCCCGCCCCGCCGGCCGCCGGCCGCCCCGAAGATGTCCCCGAAAATATCGCCGAAGATGTCCCCGAAGCCTCCGGCTCCGCCCTGGAATCCGCCGCCCGCGGACGGGTCCACGCCGGCATGGCCGAACTGGTCGTAGGCCGCGCGCTTCTGGGGATCGGAAAGTATGTCGTAGGCCTTCTTGGCATCCCGGAACCGGTGGATGGAGTCCTCGTCATCCGGGTTCCTGTCCGGATGATACTTCATCGCCAAGCGCCGGAACGCTTTCTTGATCTCCGCCTCGGAGGCGTCGCGGTTCACGCCCAGCGTTTCGTAATAGTCTTTTTCGGACATGCCGTGTTTATTCGCTCATTTCAGTTGCCATGCACGAACACAAACGCACAGGCGGGGAATCCGCCTGTGCGTCCGTGGTTACTGCCCAGATCAGCGATTACTTCTTGCTGTCGTCGTCCTTCACCTCTTCGAACTCCGCGTCGACGACGTCATCGTCGCTCCGTGTCTCCTGTCCGGCTTCGCCTTCCTGGGCTTGTCCGGCGCCGTCGCCGGCTTCGGAGCTCTGCTGATACATCTGCTCGGCAAGCTTGTGGCTGGCGGTACCGAGGGCCTCGGTCTTCTGCTTGATGGCATCGGCATCCTCGGCCTTCATGGCCTCTTCCAGCTCGCCGATGGCGCTCTCGATGCTCTCCTTGTCTGCGGACTCCAGCTTGTCGCCGAGATCGCCCATGGACTTGCGCACGCTGTGCACCATGGCCTCGCCCTGGTTCCGAGCATCCACCAGTTCGCGGGTCTTCTTGTCCTCTTCCGCGTGGCGCTCGGCATCCTGGACCATCTGGTCGATCTCCTCGTCGCTGAGGCCCGAGCTGGACTTGATGACAATCTTGTTTTCCTTGCCGGTGGCCTTGTCCTTGGCCGACACATGCATAATGCCGTTGGAGTCGATGTCGAACGTGACCTCGATCTGCGGCAGGCCACGGGGCGCCGGCGGGATATCCGCCAGGTCGAATCGGCCCAGGGACTTGTTGTCCTTGGCCATTTCGCGCTCGCCCTGGAGCACGTGGACGGTGACCGCGGTCTGGTTGTCATCGGCCGTCGAGAACACCTGCGACGCCTTGGTCGGAATCGTGGTGTTCTTTTCGATGAGCTTGGTCATCACGCCGCCCAGGGTTTCGATGCCCAGGCTCAGGGGCGTGACATCCAGCAGCAGCACGTCCTTCACGTCACCGCCCAGGACACCGCCCTGGATGGCCGCGCCCACGGCAACCGCCTCGTCCGGGTTCACGTCCTTGCGCGGCTCCTTGCCGAAGAAATCCTTCACCGCTTCCTGCACTTTGGGCATGCGGGTCTGGCCGCCCACCAGGATCACGTCGTCTACCTCGCTGGCGGACAGGCCGGCGTCCTTGAGCGCCGTCCGGCAGGGCTCGATGGCGCGCTTGATCAGGTCCTCGGTCAGGGCTTCCAGCTTGGCGCGCGACAGCTTGAGACTCAGATGCTTGGGCCCGGACTGGTCGGCCGTGATGTACGGCAGGTTGATCTCGGTCTGGCTGCTGGAAGACAGCTCGATTTTGGCTTTCTCCGCCGCTTCCTTGAGACGCTGCATGGCGAGCGGGTCGCCGCGCAGGTCCATGCCCTGGTCTTTCTTGAACTCGTCGGCGAGGTAATCGATCACCCGCCGGTCGAAATCCTCGCCGCCCAGGAAAGTATCACCGTTGGTGGACAGCACCTCGAACTGATGCTCGCCTTCGACCTCGGCGATCTCGATGATCGAAATGTCGAAGGTGCCGCCGCCCAGGTCGTAAACCGCCACCTTGCGGTCGCCCTTCTTCTGGTCCAGACCGTAGGCCAGAGCCGCCGCCGTGGGCTCATTGATGATCCGCTTGACCTCGAGTCCCGCGATCTTGCCGGCATCCTTGGTAGCCTGGCGCTGGGAGTCGTTGAAATATGCCGGTACGGTGATTACCGCTTCCGTGACCTGCTCGCCGAGGTAATCCTCGACGGTCTGCTTCATTTTCTGCAGCACGCGCGCCGAAATCTCCGGCGGCGCCATGTCCTTGTCCTTGACCCGTATCCAGGCATCACCGTTCTGCGCCTTGACGATCTCGTAGGGCATCAGCTTGATGTCCCGCTGAACCACGTCCTCGTCGAATTTGCGCCCGATCAGGCGCTTGGCGGCGAACACCGTGTTGTGCGGGTTCGTGACGGCCTGTCGCTTGGCGGACTGACCCACCAGGATTTCACCGTCCTCGGTGAATGCCACCACCGACGGCGTCGTTCGATCGCCCTCGCTGTTCTCGATCACCCGCGTCTTGTCGCCGTCCATAACGGCCACGCAGGAGTTGGTGGTACCCAGGTCAATGCCGATTATCTTTCCCATTGTTTCACCCCAGTTGCTCTAAATATAAAAAATTCGTTTGCTGATCTCTCTATGGGTGCCGGAACCCGTGGATTCAAGCGGTTTCGCCCTCGGCTTGCGTTTCGCCTTCGGGTTTCCGGGCCACAACCACCATGGCCGGGCGCAGCAGCCGGTCGTGGATGGTGTAGCCCTTCTGGAGAACGTTCAGGATGTGGTTGGGCGGAACGTTCTCGGATTCCTGCGTGGTCATCGCCTGGTGGCGCTCCGGATCCAGCTTGTCGCCCTTCTGCGGATCCACGACCTCGACGGCGAACTTCGACAGGGCGCTGTCGAGCTGTTTCAGGGTCAGGTCCAGCCCCTCCTTCATCTTGGCCACCGCCCCGGCGTCGTCCTCGTTGATCTCCAGCGACCGCGCGATTTCAAGGCTGTCCCGTACCGAGAGAATCTCGGCGGCGAAGCCTTCGATGGCGTACTTGCGCGCATTGGCGATGTCGTTGTCGGCCCGCCGGCGGACATTGTCCGCCTCGGCGGCCGCCCTGAGGTAGCGGTCCTTCTGCTCGGCGAGCTCCGCCCGCACCGCCTCCAGCTGCGCAGCCGGCGATTGCTGATCGGCACCACCGTCCCCGGGCATGCCCTCCGCGGCTTCCGCGGAATCTGATTCTGCAGCGACGCCGGCGGCCGGATCGTTCGCGCCACCCGTTTCGTGCCGCGGCGCCCCGGGCGGGTCGCTCACCTCGTCGTCCAGCGGTTGATCAGATTCCGTCCGTTTTTGATCTTCAGACATAGTTTCCCCGTTGATTCTCCGGTTTTTCGCACCAGTGTGGGACATGGGGGCCGGTCCGGGGCAGTTCAAGCCGGGGGAGGGAAATTTGGGGTTGGGGGTTCGGAGGCCGACCAGCCCCTGACTCCTAACTCTCCCGCGCAGGAGGCCGGCCCTCTGGCCGATCAGCCGTGGTTCGAGGCCGCAATCGGCGAGGGGGGCTCGCCTCCTACGGATCAACCCCCGGCTCTCGTCCGCCCCCCTCAGGTCGACGCGGCACTCCCTTTATCGTGGGAAAGGGCCCCGCTCAACAGCTTGGCGGTCACGTCCACCACCGGGATGACCGTGCCATAACGCATTCTAGTGGGTCCGATGACCCCGAGGGTACCGACCACTTTGCCATCCGCTTCGTAGGGGGCGGTGATCACGCTGCAGTTGTTGAGCGCCTCATACCCGGATTCCTCGCCGATGAATATGTTGATGCCGTTCACGCGCATGCTCCGGTCCAGCAGGTCCAGCAGGTCGTTTTTGGTTTTGAAGGCGTCGAAGAGCTGCTGGAGGGTATCGATCTCGCACAGGTCGGGGACGCTGAGCAGCTTTTCCTCACCGCTGAGCAGCATCTCCTCCTCGTCGCCAGCGTCGTTGTCAAGCAGCTTGCTGGCCATCGAGTAGGCGGTACGGGTGATCCTTTGAATCTCCGTGGTGTCAGCCTGCACTTCCTCGAGCAGCTTGCGGCGCACGTCGCCCAGGACAAAACCCTTGTAGGTGTGATTGAAATAGTTAGCCGCCTCCACCAGCTCTCCGGGGGAATACTCGCGGTCCACCGGAATCACGCGGTTCTGGACCCGGCCGTCCTCCGTCACGAGGATCGCCAGTATGCGGTCCCGGGACAGCTGCAGGAACTCCACCTGCTTCAGGCAGGCGTCATGCTGATTGGCAATCAACACCACCCCCGCGAAGCTCGTGACATTGGCAAGCACCTCCGACACCCGCGACAGCAGCAATTGCGGGTCCCGCTCCGCGCCGAGCTGCTCCTGCAGCTTCTCCACCGAACCGGCATCCAGCGGCTTGATGTTCAACAGGGTGTCGATGAAGAACCGATAGCCTTGCTGGGTCGGTATCCGACCCGAGGACGTGTGCGGCGCCCGGATCAGACCCAGGTCTTCCAGATCCGCCATGACATTGCGCACGGTCGCCGGGCTGATATTCAGGTTGGTGTACTTGGCGAGGGTTCGGGAGCCGACGGGCTGCCCGTCGCTGACGTGCAGCTCCACGAGCGTCCTGAGAAGCTGCTCCGCACGTTCGTTGAGTTTAATCACCGGCACGTCTTGATTCAGTTCGGTTCGCGGAATGTTCATGTTCCCGGTATTCACTGGAACGCCTGCCGCCTCGACCGACTCCCGGCATGCATCCCGTCCTCGACAAGTATAGCGCCCCGCGCGCTCCGGGGAAGCGGTTTCCACCAAAGCCGTGTACGACGGCCTGCCCCACAATATGGCGGTACACCGGGGGGAATCAAGCCATTAAACCCCGGCGGGCCGGAATTGCCGCCCGGGCACGCGCCCGTAAATGCCGCATACCGGGAAATATACCGCACAGGCGACCGCGTTCGGTAAATCAGGTTAGAATCTGTGCGAATTCCGCCAGTGCACGATTTTCCCGACCAATTTCGAAAGCAGGATCGACCACCGAGTGGCCTCCATGTTCAAAACCATCGGACTGTTCGGCAAGTCCAGGGATCCCGACGTCGATGCCGCCGTCTCGGGGCTGGCCGAATACCTGAAATACCGCGATATACGGATCATCCTCGGCAAAACCACCGCCGACGAGATTACCGCGGATGATTCCCGCGGCCCGCTGGATGAGTCCGACCGGGAGCGCCTCGATCTGGCCATCGTGATTGGCGGCGACGGCACCATGCTGCGCGTCGCGCGCTCGCTGGCGCCGCATGATACGCCGCTGGTGGGCGTGAACATGGGCCGCCTCGGGTTCCTGACGGATATCCCGCTCACCGAAATGTACGAGGATGTCGGCCGCATCCTGGATGGCGAGTACAAGACCGAGCAGCGGATGCTCCTGGAAGTGGAGGTGTGGAAGCGGGATAAGCTGGTGAAACGGGACACCGCTCTGAACGATATGGTGATCGGCAAGGGCGAATTCGAGCGCCTCATCGAGCTGCAGATTTACGTAGACGGCGAATTCGTGACCGGTATCCGCTGCGACGGAATCATCACCGCCACCCCCACCGGCTCCACTGCCTACGCCCTGTCCGCCGGAGGACCGATCATGCATCCCCAGCTCGCGGCGATACTGCTGGTGCCGGTTTGCCCGCATACCCTGAGCATGCGCCCGATCGCCCTGAAGGACTCGAGTGTCGTGGATTTCATTCTCGCGGACGAATCCGCGGACCGCGCTCACCTGTCCTTCGACGGCCAGATCGAGTACCACTTCAGCGGCGACGAGAAAGTGCGGATCAAGCGCTCCGACAGCACCGTCAAGCTGGCGCGCACCCTGGAGAACAACCACTACGCGGCGCTGCGCTCCAAGCTGGGATGGGGGGATTCCATCTAGTGTGTCCCGCCGTTGACAGGTTGACCCACGGAACGTTTCTGAACCGTCGGAGGCGGGTGCGCTCCTTCACGCATTGGCCCGGTTTGGAGACCCACCCGTCCGGGCGGCCGGTGGCGGGGGCCATCCCCCAGGGCCGCTGTGAGGAGCGGTACAGGGAAGTGCCGTTTGCGGACCGAAGGATGGAATACATCCCTGTACGCTCTCGCTCAAACATCCCTGTTTTCGAGAGCCCTGGGGGATGGCCCCCGCCACCGGCCTATTCCGTAACGCTGCTTCTCAAACCGGGCCAATGCCAGCGGGCCGCTGAATGGCACAACGTCAGCGGCGGGGCGCACTAGGCCATGGCGCTCGCCTCCCTGTATGTCCGGGATTTCGCCATCGTGCGCAAGAACGATCTCGATCTCGACGCCGGCCTGACCGTGGTCACCGGTGAAACCGGCGCCGGAAAGTCCATCATGATCGACGCCCTGGACCTGGTTCTCGGCGCACGGGCGGACAGCAACGTGATCCGCCACGGCACCGACAGCGCCGAGATTGTTGCGGGCTTCGAGCTGCAGGCCGGCGACGACGCGGCGCAGTGGCTGGTTAGCCACGAGCTCGATGACGGCGGGGGCTGCGTCCTGCGCCGTATCCTCTACAGCGACAAGCCGACTCGGGCGTACATCAACGACCGGCCCGTCACCGTGCAGACCCTGCGCGACCTCGGGGACCTGCTGGTGGACATTCATGGACAGCACGAGCACCAGTCCCTGCTCAAGAAGGACGTACAGCGGCGCATTCTCGACGACTACGCGGGCCAGACCGGACAGGTTGAGAAGCTCGCCGCCCTGTACGAGGAACATCGCTCCCTGAGCGAGCGCCTGGAATCCCTGTCCAGCCAGGCCGGTGACCGGGCGTCGCAGCTGGAGCTGTACCGCTACCAGCTCGAGGAGCTCGACCAGTTGGCGCTGGGCGAGAACGAATACCTGGAACTGGAGCAGGAGCACGACCGGCTTGCCCATGCCAGTGAGCTGCTGGAAGGTATGCAGTTCGCTGCAGAGGCGCTGTACGATGCGGATGACGACGCGGTGAACGACGTCCTGGCCCAGGCCATCCACCGGATCGAGTCGCTGGCTGAATACGAGCCCCGGTTGTCGGAAGTGCTCTCCATGCTGAACAACGCCCGGGTGGAGATCGAAGAAGCAGCCGGCGAGCTGCATCACCTGCTGGACCGCACCGAGCTGGATCCCCAGAGGTTGAACTGGCTGGCCGATCGCATCGGCACCATCACCGACCTCGCCCGGAAGCACCATTGCGAACCCGAAGGCCTGATCGGCGTCGCCGAGCAGCTCAGGCAATGGGTCGGGGATCTCGAAGACTCCGACACGAACCTGGAAGCGATGCGCTCGCGGATCGCGCGGGCCCGGCGGGACTATGACGAACTGGCGCGGGCCGTCGGCGAGGCGCGTCGCGAGGCCGCGGGGGGCCTCGCGGAAGCCGTCACCGGGCACATGCAGGAGCTGGGCATGGCGGGCGGCGGGCTCAACGTGGAGATCGAGACCGAAGAGGGCGAGCCCACCCGCTACGGCTACGAGAAAGTGGACTTCAACGTCGCGGCCAACCGCGGCACCCCCGCCCGGCCCCTCAACAAGGTGGCGTCGGGCGGTGAACTGTCGCGGATCAGCCTCGCTATCCAGGTGGTCATCGCCCGGCTCGGGCGGGTCCCGACCCTGGTGTTCGACGAAGTCGACGTGGGCATCGGCGGCCGGGTCGCGGAGATCGTCGGCCAGCAGCTTCGCACCATCGGCAGCTCCCGGCAGGTCCTGTGCATCACCCACCTTCCCCAGGTCGCGGCCCAGGGCCACCAGCACATGCACGTCGTCAAGCACGATATCCAGCCGGTTCAGGTCGAGATCAAACGGCTGGACGACGAGGAACGGGTCGAGGAGCTCGCCCGGATGCTGGGCGGCATCGACATCACGGAGCAGACCCTCGCCCATGCCCGGGACATGCTCGCTCGTTCCGGTCGAAGTCACAACACGGGCGGAAAGGCCCGGACCGCGGGCGCGTGAACCGGTCCCCGGAATCCACCGTCCAGGCGGCGGCATTGATCAGACCCGCCACCACCGGGGACGTGGAAGCCATTCTGGCCCTGTTGTCGGAGTACGCCCGGATGGGCAACCTGCTGCCCCGCTCCCGTGCCGAGGTTACCGCCGGTATCGAGTGGTTCCGGGTCGCCGAGTCGGCGGGAACCGTCGTGGCATGCGGGGCCCTGGAGATCTTCACCCCAGACCTCGCGGAGATACGCAGCCTCGTGGTGGCCGAGGACTTCAAGGGCACGGGCACCGGACGGCTGGTGGTGGAGCGTCTGATCGACGACGCCCGGGGGCGCGGCCACCGGCGGCTGATGGCCCTGACCTACTCCCCGGGGTTCTTTCACCGGCTGGGATTCGAGACCGTGTCCAAGGAAATGTTCCCGGAAAAAGTCTGGGGAATCTGTGTAAGCTGCTACAAGTTCCACCGCTGCGACGAGATCGCGGTGCTCAAGTACCTGTGACGGCGGGGGAGCGCGGACTGCCCACTGCCCGGGAAACCCTTGCTCCGCAGCCGCCGTGGGACACCGGGTACTCCGCACCCCTGAAAACTTGTTATCATCCCGGCCAATCATCGAGTGACAGCATGCCGAACATCACGAAACTACTGACAGCGATTCTGGCCGCCGCGGCGATATCCGGGTGCGGTTTCTTCCGCGTGGAGATCCAGCAGGGCAACTACATCACCCAGGACCAGGTCGAGCAGCTCCGGCCGGGCATGAGCATGCGGGAAGTCCGCTACATCATGGGCACCCCCCTGATTGTCGACCCGTTCCACGAAAAGCACCGCTGGGACTACTACTACACCTATTCTCCCGACCTTGGCAGCGATTTCGAGAAACGGCAGATCACCCTGTTCTTCGCGGATGAAACGCTGAATCGGATTACCGGCGACATCGACGGCACCGAC
This sequence comes from Gammaproteobacteria bacterium, assembly GCA_034520625.1. Classification (GTDB taxonomy): domain Bacteria; phylum Pseudomonadota; class Gammaproteobacteria; order Arenicellales; family JAANXG01; genus JAANXG01. Next base: position 265,795 of record JAXHNI010000003.1, on the reverse strand, counting down.
CTGGCCGAGGCCTACCAGGAATCCGGCGGCACGCGCGTCACATCCCCAACAGAAGCCTCGGAAGAGGGTTTCTTCAAGAAGATATTCACCCGCGAAGACCGGCCCGACACCGAGTCCGAGTCCGAATAACCGGCACCCTGCTCCGGCAACCAGGGAACACCGGGATGACGGCAACACCTCCATGCGGCGCCGAATCCGGGCGCTGCTACCGTCTGCGCCCCATCGATTTGCCCTGGCGGGCGAGCTCACGGCGAACCTCCCTGGGATCCGCGATCAGGGGCCGGTAGACCTCCACGCGATCGCCGTCCTCGAGGACGCGGTCCGGCTCCGTATGTTCACCGAAAATACCGATGCGCGTCGTGTCGACGCCCGGAAACGCTTCGGCGAGACCGCTCGACCGGACCGCCTCGCCGGCCGTGGTTCCCGCCGGCAGGTCCAGCCCGGAGAGCCACTGGCGGTCCGGCGTGGCATACGCCACTTCCACCCGAATGAGCGCTTCAACCATAGACCTGGGCGGCTCGACGCTGGAACGCGTCGAGCTGGCGATTGGCGATCTGGGAAAACACCGGCCCGACGATCCGGGCCAGGAAGACGCTGGAGAAGTCGAACTCGAGATCCAGCTCGATCTTGCTGGCGTGTTCATCCAACTCGACGAACCGCCAGATTCCGTTCAAGGTGCGGAAGGGCCCGTCCACCAGTTCGATGCGGACCGAGCGGCCGTCGTCCATGCGGTTGCGCGTGGTGAACGAACGATGCAGGCCCTTGAACCGGATTTCTATGGAGGCGACCACCTCGGATTCGGTACGCTCGAGGATCCGCGTTTCCGAGCACCAGTTCAGGAACTCGGGGTAGTGCTCGATATCGACCACGAGGTCGTACATTTGTCGCGCGCTGTAGTTGAGCAGCGCGCTTCGGTTTACTCTATACACGGGGCAGAAGCCGGCCGAACACCAGGACGATGAATATCACACCTACCGCGGCCGGTACCAGGTAGCGCTTGAGTTGATGCAGCCAATGGGCGGCGCGCCCCTCCCCCACAGCCTCCATGAATGTCTTCCTGTCGATGTTCCACCCGACGAAAATCGCCATCAGAAGGCCGATGATGGGCAGCAGAATCTGTGACGACAGTATATCCATCACGTCAAACAGCCCGAAGCTTTTCTCCTCGCCGACGAACTCGAACTCGAACGCCAGGGCGCCGAAGGAAAGCAGCGACAACACACCGCCGAACCATACGGCACCCGCCACCAGCGGCGCCACCGATGCCCTGTTTCTTCCGGATTTTTCGCTCGCCCAGGACACCAGCAATTCCATGAGAACCAAGGCGGTGGTCGTGACGAGCAGGAACAGCAGCACGTAGAAGGCGCCGAGATAGACGCTCCCGAAGGGTGTTTCCGCCAGAGCAAGGGGCACCGTTTCCATGGCGAACGATATCCCGCCCCCCCGCTCCTCCCCGGACAACAACAGGGGCATTACACCAAGACCCGCGAGGCACACGAACAGAATGTCCAGCCCGACGACACGCGCCACCAGCGGGCCCGTCCGCGCCCCGTCCGGGAGGTAGTGGCCGAGAATGAGCATGGCGCCCATGCAGACACCCAGCGTAAAAAATGCCTGGGTGACCGCATCCAGGACCATGGCGCCGGACAACGTCGACCAGTGCCAGGACCACTCCAGGCCGAGAACCGGTGCGAAGCCGTAGCGCAACAGGGACAGCGCAGCCAGAGCTGCGGCGATCACGAAAACCGTGATCACCAGCCACCGGCTCACACGGCCCGTGCCGGCATTCACGTCCCGGGCCGCCACCCAGCCGAGTCCCAGCACGAACAGCGTATGCCAGCCCAGAAGGCGCTCCGGATCGGTAATGAGCGACTGGAACATCAGGCGGGCCGCCCCGGCGGACAGTTCCTCGAGCCCCCCGATGAGCGAGCGGACAGTGTAGGCCAGCATCCAGCCGGCGACCACGGTGGTATAGGACAGGATCATGAAAACCGCGATCAACACGATGATGCCCGCGTATTGCCAGAGCGGGCTCGACACAGTGCCCTGCACCAGGAACCCGTAATTCCCCGCCGGGCGGCTGTGGCCCAACCGGGCCAGGGTAAGCTCCGCCACCAGAAGCGGCACACCCACCAGCAGCAGCCCCGCCAGGTAGAACAGCGGAAACCAGGGCGAGGCGTGCTCGGCCATTATCTGCGGGAAGCGCCACACGTCGCTAAGCCCCAGGCACACGCCGGTGGCCGCGAAGACGAAAAACCCGGGGCGGAGCCAGATCCGCGCGGTCTCGCCGGAAGCGTCAGTATCCGCCACGGGCCAGGATGGTTCTGGTTAGGGAAATCAGCTGCACAGCCCTTGTATAGTCAATGGGGTAATGTTTGCTATGTTACGCCCCCTATTCTAGCCGCTTGTCCCGGAAATCCGCATGGCGAAAAAGAAACCCAAGACACCTTCCAACACCATCGCCCTGAACAGGAAGGCCCGGTTCGATTTCCATATCGAGGAGGATTTCGAAGCGGGCATCGTCCTGGAAGGCTGGGAAGTCAAGAGCCTGCGTGCCGGACGGGCCAACCTGAAGGAAAGTTACGTCATCGTCAAGAACCACGAGCTGCACCTGCTCGGGTCCCACTTCGCCCCCCTGCCGTCGGCTTCCACCCACGTCAGTCCCGACCCCGTGCGGACACGGAAGCTGCTCATGCACCGTAAGGAGATTGACCGGCTCGTAGGGATGGTGGACCGCCAGGGATACACCCTGGTGCCCTTGTCCATGTACTGGAAACACGGCCGCGCCAAGCTCAAAATCGGGCTCGCCAAGGGCAAGAAGCAGCACGACAAACGGGCGGCCATCAAGGAGCGGGACTGGCAGCGCGAGAAGCAACGGATACTGAAGCAGAGGAATTAGGGGCTCGGGGGGTTAGGGCTGTCCGGCGCCCCCGTGGGAGGCCAGCCCCCTGGCCGATCAAATCGATGCCCGGTGTCCCCGGGCGCGGGTCCGATCCCCCACCCGGAGGCCAGCCCTCTGGCCGATTAAGCCCTGATCAAGGTCCAATCGGCCAGAGGGCTGGCCTCCTACGCCGCCCTTGAATTCGTGTATAATTGAGGCCATCTATGAGAATAGACGATCAATGGGGGCGACTTGGCTTCGACGCGGGTCGCGAAACCATTGGCGCATGCCGAGGTGCGGACCTCCTCGTAAATCCAGCCGCAACTTTACAGTTGCCAACGACGACAACTACGCTCTAGCCGCTTAAGACCGGCTAGCTTCCCGCCCGACCTGCCTGTGGGTTGGGGTTCGGGGAGTCAAAATTCACAGGACCGCGCAGTGCTGCGTCCGTTAGCCCTGCGTTAAACTCAAGCGGACTCGCCTGCCGTCACGCTCGTCTGTCAGGGTGCGGCCGGTTAACCGAATGACAGACTAAGCATGTAGAACCAATGTGCGGAGGGCCCGCGGACGCGGGTTCGAATCCCGCCGCCTCCACCAGTTACTTCAGTGTTTATGCGAGTATCCAAGCGCCTTTATGCCCTTGGATACCCCTCTTTTCCCCTCGATTTCTACCCATATACTTCCCACGCTACGGTGCTCTGAAGCTCGGGAAAACCGGCGTGAGCGGATTTAGCCGGCACCAGGCTACGGGCATATTGACGCCAGCCCCATGCCGGATGGCCCGGGCCGCCCTCCGGATCGGCCTCCGAGAGCTGGCCACGAGAGTCCGCACGACCCCCGAGACCCTCTGCAGGTTTGAACACGGCACAGATATTCATCCGGCTATCAAGCGGACCGTGCGGACCGGGCTGGAAGAGGCAGGGGCGACGTTCATTTCACTCTCGCCGCAGTATCGAGGCGGGGTGTGCCTGAAGATACGACCCCCTGGAAAATCCCCAAAACGAATCTTGCCTTGACACCATACGCGCGCGAGGGAAGTGGCAGATGACAGACGAATCCGATGACGACGAGAGCAGGGACCCGGCCACAGGTGACCGAGAGGAGTCGTTGCTGGCCGGGCCGCCAGACTCCAGGAAACGCCGGGCACGCTGGGGTGGCCACAATGCCAAGTACCCGACAGTCTGGACCGATGAAATGCGTGAGGCCGTCCTGGTAGCGTTTGAGGGCGGAGCGACCACCACCGAGATCATCGTACTGCTGGGAATCAGTCGCCAGACGTTTTACAACTGGATGAACGCTGAGGGGAAGGAGGATTTCACCCTTACGATCAACGTCGGCGTGAATATCGCGAAGGCCTGGTGGATCAACTGCGGCCGGAAGGCCCTGAGAGACAAAGGCTTCAACAGCCGGACGTACGAGTTTATGCTGCGCCATCTGTACGGCTGGACCGGGATCAACCCCCAGGATTCCTTGCCCCCCGGAAGTGCTGGTACTGAGGGCGAGGAATCCGCCGGCGTGAGGGACGCCGTAGACGTCCACGAGATCATCAGGAGGGCGCGGGAGAACCCGATCGACGTAGACGAGATATACCGAAAAGCCGAAGAAAACCCTTTGGATTTTGAGTCGTCGGCAGTCAATGCAGAAGCAGAGTGCGGCGATGCGAAGAAAGCACAATCTCCACCGGGAACCAGAAAAAGGCCGCCCAAGCCGCCCTGGTTTAAGCAGAAGAAGAAAAGGGAACCTAGATAAAACTTCCGGAGCGAACGGAGGTCGGCTGAAACGCGTAGCATTTGTACCTTGCTGATCTCAGGGGCATGGCGTTAGGGACCTCCCCCGCGTCGCGCGTTTCTGGCTTCTGGCGGTGGTGAGAACGCTGTCCATCGTGGCGCTGAGATGTCTGAGGGGTTACTTCGGGAGTGGCGATCAAAATTTCGGAATACCGCAGGATCCGTTATGGCCCGAACGATCTTTGACGGTCCGGAAAGGGGCCAAGGCACTGACATGCATACCGAATAGCCCCGTCAGTTGGTAGAATCGCGTCCCCGACCAACTCCGGAGGGGCCATTATGCCGACTTGTCATATCCACGACTGCGAACTCGTCTCCGCTATCGTGCCGATTCGCTACGGCTACCCGATCATGGATGAATCCTGGGACCTGGCGTCCGAAAACCCCCATCACGGGCATTACGAGCTGGGCGGCTGCGTCATCACCCCGGACTCGCCCAGGACGCGGAGCGCCTGGGTCTGCCCGGTGTGTACGGAGAACGTAAGGTCGGGAAAGTCTTCAACCGACAATTCACCCTGACCCTCGGTATGTCTACGTAAGCCCGCATGCCGGGTTGAACGCTGACAGATTCGTCGACCACATCCGCGGGCTGGAGGAACGTTTTCCTGCAGCGAAAAGAGTCTTGCCTGGACACCATACGCGCGCGAACGCTGGCAGTCGCTTCCTGGATCAAGGTGTCGACGTAGTCACACCCGGAATCCACGGGTTGCGCCGCCTCTGTCCCTCAAGCGAAAGTCTGCTTCATGCGTGACTGGGGACGGCCGGTTTGAGTGTGATTCAGGAGCGATTAACCTGAATCCGCCCTTGGCCACGAATAATTTATAACGTCTTCCACACGGGCCTCTCACGACGCGGAGGGTGGGTAATCGGCAGCTCCGGCAATTTATCCATATCCACATAGGTGCAGTCCGTCCTGAACTCAGGGTCTGGCGGCTACTTTCCCGAAAACAGTGTTTTGAATAGGCAGGGGGTTCCCGTTGAAACCGCCGGCCTTTTCGGTAAAGTATGCCGTCGCCGGTAGACGACCCTTTGTTTACCACCAGGCGAACCGTGCCGGTAGACGCCTCGAGGATCCACAGCACCGGGATTGTCGCGGGAACATCACTCAGTCGAGTGAAATCCTTGGTTTCCGATATATCCGAATCCCCGAATGTCTGGAAAGGGTCGAGCTGCTGACTGTCCTTAGTGATTGTTGATCGCCGGCAATCGGCCAGAAGCGGACATTTCCCGTGACCTGAGCCCAGCGCCTCATACGGGCGGTTGATCATGTATTTGGCGACCGTCGTCTCCGAGATCTCGATCCCGAGCTTAAGCAGCTCACCATGAATCCGAGGCGCACCCCAGAGCGGATTCACCCGACACATCCATCGAATGAGGTGAATGATCTCAGGATCGATTGTCGGGCGTCCGCAGGTCCTACTTTTCTAGCGCCAGTAGTACCAAAATCCTTGTCGATGCCAGCGCCCAACGATCGCCGGCTGGACGACGTGTAGCGTTGAGCGCCAGCCGGCCCAGATCTTCGAGAGGAGGACCCATAAGACCCGATCGGCATCGGAGAGTTGCGGCCGTTGATGATCATGCTTGAGCACAGCGAGCTGTTGCCGCAGCGCCAGGTTGTCGAGTGCGAGACCTCGGTGGCACTTGACCAGTGGCCTCAGGGTTCCGGTAAGGATTCTTAGCCACTTGAACATCTCAGAGAGGCTAGCCGCAATCCCCAGAGAAAGGCAATAGAATCAATCCAGACGAGTTATTGGTAGGCACAGGGACCGGCGACCGCGCCCGTTTAGCTGGTCACCTCGAGGAACTGTATCGTTATGATCGGCGTGCCGTTGTCGTCACCGAATACGACGTCGTACAAGAGTTGTGCCCCGGAATCCAGTGTTATGTCTCCGTTGCACGCATCGTTCGGAGGATTGGAGGCATCTGGACAGTAAACCCTGGCGTGGCAACCCGAGTGTTGGCTTTGTATATTCGTACGTCCGTCCACAGGTCACCGTGGTCGCGCCATCGGCAAGTTTTTGCGCTCGTGCCGGGTCGGGGCACGAGCGTGGCCGTGGGGCGCAGTCTGTGCGCTGCCTCCCTGGCTAGTGAGCTTCAAAATCCCTTTCGATGAGCCGCTGGTGGGGGGTGAATTCCTTGCGCCCGGTCTGAGGGGGGCGACAGCGATTGGGAAGTCGGCACACCCAGACATAGCCAGATCAGAACCCGATGTTCCGTGTACTGTCCCTGGAATTCCTAAAAATCCGGAATCTCTTGCCTAATCCAACAGTGTGCAGGAGAAGAAATTGCACCCGGGTGACGCTGCCGGGTCGGTGCCTGGTGTTGCTTCAAATATCTCTCCGCACTGCAACGCTTCTTCTGCGTCGTCGGCATTTGCCGCTACAACTACCAATGCCATGACAAAAGGATCTCCTTCGCACGCGTCGCCGCTGAATAGTGGCACGGACTCCGGGCCTGTACCCCCAGGCCAGAGGAGGCTTACTCCCTGGCCGACTACGTGGTAACAGTCGGCCGAGGCACTGCAGTCGACTGGACTAGTTTGAGCATGCGCCGGTAGAACGATTGATTGGACGACAGGTGCAAACCAAGCGGCGGGTAAAGTACCGGAAACTACTTTCAACAAACGGCGACGGGCTTTAATAGTCATGAAAACTCCTTGTGTTTGTAGTTTGCTGTGTTCTTATTCGAACAGATAGGGATGATAACCGATATAGCTGACGACCAAAAGGAGCTTGCAGGGCGGGTTTTGGCGGAGGGATTAACGGTTAATTCCTCCGTCCCCTTTTCCACCACCCTTTGACCCGTGAATCATCGACAACCGGCTCAAGGCCGCCTGATTGTTGTCGAATCGCGGCCAATGTAAGGATGCACGCCCAGACCGCAGCCGGGGGAAACCAGGCACTCGCTTGAACGCGCTGGCAACAGTGTTCCAACTTGGCCGGTTGTTGTCCGGTAAGCAGCGTTGACCGGAAAAAGCGTGTGGTGTAGCGTATGGCGTTTTAGATTTGCTGACGTGCGGTCGACGAAGGTCCCCCCTGCCGGCGTGCCCCAACTACACAAAGTTCGCTGCAAGACAGGAGGCAACTGATGAGAAAAGAACCAGACACGACTGAAAGAAACCGCCGTATATTGCTCCAGGGCTTGGCCATCTCTTTGCCCGTTGCCTGGAGCCGACCCGTCGTGGAGACTGTGGTTCTACCCGCCCACGCCGCAACCAGTCCCGAGGACTCCGGTCCGGTGGACTGCAGCGCAGAGGCCGGTTGCTACACGGCCACGGAGTTTGATCAAGCTTTCCTCTGGCCGGGAGGGGCGGGCCCCGCATCAGCGGACAATTTTGAAGCAAGCGATAGCTGTGACGGGGACCCCCGTGGCTCCTTTTTCCTCGTAGTAGCGTCCGATATCGACGAGGCGGCGGAACGCTGCCCGGACGGCAGAGTGCCAGAACCGTTCGACACCGACCCGCCTCCTGCGACGGGTTGCGGTTTCTTCAGGTGCCTATTGGAAGATACTTAGACACCGTACCCGCCCGGGAACAAGATAGCGACAACAGCCAATTGGCCAAGACCGCCGGCTTCTCGCTACACGCCGGGGTCGCCGCCAAAGCCCACCAGCGGCGCAAGCTCGAGCGTCTATGCCGGTATGTGGCCCGTCCGGCCGTGGCCACCGACCGTCTGGCCCTCACGGCAGGGGAATGTGTGCTACGCGCTGAAAACACCGTATCGGGACGGCACCACCCACATCATCCTCGAGCCACTGGACTTCATCGTCCGGCTAGCCGCCCTGGTACCTCAGCCCGTGTCAAGCTGACCCGCTTCCATGAGATCTCCGGCCTTAACAGTCCGGATTGGGTCGAAACCGGTAGGTCATTGAAGGGCGGCCAGAAGGCCTAAAGCCGCCGTTTCGTCAGAGAATGGTGTTCCTTAATCACTGAAGGAGATCATTCATGTATCCGAACGCCCCTGCCGCCACAACCAGAGCCATCTGAAATAAGGGCAAACTGGTGGGCCAGAAGCCGCCTTTGAAACTGAAAGAGGTCTGGTCGATCCGCACCCGATTGCAGCTCGCTGACCGTCTCAGAGACTTGGCTCTGCTCAATCTCGCAATCGACAGCAAACTTCGGGCATGCGACCTCGTGGGTCTGCGAGTAACTGATATATCGCAGGGTGGTCATATCGCCCACCGGGCCATTGTCTTGCAGCGAAAGACGCAACGGCCGGTTCAGTTCGAAATCACAGAGCAAACCCGAGATGCAGTTTCGAGTTGGATTGAACGGACTGGCCTTGGCATCAATGATTACCTGTTTCCCAGCCGGATTCGAAGCGCGAGGCATATCTCAACCCGGCAATACGCACGACTGGTAAAGATGTGGGTGGTCGACATTGGTCTGGATCCCTCCGCCTACGGTACTCACTCCCTACGGCGGACCAAGGCTGCCCTGATCTACAAACGGACGAAGAATCTTCGGGCGTTTCAGTTGCTGCTCGGTCACACCAAGCTCGAAAGTACCGTCCGGTATCTGGGCATTGAAGTCGAGGACGCCCTGGAGGTGGCGGAGCAGACGGAAGTGTAAGACTAGCGAGCCGGGGACCCCGGATTGCACAGCGAGAGCAGCAGCCGCTTTGGGCCACATAGCGGTTGTTGCTCTTGTGCTCTGCAACATACGAGAACCGGCCAATATCGGACCTTCATTGCCATTGATAACGACACGTCGGTGTACGAGCGCGCCTAGGCGGGGTTTCATCTGGCTCTTGCTACGTCTTTGTGAGTCCAGCCTCTCTTGGGCGTTGGTAAGGAATCACGGATATCGAAGGCAGTAGAAAGTATTTTTAGTTAGTAATCTGGTCAACGAGTTGCGATAACGGCATCGGATGGCCAATATGGAATCCCTGAGCTTCGTGGCAGCCCATGGATTGGAGTAAATCGAGCACTTCCTCGTCTTCCACACCCTCGGCGATCACTCGCACATCGAGGTTATTGCCCATGTCAATAATCGATTGCACGAGGGTCTGGGCGGTTTTGTCCTTAGCCAGTCCGATCACAAACACCAGATCGATTTTGATGACGGTAACCCCTAAATCCTTGAGATACACGAGCGAGGAGTTGCCGGTGCCGAAATCATCGATGGCTACACCGATTCCGGTTTTGCGCAGTTCGTCACAGGTACGTTGTAGCTGTCCATGATCGTGGACCATCGCGGTCTCGGTAATTTCAACACACAGGTCCGCGGGAGGCACGCCCCAGATATCGATAAGGCCCGCGACTTCCTGGGCGAATTTGGGTCTTTGAAACGTTCTCGCCGATACGTTTACGGCAACCGGCAATCGTTGGCCTTTACGCGCCAGCATCGAGTAATTCTTGATCGCTTGGTTCATGATCCACTCATCCAACAGGTAGATCACACCGCTGCGCTCGGCGACCCGCAGCAGTTCGCCAATGTGAATCCCGTAGTCCTTGAGCCTGGCCCAACGACAAAGCACCTCCGCAGCTGTCATGCGGCCGGTGGTGAGATCGATCTGGGGCTGGTAGTAAAGCTCCACTTCGCCGGCTTGTATCGCGCCACGTAAATCCGCGACAAGCTGAATATTATTGATCTTCGGCTCATCCCGGTGCCGGTCGTATACGGCGTGAGTGGAGCCCCCGTCCTTCGCCCTATGCATGGCCGTATCCGCCCGGCGGATCAGTTTGTCGGATTCCTCGCCGTGGCCGGGAAAGAAGGCAATGCCGGTGCGGGCCTCGATTGTCAGAGGCTGCTCCCGGACGATGACTGGGTCCTGGAAGATTTGATCTACGCGTTGATGCACGGTGTCCCGCAGAGTCCGTGCGTCTGTGCCGGAGACCACCACGCCAAACTCGTCGCCGGCGGCGCGGGCACAGAAACCCCCGGCGCTTTCCTGAAACTGCGTCATGAACCGGTTTGCGATCTCTTTGATCGCGTGATCACCAGTTTCATAGCCGAACGTGTGATTGACCTCGCGGAAACGGTCCAAGCCGATAATCGCTACGGCAAATGGCGTGAGCGGTGTCGCAGAGGTGGCCATGTCAACGTACTGATGCAGGCCGTTCCGGTTGGGTAGTCCAGTCAGCGAGTCGAAATGCGCCAGCCGCTCAAAGGCGCGCTGGGCTTCAACCTGGGACGTGATATCCGTTGCGACCCCGACGATTCCCTCAATCGTGCCGTCCAAACCATTCAGCGGCGCAAACTGTGTGCTGTGCGTCTTCCCATCAAGCGCCAGTTCGACAACTACGGTCTCGCCTTGGAGGGCCCGAGTGGCAGCGTCGGCAATACGGGGTTCGTCCGGATAGAGGCTGAATACGCTTTGCCCGACGAGCTCATCTTCTTCCAATCCGAGGGGGGTTAGTGCTCGCCCCTTTGAGATAGTTATGACACCTTCGTGATCAGTGGCAAACAATACCACCGGCGCGGCATCGAGGAGATGCTGGGCAAACTCTGGACCAAACCCGGCGGTAAATACCACGGGTTGTTTCCTACTCATTAGTCATGAACCGCTACCAGCATTACGAATCCTTCCACCGTTTCTGTAGCCGTCATGTGTCGGAATTCCATTATAGACCCACATGCCGTTGATGCAATGAAAATCATAATACCGGCATAAAGGCTGTCTGAAGGTCGCGCTGGGTCGCTGTTCTGGCTTATCGAGGCATTGGCTTACTTTAAGCGTGTACTGGTATCTGCACTGGAGTGTCTGCTTCGGGTCGGTTTTCCGCTGAGCTTGCCAGCTCCGATCGTCCGGTCAAAACCGCACACCCGACACCCGCCTTCAGCGCTTTGACTTAGGAATGCGGACGAGTGAAGGCGCTTCAAAGCTTGAGACAGGTTGGTAAACCAGGCTTTTCCAAAAAAACCTGAGACACCGCAGGCGATACGCTGATACCGGATCACCTCGACTAATTCTCTGAATATCACAGGGTCTGGGCGCAATCGGGCGCGGAAACGGCGACAGGGTCAGTTCCGGGAGCAGGACCCGGCACCGGTGAGGCCCGACGCGGCGGCTTTTCCGCGACGATAGACTGGAGTACAGTTGGGGTTTGGCTCGGGCGCTCGCAGTCCATATAAACAACGACGAAAGCGCCAGGATACCCATGGCCACAGCGACGCTGGAAAACTGTAAACGCGACGATCTCAGCCGCCTTCCGTTCGTACAGGGATACGGTGCGCTCGTGGCGATCGACCGGGAGTCGGGCATCATCTGCGCCTGCTCGGAGAACCTCGCCGAGCTCACCGGTGTGGATGCGATACAGGCGCTGGGGCAGGACCGGGGTCTGGTCATCGGCCCCGGTGATCTGCCCGACGACCCGCTGGCGGACATGCTGGGAACTGAAGCGGCATACCACGTTTCGCGCCGGCATATGAACGGCGAGCCAGTGGTGCTGATCAGCCATGGCACTGAACGGGAAGTGATCGTGGACATCGAGCGGGATTGCGGCCCGGTGATGTTCGGTGTCAACCAGCGCATCGCCTTCACCCGCAAGCTTGCGGCCTGCCGAACCACCGAGGAGGCTGCCCGCTGCCTGCTGCAGAGTGTGGCCGAGATCTGCGGTTTTGACCGCGTGCTGCTGTACAAATTCCTGCCAGGCTATGACGGGGAGGTCATCGACGAGATCACCGGGCCGGGGATAGAGGGGTTTCTCGGGCTGCGCTTCCCGGCGGCGGACATTCCAGCCAACGCCCGCCGGCTCTATGTGCGCAACATTCAGCGCGCCATAGCGGATACACAGCAAGCGACGGCTGCGGTAATCACGGAAGACTATCGTGATATGCCGGACCTCACCTTTTCCCAGCTTCGGGCGGTGCATCCCGGGCACGTCGGCTACCTCGAAAACATGGGTGTCCGGGCCTCGTTCAGCGTGTCCATCACTGAAGGGGGAAACCTGTGGGGCCTGATCGCCTGCCATGCTACCGGACCCCGGCTGCTGAGCTTCGAGCAGCGCCTGGCGTGCGAGGACCTTGCCCGGATAGTGTCCATGCGCATCACCGACCTTGAGTCCGTGGCGTTTGAAACGCAACGGCTCTCCCTCCAGCTCCGCCTGTCCTCCGCCCTGGATCAGTTCGACACCGGCGAAAATCTCGCCCGGGTCCTGAGCAGCAACCTGGGGCAAATCCGCCTGCTGTTCCGCGCCGACGGCGTCTGGCTGCATGTGCAGGATCAGGAACTCCACGACGGGAAGTACGCGGATACCGGGCTACCCGCCTACCTGCGGAGCTTCATCGAGGGACTTGACCGCAGGCGCATCTATCATAACAGCTCCCTGGGTCGGGAGCTGGACAGCGCCGGAACCGGGGGCGTCGGCGGCCTGCTGTACATCCCGTTCAATGACCACGCATTCCTGGCACTGCTGCGTCTCGAACAGATTGAAACAGTCAAGTGGGCGGGCAAACCGGAGGACATCCGGGAAGCGATAGAGAACACAGAGCTGCTGACGCCGCGGCGTTCGTTCGCAGTGTGGGCGAGGAAGGTCGAAGGTTGTGCCGAGCCCTGGAGCGGTGCGGAAGTGAGCGTGGCTGGCGAGTTTCGCGATGATCTCACCGCAGCCGTTGAAAAACAGCGCCTGGCCCGCCAGGCCCGTCAGGATGGCCTGACCGGGGTAGCCAACCGGGTTGCCTTCGACGAGCTTCTGGCCCGTATCCTCGAAGATCGGGAGCGGACCGGCGCCAGGCTGGCGCTGCTACTGCTGGACCTGGATCACTTCAAGCCGGTGAACGACGCCTACGGCCATCCCGCCGGGGACGCCCTGCTGGTCCAGGTGGCGCAGCGACTATCGGCCGCGATACGCGACCGGGATACTGTGGCCCGTCTCGGGGGTGACGAGTTCGCGGTCATCCAGCGGGAAATTCGCGACAGCGACGATGCCGCGCGGCTGGCAGAGCGTATCGTAGAAGAACTGACCCGGCCGTTCCGGGTCGAGGACCGCGAGATCCGGATCGGCGCCAGCGTGGGCGTCTCGCTGTGTCCGGAGCATGGCACCGATCTGGCCACGCTGCGGCAGAAGGCGGACAACGCCCTGTACCGGGCCAAGGATGCGGGCCGCCACACCTATCGCTTGGCGGACACAGGCTGAGCCAGCGTTCGTCCAGACAGCCAGGCACCGGATCAGCATGGCCTGATCGACCGGCTCTCTTCCGCGGACCCTGCGTCGACTGCATTGTGGGTCGAGAACTGAAGTCGCGTCCGTAGAGCTCAAAGTCTGTTAGTCGCCGGGTGGCGGACATTCGTCTCGACGAACCGCGCTTCCGGCTGTCGGCCAGAAGCGGACGCCTCTAGATCAGTGGTCCGGCAGCAAGATCAAGGTGTCCGCCTTCATCGAGGATCCGGCGATCATGAAGCGGATCTTAGACCACCTCGAGCAGCGGTCCGATTCCAACGCAACTCGCACGCACCCCGCCCGAGCGCCGCCGGCGGCTCAGCGAGATGGATCTTGATGCCCAGGTAGCCAGGGAGGCAGCGCCCGCACTGCGCCCCAAGGCCACGCTCGTGCCCCAGCCCTGGACGGAGCGCAAAAACTTTCCGATGGCGCGTACCCATTCGCTCGCAGGGCCTTTGAAAGCCGTCCCTTCGGCCATCAACACCCCCCTTTTTTCCGACCACACCCCACTCGCAAGCGCCTTTCATTCGTCACGGAGCTGGTTTAGGATTCTATCTGTTACGGAGAGCTCGGAGGCGAAATTCTAATTACACGCTAGACGGACACAACCCAAGGTGCGAGAGTCAGCGCACCGTCTTGGCCCCCTCCGCCCGCCAAGTAACCCATCGAGTGCACGAAGTCCGATGACACCACCGCGAGCGAGGGAGGCGTGGAGGACTTTTGAATGGACAAGCCCAATTGGACGTCCGGGCATCGCTCCACTGCCGCTCGTCATGGGCATGACGTCGACGGGGGCTATCGCGCGAGCGCCCTGCACGCCCTAGGGGCGATCGTTCTCGTCGCGACATGTTCCGGGCCCGCAGCGGCCGCTGACCCCGATGCCGCGCCCTCCGAACGCGGGCGCGTACTCATCGTCGGCGGCGACGCCGACTTCCCCCCGCACCAGTTCATCGACGATGGCGAGCCCAGCGGCTTCGACATCGAGGTCGCCCTCGCCGCCGCGAAGGCCACCGGTCTGGAGGTGCGCTTCGAGCTCGGTCCCTGGGCGAGCACCATGGACCGATTGGTCGCCGGCGAGATCGACCTCATGGCCGGGATGTCGCGGTCACCGAGACGCCGCGAGCAGTTCGATTTCACCGTCCCCTATACGCAACTGACCTTCGTCGCGTTCGTGGCCGAACAATCTTCGATAGAGCGCCTGCACCAGCTCGAGGGCGGTCGTGTCCTCATCCAGGAAGGCGGCGTGGCACGCGAGGCGCTGCGGCGCAGGTTCGATGGGCTTCGGCTCATCCCGGCCGCGACAGTGGCTGATGCACTGCGCCGGCTGCTCGCGGGCGAGGCCGACGCGGCGGTCGTGCCCAAACTGCAGGGTCTGTATTGGATGAAGCGCCAGGACGTGTCCGGCTTGCGGGCGCTCGACGAGCCGGTTACCAGCCGGCCCTACGGTTTCGCGGTGCGCGCCAGGGATTACCGCCTGCTGCAACGCCTGGAAGAGGGCATTGCAGTGATCCGCGAGGGCGGGCAGTTCGAGGCACTGCGCGAACGCTGGTTCGCGCCGCTGGAGCCGCGACCCTGGTGGCAGCGCGCCCGTTCTTATCTGCTCGCCGCCGCCGCGCTCGCGGTACTGCTGGCGACCGCCGGTGTGTGGAACGCGTTGCTGCGCCGCCGGGTGGCCGAGCGCACGGGCGCTCTCGCCCACAGCGAGGTCAGGCTGGCGCGCGCGCTAGACATGAGCCAGGCGCTCGTCAACTCCTTGCCGGCACACATCGCGTTGACCGACAGCGACGGCACGATCCTTGAGGTCAACGAGCAGTGGCGCCGGTTCGGACTGGAGAACGCGAATCCCGATCCAAAGTTCGGGGTCGGCGCGAACTACCTCGAGGTGTGCGAGCGCGCCACCGGCGATTCCACCGAAGGCGCCCGCGCAGTTGCCGACGGCGTGCGCGCGGTGCTGTCAGGCGAGCGCGAATCCTTCTCGTTCGAGTATCCATGCCATTCGGCGGATGCGCGCCGCTGGTTCCAGGTGATGGCCACTCATCTGGTCGAGCACGATCACAATCTGCCGTCATCGGGTGCCGTGATCATGCACGTCGACATCACCGAGCGCATACTCGCCGAGCAGGCGCTCGAGCGGCTCGCGCACCAGGATCCGCTGACCGGATTGCTCTCGCGCAGCGGTTTCGTGCAGCACGTGGAAGCGCTGATCGCGGATACCAGCTGGCAGCCCGATGCCATGTTCGTGTCGTTGAACGTGCGCGGCCTGCACGACGTCAACGAGGCGCACGGTTTCGAGGCCGGCGACCAGCTCCTCGTACAGTTGGGCGAGCGGCTGCGTCGATGTTCCGGCTCCGACGGCGCGGTCGGGCGCACCGGTGGCAACGATTTTATCGTGTTCCTGCCCGAGCGCGGCGACCAAGGGCGCGAGCAGCGTCTGCAGCAGCTGCTCGCCGTCTTCGACGCGCCGTTCGAGCTGGTGCGGGTGCGGGTCGAAATGGATGCACGGTTCGGATACACTCAACTCGGCGAGCGCCGGCGCTCGATCGACGAGCTGCTGCGCGAGGCGTCGCTCGCGCTGTCGCACACCCGCTTCCACGATTCGGTCCAATCCCTGGCGGAATACAACCAGCGACTGAAGGAACAGGCGCAGGACCGCATCCGCGTCAATCGCGAGCTGCGCGATGCGCTCGAGCAACACGACTTCGAGCTCCAGTTCCAGCCCAAGGTCGTCCTCGCCACCGGTGAGATCATTTCCTGCGAGGCGTTGCTGCGCTGGCGCCATCCCGAGCGCGGACTGCAGCCGCCCGACAGCTTCATTCCGCACGCCGAACAGAGCCAGCTCATCGGGCCCATCGGCGACTGGGTCGTCAACGAGGCGTGCCGTTGCCTGCGGCAATGGCAGGGCGAGCAGCCGTTACGGTTCCGCGTCGCGGTGAACGTCTCGCTCGTGCAGCTGCTGGTCGGCGATTTCGTCACGACGGTGCGCGAGGCCCTGGCGCTGCACGATCTCGCGCCGTCGTGCCTGTCGCTCGAGATCACGGAAAGCGTCTTCGAGCGGCAGTTGGATCCGTTGCTCCAGCAGTTGACGACGCTGCACGACATGGGCGTTCAGTTGTCGCTCGACGACTTCGGGACGGGCTACTCGTCGCTGCTCTACCTGCAGAGATACCCGTTCGACGAGATTAAGATCGACAAGGGGTTCGTGCAGAAGGTGCTGGACGACCCCTACAGCCGCAACATCGTCAACACGGTCGTGGGGGTCGCGGGCGCGATCGGGGCCGAGGCGGTCGCCGAGGGCGTCGAAGACCAGGCCGTATCCGATGCCCTGCAGGAGCTCGGCTGCCAGTTGGGCCAGGGGTTCTACTACAGCGTGCCCTTGGAGGCCGAGGACTTCCGTTGGTTGCTGCAGCAACGAACAGTGCTGCCGCTGCGGCAAGCGACCTCGTGACAGCCGGAGCCGGCATCGTTCACCGGATGCGTCCGTTTCCCGGCTGAGCCGACGATTGCCCGCGCCGCGGGCTCGGACGGCGAGCGCCGGAGGAAAGGGAATACAACCGCCTCCGTTGCAAATTCGCCGCGGTTACTGGCTCGATCAACCGAGGCGGGCGCCCGCCTGTGGTCGCTGCGGGCCGTCGCTGGCCATCGCCGGCCCAGGCCGGCGGGTCGCGGCCCGGGGCCTCTGCGGCGAGCGCGTCGGCTCACCGATGTGCGCCAGGGTCGCCTTGATCGAGGCCGGGGGTCACAAAGGCGATGATCTGTGTTTCGCCTGTGCAGTGTGCGGCAGGTCAGCAGAAAGGCTTCATAGATGCGTGTGAGCACTCAGTGAAGGTGGCCGGCCCCAACAACTTACCGATCTGTGTCCGCTGCCACGGCATCCCGCCTCATCCGATCTGGTCCACCTATTTACTTCGTTTCTGCGCTGGTCCCTTCTCCAGCTCGTCCAAGGCATGCGTGAGTAGAAAACGCACAGCATCCACTCGACTGAATTGCACGCCGGGGGTGGCCCGCGTCATTTGCTCGGCGTAAGCGTCCACCCGTTCGAGCAGACCAAGCATAGGAACGGTTGATCCACGCGATCAGCCAGCGCGTTGGCGCCTATCTGGAACACGAGGGTCTGCTGGTGCGCGACATCGAGAACACCCACCTGTAACTCGAAACCGCCGACGAATCCGCCCTGATCGACCTGCTCGGCCATTCGATCACCTACCGCATCGCTGTCGGCCCACAAGCCGGACGCAAAGCGTTCGCGCTGAAAACGGTTGCAGCCCGGGAACAGGACAACGATAAACACAACTTGGCTAAGACCGCTTTGGGTCGAGAGCTACCGGCGGAACCGGTGATCGACGAGGTCGGCTGTCTACCGTATAACGGTCGCTAAGCTTACGCGCAGTATTTGGCTGGAGGCGGCCAAACGTACTCCTTCCGGATAGCCCAGAAGCGTCGCAAAAGCGACGACGGTGCGGGGTGGCTGGGAAAACTCCTTGTATGGTATTTTTAAGCCTCAACGATTCCACTTAAAACCAACCACCTGGTGGGCCTCGTTTCGGACGAGGTTAGCTCCGGGTCAGCACCAAAGTAAGTCGAAGAGGAGTCGCCCGATGCGAAAAAGCAATCCGTCCAATCAAAACCAGAAGTCCTCCGCTTCCGAACACCCGACCTCCGTACGACGTCGGGTCCTGGGTTCAGGGCTGGCGGCAGGGGTAACATCCCTGTTCCTTCCCGGACAATGGACGCCGCCTGTTGTGAAAAGTGTTCTGCTTCCTGCGCATGCACAAGTGTCTCCGAGTGGTTGCATGGTGGAACTTCCAGTTGGTTGTGAAGGTAACTGTTCGACTAGCCGCCTCTGCCGCCTCGTTACGTTCAGTTGCGAGGACAATTGTGTAGCCTTCGATGTGCAACAGGTCGAATGTGACCCGCCTTCTCCGTCTCCGGATCAAATCGTGGTCGAATGCGGGCCAGAGCCCGATCAAATTGTTAGCGCGGTAATTAGGTTTGCCGAGGACTCCTCGAGGCTAGCGAACGCTTGCGGTGAGGGTGATCCATCTCCTGTTACCGAGACTGCCAATGGGCTTATCGAGTTGGAATGCGGGATGTTCGCTGTGTCTGCCAATTTGTCAGCAACGGCCTTCGGAGAGAATCTTGGATCAGCCGCGGTCACCGAGATTACGATAGTCCCTACCTAACGCGTAATCTCCGAATGCATTCAGACGTCAATACTCGTATCGGCCGGATTAGTGCCGGCGTAACATCGACGATGCCGTTAGACAGCGTCGGCGTCGGCTCCAGATGGGACCCATCCACCGGGAACCCACTGTTGTGAGACGGGGGTGTGTGGGCTGTCGCGCAACGGTGTGCCTTCCACTCTCTGGCCTTATCCCCCCTCCCAGCAGGTCGGTCTTCTGAAGGGCGTTTCGTACCGCGCAGTCCCGGGAGCGGTTGTTCAGCAGGATGTCGGCCCCCGCCGGCAAGGCGTTCAACCGTCGGCCCCCAATCTCTGGTCTTCTCCTCGCCGTAGAAGTCGGGGGCACCGTTCGGCGGCCGACTGACCCGTCCAGACCTCCGTATTCCGGTCATGGAAACGGATCTCCGCCAAAGAAGCCCTCAGAGCGGCGTCGAGTGCTCGCAGCCTGTGGCTTGTCCACGATGGCGGATGTCAGACCCAACTCCTTGAGGAGACCCAGATTGCGCCGGTGCCCGTCCGCCATCCAGCCACTGGCAAAGGGTCTGCTCGACCACCGCCCGCAGGTTGCCGCAGTTGGCGCGGTTCTTCCGAAAACGCAAACGGGGGCGCGGTTCCGGGCGTTCCGGACCGCACAAACGATCTGAGCGCCTCTCGTGCTGGGTCCGGAACCGGCACGAGACTCAGGCGGCTCCTGGTACAGGTTGATAATCTCCGTTGTGCAGCCTGGTGGGCACCGGTTCAGTATATCCCCGCCAGGGGATGAGTTCTTTGCGCCTGAGTCTCTGACGTAACGGGCGTAACGGTGACATAACAGGCGTAACGGGTGCATCCGCGACACTGGACGTGTGGCCCCGCTCTTCCACCGGATTACTCGGTTCGGGAACGCACTATACGAAAAACCCTTCCTCCAACGGCAAGCCGATCCTTATTAAATCAACGGCTTACGATGGCGATTTTACGGCACCGGCATGGTCGCCATCGCCAACCAAGTGGGCTGTGGCGTTGGGACAGTTCAACGAATCCTCAGAGAGAACGAGGCCTGACCCGCATCCGCCAAGCTCGAATCCGTCTGCTCTACGCTGAATCGCAGACCTTCGATCCGCCAGTCCGAACGGAAACAGTAAGCGCTCAGAGAACGCCGTCCTTGATCAACGGTCAGGAGTGTGATCGGCGATGGTATTACCGGGCAGCAAAGCCTCGATCTGTTCGACCGTCTCGGCCCTGGGCAGCTCAGTAAACACCCGTCGCAGATATCCGTAGGGCTCGAGTCCGTTCGCCTTGGCCGTTTCGATCAGCGAGTACAGATTGGCGCTGGCGTGAACACCCTTGACCGTATCGCTGATACAGCCAGTTCTTCCGGCCCACCACAAACGGCCGTATGGCATTCTCGGTCAGGTTGTTGTCGATCTCGAGCCGGCCGTCGTCGAGGTAGCGCGTCAGCTTCTCCCACTGCTCATCGAGATAGCCCAAGGCTTTGCCCGTCGCGGTCCGCGGCGCCACCTGGGGCAAGTGGGTATCCACCCAGCGGCGCAGCTTGTCCAGCACTGGCCGGGCATGGGTCTGGCGGTAGTCGCGACAGGCCGCCGGATCGAGCGCCTTGGCCTGCTTCTCAATCCGGTACAGCTTCTGGATCAACGACAAGCCATGCGGCGCGATGCCGGTCTTGTTCTGCTTGCCCTTGGCTTTCACCGCATCGCTGAAGCGACGCCGCGCGCGGGCCATGCAACCCACCGGCGTGATGGCGGCCGTGCCGCGCACCACCGCATTGTAACCCTCGTAGCCGTCGGTCTGCAGATAACCCGAGAAGCCAGCCAACAACCGCACCGGCACCTGGCCACTGCGGGACGGATCGTAGTCATACAGCACGATCGGCCGACCCGGCGGCCCGCCGCGCTGCACCCACAGATAGGACTTCGATTGGGCCGGCTTGCCCGGCTCCTTGAGCACTTGTACCGTGGTCTCGTCCATCTGCACGATGTCGTAGCCCAGCAACGCGTCGCGCAGCAGATTGATCAGCGGCTGTACCAGCGCCCCGGCCCGGATCATCCAGTTCGCCAGGCTCGCGCGGGGGATATCCACCCCAATGCGCTGCAGAATCTGCTCCTGGCGGTACAACGGCAGTGCATCCTGGTACTTCGACACCGCCACATGGGCGAGCAACCCGGGTGATGCCACCGACTTCGGAATCGGCTGGGCCGGCAGGGCCGCCGACTTCACACATCGGCCGCAATCGCAGGCGTACTGCTTGCGGATATGCCGGATTACCCGGATGGTCGCCGGCACGATATCCAGTTGCTCGGACACCTTCTCGCCGATGGACTGTAGCGGCGTCCCGTCATGAGGACAGACTCGCTCAGATTCCGGCAGCTCATGCACCACTTCCAGGCGAGGCAAGGTATCGGGGAGCGGCCGGCGGCCCCGCTTCTTGCGGGCGTAGCCGGCGACCTCGACGGTGTCGGCGTCATCCGCCGGCGCGTCGTCAGCCGCTCCGGCATCGACTTCCGCCTCGTCGAACAGTCGCAACTGATCCGCTGGAATCTTCGCGCTGCTGGCCGCATAGCGCCGGGCCAAGGCCAGGTTCAGCTGCTCCTGGAGCGTCTCCACCCGGGCGTGAAAGCGCCGGTTCTGCTCGCGCAGTGCTTCGTTCTGTTCAAAGGCGCCAAGCAAAAGAGACTGTAATGTCTCTACATCATCGGGCAGCTGCTTGGCGGCTGATTGCATCCATGCATTTTATCAAAACACTGATTCGATGTCTTACGATACGCGCGAGTAATGCAGCCGTTCGTGCGCCTTCATGCGCATCACGTCCATGCCATCCAGTAGCCAGTTCAACTGTTGGCCCGTCAACGTCAGAGTCTGCTCCGGTCCGCGGCGCGGCCAACAGAACCGGTCCTGTTCCAGGCGCTTTTGCCATAAACAAAACCCATTGCGCTCCCAATACAGGATCCGTACGCGGTCCCGTCGCCGGTTGCAAAACACGAATAGCCGGTAGATCATTCGACGGGCGCATCAGGCAACACCCAGCGCCGCATGCAATACCTCCGCCAGTGACCGCTCGTCCACCGACCCCGTCCAGGCCACCTCCACGCCGTTCGGCAGCGCCACGCGCCATTCATTCGCCGACCGTGCCCCGTCGCCGATCACCACGCGCTCAAACCCGCTCGGCCGGTCCGCCAGCACCCCTTTTTGCTTCAACTTCTTCTTCCATGAATACAGCGTCGTCACCGGAATGCCCCGCGCCTCGGCATACCCCTTCATCGTCTCACCGCTGCGCTCGCACTCCCGGATCTGTTCCAGCCATCGGCGCTGGTTCACCGTCAATCCCGCTTCCTGGTCCGTCATCGTCTCGTACATCTTCGAAGATAAAGGCACCACGCTATGGCCTGGACCGGGGAGAATGGAAGGGTGTCGGTTATTTAGCGCTTACCGCCTACAACCTCAAACGGGTGATCAACATATTGGGCCCCAAGCCACTGATTGAAGCGATACGAGCATAGATTCGTCCGTTTCTTTCCCCGAAATCGACTTCCCACTCCTAGAGGCAGGTGCACCGCACCGAATAAATTCCGTCGGCCGATAGTGACATGTGTCGAAGCTCAAACAGAGCCAAACTTGGCTATGATGCGGCGGAGATCGCGTCCACAGGCAGTAAAAACTCAGTTTTCACACGGCCTAGACCCGAAGAAGACATCGGCCGAAAAAAATCAGATCTGTCCCTATGTTTATCAAGTCGCCCGGCACAGTACGGGGCAAGTGGCCGCGCACAGCCGGCTGTTTCGAGCCGCAAGCCGATGCGTGCCGCCCGCCAGGGTCCCGCTGCACGCCAAGGCGTTTGCGTTCACAGCGTCACTCATCGGAGCAAAGCGTAGATACATTGATAACCCTGATATAAGCTCGACGCGCCGACCCGCGGACGGCGCCGGATGCCGGTAAACAGAATCGGTATACTGTCCCCGTACACTCATGAAACGCCTCATTTGGATCCTTACGCTGTCGCTCGCCGGCCTGGTGCTGATCGCCGGGATCGGGCTGGCTGTGTTTGTCGCCACCTTCGACGCCAACCGGTACAAGGGGGAGCTGGTGGAACTGGTGGAGCGCCAGACCGACCGCGACTTTGCCGTCGAGGGCGAGATCAGTCTGGTCCCGTCCCTGGAACCGACCGTCGCGCTGGAGGGCGTCACACTCGGCAACGCCGGCTGGGGCAGTGGGGAGCCCATGCTGGCGCTCGACCGCCTGGAGGTTCAGATCAGCCTACTGCCGCTGCTGCGCCGCGAGCTCGTCATCAGCCGGCTACTGCTGGACGCCCCGGTCATCCATCTGGAAACCGGTCCCGAGGGTCGCGGCAACTGGCAGCTCGGCGAGCGGGCCGCGGAAGCAGCCCCCGCCGATCGCGAACTGCCGGCACTGGACATCCACGAGGTGCGGATCACCGACGCGGTGATTCGCTACCACGCCCACGGCGACGAAACCGCCCGGCAGTTCGACATTGACCACCTCGGCATGTACGTCGAAAGCCCGGGACAGCCATTGCAGATCGACCTGCGCGTCGACCATCGGGACCACACACTGGCGGCCACCGGCGAGCTGGGTTCCCTGCGCGGGCTCATCGCCGGCGAGCCGTTCGCGGTAAACCTCGACATCCACCTCGATGAAATCCGGGCCAGTCTCGACGGCACCATCGACCAGCCCGCAACGCTCGTAGGCACCGGTTTCGATATCACCGCCACGGCCAACTCGCTGGCCGCCATTGGCAGGCTCATGGACCGCGACCTGCCGCCACTCGAGCCGGTTCGTGTGAGCGGGCGCCTCGACGTTACAGCCGACGATCAGTACCGCCTGACCGGCCTCGATCTTCGCGCCGGCGAGTCCGATCTCCGCGGCACGGCGACGCTGCGCCTGGGCGAAGGCAGACCCCATGTGGCTGCGGAGCTGCATGCCAAACACCTCGATACGCGGCCGTTCCAGCCCGAGGAAAAGGCAGAAACCAAGAAAGGCGGCAAAGTGTTCTCGCCCGAGCCGTTCTCTGTCTCGGGCCTACAGGCCGTCGAGGCCGAGATCACATTAAAGGCCGATCGCCTCACCACCCGGGGCGCGATCCTGGAGGATCTGGACACCCAACTCGTCCTCACGCAGGACCGGCTACAGATCGACCCGTTAACCGCGAAACTGGCCGGCGGCCGGCTGAACGGTGCGCTCACATTCAATACCACCGGCAAGGTCCCCGTCATGGTCGCCCGGCTCGATATCAATGACATCCTGCCCGGCGAGCTGCCGGCCATCGCCGAGAAGAACCTTATCCGCGAGGGCCGCACCGATATGCATTTCCGCGGCCGCGGCGCCGGCGCCAGTCCCGCCGCCATCGCCGCGGCCTTGAACGGCGAGCTCCGGGTCGAAACCGGCCGCGGCGAACTGCTGAACCGCAAGACCACCATTGCCGGCGGCGATCTGCTGTTCACGGCATTCCAGATGCTGAATCCGCTGGCCGAGGAGGAACCTACCTCGAAACTGGTCTGCGGCGTGCTCAACTTCCGGATTGCCGACGGCCTCGCCACTGCCGACAAGGGCATCGCCCTGCAGACCGACAAGGTCAACGCCCTCGGCAGCGGAATCATCGATCTCGAGACCGAGGCGCTGGACATCCGCGTCAAGCCCAAGGCACGCGAGGGCATCGGCGTCGGCCTCGGATCGCTGAGCGGCGCCGTGGCCCTCGGCGGCACGCTGGCGGAGCCGAAGCCGGTCGCGGACGCCCAGGGCATGGCTGGGGCCGCGGCCACCATCGGCGGCGCGATCGCCACCGGCGGCATGTCGCTGCTCGCCAAGGGCTTGTTCGATCGAACCTTTTCCACCAAGGACCCCTGCGGCGTCGCCCGCGGCAAAACCGCGGCCGAGGTACAAGCGGAACCCCGGGAGGCCGAAAAAGCGGAAGACGATAAGAACGTCATGGAAAAGACCACCGAAGGCGTGGGCGACACAATCCGCGGCCTGTTCGACCGCTGAAACCGAGAAGTTACAGAAACGGATGGAATAACCCACGTGCCTATCAGACGAAAACGCGCTTTCGGGCCGGGCTAGGCGAAGCAATGGCGTATTGATTGGAGGTACAGAGACCTCGGATCACCGGACGAGGGACTTATTGGAGATGAACGGTCAGGATTTTGCAGTCCGTACGAAACGGGTGCACCAGCGTGGTCGTGGAGCGCAGTGTGGCGCAGGAGCGACGAGACCTTGACCGTGCCACCGCACTGCTGGCAGGTTTCGATGTCGATCTTAAACACGCGTTTGAGGCACCGGGCCCAGGTTCTGGTCGCGTGATAGGTCCGCTCCTGGCCGATTGCTGATGGACCTTGGATTCTGAGGGACCGGAGTCCACCCCATAGCGGACATTGACATCGGCCCTGGCAACTCGAAAGGGCACTGGACTTCCGCAGCAACGAAAAAGCGATTGGCTTCGAGAGATAGCTCAAAAACACACTCCGGACGCGTCTTCGCCAGCAAGCACTTCTGACTCGTCCGGATAACGAGCCGGCTATCGCGGGGTCTTCAGATTGTGGATGGCCTTGCCAGCGAACCCATCACCAGCATAGCGATTGCGCAGCCCCTCTATGTGACGCGGCGGCTGCCCGCACATTCGTACTGATTGAAGGTTCTTATTCCGGTTCATTGTTCTCTTCCCGCAGACCGTAGCCGATGGCCGACACCTCCCACTTGGTGGCCGAGCACCTGGGCCCGGCGAGGGTCCAGCAACCGGTTACCGAGCCGGTGACCACCACGTGGCCACGGGCCTGCTTCACTCGAATCTGGGGGCGCAGTACTGAGGTGCCCCCCCCGGTAGCTGACATCACTGATCTACTATCTCTATCACTTCCAATGTATAACGCCGTTCCGCATCATTCTCGTGCCATCGCTTGTAGGCGACGGCATCTCCAAGCTCCGGAGAAACCCACCAGGTACGCTCGTCCCATTGCGTCTTGCACACAACTTTGTACGTATCGTATTCCCCGATAGGAACACTGACACGAACCTGGCCATCGACCTTGCATCTTCGAGTGCCCCGCCAATTGTAGCTACCCCCTATCCCTCTATAGCGGTAATGAAACTCCGTGTCGTCATTCAATGGCCACGCAGCCCCTTTCGCGCTATCGATGTACTGCCTTCCTTTCTCAACACCCCCTGCGCAGTTGGCCCACTCGGTTACCGGCTCGAACTCGAAGAATCGAGGTTGTGTCCATGTACAACCTCGGTTGTCTTTCCAATTCAGACCATTGTCGTCAATAGATAACAGTTCCTGTTCATATCGGCTTCCATCGCTGTGACGTGCAACCCAAACATATCCCACATCGCCTCTTGTCGGTTT
Organism: Gammaproteobacteria bacterium; assembly: GCA_034520625.1. Lineage (GTDB taxonomy): Bacteria > Pseudomonadota > Gammaproteobacteria > Arenicellales > JAANXG01 > JAANXG01. The sequence goes on along the minus strand of JAXHNI010000003.1, from coordinate 239,492 downwards.
TTCCATAGTCGGCAGTTCCGTGGAAATCGGCATTTCGTCGACCGCGAACACGGAAACACTACCACACAGCAACACGAAACCAAGTATCTTAATCTTCATTCTCCCTCCTAAATATTAGCGTTAGCCTTGATTTGGTAAATACAACGGAAACTGGGAACATCCGAATTCCGACCGACTCAATGAATGTTGTGTCGGCAGGGCCAACATGGCTCAGCCTTTATGGCCGACATGCCGGGCGTCAGCCCGGCCCGCAATGCTTTCGTTTTATCGTATCAAGGTTAGTCACCAATCCTGGTGATTAGATCTTGTCGACCAGAAGTCTCTGCCAGACGACTGTGGTTCGATACCTGCAGACCTGTATACACGATCGTGAAAAGACGCTATCTCTCCATGCTCCAGTCGCCCCTGAACCCGCAAGTGCTTCCGCTTTCAACGTAGTTTCCCTGAGCGCGGTTTGCCGTAGTCAGCGCGCCGTTGAAACGGCCGACGCAGTCGCTGTTTTCGAATTCCACGACGACTGCAAGACTGTTGCCCTCCTTCGACAGGCTAATAGGCCCCCCGTTTCCATTGGAGAACTCCACGCTTCCCGCGCTGGATCCGCCGGTCGCCTCCGTGATGGTCATGACGAACGTCGCCGAACCGATGATACCGTTCCATGTTCCACGCATGTCCGCGGTGACCCCACCGGCGGCTTCACCTCCGCCCCCACTGCTGCTACCACCCCCACAACCGCTCGCCAATGCTCCCAGAGCAAATGCCACTAACAGAACTCTCATCTTTCTCAACATCTTTACACCCCCGTCAATTTGATTTGAGTTGATCTCAATCCGCGCCGGCCGATTCAATTGAACATTGGGCCGCGGAACAAATTTCAGTGTGGCAGAGACCACGGAAGTCTGCCTTATCAGCATCAGTCATTGCTGCTGGACCGATATGCTTGATACACTGACTGAATCAGTCACCGGTGGTGAGCAGTTCCGCCGACCGCGGCGTCGAACGGATCTACAGTGTGCTCCGGGAAGATGGCAATCGGTCTGGCCGCCCGGATTGGAAGGAGCGAAGGGAAATGGTCGATGTGATGAACCATAGTGCGAGAGTCGACGGTTCTTTACTTAAGCAGGACAGACGAGGCAAGCGGCTTACCCAAGAGGTGCTGGCGATGGAAGCCGACGTAAGCACCTCGACGGTGACCAGGGCGGAAGCAGGTTCCTGCGTTTCACGGCACAGTCTTGACAAACTGGCATCCGTTCTGGACCACACCTCCGACCGTTACATTCTTGAGGGCAGACCGGTGGAGAGCTTGTCCGGATCCCTGGTGCCTTCGCTTGACGGCGAATGGACTTCCTTCTACGTCGAGGACGACATCAAGACGGAGCCGTATGTCGTGGAGGAACACTCGGCTCTGGAGACCGAAAACAGCATCGTCAGTGCGGTATTCGAGACGATCACTCCCGAGGAATCCCGAATCGAGCACCTGCGGGACGGCAGACAGATACGTTCAGTGTTTGTGGGCAGTACCACCATTGAAGGTTGGGTGCTGCCGGCTGGATACGCCCAGTTTCAGCTACTCTGTCTCCGAAACGACGACTGGATGGATGGTGTGGTGACCTGGTATGACTACGAAATCGTGTCCTCCCGGTACGTGTGGATCAGGAACAACTCCTGTCTGTTCGACCAATTCAGGAAAACCGCATTGAACCTCATGAACGAGGAAATACAGTTATTCAAAAAGAGGCGCCTGACGACGCTGAAACTGAGCGATCAGGGCTGAACGGATTCGGTCACTTCGTTGATTAAGGACGCACCAGGTATAGTCACGCATCCCGCCTGCCAATCACGATCGCAGGTAGGACGCGCCGTTGACGTCGATGATGCACCCGGTCATGAACGCCGGAGCGTCGAGGGCCAGGTAGCGAATTGCATTCGCCACTTCCCCGGGCTCGGCGACCCGGCCCATGGGGCTCTGGCCGCGGACGGCGTCGCCTTGTGGGGACTCCAGCACTTCCCGCGCCATCTCGGTCTCCACGAAGCCGGGCGCCACGGTATAAACGTATATACCCTGCGAACCGAGGGCCTGGGCCAGGGACTGCCCCATGGCGTTCAGCCCGGCCTTGGACGCGCCGTAGCCGGGCATGTCCGGCTCGCCGCGGAACGCGCCCCGGGACGAGACATTGACGATCCGTCCTCCACCGCGCTGGATCATGACAGTCGCGGCGCAGAAACTGAGATTGGCCGGCGCGGTCAGGTTGATGTCCACAACCCGCTGCCAGCGCTCCCGCCAGATCCGGTAGTCGACCTCCCCCGGCCTGTGGAATTCGTAGATACCGGCATTATTGACGAGCACGTCCAGTCCACCCAGATCCTCGTCGGCCCGTGCGATCAACTGTTCCGCAGCGGCCGGGTCAGTGATGTCACACTGGAAAACGCGGTGCCCGTCGCCGGCGAGCTCATTCAAAAGCGCCTCCGCCGCCACCCGGTTGCGGTTGTAATGAACGCCGATGCGGGCGCCTCGGCCGGCGCACTGGATGGCCGCGGCCCGGCCGATGCCGCCGGAAGCGCCGGTGATGAGGATGGAAGGCGAGCCCGTCACGTCGAATCCCCGCCCGCATCGAGCGGAGGCGTCGGCAGCACCATCAGCTCGTGGACGTCCACGTGGGCGGGCTGCGTCAGCGCGTAGATCACCGAGCGGGCCACATCACCGGCTTTCAGCGCATCGGGCTTGGGCTCGTCGAAAAACGGCGTGTCCACCATGCCGGGTTCGATCACGGTGACCCGCACCCCCGAGCCCTTGATCTCTTCCCGCAGGCCGTAACCGATCGCCGACACCGCCCACTTGGTGGCCGAGTACATGGACCCGGCGAGGGTCCGACGCCCGGCCACCGAGCCGGTGATCACCACGTGGCCACGGGCCTGCTTCAGCGCCGCCAGCGACGCGCGCAGGGTGTACGCAACGCCGAGAATATTCACCTCCACCATGGTCTTCCAGCTTTCCACGGGCGCCGACGAGAACCCGCCTGGTTGCCCGCCGGTGCCGGCATTGGCGAAAACGGCATCCAGGCGGCCGTAGTGTGCGATCACCGCCTCGACCATTCTTTCCTGCTGCGGGTAGTCGGTCACGTCGCATTCCAGGGCGAATGCCCGGTCGCCGCCGATCTCCGCCGCCAAGGACGCCAGCTTGTCGACGGAGCGCGCGCACAGGGCCAGCCGATATCCCTCATCCGCCGCGGCACGGGCGGTGGCGGCGCCGATACCGGTGGATGCCCCCGTGATCAGAAGAACCTTTTCTCCGGTCTCGCTCATATTGCTAACTGCCCGTGTTGACTTTGCGGCCATATTGCACGACCCGCGGCGGTCATTGCAAAACCACGGCAATGCCCGCCCGCGCCGCCGGAAAGACGCACGCCCGCCCATCGTCCGGGAACGGTAACCCATTGACGGTGGTGGCCGCCGCCTCCATTTATTTCAGTGACACTCAACCAGGAGGCATTCCATGCAGGTCATCATCAATCCGGCGGACCATATCGAGCTCAGCGACGCATTTTCCGGCCACATTCACCGCTCGCTGGAAAAGGTCGACCGCCGTTTCGGCGACTGGCTGACCCGCACCGAAGTCTTCATCAAGGACGTTAACGGCCCCAAGGGCGGGGCGGACAAGCATTGCCGCCTGGAGGCCCGGCCGCGCGGCACGGAACCCGTGGTGATCGACCACCAGGACGACGATGTCTATACCTGCGTGACCCGGGCCGCCGGAAAGCTGGAAAAAGCCCTGGAACGCCGGCGCGGACAACTCGAGGCCCGGGAGAAACACGCCGACTGAACACCCGATCGCCCGCCCCGTTGACCATCAATGACTGCTCCGGAACTGAAAATCTCCCAAAGAGTGGGCATACCGCTCGCGGAAATCGACTTCAAAGCGGTGCGTGCCCAGGGCCCCGGTGGGCAGAATGTCAACAAGACGGCCACCGCCGTCGAGCTCCGGTTCGACATTCAGCAGTCCTCCCTGCCGGACTTCTATAAACGCCGGCTGCTCGGCCGGCGGGACCGGCGCATCAACCAGGACGGCGTCGTGGTCATCAAGGCTCAAAGCCATCGAACGCAGGAACGCAATCGCGAGGCGGCGCTGGAGCGGCTCGCAGACCTGATCAGGTCCGCCGGAGCGGTACGGAAGAAACGGATTCCCACCAAGCCTGGCCCGCGCGCCAGGGAGAAACGCCTGGAAAGCAAGACCCGGCGTGGCCGAGTCAAGGCGCTGCGAAAGAAAGTCGTCCCATAAACACGCCACCCGAGCCCCGAGCCCCGGGTCACCGATCACCAGTTACGAACCCACATCCTCGAGCTGATTGATACGCTGGAACTCCCAGCCGTTCAGCTCCAGCTCCACCGCCGCGACGCTGGATTCGATGCTCCCGGGGCTGGAGGCACCGGGAATCGGAAGCACCTGGGGCGGACTCTGTGCCAAGTGCCAGGCGAGCATGACCTGGTACGGCGTGGCATGGTGCTCCTCGGCCATTTTCGCCAGCACAGTGTGGGCGGCTGCATCCGTATGATGAGCCTGACCGCCCACGGTGCTGTAGGGCAGATACGACAGCCGGTTCTGGCCGCACAGTTCCAGTATCCCGGTGGTGAGATAATCCTGCTTCGAAAACGGGTTGGCCCGGTTCTGGATGGTTTCGATGCGGACGATATCGAGCGCCTCGAGCACCTGCTCCCTGGTCACGTTCGAGATACCGATATGCCGGATCTTGCCGTCCGCCTGGAGCCCGGCGAGGGCGCCGATGGAATCGGCGAACGGAACCTTCGGATCCGGCGCGTGAAGCTGGTACAGGAAGATGGATTCCATGCCGAGATCCTTCAGGCTCTGCTCGCAGGAACGCCGCAGATGGTCGGGGTGGCCGTCCACGACCCACTCACCCCCCGGGCGCCTGATACCGCCCTTGGTACCCACATGAACGTCGGTCGAGGGGCGGAGATCCAGGGCCTTGCGGATCAGGCGCTCGTTATGCCCCAGCTCATCATCGTCCAGACAATAGACGTTGGCGGTGTCCACAAACTCCACGCCTGCGTCCCAGGCCGCGTGCAGCACCCGGATCGCGGCATCCTCGTCCGGGCGGTTCTTGATGGACAGCGGCATCGCGCCCAGCGCGATGGGAAACACGTGGACGCCGGTACTTCCGATTTCACGTTTCATGATCAAGCCATGTTGACGTACCCTGTCCGGGGTTTCAAGGGGTCGGAGTCATTGCCGTCTGCTGGAGTTGAAAATTGATTGTGTGTCCCCTCACCCTGTCCCACCCCCCTGCGGGGGCGAGGGGACCCTGCGTTCGGGTGTCGTGCTGGATCTAGTGCCCCGTTTCCGCTCCCTCTCCCCCTACGGGGCGAGGGAATCCTCCATTCGGGTGCCGGGCTACGACGATAGATTCATTCCTGGTCCCTCTTCCCCACCGGGTTGGGGTGAGGGAAAATATAATGGATGTGTTCATCTGCGGAGACATTGACGCTTGATCCTGCGAACCCTGGCCCTCATCGCGCTGGCCTACGCCGCCGTCACCGCCCTGGCCTGGCTGTTCCAGCATCGCCTGCTCTATTTGCCGACCACCCCGGGCCGGGAATGGGCGGCGACACCGGCGAATATCGGGCTGGCCTACGAGGACCTGCGGATCCGGACCGACGACGGGGTCGAGCTCAGCGCATGGCTGGTGCCGGCGGACCCGGACCGGGGACTGCTGCTATTCTTCCACGGCAATGCCGGCAACATTTCCCACCGGCTGGAGTCCATTGAAATATTCCATCGACTCGGCCTGTCTGTGCTGATCGTGGACTATCGGGGCTACGGCCGCAGCGAGGGCCGGCCGTCAGAGCGCGGTACTTACCGCGACGCCGCCGCGGTATGGCAGTTCAGTACCGGGAACCTCGGCCGGCCGGCGGATGAGATCGTCGTGTTCGGACGCTCCCTGGGAGCCGCCATAGCGGCACAGCTCGCTGACACCACCGCCGTGCCCCCGGCCGCGTTGATCATCGAGTCGCCGTTCACCAGCGTGCCCGACATGGCACAGCGCGTGTATCCCTTTCTTCCGGCGCGCTGGCTGACGCGCTTCGACTACCCGACGCGCGACTACGTGGCGGCAGCGGGCTGCCCGGTGCTGGTGGTCCACAGCGAGGATGACGAGATCATCCCCGTCGACCTCGGCCGGGAGGTCTTCGCGGCAGCGCCGGAGCCCAAGCGGTTTCTCTCCCTGGCGGGCGGCCACAACACGGGCTTCCTGGAATCCGCCGGAGTATATACCCGGGGTATCGATGCCTTTCTGTCAGAGCCGGCGGGCCTGCCCCGCCCGGTCCAGCCTGGAACCGCCGGGGGGTAACCGGGACAGGCGCCTATGTCCTTGAACCCGCTCGATAAATTCACACAGAGCTATGGTTCTACCGGCATAAATGGACTTATACTGTTACCGCCATCGCCGGATACCCGGGCAACGCGGGCCGATGCGGTTGCGTGCGCGGGGTACACACAGGTCGGCAACCTGGGGGAGGGTCAACATGGCACACGGCAGTGGGGATGTTGCAGCACGGCTTTCGGAAATTTACAAGGGGATCGAGGGATTCTACTTCCTCAATCGGTCGGGACGGCTCGGCTACTTATCCAGCGATGGGACGCGCATGCATGCGGAACGCCTAAACGGGATCGCCGCGGACAGGGCATCGCCGTTTCTCGAGGCACTGGCCGGCGCCGTGGAGGCCTCCCCGCTGGATGCGGACCAGGAACTCGGCTACCTGCTTCCCGTCGACGACGCGCACGTGTGGAAGACTGCCACCCTCGTCCTGCATGACCATGTCGCCAGTGCGCTGAAGGATGCGTTCGACCGAGATATCTCGAAGGGCCGGTTATCCCTGGCGGAAGGCGACCGGCGGGTACCGGACATGGCCGCTGAACGTGGTCTGCACCGCGGGTTCGAGGACCTGCTGAACCACATCGGCTCCTTCGGGACCCAGCCCTGGTTTCCGGTTCTCCACGTCCGGCCTGTGACTACGGAAAACCCCACCCACCCGGTCCGGGTGGTCAATCTGTTGGCGCTGATGAAGGACGTTGGCCGCTTCGCGGATATCCTGGCGAAGATGCGGCAGAATCTCTCCGAGCGGGGAGCGCTGAATCAGGCATCCCGCGTCGAGCACCGCTTCACGTTGCAGGACGAGGTCTGAACGCTACTCGCCCCTGAACTCGGGGTCGCGCTTTTCGAAGAAGGCGTTGGTACCCTCCAGGTTATCCCGCGTCATGGCGGTCTGCACCAGCGCCTCCGTCTCGAAGTTCAGCGCGGCGTCCAGGGATGAATCCTGTGCCGCGTCCAACATCACCTTGTGCAGCTGCACCGCCACCGGCGCCCGGGACGCAATGCGCCGCGCTAGCTTGTCCGCCTCCGCCCGTTCATCCCCGGCGTTCACCAGCCGATTGACCAGCCCGATGCGATGGGCTTCTTCGGCATCGATGAACTCCCCCGTGTAGGCCATCTCCCGGGCCCGGGCGAGGCCGATCTTGCGGGGCATGTAGTAGGTCCCGCCGTTGGTGATGGTGACCCCGATGTTGACCTCGGGAAAGCCGAACTGCGCGTCCCGGGCGGCCACCACCAGGTCGCAGGCGAACACCAGCTCGCATCCGGCGCCCACTGCGTAACCCTGGACCGCCGCTACCACCGGAAAGCGCGCTGCGCGGATCAGCCGGGTGCTATTCTGCAAGTGCTTCTGCCAATCCCGCAGCTGGCCCGGCGTCAAGGTGCCGGCTTCGATCCCCTCGTTGTGCTCGCGGATTTCCGCCACGTCGTGGCCGGCCAGGAACGACCGCCCCTCCCCGGCTATGACCAGGCAGCGCACGTCCCGGTCCTCGTTCAGCGCCCGCAGATGCTCGCCCATCTCGCTCCAGGTCTCGATGGTCATGGCATTGAGGCGATCCGGGCGGTTGAAGATCAACCATGCCACGTGGCCGTCGCGGCGGACGATAAAGCGGTCAGTCATGTTCTGCTCCGGGGTTGTGGATGTAGGCCGGGCGCCAGCCCGACATTCGTATCCAGTCGGGCTCGCGCCCGACCTACATTGCCTATATCTGGAATGTCAGGGCTAAGTCAGGTCTTGCTGAGCTTCACACCCGCGCTCACCCGGTCCCAGGTGTCCTTGCTGTTGGGCCGCCCGCGAAGCTCGAACTTCTGGATTTTTCCGGTCTGGGTCTTGGGCAGGGCATCGACGATCTCCACGAAGCGCGGAATCATGAAGTAGGCCATGCGCGGCTCCAGGAAACGGATGAAGGCCTCGTGGTCGAAGGCCCCGGCGCCTTCCTTCAACACGATGTATGCCTTGACCTCCTGCTCGGTATGCTCGGAATCAACGGGCACCACCGCGCACTCCAGGACCGGCTCATGGGCGTTGATCTCGTTCTCCACCTCCATGGAGGAGATGTTCTCACCGCTGCGCCGGATGGCATCCTTGACGCGGTCGACGAAATACAGATTGTCGTTCTCGTCACGCATCAGCATGTCGCCGCTGTGCACCCACTGGTTGCGCCAGGCCTTGACGGTGGCCTCCGGATTGTTCCAGTAGCCGGCCATGGTGATCCAGGGCTCCTTTGCCCGTACTACCGCCTCGCCGGGCACCCCGGGCGGCACTTCCATATCATTGTCGTCCACGATGCGCACTTCGTAGCGGTCATGGCAGATATAGCCGCAGGTCTTGCTGTCCACCAGGTCGAAGCCGGAGCGGGTCGGGCAGTTGACTTCCGTGGACCCCCAGATCGCGCAGACCAGCACGTCGAATCGTTGCTTGAAGGCCTCGGTGTCCGGCAGCAGCGGCACCACCAGCATGCGTTCCATGGGGTTGTTCCGGTCGTCGTCCTGCGGCTCGAGCTGAGCCAGCCAGTTGGCCATGGCGCCCAGCAGGAAGGTGGTTGTTGCCCCGTGCTGCCGGACATCGTTCCAGAACCTCTTCGCCGAGAACCCCTGGGCCAGCACCACCGTGGCACCCCGAATGCAGCTCGCGTACACCGCCGCCCATTGCCCGGCGATATGAAACAGCGGCAACGGGTTGTAGTAGATATCTGAGCTATTCAGATCCAGGTTTTCGGCAACGGCCAGCGCATACTCGTAGGAATGCGCGTGGGTGACCATGACGCCCTTGGACGGGCCCGTGGTGCCGGAGGTGTACATGACTGCGCCGACATCGTTGAAGCGCGGCGCGTTATCGCCGGGAGCCAGCGGCTCGTCGTCGAAGCAGGCCTCCAGGGCAATGCATTCGAACCGGCGCTCGACGGCTACGCGCTGCACCGCCGACAGCTCGCCGGCAACGATCAGGGCTTCGAGATACGGATACTCCTCACGCTCGAGTAGGCGGTCCAGATACCGGCTTTCTGTGATGCATGCCCGCGCCCGCGAGTCGTCGATCACGTGGTTGAGCACCGTCCCCCGCAGATGGGTATTGACCGGTACCTCGATGGCGCCCAGCTTCGCCAGGGCACACCAGCAATGGATGATTTCGATGTCGTCAGGCAGCAGCAGAAGGACGGTGTTGCCGCTATTGATCCCACGGCCGGCCAGGCCGGTGGCCAGCCGTCCGGACTGATCGTCGACCGCGCGGTAGCTGTATGACTTGTCGCCGCAGACGATCCAGGGCTTGTCGCCGAGCTCGGCGACCCGTTTTGCGAGGACCTGTGGGAGGGTTTGTTCGATGCGAGGGTCGGGCACGCCGGCTGCTTCTTGTTTCAACGACGCCGGGATTATAAACAGCCGACCGCCCGAAAGCGACCATTGTGAAGCGGTCGTACGGTCGGCACACCTGCAAGCCGGGATGCCGGTGGAGGTGTCGACTCCACCGGGTTGCAGGGACGCCGCCCCGTGGCATCTCAGGTCATCACGATCTCCGCGACCACAGGATGCCGGCATCACCCGCGGCTACCGCGGTGTGCTGAATTTCGGCGGCTCCGGGTATTTTCCGCGACGCCGAACCGCTCAGAGCCGCGCTGAGCTCAATCCGTGACGCGGTGGTACTGCTGCGAATCCGAGGTCCAGCCCGCCCTACCGGCAACTCCAAAAACTATTGGAACACCAGACTGCTTCTCCCGCCGAAACAACTGAGTTTGACAACTTGCGGACCGAAACCGATACGACGTTCATACCGAGACTCACGACCCGCTGTGCTCGTATGGCCCACGCACGCGCCCCTGCCCACGGTGAAACAGTTCGAAACCCGCGATGTCCGACAACAATTCGTACTGCGAGCTCCGGCGAAGGTCTGAAAGCGCGGCGCGATCCGGCTCTGTCAGACCCCAGCGCTGGCGCGTGTCCACCAACACGTATTGCGCATCGCGAATTGCCGGGAAGTGGTAAAGGCTGCGGCGATTCGAGAAGTGTGCGGCAACGAAGTTGGTGGCGGACAGGGATGCACCCTCGGGTATTTCCCGTTCGAGTCGATACAGCTCAGCCCTGCGCTCCGCCGACAATACGGATACGGGATACTGGTAAACTTTCGACGTCGATACGGCACTAATCAATATTACGCCCGCAGCCAATACCACCGGAACGACCGCGACCCGTTGCGGCCAGCATTTTTCCATACGAGCCAGAGTTTCGGCGGCTGCGACACCCATCACGGGCAGCACCGCGCAGCTGTGCCACGACCACAGCTCCAGTGGCACCACATACCCAACAATCTGCGCCTGTGCATAAATGGCCAGCATCGGGAGAACCGCCAAGACGAGGATGGAGCCGAGGGGAAGGAGCATGAAGAATATCGAAAGTTTCGCGAAATATACCGCTGCGTCCACGGCAGTCTCCACCAGAATCGGGTCCGACAGCCGCAGCGACAATCCACTGAAATAGTAAGGCTCACTACCCGACGAAAAGGAGGGGATGACGAGCATCGTCGCCACCGCGAACCATAGTAGCGCAACACCCAGAACCACGGCGCCATCGAGGCGATGGCCGCGCAGAAACCACAGGGCCCCCACCGCGCCCCAGATCACAGCGTAATGCTCCAGGATACTCAGATTCAGAATAAACAGCACGTAGAAAAGCCGCCGCCGTCGACCGAGCCAAGCACCGTAAGCAAGAAGGAAAAACAGCGGGAACAACGTGTCCGGGTGGTAGCCATGGGTATTGAGCCCCACAGCGGCGCCGTGGAGGGACGGCTGGGCCAGCAACAGCAGCCCGAGCATCACCGCACCAGCCCGGGATACACCAATATACCTGGCAGTCGCCGCCAGCGCCGGGCCGGATACCGCCAGCGCCAGCGCCTGGATAACCATCAAAAGATGAGGGCTCGGCCACAGGGCGTAGAACGGTGCGAGAAACCAGTGCGAGACATAGGCGTGCTCGCTGAACAGATGCAAACTTCGCTTCCCGATTGTCGCCCTCAGGCCGTCGCCATGGATCGCGTTCCACAGGGACTGGGTGAAAAATGCATGGTCGCGGGCCGCAGTATAGAGATTGTCGTAGAGAAAAATTTGACGATGAACAGTCAGCGCCAGCACGACCCCGGCACAGATCCAGAGCAACCAGGCCCATGGCAACTCCCTGGTCATCGCAGACGTTCAAGCCTTTCTGTAGGTCGGGCGCGAGCCCGACTGGATACAAATGTCGGGCTCGCGCCCGACCTACATTCCATGTTCCAAGTTTCGAGGGGTCGGAGTACTTGAAAACTCGTAGAGCAATATAGCGACAAGGTTCTTCGGGTTTTCAAGTACTCCGACCCCTCGAAAACGGAACTCAGTTGGCGCGCAATTTCCCGTCGGCGTCAATGAGCAGTCGTTCCGTCGTGTCCCAATCGATGCACGCGTCGGTGATGGATACGCCGTAGCGCAGCGTCGAGGGGTCGTCCCCCAGGGGCTGGCTGCCCGCCTCGATGTTGGATTCCAGCATCACGCCCACCAGGTCGTGGTTGCCCTGCGCTTTCTGCTCGACGACGGAGTTCCACACCACTTCCTGGCGCTCGTGCTTCTTGCCCGAATTGGCGTGGCTGCAATCCACCATCAGGCCGGTGGGGAGCCCGGCACCCTTCAGGGTTTCCACCGCTTCGGCCACGTTCGACGGGTCGTAGTTGGGCCTGCCCTGCCCGCCGCGCAGGATCACGTGACCCCAGGGGTTGCCGGTGGTGCGCACCACGCAGGTGCGCCCGTCGCCGTCGATGCCGAGAAAAGCATGGGGTTCGCGGGCGGAGCGCATGGCGTTGATCGCCACTTCCAGGGAACCGGTGGTGGAATTCTTGTAGCCCACGGGCATCGACAGACCACTCGCCATCTGGCGGTGGGTCTGGCTCTCGGTGGTGCGGGCGCCGATGGCGGCCCAGTCCAGAGCGTCGTCGATGTACTGGGGGGTGATGGGATCCAGGATCTCGGTCGCCGTGGGCAGTCCCATTCCCGCGATGTCCACCAGCAGTCGGCGGGCCCGCCGCAGGCCGGTCTCCATGTCGAAGCTGCCGTCGAGATGGGGATCGTTGATCAGGCCCTTCCAGCCGACGGTGGTGCGCGGCTTCTCGAAATAGGTGCGCATCACGATGTACAGCGTATCCCCGAGGCGCTCGCGCAGCCCCTGCAGGCGCCGGGCATAGTCCAGGGCGGCGTCGGTGTCGTGGATGGAACAGGGGCCCACCACCACCAGGAGCCGGCGGTCGCGTCCCGCCAGGATCGCCGGGATGGTTTCCCGGCTCTCGAGGATCGTGCGCTGGGCAGCTTCCGTAATGGGGATCTCCAGCCGCAGCGCGTTCGGCGACACCAGCGGTGTCAGGGATTCGACGTGGAGATCCCGGGTCCGGGCTTGATCGGTTGCATTCATATCGGTTCGTGTAAGATTTCGATTCTTTTCAGGAGGCCGGCGAGCATCTAGCCCCGATGGCGTCGAAACGGTGCGACGCATCGGAGCATGTCAGGCGATTTTGTCCGCTACATCCCCGGATTCAATTATGAGACCACTGGAACGGATCATCAACGACCTGGAGCCCGAAGTCCTGACGGAATTGACCGGTCACCTGCTGACCATCGTCAACCCGGGCCGGGTGGCGCGCATCGATACCGTGCTCGACAGCCGCACCAGGCACCTCACCGTGGCGCTCGAGAACATCTACCAGAGCCACAACGCCAGCGCGGTGATCCGAAGCTGCGAATGCTTCGGCATCCAGGACCTGCACGTCATCGAGTCCGCGAACCATTTCGAGCCCAACCGGAACATAGTCCAGGGCGCCTCGAAATGGGTCACGCTGCGCCGGTACCGCGGTGCAAACGCCACGGCGGCCTGTCTCCAGGGCCTGAAGGACGGGGGATACCGGATCGCGGCCATGTGCCCGGAGGCGGCAAGCATACCCATCGCGGAACTGCCCGTCGATACGCCCCTGGCGCTGTGCTTCGGCTCCGAGGAACCGGGACTGTCGGGCACGGCACTGTCCCTGGCGGACTTTTCCGTGGCGGTTCCCATGCAGGGCTTCACGCAGAGCCTGAACCTGTCGGTGAGCGCGGGCATCGCGCTGGAGCAACTCGGAAGGCGACTGCGCCAGTCGCAGTGCGGCTGGGGGCTGGCCCCGGAGGAGCGCCACCGGCTGCGCACCCTGTGGCTGGCCCAGTCGACGCCGGGCGGCCGCCATATCGTCGACCGGTACCTGGCGGGACCGGCGGACTGAATTTCAGCTTGCCACCGCAACGACGCATCTGGAACAATTGCCGCCCTCTTGAACCCTGGCCAATCGAGCTGTATTTCGTCCATTTTGAAATCTTTCCCCTTTCTCAGATTCATCGCCCTTTTCATTTTTTTCACCGGCCCCGCCCAGGCGGAAGACCGGTACGTCACCGACGAGCTGACCATTACCGTGCGCAGCGGCCAGGACTCCGGCTACCGGGTACTCGAGTCCCTGCCCTCCGGCACCCAGGTGGAGGTGTTGAGCGAAAACAGCGACACCGGCTATTCGCGGGTACGAACCCCGGAGGGCACCGAGGGATATGCCCTGACGCGCTACCTGCAGACCGAGGAACCGGCCCAGGTGGAGCTGGCCAGGGCCAAGGACGAGCTCGAGCAGCTCCGGGCCCAGACCGAGAATGATACCGTCAAGGAGCTGAACGAGCTGAAGAGCGAATACCAGTCGCTGAAGCTGCAGTACGACACCCTGGAGTTCGAGAACGTCCAGTTGACGCAGCAGCTCGACGCGGTGAAGGATAACGCCTCCAATGTTGTTTCCCTGATGGACGAGCGGGAAGAAGCCCTGCAGCGGGCGAACCGGCTGGCCACCGAGCTCGACGAGCTGCAGGTCCGGAACCGGGAACTGGAAAACCACACCGACAAGAAATGGTTCATGGCCGGCGCCGGCGTGCTGATCCTCGGCATCATCGTCGGAATCATTCTGCCCAAGGTGGGTACCCGCCGACGCGGTCGCTGGGGCGGGTCCGGCGACTTCAATTTCTAGGGAAACTCTGAGTAATTCGTCCATGAATTCTCAGAGCACGGAAAACGAAAAAGTCGATTTCCGTTTTCCTTCATGGATCAATCACTTACGTGATGGATCCATGTCGACATATCCCTATGTCGCGGGAAACTCTGAATTGAACAGAGTTTCCCTAGCGTATCCGGGTACTGGATTGCGATCGTCGAAGCTTGGTTGGGTTAGGTTGACATCCGGCCCACGATATCAGGCACGGTACACAGAGAAGCCGCTTCCCTGGCGAAGGAACCTGGAAGAGCAGATTCGCTCTGTCTCAATATCCGGCTAGTTTTCGGGCAGTGACTGGTAGTAGGTCATCAGGATCTTCGCCACCTCCGGCCTCGAGAACTCCTCCGGCGGGGCGACGCCGGCGCCCAGCAGCTCCCGCACCCGCGTGCCGGACAGCAGCACGAAGTCGTCCGGGGTGTGGTCGGGAGCGTCGCGCATCATGACGACGCGGTCCAGCTTCTTCGAATACGCGGTGTGGTCCGCCTTGTAGATTTCGATCTCCAGGGCATCGTCCGGCACGTCGCGGTCGAATATCTCCTGGGCGTCGAACGGGCCGTAGTAATCCCCCACTCCGGCGTGGTCTCGCCCCACGATCAGGTGCGTGGCGCCCATATTCTGCCGGAAGATGGCGTGCAGCACCGCCTCCCGCGGACCGGCATAGAGCATGTCGAAACCGTAGCCGGTGATCATGACGCTGTTCGGCGGGAAATACAGCTCCGCCATCTTGCGAATCGCCGCATCGCGCACCGACGCCGGAATGTCCCCCGGCTTGAGCTTGCCGAGCAGCATGTGAACCACGCAGCCGTCCGCGCCCACATCCTGCATCGCCATCTTGCACAGCTCCTCGTGAGCCCGGTGCATGGGATTCCGGGTCTGGAAGGCCACGACCTTTTCCCAGCCCCGCTCGGCGATCTCCGCGCGGATTTCCACCGCGGTCCGGAAGGTCTCCGGAAACTCGGCCTCGAAATAGCTGTGGTTCAGCACCCGGATCGGCCCGGACAGGCAATACCGCCCCGACGCCATGAACGTCGCCAGTCCCGGATGGGCGGGATCGCTGGTGCCGAAGATGCGCTCGGCCATGTGCGCCAGCTCATCGTCCGTCAGGGTTTCCACCGCATCGACGGCCATGACCGCCAGAACAGGCTCGCCCGCCACGTTGGGGTCCCGCAGGGCGATACGCGACCCTGCCTCGATCCCGGCCGCGTCGCGGCACAGGTTGAGCACCGGCACCGGCCAGAACAGCCCATCGGCGGTGCGCATGTGGTCGCACACCGACAGGGCATCGGCCTTGTTCATGTAGCCGGTCAGCGGATTGAAGTAGCCGGCACCCAGCATCACCGCGTTGGCGGCGGCACCGGAGCTCAGCAGCACGGACGACAGCCCGGCGGCCTCGCCGGCCAGCGCTGTCCTTTCGCTCTCATCCTGTACAAACAACGAATTCAATTGTTCAGAGCCATGGGGCCTGATCATGCGGTTTTCTCCTGATTCCTGATAAAAAAAGGCCGAACGGGCCGGCGGGGCTCTGCGCTCCCCACATGGTTGAAGCCGGGCAGGCAAGACCGGCCGACAGCAAGCGAAGCCGGGTAAGCGGGCGTACTCGACGCGCCGGAGCGGACGCCGCATCGGCGTCCGGGGCGACTTTCAGCGGTCCGCTATGCGGCGGCCCGCCGGGCGCGGCGACTTTTAACGGATTCCGCAAGCCGTTTCAAGAGCACGGTGGTTTCATCCCAGCCCAGACAGGCATCGGTGATGCTCTGTCCATACACCAGATCGCGCCCCGGGGTCACGTCCTGGCGGCCCTCGACGAGATGGCTTTCAATCATCACGCCCATGATCCGGTTCTCACCGCCCGCCAGCTGGCCCGCGACGTCGGCGGCCACTTCGAACTGTCGTTGCGGCTGCTTGCGGCTGTTGGCGTGGCTGAAGTCGATCATGATCCGCGCCGGGCTCAGCCCCGATTTCTCCAGCGCCGCGGCCGCCGCCTCGACGTGCTCCGAATCGTAATTGGGCTGCCGGCCGCCGCGCAGAATCACGTGGCAGTCCTGGTTGCCGGCCGTGGAAAAGATCGCGGTGCGGCCCTCCTTGGTCACCGACAGAAAGTGGTGCGGCCGGCCCGCGGCGTTCACGGCGTCGACGGCAATCGCCAGGTTGCCGTCCGTACCGTTCTTGAAGCCGACGGGACAGGACAGGCCCGACGCCAGCTGGCGATGGCCCTGGCTCTCCGTCGTGCGCGCGCCGATGGCGCCCCAGCTGACGAGATCGGCGATGTACTGCGGCGAGATCAGATCCAGGTATTCGGTGCCCGCCGGCAGCCCCATGTCGTTGAGGTCCACCAGCAGCTCCCTTGCAAGTGCCAGGCCCCGGTTGATGTGAAAGGTCTCGTCCAGGTCCGGATCGTTGATCAGGCCTTTCCAACCCACGGTGGTCCTGGGTTTTTCGAAATACACCCGCATCACCACTTCCAGCTCGGATTCGAGCTCCGTGCGCATCGCCTTGAGCAGTCCGGCGTACTCCTTGGCGGCTTCGATATCGTGAATCGAGCACGGCCCCACGATGACCAGCAGCCGGTCGTCCTCGCCGTTGAGAATGCGATGGATCGCCGAACGGGAGCCGTGCACGACCTCCGATGCGTAGTCCGTGATGGGGAACTGCTCGATGATCTGGCCCGGGGATACCAGTTCCTTGGTTTCAATGATGCGCAGGTCGTCGGTGTCGTATTTCATATTGGAGACGGCCGGGTCGATACGGCCCTTGATTCGTTGTTCGCGTCGGGAAGGGCCGGAGAATACCACGGGTGGCCCGGCGACGCGCCGCCCCGGGACTTCAGTTCCCGGCGAGCTGTCTAAGCACCGCTGGCGGCAGGAACGCCAGCAGCTCGCCGTCTCCCCGCGCCGGCGGCGCCGCGAAGCCGATCAGGCAGGCGCCGGATTTCTTGAACCGCGCGAAGCCGTCCCGCCGCCCGGCGATGAGCCATGCCATCAGACCCGAAAGGTCGGGCTCGTGCCCCACCAGAACGACCGTGTCCCGAATGTCCCGGGCCCCCAGCCAACGCAAGACCGCCCCGTAGTCGCCGCCCGGCTGCATGGCGTCCAGGCTATCCCGCTCCGGTGCCCGGCCGGCTTCCGCGCAGCGATCAGCGACAATGTCCGCAGTCTGGCGGGCGCGTACGTAGGGGCTGGCAGCGACGCAATCCACTCCGTCCAGGACGCTCAGCAGGCCAGCGGCGGCCCGGCGCGTCCTTTCCGCACCCTTTCCGGTAAGGGGACGGTCGGAGTCCGGGCGCCCGGCGCGGGCGAACTCCTCCCGGTCCTCGGCGATCCCATGGCGGAACAGCACAACTTGCATGACGCGTATTGTATGCTTTCAACTGGGGTATTGACGACGGGCAACACCCGTAACTTCCGGCGGAGGCGTTTCGGGCACCACTGCACGCCCGGGAGCGCGGGGGCAATCAACGATGCCGCGAAATGGTCCGGTGGCCGGGCCGGAACTGCGTTTTGGCTTGCGCGGGGGGCGCGAACTCCTTAAAGTGCGCCCCTCTACGATTTCCAATCATATTAATAGCGAATCCAGGAGACCGATCACATGAGACCGCTTCTCCATGTGCTGGCTGTGACCGCTTGCCTGTCGCTCGCCCCGGCCGCCCAGGCCGAAGGCGATGCCGAACAGGGCAAGCTGCTCGCTCAGACCTGCATGGGCTGCCACGGTGCACCCGGCATGCGCAACGCCTATCCGGGTTTTCGGGTGCCGAAACTCGGCGGGCAGCACGATTTCTATGTTGTGCGGGCCCTGAAGGCGTTCCAGGACGAGAGGCGGCCGCATCCCACCATGCAGGCCCAGGCCGCGGATCTCACCGAGCAGGAAATGGCGGATATCGCCGCCTATTTCGCCTCGCTGGGCGAGCCCGCCTCCAACGACGTGAGCGACGATAATCCGGCCCAGCAATGCGCCGCCTGCCACAACGCGGACGGCAACAGCCCGTCGGATCCGGAGGCCACGCAAGGGGCGCCCATCCTCGCGGGGCAGTATCCCGAATACCTGGTCCACACCCTGCGGGAATACAAGTCCGGCGCCCGCCAGGACCCCGTGATGAACGGCATGGCGGCCGGCTTGAGCGAGTCACAGATGAAAACCATCTCGGATTTCTACTACCGGCAGGACGGCCTGGCTGCGCCGAACATCGCGGAGTAGCGTAGTCATCACTCGCGCTCGATGTCGGCGCGAATCGAGGCCAGTGATTGCTCCAGTTGCTGCCGTCGCTCGCCGGCGTCCTCCATGGCTTCCCGCCACCCTTCGATCACTTCCGAGCGTGCGAGCCGCAGCGCGTTGTCGACGCGCTTGACGATGGAGCGCCGCACCGAGGGACGGAGGAGCCGCGCCAGGAGGTAAGGAATCAACGCGGCGAGCCCGAGCACCATGAGGCTGTGAGCCAGGAAATCGAAGCCGAGAAAGTCGTCCGTTCCGCTCAGCCCCCGCTGATACCGAACCACCACCACGTAGGCAATCCCCGCGCAGGCGATCAGCGGCAGGCCGTAGACCAGCCGCTTCATCAAAGCCGCCGCCCGTCGCTGCAGGACATTGCCCGGGCGTGCCGTGCCCTCCCGGAATCCGCGGCGCACGGCATCCGCCATGCGTTGTTCCAGCAATGCCAGGACCGGCCCGGTCCGGGAATCGACGGGTCCGGCGGGCAGATCGTCCCGGGCCACCGCAATGGCGGACGCGATGTCCTGGACATACTCGGCGATCAACCGGGGCGGCGCCGGCGGCTCAACCACCGCGGACGGGCTGTCCGTGCTTCGCCCGGCCGCATGGGCGGCCTCGATCGCCGTCTCGTCCTTCAGGTACCGGATCAAGGATTCGAGCTTCTCCCCGATCGCCGCTTCACCCGCCTCGGCGAACCGCCGCCAGCGGTTCGCATCCCCGAGCATTGCCGCGTAGCGCTCGCACTGGTGACGCAGGTCGTCGAGCCGGGCCCGCTCACCCACCGCCTGCAGCGTGGCGAGGCCGTGTTCCGCGACGGCGCCGTCGACGGCGGCCATCATGCTATCGAAGTCGTCACCGACCGGCGCCGTGCAGCTCGTCCTGATCAGCGCGGCGCCTTCGATGCCGGCCTCCTCCAGAATGCGGGCGAAATCCTGGTATTGCTCGACAGAACCCGTATCCCAGCGGTTCATCACGAACAGCCAGTGGTGGCGGTGACCGCGCTGCTTCAGTACGCGCCAGCCCGCGTCGTCGCGATATCGTTCCGGGCTGACGACGTAAACGAGCCAGTCGATGTAAGGCAGCCACTCGAAGACCAGCTCCCGGTTGGTGCGCTCCACGCTGTCGATGTCGGGCATGTCGATCCACACCACGTCCCGGTACTCGTCGCGCCGGTGGCTTGCCACCCGGACGCGTTCGACCGGAAACAGCTCGTCGAGATTCCCGAGCGGATAGTATTCGTGGACATACAGGGTTACCTGCGTGGACGTCGGCCGCTCCACCCCGACCTCCGCCACGGACTCGCCGATCAAACGGTTGAGCAGGCTGCTCTTGCCGACCCCGGTGCCGCCGAAAAAGCCCACCGTCAACGGCCGTTCGCCCCGCGCCTCGAACAAGGCCTCGGCGCCGCGGGATTCGAGGGCTTCCAGGCGGCGGATCTCCGCCTCGTCGATCCAGCCCTCCGACGAAGCCGTTGCCAGCCACGACTGGAGCCATACCTTGTGCTGCGCCGCCCCGGCGCTCATCGCTCCAGGGCCTCCAAGCCCCGCCGGGCCCGTTCCAGACCAGCCCGGGAAATGCCGAACAGACCCGGCCCCCGGGGCTGAAGGGACTCAAGCGGCCGGGCCACATCCTCGTGGATGATCGCGCTCACCTGCTCGTGCTGCTCGCGCTTCAACCCGGCAATCACGCTTCGCAGGTACTGGCCCACGACGCTTTCCGCCAGATAGGACGTCAGGGAAACCACCGCCGGCGCAAACAATGCGTCGTAGAGGCCCAGCGTGCCCGTGTTGAAGGCGATGGCGATGCCCCCCGCGTCCGCGCCGACGCGGGTCGCCCGGAGCGCATTCAGGGTGGTGGGATTGCGCTGGAGCCGGGCGTACAGTTGATTGGACAGGTCGTCGATGCGCGGTTGGAACGCCTTTCTGTACTCATCGACGGCGTGACGGAACGCCTGCTTCAGTTCCGGCTCCCGCCCGGCCAGCTCGCCTTCGAGCGCCCGCCACCAGGGATGGCGGCGAACCGAAACCTCGCCGCGCAGGGACAGGAGGTAGTGGTCGATCGCTGCATCCAGGACGTCGAGCTCCTTGTCACGCTCGGCCTCGCCGCCGGCCCCAAGGGCGCTCGCCAGCCGGCGGAACGGCCAGGTGAGCACCCGCCGGGTGCGGCCGAGCGGTCCCGCCAGCCCGGGAATTTCCAGGAGTTCCAGCAAGCCCAGGATGGCTTTCTGGGCGACGTCGTGATGCTTGGAGTGATCGATGTATTCGGAGCGATACCGCGCCAGAAATGAGTCAGTCTGATCCGCGATCAACGCTTTCCACTCGCGCTGGCACGCCAATTCCTGCTCCACGGGCGCCACCCAGGCCGTCCAGTTCGCCCTGATCAGCCTGGCCAGACCGGCCCGCCGCGCTTTCCCGGAACGCCGCTGCAGCGAGTCGAACACGGCACAGCGAAAATCCTCCACCCGCGACAACGCCGTACCGCCGTCCCGGGCCGGCAGCATCGGCAGTGTATACAGGGCGATGTTTCCGACGACCTCGGGATGCTCGTTGAACCGGCGCCGAATGGCTTCCACCAGGATGCGGGTCTCGGCATCGTTGTCACACTTATTCAGGCACAGGATCGTCGGCACATCCAGGGCAGCGATGGTTTCCAGGACGCCCCATACCGATTGATCGGCGTATTTCTCGCGGCTCACCACCACCACCACGACATCGGCCAGGGCGCAGACCCGGGCGGTCTCCTGCCGGTAAACGGCGGCCGCGTTGGAGTCGAAGTCGGGGGTATCCCAGATCAGGCGGGCCGGCCCGTCCTGGACCACCTGCAGGGGGTCGACAGCCAGGCCCGCTGCATGGAAGTCCGGCATGTGGTCGGTATCCAGTCCCGTGTTCACCGCCAGCACCGCCGCATGCCGGGTATGCGCGGCCAGCGGGCTGGTCTCGACGTACTCGCCTCCGGCCAGCAGATTCACCACCGTGCTCTTGCCGGTCTGGGTGGGGCCCACCACCGCCACGCCGGGCACCGGCGACAGATCCCGGGTCAGGGCGAACAGCCCGGTTTCGGCGATCCGCAATGCGAACACGGCATCCGGATCCGGGTCCGTCCCCGCCAGCCGCGCCAGAAATTCGCGCAGGAACTCCGTTTCGGCCGCTTCCGTCATCGTTCCGCGCCGCCGGGCAGCCATGCGACATGGATTGAAAAGCTCACCGGCGGACCCCAATAAGGGCCGGACACGGTGGGGCGCCGAGAGTCCGCTTCCCGGTCCGGGTCACGGGACAATCGATTGCTGATAGAATCACCGGCGCGGGGGACGTCACGGCCTTTCCAGCCGACATGCATTGTGTATTTCCTGATTTCATCGACTGGTACCGGATGAGCGACAAGAAAAGTATCTACCGAATCGTTTTCCACAACCAGGGAAACGTCATCGAACTCTACGCACGGGAGGTCAGCCAGACCAGCCTGTACGCTTTCGTCGAAGTCGGCGACCTGATTTTCGGCGAACGTTCGCAGCTGGTGGTGGACCCGAGCGAGGAGCAGCTCAAGAGCCAGTTCGCCGGGGTCAAGCGTACCTATCTGCCCCTGCACAGCGTCATCCGCATCGATGAAGTGGAAAAAGAGGGCACCGCCAAGGTCCTATCCTCCGGCACCGACAAGGGTGGCAAGGTCACCCCCTTTCCCCTGCATTTCCCGCCCGGCAACCGGGGAGAGTAACTTCCGCGACGCAAGCGTACACCAGGTCGCAGTGCGAATGCATGAACGGATGGGTACGTGAGCGATAACCTGTTCAGCCTGCTTAGCCGCCCGCTGAGCGACAATCCCGCCCGCCTGCTGCTGAGCACCGACGACGGTGCCGGCTACACCCGGGAAGATCTGGACCGGATCACCGCCCGCTTCGCCGGGGTATTCGCCGGGCTGGACCTGTCGCCGGGCGACCGGGTCGCGGTACAGGTGGACAAGTCCCCGGAGTCGTTGTTCCTGTACCTGGCCTGTCTGCGCTACGGCCTGGTATTCCTGCCCCTCAACACCGCCTACCAGCGAAACGAGCTGGCCTATTTCATTGGCGACGCCGAGCCCGCCCTGGTGGTGAGCCGGCCCGACCGGGACTCCGTCCTGCGACCGCTGCTCGCTCCGGGCATGCACCTTCACTCCCTGGACGGCGAAGGCGGGGGCAGTTTCGTCGAGGCCGCCGACGACGCCGAGCCGTTCACGGGCTGCCGCCGGGTGGACCCGGACGACTCGGCGGCGATCGTCTACACCTCGGGCACCACGGGCCGGCCCAAGGGCGCCATGATCACCCACGGCAACCTGGCCAGCAATGCCCGGACCCTGGTCCGGGCCTGGGAATTCACCGAATGCGACACCCTGCTGCACGTACTGCCCCTGTTCCACGTTCACGGACTGTTCGTGGCGTGTCACTGCGCCCTGCTGAGCGGCGGGTCAATGCGATTCCTCCGCAACGCCGGCACCGACAACATCATCCGGCATCTCCCCCGGGCCACCGTGATGATGGGTGTACCGACCCACTACACCCGGCTGCTTGGCAACGAGAACTTCGACCGCAACTGCTGTACGGGCCTTCGCTTGTTTATTTCCGGCTCGGCGCCGCTGACGCCGCAGACCTTCGAGGCCTTCGAGCGCCGTACGGGACACGTCATCCTCGAGCGCTACGGCATGACCGAGACCGGCATGAACACCTCTAACCCCCTGCACGGCCCGCGGGTGCCCGGCACCGTGGGACCGCCCCTGCCCGGCATCGAGCTGCGCATCATCAAGCAGGACGGCACCGGCGCCGCCACCGGCGAGATCGGGGTGCTGCAGGTCAAGGGACCCAACGTGTTCCGCGGATACTGGCGGCAACCCGAACGCACCGCCGAGGAATTCACCGACGACGGCTGGTTCATTACCGGAGACCTGGCCTCCACGGACGAGCGGGGCTACGTTCGCATCGAGGGCCGGCACAAGGACCTGGTCATCTCCGGCGGCTACAACGTCTACCCCAAGGAAGTCGAGCTCTGCATCGACGCCATACCGGGGGTCGTCGAGTCCGCCGTCGTCGGCCTGCCCCACCCCGACTTCGGCGAGGCAGTGTCCGCGGTGGTGGTGCGGGAGCCGGACTGCACCGTAACCGAATCCGGAGTCATCGATCACGTCAAGCGGAAGATGGCGGCGTACAAGGCACCGAAGACCGTACATTTCGTCGACGAGCTGCCGCGCAACGCCATGGGCAAGATACAGAAGAACGTTCTGCGCGCGCAGCTGGACCAGTCAGGGGAGGAGTAGGCCGACGACCGTGACAAAGCGTGTTTCCAGCCATCCTCTGAAATCCAAGCCAATCCCCTGAATCCGCGGTGTATATCGAAAAGCCACGGCCGACTTGGAGCAATACGCGGGCTGGTGTACACCGTCATATTTATTGCACCATTCAGCTATTGAACACCTGCATATTCCGGGAGGCCGGTGCCGGGGGCCGTCCCCCCAGGGCTCTCGAAAACTTAGGATGTTTGAGCGAGAGCGTACAGGGATGTATTTACAGCGGCCCTGGGGGACGGCCCCCGGCACCGGCCTGATCCTCAACACCGGCTGCTCCCAAACCGGGCCGCGGTTCGAGTTAGTGCACACAATCGCCTTGCAATGCCATCGGCCGCTGGGGTAAGAAGCACAGCCATGAATACCGCCCCGAAAATCGGCATGGTGAGCCTCGGCTGCCCCAAGGCACTGGTGGACAGCGAGCGCATCCTCACCCAGCTCCGCACCGACGGCTATGAGATCGTCCCGACCTACGACGATGCCGAGCTGGTCATCGTCAATACCTGCGGCTTCATCGACGAAGCCAAGGCCGAATCGCTGGACGCCATCGGCGAAGCCCTCGCCGAAAACGGCCGCGTGATCGTGACCGGCTGTCTTGGTGCAAAGACCGGCGAGATCCAGGCCGTGCACCCTGCAGTACTGGCGGTGACCGGCCCGCAAGCCTACGAGGCAGTGGTGGACGAGGTCCACCGGCACGTACCCGCACCCGAGCACGATCCCTACACTTCACTGGTGCCACCCCAGGGCATCAAGCTTACGCCGCGGCATTACGCCTACCTGAAGATCTCCGAAGGCTGCAACCACGGCTGTACCTTTTGCATCATCCCCGCCATGCGCGGCAAGCTGGCGAGCCGGTCCGCCGGGGACGTGCTCAGTGAAGCCGAGCGCCTGGCGGCCGCCGGCGTGAAGGAGCTGCTGGTGATCTCCCAGGACACCAGCGCCTACGGCGCCGATATCAAGTACCGCACCCATTTCTGGAACGGCACGCCGGTCCGGTCGCGGCTGCTGGAGCTCTGCGAACAGCTTTCCACTCTGGGCGTCTGGGTGCGCCTGCACTACGTCTACCCGTACCCGAACGTCGACGACCTGATTCCCCTGATGGCCGAGGGCCGGCTGCTGCCCTATCTTGACATCCCGTTCCAGCACGGCAGCCCCCGGATCCTGAAGCTGATGAAGCGGCCCGCCGCCGCGGCGAACACCCTGGAACGTATCAAGAAGTGGCGCGACGTCTGTCCGGACATCGCGATCCGCAGCACCTTCATCGTCGGCTTTCCCGGCGAGACGGAGGCCGACTTCGAAGAGCTCCTGGCCTTTCTCGACTCGGCGCGCCTCGACCGGGTGGGCTGTTTCAAGTATTCCCCGGTGGCAGGCGCCCGGGCCAACGACCTGCCGGATCCTGTGCCGGACGAGATCAAGGAAGCACGGTTCGAGCGTTTCATGGCGCTGCAGTCCGAAATCAGCGCCGAAAAGCTCCGGGCGCGAATCGGCAGCCGGCAGGAGATCCTGATCGATGCCGTGGACGGGAACGGCGCTGTGGGCCGCAGCGAGCTCGAAGCACCGGAGATCGATGGCGTGATCCACATCGAGGAACCCGGCGACCTGCACCCGGGCGACATGGTGCGCGCCGTGATCGAAGATGCCGACGAGCATGACCTGTGGGCGAGGGTGTCGACGGGCTCGTAGAAGGTCGGGCTGCGCCCGATGTGTTTCTTCCCCTCACCCTGTCCCTCTCCCCCCTGCGGGGGCGAGGGGACCCTTCGTTCCAATGCCGTGATCTGTAAACCGCCCCGGCCCTGCTCCCTCTCCCCCTCCGGGGGAGAGGGTTGGGGTGAGGGGACAAATAATAGACGTGTACGAAAACTGTAGGATCAGGGCGAGGAGACAAACAATCAACTCGCCCTGTCGCCTATTCGCCGTAGCCCACGCGCATGGTCAGGTTTCCTGCAGCAGGTTCCTGAAAGCTTCCTCGTCCAGGCACTCCACCCCGAGCTCCTCCGCCCGGTCCGCCTTCGATCCGGGCTCGGCTCCCACCACCACGTAGTCGGTCTTTTTCGAGACGCTGCCCGTCACCTTGGCGCCGAGCGCCTGCAAGGCCTGCTTCGCCTCGTCCCGGGTCATTGAGTCCAGGGTGCCGGTGAGCACGAAGCTGCGGCCCGCCAGAGGCTGCTCGCCGTCGGGGGTGGCGGCGGGCTCGTGCTCGGGCCAGTGCACGCCGGCGTCCCGGAGCTTCCGAATGACCTCCCGGTTATGATCCTGAGCGAAGAACGTATGGATACTTTCCGCCACGATGGGGCCGATATCCGGGACTTCCTGCAGCCGCTCGGGTTCCGCCTGCATCAGTCGCTCCAGGGCGCCGAAATGGTCCGCGAGCTGTCGGGCGGTGGTCTCACCCACCTGTGGAATACCGAGGGCGAACAGGAACCGGCCCAGCGAGGTATCCCGGCTCTTTTCCAAGGCCTCCACCAGGTTCCGGGCGGACTTGTCCGCCATGCGCTCGAGCCCCGCGACGTCGGCTTCCGACAGGGCGTAGAGATCCGCGGCGTCCTTGACCATCTCCCGATCCACGAGCTGCTCGACGAGCTTGTCGCCGAGTCCGTCGACATCCATGGCGCGCCGCGACGCGAAGTGCTTGATGCTCTCCTTGCGCTGGGCGTTGCAGAACAGGCCGCCGCTGCAGCGGGCGACGATGCCCTCGCCGCCCTCGTAGACGATTTCGGAGTCGCATACCGGACAGCGTTCCGGGAAGCGATAAGGCCGCGTGCCTTTCGGGCGTTTGTCCTTCTGCACCGAAACGACTTCGGGAATGACGTCTCCGGCCCGGCGCACCACGACCGTGTCGCCCTTGCGCACGTCCAGGCGCTCGATCTCGGCCCGGTTGTGCAGGGTGGCATTGGATACCGTGGCCCCGCCGACAAAGACCGGCTTCAGCCGGGCCACCGGGGTCACCGCGCCGGTTCGCCCCACCTGGACCTGGATATCCAGCACTTCCGTGGCTTCCTCCTGGGCGGGAAATTTGTGGGCGAGCGCCCAGCGCGGCGCCCGGGATACGGTACCGAGCCGTTCCTGGTACGCCTTGTCGTTGACCTTGTACACGACGCCGTCTATGTCGTAGGGCAGATCCAGGCGCTCGTCCTGCATGGACTCGTAGTACTTCAGGCAGCCCTTTACGTCACCGACCTTCTTCAGCAGCGGCGATACGCGCAATCCCCATTTTTTCAACCGCGCCAGCATCTCGTACTGGGTGCCGGGAATGCCCCCCCCTTCCACCCGGCCGACGCCGTAAAAGAAAATCTCCAGCGGCCGGCTCGCGGTCAGGCTCGAGTCCAGCTGGCGCAGGCTGCCCGCGGCGGCGTTGCGCGGGTTGACGAAAACCTTGTCGCCGGCCTGCCTCTGCGCCTCGTTGAGCCGGCGGAAGCCCTCGTGACCCAGGAACACTTCGCCACGCACCTCGATGTGCCCCGGGTGCCCGCGGCCGCGCAGTGTGAGCGGCACGGAGCGGATGGTCCGGATGTTCGGGGTGATATCCTCGCCGGTACGACCGTCGCCGCGGGTCGCGCCGCGTACCAGCCGCCCGTTCTCGTAGGTCAGGCTCACCGCCAGGCCGTCCAGCTTCGGCTCGGCGACGTACTCGACGCTGTCCACGTCCAGCATCTTACGGATGCGCTGGTCGAACGCCGTCACTTCCTCTTCGGAGAACGCGTTGTTCAGGGAGAGCATCGGGGCGCCGTGCTCGACAGTATCGAACGCGTCTAGCGGCGCGGCGCCTACCCGCTGGGTCGGGGAGCCGGGTGTCTTCAGACTGGGATACTCGTCCTCGATCTCCTGCAGCTCGCGCAGCAGCCGGTCGTACTCGGCGTCGGAGATCTCGGGATCGTCCAGGACGTAGTAGCGGTGGTTGTGCCGGTCGATCTCCGTGGCCAGTTGTTTCGCGCGGTCGCGCACCTTGCGGGGAGCCGTCATGGGTGGCGCCGGGAGCCCGCCGGGCTCAAAACAGCTTCATGGCGCACTCGCGGCCGGGGGGGATCCCGTCCTCCTCCATCTCACCGGCGATCGTCCGGATCTCCTGACCGATGCGCTTGAGCCCCTTCTGGGTCATGCCGCGGTGGTTGTCGTCCACGAGCTTGCCGTCGAGGCGTTTGCACAACTCCTTGGCATCATCGACCATGTCGTTGAAAACGCGCGCCGGGTCCAGCGTGCGTGGAATATCCATGAACAGCGTCACACCGCGCGTGACCCGGTTCGGATCGTCATCCTGGGCATCCTGGGCATCCTGGGCATCCTGGGCGTCCTGGGCAGTCTGCTCCCTGTCGGCCAGGCGATAGACCGGCCGGTCGTTCTCGTACTTAACGTACACGCTCCGCTGATTGGGCGACATGCCCAGCTCCCGGGCGGCGGCGTCGATATCGGCGAGCTTGAACGGGTCGTTGCGCGCCACGATGTTCAATATAGCCAGGGCATCGTATTTCTTGATCAGGGTGTCCAGGAACTGCGCCTGGTTCAGGGCGTCGTCCAGACCGCAGGAGAACTGGAACCGCCGGCCGAACACCTCGGAAAGCTTGAGGACGATCTGGGAAAACTGGTTGAGCTCGCTTTCGTCGGCGGGCCCGTTGCGATCGGCGAGCTGCAGCGTGAGCCCGAAGTCGGTGAAGCGCGCCGTATCCGGCTGCTTCTCGAGATCGCACCACATGCGCGTCGGATGGCTGAGCCCGAATATGCGATGCGGCTTGGACAGGTCGAATTCGTTCTGGCGATAGATGCCGAGCGCCGAGTCCCGCTTGATGACGTTCTTGCCGGGGATGCGGGCGACGTATTCCAGTTGAATCCCCTCGTCGCCGCCGTATTCCTGCATCTCCGGCACACCGTCGATGGGGGTGTTGGCGAGATCCTCCGCGTCCTTCAGGTCCGATTCCCAATTCTCCGCCCCGGCCTCGGGCCCGGCCGGGGGTTCCTGGTCCAGAAACTCGGGCTTGAGCCTTTGTTGGCCGCTTTCCGCGGACCGCGGCCGTTCCGGCGGCATGTCGTCCTCGGGATCGGGATCGGCAGGGGACGTGCCCATTCGCGTCTCGGTCCCCGGGGTCAGCAACGGCTCGGTCTCCTCCGGCTCATCGTCGTCGACATAGTCGATCCCGGCCTCCTTGCGGCTGTGAAGCCGGGTGTGGCGGATTTTGTCGTAGGAGATGATGGCAATGATCACGAAGACGACAATCCCGGCGATCAGGAGTGCAATCTGCAGGGAAATCATTGCGCCGCCATCTCCACCGCTTCTTCGACGTCCACGGAGACCAGCCGCGAGACCCCGGGCTCTCCCATGGTGACGCCCACCAGGATATCCGCCGATTCCATGGTGATCTTGTTGTGGGTGATGAAAATCAACTGGGTGCGGCTGGAAAGCGTTTTCAGGGTGTCACTGTAGCGCTCGACATTCGCGTCGTCGAGCGGTGCGTCCACCTCGTCCAGCACGCAGAACGGTGCGGGATTCAGGTCGAAAAAGGCAAACAGGAGCGACACCGCGGTGAGCGCCTTCTCGCCCCCGGACAACAGATGTATGGTGCTGTTGCGCTTGCCCGGCGGCCTGGCCATGACCGCCACCCCGGTCTCCAGCATGTTGTCGCTGGTGAGCTCCAGGTAGGCGCTGCCGCCGCCGAACAGTTTCGGAAAGAATTCCTGGAATTTGGCGTTCAGCTGCTCGAACGTATCCTTGAACCGCGCCCGCGTCTCCTGGTCGATCTTCTGGATCACCGACTCCAGGGTCGCCAGCGCTTCATTGAGATCCTCGGACTGGCGGTCGAGGTAGGTCTTGCGCTCCGACTGTTCCTCGAACTCTTCGATGGCCACCAGGTTGACCGGCCCGATGCGGTCGATCTTTCTGACGATCTTGTCCAGTCTGTCCTGCCAGCCTTCCTCGTCGGCGTCCTCCGGCAGGGCGTCCAGCACGTCCTCGGGCCGCTGGCCGATCTCTTCGATCTGCTCCCGGACGGTGTCACGCCGGACCACCACGTCCTGGCGCGCGATCTTCACCTGCTCCATTTCCTCCCGGGTGCCCTGTACCGACTGTTCGTGACCGTGGCGCTCCCGCTCCCGCTGGCGAAGCTCCTCTTCGATATTCTCCACCAGGCGCCGCGCCTCGGCCAGGCGATGCTCGCACTGCACCCGCTCCGAGAGCAGGGCCTCGAGGTTCTGCTTCAGATCCTGCTCCGGGTCCGCGTCGCGGGACAGCGCCGACTCCAGCTCCAGCTGCCTCTGCTGCATGCTTTCCTGCTGGCGCTCCAGGCGTTTCGCGTGCTCCAACAGGGACGTGAGCTCGGTTTCCTCCCGCTGGCGGGAAAACTCGATTTCGTGCTTGCGGTCGCGGGCAGACGCGAGCTCGGCGCGCGCCGCTTCCAGCGAAGCCCTGATCTCATCCCGGCGCTGCAGCAGGTCCTCACGACTGGTGGCCAAAGTACGGCTCTGCTCCTCGGCGCGGGACAACAGCGCCTTGGCGCTGGTTACCCGTTCACGGAACTGCTGCAGCTGGGAGGTGACGTCGCCGAGCTCGGACTTCGCCTGCTCGCGCCGGGACTGCAGCTCGCCGATGCGCGTCTCATTGCGGGCCAGCTCATTGCGCAGCTCGGCCCGCGCGGTCTCCTGCTCG
Source organism: Gammaproteobacteria bacterium (assembly GCA_034520625.1). Classification (GTDB taxonomy): domain Bacteria; phylum Pseudomonadota; class Gammaproteobacteria; order Arenicellales; family JAANXG01; genus JAANXG01. The sequence goes on along the minus strand of JAXHNI010000003.1, from coordinate 208,912 downwards.
CTGAGGCTGCGCCGGGATTCCGCCAGCTCCTCCTCGAGGGCCGCCAGCCGGGTCTGCCGCTCCGCGATTTCGTTCTGTTTCGCGTCGAGCTCGGCGGACAACGTGGACACCCGCTCGTCCAGGTCGTCGATCTCCGACTCCCGCGCCACAACCCCGGCGCGGTCTTGGCCGGGCCGCAGCTCGAGCCAGTTGCCGCCCACCCAGGCACCGTCCCGGGTGACGATGGACTCCTCCGTGGCCAGCTGCGGCCGCCAGGCCAGCGCCTGCTGGAGGTCGTCGGCCACGAAAACGCCCCCCAGCCAGCCCGTGAGGTCGACGTCCCGGCACCGGACCTTCTCCAGGAGCCGCGGCAGCCGCCCCGCATGGAATTCGGGGGAGCGGGTTCGTTCGACAATCACGATCTCCGAGCCGTCCTGGAGCTGGCCGGCATCGCACTCGTCAACGCAGTAGGCGCTGGCACGCCGGCCCAGCACCCGGTCCAGCGCCGTTTCCCAGCCGTGCTCGACTTCCATTTCACTGGCCAGGCGGGGCGCCGACTTGATGCCCGTACGCTCCAGCCACTCATCGAGTGACTCGCTGTCTCCGGCCTGCAGGTCCGACGCCTGGAGCTCCCTGAGGGATTCCAGCCGTGCCTCCAGGGTGCGGAGCTCGTCGCGCAGACCCTGCGCTTCGTCTCCGGACTGCTCAATCTCGTGGCGCAGGGCTCGGACGGTTTCCTCGAGGTGCTCGACGTTGTCATGCAATTGTCCACAGGACTCGTCGGCCCGGGCGACCGCCCGCTTGAGCCCGTCTATCCCGAGACGGTTCAACGACTCGTCAATCTCCGCGAGTCGGGACTCCTGGCGCTGCTGGCGGTCCACCAGCGACGTGATCTGGTTCTCGTACTCCTCGATCCGCGTCTGCTGAACCTGGCGCTCCTGGTCCGGCGCAGCGGCTTCGGCACCGATCCGCTCCCACTCGGCCTGCCACTGAGTCATCCCCTCTTCAGCTTCCCGGAACGCCGCTTCGGCACGGGCCAACCGCTGCGCCGCTTCGTTCAAATCCGGCTCGCTCTCAGAAAGCGTCTTGCGCAGCGCCTCGATCCGCCGCTGGTCCGCCTCCATGTGGCTGCGCGACTCGCCCTGGTCGCGGGTCAGGCGCTCGAGCTCCTGCTGCTGTTGTTCCCGGGACTCGCGCAGGTGCTTGATATTCTGTTCAACGCCGGAAATATCCGCGCCGGTACGGTAGTACTCGCCCTGAGCCTTGTTGAAGGACTCGTTGGCATCAGTCTGGCGGCTGCGCAGGGACTCGATGGTCTTCTCGGCGCCGCGCTGCTTCGCCAGCGCTTCGTCCGCCAGCTTCTGCAGGCGCGCCAGCTCGGTGTCCTTACCGCCCACCTCGCCGTCCAGCCCCTGCCAGCGGAGGCTGAGCAGCTGGGACTTGAGCTGGCGTTCCTCTTCGCGCAGGGTCTTGTACTCCTCCGCCGCCTCGGACTGGCGCTTGAGGCGCTTGAGCTGCCCCTCCAGCTCCTTGCGAATATCCTCCACACGCTCGAGGTTCTCGCGGGTATGGCGGATGCGGGTCTCGGTCTCCCGCCGGCGTTCCTTGTACTTGGAAATACCGGCCGCCTCCTCGATCAGGACCCGCAGCTCCTCGGGCTTGGCCTCGATGATGCGGCCCACCATGCCCTGCTCAATGATCGAGTAGGAACGCGGCCCCAGGCCGGTTCCCAGGAAGATATCGGTGATATCCCGGCGGCGAGTCCTGGTGCGGTTGATGAAATAGCTGGACTGGCCGTCTCGGCTCAGCTCACGGCGGACGGAAATTTCGTTGTACTGGGCGTAGGGCCCCGGCGCCTTGCCTCCGCTGTTGTCAAACACCAGCTCCACGGACGCCTTGCTCACCGGCTTGCGCGCCGAGGAGCCGTTGAAAATAACGTCCGCCATCTGGTCGCCGCGCAGGGTCTTGGCGGACGACTCTCCCATCACCCAGCGAATGGCGTCTATCACATTGGACTTGCCGCAGCCGTTGGGTCCGACGACGCCGACCAGGTTCGCCGGCACGGACACGGTAGTCGGGTCCACGAAAGACTTGAAGCCGGCGAGCTTGATGTGTTTAAGACGCATTGTTTGTGCTATTGAACAACGCCGTGGCGCGTCCGGTTGAGAAAACTGCGGTCGATCCGGCGGGCCGCCGTCGCAGGCCCGGTTCCCCGACCGATCCTGCCCTGCGCCCGCGGGGCGGCAACCGGCCCGCCGGGTGTCGACATGCCGCGCCCGGCGGCAACGCGAGGGATATTCAAGTCAAACTCGAACAAGATGCCGACGGAACCGACGCGGTGTAATCGTGACTGCAGAACCAACGCGGAACCGTGCCGGGGTGAATCCGGCTGCATGGCTCATACGCTGCACCAACACGGCCGACTTTGTTTGCCTCATTTAGCCGTCCTTATGCTGTTAGACTTCAAGCGCCGAAAGTTACCACAACGAACCGCTCAATGACCACGAAACCATCCACGAAATTCGAAGTGTTCGACAACCCTCAGCCGGACCGGGATTACACGATTCACATCGATGTTCCCGAGTTCACCTGCCTGTGCCCAATGACGGGTCAGCCGGACTTCGCCACCATGCACCTGGCCTACGTCCCCGACCGCCGCTGCGTCGAGCTGAAATCCCTGAAACTCTACATGTGGTCCTTCCGGGACGAGGGCGCTTTCCACGAGGCCGTCACCAACCGGATCCTTGACGACCTGGTCGCCGCCCTGGACCCGCGATTTGCGCGGCTTACGGCGAAATTCAACGTGCGGGGGGGATTGTATACCGATGTCGTGGCGGAGCACCGTGCCCCAAACTGGACGCCTCCGCCGCCCGTGACGCTGCCCGGCTCGAGGGGCTGATACCCCGCGTGCGGAAGCCGATCCTGGGCGCGGCCTGCCTGTTCCGGGGCGCCCGGCTGGTCATCCGGCCCGGCATCCGGCATTTCGCCTGGATCCCCCTGCTCATCAACGTCCTGGTGTTCGCCGGCCTGATCTGGCTCAGCGGCGAGGCCTTCGACGCCTTCCTGGAACGCTACCTGAGCGACGCCGGGGGCATATGGGGGTCGGCGCTGCGCTGGCTGGCGTGGCTGGTGTTCAGCGCCGCCATGGTGCTGATCTCGTTCCTTACCTTCACTCTGGCCGCCAATCTGGTCGCCTCGCCGTTCAATGAGGCCCTTGCCGCCGCGGTGTCCCGGGAGCTCGGCCATCGGCCCGGGGCAACCGATCAAGCCTGGACCGCGATTCTGGCCGCCTTTCCCGCCGCCATCGGGCAGGAAATCACCAAGTGGCTGTATTTCGCCCGCTGGCTTCTGCCGGCGCTGATTCTGTTCCTGGTGCCGGGGGTCCAGATCCTGGCGCCCTTCATCTGGTTGGCCCTGGCGGCGTGGTTCGTGGCGTTGGAATACATCGAGTTCCCGGCGTCCAGTGACGATCTCGATTTCAAGGCGCTGCGCCGGCGCGTCAGGACCGACCGCGGCTACCTCTGGGGCTTCGGGGGCACCGTGCTGGCCCTGGCACTCGTCCCCGGCTTCAACCTCGTCCTCATGCCCGTGGCGGTGGCGGGGGCCACGGTGCTGTATCGGGAGTATCTGGCCGATGACCGGCGAACCGACGGCGCCCCGGCGCGGAGCCCGGTTGCCCGGATTTGACTCAGGAGCCGCCGGGCGGCAGCCGGGGCAGCGCTGAGCCGCGGCCCGGTTTGCGAACCGGCGCCGGATAACGGGGCCAGTGCCGGGGGTCGTCTCCCAGGGCTGTCGAAAACAGGGATGTTTGAGCCAGAGCGTACACGGACGTATTCACAGCGACCCTGGGAGACGACCCCGGCACTGGCCTCCCCGATAACGCCGGCATTCAAACCGGACCAAGGCCAGTGGCTCGCTGAATGGTGCAATATCTGTGGCGGGTCAGGGCAGCAGAACCGTCGACCCCGTGGTCTTGCGCGCCTCCAGATCCTGGTGGGCGCGGGCGACGTCCGCGAGGGGACAGGTCTGGTTGACCTCGATCTTCACCGCACCCTTTTCGACGACATCCATGAGCTCCGCGGCCGTAGCGTCCAGATCCTCGACCGTGGCGGTGTAGTGGAACAGCGTCGGCCGGGTCAGGAACAGCGACCCCTTCGCCGCCAGCAGGCCCAGGTCCATGGGCTCCACCGGCCCCGAGGACTGGCCGAACAACACCATCATGCCGAGCCGGGACAGGCAGTCCAGGGACCGCATGAACGTGTCCTTGCCCACCGAGTCGTAAACCACCCTGACACCGGCGCCGCCGGTGATTTCCCGGACCCGCTCCCGAAAGTCCTCGCGGGTGTAGACCACCGGATGATCGCAGCCATGCTCTCCGGCGAGCTGGGCTTTCTCATCGGAGCCGACCGTGCCGATGACCGTGGCACCGAGCAGCTTTGCCCACTGGCAGGCGATGAGGCCCACGCCGCCGGCGGCGGCATGGATGAGCACGGTATCCCCCGACTGGACGCGACAAGTGCGGCGCAGGAGATACTGGGCCGTCATTCCCTGCAGCATCATCGCCGCGGCGGTTTGATCGTCGATGCCGTCCGGCAGGCGCACCAGGCGCCCGGCGGCCACCACGCGCTCCTCGGCATAGGCGCCCGGCGGCAGCGCCACGTACGCGACCCGGTCTCCCGGTGACACCCGGGTCACGCCCTCCCCCACGGCCTCCACCACCCCGGCGGCTTCCGTTCCGAGGCCGAACGGCCGGTCGTTCAGGGGATACAGCCCGGTGCGGTGGTAGACGTCGATGTAGTTCAGACCCACCGCCGTGTGCCGGACCAGCGCTTCACCCGCCTGCGGCGCCGGGGTCTCCACCGGCTCCCATTTCATCTGGCCGGGCCCGCCCGGCTCGTAGACTCGAATTGCGTGCGGCATATCGGTTCACCTCGTTTCGCAGTAGTAGAACGATTCCTCGGACCGGGCACTAGCGCCGCCGGGACTCCTTGACCCGTTCATAGGCGGCCTTGATGCTCTGAGTTTTTTCCGTGGCGACTTCCATCATCTCCTCGGGCAGGCCCTTGGCCACGAGCTTGTCCGGGTGATGCTGATTCATCAGCCGCCGGTAGGCCTTCTTGACTTCGGCGTCACTGGCATCCCTGCTGACCCCCAGGGTGCGGTACGCATCGTCCAGGCTGGGGCCGGCCGCGGCCCCGGACCGCGCCCCCCCGGACTGGAGCATATCCAGAAGCTGCCGGATCTGGGCCTGGTCGAAGCCCAGGCGCTCGGCGATCCGAAGCAGCGCCTGGTATTCCGCGTCGTCCACGACGCCGTCGGCAAGGGCTGCCTGGATCTGTATCTCCAGGAAAATCCTCAGCAGATTGCGGTTGCGATGACTGACCTGGCGCAGCTGATCCAGGACCTCGTCCACGGAAAAATCGTCCTGCTTCCCCCGGTTGAAGAGATCGATGGCGGCCTGCCGCTGCTCGCTCTTCAGGTGCATCTGCGCCATCACCCGTTCAGCGAGCGCGATCTCGCTTTGCGAAACCCGCCCGTCGGCCTTGGCGATATAGCCCATCACGGAGAAGGTGGCCGTGAAAAACGCCGCCTGCACCATTTCCTGGTCATTCAGGGATATGCGCGCGGCTCCTGTGACGCCCTTGTCGAACTGATGGCCGAGCACCGCGCCCAGCGCGGCCCCCAGGGGACCGCCCAGCATGAAGCCGAACGCCCCGCCCGCGATCTTGCCCCACCAGCTCATCGCCGCACCGTCCCCGGGAGCCGGACCACCACCCTGGCGCCGCCCAGGGCGCCGTCACCAATCTCCACGGTGCCGCCGTAGTCCGTTACGATGCTGTGCACCACGGCGAGCCCGATGCCCTGACCCTCGGTGCGGGTGTCATCGCGCACGCGGCGCCGGAGGATTTCCCGGCGCCGGTCCGGGGGTATACCGGGCCCGTCGTCCTCCACGGCGAGCACCAGCTCGTCGTTCTCCACGCCGGCGCTGGCGCTCACCCGCACCCTGCTCCGGCAGTGCTTGCAGGCGTTGTCCATGACGTTGCCCATGATCTCCATGAAATCCCCCACATCACCGCGGAACCGGCACTGGTGGGAGGCTTCGATCTCGATCTCGATGCCACGGTCGAAATAGGCCTTGCCGAGGCTGCGCGCGATCTTGTCGATCTCCGGCCTGACGGGATGCGCGAGCGAGAATTCACCGGTTCCACCCGCGGAGCCGCGCAGCTGGTAGGACACAATATCCTGCATCCGGTCCACCTGGGTGCTTACTTCATTCAGCATGTCTTCGGTAACGTCCTCCTCCGGATTCTTCCGCTGCCGGCCCGCCGTCGTCTGGTCGGAGAGGTTGCGCAGCACCGCCAGCGGTGTTTTCAGGCTGTGGGCGAGGTCATCCAGCTTGTCGCGATAACGCTGGCGCTGATTACGCTCGTTGACCAGCAGCGCATTGAGATTGAGCGCCAGGGATTGTAATTCATCCGGATAGTCGGCGCTCAATCGATCCCGCTCGCCGCGCTCCACGCTGTTGACCTCGTCGGAGATGCTGCGAAGCGGCCGGAGCACCCACATCAACACCCCCAGCTGCACCACGATGAGCACCACCACCGAGGCCAGCAGCCACAGCCAGAGCGTCTGCCGGAACTCGTTCACGCGGGACTGGTACAGGCCGAAATCCTCGGCGACGCTGACCTGGAAAGGCAGCTCCCGGCCTTCGACGGATTCCCATACCACGGAATAGTGCAGGAGAAACACCGGCTGGCCCGCCTGGGTTTCACCGCGCCGGAAAGTGAATTCCCCCGGTTCCGGCCGGGGAGCGGTCATCGTATCGATTCCCAGCGCCGACGGTGATTTCCACACCGTGTCGCCTTCCTCATCCAGAACCCAGGCGAAGAGTCCCGAATTGGTCCGGGAAAGCCGGGGCTCGGGCAGCGACGGCGGCAGACTGAGGGAGTTGCCGGGGGTCAGCTCCGCCGCCGCCAGAAGACCATAGACCTGGGTCTGGAGGTAGTCCCGGACGGAGGATTCGGCGCTGTTGCGGAACGCGCGGTCGAGCGCCGCGCCGGTTACGCCCAGGAATCCCGCCAGTGCCAGTGACGCGGCTACCAGTACGCGGCTGCGTATGGACCGGATCACGAGACGTTTAACCGGTAACCTCGACCCCGCAGCGTTTCGATCGGATTGATGCGGCTGTCCGGGTCGAGCTTTTTCCTCAGGCGGCCAATGAACACTTCAATGACGTTGCTGTCGCGGTCCGCGTCCTCCTCGTAGACGTGCTCGGCAAGCTCCGACTTGGACACGACCTTGTTCGGATGCAGCATCAGATACTCGATGAGCCGGTACTCGTAGCCGGTGAGGTCCACGAAGCTTTCGTTCACCTGCACCGATTGCCGCGTCGTATCCAGGGTAATGGGACCGAGCTCGATGGTCGACTGTGCCAGGCCCTTGGAGCGTCTCAACAGGGCGCGGACCCGGGCCAGCAACTCTTCCATGTGAAACGGCTTGGTCAGGTAGTCGTCCGCACCGGCCTCCAGGCCTTCGACCTTCTGCTGCCACCGGTTGCGCGCGGTCAGGATGAGTATCGGGTAGGACCTGCTCTGCGACCGGGCTTTCGCGATCACCTCGAGACCGTCGATGCCGGGCAGGCCGAGATCGATCACCGCCAGGTCAACCGGGTACTCCCCGGCCATGAAGGCGCCGTCCACGCCGTCTCCCGCCAGATCCACGGCGAAGCCTTCCTCCCGCAGCCGGGCGCCGATCTGTTCCCGGAGGGTGTCCTCGTCTTCCACCACCAGAACACGCATTGAGTCCTACCCCCCGGCGTCCACCCAGATGTACTTGACCCGCCCGCTTTCGGTCAGAACCTTTATTCGATACACCGGGTTGCCATTGCGGGTCGTTCGCTCCGCCGAGAGGACCTTGACGTCACGGTCCGCCTTGATGCGCTTGACCGCCTGATCGAGAGTGATACCACCCTGCTGGGCCGCCGCGTTCACCGGCAGGCCCAGGGATAGGATCAGACATAGACATATAATCAATCGCATTATTTCAATCAGAGGCAACGCCGCAAGGTTTGCTCGCTCCGGTGCCGGGCCCCCTTACTCCACCACCGCAACATTCACCCGGACCCGCACGCGGGGGCCGGGATCCCGGTCCATCCGGGTATGATAGATCCTGCCGTTGTACCGGTACTGCACATCATACCCGACGACGCGTTCTTCCTCATAATAGTCGTGCCGGATCTCGCATCTTTCAACAGGCTCGGTATAGACGTCATGGCCGTAGGCGCGGCGCTTCTTGTAATCGTGGGCAATAGACCCGCCCAACAGGGCACCGGCCACCGTCGCCACGCCCTTGCCCCGCCCGGAACCGAACTGGTTGCCCACGACACCGCCGATGATGCCGCCGACGATCTCGGGGGTGGCGCTGGCGGGGCGCCGGGGACTGCGGTGGGTCACGCTTTCAGTCCAGCATATTTCCCGCGGATCATCCACCCGCACGATCTCCGTGATGGGGTCGACATGGACCACGCGGGCATGGCCGTAGTAGGCATCCGAACGGAACCGGCCCTCCGCTACGGCGGCACCCGACGCAAACACCGCGACCGCCATGACCGCGATACCTGGAAGCGACTTGTTCATGGATTCTGCTCCTCGAGCAACGTTGTTATCGAGGCACAGGATAGTGTGTGATGAGTTAATGCCTCCTGAACCGAATCTGAATGAAGCCTGAACGCCGGGAGGAATGGGCCAGGTGGGGGTGAGGCTTGACGCTTGACACATCAATCGGGCCGGAGAATGAGGCCGGTGCCGGGGCACCGACGTCAAATATCTCCCGTCTGCCGCAGCAGGAGCTGGTCGCCGCGCTGGATCAGGTCGAGGTTCTTGAGGAAGGACATGCCGAGCAGCACCTCGTCGCCGGCCATGCGCGGATTGATGCTGGCTGTGACATCCTGAAGCCGGATGCCGCCGAGCTCGACGCGATCCAGCATGGTCCGATACGTGGTGATGGTGCCGTTAGCGGTTCGCGTCCGGGTCGGCGGCCCCTCTTCCAGCTCCAGGGCCCGGGCCAGCGATCGGCTCAATGCGACGTGCGTGGCGCCGGTGTCCAGAAAGAACCGCACCTCCCGACCGTTGATCCTGCCCGTGGCGACATAGTGGCCCATGGTGTTGCGGGTCAGCTTGACTTCGACGCCCTCGTCCGTGCGCGCCGTTTCAATGGTCTGATTGGGATTCGCGCGCCGGTCGAGTTCGCCGGCAAAAAGCCAGGTCAGAAGCAGCGCCGCACCGAGCCATGCGGCGAAGATCATCAATTTGCCGGTGCCGGACATGGCAATGTTCTCTGGAGTCTAGTACTCTTTCAAGCTGATATCGCCGTATTCAGCGAGGCGACAAGGGCCAATCTGCTTTGTTGCGCACCCTTGAAATAGCACGCTATTGCCTGCGGACTGCACCTTGCATTGACGGATTTGGGAGGCTCTGAACACGGCAATATCAGCTTGAAAGAGTGCTGGTAGTGTGAACGCGGTAAACGGTGGCGGGAATGACTCTATGGTAGAGTCCGGAGCCAGTTAAAACAACTGCTTGTCCGTGTACCGCGGACCGACAACCGGAACCGGAGAAAAATGCCGAAATGCGATTGATCTTATTGGGTGGACCGGGCGCCGGCAAGGGAACCCAGGCGGGTTTTCTGACGGAGCATTTCAACATACCGCAGATCTCTACGGGCGACATGCTGCGCGCCGCCGTGAAAGCGGACACACCGCTGGGCCGCGAGGCCAAGAAGGTCATGGACGCCGGGGGGCTCGTGTCCGATGACATCATCATGGGGCTCATCAAGGAACGGCTCCAGGAGCCCGACTGCAGCAACGGTTATCTGTTCGATGGTTTTCCGAGGACCATCGCCCAGGCAGACGCCATGAGAAAGGAAGGGATCGGCGTCGACTATGTGGTGGAAATAGCCGTGCCTGATGAGGAGATCATCAAGCGCATGAGCGGCCGCCGGGTGCACCCGGCGTCGGGCCGGACCTACCACGTGGAGTTCAATCCGCCGAACGAGGAAGGCAAGGACGACGTCACCGGCGAACCGCTGGTTCAGCGGGACGACGACAAGGAGGCAACCGTTCAAAAGCGGCTGGAGGTCTACCACGAGCAGACCGCACCCCTGATCGAATACTATACGCGGTGGGGAGGCACGGACGACCCCGGCGCGCCGGCATACGTCAGGGTCGACGGCATCGGCGACGTCGAAGACGTGAAGCAGCGGATACTCGCCGCGATGACCTGACAGGCATTCACCCGCCGCCGCGACCGTGTGGCGGATGGTACCCCGCCCCGCAGTCAGGCGCGGCGCAGCACTCCCCGCAGATCCGACGTCCAGCGGTGCAGCGTGGGCAGTTGATCCTCCAGAAACTGCCGCCAGGTTTCCTTGGGCTCGACGCGCTCCGCGAACCATTCCTGGACGGGTTCCTGTGACGACGCCAGCGCCAGCCGGATCTGGTGCAGAACCTCGTAGGGATCGTATTCCCGGGTGGCACGGACCCTCAACAAGGGGATGTTCGCCGCCTTCAGGGCCTTGTCCAGCACGTCACCGCCAGGCGATGCGTCCCGCCTGCGCTTCTTGACCCGGGTGTCCAGGTCAATGGCGAGAACCGGCGACAGATTGTTCGGACTACACAGCAGGAAATCCACACAGCGGCGCTGCACGCGCATCCAGTGGGCGCGCTGTTCCGGGTTCACACCGTGGGGCTGAATGAAGTCCGACAGACGGACTTTGGGAAATACCCGGGCGTGGCTTCCGACCACCTGGTTCAGCGTCGTGAAATACCGCTGCTCATGCTCGAGCAACAGCGATTCACGCTTCAGGTAAGACGGTTCATCGTCCCGCATCGGGGGGTGCCTGCGATAGACCTGCATGTACCAGGCAGCAAGGGCGCCAAAAAGCAGTAACGTGAACAGTATGACTAGAATCGGTTGCATTCCGGGGTAACTCTGATGCTTGATTCCCTTGAGCTTCCACGACATGTCCTGTCTGAATATCAGTGTAGTCGGATATGCCGGGTCAATGAGCCGTTCCGACCCGCCCCCCGTCGTGAAATCGCTTCATTTCGTCGGCTCAACCGCTCGTCTACTTAACCTCGAGCAGCTCCACCTCGAAAATCAGCGCCTCGTTGGGCCCGATTCGCTGTCCCGCCCCGGTTTCTCCGTATGCAAGTGCCGCGGGAATGAAAAACTTGTATTTGGCCCCCACGCTCATGAGCTGCAGTCCTTCCTGCCAGCCCTTGATCACGCCGTTCAGGGGCAATGTGGCCGGGTTGCCCCGGTCGTAAGAGCTGTCGAAAACAGAGCCGTCCAACAGCGATCCCTCGTAGTGCACGACCACCGTATCGGACGCGCCGGGCTGCTCGCCGTCGCCCTCGCTGAGAACTTCGTATTGCAGACCGCTTTCGGTCTCCGTCACCGCGTCGCGCTCCCCGTTCTCGGCGAGGAACGCCTCGCCGCGCGCGAGGTTATCGCCTGCCTCTTCTTCCCTGTCACCTTCCAGCTTGGCGCGCTGTGCGGCGATCGCAGCGTCCATCTCGTTGCGGCTCAGTTTCGGGTCAGCCCCGCCCAGCGCGTCGCGCAGCGCCTGCATGAGGATCTCCTGGTCCAGGTCCATGCCGGGCCGCTGCAGCGACAGGCCCATCTGGTAGCCCATGGTATAACTGAATTTTTCCTTCTGGGATTCCAGCTCCTGGGCGTGCGACGCGGGGCTGAGTGCGAGTATGGCGGCGCACAGAATTGCAATACGAAAATACATGGGAACCATTCTCCGGGATTGTGGGATTCAATGGGGAAAGTGTCCGGAGTCTAGCACGGCGGAGGCTCACCGCCGACGTACCGGGGGCGGGCTAGCATGTGGAGCCACACAAATGACCGGGTGGCCGGTGCCGGGGGCCGTCTCCCAGGGCTCTCGAAAACAGGGATGTTTGAGCGAGAGCGTACAGGGACGTATTCCATCCTTCGGTCCGCAAACGGCACTTCCCTGTGCCGCTCCTCACAGCGGCCCTGGGAAACGGCCCCCGGCACCGGCCCATAGCCAAACACTGGCTCTCAAACCGGGCTCGACCCGGTCCCGGTAGAAGTGGCAGCACCATCGCCGCCGCGACGTTAATCCAGCAACAGCTGCGGGTCGAGCCTGGTGCCAAACCAGTTCATGCCCCAATGCAGGTGGGGCCCCGTCGCCCGCCCGGTCGCTCCCACCGCCCCGATCACGTCGCCGCGGGCAATCCGGTCGCCCTCCCGGACGTCGATCCGGCTCAGGTGTATGAACACCGAGCTGATGCCGTGGCCATGATCCAGGATGATCGTACCGCCGGAGAAAAACATATCCCCATGCACCAGGGTCACTGTGCCGGGAGCCGGTGCCTTGACCGGGGTGCCCGCGGGCGCGGCGTAGTCCACACCGTAGTGCGGCCGTCTTGGCTCGCCGTTCAGTATCCGCTGGCTGCCGAACACACCGGAAATGCGCGCGCCGTCCACCGGGCGGACGAAACCCGCCAGGAAATCAGTCCGGGGTGCGTCGATGGCGCGGGCCCGGTCGATGAGTGCCTGTTCCCGGCGTATCCGCTTCAACGCTTCCTCATCCGGCGTGACCTGGGACGGCGGCAGGCCGTCGATGCGTTGGATTTGATAGTCGCGCTGCGTCACCGACAGGGTCCGGTGCTCGACACCGCCATCCGGCAACACCACCGCGAGATTCGCCTCCGGGTCGGCGTCGCGGTCGAATCCAGCGACGAACACACCGTCGGGGGATACCCGCAGCGTCTCACCGTCGAGGCGGACTTCCGATCCGGCGGGGACCCGTCCGATCATCATGCCACCCTGCTCGATCGCCCCGGAGAGCTCCAGGTTGCCGGCCACCGCGGTTGCCGCCCAGAGCAGCCCGGCCAGTACCACCCCGACCGGCTTCATGGTCCCGTCACGCCGGCGACGCCCCCGTATGGCCGGCCAGGCACGCCACGACGTCGTCGAAGGGGAGGTTTTCCTGCTCCTTCGTGCCGAACCGGCGCACGGTGACGGTACGCTCCTCGGCTTCCCGGCGTCCGAGGACCAGGATCATGGGAATCTTCATTTCGCTGTGCTCCCGGACTTTGTACGAGATCTTCTCATTCCGGAGGTCCGTATCGACCCGCACGCCCTTCCGGCGCAGCGCGTCCGCCAGTTCCAACGCATACGCGTCCGCATCGGATACGATAGTCGCCACCATCGCCTGCACCGGCGCCAGCCAGAGAGGCAGCGCCCCCGCGTGGTGTTCCAGCAGTATACCGAGGAAACGCTCGAAGGATCCCAACGCCGCACGGTGCAGCAGCACCGGCACGTGCTTGTCGCCGTCCTCTCCGATGTAGTACGCGCCCAACCGGTGGGGCAGGTTCAGATCCACCTGCAGGGTTCCGCACTGCCAGTCCCGGCCAATGGCATCCCGCAGAACGAACTCGAGCTTGGGACCGTAGAAAGCGCCCTCCCCGGGATTAAGCGTGTAGTCCAGACCCGTGGCGATGGCCGCCTCCTCCAGGGCCTTCTCGGCCGTATCCCAGACGCGGTCCTCGCCAACGCGAACTGTGGGGCGGTCGGCGAACTTGATGTGCATGTCCTCGAAACCCAGGTCGCGGTAAACGTCCTGAACCAGCCGGCAGAACAGCTTGCTCTCTTCCGTGATCTGGTCTTCGCTGCAGAAAATATGGCCGTCATCCTGGATGAACGAGCGCACCCGCATCAGCCCCAGCAGGGCCCCGGACGGCTCGAAGCGGTGCACCTTGCCGAATTCCGCCAGCCGGAGCGGCAGCTCACGGTAGCTGCGCAGGCGATTGTTGAATATCTGCACAGCGCCGGGACAGTTCATGGGCTTCATGGCCAGGGTCCTGTCCTGGTCCGTGTCCGTGGTGAACATGTTTTCGCCGAATGCCTCCCAGTGTCCGGACGCTTCCCAGAGGCTGCGGTCCATCATGTCCGGCGTATTGACCTCCTCGTACCCGGCCTCCAGAACCTTGGCGCGCATGTAGCGCACCAGAGTCTGCACGATGCTCCAGCCCTTGGGATGCCAGAATACCGACCCGGGTGCCTCTTCCTGGAAGTGAAACAGGTCGAGTTGCCTGCCCAACCGCCTGTGGTCGCGTTTTTCCGCCTCCTCAAGCTGCTTCAGGTAGGCCGCCAGGGCCTTGTCGTTCGACCAGGCTGTGCCGTAAACCCGCTGCAGCATCTCGTTTCTGGAATCGCCTCGCCAGTAGGCGCCCGCCAGCTTGGTAAGGCGGAACGCCTTGCCCAGGCGGCCCGTCGACGGCAGGTGCGGTCCCCGGCACAGATCCGCGAATTCGCCCTGCCGGTATACGGTGACTGCCTCGCCCTCCGGGATGTCTTCGATGATCTGCGCCTTGTACTCCTCGCCGATGCCCCGGAAGTAGTCGATGGCCTCCTGGCGGTCCCAGACCTCCCTCTCCACCGCCTCGTCCCGGTCGACGATCTCGCGCATGCGCGCCTCCAGCCGCTCCAGGTCTTCCGGGGTGAACGGCTCCCCCCGGGCAAAATCGTAGTAAAACCCATTCTCGATGGAAGGCCCGATCGTGACCTGAACATCCGGAAACAGCTCCTTGGCGGCTTCCGCCAGGACGTGGGCGGCATCATGGCGCAGCAGGTCCAGGCCGTCCGGCGAATCACGGGTGACGATCTCGATGCCGGCATCCGTGTCGATGGGCCGGGTCAGGTCCCGAAGCTCCCCGTTGACACGGATCGCGACGGCATTCTTCGCCAGTGACCTGCTGATTCCCTCGGCCAGAGCCAGCCCCGTGGGAGGAGCGTCAAAGGACCGGCTGGACCCGTCCGGGAACGTTACTTCGATGGACATGCTTCGATTCTCTTCAAGTCGGCGGCCGGCGTGGATCGCCGGCTCGGCGGTCGGCTGAATGGACAGTCTGGAAAACAAATACCAGGCGCTGCCTGGGGAGGTTTATGTTATAACGTCCGGCAGTCATTCATCAATTGGCGCAGTCATCATGGCCACAAGATTAATCCGCAACGCCCGAATCGTGAACGAAGGCGCAATTCACGAAGCCGACATACTCATCTCCGGCGGCCGGATCGAGAAGATCGCTTCCTCCATCGACGCCCGGACGGAGTGGCAGATACTCGATGCCGACGGCAAGCACGTTCTGCCGGGGATGATCGACGACCAGGTCCACTTCCGGCAGCCCGGCGCCACCCACAAGGGCGACATCGCCAGCGAGTCCGCCGCTGCGGTGGCGGGCGGCATCACCAGTTTCATGGACATGCCAAACGTCAACCCGCCGACCCTGAACGCCGACCGCCTGGAGGAAAAATACCGGATGGCGGCCGGCAGCGCCCGGGCGAACTACGGATTCTATCTCGGTGCCAGCAACGGGAATATCGACGACATTCAGAAGCTCAAGCCCAACCAGGCCTGCGGCGTCAAGGTCTTCATGGGCGCGTCCACCGGAAACATGCTCGTGGACGACCCCGAAGCACTCAACGCCATCTTCGCGCGCTGTCCGGTTCCGGTGGTAACCCACTGCGAGGACACCCCGACCATCCAGGCCAATGAACGGCACTTCCGCAATCTCCACGGCGACAATGTGCCGATGGCAATGCATCCGCACATCCGCAGTGCGGATGCCTGCTACATGTCGAGTTCCCTGGCCGTGGAGCTTGCCAACCAGCACCATGCGCGGCTGCACGTCCTGCACCTGACTACCGCCCGGGAGATGACGCTGTTTTCGGACGCGCCGCTCGCTGAAAAGCGCATTACCGCGGAAGTATGCGTCCATCACCTGTTCTTCGACGACAGCGACTATGCCAGCAAGGGAACCCTGATCAAATGCAATCCGGCCATCAAGACCGATGCGGACAGGCAGGCCCTGCTGCGGGCGGTGATGGAGAACCGCATAGACGTGATCGCGACGGACCATGCCCCGCACACCTGGGAGGAAAAGCACCAGTCCTACTTCGAGGCCCCGGCGGGCCTCCCGCTGGTGCAGCACGCCCTGCTGTCCCTGCTTCAGCAGTACCACATGGACCGGTTGACCCTGCCGGTCATCGCCGAGAAAACCAGCCACGCACCGGCGCGCATTTTCGGCATCCCGGACCGCGGCTTCATCCGCGAAGGCTGCTGGGCCGACCTGGTGATTGTGGACCTGGAAACGCCCTTCACGGTGACCAAGCGCAATATTCTCTACAAATGCGGGTGGTCGCCGTTCGAGGGCTACAAGTTCCGCTCCTCCATCGCCACCACTTTCGTCAACGGCGAGCCCGCGTACCACAACGGCCATGTCCTGCAGGGGATTTTCGGGCAACGGCTGCAGTTCGACAATTTCGAGGCGCGGGGCTGACCGCTGTTCAGTAGGAGGCGAGCCCCCTCGCCGATCGCGGCCTCGAGCAACGCCCCATTGGCCAGAGGGCTGGCCTCCTTGCAATTTCAACGGCCGGGCGCGCTAACGCTCCCTGAGGTAGCCAATCAAGGCGTCGATGCGGTGCACGGTGCTTTCCCTGCCCAGGATCGCCAGGGTTTCGTCGATGGGCGGGGAGACGGCGGTGCCGGCCACCGCGACCCGGATGGGCTGCGCCACCTTGCCGAGCCCCACATCGAACTCCGCCGCCACCGCGTGGACCTGCCCATGAATGCCCTCGGCGGTCCAGGGCTCCTGGCCGCCGAGCACTTCGCGCAGCCGGAACAGGATATCCACCGCATCACCGCGGACGTGCTTTCTTACAGCCTTGTCGTCGTAGCCGTCGACATCTTGAAAGAAAAACCGCGAGCGCTCCACCAGCTCCACCAGGGTCTTTGAGCGCTCGCGATTCACGCCCAACACTTCCCGCCACTTCGGCTGCTCCTCGATATTGATGCCGGCCTTGTCAAAATGATAGCGCGCGTGCTCCCTGAGCTCATCCAGCGGCGTGATCTTCATGTGCTCGTAATTAACCCAGAGCAGCTTGTCCGGATCGAACACCGCCGGGTTCTTGTGAACCGCGTCGAGGTCGAACAGCGCCACCAGCTGATCGATGCTGAACAGCTCGTCATCGCCGTGGGACCAGCCGAGCCGCGCGAGGTAGTTCAGGACGGCGTGGGGCAGGAATCCCTGCTCCCGGTACTCCATGACGCTTACCGCACCGTGGCGCTTGGACATTCGCTTGCCGTCGGGACCGAGGATCATGGGAACGTGTGCATACACCGGCAGCGGCGCGCCCAGGGCTTTGATGATATTGACCTGCCGCGGCGTGTTGTTGATGTGGTCGTCGCCCCGTATCACGTGGGTGATCTCCATATCCACGTCGTCCACCACCACCGTCAGGTTATACGTCGGTGAGCCGTCCGAACGGGCGATGATCAGGTCATCCAGCTCGTCGTTGCTGATGACGATGCGGCCACGGATCACGTCATCGATGACCACGCTGTCTTCCCGCGGATTGCGGAACCGGATCACCGGGCTAACACCGGGTTCCGGCGCCGTGCGGTCGCGGCAGCGTCCGTCATAACGCGGTTTCACGCCGCGGGCGCGCTGGTCTTCGCGCATGGCCTCGAGCTCTTCGCGGCTGCAGTAGCAACGGTAGGCCCGGCCCGATTCCAGCAGCTTGTCGATAACTTCCGTGTATCGCTCCGTACGCTGCGTCTGGTAGTACGGGCCCTCGTCATAGTCGATGCCCAACCATTCCAGGCTGTCGAATATAGCCTGGACCGATTCCTCAGTGGAACGCTCTCGATCGGTATCCTCCACCCGCATGACCATCCGGCCGCCGTACCGGCGGGTAAACAACCAGTTGAACAGGGCGGTGCGGGCGCCGCCGATATGCAGGAACCCGGTGGGGCTAGGCGGGAAGCGGGTCCGGATGGTCATGTGGCTTCCGCTGTTTCCCCGGCGTAGCGCTTCGCCCGCGCATGCAGGGCCGCCAGCATGGCATGCAGGCCGTTGCTGCGGGTGGGGCTGAGATGCTCGTCGAAGCCGATTTCGCTGATGAAGCCGGGGTTCGAGTCCAGTATGTCCCGCGGCTCCCGGTTGCCGTAGACCTTCATCAGCACCGCGATCAGGCCCGAGACGATGGCCGCGTCGCTGATTCCCTGGAACTGCATGCGCCCGTCCTTCAACTCGGTATGGAACCAGACCTGGGACTGACAGCCGCGTATCCTGTTCTCATCAGTGCGCCATTCCTCGGGGAAGACCGGCAGCTCCTTGCCCAGGTCGATCAGGTGCTCATAACGCCCCATCCAGTCGTCGAACAGGGAGAACTCATCGATGATTTCGCGTTGTGCCTCATGTACGTCGTTCGTCATAACCGTTTCAATATTCAACTGAGTTTTCGCCAGCGTGTACCGCCTGGACCGTCCTCGATTTCGATCCCCATATCATACAACCGGTCCCTCAGCGCGTCCGCACGTGCGAAATCGCGTTCGCTGCGCGCCGCGCTGCGTTCGGCCACCAGCTTTTCGATCGTCGCGGAATCGAGTTCCGAGGTGTCTCCGGCGAACCATTCCTCCGGCTCCTGCTGCAGCAGGCCGAGCATGCGCCCCGCGGCCACCATGGCGGCCTTCAGGCGACCGCGCTCGGCGTCGTCCCGCGCCGCATTGGCCGCGCTTGCCAGCGACGACAGCTCCGCGAGCGCCTTCGGGGTATTGAGATCATTCTCCAGCTCCTGCAGAAACGGGACCATCAGGGCATCGAAGCGGGCCGCAGCGGCGGGCACGTTCTCCAGGTCCCGCAGCGTCCGGTACAGACCGTCCAGCCGGCGCCGGGCCTGCTCGAGGGCGTCGTCGGTCCAGTCCAGCGGCGCCCGGTAGTGGGCGCTGATGAGCGCCAGGCGGACTGCCTCGCCGGGCCCTGTCTCGAGCAGGTCCCGGACCAGAAGAACGTTGCCCAGTGACTTGGACATTTTTTCGCTGTCGACATTCACGAAGCCGTTGTGCACCCAGAATCGGGCGAACAGGTCACCGTCATGGGCACAGGTGCTCTGGGCATTCTCGTTCTCGTGATGCGGGAAAATGAGATCGCTGCCGCCGCCGTGAATATCGATGGTGCGGCCCAGGTAGGTCTCAATCATGCTGGAGCACTCGATATGCCAGCCCGGGCGGCCGTATCCCCAGGGACTTTCCCAGCCGGGCAGGCTTCCCGTTGAGGGCTTCCACAGTACGAAGTCGGCGGGATCCTTCTTGTACGGCGCGACTTCCACCCGTGCTCCCGCCACCATCTCCCTGCGGTCCCGATGGGACAACTCGCCGTACCGGTCGAATGCCGCCACGCTGAACAGCACGTGGCCCTCGGCCTCGTAAGCCGCCCCCTTGTCGACGAGCGTCCGGATCATCGAGATGATCTGCGGAATCGTATCCGTTACCCGGGGCTCGATGTCCGGTGGCAGGACACCGAGGGCCTCCAGGTCGGCATGGTAGGCCCGGGTGAACCGGTCGGTGATCTCGGAGATGGGCACGCCGGATTCCTCGGCCGCCTTGTTGATCTTGTCGTCGATATCGGTGATGTTCCGCGCATAGACCACGTTGTCGTACTCGTGGCGCAGCAGGCGCACCAGCACATCGAACACCACTGCGGGCCTGGCATTGCCGATGTGGGCATAGCTGTAGACCGTCGGCCCGCAGACGTAGACCGTCACCCGCCCGGGTTCGCCCGGCGTGAACTTTTCTTTCCGTCGAGTCAGCGTGTTGTATAGGTGCACGGTAACAGGAAAGGGGCGCTTCAACTGACTGAAGCGCCCCTTTGCAATGTGTCGCTTCTAGAATTTCGCGCGGTAGGAAGCCAGGAATGTCATATCCGTGCCGGAATCCGCAACGTGGTTGTGATCGTGGCGCAGCATCACATAGGCACCAATGGAAGCCCGGCGACCCAGGGGATGCAGGTAGTAGGACTCCAGGGTGTATTCCCTTCCGCCGGGTTCCAGGGAGATTCGTCTGGAGTCCCTGTATATGTTGCCCTCGAAATCCCTTGCATGCGGCACGTCCAGATCCACCTCCCCTTCCGTCACCCGCAGCGGCTGGGAGAACGCCACGCCCATCTGGTCGCCGGTGCTGAATACCTCGTCCGCAACGACACCGACGCCGAACCAGTCGCTGCGCACTGAAGAAAAGTTTCGCAGCAGCCCGGAATCAGACTGATCTACATCGCTGCGGGCAACACCGTAATTGCCCACCAGGTAAGCCTGTTTACCCAGGCGCAGGGTCGCGGAAATGCTGGCCGCAAGGGTGTCGGTGTTGTCGACGCTGAACGCCCCGTTGGACGAACCGCCGAACAGGCTGCCGTCCTCCTGCAACCGGCCGACCTGGAGGGTGATTTCCGCACGGTCATCGAAGCGGTAGCTTCCTTCCAGCAGCCCGGACACGCTGTTCCGCCCGTGGGCCCGGTCTTCGTTGGTGCTGACCAGCCCCATACCCAGGCCGAATCCGTCCTGATCCTGGTAGCCGAAGCTCACGCTGTCGGCGACCGAGCCGAAGCCCAGCAGGGGCACACTGAAGGACTGTCCGGACAGGAAATGCGCACGGCTCCCCGAGGGCGCCGGGGCCAGGCCGTTCATGACGCCGAAATGCGACGACGGGTCCCGGTTGCGATCCAGCTGATAGTGGAATCCGTTTTCATAGGCACCGGCAAGGGACAGGGCCCATTCAATATCGGTGTCGCGGAACGCCGGGTCGTCGTCAAAAGCGAAGTACTTGCCCGGGTCCACGACGCCGAGATCCGAGGTCACGTAGGCGGCCTGGAGCGTGTGAACGTCATCCAGTTGAATGCGCGCCTGGTCATGGCGCTGCTCGAGGGAATCGAAGAACCGGGTCAGCGAACCGCGCTGGTCGTCGATCCGGGAGAGCTCGCTGAGATCAACGTGAAACGGACGTCCGAAAGAATCCAGAACCAGGGTTTTCTCCAGCTCCTCATCATTGTCGATCAGCAATGCCGCACCGGCCGCCGCACCCACCACCAGGGCCGCCGCTGCAAGTCCGCCGGAGCCACCACCGCCGCCAACACTGGTGGGGCCGGCGGGACTGTTGATGACCTGCTCGGCATTGGCGATGAAACCATGGCCCAGCCTCGGGTCGCCGGTGTCCGTCGCCGTAGCGAACAACACCTGGGCGAGGTCCTCGTGACTGAGAAACGGCGCCGCCTTGAGCACCGCCACGGCGATGCCCGCGAGCCGGGCCGCGGCAAAGGAGGTGCCGAAAATATTGTTGAACTCCGTGGTGCCGCGCACGCCGACGCACCGGTCTGCAGTGACGCCGCAGGCATTCGAGCTCGGCAGGAATGCCCCGGCACCATCGGTTCCGGTAACAATCGCGACGCCCGCGAGGCCGTTGGCGGCCACCGCCGCGGTGTTCGGATTGTCGAGTGCGTCGTTGCCAGTGCGCACGGCCACGAATTTGCCGGCAGCCGACGCCTCCGGAAGCGCCGCCGACGGCGTCCGCACAGGCGAGGTACTCAGGGAAATAACCCTGATGGCCGGATCGGACGCGGCGCGCCGCAGGGCGGCGTCGCTGGACGCCGGATTCGTGCCGTCGACAACGAACTGGTACTGGGGAATGCCCGGTGCTTCCTGGTTGATGATCTGCGACACGGAGGTGCCGTGATTATTGCTGGAATTGTCGGAAATGTCCGTTGTCCCGTTCACGAAATTGAACCCTTCTGCGATATTCAGACCGACGGCGTTCGTGCCGGTATCCAGCACGGCTATACCGGGATCACCTTCCTGGGCACCGGCCGCACTGATCCAGGTCAACAGGGTAAACGTCAAGATAATAGTGGTTCTTTTGAGCACAACCAGGTTCCTCCGAGGTGCCATGGACAGGTTTAGTGTTCTGATTCGCCTTCGAGCCGGTGCCGGGCGCCACAGGCAAGGCCGCATATTATGCACTGCACCGGTGCTCGCTGCCTACCGGGTCGGGCGGCGGTATCGAGGATTCCCGGGTAACCGGGTCTGAGGGGTGCGCCCGAATCCGCCCTGCCAGGACATCGGGGCCTGCAGCGTGGCCCGGCCGCCGGGCCGGCGAGCGCCGACTGGCGCCGCTCCCATGAAGCGGGACTGCGTTCTTAGCCGTTGCAGTATAGCAACCCGTAGCACGTCGATTTCCGGGTGTCCGGGTGTACCGGCTCTGGTTTTCCCGGATCGAACGGTGTATCTTTTCCGCGCATCATGGAGCGGGGTGTCGCATACACTGGGCCCGGTAAAAATCGATTCTTGCCGCCAGGACGGGCGGCAACGCTGTCCGGTTGACCTTTCTCATCATGTCTCTTCACTTTCTTGCCCACCACCGGCAGCTGGTCCTTGCCGCGGCTCTCGCCAGCCTGCTGCTTTCGCTGTGGGCGTTGTACCTGGACCCGGTCATCAACATGGACGGCATACTGTATGTCGAAGCGGCCGGGGATTTCGCCCGCGGGGACTGGGCAGCGGGATTCGCCGTCTATAAGTGGCCTTTCTACTCGCTCATCATCGGATCCGTAAGCTTTCTTACGGGTATCGCGGAAGGAAAAGCCGCATATCTGGTCAACGCCGGCCTATATGCGCTTGTCGTCCTGGGATTCATCGCCTTGGTCAGGGTGCTCGGGGGCCGCGGCCGCGTACTTTGGCTGGCGGCGGCGTTGGTCCTGCTGCACCCGGAGCTCAACGCGTTCCGGTCCTTCGTGATCCGGGACGTCGGATACTGGGCCTGTTACCTCTGGACCCTGGTTTTTTACCTGGCCTACGTTCACAGCGGCCGCGCGCGGCTCCTGTCATCGGGAATCCTCCTGGCGATCTGCGCTTTTCTGTTCCGGGTAGAGGGAATCGTCCTGCTCACCATACTCCCCGCCTGCATCTACGCTTACCGCACCGGCACCGGAAAACGCGCGAATACTATTGTACTGCTCGCCGCTCTCGCCACCGGCGCAGCCGTGGCCGCCGCACCGCTATGGCATTACGTGTCCGAGGTGAAGGTATCGATGGGTGCCCTGTTGGCACAGCCGCTGCACCACCTCGCCAACAGCTGGGAGATACTGGGAGCCGACACCCACGACCGGCTCGCGGCCCTGCAACGAGAGTTCTCCGGGGTGACCTCATATGCCACCTCGGTGCCGGTGTATCTGGTCACCGTGCTGACGATGGCCCTGCTGGAATCGATCAAGGCCGTCGGTGTCGTGTTTGCGGGGCTTATCATCTACGCATTCTGCAGGAGCGGGCAATACATTCAGGCACCGCTGCGTTGCTGGTGGTGGTTGATGATCGGCATCCAGGCCACCTTGATCCTGCAGTTCGGTATCACCAATTTCTTCCTGGCTAAAAGGTATCCGGTGGCGCTGGCATTGACGCTCCTGCCCATCGTACCGTTCCTGCTTGACGATCTCTGGCGGCGCTGGGAAACCCGCGGCCGGAAAAACCCATGGCCCGCCCTGATCATCGCAGTGCTCATAGGCATCCAGAGCCTGGATGGGCTGAACGTCGGCACCCGAAAGCACTACTTGAAGGATGCCGGCCTGTGGCTTCGCAGCAACGCGCCGCCGGGCAGCAGCATATACAGCAACGACCGCATTCTTCTCTATTATGCCGGCGCGGAAGAACGCAGGCCGGATACCGGGCACAGCTGGGAGGCGGCCATGCAGGAAGTCTGGTCGGACGGCTGGCGGAACTACGACTACTTCGTGCTGGCGATGCCCAGGATACACGCGCAGCACGAAGTGCTGCTGTTGCGGGAAATCAATGCCGAGCCGGTAAAAACCTTCAGCAACGGGCGCGGCGACGAGGTTTTGATCTTCAAACCGGGATAGATCATCCGTGCCGCGGATGCCGGGTTCGCAGACCGGGACAGCACCGGCATGACGGGGGCCGGGGCCGGCTCAGCCGGCGCTCCGGACGAAACCGCCTATCCGCTCGACGGCGTCCGTCGACGCGGCCACGGTGGGGGCAAACAGCTGGAAGACGTGGGGCATCCCCTCATACACCTGAAGTTCGACGTCCACGCCCTGTTCCTTCATGCGACCGGCAATGCGTTTTGCGTCGTCGAGCAACACTTCGCGGTCACCGACCTGGATCAGAGATCGTGGCAACCCGGTAAAGTCCCCGAACAGCGGCGATACCCAGGGATGGTCCATGCGCTCGGCATCCTGGACATAAACCTGGGAGACCAGATGCAGCCTGTCCGGACGCAGTATCGGGTCGACCCTCGCCCGGGTTCGAAGCGAAGGACTCTGCCAGGTCAGGTCCACCGCCGGTGACAGGGCCACCACGGCGTCGGGCGTCCGGCCGCCGTCATCTTTCAGCCTCAACGCCGTCGCCAACGCCAGGTTGCCGCCCGCCGAGTCCCCGGCGATGACCTGTTTTCGCGCCGCCGACCCGGATTGCGGCCCGTTCCCCGACAACCAGCGCCAGGCCGCGACGCAGTCCTCGAGACCGGCGGGATACGGGTGCTCGGGAGCCAGGCGATAGTCCAGCACGAACACGGAACACCCGGATTCCCGGGAAATCTGCGCCGCCAGGGGCCGGTAACCGTCCGCACTGCCTGACATCCAGGAGCCGCCGTGCACATACAGGACGCGCTTTTCCGGCTGCGCGCCGTCCGCCAGCACCCATTCCCCGGCGGGCTCTTTCGACGTGATGGTGCGGGCATCCACACGGCGGGTCGCCTCGTCCAGCCGCGAGTAGTCCTCGATGACGGCGCGGATGGCGCCGACATCCCCCGCGCATTCCGAGACGCGCCGGGCGATCCCATCGAGATGCGTAATCATGGCAGTAACGGCCGCATCTTTATCAGTCATCGGGCTTTCTTTCTCGATTCTCTCAGAAGGTGTTCCAAGTATGCGAAACGGCTGACGGATATGTCCATTCTGCGTCGCAACTGGTCTTCCTCATCTTCCAGGAAGCGAAACATGTCAGCATAGAAAAACACGTGGAAGCTGTCCAGATAGCAGACGTCGCGGTTGGTATTGAGAACCAGGTTGTCCAGACCGTAGAGGTCTATGATCTTACCGTTTTCCTCGTGAGTCCACTTCCGGGCTGCATGACAGAAGCGCATCAACTGGTTGCGTGCCTTGGGAAGCTTGCGCAGCAATGGTACGGCATCGCTTTCATTGATCGGGTTGGCGAGGTTGAACCAGGGCACGACAGCGCGGCTGATGGCGATGACGGTGATGCCAACCGCCGCCCGCGTGGGGACGAATATCGTGTTGGGAACGATGTCCTCGAGGCTGGCTTTCAGGCGTCGATAATCCCGGTCCAACACCTGCACCTGCCGAAAGCTGCACGTCCCGCGGTACTTCTTGACCACGAGGTCATAGGGGATGCGGGCACGGCCCCGGCGTACGGACATCTGCCAGACATCGCAGTGATGGCCGACGACCGACTTGAGCTCCAGGCTGCGCCGCCGGGCGTTCAGGCAGGCAACATCGTCGAGTGTTGGATCGTTCATACCATCCGGTTCGTTGTACACACCTGCTGTACCCCGCCGCAGGTACAGTGGCTCTCAGCATGTTTCCAAGCCGTCAGGGGCCGCAACACTGCCACAGGCTGCGGCCCGATTTGAGAACCAGTGTTGAGGTTTGGGCTGGTTATGAAGACGTTCAAGCTGGACCAATACCCACGGATCTGTGAATGGTGCAATATTCGTGGCGGGGTACACCAGGGAGTGGGGAGCGGCTATTCGCTTTCCACCATCGGTTGCCTGGATTCGTTTCTCGCTTCCACGACCGGAACCCGCACCTTCTGCCCGATCGCCGGGGCTGCCATGTTGCCGTTGGTGCGGCGCAGAAACCAGTACGGAATGCTGTGGCGAGCCGCGATCTTCCAAAGCGTATCGCCCGATTTCACCGTGTATTCATCGACGCCCGTGACGCGGTAGTGCTGGTTGAACTCGTCCACGAGGGTCTGGTGAAACTCGAAGCGCTTTGATTCAAACGCCAGCCTTTCAGTGTCGCTCGCAATGGGAAGGTCGACAACCGTCCCCGAACGCAGACCCTGGTCACCGGGGATTCCATTGAGGGACCGGAGCTCCCCGGCGACGCCTCCGCCGAGCCAGTCGGCGTAGTGACCCAGGGTTTCCCCGGGCAGTACGGTGGTGACGTAGCCCGTTCGACCGTCTTCCGGTACCACGCGAACGGCGACGTCGATCTCTTCCATCATGTCCGGAATCGGCGGCACCGATTCGTCCGTTTGTTTCACGGCCTGGTCCGGCCCGCCGTCACCGGGGGGCGCCGGTTCGTCGGCGCCGGCGTCCGCCGAGGCCACCTGAGTCATGCCGGGGATTCGCAGTTTCTGGCCGATATGGATGATTCCCCGGCTACCCAGTTCGTTGACACGCAGCAGCTCCCGGCAGTTCACCTTGAAGGAGCTCGCGATTTCGCACGCGGTGTCCCCGGGCCTCACCGCGTAGTAGCCGTCCTGGGCCGCCGCCACCCGCTGCCCCGTCGTCGGCTTCGGCCTGCCCGGTATGTCCAGTTTCTGGCCCACCCGTATCAGGGCGCGCCGGCCGAGCCCGTTGAGCTGAATGAGGTCCTTGCACTGAACGGCGAATGCCGCGGCGATCTGGCAGGCCGTATCCCCCCGCTGCACGACATACTCCCGGCCGCTGATCTGCGGATCCTCCGGGGGCAGGGACTGCAGCCGGGCGTTGCGAGCCGCCCAACCGCCGGAACGATCTGGAAGATTCAATGTGTAGCCCTCGGGAATCAGACGCCAGCCACGCCACACGTAGCGGGTCAAGGCCGGGTTGAGCTCCTCGATCACGCCGCGATCAACGTCCAGAACTTCGGTTATCCGGTCCACCGAGGTGGGACGCTTGAGCACAACCTGCGCCGTCTTCAGCTCTCCGTCGGATTCAACCGGACCGAAGTACTTTTCTGCGTTCCGTGCCACGTAACGGGCGGCGAGAAAACTTGAGTAGAAGTTCCTGACCGCGGTCTGGAAGCTCTTCGACCGGTACTTGTCGAGCACCTCGATGTAATTCGGACCGACGCCGCGCATCGCCCGCGCCATTCCGGATACGCCATAGTTGTAGGAAGTAATCACGAACGGATTGACCTGGGACGGCTGCACCGAGTCATCCAGCTCCCGCGCCAGCTCAATCAACACATCGGTGCTCCGGCGCAGATACCGTGCCGCCGCCCGGGTGGCGCGCCCCGGATCGAACCGCTCGTCCATTGTGGCATCGAGCTGCAGGCCCAGGTTGCGGGCCGTCGCGGGCATGATCTGCCAGAGTCCGGCGGCGCCGGCGCGGGAGTACGCTTTCGGGTTGTACGCCGACTCGACGAAGGGCAGGTAGAGAATTTCTTCTGAAAGCTCGTGCTCACGCAGCACATTCAGGATGTCAGCCTGGTAGCGCCCGAAACGCCTCAATGCTTCCCGGAACCGGTCCCGGTTCCCAGTCTGGCATCGCACCCGCCCGGCGGCACGCACGACATCGTCCACGTCCCGGTCGGGAAACAGCTCGAGAAATGCCGCCTCCTCCTGCGTCCAGTTCGGTTCTTCCCAGGTCATCTTCCGGGCGACGGTCCGGAGCAGCTTTTCGATCCGGTCTCTTTCCGCTTCCACGGAACGCGCGGACCGCGCGCGGTCACAGGAATGCTCACTGGTGACCACCGAGTAGACCCGCGCGGGATGGTCTCGATCGTGAAAAACCAGTTGGTCGGTCCCCCATGACCGGAATACCTTGATCCAGAAATCCACCCGGCGCTGGATTTCCGGCGGGCAGGGGAACGCCTCCCCGCACTCCAGATCGTGCTTTTCCACAACGGGCGGCCCGGCGCGGGTGGCCGGCGCAAGTGCCAACAACAATGCCGCCATTACGCATGCCAGAGCCCGGGCAGCAGTGTCTGGCCGCAAAATCACAGACATCCGGAATGTCCGGGGCTGAATAGGGTCAAAATGTCCCTGTACTCCGAATGATCTAGACAATCTGTCGAAACCGCGGCAGTCAACGTACGATAAGGGAGGCCGGTTTCCGCAATCCGGCTTTTAATTGACCCGGTCGAGGTCTTCGAGGATATGATCACAACAATCCGGCCCGGTTCCCTGCAGATAGCGCATTCTGCAGCAAGTTGGCAGATGGTGTTGCACAATGCAACGGGAATCAAGGCCTGGGAGCCTGTCCGAGGACGCCGCCATGGTCGGCAATGGGACGATCCGATTCCCCGATTCGAAGAAGCGATTGTAGGGCTATCACAATTTTAGATGAGGTCGAGCTTGAAAATAATTGCCATACTGATAGCGATTGCCGTTGCCCTGACCGGCGGCGCCATCGCCGCAAACAGGGTGCCGTTGACGGATCCGCCGGGCCTGGTAAAAAGACTCGTGACCTACCTGACGCGCAACACGGCCCGGACCAGCCCCGACCATGAACTGCCCGAACTGCGCACCCGTGTCTACGCCCTCCCTCCGGACCGGGCGTTCCACCTGACCCTGCGCGCCGTGGAGAGCGCCGGCTGGCGGGTCGTCGACCGAGACCCGGGGGCCGACGAGATCCACGCCGTGGTAACGACGCCATGGCTCCGATTCCGGGACGACGTCAACATCGCCCTGACGGAAGCCCCCGACGGCGGCACACGGGTGGAGGTGGAATCGCGCTCGCGGCTGGGTCGTGCCGATTTCGGGGCCAATATCGCCCACGTCATGGAGCTGTACGGGCGCTTGGACGCACTGGCCCGGGCGGAGATCGGCGAATACTGAGTGCAGCCCCGGCGGCGGGACGGACCTTGGTTAGGCGTAGTCTGGTCGGTGCCGGGGGCCATCCCCCAGGGCCGCTGTGAATACATCCGTGTACGCTCTGAGCTCAGAACCTACACGGATGTATTCACAGCGGCCCTGGGGGATGGCCCCCGGCACCGACCTCCCCGGCCGTACGGACTTTCAATCCAAACCAACGCTCGCAGCGTCGCCGAATGATGCAATATTGTTGGCGGGACGGGCCAGGGAATCTCTGATCAATTCAGAGTTTCCCGCGACATAGGGATATGTCGACATGGATCAATCACGTAAGTACTCTAGACTCCCCGTTCTATGGCGTGGATCTTCTCCCTCTGGGATTTGCGGCAGAACCTGCGCAGCTCGTTGAGCATGTCTCCGGTCTTGCCGGGCCGGATGTATTCCCGCTCCAGCCTGCGGCAGTATTTGGCCGCGAAACGGTTGGCCGTCCGGTAGCGTTCCCGCAGCTGGCGGGTCATGCCCCGCTGGTACAGGTAGCGCTCGAACAGGCGCCGGTGCATACCCGTCCCGCCGTAGAGATCCGTGAGCAGCACGTACTTGTCCACCTCGGCCTGGATCTCCAACTCCAGCAGGGAGACGTCCACCCTGTATTGGGAACGCCAGCAGAAATGGACGAAATGGCTCACCCCCTCGACGGCCATGCAGACCATATTGATCGGCGTCTGCTCATCCAGCAGGTCATCCAGCCCGTCGAGAATACAACTGTCCAGGTACAGAGATACGTCGACGTCCTCACCATCCTCGCGAAAGATCAGCTGCTCCATGGGTTGGTGCGGGCTGCCGTACTGACGGGCGAACGCGGGGTCGGACGTCGTGAAGTCCGCAACCCTGTGGCGAAGATCGATTTCGTATACGTGCTGTATGACGCCCTGGAGCGTGTTCAGGACCATGCGTCAGTGCGGGGTCTCGCTGTCGGGGCCGGCCGGCACGACGTCGATGCCCTCTGAACGAAGCATCTCGGCCGCCCGTACGCTTCCCGAACGCTGCCAGAGCTCGTACAGGCCGAGCAGATCGGAATCCGTCCGCGTCTCAACGGACATGTGTATCTCCGAGATCACGTCGCGCATCTCGCTGAAGTGCGCCGCCAGGTCCTGAAAAATCTGCGCGAAAACCCGGTCCCGGACCGTGGCGGTGCGGCACTCGCTCAGCCATTCGTATGCACATTCACCCATCTGAACGTAGTACCGTACGCCGACGCGCCTTCGCTCGAGGTTGTGGGCGAACCATCCCGAAATGAACAGCGCCAGGTCCCCCAGCTTCCGGAGGTAATCCCGCCGCGCCTGGAGATCCCGGGTCTCCGCCGCATTACAGTACAGCACCGCCAGCGGCTTGAGCTGCACACCCTCCTCGCCCTGCTCGAACAGCTCGTCGCTCCGCACGTAGCGGGTCAGGAGATGAGTGAGGTAGACGACGGTTTCGTCGCACACGTCCAGGTTCTGACTGGAGATGGAATCGCTCACGGATTCATGGAAGAAGGATTCAACGTTGGCGGCTTCTACGATTTCAGAGCTCATATGTACGGCGCACTCCAATTGGTTCGGATTCGATTACAACTGTTCTTCTACAACACGACCGCGCCGATGCAAAACCAGCAATCCACGGCCGCGGCTGCCAATCTGAAACGTGCCATTAGAATGTGCTAAACTGAGTAGTTCCCCGCTGCACAAATGCGTTGGTTCAACGCATCTCCGCGCGCATGGCCTGGTCCTGGAACAACCCGGACGCCTCTTCCCTGTCGGACAAGGACATGAAGGTGTCAACCATGCCGCGATCCAGATGCGGCGCGAACCATTCGATGAGGTCGTAGATGTAGCCCCGCAGCCAGGCATTGCGCCGCACCGCCAGGCTCGTAATGCTGGGTTGAAACAGATGCCCGGCGTCCAGGGCCACCAGTGACCGGTCGCGTTCCGGGTCAAACGCCATCCGCGCGATGATTCCAATCCCCAGTCCGGACTGGACGTAAGTCTTGATCACCTCCGCGTCGGTGGCGGTAAGCACCACCTTCATTTCCAGGCCCGCCTCCTTGAACGCCTGGTTCACCACCGACCTGTCCGCGATGCCGAACACGTAGGTGATTACCGGATACCGCGCAATCAGATCAACAGTCAGAGTCTCGCACTGCGCCAGCTCGTGGTCATCCCGCACCACGATACAGCGGTTCCAGCGGTAGCACGGCATCAGCACCAGATCTTCAAACAACTCCAGCGCCTCGGTGGCGATGGCGAGGTCCGCGTCGCCATTGACGGTCATTTCCGCGATCTGGGTGGGCGTGCCCTGCTGGATATGCAGAGAAACATTGGGGTACTTGGCCGCGAAGTGAGCGATGACTTGCGGAAGCGCATACCGCGCCTGGGTGTGGGTCGTCGCGATACTGAAATTGCCGTGATGGGGGGCGTTAACCTCCTCCGCAATGCGCTTGATATTCTGTCGTTCATCCAGCATGCGGGTAGCGTGCTTCAGCACCCCGCGGCCCGCATCGGTCAGGTCGACCAGGTGGCGGCCCTGGCGAATGAATACGGGAAATCCCAGTTCGTTTTCCAGCAGTTTGATCTGGCTGCTGATCCCGGGCTGGGACGTATGCAGATTATCCGCCGCCGCAGTGACACTCATTCCCTGCCGCACGACCTCCACCAGGTACTCGAGTTGACGCAGTTTCATATAATATTTAAATATAGAATAGTATATTTATATTATTTTCATTTATAAATTACACCAAGTAAAGCCGTCCGGAGCCTGGCGGCGGGATGGCGTATCATATCCGTCGGGAATCGCGCGGCACCGGGGCCGCGCGGTTCCGGGTACTCGAACGTAAATTTCCAGGACAAACTGCGGACGAAGCATGCCTCGCCAATCAGAACGTCTCCCGAAAATCGACAAGATCAATCTCAAACCCGGCGAGCTCCTGGCGGGCAAATACGAGATCATCGAGCGGCTCGGCGGGGGCTGGGAAGGCGAGGTGTACCTGGTGCGCGAAAAGTACGTCAACATCGAACGTACCGCGAAGCTTTTCTATCCCCACCGCAATGTCCGTGACAGAACCCGCCGCTTTTACGCCAAGAAACTGCACAAGCTGCGCCGTTGCCCGATCATCATTCAATACCATGCCCAGGAGACCCTGGATTACAAAGGCGTTCCGGTCCAGTTCCTCGTATCCGAGTATGTCCCGGGCGACAGGCTGACACAGTTCATCGAACGCCAGCCCGGCAAGCGGCTGCATCCCTTCCAGGCCCTGCACCTGCTCTATGCCCTGGCGGAGGGCATAGAGTGCATTCACAGGCACCGCGAATATCACGGCGACCTGCACGCCGACAACATTATCCTGCAGCGCCATGGGCTTCGTTTCGAGCCAAAGGTGATCGACATGTTTCACTGGGGGTCGCCGAGCGCCGAGAACCTCCAGTCGGACGTCATCGACCTGGTTCATATCCTCTACGAAGCGACCGGCGGCAGGAAGCACTATTCAAAGCAGCCACAGGTGGTCA
This sequence comes from Gammaproteobacteria bacterium, assembly GCA_034520625.1. Taxonomy (GTDB): domain Bacteria; phylum Pseudomonadota; class Gammaproteobacteria; order Arenicellales; family JAANXG01; genus JAANXG01. The sequence continues at coordinate 176,763 of JAXHNI010000003.1, read as the reverse complement.
AGGATATCTGCTGCGGCCTCAAAACAAGCTTGATTGTCAAGAAGTTCCGCAACGTCTATAAGCTGCGGCAGCATCTGGAGGAACTCACCTGGTGAACAAGGCGATTCTCGAACAGGACTCCTTCATAACCGAACCATGGATCTACTCGGACACGGATCTGGAGGGCCCCCGCTCCGGCGGCTTTGTCAACGGACAGCTTGCCTGCTTCACCCACCACAGCCCCGACAAGGATCGGAACCAGGACGCCCTGGCGGTGGTCCCCGTAAGCGGGAGCGCCGGTGTTCTGGTGGTGGCCGACGGGCTTGGCGGGCAACCCCGCGGCGATCTCGCGGCCCGTACAGTGGTCGAATGCCTCGCCCGCGCCGCCGCGAACGGGAGCGGGACCCTGCGCGAGTCCATCCTCCACGGAATCGACCAGGCCAACACGCAGATCATGGACGCGGGCTTCTATGGCGGATCGACACTGGCGGTTCTTGAAATCGAGAACCATCACGTCCGCCCCTATCACATCGGCGACGCATTCATTATCGTGACCGGTCAGCGCGGCCGCATCAAGTTCCAGAACATCCCGCATTCACCGGTGGGCTACGCCGTGGAGTCGGGCCTCATCGACGAGAACGACGCGGTGCATCACCACGAGCGCAATCTCATTTCCAATTTCGTTGGAACGACGGAGATGTACATCGATATCGGGCCACAGCTGGAGCTGGCGCCGCGGGACACGGTGCTGATCGCCAGCGACGGCCTCAGTGACAACCTTTACGTCGAGGAAATCATAGAGGCCATACGCATGGGGCCGCTCGACAGGGCCGCATCCCTGCTCAGGGAAAAGTGCCTGGAACGAATGACCAACGCCGCCGGGGGAACACTCCCGAGCCATCCGGACGACCTGACCTTCTGCCTGTTCCGCCTGGACGGCAAGCACGCCGTGCAGCAGCTTGCGATGACGCTGTAAGCGTACGGGAGAACCCGCCCGCTGCCGGGAACGGCCATGGCACGACCAGCCGCGCGCCGGCCCCCGGCTCTGGCCTCTCCGATCACGCGAGCATTTACACCGGAGCAACGCCGGTAGCTCGCTGAATGGTGTAATACCTGCGGCGAGGCACACTACTGCACCCCGTCCTCGAGTCACTCCCGGATGTGCCGCGGAGTATAACCGTGAGTATCGTATTCGTCGCACCGGGCAAGGAAATCCGCGGTGGTCTTGGGCATCGGAACTCGCGCGCCGGACAGGTAGGTAATGACGTTTTTGCCTTCGCGCAGCAACTGCAGCCCGTCGTAGACCCGGCGAAACCCCGCATCTGACATGTCGGCATCGTCGACCTCCGGCTGATACTCGCCGATGGCATCCGAAGCCGCTACGTAGCGGGGCCATACCTCGAAGATGACCTCGTCGCTGCGCATGGTTTCCGCCTCACGCTTTGCGGCGTCGCACAGCTCTTCCAGAAGGGGTACGACGCCCGCGAACTCCTCCCGGGCGCTGAAAATCGATTTCATCCGGTCGATGATCAGATCGATGGAACGCATCGCCTGGGCGATCTTGATATAACGGCTGTTATAGAACTGCTCCAGGGGCATGGTGAAAGCCTTGAACGGCTCTCCCCACAATTCGTCGATGCCTTCCTCGCCGCTGTAATGGCGGACGCACTTGCCGATCTCCAGCGCCTCCTCGAAGCAATCCGCACATTCGCGCATCAGCTCGTTTTCCTGGCTGATCTGCACGCCCTTGGTGGTCAGATCCACCACTTCCCTGAAAATGTCCGTCGCGCGGTTGAACAGCGCTCCGGCCAGCATGGCTCCGTTCACCCGCTTCCTCCGGGGATCCGTTTCGCGCTCGTACACCGCCCGGGCGAGCTCCAGATTCTCGCCGGGGGTGTTGATGCCCGGTTCAGTATGATGAAAGGTGCGGCGGGTCAGCGACTCGATGAGCCGCTTACGGGCCAGAAGGCTCTCGGCCGGAGGCTCATAATAGCGGATCCAGTACCCATCATAGTAGATGCTGGTCACGCCATTGATATTATCGACGGATCCGTTCGCGGGGCGCCGTGATTCAACCGGTTTCAACATTTCTCAAACACCCGCCGGCCCATGCCGGCCGTACCGGCGCGTATTGTAGTCCCCGCCGGGCCGTTTGCAACCCATAGAAACGCCGGCCCGGGGCCAATCCGCGCACCGGGCCCTCAATCCCGGCCGCCCTCTCGCCCTTCCAGGGCCTCGATCCGCCTGCGCACGCGATCGGGGATAGAGACTTTCCGGTTGGCGGAATAGTCGAAGGTAACGATGGTTCCGTCCCCGGTGGCGGCAACCCGGCCGTGCCGGTGGCTCACGAGGACATACTGCTGGGTGAACCGGTCCTCGCCGAGCTGCTCCGAACGCACTCCCACCGAAACCCGGTCGGGGTAGGTCAGGGGAAACTTGTAGCGGCAGGACGTCTCCGCCAGTATGGGTCCGACGCCGTCGAGGCCGAAGAAGTCCGCCAGCTCCAATGCGTCGAAGTAGGCGATCCGCCCGCTTTCGAAGTAACGCAGGTAGGACACGTTGTTGACGTGATTGAAAGCGTCCATGTCACCCCAGCGGACATCGGTTTCGATCACAACCGGAAAATCGCGGGTCAGCTGTTTCACTTTATCTTCGTTTTCACCCATCTTGTACTGTTCTACCTTTTCAGAAAATTCCTGTGTATTACAAGCCAGTAGGCAACCGCATTGATCAGCACCAGCACGACGGCCATCGCCATCTGGATCTCTCGTGTCAATCCTTCCGGATAGACCACCGGGACGATGTAGTTCTCTATGAAACCCGTATCGTACACCGCCATGTCCCGCCCGGTCCTCAGCGTATTCTCCAGCGGCGTGAGGGGGCATACCCAGCCGTACCACTCCAGCAGCACACCCCAAACCAGCGTCGGCAGGTGGAGCAGCACCAACCACCACCACCTGATCGCCAAAAATCCGCCCGTGATGACCCAGGTGATGAACCCTAAATGGACCAGAACCACCAACTCGAACACTAGTCCACCCCGCCGCCGGTGCTGCAGCGATCCCCGACCGCCGGCACTGATGACATTTGCCCGTATCTGCGTTCAAATACCACCCGTACGCCGGCGCCCGAGAATAACCGGCAAATACACCCCGCACCTGGAGCCGATATGAACGTCAACAAGGTCATGTTCGCGTTTCTGATCATGCTGGCATTGACGCTGAACCTGGGATTCTTCGTCGGTGATTTCGACGACCCGAACCACCACCACATCTACGAATTATACGCTGCCATCGTGGTCAGCTTCATTGCGACGGTGCTCAAGTTCGGAGATCGCACCCACATCGGGGCGGTAATGCTCGCGGCAAGCCTGGTCGCAGACATCCAACTCGTTGTCGCCGCCCTGGTCTGGGGCCTGGGCCTCCACGTGTTGGGCCACCCTGAACACCTGTTGATGCCAAGCATCGTCTCGCTGGCGGGCGGCGCGGTGGCCGCCAACGTCATTTCCGTGGTGCTGCTGATCGTGGAAACCGTGACGGTACGCCGTTAGACGCCCATGTCCGACGTAATGTTCCTGATGCTGCGGCGCCTGCGCGGGCCGCTGATCATTCTCATCCTGGTCTATGCCCTCGCGGTCATCGGCCTGGTGTTGATCCCCGGCGTCGACGACCAGGGCGAGCCCTGGCGAATGAGCTTTTTCCATGCTTTCTACTTCGTGAGCTTCATGGGTTCAACCATCGGCTTCGGCGAGATCCCCTACGCGTTTACCGACGCCCAGCGTTTCTGGGTCCTGGGCAGCATCTATTTTTCCGTCTTCGCCTGGCTGTACGCCATCGGCCGCAGCCTCGCCCTGCTACAGGACCCCGCCTTCCGCCATGCCATTACCCACGCCGGCTTTCGGCACGCCGTTAGCAAGCTGCGCGAGCCTTTCTACCTCGTCTGCGGCTACGGCGACACCGGCCGGATCCTCACCCGGGGCCTCTCCCAGCGGGGTATCCGCGCGGTGGTGATCGACCGCGATCAGGAACGCATCAACCGCGCGGACCTGGACGATTTGACGCTGTACGTACCCAATCTGCGTGCCGACGTATCTGACCCGGATACCCTGATATCCGGGGGACTGCGAAATATTCATTGCCAGGGCGTGATTGCCGTTACCAACAACGACCGTGTCAATCTGAAAGTCGCCATAAGCAGTAAGCTGCTCAATTCGGACAGTATTGTCATCTGCCGTTCCGAACTCCACGATGTGGGTATCAACATGGAATCGTTCGGCACCGATCACATCCTGAACCCGTTCGACATGTTCGCTGAACGCCTGGCCATGGCGGTCCATTCCCCCGCCCGTTATATTATTCGCGACTGGCTGACCAGCCCCATGGATTCGGAACTCGAAGAGCCGCTGTTTCCGCCCAAAGGGCGCTGGGTTCTCTGCGGCTACGGCCGGTTCGGCAAAGCCGTGCAGCAGTTCCTGTCCTACGAAGGCATCGAATCCACCATCATCGAAGCAGACCCCGACGGCACCGACGCGCCGCCCGACACAATCCGTGGGCGCGGCACCGAGGCGGATACCCTGACCGAGGCCGGCATCAAAACGGCGGCCGGCATCATCGCCGGCACCGATGACGACGCCAACAATCTGTCCATCATCATGACGGCCCGCGATCTGAACGACGGACTGTTTACCGTAGCCCGGCAGAACCGCCAGGAGAATCAGGCCATCTTCGAAGCGGCCCGGCTGGACATCGTCATGCAGCGCAGCGATCTGATCGCCCGTGAGATCATCACCCGTGTTACCAACCCGTTGCTGGCCACGTTCCTGTCGATGATGGCCGGCGAACGGGACGAGGAGTCGTGCAACGTCCTGGCTTCTCGGATCAGCGGCCTGACGGCGTCGGGTGTACCCCGGGTTTGGACCCTCGCCATCACCAAGGCCGACGCCTCCGCCGTGGCGATTACGCTGTTTCACGGCGGCCGCGTGAGCCTGGAGGAGCTGCTGCTGGACTCGCGCCACCAGGAGCGGCATGACTGCCTGCCCCTGTTATTGCAGCGAGAGAAGTCTCCCCGGCTCCTGCCGCCCCTCGATACCCCGCTGGAACTGGGCGACCGGATTCTCCTGTGCGGCGCACCAGCGGCCGCACACCGCATCAACTGGACCGCCAATCACCAGGAAAGTCTGGGATTCGCGCTTGCAGCGAAGCAAACAGCGTGAAATAACATCAGAAATAGTCTATAAACTATTGAATATAAAAAGAATTAAACAATTTCCGGAGGCTTGACAAAATGGTCGGGATCGATTATTGTGCACTGCAACAATTGTGCAGTGCACAATAACTTTCGACTTTATCGGAGAGACATCATGCAGAAAGATTTCGTAGACAACGTGACCAAAGCCAACAAAAAGGCCTTCGACACGGCCAGAGAAATGACGGACCTCAACACCAGCACCTTCGAAACCGTGCTGAGCAAGCAGATGGAACTGGCCAACCAGTTCGTGGAGTTCAACGCCAGGCAGGCAAAGATCTTCGCCGAGTACAAGGATGCGCCGTCCGCGCTCCAGGCACAATCGGCTCTGTTCCAGGAGATCACCGAGCAGGCCAGCGGCAATGCCCGTGAAGCCGTCGAGCTTCTGAACAAAACCCGGACCGCTTATGACAAGCTGCTCCAGAAGGGCCTCAATGACGCCAGTGACGCGGTGAAGAAGGCCCAGGCCAGCTACAACGCGGCCGCCTGAAGCAACCGCATTCACGGACGAACCGAGGGGCAGCGAGCACCGCAGGCCGGTCTAATCCGGCCTGCGGGAAACGTCTGCTCCTCGACGCGAGCCCCGGCGTGACTTTCATGCCGGGGCTTTTGTTTTTCCGAATCCTGTTGTGTAATCTTTCCCGGCAAGTTTCGGAACCGGAACGCTTTCCGTATCCAGGGTATGCGTACTCGCCCGCGGCGGAAAACTGGTAAATTATCCCGGTCATGTGACAACGCTGTTCAATTGGAGCCTATGGAAACCACGCAACTGCCCACCGACCGTGAGCCGGTCATTCGCATCATCCCGATGCCGAAAGACACCAACCCCAACGGCGACATATTCGGCGGCTGGATCATGTCCCACGTAGACCTTGCCGGCAGCATCGTCGCCGCCGCGCGGATCCGGGGCCGCATGGCTACCGTTGCGGTTAACCAGTTCACTTTCAAGCACCCGGTCTATGTCGGAGACCTGGTCAGCATCTACGGCCGGGTGGAACGCGTCGGCAATACATCTTTGACGATATACGCCGAAGTGTTCGTTCAGCGCAGCACCATCGGTCCGCTCAGCGGCGAGGTCGTGCGGGTCACAGACGCCTCTTTGACCTATGTCGCGCTCGACGAGGACGGCCGCCCGACGCCGATCCCGCCCCTGTCCTGAGCCTCTATCCAGACCGCGCCGCGATTCGGCATAATCGCGGCCCCTGCCACGACCCTGTGCCATGACCGCGATTTCCGAACGACTGGGCTTCCAGGACCTTCAGACCCATAGCGGGCTGGAAGCACTGGACAAGGACTTTCTGCAGGAGCTGCGGCAGGCGGACCCCGACCTGCACCAGCGCCTGACGGCCTATCGCGGCGGCGCGACACTGAAGAGCATCGAGGTCAGCACACTGCTGATCGGGGCCGCGCCTCATCTGCAGAATTTTCTCGCCCACCGCTTCGATATCCAGGACGAGCTGTCCCGTCAGAGGGCGGCGGTGGCGGAACTCCATCCGATCATGGTGTTCAAGGACGAGTTCGTAAAGAAGCGCGCCAAACGCTACAAGAAGGACATCCGGCGCTCTTTTTCGGAGCTGAATTACTGGCTGGACTCTCAGCTCGGCCCCCGCTCGGACGGCGACCGCGAGCTCGCGGTCGCACAGTTCGCGGTCAAGCTGCTGCAGGACGAGGGCAATACGGAGGCCCTGGATCGTCTCACCGAATGGTGCATCCGCGCGGGGGACGACGTCGAAGGCCGGGCCATGGTGAGTGGCTGGACCAGCTTCCACCTGCCCCGGGCCGTGGATCACGCCCGCCTGGTGCCTCTTGCGCGTAGAGGCGAAGGCGATCACAGCTATCTCGAATCCCCCGCCGGCTGGTTTCGCCAGCGGGACGGCTTCGCGTTGACGGACAACCGCATGTCACTGCGGGAGGTCGTGGACGAAATCAACTACTGCGTTTATTGCCACAAGAACGAGGGGGATTTCTGCTCCATAGGCTTTCCCAAAAAGAAGAAGCAGCCGGAGCTGGGCCTCAAGGTAGACCCGCTGGATGTGACGCTCACCGGCTGCCCACTGGAAGAAAAGATCTCGGAGATGCACACCCTCAAGAAAGACGGTCATGCCATCGCCGCCCTGGCGGTGGCGATGGTCGACAACCCCATGGTGCCCGCCACCGGCCACCGCATCTGCAACGACTGCATGAAGGGATGCATCTACCAGAAGCAGGACCCCGTCAATATTCCGCAGATCGAGACCCGCGTCCTGACGGACGTGCTGGACCTGCCCTGGGGAGTCGAGGTCTACGACCTGCTCACCCGCTGGAATCCGCTTCGCCGGGAGCAGTACATCGTGTCCCCGGCCAACGGCAAGCGCGTCCTGATTGCCGGCATGGGCCCGGCGGGCTTCACCATGGCCCACCATCTGACCATGGCCGGCTGCACCGTGGTGGGTATCGACGGCCTCAAGATCGAGCCCCTGCCACAAGAGCTGCTGAACGAACCCGTCCGGGACTACGCATCCCTGTGCGAGCACCTGGATGAGCGCATCATGGCGGGGTTCGGCGGGGTCGCCGAATACGGCATCACCGTGCGCTGGGACAAGAACTTCCTCAAGCTCATCTACCTCACCCTCGCCCGCCGCGCCGGATTCCAGGTATTCGGGGGCGTGCGCTTCGGCGGCACCATCACCCTGGAGGACGCCTGGAACCTCGGCTTCGACCACGTCTGCGTCGCCAACGGCGCCGGTTACCCGCGGGTCATCAATATCGGCAACAGCCTGGCCCGGGGCATGCGCCAGGCCAACGACTTTCTCATGGCGCTGCAGCTCACCGGCGCCGCCAAGGAGGACAGCCTGGCGAATCTGCAGGTGCGGCTGCCGGCGGTGGTGATCGGCGGCGGCCTCACCGCCATCGATACCGCCACGGAAGTCCAGGCATACTACGTCAAGCAGGTCGAGAAGGTGCTTCATCGCCACGAGTCGCTCCAGGCCGCCTACGGCCGCGATCATATCGAGAAGCGACTCGACGCCGAGAGCCGTGCGATCCTGGCCGAGTTTCTCGAGCACGGCCGTTCCGTACGCGCGGAACGGGATGCCGCTGCCCGGGAAAACAGGCAGCCTGATTTCACGTCTCTGCTGCGCGGCTGGGGCGGCGTGTCCATCATTTACCGCAAAAGCATCAACGAGTCCCCGGCCTACCAGCGCAACCACGAGGAAATCATCAAAGCCATGGAGGAAGGCATTTACTATGTTGAGGGCATGGAACCCATACGAGCGGATCTCGACGAGTACGATCATGTCGATGCGCTGATCTGCCATCCGCGGGTTAAGAAGGAAGGCCGTTGGATCGCGACCGGCAAGGAAGTGCGTTTCCCGGCGCGCTCCATCCTGGTGGCAGCCGGCACGTTCCCGAACACCATCTACGAGAACGAGCATCCCGGGACATTCAGGATCGAGGACAACCACTTCGCCACCCACGTGGAGCATTCCCACACCCTCCAGCCGGTGGCGGTTGCCGAGCACAGCAAGTCGCCGGAGTTCGGGCCTTTCACGTCATACGTCCAGGATCACCGCAATGTCAGCCTGCTAGGCGACGCCCACCCTGTGTTCAACGGCAGCGTGGTCAAGGCCATAGCCTCGTCCGCGCGCAGCTATCCCGAGGTGCTGAAATCCCTGGACGATGCGCCCGCGCGGGATATCGACACCCGGGGGTTCCAGGAACGCGTGCATTACAACCTGGATGCCCGCGTGGACAGCATCGACACCTCCCATCCGGCGGTGATCGAGATCCGGGTCCGGGCGCCGCTGGCGGCGAAGAACTTCGAGCCCGGCCAGTTTTTCCGCCTGCAGATGCTGGAAACAGCCAGCGACCGGGTGCTCGGAACCAGGCTGCAGATCCCGCTGCAGACCGTCAGCGGCGCCGGCATCGACGGCGACATGGTGCGCCTGTTCCTGCTCCCCTGGGGCGCTAATGCGCGGCTGATACAGCGCCTGAAGCCCGGCGATCCGCTGGTGCTGATGGGCCCCACCGGCGCACCCACCCCGATACACGAGGACCGGACCGTGATGGTGGTCGCCGGCACTTGGGGCGCGGCGGCCATGCTGGGCCTGGGCCGCCGCATGCGGGAGCGCAACAACCGGGTGCTCTACATCGGGGCCTTCGGCGACCCGGGCCAGGTGTACTGCCAGGACGAGCTGGAGCGGGTTGCGGACCAGATCATATGGGCCACCGCCAGCGAGGCGCTGATCGAGGCCCGGCGCCCCGGCGACTGCTCGGTGCGCGCCACCGACATCATCGACCTGATCTTGCGGTACGACGGCGGCGAACTCGCGGCCCGGCCCGGAATCGCGCTGGCCGACATCGACGAGATCCTGGTGATGGGCTCCAGCGGCCTGCTGAAGGGCATGCAGGCCGCCATGACGGACCGGCTCGCCGGCGTATTCAAACCGGACATCGACATCAAGGGCACCGTGGGCAGCCCCATGCAGTGCATGTTGAAGGGAGTGTGCGCCCAGTGCCTGCAATGGCAGATTGACCCGGAAACCGGCTGCCGAACCAAAGCCGTGTTCTCCTGCGCGGTCCAGGACCAGCCGTTGATGTGGATCGACGTCGACAACCTCGTCGCCCGCCAGTCCCAGAACCGGGTCCAGGAGCACATCACCAATCTCTGGGTGGACCACGTACTGAGCCGGCCGGAAGCAGCGCAATAGGGTTCCGCCCCGCGGGACCGCACGGCCCGGGGCTGGTTCCGGCGCCCGGATAGCCCGGCGACGTGCGGGTCAGCCGGCTTCGTGAATACGGCGCTCCAGGGCTTCCCGGCGCTCATCCCGATCCCGTACGGTCGGGACGTTCTCGATCAGGTGGACATAATCCGTCGGCAGGTCATGCTCCCGGGCGCCGATCAGCACGTGGTCCCGGTACCAGTCATACGGCACATACCCGGGATCGATTCGTATCGCGTAGTATGTGAATGCCAAGGCGGGCGACCCCCGGCCCGGACGCTGCAGGTCCACGCTTTTCTGCTCATAGCCCCTGCCCAGCCCTTCGGCCCGGTCCAGCCGCGGCTTGTGCACCGGATCGATGGCATACAACACGCCGTACACGATATCCGCCGACAGCGCCTCGGGAATGTCGCATTTCCCGGACCCGTCCGCGCCTTTCTTGTGCCAGGCAAGCCGGTGGCCGGCGAGCGTGGCGACGTCCACCACCCGCGCACTGGGTACGCGGAACCGGAGCCGCCGGGTGGACATGTTGGAGCCGTAGGCGAAATAGTAAAGGGTCTCTGCCATCGGTATCAGTATCGCATCGCGCTCCGGGCGCGTCATCCGGCCTGGGAGATTGGGGCCCGCGCCGCCGTCGTGGAACCAGGGCGCAACATATTTGCCGCCTCGCGGCTGAGGCATGGATCGGGGCGCCCGGTCGGAGACCCTCTGGAGGCAGGGATGCCGGAAGGGAGCGTACACGGATGTATTTACAGCGTGTCGCCGACCGGGCGCCCCGGTCCATGCCCGGCACACAACTACCGGCCCGCTGTCCGAACGTAGCCGCCGTGGCGGAACGCCACGGGATGGCGTGGCCTGCCACGGTAGCCGGTAACGCCGTGCCAAATGCATGGGTCAGGAAGGGTTGTTGTCGACGCGCTGTAAATACCTCCCTGTACGCTCTGCTCCGGCATCCATGCCTCCACAAGGTCGCCAACAACCCTTCCCGACCCATGCTTCAGCGGCTGTGGCGAATTGCGGGAACTGCCGGTGTTTATCGGGCGTGGACTATCGATTCGGGCGCGACGCCATTGTGGATCCAGGGCACAACATCTTTGCCGCCCCGCGGCTGAGGCATGGACCGGGGTGTCCGGTCGGAGACCCTCTGGAGGCAGGGATGCCGGAAGGGAGCGTACACGGATGTATTTACAGCGTGTCGCCGACCGGGCGCCCCGGTCCATGCCCGGCACACAACTACCGGCCCGCTGTCCGAACGTAGCCGCCGTGGCGGAACGCCACGGAATGGCATGGCCTGCCACGGTAGCCGGTAACGCCGTGCCAAATGCATGGGTCGGGGCACCCGGTCCATGCCCGGCACACAGCTACCGGCCATCTGTCCGAACGTGGAGCGCGTGGCGGAATGATCGGGACGCCGGCTGCCCGGCGGACGGATGGATCAGCCGCCGGCTCGAGACCCGGCCGGCTGCCAGTTCTGGATCTCGATGATGTTCCCTTCCGGGTCCGCCACGTACTGGAAGGTCAGCAGCCCCATACCGGGAATTTCCCGTGCCGCGAGCTTCCCCACTTCGGCGCCGCCGTGTCCCAGCACCGACCTGGCCGTGGCCGACACATCGTCCACGGCAAAAGCGATATGCGAGAAGCCCGGCGTATTCGGCGCCACCTCCGGGTGTGCCGGCATGGCGTCGTACTGAAAAATCTCCAGGGTCGGGCCGGCGTCGCCATGCCCGGGGAGCCGGAGATGCATGCCGGTGATACGGGATCCCTCGATCGCCGTGGCGCGGTCCAGCCAGTCCCCGGACAGGTCCCGCTCCGGAGGCAGCGGAATGCAGTCGAACACATCCTGGTAGAACTTCGCGAGCCGCCGCCAGTCTCGTGCAATCAAGTTGGTATGCGCATACCGGGTCGCCATGGTCCTGCTATTTCCTTCGGCCCGTGCGGCGCTTCGTGCGCAACGCGGCATCATGCGCACGGCGCGCCCAGATGACCGCCTCCGCTGGATCGTCGTAGATTTCCTCCGGAGCCTCGAAATAGGACATCGACAGGACCCCGCCGCCCTTGTTGTACTGAAATCGCGCCAGCCCCCTGGTTTCGAAGCTGTACGCGCTCTCGTCATCGGCTTTCAGGTACAGCGTGTCATCGGCCACCAACGCGAACATCAGACCATCATGGAATATACCGTGGCCCCCGAACATCCGGCGCGCGTCGATGCGGCCGAACTCGGAAAATACTTCATGCAGATGCTCGACGAACCCGTTCATCGGCCCTTGTTCGACCGAAACCGGGTGCCGGGGGGCAGCCGAAGGGCTCTGGCGCGGGCATGACTCATTCGTGTTCCGAGTCCGGTCCGGCGCGTTGGGACGAATCGCCGCCGGGAGCCGGCAGCCGCTCCATGAGATAGCACAGACAGTCCCATTTTATGATATCCGGATCGCTGGTCAGCATGGCGGGCATGAGCGTTCTGGCCACCGTGAGCTCGCCGTCCTGGACCTGGAGCCAGGATCCCGTGGCCCCGCGCCGGAACGGCTGGACATCGATGCATTCCATGCTGTGCCCCCGGACCCGGGCCAGGCGCGTTCCGGGTGGTACCTCCCTGAAGTTGTATCGCTCGATCGCGGGATTGAGCTCTATGTCCACGTCTTCACCTGCCCGCCCACAGGAACAGGCGGCCGCCACCTTGACCACCGCAACGGTATGAAACAGATCGATGTCGAAATCCACGTGATGCACCGGGTCCGGCAGCTCGAGACTGTCGCTCACGAAGCGGACCACGGCATCCACCCCCTCCGGCTCCCCCGGCAATCCCGACTCCACCGCCACTGACGGGCAGATGCTCGAGAACGCCGCCGAGCAGGTGGTGTTCGGGCTCGTGGCATAGACCACCGTCCGGGAGAAACGGCTCGCCAGGGAAAGGTGGGGCCGGTCGTTGCGCGCTACGACGGTGTACATCGGATTGCGGCCGGTGTTGTTGTGAATGTCGATGCAGGCGACGGGGTCGGCGGTTTTCACGCGCTCCAGCACCCGGCGCGTCATGTCGTGCTCCGGCCCCTCGCCATGGGACCAGATCCGGTTGAAATCCGGCTGACCCGGCAGCAAGCGCTTGCCGGCGCCCGCGGCCTCGACGTTGCCGACGAACAGCTCGAGCGGCCGCGGCAGCGGCCGCTCCCGGTAATACTTCAGGACCCGCTGCATGGCCAACAGACCGGTGATTTCGTTGCCGTGCAGGATTATGGACACGAACAGCGGCCGCCCCGACTCCCCCGGCAGCTCGAACAGAGTCGGGCCGTCCAGCACACCGGGAAGGTCGCGCGGCGCGCAGGTCAGAAAACCCGCGGGAAGCTCGTTCCTGACCGTCAGCACGGCCAATTCCAGTCCGCGACCGCCTCGCCGGATTCCTGTTGGCGCCAGTAATCGCGCATCAAAGCCGGCATGTCCCGGCCATGGCGCCGTGCGTAGTCCCGTTGCCACTGGGCACCGGTGCGACCGCGTTCGACGCGGCGCTCCACCACGCCGATGAACCGCTCTATGTCCGCCTCGTCGACGTTGAGCCCCAGCAGGCCCCGGCGGGCCGCGGGCAAAAGCGCATCCAGGAGCAGGGCCCGTACGGCGCCGCTGCGTCCCTGCAGCCACCGTACCTCGGCGTCCAGGCCGTCCCGCGCACAGCGATAGAAGTTGTCCCGGGCGTCGGCGAAGGACAGCTCCACGTCCCAGTCGTGCTCCTCCTCCGCCAGCGCATGAACGAGGCCCCAGAACATTGCCGCGTTGGCGACGGTATCCAGCACCGTCGGACCGGCGCCGATTACCCGGTGCTCGATGCGCAGGTGTACGCCGCCTTCGGCGTCCACGCCGATCAGGGGCCGGTTCCAGCGCCAGATCGTGCCGTTGTGCAGGCGCAGGTGATACAGTGTCGCCGCCTCATCCTCGGAGCAGAACGGAAGCAGCGCGGGAAACCGCTCCAGGTTGTCGTTGAACAGCTCCAGCAGCGATCGCTGCAGATAACCGCGGCCAAAGGTGACGCGCGCCGGCGTGCGGTACCGGTCGTCACGCCGGTTACGGGTATTCACCGACTGCTCGAACACCGGGATGCGGGTTTCCGCCCAGAGGTCCCTGCCGAGGAAGAACGGCGAGTTGCCGGTAGCCGCCACGATGGGCGCGGCGAGGACCTGGGCGGCATTGTAGTAGGCGGCGGCCCGGTCCTGCTCGACCTGTATGTGGACCTGCAGGGAAGTCGCAGCGGACTCCAGCATCACGTCGTCGTGATGCATATCCAGGGTTTCCACACCCTCTATATGCAGATGCACCGGCTCCCCGCCCCGCATCTGGAATACCTGCTCGTTCAGGGCGCGGTACCGGTCCCGGTCCGACATGCTGTCGAGCGTGAGCTGCGAGCGCTGGACGGTCGGCAGGATGCCGATCATTACCATCCTGGCCTCCAGCCCGGCCGCGGTCATTGACGCGCGCCGCCAGGTGTCCCCGAGCTCGTCGAACATCCTGGACAGCACATCGCCGCGCAGGTCCAGGGGCCGCGCGTTCAACTCGATGTTGAAACGGGCGAGCTCCGGGACGATCCACGGCGACAGGGAGTCGTCGAGGCGATCGAGGAACCGGTCGTTGCATGGATACGGATTGAAATCCTCGTCCACGAGCCAGGTCTCCAGCTCGTAGCCGGCCACGGGATGCGCGTGAACGAACCGTCGGTCGTTGAACCAGCCCCGCAGGATGTCGGTTTCATGTTTCAGCGCCGATTCGAAGCGGGTGAAGTCCGCCGGCGAAAAGTGGCTGTCCTTTATGTCCTGGCCCAAGTTCGTAGTACGCGTTAACGGATCAGATCCGAACCATACTTCAGTTCGGGAAGTTGTTAAAGCGTGCCCGCCGCCATTGTGGGTCGGGCTTTATGCCTGACTGGTCGACGCCCGACCTGTCAGCCTTGAAGGCTGACCTGCATGGGCTTCGAGGATACAACCAATCGGCCTTCATTCAGCAAACGTTCAGATTCCATTCACAGTGCGTTCAAAGGTGCCGTGGCACAGTGCGCCCGCGTCAACCGATACAGGAGAACACACACCATGAAACGCCTGATAGCAATTAGCATTCTGTCCGCCGGCCTAGCGGCCGGACCGACGCTGGCCGACCACGAGCACGGCAACCTGCTGAACCGCGAAAACGTGGGCGGCGCCATCGGCGCGGCCATTGGCGGCTTCGCCGGCTCGAAGATTGTCAAGGGCAAGGGCCGGCCGGCGGCCGCCGCCGCCGGCGCGGTGGGAGGCTGGCTGCTCGGCGGGAATATCGCCCGCAATTATGGCGGCGGCGCCTACGCAAGCCCGGCGCCCGCCGCAACGTACCAGCCCACCACCTCGTACCAACCCGCCACCACCTACAGCCGGAGCCGGAGCTACGAGCCGCGCGGTTGCTGCGGCCACGACAGGGTTCGCGATTTCGGCGTGCATCCTATCCAGGCCACTTACGTGGCGAAATGCCGGAGCAACGTGCGCGCCGGCCCGGGCACCGGCTACAGTGTGATCGAGCAGTTGTACCATCACGAACAGGTGCATGTCATCGGCAAGGTCAGAGGCCGGAACTGGTACAAGGTGCGGATAGGCCACCGCCAGGGCTACGTCTATGCGCCGCTGCTCCGGCCCGGACACTACGCCTACGGCGGCTACCAATAGTGCGCGGGTTCCGCATGACCGCGCCGATTCGAGCGCTTCAATGCCCCGACCCGGTCGGGGCATTTTTTTGTCCGCGGAGCGCCGGGACCGTCCGCGCCGCACCCCGGGCGTTCAGCCGCTGTTCATTCCCGATTCAGAGTGTATTCAAGCGGTGCGTGGCAAGGTAGCACCCACATTCACGATGCACGGAGTTCAAATCTCATGAAACGCCTGATTACGACAATTGTGCTGGCAACGGGCCTGGCCGCGGGACCGGTCATGGCGGACCACCAGGGAAGCAATCTCCTCAACAAGGAGAACGTAGGCGGCGCCGTCGGGGCCGCGATCGGCGGCCTCGCCGGCAACAAGATCGTCGACGGCAAGGGCCAGTCTGCAGCCACCGCTGCCGGTGCGGTGGGCGGTTGGCTGCTCGGCAGGAACGTAGCGCGCAATTATAGCGGCGCCCGGCACGGCTCCACCGGCCATTCGGAATACCGCCGGCACGGCCGGGGGCACGATTCCTACAATCACCGGGGCCGCGACTCTTACAACCACCGCCAGCCCAGGTTGAATCGCATCAACGAGACTTTCGTGGCGAAAACCACTAGCAATGTCCGGGCCGGCCCCGGCACCGGGTATTCCATCACCGGCCGCCTCCACCGCCGCGAGTCCGTTCATGTAGTGGGCAAAGTGAACAACCGCAACTGGTACATGGTGCGGGCCCACGGGCGTCAGGGCTTCGTCTACGCCCCGCTGCTGAAACGCCCGCACTACGGCTACCGCGATCAGTCCCGCCACAGCGGCTACCGGAACGATCGCTACGGGCACAACGACCGCCGGAGCGGCTGGCTCCGGTAAAGCCGGGCATTCAAACCAATCCCGTCGTACTCAACACGGCCCCGGCCCATGCCGGGGCCGTTTCTCATCCGGGGACAAGGTCGTCCCGGGAGGGACGGGCGCGGCTTCAGTCAGAGCGGCCGGGTCCGATCCGCCGGCAATTCAGCCTATATCAACGCCGTTCCGGGCCTCCAGAATCCGGACCAGGACGGTCGAGTCGAGCTCGCCGTCGCCGTCCTCCACGGCCCGGTCGATGGCTTCCGTTACGGCCCTGGCGGTGGGCAGGTCCAGCCCCTTCTCTTCCGCCGTGTTCATGACGATATGCATGTCCTTTTTGTGCAGCTTCGCCTTGAAGCCCGGCTTGAAATTACGCGTCAACATGCGTTCGCCGTGAACCTCCAGCACCTTGCTGTAGGCAAAACCGCCCAACAGTGCCTGGCGGACTTTCTCCGGATCGGCGCCGCAGGCACGCGCCAGGAGCAGCGCCTCGCCGGCGGCGTTGATATGTTCCGCCACGAGTATCTGATTGCAGGCTTTGGCAACCTGTCCGGCGCCGGTGTCGCCGACATGTACGATATTCTTGCCCAGGACATCGAACACGGGCTTGACCCGCTCGAAGACATCGGGCTTGCCGCCAACCATGATGGACAGGGTGCCGTTCTGCGCCCCGGCTTCGCCGCCCGACACCGGCGCATCCAGCATCTCCACGCCTTTTTCAGCCAGTTTCCCGGCGATGCTTCTGGTGGCGATCGGCGATATGGTGGACATGTCCACCAGCACTTTCCCCGCGCTCACACCCGCGAGCACACCGTTGTCGTCCAGCACCACCGCCTCGACATCCGGGGTATCGCTGACGATGGATATGATGATATCCGCCTCCTCCGCGACGGCCGCCGGTGTATCGCACCTCGTCGCCCCCGCATCCACCAGGGGCTGGGCGCGCGAGGGTGTCCGGGAGAAAACCCAAAGCGGGAAACCCGCGTTGATCAGATTCATGCCCATCGGCTGTCCCATGATTCCGGGACCGATCAAGCCGATTTTTTCAGTCATGGAGGAACCTCGATTCGACGTTGCAAAACAAAGCGCGAGCCTAACACGAACCGCTTCTTACGGACGGGTGCGCACATACCGGACGCGCCGCTTTCCGGCATGTGCCGGGGTGCACCAGGTGGTTTCCGCGGTACGCGGTCCGAGCGCCGTGCTACTGAACGAGCGTCAACGGCGGGCGTATGCGGCTCAGGCGGTGGGTGCGTTCCTGAAGCTCAATGGCCTTGAAATGGCGGTCTATCCACTGCATGAGCGGCCGCCATTGCTCCAGATCCTGGGTCACCAGATCCCGCTTCATCTCGAAGATTCCGATCCCTTTCATCGAGGCATGGGTATAGTTCTGGCTGTCACGCAGGGTCGCCAGGAATGGAATCTTGAGACTGCCCAGGAACTTCCGGAGCTGATCGTACATGACGGTGTTCGTGCGCACCCGGTTGGCCACGACGCACACCGGCTTGTTGGATTGACGCACCTTGCCGTCGATCAACAGGTCCCTGATGAAATCCGCCGCGGCATGGATATCGATGGGAGATGGAAGGACCGGAACGATCACCACGTCCGCACGCGCCACCAGCATGACCATGTCCTTGTTCTGGATCTGGGCCGGCGGATCCATGACCACGCGTTGAAAGGAGTCGACACCGCGGAATGTCCAGCCTGTGACCCCGGTTATTTCCGAGGCTTCCGCCGGCCGGCGTTCCAGCCAGCGAACGCTGGACATCTGCCGGTCGAAATCGAACAAGGCGGTGCGATAGCCGCGTACCGAATAGTAGCTGGCCAAGTTGGAGGTGAGCGTGGACTTGCCCGCTCCCCCCTTGGAATTTATCACCAGGACCGAACGCGCGCCCATGGATGATCCCCCGAGTTTGGGGACGAATGGGTTTTGGTGCTTCAACACCCCCGTACCGCCCTCTGATGCTGCTTTCCCTGCGGCGGTCCTTTTTTTACGTCCCGAGTTGATACCTTCCCATCGACTAAGTTACTCGCAAACCCGCGCCGTTGCAATTATTTCAAGGCCCGATTTCCGGGGATTTCCCGCCCTCCGCCACCGGGAGGGAGCCACCCACCCCCGCCGTTCAGCCTGGTTCCACCCTCCGCGGATATCGTGAACTTCAAAGTGTTTCCGGGGCGTCAGGCGCCGAAACCCGGCCGCAGGCCACGGCCTGTTGGGCCGGTGCCGGGGGCTGTCCCGCAGGGCTGTCGAAAACAGGGAGGTTTGAACCAGAGCGTACATGAATGTATTCCATCCTTCGGTCCGCAGACGGCACTTCCCTGTGCCGCTCCTCACAGCGGCCCTGCGGGACAGCCCCCGGCACCGGCCTCCCCGATCATGCGGGCCTTCAAACCAGAACAATGCCCGCAAGTCGTTAAATGGTGGGATATCCGTGTCTAGAAATGAAAGGCCAGCTCGAGCTGCAGGTAGTCGTCCCGCCGCAACGAAAACAGGGGGTCGTTCTCCGGGGGTTCGGAAAAGATGCGCGCTTCCAGGCTCAATACCCAACTCGATCCGAGCCGGCGGCTTGCTTCCACACTGCAGAAGCGGGCCGTGGATTCCAGGTCGCTGATGCAGCCCAACAGCATCGCGGTGCTCTGGGCATCATTCAGGTTCAGGCGAAAGCCGGTGAACAGGTCGTCATCGAAGGGGGTCGCTAGCGCGGAGCCACGGCCGTCATACTGGTATTCCGCCAGCACGCCGAGATCTACGGCGGTGTCGAAAACGCCGTAGTACGTGTACTCGAACCCACCTACCGCGGCGGAGAAATCCTCCCCCTGCCCGCTGCGGCGAATGGCTTCCAGCTTCCACAGCCAGGACCCTCGGGTATACTGGATGTCCAGGCCGCTCTGGTCGATCTTTTCGTAGACCGGCACCAGCACGATGTCCCGCGGATCGGACAGGTCCAGCTCGAATCGAGGCTCCCGGCTGGTGCCGTGAAAATGGGACACGCCGATATCCCAGTTGCCGATGTAGTGGGACCAACGGGCGGCCAGGTCGACCTGGTTTCGCCCGGCGCCGGATTCGTAACGCGCCCGGCCGCCTTCGACCCGCGGTACGGAGCGCAGACGACCGTCCCGCCCCGGGAAAGTGCGCTCCCTGAAACCCGGCAGAACGAAAAAATCCACCGTACCCCAGTCCCGGATCAGCGCGAGGTTCAACATGGGCTGGCCCAGCTTGTCCTCGCCGTCGATGTTCTCCACCAGATCCGTCTGATTGATGACATCGACCAGGTGACGGGACTCGGTGACGCCCCAGAACACCTTGCGGATACCGGCCCGGAGCTCCCAGTCACGGGCAGCATGCAGCCAGGTGAGCTCCCGGATATCAAAATGCGTGCGCTCGCCGTCATGCTCGTCAACGCGCAGGAACGGTACGAAAGTGAATGAGTCCCGGCGGTCATTCCATTCGGTGAAGAACTCCGGCTGCACCACCAGGGACTGGTTGGCGCGATGGCTCGCCGGCGGCGCGTTGTCATGGAGGAAAAAACGCGACTCCAGCGCCCCGAAGCCCGACGCCCGCCAGTCGGCGGCCTGGGCCGGCAGGGCGGCGAGCCCGGCGATTGTGAGCACTATTAACGTTGATATGACAATACGATGTGGGTCAGGCTTCATGCCTGACATGTCAGCCCTGAAGGCTGACCCACATGGGCATTGCTTCGTCGCTTTGCTCCTCAATGACTGCGTGGCCGGGCTCAACGGACCCGCTTGAGCGTGTTCCGGTCAAAGTCGCGCTCCGTGAATCCGTTGCGGAACGCGTAGCCGCCCCAGGTCAGGGTTGTGCTCTTGCCGTTCTGGTGATTGACCATTTCCATACGGTGGGCCCGCCAGTACTGGTCCAGGTATTCGTGGTACTCGTGGAAGGTCAGGGTCTTGAGGTGCGCACCCTTGCGATCGTAGAACTCCACCTTCCGGGGTCGATAGTGCGCCTTGTCGATCCACGCGACCTGCCTGGTGTAACCGGAATGCTCATACTGCGGAATGCGCTCGACGACAAAGCATGCCTCGCCGTCCAGATCTTCGTCCCGAAGCCATTCGTAGGCGTACTTCTCCACCTCCTGGGAGCTCAGATCCTCGAATGCGAACTCGCTGCCCATGAAGGGTCCCGACTTGTTGGCCGAGGCGATCCGCTTGACGCGTTTTAAGGCCGGCAGATACAGCCACTGGTCATCCGGCTCCACGGCGTGGGTGTAGCTGAGGAAAGCCGTGCCGGCGACGTCCGCCGGATGGTCGAATATGATCAGGGACTTGTCCCCGTCGCCGTCGACTTCCAGGGTACGGACGCGCAGCTCGCGCTCGCTGGTTTCACCCTGCTGATTGCGCAGGATCATGTTCATGTCGGCGCGGCTGTCGCCCCAGCCCTGGTCCCGCGCATCCGCCTCCACGGCGATGACCAGGCCTTTTTCGGTGGGCGTCTCCGCAGGCGCATCAAGCGGAAGCAGGCTCAGCAGCGGCAGAGTCAGAAGCAGTTTTCGCATGTGTTTTTTCCTCGATTTTCATCAGAAGCGGCGGCAGAAACAGGAAGTCGGCAATCAGCGCCAGGCCGATGGTGATGGCGGTCATCAGACCCATCACCGAGTTGGGCTTGAAAGCCGACAGGGTCAGGGCCAGGAAACCGGCCATCAACACCAGGGAGGTCACCCACAGCGCCGTGCCGACGGTGCGGAATGCGTAGCGCACCGACTCCGGCGGTGACAGTCCCCGCTCCCGGCGCGCGCGCAGATACTTGCTCAGGAAGTGCACCGTGTCGTCCACCACGATGCCCAGGGTCATGCCCATCACCACGGACAGGCTGAGCCCGACCTCCCCGACCAGCATGCCCCATACCCCGAAGGCCATGGCCGCGGGCACCAGGTTAGGCACCAGGCTCACCAGCCCCATTCGCACCGAGCGCAGCGCCACGACGAGAATCATGGATATCAGGACCAGGGCCACGCTCGTGCCCAGCAGCATGCTGTGGATGTTCCGCCGGCCGATATGGGAGAACATCACCGAGGGGCCGCCGGCCTCGGCGGCCAGGCCGGGGGAATTGTCGTCCAGCCATTGATCCGCGCGTTCCGTGAACGCCAGGACTTCGTTCACCGACAGGGTCTGGAGGCTGACGCTGACCCGGGTCGCGGACTTGTCGACGTTGATCTGGTTGTTCAGATCCAGGCCGTAGGGCAGCGACATCTCATACAGCAGAAGATACTGGGCGGCCAGCTCGCGGCCTTCCGGCAGGCGGTAGGTACCAGGGTCGTCGCCGTGCATGTTCCGGTTCAGGCGCTTCATGATGTCCGTGTAGCTGCCCACGAACATGACTTCCGGCTGCGCCCGCAGCCATTCCGTGAAGGCGCCCACCTGCCGCATGAACCCGGGGTCGCTGACACCCCCGGATTCGCCGGACTCTACGGAATAGTCGATGCGGTACAAACCCGTCAGGTTGTCCGTGGTGTAGTCGGTGGCGGTACGGAACGGCACGCTGTGATCGAAGTATTCCACGTAGACATCGTTCAGCTCATTGCGCGGGATAAAGGCGATCAGCAGCAGGATCAGACCGCCGACGCCATAGAGCAGTACGCCCCGCCTGGCAATGACGAACTCCGCGAACCGCTCCATGACGGTCGATCGCCCCTGCGCCTCCGGCCTGACCTTCACCGGCGACACTGCCATGAGGGCGGGCAGGAAACCGACCGACAGCACGAATGCGGCCATGACCCCCATGGCGACGATATTGCCGAGATCTCGAAACGGCGGGGAGTCGCTGAAGTTCATGCTCAGGAAGCCGATGGCCGTGGTGATGCTGGTCAGGAAGATCGGCTGCAGGTTGATGCGCAGACTCTCCACCAGCGCGTCCTTTTTCGCCTCGCCCCGCCGGACCGAGTGATAGAAGCTGGTAAGCACGTGCACCGAGTCCGCCACCGCCATGGTGAGTATCATCAGGGGCGCCGTGGCGCTGGGCGGCGTGAGGCGGATCCCCAGCCAGCCCGTCAGACCCATGGCGGCCGCGCCGCTGAAGACGATCACCCACACCGAAGCGACCGTCCCCGCCCAGCCGCGCAGCAGCAGGCCGATGCTCACAGCGATTATCAGGAAGCTGATCGGGATCAGCGATTGCATGTCGGCCTGGGAAGCCTCGGAAAAGGCGTGGTTGAGCATCACGATGCCGGTGAGGCGGACCTCGATGCCGGGGTGGTCCGCTTCGAAGCCGCGCACGAGTTCCCGCATGAAATCCACGACTTCGGGGGTTTCCCCGGTGGGATTGACCCCCGGGGTCTGGACGATGATGTTCACCGCCGTCACCGTGCCTTCCGGATCGACGAGCTGGTTAACCAGCAGCGGCTCGTTCAGGGCCACCCGCTCGATATGCTCCATCTCGGCGGCGGAAAGGCTTTCGGCGTCCGTCACCAGATCGCGGACAACGAGGTCGTCGCCGCTCGCCGAGGTGTACTGAAAGTTGGTGACGGAATCGACCCGGATGGAATACGGCGTCTGCCAGGCTTTCCGGGTCAGGTCCTCCACCGCCGCCAGTGTCACCCGGGAGAACACGCCGCCGTCGCGAGGGGTGAGAACGACGAGCACGTTGTCGCTTTTGGTATACGTGTTCTCCAGCCGCTCGAAGGTCCGCAGCTCGGGATTGTCCTCGCTGAAGTACGCCCGGTAGTCAGTGGTGAACTCGATGAAGCGTGCCCCGGACGCGGCCACCGCCGCCAACAGAACCGACAGGATCATCGTCTTCCAGGGATTGTCGACGACCCATCTTCCGAAACGGACGGCCAGCGAGTCAGGGATCATGCGTGTCTTCTCCTTTTCTCAAATTCTTAACAGTGAATATTCAGACCAATATTCACCAACAGGTCAAAAAACGGTCTTTCAACGCTCCCTCAGGCCGCTCAGCACCAGCCGCGCGACGCCGCGGGCCTTGTGCTCGAACGCCTCCAGCGGGATCCGGCAGGCGTTCATGGCGTTCGGATAATCGAACATGAACATCGAG
Organism: Gammaproteobacteria bacterium; assembly: GCA_034520625.1. Taxonomy (GTDB): domain Bacteria; phylum Pseudomonadota; class Gammaproteobacteria; order Arenicellales; family JAANXG01; genus JAANXG01. Next base: position 153,346 of record JAXHNI010000003.1, on the reverse strand, counting down.
GCCTTCAGCGCTTCTGCGACCTCGTCGACATCGCAGGGCTCGAACTCTCCGGCATCGATCCCCTCCTGCAGTATGGTTTTCAGCATCGCCCGGTGCCTGGACAGGTAGTCGTCGACCAGGTCGACCCGCTTGTGGCAGATATGGTCCACCAACTCGTTCATGCGGGGCCGCTCCGCCCACTGGCCGTGGGTGTAGCGCAGATTGCTGACGAAATAGGCCTCGATCTTGCCGGTCGGCGTCAACGTCGCATCCCGGACCACCGCCATGAGCACCTCGGCCTTCTGGGTCAGGCACTGGCTGGCCATGGCCGCGCCGATATCCTCCTTGTTCTCGAAATAGCGATACAGGTTGGCGGCGGACATATCACAGTCCCCGGCGATCTCGGCCATGGTGGTCTTGCCGAATCCGTACTGCCGGAACCGCCTACCCGCCGCGTCGAGAATCCGGCTGCGAACCGCTTCGATGTCTTCTTTGGGCAGCGTCATGGGCGAGAATGGTAACGGCCCAGGTATGAAGATTCAAGATAATCTTCAGAAATTAGAACCCGAGGTGCAAAGCCGCGGAAGCCGCGGTAATGGCTCAGTTTGAAATCGAACATAGGAGGGGGCCGTGGCGGGGACCAGCCCCCAGGGCTGTCGAAAACAGGGATGTTTGAGCCAGCGCGAACATGGATGTATTTACAGCGGCACTGGGGGCTAGCCCCTGCCACGGCCTCGTCCTTTCTGGCTATATATATTTCAAACTGAGCCATAACCGAATTCCCCCGGACCCTCAGCCCGGATCGGCGGGGACGGTCTGCTGCATGGCGGGTCGCCGGGCGAAAGCTTCGTACCAGTTCGTGAGAACCGGCCGGCCTTTGCGCCAGTCATCGCCGGAAAACCGGAAATCCAGGTAGCCCAGGGCCACACCCGCCGTAATCTGACCCAGAGTCAGCTCGTCACCCCAGTCTCCGGCCGCCGCTTCGAGGCTGTCTACTCCGCGGGCCATGGTCCGCTTCTGACGCTCTATCCAGTCAAGGCTCCGCAGGTTCTCGGGACGACGCCCTTCCAGCAGGCGCTGGACGGCGGCATCGAGAATGCCGTCGGCGAGCGCCTGCAAGCGCAGCACCCGCCAGCGACCGAGGCCCTCCCGGGGAACAAGCTCCGCACCCACCCGCGCGGCCAGGTACTCGCAGATCACCGGCGAGTCAAACAGGATCAGGCCTTCGTCGACGAGGAGCGCCGGCACCTTGCCCAGGGGGTTGTCCTCCGGGAGATTGGTCTCCGGGTCCCAGGGATTGGTGGGGATCCGTTCGATGACCGAATCCTGGCCGGTTTCGATGGCGGTCACCACGACCTTGCGAACATAGGGAGAGGTGGGGGAATAGCGGAGTTTCATAGCGCCCTCCTTTGTCATTGGAATTGCAACGCGTCTACCAGCTCTGGCTTGTCAATATACATGTTTCGCGTGCCCTGGATTTTGTCGATGGCATCGTTGCGTTGCCTTTCGTGGGCGCTCACCGGGTCTTTCCGGTGCCACCGCTTGAGCAGGGCGCCCTGCCTGTCGAAGATAATCAGTCCGTAGGTTTCGCTCATGTAAAACATGGCCCGGGCGATTTCCCCGCGGGCGGCGGGACGCGGCTCGACCGCGCGCCGCTGGTCGTCCACTTCGAAATCGCAGGCTCCCTCCCACCGCCGTTCGCCCGGGATTTCCCCGTAACGCATGGCGCCCCGGGCGTCGTTGATTTCCGTCCGGGCGGGATACAGGTTGTGGAGGTCCGCTTCGATGCGGTTGAACCGGTCGCTCGTCTCCCGGCACTGCTTGCGCCGGCCGCATTTCAGAGCGTTGGTCACCCAGGCCATGGGAAACACATGCTCGATGTTGATACCCGCATTGTAGCCGGAACCGAAGGACCTGCCGCAGTACAGCGTCTCGCCGCCTTCGTTGTAAAGATGCCGCCAGAACAGCTTGCGGGCCTGCTCGTAATCCTTAATGCGGGTCTGCCCGGGCTCGGCACCGGCCGGCACCACGATCACAGCCAACACGGCCACCACGCCGGCCAATGCCGCTGCCAGGGGCGCCAGCATCACTGCCCTATTTCCCGTCATCGCCCAGCTTCTCCGCCACGGCACGATAGTAGTCGTCCTGCATTGCCAGCATTCCGCATCGATCGCCGCCCAGCCGCGCGCGCAGCAGACTGAGGCGCTGCGACGCCGCCGCACGCTGCTCGCCGTCCCGCGCACGAGCGATCAATGATTCGACATCCCGGATCTCCGAATGCAGACGCACCTCCTCCGGCAGATACCCGGAGTTCTTGAGGAGACGGTACCCGGCGCGCAGGCCCTCGGGCACCAGGGCGTCATCATCCAGCACCAGGGGCTCGCCCCTCCCCGGCAGATCGTCCAAGGCGCCGCGCTCGATCGCCTCCTCGATCCGGCGTTCCGCGAGTCGGTCCAGTAGAAACATGTTCAACCTTGATTATGACTGAACGAAGCCATTGTGGGGCTTTTGTAGGTCAGGCTTGAAGCCTGACCCACATAGGTTTTTTCCGATACACCAATGATCGATTCGTTCTACTCACCCCGGGCAACGGGTCGGTCCGGATCAGCGATCCACTCGCTCCAGGAGCCGGCGTACAGCTTCGAGCCCGTCAATCCGGCGGCCTCCATGGCCAACAGGTTGTGGGCGGCGGTGACCCCGGAGCCGCACATGTGCACCACCTGCTCGCTGGATACATCCGAAGCCACCGCCTCGAAGCGGCCCCGCAGCATCTCTCGGTCTTTGAACTGTCCCTGCTCGTCCAGATTGCCCGCGAACGGCAGGTTCACGGCGCCGGGTACGTGGCCGGCCACCGGGTCGATGGGCTCGCTGTCACCCCGGAACCGCTCCGCGCCGCGGGCGTCCACCAGCCGCACCATACCTTCGTCCAGCGCCTTTTCCAGCTGCTCGCTGGTGAGCCAAAGGCTGTCGTTTACACTGCCCTCGAAGTCCACCGATTCGGGCACCGGCACTTCATCACTGACCGGATAGCCCGCAGCGGTCCACGCCGCCCAGCCGCCGTCCAGCACCGCCGCGGCCTTGTGCCCCACCCAGCGCAGCATCCACCACAGCCGGGCGGCGAAAGCGCCGCCGCCCTGGTCATACACCACGACCTGTTTCGCGGTGTCCACGCCGTTGCGGCCGAGCCAGCCGATGAACGTGTCCGGTTCCGGCAACGGATGCCGCCCGGTTCCGGGGCCCCTGGGCGCCGCAAGGTCCCGGTCGAGGTGCGCGTACCGCGCTCCGGGTACGTGCGAGCCTTCGTACTCGCCGCTTCCCCAGTCGGGGTCGTCCAGCGCGAACCGGCAGTCGAAGACCACCCAGTCCGGGTCGGCGAGATGGTCCTTCAGGAGTTCGGCCGAAATCAGTGTCTTGTGCATGGTGAAAAGCCGCCGGAATGGACGGATGTTATGATCCCGGGCTGGAATCTATATCAGCAGCACCACCCGTTCAAACCCGGAACCCCGGTCCCCGATGCCCTCGACAACGATTGCCCTGTTTCCCCTGAACACCGTCCTGTTCCCCGGCGGTCCCCTGCCGCTGCGCATCTTCGAGCCCCGCTACCTCGAAATGGTCAGTGACTGCATGAAGAACGACCGTCCCTTCGGGGTCTGCCTGATCGCACAGGGCAGCGAGGCCGGCGAGGCATGCATCCCCCATGATTACGGCACTCTCGCCCGGATCGAGGACTGGAACCAGTTGCAGGACGGCTACCTGGGGATCACCGCCCGGGGCGGTCAGCGCTTCATCGTCCTGGAGACGGACACCGCCGCCAACCAACTGATCACCGCCGACGTCGAGGTGCTGGAGGAAGACGACCCGGAGCCGGGCATAGACGGGGAATTCCAGCCCCTGGTGGAGATCCTGCAGAAGGCGCTGCCCCAGGCGGGGCCGCTCTACGAGGACATGCAGCCGCGCTGGGAGGACCCCAACTGGGTGGCCTACCGCATCGCCGAGCTGCTGCCGGACAACAACATCAAGCTGGAAGTCCTCCAGGCCGGTGCGCCCCAGGAGCGCCTGGCGCTGGTGGACCGCTACATCAAGTCCCGCTCCAGCCGCCAGTAGCCCCGGTCGCCCCAACCCGCCATCGCCGCGGCTTCCGTCACCGCCTCACATGCACTAGAATACGCCGTCCAACCGAGACATGGGGCGGTAGCTCAGCTGGGAGAGCGTCGCGTTCGCAATGCGAAGGTCGGGAGTTCGATCCTCCTCCGCTCCACCATTATTTTCCTTTCCGATCAAGCACTTGGCGACGTTCCTTCCACGGGTGTCGCGTCGTCCTTTTGTGCACCGTGACTGAAACGTGACTCACCGTCCAGCACAGCGACGGCAGCACGGACATTCTCCGGCGCGAGGTGCGCATAACGCTCGGTCATATTGATCGTGGAATGACCAAGCAGCTCCTTCACCTCCGACAACGGCACGCCCCTGGACACCAACCACGCCGCACAGGTGTGACGCAGATCGTGGATCCGGAAATCCTTGATGCCGGCATTTTTGCAGGCCGACGCGAAGGAGTTCTTGAGGTCCAGGATCCGCGTGCCGTCCTTGTGCGCGAACACCCACGGCGATGCCGGACAATGCTCCGAGCGAAAACGCGCCCGGTTCAGTATGGCCGCCCGCGCCGCCGTGTTCAGCGGTATGGAACGCCGCCTCGCAGTCTTGGTGTGGGCCGCCTCGAGCAGGAACAGGTTTTCCTTCAGATCCACCCGGGACCATTCCAGTCCCAACAGCTCCTGTTTCCGGCACCCGGTATGCAACGCCAACCGGATAAAATCAACCAAGTACGATTGCGACTTCTTGATGCCTCGGATCAGCGCCTCGGCGTCCCCGCGCGTGATCCAGCGCACCCGGCCCTCCGGCTCCTTGAGCTTACGACCAGACACCGGATTCGGAATATCCCATTCCCATTCTCGGCGGGCGTAGTTGATGGCCGCGGACAACAAGCACAACTCCCGGTTAATCGTCGCCGGCGCTACCGTATCGCGCCGGTGCTCGATGTAACCGCGAATATCTGCTGCCCGCAATTGCGTCATATCCTTGCCCCTGAAGTACGGCTTCAGATGACTGGCGCATCCGAGATCCCGGCCGTGACTGCGCTTGTGCCGCTCGGCCTGCAGATACGCCAACATCAACTCGTCGAACGTCCTTGATTCCTGCTCGTCCCATTGTTGCGCCCGGTACGCCTCGTATTTCCATCTCGCTTCGAGCGCTTCCGCCTCCCTTCGGTTCGTTGTTCCAGTAGCGCGTCTAACTCTTTTTCCGCGTGGGTCGATGAAACTCGCCCACCAGACGGCACTGTCTTTGCGTCTATATGGCATGCGTTGGTCCCTCCACGCACTGCCGGTTCCACGCTTGGGCCATTTTGCCCGATTTCGGCCAGCCGGCGCACGTAGTTTTCCACCGCCTGGCGAGGAATCCGCACGGCGCGGCCGATCCGGACGCACGGGAGGACGCCCTGCGCGAGCAGCCGGTCCACCTGGCGTGTGGAGACGCGGAGCTGCCGGGCCGTCTCGGGCCGGGTCCAGAGCAAGGCATCAGAATCACTCAACCTGACTCCCGGGGTCTCCCCCTTTTAACCCTTGCGGCGTCGCGTCGCCGTCATCCAACACATCGGCCCAATCGCCTGGAGACTGCGGAATTCGGACCTCCACTTGGTAGCCGGCGTCGATTAATCGCCGGGCAGTAGAGTATGCCGCCTCCTGACCAGTGTGACTGGCATCGTTGTCCCCGGCGATCATGATCTTCGTGATCCCTTCGGGCGGCTCGAACTTCATCATCTCGTTGGCGCTGCTCACCGACCAAGCGGGGTATCCCCAGAGCATGTAGCAAGCGATGGCTGTTTCGATGCCCTCCGCAATGCAGACTGTGTCTGTGACCGGCCAAAGGCGAATGGCATAACTCTGCGAGCGCGGGAGCTTCAAGAGCTTTCGCGGTGAGCCGAGCGGCGCCTTGGTTCCCTTCCGGCTAAGGTACGTACGGTGGTAGCCGAGCAGCTCGCCGTCCTTCGAGGTCAGTGTGCCGAGCATTGCAGGGTATCGACCGATGAAATCGCCGTTCTCGTAGTACGGTAGCTTGGGGTGTGCTTCAAGGTTCGGGGGAACGACCAGGCCACGACCCGTTAGGTACTGGACTACCTCTGGCACGTCGCCAGCAGATGCGGCTTCTGTCCGAAGACGCTCGATAGACCGGCGCATCGACCGGTCGTCTCGTTGGGGTGCCGTCATCCCCACCTCCGGGACCAGCGCCTCTACGGCTTTCTTGGCCTCTGGGAACGACCATCCGTGATATCGCTGGAGGAGCTGGAAGCCGTTTCCAGTACCGCAGTGGTTGCACCACCACATGCCGTCGTCGTTGTGATTCGTGAACCGCCACCGATCCACTCCGTCACACATCGGGCACGGTCCGTTGCGCCCGCTGAGGTATATCGGATCGATACCGAGGCTTTCCAAGAGCCCGCGCCATTTTCCCCGTGTCAAATTCACCAGATCGGTCCCCATCATCATCCTCCGGTTACACACGCTTGGAGTCGGACCAGGGCCCGGACAAGGACCAGGTTCGGGAGCCGGGGCAGGGCCAGGATTAGGGGCATCGCCCTCCCGCACAGTCGGCATTGCGACCGGCACACCGTCAGCACTCCCACAACCCTGCTCACTTCTCGGCCCATCTCTTTTCTGCGGCTTCTCTCGCTCTTTCCGATCGCTCCTCGGCGTAGAAGGCGTACCCGTTGTGTTCCTCCCAATCATGCAACGCCAGCCACCCATCCGCCGTTTCCTCCAAAAAACCGAATTTCCGCAGACATTCCACAAAGCTGCTGTCACCTGACCAATCGGATACAGCGGCTATGTCGTCGTCGTCCATGTCGTATAGAACGCCCTTCGAGCGGTGCTGCGCAGCGTACTCCCACAACCGAATCAGGCTGAGTACGCCCTCAGCACCGAGTCGTCGTCGCAGACGATGCGTCTTAGGGTTGTTGAAAAAGCCGATCTTGATACGGAAGTCTTGATTCATCTCAAACACTCATGTGCGATCGCGAATTAATCTACCTGCGGCGGACGTTTCACGGTGGATATGGTGCAGTCAAACGTGAACCACCAATTATTCACGCGATGCTCGCAGAAAGAATGGGGGTAATTAGGGATTCAAATGCGTACTTTTGTCAGATCCCTAATTTCGCCAATTTGGTTCCGTGTGGCGCCCTCGAGCTCGATCGATTGCATGAAGTACGACGTCCGTATCACCATGCTCCAATTGAATGGTGCAGGGTAGCGGCTTTATCGCTTGGTCAACCCCGTAGGCAAAAGGTCTGGATGATTCTTACTTTGTAACCCTACTAGCTCCTACGCGATGTAGGTGAGCCCTTTCTCGAGGACGACTTAGCGTGGCACTACCCTTTGCGGCGCCCCCGTTTGAACCGAACCAACTTAGCCTGTTTGAAGAACCGTCCAATCGTCTCTTGCGATTTTGGAGGAAACAAGACTTGATCTACATTCGTAAGCTGGTCCCACACTTCACGCTGACGCTCGGCAATTTCGTCACCTTCCTTGATGCCTTTTGCACCCAACCACCCCTTGAGCACCAACTCTCGTTTCTCCTGCAGCGACATTTCCCCGTCATCCTGCCCGGCGAGGTCAGATACTGGTTCCGACCTCTCGTTCGCAGTCTCGATCTGCGCAACGACTTCTTCCATAAAACTCACCCACGGGATTTTTATCTGTTTTTCATTGGCCCACCGTAAAAAGTAGGCTGGTGAAGCTCGTTCGAGCACATCCGGTCGTGAGTTCCATATATAGCTATACTTGCGAACGAGCTTTACCAAACGCCCGATCTCTTGGTAGACAGCGAACTGAAACCTCTCAAAAAGTTCCGTGCAGCGTCCGTCATCTCCGTACCAGAAGTGCTGCGTTTGCATAGCTTGGTTACCAATAGTCGTAAGAATATTGAAACCTAATCCGTCAAGCCGAATTGAACCGTCAAATTTCGGATCACCGACCGACCATATTCGGTCCCAGTCTGCCGCTTTGGCGATCTCAAGATCTTGGCGTCCCCCCGCTAACAGTTTTAGCCCTTTATCCCGCTCCCAAGAGTCCAGGAATATCTCAATCTGAAGCTGATCGTGGTCATACGCGCTTAGTACAGCATTGCCGTCTATGGCGCGCTGAGCAATGTCCACATATTCTTGAAAAGGGGCGAGGTTATCTACGAACTCGGCTCTCGTGTCGGCCAGACGCGCCCGTAGATTTTCCGCGGTTTGCTCGGATAATGATAATGGTGGATACATGCAACTGTTGTCCCGATGGTTCTCCTTCCGCAGGAAGTGCGCCTAGTGTCGCATACTGTCGAGAACGCGGCGGTACTTGAATTGTTTTCCTCACTGTACCGAGGCGACATACACCAACTATAGCTCGACCGGGCTCGGCACGCTCTCGGGGCGTGTAGTAGACTTTCCTGCACTAGCGGTGTCGCAAAGCCACTACCAGTACGGGAACGGATCGGGCTCGTCCAGGATGGACGGCGGGCCTTCCGTCAGGGGATCCAGCCAGTCGGCGTAGTCCCGGGCCCAAGAGAGCCAAGTCTGCAGGGCTTCGTCGTCCGGGTCGGCGGCCGCTTCCTTCGCTGCCAAATATTCGCGGATCCGCCGGCTACGCGCCCAGGCCTCCACCGAGGCCTCCAGCCCCTCTACACGGGCTTTCTCCTCATTGAGGTTAGCACCGACGCGCAAAGTATCGTTTTCACCAATTTCAAGACAACCTCGCAGAGGAGGACAGAATGACGGAAGGAGCGCTCGGCGGAACCGGAGCAACTGACCCCGCGACCCCTATGCCGCTGGTTGACACTGCCGGTGCATCCGACGGCTATGCTCCGAGTCCATCATTTCGACCAGTTCGAGCAATGATTCGGCTGCAACCGTTGTTTCCTCGACCGTCATGCTCGAAGCGGTAACCAAATCGTCGATGTTGTCACCGTGGGATTCGACATGCGCAAGCCGGTCAAGCGCTCTAATGCGAATCTGGTCGATACCAATGTCTTCCGCTTCCCGTGCCAACCCCTCGATCTTACTGCTCAGTCCTGACGACCCTGGACGCTTGAAAGCGAGAAAGATCTCCAGAATCTTCCGCAGCACGTTTGGCATCACAAAGAAGTAGTTGGTCCTGTCCTCCTCGGCGTCTAGGAAGCGAAGCACCATGTGGAACAGGTAATGGTACTCGGATTCATACTCGCGCAAGTGCTTGGGCAGTTCGACAATACGTGATCTGCGTGAGTGGTTACCGTGGGGTTGGACGGTATCGATGAACAGCAAAGCCGCAGACGCATCTTCCTTACTCCTACCCCTTTTCTCCATTTCCTTCTCGGTTCGATTCCTGAGCCATTTTTTTAATTCATTCAACACATGACTATTGTGCGTGAGAATGATCAATTGCGCCACGTTGTCGAGCGATTTGACTAGACTGCACGCATAGTTCAAAGAACAAGTATCCAGACTGGAAATCGGGTCGTCCATAACCACAATCAGATCCTCCCGCTTGCGACCATCCGCTTCGAGTAACACAAGAAAGTAGCTCAAGGCAATAGCGGTCTTCTCCCCTTCACTCGGTGCGGCGGTCGTCACTTTGCCATTTCTACGTATCTCGTATCCTTCGTTTTTCGCAGCGATTTCAAGTTCATCGTGACCAAGGTACCTGTGAATCATCGTATTGACACGATCGGCAGCGGGACCGTGCTGTCGCATCTGCTGTTTGAGGGCAGCAATGTTGGCTATCAATTCATCTCTCAGATTCTGGAGAGCGCCTTCAACGCGCTCGGCCTTTTCCACGTACAACGCAAGTTCACGGTATCTCTCATACCCTTCCGCAAGATAGTGTTTCTTAAGTTTTCCCTTGGCGGCATTCTGATTAAACGTGAAATCATCATGCGCCACGTTGTGAGCATCGATCACTTTGTTGAGCGCCTTTGTTCTCTCAATGTACTCCGACATCCATTGATGTGCATCCGACAACTCCGGCAGATCACCCGGTACGATTTGCGTATTTGGAGAATCCTGCTTCTTATTTAGCAATTCAATCGCCCGTTCGATGTGTTTCCGACCATCATCAATCGACGATCGAAGCGCGTTAGCCGCATCGGCGAAGCTGGTCCGCTGATCTTTGACGACATCATTCTTTGACGGTAGGCCGGACCTAGAATCCGCCAGTGTGTCAAGTATTACCTCCGCCGTCTGCTTGGTAGCAGCAACATCGTTGACCAGTGTGTCGTATCGGTCGCCAATTGCGCTTTCAATCAAGCTAACGCGATCGTCGGTCAGCGGATTGCCACAGAGCAAGCATGATTTCAGGTTATGCGCCTTGTGATATTCAAGGCCATCCTTGATCCACGGCAGAATCGCATCATGCTCGCGTAGCGCATCAATCGAAATCGTTCCGAGCGTTGTCTGTAGGAGATTCCGAACTTCGTGCACCACGTCGTTAAGTGCGTGTGTTTCCTCACTGATTCGAGGCAACTTCGGCAGTGGATTGTCCAGCTTGAGAAGTTGCCGCTGCGCGCCGATACCGTCCTCGTCTAGCAGATCGGGATCCTCGTATGTATAGTTATAGTAATCCGAGTCCAAATTCGTCGCATTGTATCGTCGGCCTAACCCGACTTCACTCTCGATGAGTCTCGCGCGGTCTCTTTTATGCTGAACGAATGCTTGCTCAGCCCCATTGCGAATGGAAACAACGCGCCGCAGTCGCCCATCGATCACTTCCGCCCGCTCGCCTTGCTTGTCGATCTGTTCTGAAAGATCCTTTTGGTCGCGACCGAGATAGAAAATGGGATTCGCTTCACCTTCTTTCCAGCGCAATTTTCTCGCAATGAAATCAATGTTGAAGACAAGAATCCGTTGTTTCAACGCCGCGTCCAGCGACTCCGTTCTGACTTGCGTGCCGTCAGTGAATTTCACTGTATATGTGCTGTCTGCAGCCCAGTCTTCGTGCCGCTCCCCTGTGCCAAGACACGCAAACACGCGAGACAGCGTCGTCTTGCCACATCCGTTGAACCCATACACAACGTTGTATTTGCGTAGCCGGGGTGACTCCGAGACGGTACTGTCGTCAGGAAAGACGGGAAGCTGCTTCAGGGAAGCAATAGATTGAATGACCGGAGCTCGCATAGGTGGAAGTCATTTTTAAGTTTGCACATCAGGACAACCGCATTGCCCCCGACCCCGCTTCTCTAATCTTCTCGTCGAAAAAATGATAAAACCTCTTGGAGAAGATCAGGGGGCATAAGCTCGTATATTTGTGTACGCTTCCGCACGCTACGGTGAAGCGTCGGACTCCATCGCCCTTGTTGGGCGTTCGTCTATTTCTCAATTTCGATCTCCTCCTCCAACGTTTCCCGTATGCCTTCTTCGGTTATTTCGGTCACCGTCTTCCGTCCTATCTTGACTCGCGTTATAGGGCGATCTCTCAATTTGTCGTATAGCCACGTCGAAAATAGGCTTAGATCTATCGTAACGGAAGCATCCACAATGAATCGCAATACATCTGGTATATCTAGCCCACGGTTACCGCTCCCACCGCCATACGCCACACGCACATTACCCGGCGCATCAACGAATACTCCCGACTTAACAGCATTGTTTTCACCGGCAATGGCAACTGGCAGTCGCATGTCGTTCGTCTCAAGTTCTATGGGTATGCGCATAATTTAACGTTCTCGATAAGCCGCGCTTGACGGCGACCAGCGGAAGCGAAGGGAGGGAACGGGCAAGCGTCGGATTGCAGCGCCCTTGTTGGACGCTCTATTGCGGTGTTTCATTGAAGTACGCTGATATTACAAACGACAACACACCGACAAGCACACAAAAGGCGACGAACAGATTTCCTGGATCCTTTTCCTTGACACCGCTCACGAAAAGAGACGCAGCAAATTGCAACATCATAAACACTACATACCAGAAGACCGCGAGCACAGGAGAAGCTATCAGTAGCATCGCCAGAAACAGCCAGAACTTCTCCCCGGAGCCGATTCCGCTTTGGGCCGCGGCGATGGCGAGTGTGGAGATGAGTCCTGTCGCTAGCCAAATCAGAGAGAAATTGCGCTCGTAAAAGGATTCTTTCTCAGTCATTGGGAGTCCAACTTATAAGCATTTGTCCGCTGTGTGCAGCATGGCGGATAAATGTCTGGTGGACTAAGCCCATCGGACTACCTGGGCTCATAATTAGGGGATTGTATCGACGGGGCGGATCGCGCGGCGGCGAGGAGGACGCTGACCGGCAGGATGGCGCACTGATTCAAGGCCGTTCGGGCCATGTTGGGATTCCCTGTGGCGTTCTATGCGCCGCAATGTACCGCGATTCTTGTTCACAATCCATGCTTGGGCGGGCCGAGCGCGGCCGCCGCGGGGCCAGTGGCAATCACACGGCGTCGAGGACGCTACGGTGCGACGCCAGAACCGCCACCCCATGCAGGATGTCGCGCCGACACCGGGGACAGGGATAGACCGGTGTCGCGGTATCGCCGGTGGATCCCGGAGGCGTTGCGGCCAATCGTCCACAAACGCCTCCAGGGCCTTCACACGGGCTTTCTCCTCTTCCAGGCGCTCTGGGAATAGGGGTGAGCCATTCTTTGCTCTCACGGCGGCAGATGGCCTCCGTTTCAGGTCAATCTGAGCTTGTTTTGGAGACACCAACTCCGAGACCAGGGGTCGTTTGCGGAAGGCCGGCAGAATCAGGCTGGTGTACCGGTAGCCATGCTGTCGGTGGTCTTGGCTGTCCACACGAGTCGGACCTTTTCCTCAATGGCAACTCCCGAGGTCGAGCATCCTGTTTGTTCGGCTTACCGGGGCACTTTCCCGAAAACGGATGGATTCCTTAGGGTGACAAATGACAGACGGCGGACTGTCCGTCAGGGGATTCTGCCACTCGGCATAATCCCGGCCACAGGTGTGCCAAATCTGTCGGTTGTTTTGACAGGCCAACGAGACTATGGGATTATTCTCCGCGGTGGTGGTCCGTTGGGCCTCGCCCGAGCTGGATCCCGATGTGGGATTTGCTTCGATCCGGTCAGATCGAGACCTCGACTGGCTACCGACTCGACTCAGGACATTGGGCGATCGGACTCAAGATTAATCTCTGGAGCCGACAATGCCCAAACCGATCACAATACATCGACTTGCTGCTTTCCATCGTCAGGATGGTTGTTGCTTCTATTGCAACGTCCAAATGTGGATCGATGACCCCGCAATATTCGCGGCCAAGAACGGACTGAAGCTCACTGCCGTTTCCCGCTTCCAATGCACTGCAGAGCATCTTGTAGCTCGGCAGGATGGAGGGCGCAACACCCAGGACAACATTGTGGCCGCGTGCCGATTCTGTAACAACACGCGCCACCGGGTCCCTATTCCACCCGAGCCTGATGCGTACCGACAGCACGTGATACGGCGGATGAGATCCGGGAGGTGGCACCCACCCGATATTCGACCATCCTCGTAGGACACAACGACTCTCCGGAACAGCCCTCATCGACCAATCGTGCACTGGCTGAATCGATTGACCGGGACCGGGTCCCGCTAGGGGCGATGTTGTAGCGCGGCTACTCGGAGAGCCTCTCGATCCCGTCCACAATGCCGAAGAGGTCAATAAAGGCCTCGGCGTTCTGGGTAACGTTATAGCGGCCGCACATTATTTGCCATCAGAAATCCGTCATTTCACCAAGTATTCAGTTCTGCATCTCACAACGAATGTTCGTGTTTCATGATGATTCGCCTAGCTCATAGGCACTCGTTCCAGTTGTTCTCTGCCACTTGTATGGCCTCAGCATTTCTTGCAGTCTCTGGTGAAAACGCTTGCGTTTACCCTGAGCTGGACCCCGCCGTTCGGACAGTTTAGCCGGCTTTTTAAGTGAAATCTTCTGCGGTAAATTGACGACAGAGAACCGGAGCAGAAGATGACCAAGAGAAAGCGTAGAAACCACTCCTCGAGCTTCAAGGCGAAAGTAGCCATGGCCGCGATTCGAGGGGATAAGACGCTGGCGGAGATTGCCCAGCAGTACGACGTGCACCCGAACCAGATCCAGGACTGGAAGAAGCGGTTGATGAGCGAAGCCGAACATGTGTTTGACAATGGCAACGCTCATGCCGGCAGCGGGTCCGAGGAAGAAATCGAGAAGCTGCGCGCCAAGATCGGTGAGCTGACGATGGAGAAGGATTTTTTATCCAAAGCGCTCGGTCGAGACCGGTGACAGAACGCCGAGCGCTGATTGACCGTCAATACCCGCTGCCCGTAGTCCGCCAGTGCCGTTTGTTGGGCCTGAATCGCTCCACGGCGTACTACCAGCGGCGGACGATCTGCGAGGACGACCTCGCCCTCATGCGGCTGATCGATGAGATCCACCTTAAGCGCCCCTTTCTGGGCGCGCGACGGATCCCGGGTGAGCTGCGTGACCGAGGCCGGATAGTGAACCGCAAACGAGTCCAACGCCTGATGCGGCTGATGGGTATCCGGGCTTTGTATCCCAGGCCTCGCACCTCTATTCCAGGAACTGGCCATGTGATCTATCCGTACCGGCTCAAGGACTTGACCATCGACCGGCCCAACCAGGTCTGGGCTTCGGATATCTCCTATATTCCGATGGCCAGGGGGTTCATGTACCTGGTGGCGATTATGGATTGGCATACGCGAAAGGTGCTGTCCTGGCGCCTGTCGAACACGATGGACTCCGCCTTTTGCGTGGACGCTCTGGAGGAGGCGCTCAGGCGCTTTGGCAAGCCTGAGATCTTCAATACCGATCAGGGGTCGCAATTCACTTCCGAGGCGTTCACCGGCGTTCTCAAGGCTCATGAGATCACCATCAGCATGGACGGCAAAGGTCGCTGGGTGGACAACGTGTTTGTCGAGCGTCTGTGGCGCACCGTGAAATACGAAGATGTGTATCTGAAAGCTTACGAGACGCCGAACGACCTGCAGCGAGGCTTGGAGAAGTACTTCCACTACTACAACACCCAGCGCCATCACACGGCCCTGGACCGACGCACACCGGACGCCGTATATTTCGGTGAAAACGAAATGCCGCAAGCGGCATAATGAGACGCGGAAATTTCACTTAACGGCCTGTCCAAAATCTGGGGTCCACTTCTCCCTCTACCGTCTGTTTTGGTCCGTCACGGGGAATGATTATGGCAATATTCACGCGGACTCTATCCGCGCCATCCCAAGACAGTCGTTCATCTTGTCGTCCTTCGATAATCAATAATCCGACTTCTTCAACCAATGGCTGCACATCAAGTGGTTTTGCGCGAGGCTGCACTTGCTTAAATCTGCCTGTACCAACGCGGGCAAGACATTCATTCACATCCACCGTCCAATCTTGTATCTCAGCGCGGCTAGAGCCCATTACAGTGCCGCCATGGCGCTCTATCTCAAAAGAGAGCTCAGGTGGATCCCAATGAACGTTCTCCATCCGGCCGACTAATTTATCAGCAGTCATGCCGCCTTCTCTCGACAAGCCGAGTTCATGCCAAGCGTCGGACAACAATCCTTCCACAACTCCTACGTTCGCGACCTCGCCATTCGGTAGGCTCATTAGGTGTTGTCGCAACTTATCCAGGTGTTCACCCATCTATTTCAGCTCCTTTCTTCCGTGGTCAATCACACGATGCTATCACGGCACAATTGCCCTGACTTTTTATCAAGCCTGTCACTGCACAGGCAGACTCGTCGGGAAGTGGAACGGATAGGCTGTGCCAGATAATCAGAAAAAGCCTTTAACCAAAGTGTCCGTGGAAATGGGGTAGAACCCAGACGGCGATCCCCCAATTCCGTGTTTCGATCAACCGGCTTCGGCGTCCAGCCCGGAGTTCAATGATTCCAGTCTCTCGAAGATGCCCTCGATCACGTTCTCCTTGCCGCTGAAAAGCGCATCCGGCCCGCCGGCGTGCAGGCTGCTGAAGGGGGGCTCGTAGAGGGCCGAGGCGTCCATGATGCCTCGCGACGTCAGTTGGTCGATCACCATCTCGACGAAGCGGATCTGCGGGGGCGTCAGGCTCCGGTCGTTCAGGAACTCCAAGAATACGGTCTGCGCCGCGGCACGGTCGAGGCCCACGAGTCGGCGGACGAAGTGCGCGAGTGAAGGGGCCTCGCTGCGTGCCAGCAACCCGGACAGCAACACCTCGCCGTCGCCTTCGCCGATCTCGACGAGGGTCGATTCCAGCCCCTCCAGATCGGTCTCGGTGAGCGGCTGGTTCGTTCGGAGGCGGTGGATCACGATGTGGTCGTGGTGGTCGTTCAGGTACGCCTTGACCTTCTTCTCGTACTGGGCACCGGTCATCTTCGGCATGTCGAAGACGACCGAGTCGCGGACCGCCATCACCTCGTCCTGGAAGTCGGTGTAGACGATCTTGCGCTTCTTCTTGTCGAGGAAGGGCATCAGGCCCCGGAGGCGCAGGCGCAGATCCTCCAGCGCCTTCAGGTCGATCCCCTCCCAGAAGCCGCTCTCCTGCATGGCCGCCAGGTAGCCGAGCTGCGCCTTCACCGCGGGGATCGCGCCCTTCTCCTCGAGCAGCATGGCGATCTCGACCACGCGCTGGCGGTGGGTCTCGTAGACGGCCAGGTCGTCCTGGGCGAAGGCGAGCTGCATGCGCAGCGCCGTGAGATCGAACATGCGCGACTCGATGTCGTCGGTCTCGATCTCGCTGGGAAGGCCCGAGACCTCCCGGGAAAGCCACTCCCGGTCGTCCTCGCTGAGGCGTTCCCAGGCCGCAAGCTCACGGAAGCGGTTCACCGCCTCGAGGTGCATGCGCACAATGAAGTTCTCGCGATTCATGGCGGCCACCTCGCCCTGGAGTTCCGTGGTCAGCGCCTCCCCCAGCGCACCTTCCGGATCGAGCCCGGGGGTCGACTGCACGTGGGCCAGGAGCTGCACCCGCGAGCGGAACAGGCGGGCGCCGAGCGGAAGGGCGTTTCCGGCCTCGATGCCGTCGGGGTTTTCGCGGAAGAAGTCGAAGTTGAAGCAGAAGTCGAAGACGCGGAAGTCCTGCTTGTCGTCGCCCGGCCCGAAGAGATCCGGGCACAGCCGCGTGCCGCGGCCGATCATCTGCCAGAACTTGATCTTCGAGTAGACCGGCTTGAAGAAGACGAGGTTCGCGACCTCGGGCACGTCGATACCCGTGTCGAGCATGTCCACCGAGATCGCGAGGTGCGGCGCCTTGTCCTTTTGGGAGAAGTCGTCAAGCAAGGTCTGAGGATACTTCGCGTAGTGGTCGATGGTGCGGGCAAAGTGTCCCATGTACTGCGGGTAGTGGTGGTTGAACCGCTTCTCGATGAACTCCGCGTGCTTGTGGTTGCGGGCGAAGAGGATCGTCTTGGCCAGCCGGTCGCCGCCCTCGACTTTGTGCCCGTGCTCCATCAAGTGCTGGAGCACCTTGTCGACTGTGTCTTCGTTGAAGAGCCAGTTGTTGATGGCACTGGCGTTGACCCGTTCGGGCAAGGTGCCGGGCTCCACGTCGTCGCCCCAGTCGAGACTCTCCCACTGCTCCTTCTCCTCGTCGCTGAGCGAATCGTAGTCGATGCCCTCACGGGGGAACTTCAGGTCCACTTGCTGCACGCGCGGTGGCACGAGGAAGCCGTCGGCCACCGCGGTCTCAAGCTCGTAGGCGTCGGTCGGCACGCCCGGCTCGAGGTCGAAGAGGTCGTAGGTGTTCTTGTCCACCTGCTCGCGCGGCGTCGCGGTGAGGCCCACCAGCAGCGAGTCGAAATAGCGGAAAATCGCGCCGTACTTCTGGTAGACCGAGCGGTGCGCCTCGTCGATGATCACGAGGTCGAAGTGGCCGACGCCGAAGCGCGCCTCGCCCCCCTTCATCTCGTCGATCATCCCCATCATCGTCGGATAGGTGCAGACGTAGACGCGGCCGGTCTTGTCCTTCTCGGTGACGAGGTTGACCGGGCTCGATTCGGGGAGGTGGGCCTTGAAAGCGTTGCAGGCCTGGTTAACCAGCGAAATACGGTCCGCCAGGAACAGCACCCGCTTGGCCCAGTTGGCGCGCTGGAGCACATCCACCAGGGCGATCGACACGCGGGTCTTGCCCGTCCCCGTGGCCATGACCAGGAGCGCCTTACGCCGCTTTTTCTCGAGGTCGTCCCCGATGCTGGCGATGGCGCGGTGCGCGTAGTAGCGCTCGACAATCTTGCGGTCGGGCGGTGTGGCGCTCAGGGGCTTGCGGGCCGAGCGCCGGACGATCAGGGAGGCCAGCTCGTCCTTCTTGTAGAACCCGGCGACGCTGCGCGGCGGGTAGGCGAGGTCGTCCCAGATGCGGGTCTCGTAGCCGTTGGTGTAGAAGATTACCGGGCGCTGGCCGTGCATCGCCTCCAGGCAATCGGCGTAGAGCTTCGCCTGCTGCTGGCCCACATCGGGGTCGACCATTGTCTTCTTGGCCTCCACCACCGCCAGCGGCTTGCCGTCGTCGCCCCACAGCACGTAGTCGGCATAGCCGACGCCCTTGGCGTTGGGCATGCCCGCAACTTCGTACTCCCGGTCGCGCTCGCGATCGAGCGGCCAGCCGGCCCGCTTCAGGGCGAGGTCGATCAAGCGCCGGCGAGTCTCGGCCTCGTTCCAATCGTGGGTCTCGGGGACGCCCTCGTTCTCGGCCTTGATGGCGGCGAGCTGTTCGCGGAGCGTGTCCAGTTCGGTCGCAGCGTCCTTGCGGGCCTCCTCCGCCGCATCCAGCCGCGCCTTCAGGGCTTCCAACTCCTCGAAGCTGGCCGGCACGCCGGCGGGCTTCGTCTTCGGAACGAGGGATACGTCGTAGGTCTTGTCGCGCAGGTTCTCCGCGCCCTTACGGAGATAGGTTCGGCCGACCCAGTAGACGACGTGGAAGAGCTCCTGGACGACCGCCAGCGCTTCCTCCGGCGGGGGCGTCTTCTTGCCGTGTACCGCCACGTTACCCGCCTGCCGGATGTACTCTGCCTTCTGCCAGACGGCCTCCGGCACGAGGGCGCGGAACGCCGGTTCGTTCAGATAGCCGTCGAGGTTCGTGACCTTCGGCGGGCTCAGGGTCTTATCCACGCGGTAGATCCGCTTCACCACTTGCTCAAGGGCGTATCGCGTCCGGAAGCACGCCGCCCGCGGGTCACCATAGACGTGCTGCTCCGCATAGCTCGCGCTCTCCGCCACCTGCGGAAACTCCTGCGCGAGGAACGCGAAGTTGTCGGAGATCTCCATGGGGCTCAGAGGTCCCCTCGGAAGGCGTGGGATTGCAGGGAGGCAAAGAGGATGTCGAGTTCGTCGAGGTGGGCACGCTGGCGGGCCTTCTGTTGCTCGATGGATTCGACGATGACAGCGAAGCGGCGTTGGAGGTCGAGGGGGGGTAGGTAGGCGGGATAGTTATTCAAGAACTGCAGGTTTACCCCGGTCTGCCCGGCCGTGCGTACTGACTGAGCCACGACCGCGTTATTGATTGCTGGATGGCTGAGCAAGTGGAAGATAAAGAGCTTCTCGATTCTCCCGATCGGCTCTGCCTTCATCAAAGCGACGTTATACGAGCCTGAAAGACCCCGAAGAATCTGGAAAACCGGTGGGCCGTAGCGGGCTATCATCACATCGTCGGAGTCAAAGCGTCGCCTCGCCAGTTCTTCGGGGATGTAGGTTTTAAAACTGTCTGTCTTGAAGTCACGGATCTGAACAAGACGTACTGTTCCCTCACTTGGCTCGTAGGTAAAAGTCGTCTTCGGAGGCTGAGATCCGCCCACGAAATTGATTATTTCACCGAGCGTTTTTCGGTGCCACCCCATCGGATTGGTGACGGGGTCGCCGAACATGTCGAGGAAGGTGGATTGGAGGAGGGTGTCGAGCTGGGCGAGGGCCTCGCGGCGCCTGGCCCGCAAGGCGTCCGCCGCATCCAGAATCCCCGCAATCCGCTTCTGCTCGGCGAGGGGGGGGAGTGGGATTGGCAGTTCAAGAAACTTGTCGCGAGGGATCTTTCCTCGTCGTTCAGCCGTCTGCCGGTAGTTCCCGATGAAGTAACTGATGGCCCAAGGCGACCGAATGTATCGATGTAGGTAGTCGGGATCCAGCAACTCCGAATCTGGCAGGTCCCAGAGAGTGTAGGCAGGACTAACAATGCCCATCTGGTCATCGCGAGAAACTCCAAGCGCGCCTTCGTCAATGTGAATCCCGACGACTAGCTGACTCGGGCGAACGACTCTGTACTTGCTCAGATCCCGGCTAGCGACTGTCTTGTTGAAGACGCTCTCCTGCGGGACGAGCCCGCCAGAGCGAGTCATCGACAAGACAGGGAGGTCACGATCCCCTGCCCGTTCCACACTGGCCGCTGTGACAAGCTCCCCGAGCGTCACTAGGCTGCTCATCGCAGCATGCTCTCCAGCTCCTGGCGGCCCTGCGCGATCTCCTCCTCCAACTCGGCAAGCCGCGCCAGGATTACCTTCGGCGGGTCGTGCTCGATCGCCTCGTATTCCACCTCCTTGTAGCGGTTGATGGAGAGGTCGTAGTCGTTGTCCGCGATCTCGGCCTTGGGGACGAGGAAGCTTTGGTTCGTTCGCGTCCGCTTCTTCTCGGCCTTGCGCTTCTGCCAGCGAGCGAGGATGTCGGGCAGGTCGCTCTTGTCGGGTTGGGGAGCGCGCTTGTCGTCGAGGGACAACCCGTCGGCCTGCATGTCGTAGTACCAGACGTCTTCCGTCCCGCCGGAGTTCGTCTTGGTGAAGAGCAGGATAGCGGTGGAGACCCCGGCGTAGGGCTTGAAGACGCCCGAGGGCATGGAGACGATGGCGTCGAGCCGCTGCTCCTCGACCAGCATTTTGCGCAGGGTCTTGTGCGCCTTGCTCGAGCCGAAGAGCACCCCGTCGGGCACGATGACGGCGGCGCGGCCGCCCGTCTGGAGCAGACGCAGGAAGAGGGCGAGGAAGAGCAGCTCGGTCTTCTTTGTCTTGACGATCTGCTGGAGGTCCTTGGCGGTGGACTCGTAGTCGAGGCTGCCGGCGAAGGGCGGATTGGCGAGGATGAGGGAATACTTCTCGGCCTCATCGTCGTCAGTCTGGGCCAGCGAGTCGCGGTAGCGGATGTCCGGGTTCTCCACGCCGTGGAGCAGCATGTTCATGCTGCCGATGCGCAGCATCGTACTGTCGAAGTCGTAGCCGTGGAAAGTGCCCTCGTTGAAGTGGCGGCGGGCAGTGGCGTCCTTGTAGATGGTGCTGCTGTGGTGCTCGACCAAGTACTCGGAAGCGGCGATCAGGAAGCCCGCCGTGCCGCAGGCCGGGTCGCAGATCACGTCCTTCGGCGTGGGCGCGGTCATCTCCACCATCAGTTTGATGATATGGCGCGGGGTGCGGAACTGACCGTTCTGCCCGGCCGTCGCGATCTTGCCGAGCATGTATTCGTAGAGGTCGCCCTTGGTGTCGCGGTCGGCCATATCGATGGCGTCGAGCTGATCGACCACATTGGCCAGCACGCGGGCCGTGGGCATCATGAAGAGCGCGTCCTTCATGTGGTGCGTGTAGGTCGAACCTCCCTCACCATCGGCCGGGCCTTTCTGCCCGAGAGTCTTCATGAAGGGGAAGACCTCGTCGCGCACCGTCTCGAACATCTGCTCGGGGGCCGTGTCCTTGAACCGCGACCAGCGGAGGTGCTCTTGGTCGGGGGCGAAGATCGGCTCCTCGATGGGTTTCTTCGTCCGGGCGGCCTTGAACTCCTTGAGGGTGTGGAGCTCGTCGAGGCGCTTGATGAAGAGCAGGTAAGTGAGCTGCTCGATAACCGAAAGAGGATTAGAGATGCCCCCGGACCACATCGTGTCCCAGATGCGGTCTACCTTTGACTTAAAATCACCTGTGACCACTGCTACTTCTCCCCGTTGTTTCTTCTCCCCATAATTTAGCATCCAACGGGCGGGAATTGGCATCTGTCTCGGTGTCGATGGTGCTGCGAGGACATCTGACGCTACTGCGAGGGCAGGAATGGGGCTGACTGTTGGGTAACCTGCGGCCGGGATAGACGGGCGTTAGAGCCCTCGCTTGACCTTCTTCCCACTCCTCTTGGGCAGTCATACTTGCGTGCGCCCCCACTAGCCCGCCCTCGTCCGGCTGGGGAACCCAACAGTGCGCCCCATCGCCGGCTCGCTGCCAGACGTGGTGTGGGGGTGTCCCGTTGCTACAATCAGGGAACAGTATCCATAGGAGGTGCCGGTATGCCGACCTGCCATATCCACGGCTGCGAGCTCATCGACGCCGTCGTTCCCATCCGGTACGGGTATCCAGTCATGGATGAATCCTGGGATCTGGAACAGGAAAATCCGCACCACGGACTGTACGAGCTGGGTGGGTGCCTTATCACTCCGGATTCGCCGAAGACCAGAAGATCGCCGGTGTGCCCGATCTGTAAGCAGAACATCAAGGCGGGCCAATCCTCGAACAATGAATCAGCGTAACGCCAACTGCCCGTTCTGCCACGTTGACAGCTCACGTATACGCCACGAGGTGCGGGGCTTCGTCATCGAGCGCGAGCGTATGGAGCGAGCTTTTGCGGTCTACGCGTAACCCGGGCCGGGCGGCGCTATACAGAAAACCCCTCCGCTTTTACCGCTCCCTGCCCTACTGAAATCAAGCACTTGCAAAGTCCGTTTCTGGTATTCGGAAAACAATAGTTATATGTATAATCGCCCGAGATCTAATTGGAGGGCTTGGCAATGAAGCGAGCTGTGATTTATGGGCGGGTCTCCACTAAGGCCCAGGATACGCAAAACCAGATCCGAGAGTTGAAGAAGGTCGCCAAGCGTCAGGGCTGGAAGGTCACCCATCAATATATCGATCATGGGATTAGCGGCTCCAAGGGGCAGGAGGAACGTGCGGAGTTCGACAATATGCTCAAGGATGCCGTCCGGAAAGAATTTGATGTCATCTTGGCCTGGTCCGTGGATCGTCTAGGACGATCTCTGCAGCACCTGGTGGGCTTCCTGGATGAAATTCACGCCAAGGGTGTGCACCTGTATCTCCATCAGCAGGGCGTCGACACGACCACCCCAGCCGGCAAAGCCCTGTTCCAGATGACCGGAGTCTTTGCCGAGTTCGAGCGAGCAATGATCCAGGAGCGGGTCAAAGCCGGACTCGAACGAGCCCGGGCACAGGGTACGACGCTGGGACGACCAAAAGTCCCGCCCAAGACTGAACGGGCGATATTGAGAGCCAGGAAAAAGGGCACAGGGATGGTCGCCATCGCCAACGAGGTTGGTTGTGGCGTCGGAACCGTTCAGCGAGTACTCAACAAAGACAAAGCATAAAGTTGGCGATGAATCGCGCTTGACGGCGACCGACCGTAGCGGCAACGAAGGGCGGAAGCAGTCAAGCGTCTGACTGCAGCGCCCATTAGGAGCGTCTATTCGTGTCATTCAACTCGCCCCGAACAACTTTCGCCCAATCCACTGAGCGGCTCTCTTCTCCATGGTACACCCTGACTAGATAGCCAAATGTTTTGTCGTATTCATCCGTATACGCACACAGCCACTCCAAATCATGCGTATCGAAATCTTTAGATGGCCTACCCCTTCTCCTGAATTTCCACTCCATAACAAGCCGCGGCCAATCAACAGCTTGCCATTCCGTATCCCACGTCGTCGCTAGGGCGTCACTCCACACGACTAAATCTTTAGCCGCCGTGGGTTTTCGGTATCCAGTTGGTTGGGGAACCGGCCCTTCAACGCGCATCTCTGCCGGATCCTGAATTGCTGCACCTTTCTGAACCCGTCGACCAAGGAACCGGTTCGCAAAGAGATTTACACAATCCCTTTCCTTTCCATTCCAGTCGGATCTCACGTACCACTCCCCGAACTCCACCAAGGCGTCCTCTACAAATCTGTCGATCCGCTTTCGCATCGTAGCTCCTAGACGTCGGCGCTCAGCCACGCTTGTTGGGCTTCACATTGTACGCCCGAACCATGAGAGATCCTTGACGCGACTTGGCATAATCTGGTTGTATATGTCTGTATAACTTACGGTTACTCTCAACGGCGCGAGCGCTTGCCGCACTGTATCCCGACACCGAGAGAAGCCTTTTTCTTTCTCATGCTCGGTAAGCTCTAGAAGAACAATTTCACCTCCTGGGCGCAGCGTCCGATCTCGGAGATCGTCTGTAAAGTTATTCCATGATCGATCATTGGGTAGCGCCGGCATCCAATCGACTACACATTGCTTAACATCCGAACCATTGGATACCGTTACTTCCGTCACTATCATCGGACCTGTACCGTTGTTAAGAAGCTTGACGCGCAAGCTGTCTTCATAGTCCGCTACGGTAATCTCGGCGAGGGGCCTGACCGTTAACTTATTGTGCTTACGTTGACTGCATACTCCCCATATCGATATAGCAACAGCAATTGTGGATACAACTAACGCTAAGAATGCGGCCCCAGCGTTCGCAATTGCTCCGAAAGCGATAGCCGCGTCGGTGTTTGATTTCAGCAGTGCGATTAGCGCGTCCATATTTCGAGTGTTGCCCAACAACCACGCTCAGCCGCGTCTGACGGCGACCAACCGGAGCGGCAGAGAAAGGCGAGAGCAGTCAAGCGTCGGACTCCATCGCCCTTGTATGCGTGTTTCTATTGCCCATTCTCAATCGCCTGCTTCACTATCGGAGCGACAGTCTCCTCATTTATACCTCGCTCTTTGCAATACTTCGACTGAAGCCATACAGAAAGCCGCTTTTGTCCTTTACTTACATTGCATCCGAAGCAACACATTGCAATGTTTTCCGGCGTTATGATGTTTGCGTCGTTAATTATATGCTCCCAGCTTGCGGCAGTTCTCTTAGACACCTTCGGCGATGTGAACTCGACTCTACAATAAACACATCTCTTGTCTCTCCCCTTTACCTTTTTCTCTAGCCACGCCGGAATGTTCCAGTTATTCGCCATCGGGCTGCCTGGTATTTTCACGCATAACAGTGAGTGGGCAGCGATTCGCCGTGGTGCGCTACGGCGCATCGCCGGATAGCACTCGGAAAGAGAGGTGGTGCTTGAGAGGTCTGCTCGGATTCCATGCATAATCCCCTTTGCATTCGGCAATTTATATCACGATTGTCGGGCGCGTGTCTGTGCTTCCCGCGGCGTAGTACGGCGATTGGCCGTTGTTCTCGGGGCGGACGGATCAGGCCTTTGTAGTGTATAGGGCCTCGGTAATTCGTGGGCAGCCGGCGTAGTCATTGAGGATGTTGATGCAATCGAATCTTGTCGATCGTAGTCGCACAATGAGTCGAGTAAACTGCCAAGCTCGGGGTAAAATGATGACGCGTGAGTGGTCATTTTGCAGACCCCTCCGCCTGTTTCATTTGTCTCGGCCCGCCCTGCCCCGCCTTGACAGTGCGAACCCGCTACGGTCCAAACTGTGGACGGCTTGTCTTTACCTGTCGTCCTCCCCAGGATACAAGTCATGTGCCGTCGAGATCCGCCATGCGCGACGTTCGCCTGAAACGCGCCATCATCGCCGCCGCGCTGTTCGCCGCTTTGCTCTGGATGATCCAGATCGCGGGGACGATGATGGCCTTGCCGCTCGACCTGCTCGGCATTCGGCCGGGGGCGCCGGCGGGGCTCCACGGCGTGCTCACCGCACCGCTGATGCACGGCTCGTTCATCCACCTGCTGGCCAACACCCCACCCCTGCTGGTATTGGGCCCGGCGATGCTGTACGGCTTTCCGCGTGCCGCCCGGATCGCGCTGCCGACGATCTGGTTGGGCGCGGGGCTACACGACTCACGATCTACGACCGCTCTCGCCCGTCTGCGCGAGCTCGATCGGGGGTGCTCGAGTCGACCGTCGGAGCCCCCTCAGGTCGTTCTGGTCTCTCCTCCGATCCCCAGCCGGTCGAGGGTCCAGTAGACCGGGCAGAATCCAGTGCCCCAGCTCTGGATCAGCAGGACTCCGACGATACCAGGCACCAGCAACCAGGCGGGATCGGCCCAGTAGCCCAGGGCGGTCCCCAGCGTGACGACAATTCCGACGATTCCGTCGTGGACGCGGCGGCGAGTGGCCATGGTGCACCTCCTAGGTGAGTTGACTCAATGAACTCTGTCAAGCTTGTCCGGGGTCTCGTCTGAAGACAGGGCCATGGGGAGGTGAACTCCTCAGGGACCGGCGGACAGACTTCCCGGACCATGCTCGAGATTCTCCAACGAATAGAATGATAACCGATATCCCTGACAACCAATAGGTGCTTACAGATTTGGTTTTGGCGGGGACACAGTGAAGCAAGCGGGCGCTAACTTCGCTCAACCGGTGGCGTCTTTACGCCAGTTCTGAAGCGCATCCTCTATAGCTGGCAGACCGAGCATCAAGCCCGCTTCCCTGGCCTGAGCGCGCAGGCGCTCCAGTTGGTGTTTCAGTCCGTCGTCGCGCTGGCCGCGTCCAAATCCGCTCAGTGCACGGCCGCGGGCCGAAACGTAATCGGTCAACGGCAACGGCTCGGGAGAGAAGAACTGCTCGAGCAAATGCGCATAGTGTTCTGCTTGTTTCCAGTCGCGACGCTCGAGGCCGGCTTCAATCACACCCTGGTAAAAGTCCAGGTAGTTGTGGGCCACGGCGCCTTGGTCCAGCAATGACTCGCCTTCCTCGATGAGACGACGGCGCCGCGCCGGGTCCTGCTCCGCCAGCACCATTGCGCCGATGATGCCGGCTCCGCAGTACGCCGGGCCGGTTTTCCTGCTGAGTTGGATCGCCTCCTCCAGCATCGTCTGTGCCTTTTCCCGCTGATTCATGGCCAGCAACGCCTGGGCATGAAAATGCAGGGCACGCGCCCTGAAGCGCTCGGTGCCGAGCCGTTGGGCGATGTCCGTTGCGCGCTTTGCACATTTCTCGGCCCGGGTCAAATCGTTCCTGGCGAGTGCGGTCTGGGACAGGTCCACGCAGCAATGCATCTCACTGAGCGAAGAGCCGATCCGTTCCGCCATATCAAGCGATTCCGTCACCTCCTGCTCGCTTTTGTCGAGCCAGGTCAAAGCCGCGGTTGTACATTCCCGGAAAGGCCCCTTTTCGGGAAAGTTCTGATCTCAAGACGCGCCTATTAGGCCACTTGGAGCGGAAGTCTCGCCGTTGTCCCAAACACTGTTTTCGGGAAAGTCGGCCATCCGCAATTCACTGAGGTTTCCGCCCTCTTTCAGGTCACCCTCGTGGTTGGTCTCCTGTTCACCGGGTAGCGGACCATCGAGGTGTCTACCCGGGCCGCCGGAACCGGCCAAAAGCGGACTGTGCAAAACTAGATGCCCGACGATGCCGTTAAGGTGATTACTTGCGTCGAGGACCCTTGGATATCAAGCAAGCCTTTCGCCCCAAGATCCCGGCTGCAAGTGCTTTCGGCGGAGAGACGTGTGTTATTCTTAACAGTTCTCCCACTCGTGATCTAATGACCGTGCCTTGCTGTAAGCATACCTCTCGCCTACGGAATCATCACGACGGTCCGATAATCGCGTGCCCAATGCTCCACCGATTTCAGGACAAAGGCTGAATGTGAGCAAATACCTCCTCAAAGCCGCTATCGTCGTGATCATTGCGCTGGTGGGTGGCAGTGTCGTTTACTACATCGAACGCCAGGTCATCCTGGCGAACGCGGCCAGCACCTTCGACAGTCGCGCACAATTGATCAAGCAGTACGTAACCATGATGAAGCACGACGTGGAAGTCATGGGAATACGGGGACAGTATACTTAATTACCTAAAGCCTTGGTTTTCCGAACCGGGATTGTCGGACAGTTCATGAAAATCACGAAAAAGCATCTCGATATAGCAGCGGATGAAAGGATTGTTTCCCATGAACAAGCCGACAGGCTCTTCAGCCACCTGAACCCGCTGCCCGCCGCGCACTCTGGCCGTGAGCGTCATAGTTTCCTGGATCTATCGCTATGAGGCTGGCTGCCCTTCCAGATCAGGAGGGGCTTCTGGAGGAAAGGGGTCCCTGAGTCTGGCGGAACAGGGCCTTTCCGACTACACCGCGTTACCGATGGGCGGGGGAAGTGTCCTTTCCACAACTCGGCGACGCTCGCGACGCGGAGCGAGACGGGTTTCGATGACACCGCTTCTTTGCACTACACATGCGTTTTCAAGTACTTCGATCCCTTGAACTGCTCCGCCGGCGGCTGCCGACTCAGGTCACAGATGGGGATTTTCAGGTGGCCATAAGTGAGGACATCTGGGTGGCTGCCGGGATAAACGTTCAGCCGCGGAGGATCACAGTAATCTAGTGATCCCGAGAAACCGCTATATCCACCGGGTCAAGGGAGGTTCGTCCATCGTTTCGCCAGAGCCACCCCACTCAACCGGCATATCTACGTATTTCGGCAATCCGTCACTGAGGTCGAGGACCCGCTTGCTATAGTAGATATGAGAGGTCGGTTCGAACTTCAGACCAGATTCGACTAACGTCATCGGATAGACGACGATCATGTTTGCTTCCGGCTTTCTGTTTGCGACACCCGCCCCGCATTGGGCACATGATATACGCACGCCTTGGGTGAGATCTCTGAACTCGGTCACTTGACCCTGCATCCTGACCTTATCGTTCGGCCACAATGCCCAGGCGTTAACCGGGGCCGAGTGCCACTTGCGGCAATAATGGCAATGGCAGTAACTCATTGCCACGGGAGAACCCCGTACTTCCACCGCCACTGCGCCACAAAGGCAGGAACCTTTAAATTCCTTGTCCACGTCTGTCATTGACTTACGCGCCCTGACAACGTTTCGTCATCTATCCTTTCATACTTTGCGGGAGAAACAGTACCAGCTCAGGGAACAGAAGCAGGATACCGAGCATTACGAATGACGCCAGGATAAAAGGCCACAACCCCCGGAATATGTCGCTCAGTTCGACAAGATCTCCGGCAGCGCCTTTGACAACGTAACAGTTAAGCCCCACTGGCGGCGTCACGGCCCCAATTTCTGCGAGAACGACTACGTAAATCCCAAACCATATGGGGTCGAACCCCAGTTGCATCATGACGGGATGCGTTATCGGCAGGGACACCGCCAGCAACGCAGGCGGGTCCATCAGGGTGCCTAGAAGAAGATAAACGAGGGTTACCAGCAGTACCACCATCCATACGCTCATCCCTTCCGTGGATATCATGTCGCCCAGGACGTCCGTGGCGCCGCTCAAGGCCAGGAACCTCGAGAATATGAGCGCCCCGATGATGATGGCGAATATCATCGCGCTTAAATTCACCGTCTCAATGAGCGCTTTTCCGATCTCAACGCCGCGGATACTACGCTTACGCACCACCGCCATAATCAAGGTCACCAGCGCCCCGATCCCTCCGGCTTCGGTCGGAGTGAATATGCCGGTGTACAGCCCGCCGATTATTGCAGCGATGACCAGGAGCAACGGTCCCACCAAGCGCAGGGACCGGAATCGCTCGTAGAGTGAGACGGGATTCGTATAGCGGGGCGCCAGGCTCGGTCGGAGCTTGACTTGGATGACGATGGTTATAACGAGCAACACGGCGAACACGACCCCCGGAAGGAAACCCGCGACCAGAAGGCCCGCGATGCTGGAGTTGGTGAGTATGCCGTATATGACCACCAACGCGCTCGGTGGTATCAATACAGCCAAGGTCCCGGCGATGGCGATGGAACCGGAAGCCAGGCCCTTATCGTAGCCCCGCTCGACCATTTCCGGCAGCGCCAGCTTGGTGAACAGGGTCGCCGTGCCGACGCTGGAGCCCGATGCGGCGCCAAACGCGGCCGCCGCCGAAGTCGCCGCCACGGCCAGGCCTCCGGGAATACGCCCGAGCCATTTCGTTCCGGCATCGAACAGATCCCGCCCAATGCCCGCCTGCATCGCGAAGAAGCCCATCAAGAGGAACATGGGTACCACCGAGTAGTGAAAGCCGTTCACGATGGAAAACGCGACGTTGCTGAGAACCGTGGATGCAGGCTCGATGCCGACCAGAAAACTCAGCCCCAGGAACCCGACGACGCCGAGCGCGACCATGACGTTCACCCCTGCCAGGATCGCCAGCAGGAGCACCAGTATTCCTAAAAAACCCGCCGTTTCGTTCATTGTTCATTCAACCCTATCAGGCACCCAAGGATCCGAGCTCGTTTTCGGCAAATTCTTCAGGGCCGAATATCAGGATCTTCACCGTGTCGAGCAGGAACTGAATTGCAAGCATCAGAAAGCCCAGGCACATCACCCCTTTCACGGGGTACAGCGGGAATCGAACGTTTGCACCCCAGACATGCTCATCGATCCTGAAAGACTCATACGTGAAGCTAAAAGCGGACCATGTCATTGCCGCGAAGAACAAAAACCCGATAAACATGGCTACCACATGAAAAACCTGCTGGAAGCGCAGCGGCAGGTGATTGGTGAGCAATGGAACCCGCAGGTGGTAACGCGTAGCCTGGGCGTAGGCCATGGGCAGAATAATGCCCACTACCATCAGGGCTTCAGTGATTTCGACACTGCCTGGTAGAGGCCAGTTAAGAAACTTCCGAGTCAAGGCACTGGCGTCTATCAGACACATGATGATGAACGTAGCCAGACCCGCCAGAAACGCCAGATAATAGAGGATGCGAGTGTAACGCTCATAGAAACTCAGAAACGACTCCCTCATTTCATACCCCCTTGTCGGTCGCGAACGCTCCTCCACTCCCGGCCGCGAAGCGCCGCAGTGACGCCACAACCCGCCGCACGGGCGGCGGGTTGTGGCTTGCCGTTCCGGGCACACACTCCGTTTTCTCTAAGGCCCAACTGCGATCCTGTGTACCGGACAGTCAATATGCGTACTCTCTTACTTCGGGTACCAGTGGACAACCCGCTTACCGGTCGTAGGTCAACTCGGCGGCGATCTCCTCGGCTGGCACGCCAAGATCGTTGGCGGTGTCAATCCACCGCTGCCGCACGGCCTGGACGCCGGGATCGTTCTCGGTTACCGAAAGAAACTCCTCTTTCGGAAAATCCACGATCTGGAAGTCGTCACGAGCGGCCCAATCTTCCAGGACCTCATTGCGGAACTTCGCCTGCTCGTCGGTGAACACTTTCAGGTACTCCGAGCCCACTTCGACCAGCACTTCCTGAAAATCAGCCGGAAGACCGTCGAAAACATTCTGGTTGATGACAAGCATCTGCCCAAAGCTCGCACCGAGGCCCACGTCCATCCAGTTGGTCGCGACCGTGTCGTACTCCCAGGCGCGACCGAGACCAACCTCTATCGGTGCGCAATCCACGACGGCCCGCTCGAGCGCTTCATAGGTCTCCGGCGTTGACAACGACACCGGCACCGCTCCCATGGCTTCGATAACCGCCGGCAGGGCGACGCCGTAGGAACGGATTCGCTTGCCATTAAATCCCTCGACCTCCGTTACTGGTTCCGTGCACAGAAAACCGTAGTTGTCCAACGGCCGGAACCCAAGCACCTTCATCTTGTATCGCTTCATCTCGTCAGCGAATGGCGGATAGGTTTCCTGTAGATTTTCGAGAAGATGGCCAATCTCGATTGGGCTGAGGGGTTGCGGCCAGAAGAAACCCACTACGTTGTTCAGCGGAAACTGGTCTGGGTGGTACGGAAGCACCAGGTCCCCCGCGGCCACCACCTGGCTTTCCACCGCACTGGCGATCTCGTCGATAGCCGCTGCGGCACCGCCCCACATAACGCGCACGCGGTGTTTGCCATCCGTGCGCTTGGATACTTCGTCTGCGAACCAGTGAAGCGTGCGCGCATGCACGCTCGTCGAAGCCTCCCCTTGCCAAGTGGCGTAGGTGATGGTTTCCGCCTGGACAGCGCTGAAGGATACTGAAAGCAAAGCACCGGAAAGCAGTGCGGCGAATTTCCTCGTAAAACGGTAAAACATGTCTCTTCTCCTGAACATTGATGGTACTGGGTTGATGTGCGAGTCGCTGTTTAGACGACACGATGAGAGTATCTAACCGCGGTTAACTCGCGGACTGGAACGCCTCCGGGGATTGTTGCGGAAGCAGTACGATGCGTCCGGCCGTCGTGCCGGATTCCAGCGCCAGGTGAGCCTTGGATGCAGCCTCCAGGGGGGCCGTGTTTTCGACTACTGCACGAATTCCTCCGGGACGAAGAAGATCCAGGCAGTCGCGCAGCTCTTCGCGGGTGGTGCTCGTGGCACTCAGCATGGAGAGCCCCTTCAGGAAAAGCTGCGCCGGGTTGAAGGACACGAAATCACCGGTCAGCTGCCCGACCAGCACCCAACGCCCTCCCTTCGCGACAGATCTCCGGGTGAACTGGTACAGGGGTGTTCCCACGTTGTCGACTGCCACGTCCACGCCCCGGCCTTCCGTCACATCCTTCACCTCGGCGGAGAAATCCTCGCCCCGGGCGGCCACGACGACGTGGTGCGCCCCCGCTTCGACCAACTGCCGGGCCTTGTTCCTGGACGTGGTCTGCGCGACGACAAAAGCGCCCGACCTTCGGGCAAGCTGCACGCCATGCATGCCGAGGCCGCCGCCTGCGCCGGTGACTAGCACGCGTTCTCCGATCTGCACGTTCGCTACGCCGCGAATGGCATGGTACATGGTCCCGATCGCGCACGCCGCGATCGAGGCCCACTCCAGCAATACATCCTGTGGGACCTTTGCGACATTGTCTTCGCCCACAGCAACATACTCGGCGTAGCCGCCATTGAGCCTGGTGTCGCCCAGAAACTCCGCGTCGTCACACAGCGGCTCCCTTTGCGACCGGCAGAACCGGCAGTGGCCGCAAATGCGGGCGCGCTGGGTGGTCGCAACCCGGTCGCCGACGGTCACGGTCCTTACACCAGGGCCGACATCGACCACGGTGCCTGCGATCTCGTGCCCGGGAATCAACGGCATCCGAACTCCTGCCTTGAGCGTACCGTCGCGGGTGACAACATCGTGATAACAAACCCCGCAGGCGCCCACTTCGATGATTACCTCACCGGGCCCGGGCGTCGGGTCGGGGATGGTCTCCAGTTTCATGACCTGCTCCGCCGGTCCCGCATTCCTCACGACTATGGCGCGCACGACACTCCCTCCTCGAGCGCGCACGGCGTCAGTTGTCGGTCAGCTTGCATGGTATGTTTCACGTCGGGAACCCCTTTGCGATACGGGCCATGCATCGTCTCTTATGACTGATCGAGCTCGAACCAAAAATCCAGGACATCGCCCTTGCGCTGCTCGTCGAAATGCGTCATCACCCGCTTGCCGATGGCGAGCTGCTCTGCCGCCTTTTCCGGCTCCGTTAGATCCACTCCCTTGAAGAAGCCGCCAATTGCCGTATCCGCACCGTCCAACATGACATAGCCGAACGCGTAGGGCGGCTCCGGTAAGCCTTGAAACTGCGCGTAGACCATGGTAAACGCTTCGATCTGCCCGCCCGGACCTACCTCGACCCATTCCGTGGTCGGCTCCAGGCTTTCGTCGGAGAAAGCGCGAGGGGGTACGAGGACCCGACCGGTTTTGGCGTCTCTGCGCCCGTAAATCTTAGCGTGGTCGCGCAACTGCACGTAAAACCAGCTTGCGGTCTCGCCCAGCGCATGAGTGTAAGTAATATTCCAGGTTTCCTGGCGTTCAAGAAATTGCATGAGTAAATCCTCCGAATCAGGCCTCAACGACCATGGTTCCGAAAAACTGGTGATCGCCCCCGTTTCCGTTGGCAATACCGACTTTTGCTCCCGGCACTTGTCTATCACCCGCGCGGTTCCAGACCTGGAGAGCGGCTTCTGCCACCCGTATCATTGCAGTGACCGCGATAGCGTTCGTGCACAGTGTGCCTCCCGATGGACTGACCGGAATACGGCCGCCGAGCTCGTACTCCCCATCGCGCATGCCTGAGACGGACTCCCCGAGCCCGGCAAGTCCCGCTGCTTCGATCGCGTGAAACTCAGTGTTACTGAACGGCGAATACAGCTCAGCAACGTCCACTTGCATTTTCGGGTCCGTAATTCCCGCCATCTGGTAACAGCGCTTGAATGATTGTGCCAATGCATGCGCATCCGCGTGGTCGGCCGTCTGCCCCCGGCCCATGCGGTCTCCCATCCAATAGGTTTCCGAGCTATGCCCAACCCCAGTGATCCAGACAGCATCGAGGTTGTTCTGCTTGATGAACTTCTCCGATGCCAACACCATGGCGCCACCGCCGCTGGATTGCGGACAGCAATCCATCAGCTTTATTGGCCAGGCGATATAACGCGACGCCATGACCTCCTCGATCGTCGTGGGCTTGTTGAGGTGAGCATTCGGATTGCGTGCCGAATGGCTGCGATTTTTGACGACAACGCGCGCCATGTCCTCTTCGGACATACCGTACTTGTGCGCATAGCGCACCCCCGACATGGCGAGCATGCTGATCGTGCCCAGTGGAAGCTGGCGCTCGTACGTGGGATCCCAGATCTTGTTCAACACCGTCTGCGAATCGCCGCATTCGCCAACCTTGTCAGCGCCCGCGGTCAATACCGTATCGCATGCCCCGGCCGCAATGTGGTAGTACGCAGCGGCGACGCTCGAGATACCCGTCGCCCCTCCGGTATTGATGCGCAGAAACGGCTTGTTTTTCGCGCCCACTGCATCGACGCCGAGCCGTTCCGCATTGCCGATGCCGACCATCGCGTCCGGCGACAGGGAATAAACCACGGCATCGATCTGCTCGAACGAGAGGTCACAATCGTCCATTGCAAGCACCGTCGCCTCGCGGACCAGGTCGGGATAATTCGCATCCTCCCGGCGTCGCTGAAAGACCGACTGTCCGATTCCGATAATTCCAACGCGCGGCGTACTCATCACTGGGCCTCCTGACGGCCGCGGCCGAAAACCGCCACCGTGTTGTATTGCATTGCAAACCCGCTGGCGGCGTGGGCCACACCCCATTCCGCCCCGGGTTTCTGGTGAGATCCCGCCTTACGGCGGATCTGGTTGGCTACTTCCGCGATCCGGATCAAGCCAGTGCAGAACACCGGATTAAAGCTCAGAGCGCCTCCGGAAAGGTTTA
Organism: Gammaproteobacteria bacterium; assembly: GCA_034520625.1. Lineage (GTDB taxonomy): Bacteria > Pseudomonadota > Gammaproteobacteria > Arenicellales > JAANXG01 > JAANXG01. Next base: position 118,399 of record JAXHNI010000003.1, on the reverse strand, counting down.
TCGGCATCCTGCCTCCCGCCGCGAAATCCCCGTTCGTGGCCGCCGTGGCCCACGATTCCCGATCACAGACACCCAGACCTTCATAGGCGAGGAGTTCCTGGTACGGGGTCTGGTCGGCCACCTCGCCGACATTGAAAGCGGAGCCGGGATCGTCAACACCGGCGTGCCGGTAGGCTTGTTTCGCAGCAGCACGCAGGCCCGGAAGAGTCCCGAGGTCCCGGTCCCCGAGAAAACTCGGCTCGGTGGCCCAACCCATGCCCTGGATCCAGGCGACATCCGCGATACCCCGCTCCCGGATGAAATCCTCCGATGCGAGGATCAGCCCAACGCAACCGGTCACCGGCGGAGCGATCATCCTGTCGCGCAGGGGCCAGGGATTCCGTACGCCGCTCCCGTTGCTTTCGTTCGATGGCAAATCGGGATAGGCGGCAGCGCCTTGTTCGCGGTTCTTGCGTACGATTGCCTGAGCGGTGTCCGTCAGACCAGGCACGGAGTGTTCGAGCACACTGGCTTGCAGGGCATGCGACGCGTTTTCGTCGATTGGCAGCCGGCGTGTATAGTACGGATCCGCTGCCAGACGCTGCACCTCGGCAAGCGACGAGGCTTCGGTGGGGCTCCACGCCGCAACCAGTTGCGTAGCGAACTGGCCCGTGGCGACCCGCAATGCCCCGAGCACGAAAGCGTGCTCGCCGGCGGAGGGCGTCGAGAGGATATCCCGTTCCACCCCACCCATGGCCCCGGACGCCATCATCACGGAGATTGCCCGACCGTCGTACTGGTCATTCGCCCCAACGACAATGCCGTCTACCTCATCGATCTTAACGCCCGCGTCCGTAAGGCTTTCATGCGTCAAATCGAACAGAATCTCTTCGAGCGAACGCTCCCCGACGGAAATACTGGGTTGGATGGCGACTCCAATTACTCCTACTTGGTTGTGTCCAAACATTTGCAAACTGCCCCTTCGCTTTTAACAAGAAATCTGGTTCATGGTGCTGGTCAGAAAATCGCCAGCGGCGTCAACGGACTGCCCGTCCCGCCTGTGATCGGCAACGGTGCCGCAACAAAGAAAAACGCGCCTTCCGCCTCGCCGGCAAGCTGTTCGAGAACCAGGCCTTCCATCAGGGCGATACCGAAGTCGCGTATCAGCCGCTGATGCACGGGAAAGACGGTCTTCTCGGGAAACGGCAGTACTTCCACGGCAAAATTATCCGCACCGATGGCCGCCGTTCCGGCGTTGGCGAGCCATTCGGCGCCCTCGACGTCAAGCCCCGGCTCACGGTTGAAATCGATCTCTTTGGCGCCCTCGTTTCGCTCGAGCCAGCCGGTACGGATCAACACCACGTCCCCCGGCTCGATGGTGACCCCGGTCTGGCTTAAGGCGGCTTCGAGGTCGCCCTTGCTGACCGGCTCGCCGTCGACGAGGGGCTTCCCTTTGAGACGAACCATGTCAACGAGCACTCCCCTACCAACGATGGGCGGCATCTTATCGATACCGCAGCGGGCCCCGCCGCTCGTGCTGCGAACCGTGTTCCCGCTAAAGCCGTTGTACAACGCGTCGTCGTACCAGACGTGGCACAAAGCATCGATATGGGTGCCGATCTGCAAAGGCATGACGATCGTGTCTTCGGCGAACTGAAAGCCGCCGGGTTGCCGGCCACCGGCGGCATAGTCGCCGCCGTCCCGGTTCATAAAGTGCTGAACACCAGAACGGTGCTTCGGCACCGGGGTCTTCTGTGACAGTGGCTGGGCCAGGCTGATAACACGCCCCTGTCGTATGAGCGTCCCGGCACCGCGTACCTTGGCGGCGTCGATGAGATTGATCGCGCCAATTTCGTCTTCCTCGCCCCAGCGTCCCCAAGCATCTTTCATTGTCGGTACCTCGCGTTCACTTGTCTCCGGACACAATCGCCTTTGCTTCGTCGAGGAGCTCCCGCCTCATTACTTTGCCGGTCGTCGTAAGCGGTAGAGACTTGCGCACAATGAACCGGTCGGGGACCTTGTAGCGGGACATCAGGGCACTACAATGGGCGTCCAGTACCTGCGCGGAGACACTCTCGCCCTGCTTCGGCACCACGAACGCCACGATCACTTCGCCCCGTCTTTCTTCCGGAACGCCTACGACGCTGGACTGAGCGACCTTGGGATGCTGGAGCAGCACCTCCTCGATTTCGACGGGTGATACGTTAATCCCGGCACGTTTGATCATCTCGGTGTCGCGACCGACGAATACGAAACGTCCGAGTCGGTCAAGGTGGCCGATGTCCCCGGTTCGGTAAAAACCGTCGGGGGTAAAAACGGATTCGTTCTGGCTCGCGCTGGCGCCGCCATAGCCGGCCATGAGATACCCGCGCACTTCGACGAGCCCGTCCTCGCCCGCATCGACCGGCTTGCCGGTTTCCGGGTCGACAATCCGGACCGTAACGCCGGGCAATGGCTCGCCCTGACAGTGGGCCCGCTCGTCCAGCGGCCAGGCGTGTTCGGTCACGCAGCAGTTGCCATAGGTCTCGCTGGCACCGTAGACGTTGCAGATTTCCGAGGCGCCCAGGACTTCCGCGGCCTTTTTGACGTCCTGTGGACCGCCGATCGTCAGCCCGGTACGAAGCGTGCGCGTGCGTTCGGGGGCAAAGGCGTCGTTCTCGATGAGGGCGTTGGTCATGACCGGCAGGGTGTAGATTGCTGTGCAGCCGTGCCGCTCGATCAGGTCGAGGGCCACCCCGGGTTCGAACCTGGTCTGCAGGACCAGGGTCGCGCCGTGCGTCAGCGTCGCCGGCATGGCATTGGCGGCGCCATAGGCCCAGAACAACGGCGGGGAGACGTGCACGCGATCGTCTGGTTGCAGCCCCTGCCGCTCGCCGATATTGAAGCCGTTTTCTATCGTGGCGTAGTGCATCATGCGTACGGCCTTAGGCCGGCTGCTGGAGCCCGACGTGTACAGAACAATGGCGTCATCAACGGCACGCCCCCGCGCACCGGGTGGAGGGACTGGATCCAGCGGCTCCACGTTGATGAACGATTCGTATGCCGTCACGCCGGACGGCTTACTGTCGCCAAGAATGGCGATTCCACGCAGGGTCGGAAAGCGCTCACAGGTTAACGACTCCGGGGACTCCTTTTGCTCGAGCTCGGGAATCAATTGGCACAGGTCCCGGGCGAAGTCCTGGCTTCCGAGGCTGTCGAGCGTGACCAGGAACACGGCCTTCGAATCGTCGAGCAGGAATTCGAGTTCCGCGGCCTTGGACCAGGTGCTGATCGGCACAACCACAGCCCCCAGGGCGGAGATTCCAAAACAGACCTCCAGCCACTCAATGCTGTTGTGGAGCAGGAGCGCCACCCGGTCGCCTGCACAGATACCGCGCGCCTTCAGCGCCGCGGCGACCACCCGGCTGCGCCGGTCCAGCTCCGAATAGGTGGCGGATCGGTCGTCGTGAATGGCCGCTAGCCTGTCCGGGTAACGGTTCGCCTGCTCATCGAGCAGATCATAGAGAGTTCGACTGTGCGGCGCTTTCATGCCGACCGGCCTCCCGTCTCCCGCACTTGCCCGTCCCGCCCATACACAGCGCGAGGGGCGCCGGCCCGATGGACATGCGCCTTCTGGGGAGCCGGCAGCACCCGCGCGACGGCGATGACAGGCTGGAATCGTCGTATCATGGGCTATGCAATCACGCCCTCGTGGTATAGGAATTCGATCCTGCCATCATCGAACCCCATCTCGGACAGGACTTCGGTGGTATGTTCGCCGGGTTGCGCGGCCGGCCTTTGCACGCTGGCGGGAGTGCGGCTGAATCGTGGAGCCGGTGCCGGCTGCACCGAGCCGCCGACATCCATGAAGACGCCGCGCTGCCTGTTGTGGGGATGCCGGATGGCCTCGCTCATGGTGAGCACTGGGGCGAAACAAGCGTCCGTGCCTTCCAACAGCTCGCACCACTGTTGTCTTGTCTTCTTTCGGAACAACTCGGCCATGCGTTTCTTCCCCTCCTGCCATTGGCTACTGTCCCACTGCTCGGGAAGGTCCGACGGGTTGACACCCATCCTGCGCAGCAGGTCGGCGAAGAATTTCGGCTCCATCGCTCCGATGGATACGTATTTATTGTCGGCCGTCTCGTAGACTTCATAGAAGTACGCACCGCCGTCATTCATATTGGCTTCGCGTCGGGCGTCCCACTGGCCGCGTCCCATGAGCTCATACATCATCGACATCAGCAGGGCCGAGCCGTCGACCATCGCCGTATCCACGACCTGGCCTTGGCCGGACCGTTGGGCTTCGAAAAGCGCGGCGACGATTCCAAGCGCCAACAACAGGCCGCCGCCGCCAAAGTCACCCACCAAGTTAAGCGGCGGTACAGGTGATTCGCCACGGCGTCCGACGTGGGCGAGCACCCCCGCCAGCGCTATGTAATTGATGTCGTGTCCGGCCGCCCGCGCCAGTGGGCCCTCCTGCCCCCATCCCGTCATGCGTCCGTAGACGAGTGCCGGATTGCGCTCTAGGCACGTGTCCGGACCCAGTCCCAGCCGTTCGGCCACTCCCGGCCGGAAACCTTCGATGAACGCGTCCGCCTGGCTCATCATGTCAAGTATCGTCGCCTGCCCCTGCGGGTCCTTCAGGTTTACAGCTATCGAGCGGCGGCCGCGCGCGAGCGTGCCCTGGCTCATGGCCGCGACAGGGTCCTGTGTCGAGTCTCCTACTACTGAAGTCCGATGGACCGTCACGATGTCGGCTCCCAGATCACTGAGCAGCATCGCCCCGAATGGGGCCGGCCCTATCCCGGCCAATTCGATGATTCTGGTCCCCTCAAGCGGTCCCATGGCACCGTCGGTCCCTCTGCGTCTCCTCCCCGTTGAGCCCTCCTTGCCGCACCCGCCAACAGACGCGCGACGACGTCTTTGGACACGTACCTAGCCAAGATCCTGAATTGATTGCGATTTTCGTCATACCACTTACTTAATGAACAATCAGTAAAGTGACAGTAACACGCACTTACTGTATAGTCAATAAACAAATGGAAGCAGTGGGAGCTTGTTCGTGCCTGAAACCGAAGATGAGTACCTGCAGACGCCCGCCGGCGCTGCCCCCCCCGAAGCCGGGGCGCCCGACGAAAATGATCGATCGTTACCGCTCACCGCAGCGCTGTCGCCCGGCTCCATGGGCAAACCCGGCAAGCACAAATCCACCGGCGGCGGACGCAGGTCGGGCATTGAAACGCAGCGGGCCTTTGTCGATGTGGCCACGCGATTGTTCGCCGAACACGGCTACAACGGCACTTCGATTGCCGACATCGCCAACGAGCTTGGTCTGACCACCGCCAGCCTCTATTACCACGTCACAGGGAAGCAGGAGCTGCTCCTACATGTCCTCGCAACGGGTATGGCAGAGTTTCTGAACCGACTGGAGGAAATTGCCGCCCAGGAGATTGATCCCCGAGAGAAGCTGAGATTGGCGATAGACAATCATTTGTCCTTTGTGCTGTCGAAAAAGCAGGCCGTGGCCGTGTTTCTTCGAGAGCGGCGGTTCCTCGAGTCGCCCTACAAGGAACAGTATCAACAAGCCGTTGATCGTTATGACGTGCTATTCACTGAGATAGTGTCCAAATGCATGGCGCAAGGCGCCATACCTTCCGGCGACCCCACTCTGATCCGCCTGGGAATATTGGGAATGATCAACTGGATCGTCGAGTGGTATCAGCCCGATGGCCGCTTGAAGGAAGACGAGATCCGATTGGCTTTCACCGGGATTATAGTCGACCAGATGCTTTCACTTTAACCACGAAACAACCTGAGCCGCGGGGCCGGTTCCGGTTGCTGATTGAGCCGTTTTCCCCTTCCGTCGCGGATGCATCGCCCCCACAAGCTTCGTTAAATCGCGTGGCAAATCGAAGCCTGTGGGAGCGAGTTCGTTCGCGATTGCTAACCCCCAACCCGGTTCCGTCGTAGACGCGCGAGTCACTCGCCGGTGACGAGCGCGCTTTAGTGATTCCGATTCTTCGCCAGGTTGCCAACCTGATGCTCTCTTTGGGCATCCTGTCGCTGACCACCGACACGTTCAATACGAACATCGCGCTGCACTCCGGCCTGGAGGACTTCCCAGCGACGGTGACCGAACTGATAACGACGGGGTGCTACGAGGGCGGGATCGTGGCACCGCTGTATTGCACGGCGTTGATCAACCGCATGTGGTGTCATATCCGGGCTTTCAGCGCGTTCGCGGCGCTGTGCGCCGCGGTGGTGGTGCTGCACCCTTTCCTGGTATCTCTCCGGCGATCTGGATCGGCCTGCGCGTGATTCTGGGCTTCGCCGTGGCGGGCCTATAGATGTACCTCGGGAGCTTGGTCTGTTGAGAAAGGCGCTTGGGCATATGCGTCCCGACGAGATAAGGCAAGACCCTAGGACATGCATAGTTATATTGATGCTCGCCACACTTCGGTGGCCACCAAACGCGAGAAAGCGCTGCTAAGTCACATTTTCGGCTGCGCGACCCAGTAGGGTGTGGCGACCGATAACCCATGACGACTAGTACGTTCCAGGCATACGGAAACGAAGAACTACAGCTCAGCAACATGACGGTCGGTCCCAACGGAATTTCCGGCGGTACCGATGCCAACGCGGACCCTGCGTCGACTGCATTGTGCAGCTCAACGTCCGCAGTGGGTCGATTGCTGCTATTGGATCTTGGATTCTGAGGGGCCGGAGTCCACCCCATAGCGGACATTGATATCACCTGTATGGGTGAGAGCCGGTCCGTTTGCCGTCACCCATTTGGGTGAGACCTCGCCCTTTCCGGCCGGACGCTATCCGATAATGACGGCGGGAACCGCTTGCTTGTACAGCTCAACCGGGCTTTCTCGCCCCAGCGTGCTGGTGTTACGTAGGATCTGTACGACCTTTGGAAGGGGTTTTGCAGGCGCGGCCCCGCCTCCGTGGCTCTGTGCAGGCACCTCGTAGCCGTTGTCCGGTGTCACATCAAGCGGAGCGTCTGCCTCGAGTCTGCTGCCATTGATACAGACACTGACGTTCATGTCGTAGGCACCGCCATTTTGGTCCGGGTGTTTACCCTGAACGCGCAGGAGCTGGTTGGTGGCCGCGATGGCTGCACGCAGATCACGCATTCCCATCACCGGCTCGTATTCGATATCCACGACCTCCTTCCCGGTCTCAGGGTGTTTCCGTTTGACCTTCCTGATGACCCGCCCCACACAGACCATCTCCATGGCACTGCGCTGGATGGCCAGGAGGTCCCTCACGGCGTCCGCCTGCGCATAGGCCAGCTCCTCGGCCTTCAGGGCGTCGATCTGCCCCTGGCGCCAGGTCAGATAGGCGCGGGCACTAGCATTTCCTAGCATCCGGGCCCAATTCGCCGCCGCCGTGGCCTTGTTACGCGTCCCGTAGACCTCCTGCCAACAGGCTGTGCCGTTGCCGGCAAATGGCTCTTCCCCGCTCAAGTACAGGTCGATGGCTCGGCGGTTTTTCTCGGTCAGGACCGCTGACATGGCGCTATTGACCCGGAAGGTCGGTTTGAGTCGAATAACTGTACATAGTCACAGTATTCTAACAGTGTCCAACCGGTTGAGCGACTTCGACGAGGAGGACTTCACGAATTTTGGATTCTGTGATTCCTGTGGTCATTCCTCGGCAATCCGTCGCCAGGACCTGGATCCGCAGCTCAGGATCGACGCGGTGATGCGGCGGCTACGGTGTCGAGCATGTGGCGGCTCGAAGACCTCGATCCGAATTGTCTACACTGGAGCGGGCGGTTTTACGTACCGTGCCGATTAGCCAACTCTCTGATAGGGTGTTGCACGGTTGCAGTGAATCATGGGACAGGCCCCTCCCCATGTCCGAGCAACGGTGATGTATTCCGTTGCCTATGTATCCTCAATTGACCGTGACCAAATCGTGACTGACTCAATGCGACTGGTGTCTATTCCAGTCATTTGTATGCAAGTAAGCGTGGAACGGCAGTGCATAAGTTGTTGAATTTAAATTGCTAATTTACTCAATGGTGGATTCGCAATGCGAAGGTCGGGAGTTCGATCCTCCTCCGCTCCACCATACCTCCAATATATTCAATAACTTACGAAGCGACTTTCCTTCTACCCGCCAACCTACATACCAAAGCTCGAATTGGTCCCTACATCTGGGGCTCTAATCGTCCGTATCCCGTATGGTGCCCCAAATTTTACTAGGATCAGCGCCTGCTGCAGCCACTCCTTGAGCCCTTATGATCATGCATCGCCGACGCTTGCGCTCTCGGGGCACAGCTCTGTCACTTCTCTGACATAGGGCCAATCCCATGCCGGTGGCAATGGGGTTTCCTCGGCCAACCCTTCACGCCGTTCCTATTCAAGTCCCGCTACGCGCCCGGTGAAATTCGAGACTGGAGCCTGCCGGACCAAGTCTGGCTGAACCCGGAGAACAGCTTGCCGAATCTACAAAACGCTGCATAGATTGAGGCACAACTTCTTTGACAAACACTGGCTTCTCCCCCTTCTAACTTCCAATTGCGGCCACACCAGAAAACTCCAGCTCCGTCCTGTGTCAAATCAGGGGGGAGCTTACGGCGCCACCAGCCGGCGCTCATCCAGCACATGCTGGTGTACCTGGAGGGTAAGAACAGCCTGGAAGAGTCAATCTTGAACGTAATAAACGAAATCCAGCCCTGACCGGGAGTGTGATTTTTTAGCTTCCATGCACGAACTCCAGCGGCACGACCGTGTTGTTTTCCATTGCGATCAGGAGCTGGCTTCGCCAACGCCAATCCTGTTCTACCTTGTGAATCTCGACAAAAGCCACATTGGAAGCCGTGACAACAGGAGAATCATCGGCCACTTGCTCCTTGAAACTCTTCAGCTCGGGAGCAGTTCCTTTGTCGTCACGGGCAAGGGCTTTTCCCATTGCGGTCAGGGGTATGAGCGATGAGCTGACCATGAAATCCCAATTCTCATCAGGACGGGTGATCGAAGGTCCTTCATCTTCCTTTATGTTCAGCGGTTTTCCCGATGGCGCGGACCACCAATACCAGGTCTTACTCTCCCTTGTGCCTGGTAGCAGCCAACTGATCCGTTCATCTGCGTCCGATCCACTTTCGAGACGAGTAGGCACGACCGTGGGTGAGTTTTTCATGCCGCTGCTCGTGATTTGTACGAAATCGCGGAATTCGCCGCCGAACCTTTGCATGACGCCCGCTGCGTAGAACGCATAGTGGACATCACCCGAAAGTATCATGGTGAACTCACTACGATCAGAATCCAGGATCACATTATTGACTACCTCCATGAACGAACGTGGATTGGCACGAAACCCTTCAAAATCCGCCACGTCCGGGCTGATCGCCCAGGAAGAATCGAGCCAATCCTTGGGAAAGCGGATACCCAGTTTGTTCAGGCCTTTGGCCACCAGGGCGCGAACTATCGCAAATAAGAACGAAGTTGGTAAAATGCTGAGAGCTGAGACATTGTTCAAAGACAACAACCCATTGATTGACCCCTGCAGATCTTCAACCGGTTCGTAACCGAACACCGGCGTCGCGCAAGCCATTACCAAGGGCACATTCCGGGACTTCTGCGCCCTGGCGAACGTCTGGAGCGTTCCCAGGTTGTACCCCACCAGGTTTGCCGGACCTTGTTCAACCTGGTTGAATCCATGCGCAAGGTTGAATGTGCCGTTACGCTTGGCTCTGGTGGTTCCAACGAAATCATGGTCACAATCATTTGAGGCTCGGTGGGTCCTGGTGTCAACAACCAGGACAGGCGGAGTGGTCGGAGTTTCATAGGACCAATGATGCCAATTCAGAATGCGGGCATCGGGAATCGCAAAGTCCTTCCCTTCTGCCCGTGATTGCTGGATTAGCTGGTGGAAATTCCTGATCCGTTTTTCCATGCTGGAATAGAGAGTCCAGGGGCCGTTACCGATGGCCTGGAATAGCCAGAAGGCCGCCTGCGCGTTGGCCAGAATGCGTACACCGAGTTTCTTACGCTCTACGTTGTCCTGCCAGGTCGGCGTAATGTTCCAGTCGTCCGTTACATCGTGGTCGTCAAACATTGTGTAAAGCGGTGTGTTCGCCATCACGACCCGTGCGGCCAGGCTCCCCGCATGGTAGGTTCCCAGACTAGCCGCCTCCGCCACGTATTTGTCGCGATGCTTTCCACACTCCCGTGCGTCCAAGGCATATCGTTGCAGGTCCGCCGTACTCATCCAGAGTCGAAGATCACCGTTCCACGCAAGCAGATACGCTGCCACAATCTCCGCAAACTGCATCATGTGGTTGTCCGCATGACCAGAAGTCAGCGCGGCATGTTTCTTTACCGTGTCAGCGCGCGCCCCGGCTTCCTCGAGGTCCAGCTTTGGAGCGCCCGGCAACTTTTCTTCGCCCCTGTTCGAGTGTTTGCCTGGATCCGGGCCAAATACACGTGAACACCTGCGCAGGAGACGAAAAAACAACAGCGAGGCATCATCGACATAAATCTGGTCTCCGCCCAGCATCAAAAAATGCGGACGACTGGACGGTCCGGGATTCTGTTCGAGGTATCGAAGTGCTGCGACCATCGCGTCCCCACCTGGGCCATGAGGTTTTCTGCAGGAACCGTAGACAAACCGCAGCGACGGCTGGGCACCGCCCTGCACGATGAAAGTCGGCAAGTCTGTTTCCTTGAGGCCGATGCCCAGGGCCCCACTCTCCAATATGTCCAGCGGTATGAAATCACCCTTTTTGCGCGCGGACTTCTTGAAACCGGTCAACTCGTCCTTCTGGTGATGTTCAAGGTCCAACGACGGCCAGTCAGCGGCCATCGAACAGGCATATTCCAGCGTCCGCCCTCCGCCCAGCGACTTGCCAGGTATCGGTCGAACGATGACCAGGTGAACGTAGAGGTGGCGGCCGCAGCGTATCTTGAAATCCGCCTTGATCCTTCCACCATTCTCTCCGGTCGCCAGCGGGCTGAATTTTCCGATCCGCCGTTCCGACTCGCTGGCCTGTCTCCATTTTCTGCGTGTTCCCGGCTCGAAGACATCAACCTTCATGTCTGCGTCTATTGAGGTCGCAAACCAAACCATCAACTCGCTGGCAGTGGCCCGCCGCAATATCGGGCCTCCAAGCAACAGGGGGAGATCTCTCAAGGTCAGCTTTCGCTCGAGCTCGCTACTCATCCGACGGATCGTCCGGCACGGCGCCGCTGCCAAAGGTCCAGTTCTCCAGGGGATCTCCCTCCGGCCCGATTGACCCCGGAGGGATGTAGCGACCGAAGGGCGCGTTCCTGTCATCACCCTCCCAGGTGCGCATGATCACCAGGTCCGTTGGCGTGGTGTAGTCCCACCAAACCGGATTGCCGTCGGCGCCGAGGGCGGGCGTTTCATCGCCCGGTGCGCCCAGGCCCTCCATACGTTCAGTGACCATGTCCACGTATTGCGGTGAACCGATGCGGGGCCGTTCACCGCCGCTCCAGACCACGCCGTCGTTGAGGTAGGCTTCCACGTCCTCCTCGAAGCCCGGCCGTACGGGGATCTGCACCCGCGCCGCGCCGGCCTTAAGAAATTCGCGGAACTGGCGGTCGCCGCCGCGCAGGCCGAACATCAGGGCTGCGCGATCCCCCGCCGTGCTCCAATAAAAGGGATAGAGAGTGAACTGCAGGTGCTCCCATTCGAACGCCTGCTCCACGAACAGGATCTCGTCCGCATGGTCCTGGTAGTTGCGGAACCACTGGGCGTTGGTGCTCACCGGATAACCGCTCGGATCCTGGCCGCGGAGGATGGCGATGGCCGCGAACTTGACCTCCGACTTTTCGATCTCACGCAGCTCCGCTGACTGAGCGGCGGACAGGTCCTCGAGAGGGTCCGCGTCCGGCTGGGTCATGACCTGCTGCTGGGCATAGACCTCCTTCTGTCGCCAGTAGTCCGCGATGATCGAGGCGAGGATACCGTTGCGCCAGGACGTGACCGTCTCGGAAGTGGGCTCGCAGTAGATGCTCACGGTGGAGGCGAAGGCGTTGTAGTCGTCGATCAGGGTCGATGTTTTGTATGACCCGGGTTCGAACGAGGACAGCTTGTCCTGATCCGTGTCGGCGTTGAGATCGATAACGAGCGCGCCCGGCCCCGGCGTATCGGGATCGGTGATGATTTCCTGGTGGCGTACGCGATTGCTTTCATCCTCACCGGTAAACACCTCCCATTGCGGCGACTGAGCTATTTGATCCTGCGGCTCAGTCTTGACCACGTCGCGATCCAGCGTGTCGATTCGGGCCCAAAGATACACCTTGCCGACGATGATGCTGATACGGGGTATATAGGTCCCGACGCCCTCGGCAACGCCTTCTGTAAAGGTATGAACCCCGAGGCGCAGCCGCTTGCCCGAAGTCCCGGGCGGCACAACCAGTTCCTGCGATGCAGCGTGCCAGTTGCTGGCTGCGTCAGACCGCTCGGACTCCGTCTGATGGCTGACCTCGACCGAAACCCATTCGCCTTCCGGCTTTGGCGGCAGCTCACCGATTTCGAAGGCGCCGGCGATGCTGCCGTCTTCCAGGAAACGATCGAGCGCGCTCAGGCCCTCTTCCTCGATGGCCTCCTGCAAATCATTGAACAGATCTTCCGGCGGTTGCCGTCGCACACCCGGCTCCGGCGGCGCCTGTGCGGAGAGACTTCTCAGATTGTGGGACGGCTTGGGGATGATGAAGTCGTACATCTGCCGCTCGCCGTAGTTGTACACGGCGGCACGATCCACGCGTTTAACCCACTGGTAGATCAGCGCCTTGTCTTCTTCGCTGCTGAATTCATGCGTGTTCGTGTCGCGGACCAGGGTCCTCATGCGCCGCGAGGCGCGCTCCATGGTGCGTTCACGCACGGATTCGACGGCCCGTTCCACCACCTGCACTGAATGGTTCTTGACGACATCGGTCGATTGCGCCCGCCGCTGGCTCATGGAGGCGCTGGCCTCGGCCTCCACTTCCACGGGCCCCCGGTAGGTGGCGCGGACGCGGCCCTCCAGATTGATTGAGCGTTCCTGCTGGGACTGGATCTGCTTTCGCACTTCGTCGCGGGTAGTGGTCGTGAGATCTGAGAGACTGGAGGTTTCCACCACGGTTTCGGATTCGAAGGTGGATTCGTCCTCATGCTCCAGTTCGTGCACTCGTGTCTTCGATTCGGCGGCGGATATGTTCTCTATATGGCTGATGTCCGCCAGCACATAGCCGAGCTGGCGGGTGCGCACCACCAGCAGGTCCTGGCGACCCATGGGCTGGATCTTGCTCGGGATGCGCTCGGGCACGTGGAAGATGCCCAGGTGGGCAGCGAGCATTCCATCCTCCAACATGGCTTCCCTGAAGTCACTCGAGTCCGTTGTCTCCGCCAGCGCAGCGACGACCGTCTCGTCCCACTGGGCACCATTCCTGCGCCTCGGTTGATGCATGGAGAACAGATGACTGCCTGTGGGATTGAACTGTCGATCCCCCAGCACGGTCCCGACGCGCCCCCGCCGCTCTGCCAATAGTCGGGCCCTGGCCATCAGGCGGCGACGGGCGTGACGCAGGCCGGCAATCGGCGACTCCGCATTTCGCATGTGCTCCCGGACGGCACCGCCAAGGGGCAACTCGTCGATGGCCGCTTCGTCGGGTTGCTCCTCCATGACCATGCGGTGGATAACCATGACCGTTTCGCCGATGTGCTCCAGTTCCTGGTCTTCGACGGAATGCACGATCGCTTGGTGCTGCCCGGCGTGCGGCCGGTCCGGGCGCAACATCGGACGATTGACCAGTTGCACCCAACGTTCGTCCGAAGGCGCGTCTTCCCCCTCCTCACGACTCAACAGCACCAGCGTATCCAGCAACGCGGTGACGTGCACGAGCCGCACCAGGTCTGCATCCGCGTCCGGGCGGTTCGCCAAAGCGCGGCGCACAAGCTCTGCCACGCCGGCTCTCGATTCTCGGAAGCCCTCGCTTTCGACCAAGTGCCTAGCCAGCAGGTGCCAGGCAGTTTCGTCCGTCGGCGCGTCTAGCCGACGGGCCAGGTCGCGCATTTCCGGTTTCGCGGGGGGGCGGTCCGTGTGGTCCTCGATCAGTTCGTTCAGAAACCCCTGGTTGGGTGCCCGGTCGAAGCCCCAGGCATTGTCGTCGCTGCCAACGTTTAGGACTTCGGCGCTGCCCTTGGGGAGCTGAACGGCCTTTTTGGAGAGATCGGCGGGGGGCTTGCGGACAACGGTGAAACGGTAAAGCTCATCGAACGATGCAGACATGTGGGGCGCTCCTTCCTTGTACGGTTAGTAAGAATAGCCTATATACCTTGCGGGTGAAAGACGCTTTCAGGTGTGACGTTGGCGGCGCGATGTGGCGTTGGTGCTACGTTCAATCGCGCCCGGTGGGTCCGCAAGCAGCTTACGAGCAACGGTCAGCGAGGTTTTTGCCCGTCGACCCCGGTCGCGGCACGAGAGGCCGCGTTCCGTTCCGGGGACAGCGTTCCGTTCCGGGGACAGTTTACTTTATTCGCCGCGTTCCGCGAGCGTTCCGGGGACAGTTTACTTTATTCGGCTCAACAAAGTCGGAGAAGTCTACTCCGTCCTGCCCGGTTTTTTGCATGCGGAGATCGGTAAACTGTCCCGGGAATTCCCGGGAATTCGGGAATTCCCAGAAAATGGAATCGACGCGCGTTAACGCTGCCATCGTACAGACCATTATAGATATGGCCCGCAACCTGGAAATGGAATCAATTGCCGAAGGTGTTGAAACCGAGAACCAGTTCGCATTACTGAAGGAGCATGGCTGTGACCTCTTCCAAGGGTACTATTTCGGTCACCCGGCACCGGTTGAGGAGGATCTCGAGGCCGGTTTACTGGTTAACTGATTTCCCCCTTAGTCCGAAGGGCGCGTTATTCCCCCCGTTTCCCTGTCAAGGTGCCTCTTCGATCCGCCGCGCCGGCCGGAAGCGGTCCGTGGCGACGATCGAATTCGTAACCCACGGGTCGGAACCGCCTGCTTAAGTAGGTGTCACATTTACTATCAGGTAAACACTCAATCATCGGCTTCCGTTCACCCCGCATTAACACGCTCATATCTCCCTCCACGACTCCGCCCCTAGACGTCTATCATCGACCGGGCCCACGAACGGGACCATGATGATCCCAATCTCGCCAAAACGGGCGGCTTCTCCTGTTTCCATGGGTTGAAGCGCACAACGACCGCTTCGGGTCGCGAGCCGCAATCAGGTCTATATAGCTCGAAGTCTGGTAGTCGGCGGTTAGCGGACCTTCATTTCGGCGGGCCACGCTTCCGGATCCGGTCAATACCAGTCATTGTAAGAATTCGACTGCATAGCGGGTGTGGCTCGTTACGGTTATCACCAAGAAACAGAAGCCTGGGGGTGCTGCGCCGCATCAAGGAGCAATGAGCTAGCAGTAGTGGCTCAAGCAAGAAGTGTTGCACCGGGGATTCAGGCAGTGCCCGTCGTGTGCCGTCGGACGAGTGCCGCCTCTCCGTAAGGCGGGCTACCCGGGACGGTGCCGTAGTCGGTCCGTCACGCACCCTTATCATGAGCTGGCATTGATACTATGACACCAGCTAATCCATGAATGGTTATTTTTAGCAGGATATCGGCGTATGCGGTTTCAAATCGATTAACACAAGTAATTGCGTTGACATGGATGTTTCAATTTTAACGGCTGTGGTTTTGGTTACCATACCGTAACGAAAAAAATGGACGTATATAAAGTACTAGCGACGGAAACCCGTATCGGTATTCCTGACAATGCGAATTGTCAGGAAGGTGGGCACAGAGAAAAACTAATAATCGGTTTGTACAAACATATGTATGTTTTTGTCTTCTACCCCGCAGCAAATAACTCACCAACTAACATCACAAGAAGCTTTATGAGGGTCAACTATGACAAGCAAAAAGCTGTTCAAAAAAAACCCGAACCACACCCGCAATAAGGCGTCCTATACCCGTCGCCAACTTCTGACCAGGGGGGTTGTAACCGGATTTACTTTGCCGCTGTTGCCGGACCGGTGGACACATCCAGTAGTTCAATCCGTGCTGTTACCGGCCCACGCGCAAACATCTCCTCCATGTGTAACCTCGCTGGAGCTTCTCGGATGTTCGGTTAGTTGCAGTGATGAAGCCGGAGAAGAATGGCGACGATATTTGATCAGTATAAATGACGATGGATGTCTGGAAGCGACGGAAGTGTCAGGAGGAGAAGGTTCGAACGTACGGGTTAGATGTGTGCGGTCAGATGTGGATACACTGATAGTGGAGTTTTTCGTCTCGACGGAATCGGATGGCGTGCAAAGAGAGGACTTGGTAGTCCCGTGCAATGATTGTAGTGGTGAACAGACAGAGTTGGGACCGTTTCGTCTGTCAAATGTTCCGGCCGAGGTGACGGCCCAACGAACCGTTACTTGTGGGACTTTTCCAACGGCGGCAATATCAGATATTGTAGTGACGTCGTTATAGCGACTAGTTTGCGCTCGTCAAGCAGGCGTTTTCGGAGCAAGCTGCGGATCACCTGGCACCGCCAGCGTTGGCGCGCCCGTCCAATGCGGGTATATCTGGTCGCGACAGTGCGGCACGGTGCAGTGTAGAGTCGCCAGTTCCACTCCATTGCCAACGACAGCTTTGGGTCGATAGCCGTCGGCTGTCCTACTCGGATTCGGGGTCCGTAACGCGCTGGATAGCAGACCATGGACCGGCGAATCCGAGCGACGGAAATCGGCCAGGAGCGTGCGCTTCGAAACTAGCGGTTCGGCCTCAATGTAAAGGTGATCACCTGCATCAAGGACCCAGCGACGGTGAAGCGGATCCTGGATCACCTCGAACACCGGCCCGATTCCAACGCAACACGCACGCACCCTGCCCGAGCCCCGCCGATGGCGGTTCAACGAGACGGATCTTGATGCCCAGGTAGCCAGGGAGGCAGCGCCCGGACTACGTCCCACGGCCCCGCTCGTGCCCCAACCGGGGTCAGCAGCTAAATTCCGCACTGACCGGCGCTCCTCGCCTGCTCGCAGCCCGTTCGGACACCAATTCGTCCCCCACATCCCCGCAACCTGCCGCCAACTCCCCACCCCGCAAGCGCCTTCTGGCCGTCAGCGATATCGGTGGGTGAGCCCAAGCGGTTTCCCTGCTCCACACGCTGTATTCGGGAAAGTTGGCTATCGGCGATTCACTGAGATTTCCGCCCCCTTTCAGTTCATCCTCGTGGTTGGCCTCCTGTTCACCGGGTAGCGGACCCTCGAGGTATCGATCCGGGCAGCCGGAACCAGCCAGAAGCGGACGGCATGCTGCAGCGCAGGGAACGCTTTTCCCTGGCCTGGAGCGGACCATTGTTAACGTTTGGATCAACCGGCGCCGCCGACGGCTTGACCGGTCTTGCCGCCCCAAGCGTGCGGGTGCTCGGTTGAACGCTATGTTACACGAAGATATTGGATTAGCTCCCGAGCTAGAACTCCTGCTTCCAGCGTGTATTCCAGAGCGCCTTTCACTTCTTCACACTGGCCTGCCGATTGGAAGCCCTGCCTATTACGTCGGCCATCCCGTCCAGATCGCGAACTCGGCTGCTGCCATGGGCTTCGCGTATCGAAAGCCCTGGGCATAACGGTAGTTGCATTCGCGCAAAAAGGCCTCGTGGGCGGCGGTCTCCACGCCCTCGCCGAGGGCGTGGATGTCGAGATAACTGCTCAAGTGAGACAGGCTTGCCACGACACCGGCGCCGCGCCCGTCAGGCGTCTGCCGGACGAAGGACTTATCGACCTTGATGATATTAAACGGCATATCAAGCATCCGCCCCAGCGATGAATAGCCCGTTCCGAAGTCGTCCAGGGCGAGCGGAAAGCCCGCAGCCGCGAGTTTATTGAGAACGGGGCTGATCTCGTCGAGGTCCTGTTCTAACGCGCTTTCGGTAATTTCGAGATGGACACACGATGGTGACACGCCCGTTGCCTGTGTGATGGCGATAAATCGGTCGGTCAGGTCCGGATCGCGGAGCTGAACAGGGGCGACATTAACCGACACCCAGAATGCCGCACTGCCCGGAAGTTCTTGCCACCGTGCCAGTTGATGGCAAGCATCCTCGAAGACCTGCGTGCCAAGGCGACCCATGAGCCCCAGTTCCTCGGCCAGGGGTATGAATTGATCGGGCCCGATGGGGGGTTGACCTTCGGGTTGAGGCCAGCGCAACAGCGCCTCCGCGCCCACCACCTCGTTGCAGGTTAGATCCAGGATGGGTTGATAGAAGAGCACCATCTCCCTCTCGGTGACGGCATGCTGCAGGTCGCCCTCAAACGTGATCTCCCGGCGCTTCGCCTCCTTGATGGTGTGATTCGCCCAGCGGATGGGAACCGCGTCACTGATCGGTGCGCGTTGGGCAGCTTCGTCGCTGAGGACCGCGAGCTCGTGCGCGTCATTGGAATTGGTTGGCGCGCGGGAGATCCCCGCGCTGACATCAACTCGAAGCGCGTTGCCCTCGATCTCGAAGTCTCCCTCGTGGACAGCGGCGACGAATTCGCCTGCCCGAGCCATCAGATGGAGGTCCGGGTCGCCCGCCGCATCGGCATCCACCGGGATGAGAACCGCCAAGGTGTGCTCGTGAGTCCGCGCGAGGGACTCGCCCGCCTCGAGCCGGCTTTCTAGATGCTCACCGATATCGCTCATGAGCTGGTTGATGGCCTCGAAGCCGAAGGCCTGATCGACGCGGTTCAGCCGCCTGAATTGCAACGCCACGAACCCGGTTACGGATTGCGTGGCTTTCGCCTCGTCGATCAGGCGTTGGAGCCGCAACAGCATGCCGCGATGGTTGAGGGCGCCAGTGATCGGGTCATGGTTGCTCCCGGCTGTGTTCAGGATGGCATTCAATCGCCGGGTATGCCTGCTCAATTTCTCCTGGGTGGGATGCCGCTCCGTGACGTTGTGTTGTACGGAAAGGAAATAGTCGATTCCTCCTTCTTTCAGGGTCATCCGCGTGATGGTCCACTCCACCTGGTACGGGGTGCCATCTTTTTTGTAATTCCAGGTGGAACCCTCGAAGGAATCGCCGGCGCGCAGGTTCGACACGAGCCGATCCAGGACCGCGCGATCGGTGTCCGGGCCCTGCAGGATGCGCGGCGTGGCGCCGAGGAGCTCCTCGCGTGTGTAGCCCGTCAGGCGCGTGAAGGCAGCATTGACGTGCACGATCGCCGGCCCCGGTGGGTCCAGCTCGGCGGTGGTAATGACCACCGCATAGTCAGACTGCTCAATGGCCGCCTCCAGGAGGGGAGGTTTGCCACTGCAATCCATTCGCTCAACTCCTTGAACAAAGTGTGCTTGTTCACGGAAGTGGAACTGTCAGTGTACGCGTCTTGCCTGGAGATATCACGTCACAGGTGACTCCGGCGGGTTAGTGCCGGCGCTGTTGGCATAGCCGCCGGTAGACAGCATTCAGCGCGTTCCGGACCGTTCCGGGGACACACCGTTCCGGGGACAGTTTACTTTATTCGGCTCAACAACGTCGGAGAAGTCTACTCCGTCGTGTCCGGTTTTTTGCATGCGGAGATCGGTAAACTGTCCCGGGAATTCCAGCGATATCGGTTATCCTGCTTGTCCGTTCCGTTGTTTCCCTTTTGAAGCGCGCTCGTTCCAGGAACTCGCTGCTTTTCTTTGCAAATCGGCAGCGGAACGGATGACTTCATAGACCGTGACCAAATCGTGACGCACCGCAGTCAGAACCTGTCTATTTGGGACCATTTCAGTCACAGTTGGGTGGAACGGCAGTGCGTAAGTTGTTGAAAATAATTGGCTAAATGAACGAATGATGGATTCGCAATGCGAAGGTCGGGGGTTCGATCCTTCTCCGCTCCACCATTCAAATCGTATCTTGATCGTTCACTGATGCCGGGTGCGTGCCGGGACGGAACGCCGTTCCGTCCACGTTGTCATACAGACGACAGTCTCGGATACTGCGCGCAACGAAAAGTATTCTTGTTTCTTGCTGAGATCGTCGGCCGATCAGCCCTCGTCAAACTGACCCCAATGCGGTTAGCTTGGCCCCGGCATTCATCGGCGCGACAGTGCCCGCCATGCCTCTGATACATACTCCAGTCCTGTTTATCGCGCTCGCGATCGCGCTCACGGGCTGTGGCAGCATCCAACGCGGGTACGAAAGCGCGCTGTTGCTCGGCGACGTCCGGGCCGGATCCGGGGACAGTCGCCTGAAATCCGTCACCGGGGTGCCGATCCGCTCCACGATCACTTACACGTTCTCGGACCGGAAACATGTGGCGGATGTTTACGAGCCGACCGGGAGACAGCCGCGGGGCACGCTGGTGCTCATTCACGGGTTCACCGGGCACGGGCGGCGGGATCTTCGGCTGGTGGAGTTCGCCGCCAGCCTCGCGCGGTCGGGATTCGTGGTCGTGGCGCCCGATGTGGAGGGCCCCAGGACGTTCGCCGTGGGCCTGGACGACGCCCGCGATATCGGCGATACGCTCCGGCACGTCACCACCAATGCGGGCGGGTTCACCGTGCCGCCCGTCGGCTTAATGGCGTTCAGCTTCGCAGTGGGCCCGGCGATGATCGCGGCGACGGATCCGGCGGTCGCCGACGATGTACATTTCCTGGTGGCGATCGGTGGCTATTACGACCTGGTGGACACTATCACCTACGTCACCACCGGATTCGACCCTTTGAGCGATCGCGCGGACACCGTCCCGGAACCGCGCCGGGAAGGCAAGTGGCTCGTATTGCTGGGCCAGCTCGACCGGATCCACAGCGACCAGGATCGGCGGCGGCTGCGATGGATCGCCGAGTCACGCCTGGACGATCCCGATGCTCGCGTCGACGCGGCCGTTGCGGCATTGGGTCACGAAGGCCGGTCCGTCTACCGGCTCGTGACCAACACGGATGCCTATCGCGTCGATGAGTACGTCAGGGGGCTGCCGGTGGACGTGCGGGCGAATTTGGAGGGACTGGACCTCGCCCGACGCGACCTGTCCCGTCTGCAGGCAGAGCTGATCCTGGTGCACGGCACGGACGACGACGTCATACCGATCGGGCACAGCGAGCGGCTGCGGGATGCCGTGGGCGATGACCAGGCTCATCTGTTTCCGGCCTCCGGGCTTCATCATGTGGAAGTCTCGCCGGGCCTTCGCGACGGCTGGCAGATATGGCGCGCCGGCTCGCTGATCCTCCGGCTGGCCGACGACCATGAGGGCCCGGCGGTCTCAAGGTGACGGCGCTGATACTTTCGAGCGGTAACACGTTCATGAACATGTTGCCGAGCCCCTGGGACTGGCTCGGGAGTCTTGACCGGCCCTGACTTCTATCGACTTGTCTTTGCTTGTTTTCCTCTCCAGGATACAGGTCATGTTGCGTCGATATCCGCCATGCGTGACGTTCGTCTGAAACGCGCCGTCATCGCCGCCGCGCTGTTCACCGCTTTGATCTGGGTCATCCAGATCGCGGGCACGATGATGGCCTGGCGGCTGGAGCTGCTCGGTGTCCGGCCGGGGGCGCTGGCGGGGCTGCACGGCGTGCTCACCGCGCCGCTGGTGCACGGCTCGTTCATCCACCTGCTGGCCAACACCCCGCCGCTGCTGGTGCTGGGTCCGGCGATGCTGTACGGCTTTCCGCGCGCCGCCCGGCTCGCGCTGCCGGTGATCTGGCTGGGCTCGGGGCTGGGGGTATGGTTGTTCGCCCGCGAGGCCATCCACCTGGGGGCGAGCGGCCTCACCTACGGGATGCTGTTCTTCGTGTTCCTGATCGGCGTGCTGCGCCGGGACCGGCCTTCCATGGCTCTGGCGATGATCGTGTTCTTCCTCTACGGCGGCATGATATGGGGCGTGCTGCCCCTGAAACCCGGCATCTCGTTCGAGTACCACCTGTTCGGCGCCCTCGCCGGCATCGTCGCGGCGATCGGGCTGCGCCGCCGGGACCCGCTGCCCACACGCCGGGTCTACGACTGGGAGACGGACGATCCGGAGAACCAGGAGCAGGATTACCTCATCGGCGGGTTGTGGCGCGAGACGAAGGAGGCTGATGTCCCGAAGCCGGGGCGCCGCGACGGCGAATAGCCGGTTTTCCTCAATCCAATCCGCCGGGTAGACAGGTTCACGAGTCAAGCGAAGCAACATATTGCCGCTATTCATTCCCCCACCCCGACCCAACGGGAGAGGGAGTTAACGAGACAGCTGCTTGTTTTTTCTGCGCAGGGCGATCCGCCGCATATTTGCCTAACACTGAAGCCCCAAATCTTTTGAACATGACTGTCAACCCTTCCAGCCGTTGATGTACTGCCTTGACGCTCGACATCCCGATAAAGGCGCACAGATTATCTTCCGGGGTGGCAGTGGCTTTTATCGATGGCGCATGCTGGCGACGGGCCCGCTCCTCCGGTCTTCACCAGAACAGCAGGGCCGCGATCAGGGCCGCGAACACCAGAAAAACAAGACCCGCTTCCCGGCAGGCGCCATCGTCGCCGATTTCCCCCCATCGCTGCAGATGCTCAAGGCGCGCCGTCCAGGGCATCCAATCCACAGCACCCGGCCCGATAGAACCCATATAGGCAGCCGCTCGCTTCGCCGATCCGGCTCCATAACGCGTCAGCGCGGCAAACCAGACGATGCCGTCGCCCGACGGTATCGGCGGCGGGCGACGACCGATCCGCCACGCCGCCCCGCCGATCAACCCACCGGCCGCCAAGGGCCAGGCCAGGCTCCATGCTTTCCCCCAGGCCGGCAGGATCAAGCCCAAAATCGCTGCAGCGTCCCATCCGGGGGTGGTCGTCCACGGCATCCACCAGACCCCCAGCAGCGCAGCACCGGTGCACAGCAACCAGCCCGGTGCCACCCACTGCGGATTGGTCCCCTCTTTTATGCTCCCGCGCATGCAGTGGAGAAAGCGCAAGGCCAGCAGTGTCGTGGCGACAGCCCCCGTGGTCAGGACGACGCCCCACCAGGGTGACGGCGGCAGCGCCGATTTCGCGAGCAGTTTGGCCACGGCGCCGCTGGTGAAAGGCAGGCCGGCCAGGGATAGAGCCGGCAACACCACCAGTATCCACACGAGCATCCGGGAGCCAGCATTGGCCGGCAGCTTGACCCCGGTCGCGAGGAACAGCGCCCCCTTTGCCAGGCCATGGTGGAGGGCATACAGGGCGATGACCGTCACCAGAACCGCCGCCTGCCGAGGCTCACCCAAGGCCGCCGCCAGCAGGACGGTCATCAGACCCATCTGGCTGATACTGGAGTACGCCAGCACGGCTTTGGGCGTGCGCTGGCAGAGCCCGATTGCCGCCCCGCCCAATGCAGCGATCGCCCCGACGGCAGCAATCAGCATGCCCCAATACGCGGCTATCGGCTCCCCCAAGGGCAGCACCAGCAGCCAGCCCAGCAGCCCGGCCTTGATCATGGCTCCACTCAGCACCGCGCTGGCGGGCGCCGGTGCCACGGGATGCGCCAGCGGCAGCCAGAAGTGCAGCAGCGGCAGCCCCGCCTTGACACCGAAACCCAGCCAAAGAAGTCCCATCATCAGCGGCCCGTTGGGGGCTGCGGCCAGAGCCGGCGGCAGGTCCGCCAGCATCAGGCTGCCCGCCGCCCGGGATGCGAGCAGCAGACCGACCAGCAACAACATCTCACCCAGCAACGCCATGATGAGGTAGACCCGGCCGGCATGGCGGGAAGGCCGGTCGCCGTCATGGACCACCAGGCCGTACGCGGCGAAGGTCATGAGCGCGAAGAAGGCGTAGAATCCGGGCAAGTCGGCGGACAGAATCAGACCCAGATTGCCCGCCAGGGTGAGCAGCCAGCAGATGCAGTACCGGCGCAGGCGGTCAGATCCCATGTAACCGGCCGCGTAGAGTCCCGCCGCCCCCCACAGTACTGCCGTCAGCAGCAGGAACAGGCGCCGCAGCTCATCCAGGGACCATACGGCGCCGTAGAACAGATAGGGCAGCGCCAGCGCTTCATCACCATTCGAGGTCACGGCCAGCGACAGAGCGGGCAGCACCGCGGCCGGCATCAGCCCGCGCAGCAACCAGGCGGGCCGGCCGCGGAATGCCAGCAACGCGCACAACAAAGGCACTGCGATCGCGGCAAGCAGCAGCACCGTCACGGCAGGTACTCCCGCGCCGCGATCAGCTCGGCCCAGGACAAGGGGCTGAAGGGCATGGCGGCCAGCACGCCCACCAGCACAGTGCCGGCGGCCGTGAACAGCGGCGGCCAGAGCAGCCAGGCGCCGGTTTCAAAGCGGCCGCCGAATGGCCCATCCGGCCACGGACCCGCCGCCTGCCGGAACCACAGCCGGTGCAGGACGGGTAGAAAATAAGCGGCGTTCAGCAGGCTGCTCGCCACCAGCACCAGCACAACCCATTCCATCCCGGCGGCCAGCGCGCCGCTGCCCAGAGTCCACTTGGTCACGAAGCCCGCCAGCGGGGGCGTGCCGATCATGCCGAATGCACCGATGGTAAACGCGGCGCTGGTAACCGGCATCCGTCGCCCCACACCGTCCAGCTCGTCGATGCGGTGCTTGCCAAGGGTTTCGGCGTAGTTGCCCGCACAGAAGAAGAGGGTCACCTTCATGATGCCCTGGTGCAGAAGATGAACCAGGCCTCCCGCCGCCCCGACCGGGCCGAACAGCGAGATACCGAGTATTATGTAGGAAATCTGGCTGACCGTGGAGAACGCCAGACGGCGCTTGAGGTCGATCTGCGACAAGGCCCTAACCGAGCCGTAGATAATGGTGAAAGCCGCAAGCCATCGCAGCGCATCCAGCAAGCCCAGCGCCTCGCTGATCTCGAGCCCGTAGATATCGAACACTACCCGCACGATGCCGAAAGCACCCGCCTTGACCACCGCCACGGCGTGCAGCAGGGCGCTGACCGGCGCCGGCGCCACCATGGCCGACGGCAGCCAGCCGTGCAGGGGAAACACTGCGGTTTTTACACCCAGACCGGCAATCAGCAGAATAAAGATCGGGATCAGGGCGCCGCTGGTGGATGGATCGACATTTGCGAAGTGGCCGCCTTTCTGGAATGACAGGTCACCGGCGACCCCGTGCAGCCAGGCGATGCCCACGAGCAGCACGACGCCGCCGCTCAGGGTATAGGCCAGGTACTTGCGCCCGGCCCCCAGAGCCTCGGGCGTGCCCCGGTGCACCACCAGCGGATAGGTGGCAAGGGTGAGCATCTCGTAGAACAGAAAGAACGTGAAAAGGTTGCCCGCCAGGGCGATGCCCAGGGTGCTGGCGACGCACAGGCTGAAAAAGCCGAAGAACCGGCTGCGATTGGGCGAGCCTTCCAGGTAACCGATCGCGTAAACCGTAGTGAACAGCCACAGCAGCGCGGACAGGCCCGCGAACATGACTGCCAGGGCATCGGCTCGCAGAACGAAGTCCACGCCCGGCAGCATGGTGAAGCGCAGGCCGTAGTCCCGGCCCTGAAACACGCCCCATATCATGACCACAACCAGCAGCAGCTTGACGACGGCGGCACCGAGATTGACGAGAATACGCACACGGTGCCGGTCCTCCGGCAGCAGGAAAATCACGATGGAGGCCAGCAGCGATGGGGCCAAGGCCCCTACCGGAAGCATGACCGCGGCACTCATGGCGACATAGCCTCCGGGGACAAGCCGGCCAGCCAGACGAGGGGTCCGCCGGCCACCAGCCCCAACCCGAGGGCGGCCAGGGCGAGCACCATTGGCGTCACTTCCAGCACCAGCGGCGGAGAACGAAACCGGTCGCTGCCGGCACTTTCCACGTAGGAAGCGGCGAAGACCCTGAAGACGTAAGCGGCGGCCATCAGCCCGCCCGCCAGAACGAACAGCGCCCACCACCACTGACCCGAGGCCAGGCTTCCCTGCAGCAGGAGCCACTTGCCGGCGAAACCGCCCGAAGGCGGCAGGCCCATCACGGACACGGCCGCCAGGCCGAAGGAGAACAACGACACCGGCAAATGGCGACTGATGCCGGCCAGCGCCGCCACACGCCCATCGCCCACCGCTAGAAGCAGGTTGCCGGCGGCCAGGAACATGGCCGCCTTGGCCAGGGCATGACTGACCAGGTGCAGGGTCACTCCCTGCCGGGCCTGCTGCGCAGCCGCATCGGCCGCCTCGAACACCAGCGGGAACAGCAGGAACAGGTAACCCACCTGCGCGATGGACGAGTACGCGATCAGCATCTTCAGCCTCGTCTGGCGCCAGGCCATCCAACTGCCCCAGACGATGGCGGCGGCGCCCGCGGCGCCGAGAAACTGTGCCAAGGCGGCGCTGCCCAGCACGCCCCCCAGGTCGAGCCACAAGCGCGCCATCAGATAGAACGACGCCTTGATGACCAGCGCGGACAGCAGCGCACTGACCGGCGCCCGGGCGGTGCTGTGGGCGGGCGGCAGCCAGCCGTGCAGCGGAAACAACGCTGTCTTGATCGCCAGCCCCGCCAGCATCAAGGCCAGGGCCAGCCGCTCCGGACCGCCCTCGGTCGCCAACGCCGAAATCCCGGCAAGAGACAGCGTACCGTAGCTCCCGTACAGTAGCGCCACCCCCAGCAGGTACGCCAGTGAGCCCAGCAACGCGGCAAACAAGTAACGCAGGGCGGCGCGCAGCGCATCCGCCCCGCCGCCCAAGGCCACCAGCCCCACCGCGGACAAGGTGATCAGCTCCAGCGCCACGTACGCATTGAACAGATCACCCGCCAGCCACACGCCGTTCAATCCCGCCCACAGGAACCAGAATAGCGGCCAGAAAGGGCGCGGCCCTTCGCCGTCCACACCCAGATACACCACGGCATGCAGACCACAAGCCGCGGCGACTACTGCGGTGACCAGCACCAGCGTCACGGCCAGGCCGTCCACGCGCAGGGCGATGCCCAGCGGCGGCTCCCAGCCTCCGAGCACGTACAGGCCGCCGCCTTGTCCCGCCACCGCCAGACACAGAGCCACCGACAGTGCAAGCTGCAGGGGCGCGCCCACCCGGGCCACGCACCCGGCCAGCCGGAAGCCCAACAGCACGGACACCACCGCACAGGCCAGCGGGACGAACAGCAGGCCGGGAATCAGCAGCGTCAGCACGGGGGTTCCCGGCGCTCCTCAAGCTCCGTGGCGCCGGTCAGCCGGTACCAGCGCCGCATCAGCACCACCGCCAGCGCCGTCGCGGCCAGCGCGACGACGATTCCGGTCAACACCAGGGCCTGGGGCACCGGATCCGCTACTCCACGCGTCTGTGCCAGACCGACCAGAAGCAGAAACACCCCCGAGCCGATCACATTGAAGGCCATCAAGCGGCGCAGCAGGTGCCGCAGCAGCGCGAACCCCGCCAGCCCGATTCCACAAAGCGCCGCGCCGCCCAGGGCGTAGATGATCGAGGTGCTCATCAAACGCCTTCATCACCCGTGGAAGCCGCATCGCCGTCGGAGGGCGGCGCCGACACGAACAGCACCAGCAGCACCAGGGCGATGGAAAGCGCCAGCAGCACTTCCACCACCAGAATGAGCGTCCCGGCCAGCGCCGGCGGGTAAGCCAGGAACCCCCCTCCCGACGACGCGCCCAGCAGCGCCACCAGCAGCAACGTCGCGAGCCCGAGTACCAGTCCCGCCCTGAACCTCAGATCGTTGCCCAAGACGTGCAGGGGGACGCCCGCGAGCCGCATCAGCACACCCGCCGCCGCCAGCACCGCACCCGCCTGGAAGGCGCCGCCGGGCCGATGACCGCCCGCCCACACGAGATATGCAGCCAGCACCAGCATCAACGGCACAAACCACGCCACCAGGGCATGCAACAAGATATTGGCGCTGCGCAGAGCGGGCGCTGCCAAGGGCGTCGCGCGTTCCGGAGACAGAGCCGCCACCCCGGCAATGACCAGCACGGCGACCTCCAGAAGCGTGTCGTAGGCACGAAAATTCAGCAACACCGCGGTCACCGGGTTGTCCACACCGCTGCGCACCAGCGCATCACCGACGGCGGCCGGCAGGTCCACCGGCGGCGGCGCTCCGGCAATCCGCAGGACCGCCGCCCCCAGCGCCAGCCCCACCAGGGCCGACAACGCCAGAACCAGACCGATCCTCATTCCCCTTTTCCCTCTTCCCCGCTGTTCCGTCGCCGCCCCCGGAAATGCCCGGCCGCGTCCAGAAGGAGCACGCCGGTCAGGCCGGCACCGATAGCCGCCTCGGCCAGGGCCACGTCCGGGGCTTCCAGCCGCACCCAGCCCAGGGCCATGAGCAGGCCAAATGCGATGAACAACACCACGGCGCGAAACAGGTCCCGGGAGCACAGCGCCGCCGCAGCGGTGGCCAGCAGCGCGAACACCAGCAGCATATCCAGCCAGAGATCAATCATGGCCGGAGTGTCCTTCGGGCCGTCCGGCGCCGCTCGCGGCGCGCGCCACCAGGTGCGCGGTGGTGGCGCTGGCCGCCAGGGCCACGAACCAGATCAGAACCATCTTCAGAGCGATGGCCGACGAGCCGGCCATGGGCAGCAGTGCAATGACAATCAAGCCAAGGCCTAGATTGTCCACCTTGGTCAGGGCATGAATGCGTGTCAGCGTATCCGGGAAGCGGAACAGTCCGAGGATACCTACCAGGTAGAATAGACAACCGGCCGCAAGCAGGAGCAGCTGAAGCGATTCAATTATCGTCATCGGTCTCCTCCTGCCGACCCGCGCTGCCGCCGGCGTCCACCACCCGGGCGACGAATGCCACGCATGCCAGTATCGCCAGCACCCCCAGCGTCAGCGCCACGTCGCGCAGCGCGGGCATGGACTGCGATTCGGCCAGGACCAGCAGCAGCGCCACACCAGTCGTCGCGAACAACTGCGAGGCCAGCATGCGATCCGCGGGCGCCGGCCCCAGCCAGATTCTGACGAGACCCAGCACCAGGGTCAGCAGCAACAGCAGCGCCACAAGGTTGAGAGCGGCGGGGATCAACGTTCGCACACGGTTGCTACGCCGAACAGCGCGGCGACCCGGTCCTCCGTCCGGCGCACGGAGCCGGAGATATCCACACCGGTATCCAGGCAATGGAGCTCCAGCCGATCGTCGTGCAGATCGACGCTCAGAGTGCCGGGAAGGAGGCTGAGCGTGTTCGCCAGCAGCCAGCGAGGGGCGCCGTCGGGCACCTCGAGAGGAACGGAGATGACGCCCGGCAGGATGGGCAAGGAAGGCGTCAGCAGCCGCCGCGCCACATCCAGGCCCGCGATAATGGAACGGCCGATAAAATACAGCACAAAGGCGGGAAAGGCGCGCCAACGCACGCGGTGTCTGCCGCGCGGGAATGCACGGCTACCGAGACCAGCCACGAGCGCCGCCACGATCGATCCCTCGGCCAATGTGGACGCGTCACCCTCGACGAGCACCCACCATAGCGCCAACACGGCCAGGAAACGGCCGGCCAGCTCGCCCCAGCGCATCCGGATCAGTGCATTTTTAGCCGCAGTGATGCCCATTACAATCCCCCCTGAACCGGGCGACCATCCACCGACGAAGCAAATCACTGTGAAGCCGAAACCAGTGGGGCGTCACCCGGCTGTCAAACCATGCTTCGGCGATAGATCTCTACTCGACGACGGACGCGAACCAGATACATACGATACAGACAACACCCCAACGCGCAAAGCGACGACAAGGTGTTATTCCGTCCGGCGAGGGGGACGTATGGCGTCCGGTTCCCCTTGCTATGGGGCCAGGAGTCGAGCGACGCGGTTGGCACCAGCGATGCGCCAGACGCGCTCGATGATCGATTGAGTCGGGAGCGTGTCCAGCCGACCGGCTACAGCAGGGCCGTCGCCAGCCACGGCTGCCAGCTGAGCAGAATCAACACGAACACGGTGGTGACGAGGAAGGGAAGCAGGGCAAGGAACAACCGGCCGGGCGCGACGCCGCTCATCGCCGAGGCGATGAACAGTCCCGCACCGACCGGCGGCGTGAGCAGTCCGAGCACCAGGTTGATGCAGACGATCACGCCAAAGGCGATCGGGTCGAGGCCGTAGGTGCCGACTGCGATCGGCAGCAAAATCGGAACAACTATGATCAGTGCCGCGATGGCGTCGATCACCATGCCCACGCAGATGAGCAGCAGCATCACCAGGAGCAGGAAGTAGAACGGATCCTCGGTAAGGCCGGTCAGCCAGCCGGTGATCACCTGCGGGATCTGCTCATAGAGAATAACCCAGCCAAACACGTTGGCGGCCGCGATCAGGAACATCACGAGGGCCGAGTTGCGTGCGGTTCGGTTTAGGATGCTCCCCATATCGCTGAAGCTCAACTCCCTGTAGACGTATCTGCCGATTACCAGGGCGGCCACGGCGGCCAGCGCCGCCGACTCCGTTGGAGCCGCGATCCCAAGAATGATGCCGCCGATGATAACCAACGGGACGCACAGGGCGGGCAGACCCCACAACAAGGCCCGGAGTGCCTCCCGCGGCGTGTACCAAGCTCCGGTGGGGTAGTTGTAGCGGAATCCGAGCAGCGTGATGGCGACGAAGAACCCGCCCGCCATCAACAGGCCGGGTACGATCCCGGCGATGAACAGCTCTCCGATAGGCAGTTGAGCCAGCACGCCGTAGATCACGAACAGCATGGACGGCGGGATGATCGGTGACAGCAGCCCGCCCGCCGCGGTGGTCGCGGCGGCAAAGTCCCTCTGGTAGCCCTGCCTTTCCATCTCCGGAACCATGACCTGCGACATGATCGAGATCTGTGCCGCCGCTGACCCGATGATGGAAGCCATCATCATGTTCGCCAGAAGGTTGATGTAGGCAAGACCGCCGCGGAATCCGCCCGCGACGATGCCGGCCATGTCCACAAGCCGGCGCGTAGCGCCGCCCCGGTTCATCAGTTCGCCGGTGAGCATGAACAAGGGAATGGCCAGCAGGCCGTAGTTTTGCAGCCCGCTGAAGAGCTGCTGCGGGTATGACAGGAACAGAACGTGGTTGTCCGAGGAAAGGATGTAGACCAGCGCGGAGACGGCCAGCACCAGCGCCACGGGCACGCCCGCCAGCAACAGAACCACGAAAGTCAACCAGACCATGGCCACCTGGAGGTTCTACTCCTCATTATACCCCCGCACGCCGTTGATTGACTGCAGCACGTTTGCCAGACTGTGCACCGTGAGAGATATCGAGACCAACGGCACCACCAGCCAGATGATCCACTTGCGGACGCCGAGAGTGTTGGTTGGCTCCTGGTAGATGAAGTTAAAGGTTTCGCCGCTGAACGCGCCGGTGTCGAAACCGGCGCTGACCAGGCCCGGCGGGTCGTACCAGCGCCAGCACAACGCCAGCAGAGCTACCGAGAACCCGAGCACGACCACATCGATCGTCAGACCCAACCAGCGTTTGGCGCGGTCGCCCAGGGCATCGAACAGGATGGTGACGGCGATGCCGGTCTTCTCGCGAACCATGGTCGACACCCCGATCAGCACCATCCAGACCATGGTGTAGATCGCGAGCTCGTCCACCCAGAACAGCGCCATGTTGAACGCGCGCGTCACGACGTTCAACAGCACCAGACCGGTGACGGCGGCTACCAGCACTGCCAGTAGCCGCCGCTCGACCCGCAGGAATGCGTCGGACCACGCGATGATCATCCGCGCGGGCATTGCACGGCCATCGCCCACCCTGACGAACGCCTGCCGGGGTTTCCTGTATCAGGACCCGCCAGCCGCAGCCCTCAACTGCTCGAGCGCGCCTTTGGACTGCTCGGACCAAATGGCATTCCACTCCTCGGTAGCGTCCTCGAAGAAGCCCGTGTCGACGACCTTGACGTTGACATCGGTGTTCTCCAGCTCCGCGAGAAATTGGGGCTCCATCTCGATATAGCTGTCTATGGTCCCGTCGAGGTGGCTTGCCATTAAATCCTTTATCGCGGCCCGGTCCTCATCGGACAGGCCCTGCCAAACCTGCGCCGAGACCAGGCCGATCATCGGAAACATCATGTGGTTGGAAACCACGACGTCGTCGCTGTGCTCGTAGTACTTGAGCTTCCAGATCAGCTCCAGATCCATATCGATGGCGTCGACCTGGCCGTTCGCCAAGGCGTCGTACACTGCCGGCAGGGGCATGGGCGTCGGCGCGGCGCCGACCAGGTTGAAGAAATCCTTGATCGGCTCGAAGGGTGTTATGCGGAGCTTCTTTCCCTCCAGGTCCGCCGACGAATTCACCGGCGTCCGGGAAGCGATCTGCCGCATGCCGGCGGTGCCGTAGCCGATCCCCACCACGCCAGCCTGCTGTGGCAGCAGCGCCAGCATTTCAGAAGCGGCATCGCTTCGCAGCACCTTGGCGGCGGCGTTGATATCCTTCGCCAGGTAGGGCGCGTAGAAAGCGCCGAACTGCGGCACCCGGTTGGACACCTCGGCCATGGTGAGAAACGCCATATCGAGCGCGCCGCTCTGAAGCTGCTGAATCATCTGCGCCTCGTTGCCGAGTTGGCCCGACGGGAAAACCGAGACACTGTGCGCGCCTCCCGTTGTCTCGTTGAGCTCCTCGCCGAAAGCCTGCGCCGCCTGGGTCCACACATGCGGCGGCGGCGTGATGAGACCCAGGCGAAACTCCTTTGCCGAGGCCGTCCCGAAAACGAGCAGCGCCGCCGAAGCCAATACGCACAACACGGGTGCCTTGATGGTTCTGGTGAGCATGGTGTTCCTCCTCAGTTGTGGTCTGTATCTAATGAAAAAAATTCCTGCGCGTTCAACCCGAGAATCCGGGCCTTGCAGTCGTTGCCGAACTCCGGCGCCGTACGCACAAGCGATGCCATATCTTCCTCGCCAAGCGGAAACGGGTAGTCTGTGCCGAACATCACGCGCTCGCTGCCCATGACGTCGACCAGCAGCTTGAGGGCGCGCTGGTCGAACACGGCGGAGTCGACATAGAACCGATCCACGTAGCTGGATGGCGGCTGCGGGCAGTCCTCGCGCACGATGTCCCTTTGACGCCAGGCATTGTCGGCCCGCCCCAGCAGGAAAGCGAACGAGCCGCCGCCGTGGGCAAAGCAGAGCTTGAGGCTTCGAGGCAGCTTCTCGAACCCGCCCGACAGGATCAGGGACAAGATGGAGAGCTGAGTCTCCGCCGGCATCGCCACCAGCCAAGGCAGCATGTAGCGCGGCATCCGCTCGCGCCCCAGCATATCCCAGGGGTGCACCAGCACCGGCATTCCTTCCGCCGCACAGTGCTGCAGAAACTCGATGAAGCCCGGATCGTCCATGTTCCGGTCTCCAACGTGGTTGCCTATCTGAACGCCCACGTGGCCGCTAGCCCTGGCCCGGGACACTTCCTGGCAGGCCAGCGCCGGGTCCTGCAACGGCACCTGGGCCATGCACTTCAGCCTGGCGCCGTGCGTGCTGCACAGCTCCAGGCCCATATCATTGACCAGCATTGCCCAGTCGCGCGTTTTGTTCGCTGGTTTTGAATATGCGAACAGCACCGGCGTCGCACACATGATCTGTATGTCGACATCATGCCGGTCCATTTCCTCAATCCGGCGATCCGCCGACCAGCAGGCATCGTACACGGGACGAAAGTCGCGTCCACCGCACTTGATCATTCCCTTGCCGTCCTCGCGCAAGTCGAGCCAGGGCGTGTCGTCGGGATCCAGAAACTTCGAGTGGCCGCGGCTGAGCTGCGGGAAGAAGTGTGAATGGACGTCAACCGTCAGCACGCTGCGCTCCCTGCTCCAGGTTGACCTTCCAGTGGTCGGGCGGCGTCTTGCCGGGGTGCACCTCGCCGCAGTGACCGCAGGTGCGATGCTCGATGCTGTCGTCGAACTGGTTGAACAAGGGAGGCAGGTCACGCACGATACTTTCGAGCTGCACCTCCACGCGGTGCACCTTGTAGTGGCAGTTCAGGCAGTACCACTCGAATGCATCTTTATCGCCTTCCGGCCGCTTGGGCTCGACCACCAGGCCGAGGCTGCCCTCCAGGGGGCGCTGAGGTGAATGCCTTACATGCGGAGGTAGAAAGAAGATGTCGCCTTCGCGGATGCGAATGTCCCGGTGCGGCTCGCCTTCGTGCTCCTGGATGCGCAGCACCATGTCGCCTGTCATCTGGTAGAAGAACTCTTCCACCGGATCGTCATGGAAGTCGGTGCGAAAGTTGGGTCCTCCCACCACGGTGACCATCAATTCACCATCCTCCCAGATCTGGGCGTTGCCGACCGGCGGCTTGAACTTGTCGCGGTTGTCGTCGAGCCACTTCTGAAAATTGAACGGTTGAAGATCGTATTTGGAAGGCATCTCAACTGTCTCCGGGTGTTGGCTTGTAGGCAACCGCCTTGATTTCGATAAGCAGGTGTGGATGGTGAAGCTGGTGCACAGCGACAGTGGTACGGGCCGGCCCGTCGTAGTCGAAGTACTCCGCGTAGACCTCGTTGTAGCCGTCGAAATCGCCCATATCGACCAGGAAAGTGTTGAGCTCCACCAGGTCCTTCAAACCGGCTCCCGCGGCGCTCAGAATTCCCTCGATGTTCTGGATGACGCCGCGGGTCTGCGCGCGAATATCCAGGTTGACTTCACCGTCGTCGCCGGTATCCGCCCCAACGAATGTATTATCGGACCGGCGCGAAGTCGTTCCCGATATGTGTATATAGTCTCCGGCGCGGCGATAGTGTGGATAGCGCCCGCGCGGCTTGGCCTTGCCGGATATGACTGCGCTGTCGGTGCTCAAGGCATTGTCCTCCGCAAACGGGAAACCGTTGGTCGGACGGAAACGATACGGGTATAGAGCGCGAATATAAAATCATATTTATTGGCTGTTTTGAGCAAAAATTTTATATCAGACCCGGAGCTGGACAGCACCGTTCAACCCCGCGCGGGCACGGCATCAACCAGGCACTGGTAGAACCGGCGCGCCGCCGGGGGGAGGGTCCGGGCCTCCCAGGTGGAGATGCCGACGTCGCCGAATGGCTGCATACCCTTCACCGGAAGTACGGCTACCACACCCTCGCCGCGAAAGCGCTCGGCGGCGGTCTGGGGCAGAACGGCGATACAATCCGTACGTCCCAGCAAGCCGATGTTGGTCACAATTGACAGGGATTCGACAATGTTGACCGGAGGCGGCAGCCCCGCCTCGCGAAAGCTTTCGGTGACGACCTGGCGCACCGGCGATTCGCCCACCGGGACGATCCAGGGATAGTCCAGGGTGTGCTGAAGCCCGACCGTGCGCCGCCGGATCAAGGGGTGACCCGGTCGCGCTACCACACACAGGTTGTCCTCATACAATACCTCGTGCCGGATGCCCTCGTACGGCTCGGGCGGGATGCGCCAGATGAGCATATCAATCTCGCCGTTGGCGAGCGCAGGAACCAGAATGTCGTTGGTGGCCTCGCGCACAGTAATCACGATGGAAGGCGCGCTTTCCTTGAGATCTGCGATAGCGACGGGGAGCAGGTAAGCCGATGCCGAGACAATGGTGCCGACCACCACGTGCCCCGCGTCGGCGTGGCTCAACGCGTTGAGCTCGTCGACCGTGTAGCGCATCTCCGCCAGGATGTTCGCCACCCTTTTGGCCAGCGCCTGGCCGAACAGGGTCGGTGAGAGGCCGCGATTGGTGCGAACGAACAGCGCGTTGCCGAATACCCGTTCAAGCTCCCGGATGGTCCGCGTCAGGGCGGGCTGAGTAACGTTGAGCTTGCTTGCCGCCTTCACCAGCGAGCCGTACTCGTGGACACAGTGAAAGGCCACCAGTTGCTTGAACTTGAGCCGTGAATTGAGCTGATTGACGTCGATCCGGTCCATTAGTGGCCTCCTCGTTGTGGAATCTCTGCCTGATTCTGCTATAACATTCAGGCGCGAAAAAGCTCGCAAATATGATTTTATTTTCCACCGGACGGCGGCTATCGTGGCCCTGTTCGAGCGGCGGCCGACGATCGGTCGGCCCCGCGACGCGCACCCTCAAGAAACCCAAGGCCAACGATGCTCAGCGAATCAGAACGCCGCCAAGCCATTGACACCCTGGTGCACGCCCAGCAGTCCCGGACGCCCTGTGTCCAGCTCTCCACGACCTGGCCCCACATCACGATCGACGACGCCTACGCCATATCAAGGGCCATCGCCGAACGCCGGGCCGGTGAGGGCGCGCGTCTGGTGGGCCACAAAGTCGGGCTCACCTCGAAGGCCATGCAGGCGTCCTCCCAGATCGACGAACCGGATTACGGCCACGTCTTCGACGACATGGTTTTCGCCGACGGCGCCAGCGTCCGGCACGACGACTTCTGTATTCCGCGGGTCGAGCCCGAACTGACCTTTGTGCTCAAGGAAGCGCTGCGCGGCCCGGGCGTGGGGCTGGTGGACGCGCTGCGCGCCACCGAGTACGTGGTGCCTTCCATCGAGATCATCGACGCCCGGGTGCAGAATCCGCGCAAGATATTCGACACCGTGGCGGATAACGGCGCGGCAGCGGGCCTGGTTCTTGGCGGCCGGCCGGTGAAACCCGACGACGTCGACCTGCGCTGGACGGGCGCCGTGCTCTACCGCAATGCGGATATCGAGGAGACCGGCCTGGCGGCGGGTGTGCTGGGGCATCCGGCGATGGCGGTGGCCTGGCTGGCGAACAAGCTCGCGGAGTTCGATGTGGCGCTCGAGCCCGGTCACATGCTGCTGTCCGGCTCGTTCACCCGGCCGGTGTGGGCTCAGCCCGGCGATACTCTGCACGCTGATTTCGGCCCCCTGGGTGGAGTCGCCGTGCAGTTCTCCTGAGCACGGAATAGTGGCGGCGAATCCTTTCAAAGCGGCCATCCAGGCGCGGCGCCCCCAGGTCGGAGTCTGGAGCAGTTTGTGCAGTCCCGTGGCCGCCGAGATCGTCGCCGGGGCAGGCTTCGACTGGATCCTGTTCGACACCGAGCACTCGCCGGTGGAAATTGCCGGCCTGCCGCCGCTGCTCCGGGCTGCCGGCCGGGGCACGGCAAGCGCGGCAGTTCGGCCGGCCTGGAACGACCCGGTACTGCTCAAGCGGATTCTCGACCTCGGCCCCCGGACAGTGCTGATTCCGTTCATCCAGAACGCGGATGAGGCCGCCGCGGCGGTCGCAGCGTGCCGCTATCCACCGGCCGGATCGCGGGGAGTCGCCGGCAGCACCCGGGCCACCGCATACGGACGCGACAAGAGCTATCTACAGACCGCGAACGAGCAGGTGTGCGTCCTGGCTCAACTGGAGACGCCGACTGCCCTGGGGAATCTCGAGTCCATAGCGGCGGTGGACGGGATCGACGGAGTGTTCATCGGGCCGTCGGACCTGGCGGCTTCTATGGGCCATATCGGCCTGCCCGACCATCCGGCGGTACAGGCCGCAATCAAGGACGCGTCCGTCCGAATCGCCGGCGCCGGCAAGCCCGCCGGCATCCTCGCGACCAGTCCGGAAGCGGCGCTCGGGTACCTCGACGAAGATTTCACTTTCGTGGCCGCCGGCGTCGACACCGCAATCCTGGCCCGCAGCATGGATGAGCTGGCCAAGCGCATCAAAGGATAATGGTGCTGGGGACGGCCGGCAGCAAGACTTCAGAGGCACGATCCATGATCGAACTGCGAGACATTCATTACCTCCGACTCGGGACATGCGACCTCGACGCCGCCGAAGACTACTGCACGCGGGTGTTGGGGCTTCAGCTCGTGGTGAAGAAGGACCACGCGCTGTACTTCCGCAGCGATCATCGACATCACACCCTGTGCTACTTTGCCGGAGACTCCCGGGATCACACGGTCGGTTTCGAGCTGCAGGACTGGCGCGGCCTCGACCGCGCCCTCGGCGCTCTGGATGCAGCCGGCGTACCCTGCGGGAGCGGCGCCCCCGAGGAAGCTGCGGAGCGATTCGTTCATGACTTTGGCTGGTTCAACGATCCCTCGGGCAATCGCATCGAGCTGCTGGTGCGACCTTTCGAGGCCAATCGGCGGTACTTTCCGGCGCGGGACGCGGGGGTAAAGGGGTTCGGACATATCGGCTTGAACACCACCGACCCCGAGCGCGACGAAGCGTTCTGGACCACCCATTTCAACGCCCGGGTCAGTGATTGGATCGGTCCCACACCACTTTTGCGGGTTGCGTCACGGCACCACCAGCTGGCGCTGTTTCCCACCGACCGCCCGGGTGTTCAACACGTCAACTATCAGGTCCAGGAGATCGACGATCTCATGCGATCGTGGTACTGGTTCCAGGAGATCGAGATTCCCATCGTGTTCGGCCCCGGCCGCCACTGCACGTCAGGCGGTTACTTTCTGTACTTTGAGGGGCCGGAGGGCATGATTTATGAGTACTCCAACAGCGACCGCAGCATCATCGAAGACGAAGCGAGCTATCGGCCGCGGCAGTTTGCCATGGAGGCGGCTTCGTTCTGCGCCTTTGGCAGCAAGCCGAACATCAAGGAATTTTCCGAGTAGGCCGGGGCTTTTACAGCCGCATAGCCCAGCAGGTGACTGAGACCATGTTCGAGATCAAGCATTTCATCAACGGCGAGACGGTGGGCTCGAAGTCGGGGCGAACGTTCCCCGACTTCAACCCCGCCACGGCGGAGCAGATCGGCGTCGTCGACGAGGCCGGCCGCCCGGAGGTGGATCAAGCCGTTGCAGCGGCGCGGGCGGCGCTGCGAGGCCCCTGGGGCCGCCTCGCGGTGGAGGAACGGATGGCAATGCTCCACCGCATCGCGGACCGAATCACGCAGCGGTTCGACGAGTTCCTCGAGGCCGAATGCCTGGATACCGGCAAGCCGGCGTCCCTGGCATCGCATATCGACATCCCGCGGGGTGCCGCGAATTTCAAGATTTTCGCCGATCTGGTCAAGAACGTCCCGACAGAGAGCTTCATGCTCGATACCCCGGACGGCCAGGGAGCGCTGAACTATGCCCAGCGGCGTCCCAAGGGCGTCATCGCCGTCGTGTGCCCCTGGAACCTGCCGCTGCTGCTGATGACGTGGAAGGTGGGCCCCGCGCTGGCCTGCGGCAACTGCGTCGTGGTCAAGCCATCC
The DNA here is from genome assembly GCA_034520625.1 of Gammaproteobacteria bacterium. GTDB lineage: Bacteria > Pseudomonadota > Gammaproteobacteria > Arenicellales > JAANXG01 > JAANXG01. The sequence goes on along the minus strand of JAXHNI010000003.1, from coordinate 79,537 downwards.
GAGGAGACCCCTCACACCTGCGCCCTGCTCGGCAGCATCATGAACGAGGTCGGCGTGCCGCCGGGAGTTTTCAATGTGGTGCACGGGTTCGGCCCGGATTCGGCCGGCGAATACCTGACGTCGCACCCGGATATAGACGGCGTCACCTTCACCGGCGAATCGCGCACCGGCTCGGCCATCATGGCGGCCTGCGCTCCCGGCATCAAGCAGGTTTCGTTCGAGCTCGGCGGCAAGAACCCCGGTATCGTGTTCGCCGACTGCGACATGGAAAAGGCCGTGGAAGGCGCCTCGCGCGCTGTATTCGCCAACGGCGGCCAGATCTGCCTGGGCACCGAGAGATTGTACGTGCAGCGCTCCGTGTTCGACGAGTTCGTCGAACACCTGGCGAAGAAGGCTCGCAACCTCGCTTTCGGCGCATGGAACGACGCGGCGACCACCATGGGCCCCTTGATCAGTGAGGCCCACCGCGACAAGGTGCTCGGCTACTACGGGAAGGCCCGCGAGGCCGGCGCGACGATCGTCGCCGGTGGCGGCAGTCCGGACCTGCCGGCGCCGCTCGATGCCGGCTACTGGGTGGAGCCAACCATCTGGACCGGGCTCACGGAGCATGACCCGGTCGTACGCGAAGAGATTTTCGGCCCGTGCTGCCACATCCGTCCGTTCGATGACGAGAATGAAGTGGTCGCGCTCGCCAACGACACCCGCTACGGCCTCGCGGCCGCACTGTGGACCGAGAACCTCACGCGCGCCCACCGCGTGGCCGGCGCCCTGGAGGCCGGGATCGTCTGGGTCAATTCCTGGTTTCTGCGTGATCTAAGGACCCCTTTCGGCGGCATGAAGCACTCCGGGATCGGGCGGGAAGGCGGCGTGCACTCCTTCGAGTTCTATACCGAGATGAAAAACGTTTGCATCAAGCTGTGACTCCGCTCATCAAAGACAAGGCACCGTAGTGGTCGGCTTTCGGAGTTGTTGGATCTTCCGCTCCATCATCACTTTTCGGAGGCACGACATACCGCCACCCGGACCGGTGCGGCTCAGCCTTCTCGCCGTTGGTCACACCCGCTAAGTACCCTTGGGCATAAATACACACACGTTCAGCGGGATCGGAAAAGCTCGTCGCCAAGGCGCGCGAGCGCAGGACTGGCCGTGCCAATTCAAGCGAGCGCAACGCCGGCGAGGGGCTTTTCCGACCCGCCCGAAGGGAGCGCCTCCAAAGCGCCACTGCGGCGTTGCGCTTCTTGAAAATGGCTGGCCATTCCCTGCGAAGCGCGCCTTGCATCGGCACTTTGGAGGCGCTCTGAACGTGTGTGTATTTATGCCCAAGGGTACTATGGCGGGAGCCGTCATACGCCCAGCAGGCGGTGGGCAACGTCCTTCTGCTCGCCCAACTCCCGGGAGGTGCCGGACCAGGCCACCGTCCCCTTCTCGAGCACGTAGTGCCGGTCAGCGATGGGCAACAGTCGCGACAGATTCTTGTCGACCAGAAGGATGGCCTGACCCTCTGCTTTCAGTGCTTCGACGATGCGCCATATCTGCTCACGGATGAGCGGCGCCAGCCCTTCCGTCGCCTCGTCCAGTATCAGAAGGCGCGGGTTGGTCATCAATGCCCTGGCGATGGTCAACATCTGCTGTTCGCCGCCCGAAAGGGAGGAGCTGGACTGATTTTCGCGCTCCTTGAGTGGCGGAAAGAGTTCGTGAATGCGTCGAAGCGTCCAGGGGTTGTCGATGCCGCGGTGGTTTGCCGCGGTCGCTACCATGTTCTCGCGTACGGTCAGAGTCGGGAATATTTCGCGTCCCTCCGGGGCGAGCCCGATACCCAGTCTGGCGATGCGGTAAGGCGGCAGGCCTGCCACGCGCTGTCCGGAAAGCACGACCTCGCCGCACGCCGGTGGCGTCAGCCCGAGTATGGAACGTATGGTCGTGGTTTTGCCCATGCCGTTGCGGCCCATCAGGGTGACCACTTCACCGTCGTCAACGGCAAGATCGACCCCGAACAGCACCTGGCTGCGTCCGTAAAAGGTCTCGATGCCCACGACCTCAAGCAGCATCGTGCTCGTCTCCCAGATAGGCCTTGCGGACCTCGGGGTCGTTGCGGATTTCCTCTACCGACCCGGTGGCTATGGCCTGGCCGTACACAAGCACCGTCACCCGGTCGGCCAGCGCGAACACCGCGTCCATGTCGTGCTCGATGAGCAGTATCGTCATACTGCCGCGCAGGCCGGACAGGAGATCGACGACCATATCGCTTTCCTGTTGCCCCATCCCCGCCATTGGCTCGTCGAGCAGCAGCAGCGTCGGCTCGAGGGCAAGTGCCATGGCTACTTCGAGCTGTCGTTGTTGACCGTGTGCCAGCGAGAATGCCGGGCTGCGCCGCTCAGCCGACAGGCCGACCCGATCCAGCAGCTCGCCCGCGGGTGACTCAAGCGCCGGGTCGCCCGCCGCTCGGCGCAGGAAAGCCGCGCCCTGCGTCAGCCGGGTCTGTACCGCCATGGCGACGTTCTCCAGGGCGGTGTACTCGGGGAAAATCGAAGTGATCTGGTAGGAGCGCGCGATGCCGCTGCGCACCCGCTTGGCGGCCGCGAGCGCGGTGATGTCACGTCCCCGGTAGAGAATACGGCCGGCGTCAGCGCTCATTTCCCCCGTGAGCTGCCTGACCAGGGTCGACTTGCCGGCCCCGTTCGGACCGATTACCGCATGCAGCTCACCCTCCTCGACGTCGAGATGGAGATCATTGATCGCCATCAGCGCGCCGAAGCTCTTGAACAGGCCCTTCACGCGCAGCAGTGCGGCGTCGCTCATGACCTGTCCTCCCCCGTTAGCAGGCCGTAGATACCGCGCCGGAAGAACAGCATAACAAGGATCAGAATCGGGCCGAATACGATTCGCCAGTGCTCCTTCAGGGTTTCCAATCCGGCGGCGCCGAAGCCAACCGGAAGGTATTCCTCCAGAAGCAGGAAGCTGGCCCCGCCGAGCACCGGACCGACGAGCGTACCGCTGCCCCCGAGGATAACCATGAAAAGCAGCTCCCCGGAACGCGTCCAGTGAAGCATATCCGGACTGACATAGCTCGCCTGGTTGGCGAGCAGGGCGCCGGCTAGGCCCGCACCCGCGCCGGCGATCACGAAAATCGCGAGCTTGTATCGATATACGTTCGCTCCCAGCGTGGTCATGCGGGCTTCGTTCTGACGTATCGCCCCCAGGGCACGGCCGAAGCGCGAGCGGATCAACCAGCGGCAGAGCAGCAGGAAAGCGGCCAGCAGCGTGAGGCAGACATAGAAGAAAGTCCATTCGTTGGACAGGTCCAGCGCGCCAAGCCGATTCGGCCCTGCGTACATGAACAGACCATCATCGCCGCCGTACCTCTCGAGGGACACCATCATGAAAAATATCATCTGGCCGAACGCCAGCGTGATCATGATGAAAAAGATACCACTGGTGCGCAGGCAAAGTGCTCCGATAACAAGCGCCACCAGCGCTGACAACAGCACAGCCGCCGGAATACTGAGCAGGCCTTGAACCGTGCCGGGTATGCCCAGCACTGTGCTCCCTGCATCAGCGTGGAAAGCCAGTATGCCGACGACGTAGGCGCCAACCCCGAGATAAGCGGCATGTCCCAGACTGACCAGTCCGACATAGCCGACCAGGAGGTTCAGGCTGACGGCTGCCAGAGCGTAGATCAGGATGCGGCTCGCGGTCGGGACCAGGTAGCCGCTTTCCGCGGCATCGGCGATGAAAGGGAACAAGACCGACACCAGGACCAGGCCGTAAGCAAGGATGCGAAGGGAATGCTGGCGCATCGCGTCAGGACGCCGGCCGGACCGAAAACAATCCCCTGGGGCGGACGATCAGGACCAGCGCCATCACCACATAGATTCCCATGGATGACAGTGCCGCGCCCATACCGGCGGCTTCGGCCGGCGGCAGGAACAACCCCAGCAGGTCGTGAAGGAAAGCGCGGCCCAGCGTGTCGACCAGCCCCACGAGCAGAGCGCCGACGAACGCGCCCCGCACCGAGCCGATACCTCCGATTACCACCACTACAAAGGCGAGTATGAGGATGGATTCCCCCATGCCGACCTGGACGGACACCTGTGGTCCCGCGAAAGCGCCGGCAACACCCGCCAGCACGGCACCGGCGGCGAACAGCAGAGTGTACAGACGCGAGATGTTCACCCCGAGCCCGGAGACCATTTCACGGTTGGTGGACCCCGCGCGAATCAGCATTCCGATTCGCGTTCTGGCAATCAGCAACCAGAGACCGACTGCAGCGACGATGCCCGCCAGAATGATGGCCAGGCGGTAAACCGGATAAGGCACACCGGGCAAGATCTCAACAGACCCGGAAAGCGCCTGCGGGATATCCATGAACAAGGGCGTGCGGCCCCAGATCATGGTGACGGCCTCGTTGACGAACACGATCAGACCGAAAGTGACGAGAACCTGGTCCAGATGGTCGCGGGCATAGAGCCGGCGCATCAACAACAGCTCCATGACGACGCCGCTCAGCCCGGCGGCGCATGCCGCAGCCAGGAATCCCAGCAGGTAGGAACCGGACGCCTGGGTGACAGTAGCGCCGGTGTAGGCGCCGATCATGTAAAGGGAGCCATGGGCGAGATTGATCACGCCCATGATGCCGAAGATCAGGGTGAGGCCGGCGGATACTAGAAAAAGGAAAACACCGAGCTGCAATCCGTTGAGCAGCTGTTCAACCAGGAGTAGCACTATCGTCTGATTCGATCTGCAGGAATGACCGGGGGAGACGGTCCGCGCCGTCTCCCCCGGGACACTTTCACTACCGGCTCAGATTGCAGTCGTCGACGTAGGGGTCGCCGTGCTCGCTGACAATCGTGTCTATAGTGGCAAGGTGCAGCTCACCGTCGTCGTTCTTCTGGACCTCCAGGAGATACCAGCTTTGCACCGGATGCTGGTTGGACTGGAACTCGAAGCTCCCGCGAACGGCTTCGAAATCCGCCTCACGCAGCGCCGCGCGAAAAGCCTCGGGATCCTCCGTGACTTTACCGCCGGAGGTCTGCAGTGCGCTGGCGATCAGCCGCGCCGCATCGTAGCCCTGGGCCGCCCAGGGGGTCGGCTCGCGATCGTAGGCGGCGCGGTATTCATCGACAAACTCGCGATTGGCGTCGTTGTCGAGGTCGGCGTTCCAGAACGAGGTGGCGCGCATATCGAGCGCCGCCTCGCCGACGCCGGAGAGAATTCGTGCCTCCATCGACACCATCGGCGCAATGATCGGGATCTCGTCGATCAGGCCGGCCTGGTCGTACTGTTTGAGGAAGTTGATGCTCATCCCGCCGGGCAGGAAATAGAAGACCATGTCCGGCTCGACTGACCGGATTCGGGCGATTTCGGCTGCGTAGTCGGACTGTCCGAGCTTGGTGTAGATCTCGTCAACGATCTCGCCCTCGAAGTAGCGCTTGAAGCCGGCCACCGCGTCCTTTCCCGCCCGGTAGTTCGGCACCATAATCACTGCTTTCCCGTACCCGGCGTCATTGGCGGCGATGCCGGCAGTCTCGTGCATAGCATCGTTCTGCCAGGATGAGACAAAGTAGTTCTCGTGGCAACGGGCGCCGGCCATGGGCGACGGTCCGGCATTGGACGAGACGTAGAATCGGTCGTTCATGAGCGCCACCGGCGCCACCACCATCTGAACATTCGAAAAGATAATGCCGGTAAGGATCTCGGCGTTGTCCCGTCGGACCATGCGTTCGGCGATCTGTTTGGCATTGCCCGGATTGAGACCGTCATCCTCGACGAGAAGCTCCACCGGAATGCCTCCGAGCTTCCCGTCCCCGCTGTCGATGGCGAGATTGAATCCATCGCGCATGTCCTCGCCCAGATAGCCTGGCGGGCCGGAAAGAGTTGTGATCAGGCCGATGCGAACCGGCTCCTGGGAGAACACCGGGGCGGCCGAGGCGGTCGCGAGCGCGAGGACAGTCGTGAGACGGATCAAGGTCTTGTACATTGTTTCTCCGCTATTGGGTTGTGAGCATCGAGATCCGTCACGAGCCTAGGGCCAAGTTTCGAGCAAATCAAGCAGGTGCCGGGAACCGGGACGGCCTATTTCTGCACTGCGGAATAGTCCGGGGATGGACCCGGATGGTGATCGGTCCGTGTCCATCACGGGGCCGCGGAAGGCCTGGTGCGCGCCAGGCCGGGCCGGCACTGTTATCAAGACCTTTTCTTCGAATCCCCGGAGCACCGCTATACGCGTTCGATCACGCAGGCGATCCCCTGCCCTACCCCGATGCACATCGTGCACAAAGCGTAGCGACCACCGCGGCGTTCCAGTTCGAACATGGCAGTGGTCACCAGGCGCGCCCCCGACATCCCCAGAGGGTGTCCCAGGGCGATGGCTCCCCCGTTCGGATTGACGTGCTCGGCATCGTCCGGCAGTCCGAGCCGGCGCAAAACCGCCAAAGCCTGGCTGGCAAACGCCTCGTTGAGCTCTATGACGTCCATCTGGTCAATGGTCATGCCGAGGCGCTGCAGGAGCTTCTCGCTGGCCGGCGCCGGACCGATGCCCATGATGCGGGGCGGAACGCCTGCCGTGGCCGTGCCGAGTATGCGCGCCCTGGGCGTCAAACCGTGGGCGCTGGCGGCCGACTCCGAAGCGACAATGACCGCCGCGGCGCCGTCGTTGATCCCGGCCGCGTTGCCGGCGGTCACCGTGCCGTTTGCGCGGAACGGCGCAGGCAGGCGCGAGAGCTTTTCGACCGTGGTGTCGGGCCTTGGGTGCTCATCCCGGTCCACGATAACCGGGGCACCCTTTTTCTGCGGAATCTCTACTGGAACCATTTCGACTGCCAGCCGACCCGCTTCCATCGCCTTTCCGGCCCGCTGTTGACTGCGGGCCGCGAATGCATCCTGGTCGGCACGGCTTATGCCGAACTCTTCGGCGACGTTCTCGCCTGTCTCGGGCATGGAGTCCGTACCGAACTGCTCTGCCAGAAGGCGGTTGATAAAGCGCCAACCAATGGTTGTGTCATACATCTCGGCCTGGCGTGAAAAAGCACTTTCCGCCTTCGCGATCACGAATGGGGCCCGCGACATGCTCTCCACGCCGCCAGCCAGAAAAAGCTCACCTTCCCCGGTTTTGATGGCGCGTGACGCAACACCGATGGCATCCATGCCGGAACCGCACAGGCGGTTGATGGTCGTGCCGGGCACCTCCACCGGCAGGCCGGCCAGCAGCAGCGCCATGCGCGCCACGTTGCGGTTGTCCTCCCCCGCCTGGTTGGCACAGCCGAATACGGCGTCATCGACGGCCGCCCAGTCCACCGAGGGGTTCCCGGCCATCAGTGCCTTGACCGGATGGGCACAAAGATCATCGGTCCGTACGGCACTGAGGGCACCACCGTAGCGGCCGATGGGCGTTCGCACCGCGTCGCAGATATACGATTCTTTCACTGTTAATACCCGGTGTTGGCGCGGAAACGAGCGGGCCGCTCGCTCCGCGGGTTTAGAATGGGGATCGCTGGCCGAAGGTCGGCGGCCGCTTCTCCTTGAGGGAGGCGATGCCTTCCCGGACGTCGGGGCCCGTAAAACCCAGGAACTCGAGGGCCAGGGAGGTATCAAACGACGGGCCCGCCATGCGCAGCCAGTTGTTAAGGGCGTACTTGGTCCAGCGGACTGCGGTCGGGGACGCCCGGGACATGCGCTCGGCAATCTCCCGGGTCTTGTCCTCGAGCTCCTCATCATCGACGCACAGCGAAACCAGGCCGATGCGTTCCGCCTCTTCGCCCGACAGGGGCTCACAAAGCATCAAATGGTACTTCGCCTTGGCCATTCCCACCAAGAGGGGCCATACGATGGCTGCATGGTCGCCTGCTGCCACGCCCAGTCGTGTGTGACCGTCTATGATCTTCGCGGATCGGGCTGCGATGGATACATCGGCGAGAAGCCCCGCCACGAGGCCGGCCCCGACGGCGGGGCCGTGCATGGCGGACACCACCGGTGTCGAGCAGTTGATCAGGTTGTACACCAGGTCCCGGGCCTCGCGCCAGACCCGGGCACGGACGTCGAAATCATCCGCCATTTCGGTCACCAGGTCCAGATCGCCGCCGGCTGAGAAGCCCTTGCCGGCTCCTTTTATCACCGCGCAATTGACCTGCGGATCGTCGTCCAGGACCCGCCAGATTTCCGCCAGCTCCCGGTGCATGCCGGCATCGGCGGCATTGAGCCGGTCGGCTTTGCTCATTGTGATGGTCAGAATGCCATGCTCGGGCCCTTCGACTACAAGGTTCTCGAAATCGTCGTAGCGACTGCTCATATCTTCCTCTCTCGCTCTTTCCAATACTCTTGCTTCAGAATGTTCTTTTGAATCTTACCGATCGGTGTTTTCGGGAAATCTTCGACAAACCGCACCAGGCGCGGCCGCTTGAAACGGGCCAGCCTTTGCGCGCACCGGTCGACAACCTGCTGCTCGTCCAGTGCGGCCCCCGGCTTGAGCGCAATATACGCTGCCGGCACTTCACCCCACTTGTCGTCGGGAATACCAAAAACCGCACATTCCGAGACGGCATCCAGCTCGTAGATCACCGTTTCGATTTCCTTGGGATAGATATTCTCTCCCCCGGAAATGATCATATCCTTGGAGCGGTCAACGAGCGTGATGAAGCCTTCCTCGTCGATGGTTGCCAGATCCCCCGACCAGCCCCAACCATCCTTGAGCTTGAAGAAATCCGATGTTTGCTCCGGTTCACCGTAGTATTCGGTCATCAGGTTGTCTCCCCGGCTGACGACCTCGCCGATCTCACCGACAGGGACGTCGGTGCCGTCCGGCCGCACTACCCTGGTATCCACATTGTAGGGCTGGCGGCCGACGCAGCCGAGCTTTTCGGGAAGGTACCAGTGCCGCAGCGCGGCGATCACGCCCATCTCGGACTGGCCGTATATTTGCGTCATCTTGAGATCCGGCAGGCGCTTCATCACTTCCTGCTGCACCCAGTCCGGCATCGGTGCCCCCGCAAAGCTGACCTTCTTCCAGCTTTTCAGCTTCTCCGGGTCGAAGGCCGGATCGTTCAGTAGTGTAGCGATCTGGGTCGGCACCATGAAGCATGCCGTCATGCACGTATGCTCCACCATGTCCTGGAATGCTTCCGGGGACCACTTGGTCAGCAGCGTGGTTCCGGCCCCGGCCAGCATCGCCGGCTGGAACATGATGTTCAATGCAGCCACATGAAACATGGGTGTAACGATACCCACAATGTCGCGCTCGTCGATGGCCTCTTCCACCATTACCGTGTGCGCGGTGACATTCCGGGCCCGGTGGCTGCAAAGCACGCCCTTCGGGCGGCCCGTGGTCCCGCCGGTATAGGTCATGCAAAACGGATCGGTCTCCTTTATGTGTACGTCGGGGAGGGACGCGGGCCGGTCCTCTATGAAGGACCAGAAGTCCTGGGCCTCGTCCACGCCGCCGGCGTCACCAATACAAACGAGCTTGGACAATTTGGGCAGCATGCCTGCGACCATGGACACTTTCTCGGCGAGAAACCCGTCGAAAACAAGCACCTCGGCGTCGGCCTTGTCGAGAACGTAGGTCAGCTCCTCCGGCGCATAGAGAACCGAGACATTGGTCAAAACATGCCCGGTGCGCGACGCGCCGAAGAATACGATTCCGTATTCGGGGATATTGCGGCTGAGTATCGCGACTTTTGCGCCCCTATCGAGACCGAGTCCGAGAATGGCATGGGCGAAGCGGTTTGCGGATTCGTCCAGCTCGCTGTACGATAACCACCGATCTGCGCACCGGATAGCCGCTTTCGACGGGAAACGGTGCGCCGACCGGCGAAGCATATCACCTGTCAACACTGCGACTTTCCTCCGTAGTTCGGGTTCAATGACTGCTGGCAAGTCTTGCTGAACGCCCAGCGGAATGCTGACAATGCCGGATTACAGTTAGCGGTTTCGCCTCGCGGCGCTCTCCCAGAATATTGGACGATGACCGACAATTCATAGCTTCCCTGGAGCGCGGGCTGCGCCTGCTCCAGGAACTCGCGCGCTCGCGGGGAGGCGCCACCAACAGCGAGCTCGCGGAACGAACCGGCCTGGCACGCTCCACGATCAGCCGGCTTGTTCATACACTGCGAACCCTCGGTTACTTGACTCTGGACCCCGCTTGCCGGCGCTACGTGCTTACACCCAAGGTGTTGACGCTTGGTTACTCGGTGCTGAGCGATGCGAACCTGCTTCAAACCGTAAGGCCCGCTTTGCAACGCATTGCCGAATCGACCGGCGAGACCACGGCGCTCGCGGTGCACGACGGGCTGTACGCCACGTTCGTCGGCTGCGCGCGCGGCGGGAACCTGCTGGCGGTTCAGGTCGAGACGGGCGCCCGGCTTCCGATGGCGAGCTCCGCCTCCGGTCTCGCGCTTCTCAAGGCCATGCCGGAAGAGGAGCGCAAGCGGGTCATATTCCGCCTTCGCCGGAACATGAGCGAGCACAACCTGGACGACGCCCCATTCAACAGGCGCCTGAAGGCTGCTTTGAGCAGCGATGTCGCGATCGTATGCGATGCCTGGCATCAGGGCATCGGCGGCATCGCCGTGCCGGTTCGCATTGCCAACGACATCGGCGCTATCGCGATCGCCGTGTCCACGGGCGTCGTGTCCAAACACAGGATGCGCCGCGAGCTGGCCCACTGCATCCTGGAAACGGTGCGTGACTTTCAGATCGAGCTCGCCCATTGAGCCATGCAGGCCTACGCAGGCTGGGTTGCCGACAGGCCAAGCTGCGCCCGGCGCCGGAGCCACATGCTGGGGCGATAGCGGTCATCTCCGGTCGCGGTCTGCAGCCGCTGGAGTATGGAATGAACCTCGGCCAAGCCAATCGCGTCGCCGAGACCGAGCGGCCCATCGGGGTAGTTGAGGCCCAGCCGCATGGCGGTATCGATATCCTGCGGCGTCGCCAGGCCAAGCTGGGCGATCTCGCACCCCAGATTAACGACCATCGCCACGATTCGCTGGCCAATGAAACCCGGGGAGTCGGCGATGGCGGTGACCTGCCGGCCCGCTCTACTGCAAAGCCCGGCGGTCGCCGCCAGCGCATTTTCTGAAGCGCCCGGTGCGGTCATCAGCGTAACCCGCTTACTGGTATCACCGAGACGGTCGATGGCCACCAGCCGGCGGTAATCGATGTCTCGCTCCGAGGCCAGTGTCGAGCAATCCACGCCCAAAGGCGCCGCCAGCACGGGGCTGGTGCCGTCGTCTTCATCGAGGATATTGACGCCGGCTTGCCTGCACAATGCGGCCAGCGTTGCGTCGTGATCCACCAGTGAGACCGACGCGGGGGGTGGTCCCGATTCAACCGGGGTGGCGGTGACCTCCGCGCCGCGGTCGGTATACCGATAGAAACCATGGCCGGTCTTGCGGCCGAGTCGCCCTGCTTCGAGCAGCAGGGCGTGCTGCGGGCGCGTGCGGAGCCTCGGATCGTAGCCAAATGCCCTGTGTATGATTTCGGTAACCGGGTAGTTGACGTCGATTCCCGTCAGGTCCATGAGCTCGAAGGGCCCCATCCGGAATCCCCAGCAGTCCCGCATGACCGCATCGATGTCCCCAGGCTCGGCAACCGACTCCGAAAGCAGCGCGAGGGCTTCGGTGGTGTAAGCCCGTCCGCCCAAGTTGACTAGAAAACCGGGCGAATCCTCGACCCGCACGGGTGTCCGGCCCAGATGTTCAGCCAGCGCCATCAGCCGCTCGACGGTGGCCGGATCGCTCGCGGGCCCCGCAATGACCTCAACCAGCCGCATCAAGGGTACAGGATTGAAAAAGTGCATGCCGGCAAAGCGTCCCGGTTCCGACAGGTCGCGGGCAATACTCGCGATCGGCAGCGAAGAGGTATTGGTGGCGAGTATAACGCCGCTTCCAACGTGCTTTTCCAGGTCGCGAAAGACGAGGCGCTTGACCTCGATTTTCTCTACCACGGCCTCCAGCACGACGTCGCAGTCACCAAAGCCGGCATAGTCTGCTGCGCTGGAAATCCGCTCCAGGCTGGCCGTGACCTCCTCCGCACCAAGACGACCCTTTTCCACCAGACGGCGCAGGTGCTTTTCAATATTCCGTCTGGCGGTTTCCACCATTTTCGATTCGAGATCGTACATCACCACTTCCAGACCGCAGCTGGCGGCCAGTTGCGCGATGCCCTGCCCCATCACTCCAGCGCCCACGACGCCGACCCTGCCAAACTTACGGTCCTGGTTCATATCGCTAGCGGCCCTTGAACGAAGGTTTTCGTTTTTCGAGAAAGGCGTTCATGCCTTCGGTCTTGTCCTCGGTGCCGAAAAGAAACTGACAGGATCGCCGCTCGAAGTGCAGCGCCTGATCGAGCGGCGCATTGTCCGCCATTTTCACGGATTCCTTTATGAAACCCACGGATAGGGGTGGCAGAGAGGTGATATCGCTGGCGATATCGAGCGCTTCTTCCTCCACCGCCTCGTCATCCACGACACAGGAAACCAGGCCCATCTCCAGGGCGGTGGTGGAATCCAACGGACGCCCGGTCATCAGGTACAGATTGGCCCTGAACTTGCCGACCGCGCGCGTAAATCGTTGTGTACCTCCGGCCCCCGGGATAATCCCCACTTTCGGTTCCGGCTGTCCAAACACGGCGTTTCGGCCCGCCACGATGATGTCGCAATGCATGGCCAGCTCGCAGCCCGCGCCGAGCGCATAACCCCGCACAGCGGCGACGAGGGGCTTGGAAAACCGGGCAATGCGATCCCAGGTTTCCCCTGTATGCCATCGCCACATGTCTACGGCACCCGCTTCAGACATTTGCGATATATCCGCTCCGGAAGCGAACGCTTTTGCCATCCCTGCGACCACAACCACGCGGATATCGTCGTCCGCATCCAGTTGTTCCAGCTTGTCGGCAATATCCCGTCGCTTTTCCACGTCCAGCTTGTTGCGCGTTTCGGGGTCCTCAAGGCGTATTAGCGCAACTCCGGCTTGCGGGTGTTCGAGTTTCGGCATTGTGTGCTCTCTGCAGAGGCCGGTATTAAACGGCCCTTTTGTCATGCCACCGTCCCCGGCGATGCTCCGGGCGGCGATGCGATCGGCGCGGCGTACCGCATCCTTGCACTGGACCTCTGTCAGTCCAGACACCCGGATAATCGATACATACCCGCGCAGCGTCAACAATGCGAACAGATATTTCCGCACAGTGGAACATCGTCTCTACGTGCCCCGTTTCAGGCTGCTCGTCGTGAAAGTCTCAGTCTAGATGATTCTCAGCCCCACTGGCAGGCGGCTGTCATCCTAGGGCGCGGCACCCTTCGGCGATTCCGGCATGATCGCCACCGCCAAGGAGGACGGTTGTGGCGTAGGAACGGTTCAGCGTATCCTTAATGACAACAATGCATGCTCCCGTCACGAGCGGGTGGCCGACAGTCGGCGCGGCGGCGGCCCGGCGCCGGGTTCCAGTAATTTGAAGTAGAAATGGGAGGTTGGCACGTCGTGTGCGGATTCGTGTGTCTATGGAACATCGGCGACGAGACGCTGGCCCAGAAGATGATCCAGAAGATCGCCCACCGCGGACCGGACGCCGTCGAGGTGGTGCGCGGGGACGGCAAGCCCATCATCATGGCCCATTGCCGACTGTCCATCATCGGGACCGAGGACGGGTCCCAGCCGATCTACCAGGACGGCGACATCCTGGTGGCCAACGGCGAGATCTATAACCACGCGGACCTGCGCGCCATTCTGGGCGAGAGCGCCTTCGAGACGGCCTCGGACAGCGAATCGATCCTGCACCTGTTTCGCTCAGGGGAGCTGCGCTGGGTGTCGCGGCTCGATGGCATGTTCGCCTTTGTGCTGGCCACCAGGGAGCGGATCATCGCCGCCCGGGATCCGCTCGGGATCAAGCCGCTGTATCGGGCCCGGATCGGTGACGGGCTGGCCTTCGCTTCCGAGCTCAAGGCTTTCGACGGCCTGGACCTGGTCGAAATCGAGGCCCTCCCGCCCGGCAGCCTATATGACAGCAAGGACGGCCCGCGCCGCTGGTATCGCACGCCCCACGGGGCGGCGGAGGCGGAACCGGACCTGGACGTCGAGGCTACCGCCCGCGAGCTGCGCCTGGTGCTCGAGGAGGCGGTGACCAAGTGGATGGTCGCCGATGTGGAAGTGGGGGCGTTCCTGTCCGGCGGGCTCGACAGCTCGATCATCGCCGCGCTGGCCGCCCGGGCCGCACCCCGACCATTGAAGACTTTTTCCGTGGGCGTGGCCGGCAGCAACGACCTGGTCGCGGCGCGACGGGTCGCTGAGCATATCGGGTCCGAGCATTATGAACACGCCTTCACCGCAGGAGACGTGGCCAAGGTCCTCGCGCACGTCGTCTACCACCTGGAAAGCGCCGATGTGGATCTCGTGCGCAGCGCGGTGCCGACCCATTTCGCCGCCCGGCTGGCGCGGCAGTACGTCAAGGCGGTGCTCACCGGCGAAGGGGCGGACGAGCTATTCGCCGGCTACGCGTATCACCACGCGTACGTGGACAGCCCCCGTGAGCTGGCCGACGAACTGACCCGCTCGCTGAACGCCATGCACAACATCAACCTGCAACGCGTTGACCGCATTACGATGGCCGAGAGCCTGGAGGCCCGCACGCCTTTCCTGGACCGGGACCTGATTGACTTCGCTCAGTCGATCCCGGCCACGCTCAAGCTCCGCCGCACGGATCCCGAGGCGCTGGAATCGACCGGCGAAACGACGGAGAAATGGATACTGCGCAAGGCCTGCGCCGACCTGCTCCCCGACGATCTGGTCTGGCGCAAGAAGGCGCAGTTCGACGAGGGTTCGGGCACTGTCGACCTCCTGGAGGCGGCGCTGCAGGATATCGCCGGCGCGGACCAGCCGCTCGACCGTGAGGCCGAGGGTGCCCTCTACGAGCGGCTGCTGCGCGAGCAGTACGTGAATCCGGAATTGATTCTCGAGCAGGCCGGGACCTGGGAGTCGGGGCGGGTGAGCCCGGACGACTCCGCATAGGCCAGTTGGTCGTGGCGGCAAACAACCCTTTTTCGATATAGGGGTCGTCCACCCAGGCGGCGCACCTTTATCATCTGCCCTGGGCATCCCGGGGATATTCCAATGCTGACGAGACCGTATCGCCTTTACCTTGTGTCGCACGCACCACACCAATAGCACATTCGTGACGGCTATCGACGGTGTGGTATCGCTTGTTCGGCGTCCGCCACAAGGACGCCCCGGAGGTCTTACTACCGTACAATGAACAGAGAGACGTCGGCGTGGGTGGCGAGGTACGCGCCATGGTGGCTGATCACGTTCTGCCATACGCCGGGATGATGCGAGCCGATGACAACCAGATCGGCATTGAGCTCCTCGATGGCCTGGATCAGCTTCTCGTCCACTTCAACGGTCGGATCGGATGTCGTAAGCGCCTTGGCTTCGGTGTGGATGCCGTGTGCCTCGGCCTGCTGGTTCGCGAAAGTTTTTAGCGCGTTCGCGAATTCGCCGGGACTGTGTGCCACGTCGCCTGGCGCCGTGGCGGTAACCCCAACGTAGAATACCCGCGCCTCGTAGTGCTTTGCCAAGTCCGCGGCGATATCAAGCGCCTTGCCGAGTTGATCGACATGGCTCAGATCAACGGGAACGATAATCGACTTGAACATAGTGTACATCTCTTTCTTCAACGGTATGTTCGCACCATGCTACGCCACCTCCGGGTCGCAGCATTGACCGAGATCAAATTAACGCCGGAATTGTGCCGCCCGGCCCGGGACACTGCATAGGCCGGATGTCCCGTTAACGATTGTCAGGTCCTCAATGCAGGTGATCGTTCAACTCTGGTTGTGGCCGCAGCACGCCATTGCATCCAGGAACATAGGCGCCTGCTTTGTAGTGCGCTGCAGACGATCACCTCTTGAGACCGAACGGCAGCGATCGAGCGGACGGGTTCTGAACGGTTATCGCACCGTTCCAGCTTATCGAGCGCTCGGCTCACGCCCTCCAGTACCGGCAGGGAAAGCGTGTTGGACTCGACTTCCTGGCAATCCGTATACAGCCATCCGACCCCCGCCTCGTCATGATCAAGCCGGCAATTTTCTCCAATCCCGACCTCCATCGAGGACTCCTATACAGGAACGTACCCCCAGGCGGCGCCACCGCCAAGAGATTCGTGAAAGAACCCCGCGGCGGGGCGTGTCGCAACGATGACATTCTTACTGACTTTCGCCGCCGCTGTCGCGGAATTCTGCGTAGGCCGACACAGCCATGCGTTCCGCCTCGTGCACCTCGTCCTCTGGACTCCGTTGCTAGTCTACCTGTACCGTAAAGAGCTGTGATCCGGCAACATTCTCTTCGCTACGCCATACGGGGCGTGGTTGGTGCTTCTGTGCACAACCACGGTTATATCGCTCCTTTTCGACGTTCGGGACGCGATGCTGGTGCCCACCGGAGGAAGGCAGGAAGACTTTGACCCGCATGCTTGCGCGTTTTCAACTGCGCCGACACCTGTCGAGCTGGGCCGTGCTGCTGGTGGCGCTGCCCATGTGCGCGGGCGTCGCTGCCTGGGGCCTCGGGGACCCGGCCGGCCTGGCGGATTGGGCGGGCAACGTTACCGGCGCCGCCTTCCGGGCGCTGGACTGGCTATACATGCTGGTGGTAACCGGGCTGCTGGTGCTGGCGGCGTGGCTGGCGATCGGACGTTACGGTCGGATCAAGCTGGGACGCGCGGATGAGCAGCCCGAGTTTTCCCGGGGTTCCTGGTTGTCCATGCTGTTCGCCGCCGGCATGGGGGTCGGACTGCTGTTCTGGGGCGTTGCCGAGCCGGTGCTGCACTTCGAGGGGGCGCCCGGCCCGGCACCGGGCTCGCGGGAGGCCGCGCGCCAAGCCTTGACGCTCACGCTGTTCCACTGGGGATTTCACGCCTGGGCGATCTACGGAATGGTCGCCCTCGCATTGGCCTATTTCGCGTTTCGCCGGGGCAGCGGTTATCACCCCGGCGCCATGCTGCACGAGGAGCTCAGCGGCTGGTGGGTGGGCACGGTGGCATACATCGCCAACGTCACCGCCGTGGTGGCCATCGCCCTGGGGGTGGCCGGGTCGATCGCCATGGGCGTGTTCCAGTTGCAGCGCGGGCTGTTCGTCTTTGCCGCAGTGGACCCGAGCTCCCTTACCGTCTCCGCCTGGATCCTGGCGGCCCTGGTGGCCGCATACTGCGTGCCGTTGGTAATGCCTCTCGACAAGGGCGTGAAGTGGCTGTCGAATGCCAACATGATCCTGGCCTTGGCGGTGATGCTGTTCCTGCTGCTGGCCGGCCCGACCGCGTTCCTGATGCGCGGTTTCGTCACGGCTTTCGGCGACTACATGAATGAGCTCGCCAAAATGTCGTTCCAGCTCTTCACCTTTCACGATCGCGAGGTGGCCGGCTGGTTCCAGGGCTGGACGCTGACCTATTTCTTCTGGTGGATCGCCTGGGCACCGTTCGTGGGCGTATTCATCGCCCGCATCAGCCGGGGACGCACCATCCGGGAGTTTATCGTGGGGGTCATACTGGTCCCGACCCTGTTCTCCATTCTGTGGTTCGCGGTGTTCGGCGGCTTCGGCCTGTACGAGGAGATGTACGGACTGGGCGGGGTGGTGACAATGGTGCATCACGACGTTTCCATCGCGCTGTTCACCCTGCTGGAGCGCCTGCCGTTCGCCAGCGCTCTGAACGCCGCGGCGATGGTCCTGGCTTTCGTTTTCCTGGTCACCAGCGTGGTGAGCGCCGCGTTCGTACTGGGGTTGCTGAGCGGCCCGGGCAGCAACCCTTCCTGGCACAGCAAGCTGGCCTGGGGATTCGTGCTGGCCGCACTCGGAGCCGCCATGATCGTCGCCGGCAACATCCAGGCCGTGCGGGCCCTGTCTGTGCTGGGGGCCTTGCCCTTCGCGGCGGTTATGGTCCTGCAGGTGGTGGTGCTGCTGCGCGCCCTGCGGGCGGACACCGCGGCGCCCCGCGACGTGGAAGGTGGGCCGTGATCCGCCGGGCCGGGCTGCTCCTTCTGGTTTTATGGCTGGGCACAGTGGCGGGCTGCACGCAGAGGCCGGGGCTGCTCATCGGCTACCTTTCCGGGCAGCCGGACAGCACCTTGATGGCGGAGCTCGTCGCCGAGACCCTGCGCCAGTCCGGCGCTCGCGCCCTGACGGTCGGCTGCCCGGACCTGGTGAATTGCGGGCGGCGACTCCAGGCGGGCGACATCGACATGCTGCCCGACTACTCGGGGTCGGCGCGTGTGTTCTTCAGCACCAGCGCCGTCGGGGACGGGAGCCTGGACGTCGTCCGGCAGACTCTCACCCCGGCAGGCATGACGGTGACGCCGGGTCTGGGCTTCCGGGCTCCCTACGTGTTGCTGATGGAAGCGGAAAAGGCGCTGGAGAAGGACGTCAGCGCCATCGAGGACCTCTCGCGCCTGGAGAACGCCCGGTTCTCGGTCCCGGCGGGGTATATGCGCCAGCCGGGGGACGGCCTGCTGGCGCTGGCTCGTCGCTACGGCCTCGACATCCGGACGGACGCGGTGACAGAGGCAACTTCTCCCTCGGACCGCATGGCGGCACTGCTTTCGGGCGGTACGGATGTTGCCGTCATGCGCTTGCCATACGTGCGGTCGGACATGGGGCTGACCGTGCTGGCGGACGGGCTGGGTTTCTATCCGCGGTACGAGGCCACGGTGGTCCTCGGTCCGAGGGCGAGTCCACATCGGGGTTTCGTCGAGTCTGCGCTGGAGCCGCTCTACGGCTCGCTGAACCCCGAAGAAGTGGAGCGGGCCCTCCACGAGATCGTCATCGAGGGCTACGATGTAGAGACCGCGGCCCGGCGCCTGCTGGTCGCGGAGGGGATTCTCGCTGCAGACTCGCCGACCATGCGTCGGCCGGAGATGGTCGTCGCCCACACGGGGGTCGAATCCCTCAATCCGCTCAGCGGCCAGGCCAACCTGGTCCTGCGCCGCGCCTACCCGGAGCGTCCCGTGCGCATGTTGTCCGTGGCCTCACCGCTGGAGGCCCTGGAGCAGGGCTGGGCCGACCTGGCACTGGTGCACACTTCCGACTTTTTCCAGTTGACGCCTGAAGGACTGTTTCTCGGACGGGTCCAGCACGGCGAGGCGATCGCGGCGATCGGGCGCCGTCACTTCCTGCTGCTCCTCGGCGGGCAGGCATCCGCCAGCGACGATCCGCTGGCCGGCCGGCTGGGCACGCCTCCGGGCTGGACCGCCGGTGGCAAGGTGGCGGCGCGCATGCTGGTCCTCGCCGGGTATCTGCCCGACGTACGCTCGAACGGCCCGGACCTGGTCCGTGCCCTCCGCAACCGCGAGCTCGACGCCGCCATTGTCCTGCTGAATACAGACACCCGGGAGGCGCTGCAGGCGCTGCCACGGGACGCGCCGATGCTGCGCGCAGCCAGCCTCACCGAGGTCCTGGCCAGGGCGCCGTTCTTTGTCAACGAGTCCCGCCTGGCGTCCTCACCGGTGCCGGGAGAGGACGAGCCGGTGGACACCTACTCGATGCAGGTGCTGCTGGCGGGCCCCGCCCCCCAGGGCCGTATGGGGCCCGTGCACGGCGGCCCCGCTTCCGCGATCGCCACGCGCAACCTGCCTGTGCCGTTACGCGAGGCGGAGGCCATCGCCGCGGCCGTGGAGTCACCGGAGCTACCGGATCCGGTGCTTCCGAGCTTCAGGAACCGGCAAGCGGCCGACCATGCGCGGCTCACCGAGTCCTCCTGGCTGGAGACCCTGTTGATCGTCGCCGGCATCGCTTTCATGGCCTGGGCCGGCTGGCTGGTGGCCCAACCGTCGGCGCCCCGCCCGTGAAGTGCCCCACCAAACGCTCTGTGACTTTAATTGATGAATTGGTTGGGGTACCCGGAGGCCAGCCCCCTGGCCGATAGGGCATTGCCCGAAGCCGCAATCGGCGAGAGGGCTCGCCTACGGGCTTCGATTGTCCGCCGAACCGTACCGACTGAATGGGTCAACATTTGTGGCGCCGTTAAACAGCGGCGCGCACTTTAGGTGGCAGTTACAGTTGCGACAGTGCATGATCCAGATCCGCGACCAGGTCCTCGACATTCTCGATACCGGTTGAATAGCGGATCAGGCTTTCCGGGATGCCCATCGTCTCGCGTTCCCCGGCGGTGAGCTCGACATGGCTGGTCGCCATCGGCGGGCCCACCAGCGTCGACACCGAACCGAGGCTCGCTGCATTGTGCGCATAACGCAGCAGTGACAGCATCTTTCGAACCTCGTCAAAGCCGCCCTTCAGCGCGAAGCTGAGCATGCCGCCAAAACCATCCATCTGCCTTTTGGCAATGGCATGATTTGGATGATCGGGCAGTCCGGGATAGAACACCGTTTCGACCTTGTGATGCCGGTGCAGAAACGCGGCAATCGTACCGGCACTTTCGTTGTGGCGCTGAATCCGCAGCTCCAGGGTTTTCAAGCCCCGCAGGATCATGTAGGCGGGACCGGCATGCAATGCCGCGCCGTTGATCTCGCGATAGTGGTGCACCGCGCTCACCAGCTCCCGCGGACCGCAGAGTATGCCGCCCATAGCGTCGGAGTGGCCATTCAGATACTTGGTGGCGCTGTACACCACAAGGTCGGCACCAAGCTCCAGCGGCCGCTGGTTGATCGGCGTGGCAAAAGTATTGTCGACGATGACGATGGCGCCCTGTTCATGCGCTGCCCCGGCAAGGCGCGCAATATCCACAATCTTGAGCACGGGGTTGGTGGGGGTTTCCAGATACAGCACTTTGCAGCCCTTGCGGATCTCAGTCTCGATCGCATCGGCATCCAGGGTGTCGCACAGAGAAACGTCGATCTGGGAGCGGGGCAGAAACTCGAGGAAGAGCTTGTTGGTGCCGCCGTAAGCATCCTTGATGGCCACCACCCGGTCGCCCGGCACCAGCAGGGTGAACAGCGTATTGCTGATCGCCGCCATACCGGTGGAAAAACTGACGGCCTCCTCGGCATCGTCCAGATCACGCATGGTCAACTCCAGCGCCCGGACGGTCGGGTTCCGGTTCCGGGAATAGATATACCCGGGCTTTGCGCCCCGCGCGACGTCAAACCACTCATCAATATCGTCGTAGGCGAAATTGACACTGTGGTGGATCGGGGCCACCACGTCCCTTGCCGGAGAATCGTGTTGAACCGCGGCCCACAGGGCGCGGGTGCCGAAGTTTCTGCGCTGATCGGACATGGTTTCGCTCCTCGTGCCTGAACCCATTGGCTCATTCTGATAGATTGATCGATATCTGTGCGGATACCGCTTCAGACATGCCTTTTGACGCAGTCACGGATGATACGGACAGATACAAACCACCGCCAAATTGGCAGCACGTCCCGAATAGTCCACGAGTCCGCTGGACAGCCCCCGCGGACCGCATGTTCTGTATCGTACCAGTTGTTGACATGGGGTCTGCCACCGGGTTCCGGCGGGTCGTTTCCCGTCGCGGCGGAGGATTCGAGCGCGGCGCTGACGCCGCTATCGCGGAAATAGCGCAATATCAGAAGTGTTCTTAAGCAGGCATGGCTCATAATATGTGGGGGACACTAGACAAAAAAAGGCTTTGCCATGGCTGAGAACGCATTTGAGAACATGGATATCGATACGCTGGTTGTCGGCGCCGGCCAGGCCGGGGTGGCCATGAGCGAGCATCTGAGCCAGCTCGGAGTACCCCACCTCGTGCTGGAGCGCCATCGCATCGCCGAACGCTGGCGTTCGGAGCGGTGGGATTCACTGGTGGCCAATGGTCCAGCCTGGCACGACCGGTTTCCGGGCCTGGAGTTCGACGACATCGATCCCGACGCTTTTGCTCCCAAGGAACGGATTGCGGCTTATTTCGAAGCCTACGCCAGGAAGTTCGACGCCCCCATCCGCACCGGCGTGGAAGTCAGAAAGGTGGAACGCAAACCCGGCCAGCCGGGCTTCACCATCGAAACCTCCAGGGGCGTGATTAAGGCGAACCGCGTGGTTGCCGCGACCGGACCTTTCCAGCGCCCTGTAATCCCGTCGATCGCGCCCAAAGACGAAACCATCATGCAGATCCACTCGGCGGCGTATCGCAATCCCGGGCAACTGCCCGGGGGAGCTGTCCTGGTGGTTGGCGCCGGGTCGTCGGGGGTGCAGATCGCGGATGAGCTGCAACGTGCCGGCAGGAAGGTGTACCTGTCCGTCGGACCGCACCATCGCCCTCCCCGCGCCTATCGCAATCGTGACTTTACGTGGTGGCTCGGTATTCTCGGAGAATGGGATGCCGAGGCCATGAAGCCGGGCACGGAGCACGTCACCATTGCAGTGAGCGGTGCCCACGGCGGCCAGACGGTCGACTTTCGGAAACTTGCCAATCAGGGGATGACGCTTGCGGGCCGGACGAAATCATTCAATGGCGGCATGGTGACCTTCGAGCCGGATCTGGCGTACAACCTTGCACGCGGCGACGAGAACTACCTTTCGCTGCTGGATGCCGCCGACGACTATGTCGAGCGCAATGGTCTCGACCTTCCGCTGGAGCCGGATGCCCGCAATATTCCCCCGGATCCGGAGTACGTGACCAGCCCCATTCTCGAGCTCGACCTGGCCGCGGCCGGCGTCGGCGCCATCATCTGGGCAACCGGGTTCGCGGTGGATTACAGCTGGCTGAATGTCGACGCTTTCGACGGGAACGGCAATCCGCGGCACCACCGCGGCATTTCCACCGAGCCCGGCATCTATTTCCTGGGTCTGCCGTGGCTGTCGAATCGCAGCTCCAGCTTCATCTGGGGCGTCTGGCATGATGCCAAGCGCATAGCCGACCATATCGCCACCCAGCGCAAATACCTGGCCTACCATCGTGCGGTGCAGCGCCGGGAGGACGAGGAAACGAAATAACGGGCCTGATCGCGCCTGCCGGTTCGACCCCGCGTCAACGTCCCCGGGCCGGCGTCAGCGAGAGGCCCCCTGCCTCCTGTCGCGGAGGATTTCCCGGGCTTTTTCTCTGGCTGCCGATTCCGTACACGGATACACAATCTGCAGCTTGCATCCGCCCTCTTGAACCGGCACCGCGGCGACGAATACACCGGAGGTGGGAGAGTTGCTGCGATGCGAGCAGAATATCAGCCCACCGTCCTTGGCCGAGAGTTCGGACAGGGCCTGCCGGCATTTGTCGCACATCTGGGTGATTTCAATCATGGACCACTATGTTTCGACGATTCGGCCCCCTCTACATTCATAGCACGTTTCAGACCGGCTTGCCGGTAAAGCACGTCCCGGGACACCGCGGCAGCCCCCACGCCCGACCCGGTACGTCATTGCCCATTGCGGGTGATTCTGTCTACTAACCTTGATATAACAGAACGAAGCCCATGTGGGTCAGGCTTTATACCTGACATGTCAGCGCCGTCAGGTCGCAAGCGCCGCCGTGTAGTGTGCGACGCTGTCCGCCAGCACCTGCGCGCCCAGCTTCAGGTGCGGCTCCGCCGTGTCCTCCGAGAAATCGTGGCTGACACCGCCGATGGACGGGACGAAATCATGCCGGCGGGCATCAACAGGGAGACGTTGGCGGCATCGTGCAGGGCGCCGGAGGGCATGCGGCGCCATTGCCCGGGAGCCAGATTTTCCGCCGAGGCCTCGACGGCGTTGACCAGCCGTGCATCCAGTTTCGTCGGCGGCACGGCCGAGTCGGACAAGCGCTGCAGGTCCAGGCCGCGACCGGCCGCGATGCGCTCGGCCTCGGCCCGGCTGGGTGTCGGAGTGGGAGCCCAGCAGGACGCTCTTTCCCTTGCCGGTCGGCAGACCGAACAGGTTGCCCACCGGGTCGAAAACCGGCTGCAGGCCGGCCTCGCTCATGCGGCCCGCCAGCCATTGCCGGGAAGCGAGGTCGGCCTCGGAAAACGCCGGCCGCACCACCCCGTCGCCGTATGCGCCGAAGGTTCGCAATCGATGCAGATCGGCGGGCAGCCGCTTGGCGTCGATGTTGATGGGTTTCATTGGCCCGGCGGGGCCCGTCCCGCGCCGTCGAGGGGCCGCGGCTACTGCTCGAGTACCGCGTCCATGGTGAT
Organism: Gammaproteobacteria bacterium; assembly: GCA_034520625.1. Taxonomy (GTDB): domain Bacteria; phylum Pseudomonadota; class Gammaproteobacteria; order Arenicellales; family JAANXG01; genus JAANXG01. Next base: position 55,500 of record JAXHNI010000003.1, on the reverse strand, counting down.
GTCCGCGTTGAGCACCTTCGAAACCGGGCAGCCGGCCTTGGCGGCATCGGCACACTCCTTGAAACGGTCCTCGCTCGCACCCGGGGATTTTACCCTGACGGACAAGTGAACCCCGGTGATGGCGAAGCCGCCTTCCACCTGGTCCAGGCTCACGGTGGCATCCGTTTCAATCCGCTCGGGCGTCAGTCCGGCCTCGTCGAGTATCTTGGACAGCGCCATGGAGAAGCAGCCCGCATGCGCCGCACCGATGAGCTCCTCGGGGTTGGTTCCGGTTCCGTCCTCGAAACGGGTGTGAAATGAATAAGGCGTCGAAGTCAGAACACGGCTCTTCGTGGTCAGGGCGCCGCTTCCGGTTTTCAGATCGCCTTGCCAGACGGCCGATGCTTCGCGTTTCATGATGTTGCTCCGTTGGGAATGGGATCCGGAGAAGGCGTCGGGAGGCGTGTTCCGACGGGCGACGTCGGGGGCGGGTCGCCAGCGTCCGATGTGCTTTCTCCGGTGCCGGCATTTTAACATGGATCACCGGACCGGGCCCTCCAACTCCGACGGGTTGCCGTCGCCCATCCCCGTCACCGGCTGCACCGAGCCCACGCGGAAACGGAAATCTCCAATCCGCCGCAAATGGTACACTGCGTTTTCTATTCCTTCCCCGGCGTGCGATGAAGCCTACCTTCGTACTGTTTCTGTTCTGCCTCACCGCACCTCTGTGGGCGCAGAACGGCAATGGCCTTTTCTCGATTACTGCGGACACGGTGCGGTCGGACAGTGACAGCAACGTCACCACCTATGAGGGCGACGCGCGGGCGGAAGTCCTGGACCTGGTGATCGAGGCGGAGACCATCGCCATCTTCGGAGCCGACGGGTCGCCATCCAGGATCGAAGCCAGCGGCAGCCCGCTCCGCTTTCATCGGCGGCAATCCACCGACGATTTCAGCGGCACCGCGGCACGAATCGTATTCGTCCTCCCGGAGCTGAAGCTCACCCTGTCCGACTATGTCATCAGGGACCCGTCAGGCAACAACATGAAGGGCGGGAAAGCCACTTTCGTTCTCGACCACTGAAAACTGCGTCGCGGCCCGGGGTCCCGTTCATGGGCCGCTGTGGTGCATTCGCAGCAGGAATAGCTTCTACGGCCCGGGCTCCTGGTGCGGATCCGTCGAAACAGGCAACCGAACCCGGCGCGGGCAGCCACCTCCAGACTTGTACCCACATAGACTAATGTTGTAGATTCCAAGCGGGTGTAGGCTGGATATTCCGGCCTCCACCGGCGCGGGGGATGACTCGCCAACAGAACACAGAAAAGCCAGCACAGAGAATATGAGCACATTGGCAGGCCCGGGGAGCCCTGAGCAGCCCACCGTTGATGAATCCGTACGCCACCGGGAGCCGCGCGCGGGCCGTTTCGATTTACTCGCCGCAAGAACGGTTGCCGTCGCGATGCTCCTCGTCCTGTCGTGCGTCTGGGCACCATTGAGTGCCCAGACCCTGCGAGGCTCCCCTCGCTCACTGGACATCCAGAACCAGATGGCTCGCCTGCACAACTACTCCTACATCGTTACCCCGGCGCAGCTCAAGCGGTTCATCGACGCGGGATACCTGGTCCCGATACGGGGCAACACCGATTTTCGTATCCACAGCGGTGTCTCTTATCCCTATGCGCGAAAGACCGTCCAGACATTTCTGGACCGTCTCGGCAGCCAGTATCGCAGCGCCTGCGGTGAACAGCTGGTGGTGACGAGCCTCACCAGACCCAAAACCAGGCAGCCCAGGAACGCGTCGTCGGAGTCCGTGCATCCCACCGGGATGGCCGTGGACCTGAGACGGAGCAGGCGCACTCAATGCCGGGCGTGGCTGGAACGGGTTCTGCTGTCCCTGGAACAACAGGGCGTACTGGAAGCGACCAGGGAATACTGGCCGCCCCACTACCACATCGCGCTCTTTCCCGAGCCCTACGAGACCTACGTGGCCGGTCTGGAAAACCGGGACGACAACCGGGACGCCGCGCCCGTGGAAGACGGTGCCGGGTCTGAGTATGTGGTCAAGGCCGGAGACTCCCTGTGGCGGATCGCCCGCTCGACGGGCCTCTCCGTCACCGACCTCCGGATCGCCAACGAACTGTCCTCCAATCGCATCCATCCCGGACAACGCCTCCGCATTCCGGACACCGGAATGCAGGTTGCGTCCGCCGGCTACGACTATCAGGTTCAGCGCGGCGACTCGCTGTGGGACATCGCCCAGGCGCACAGCACCTCCGTGCAACGGATCCGGGTCGAGAACGGCCTCCGGACGAATCGAATCCGCCCGGGACAGGTCCTGACCGTTCCGGCCGGACAGTAGGCCCGCCCGGCTTCCCGCTCCTCCCGGCGGGTACTCTCTATCACGCACACGACCTGAATGCGTGATGTCTCCGTCAGGATGACCCGGGAACGGTGACACATGTCCAGCATCACCTGTCGGCAAAACGAGCTAAACGTTGAACAGCCCGCGAATATCAGGCTGACCACATCACGCGGCGGCAGCGCTTTCGTCATGGCTCCGGGGCTGCTCCCAACCATCGATCGGCACGAGCGCATCCCATGAAGATTCTCGTCGTCGATGACCACGTGCTCATACGGGAAGCGTTGCGCGGTGTGCTGAAGGAGCTGAAGAATGATGCCGAGGTGATCGAAGCGCCGGATTCGCGCCTCGCAATGCAGTCCGTTCACGATAATCCGGACCTCGAGCTGATTCTGCTCGACCTGTACCTGCCGGACCGCAGCGGGTTCGACGTCCTGTCCGAGCTTCGCGAGCGTCATCCCGGGATTTCCGTGGCGGTGCTTTCCGTCAGCGTCGACCATGACGACATCACCCGTGCACTGGACCTCGGGGCGCTGGGGTTCATCCCCAAGTCCGCCCGACGTGAGGTCATGCTGAGCGCATTCGAGCTGATATTCTCCGGTGGTATCTACGTGCCGCCGGAAATCTTCGGCCGAGCGCAACCGCCCGCAGTCCCGCAACAGCAACCGCGGCGCCCTCCCTCGGCCGCCGACCTGGGACTGACGGACCGGCAGATGGATGTGCTCATGCTGATGATGCAGGGCAAAAGCAACAAGGCGATATGCCGTGTCCTCGACCTGGCCGAGCCAACGGTCAAGAATCACGTCACTGCAATACTAAGGGCGCTCGGGGTCACCAATCGCACCGAGGCGGTGATCGCGGCAGGCGGGTTTGGCCTTGGAACGGAAAAGGATACGGAATAGCGCCGGGCCGCCGTAGCGGCCCGGGATGAACGGCCAAAGTCCGGCCGCGGCGGCGGATCTCCGTTTTTCGCCGGGATCAGAACCCCATCAGGGCCTGTCCCCGACTTCCCCGTCCAGGATGAACAGATTCGGCCCGCCGCGAGGCACGATGACGAGCGAGCCCACGCCGCGCTTGTTCTCGAACTGGCCGGTGCCGCTGACGAGCTCCCAGACTCCATTGTCAAAAAGTGCCGGCCCGTCTTCGCCCTTCATGAACACGGCTTTCACCGTCCAGCTCAATACCGCAACGTCGCCGTTCTCCGTGGTGATCTGCAGGTAGCCGCGGGGATCGCCAGATATCGGCGGATTGACATCATGCCATCCGAACTCCGTGACGGCGGCGCCGTCGAACACGCCGGAGCCCTCGGCTTCCCCCTCGCGCCGCACTGCAAGCACGAAGTGATTGGATCCATCCGCGAATTCGAACTTCATTTGCTCCTGCGGTGTGAGAAGGACCTCCACGGAAACGGGATCAGCGAACGCATTGTTGCCGGCAATTGCGGCGGCGGCTGCGACGACCAAGCTGAGAGACGATTTCATGACATACTCCTGGTTTGAGTTGATTCGACGCTGTTGAGCCTATGCCCATCCCGGCGGCGAGTGAATCAGTCAGGAGTACTGGTACTTTAGTACCTGGTCGCGGCCGGCGGTAGGTCGCCCGCGGCATGCTGCGGATTCAGCAGGTGGTGGACCATCGCCCGCAAACGCATTGGCGCCACCGGTTTGTGCAGCAGATGGATGCCGTGTTCGCGCGCATCGAGCAGCGGTTCCGGCGCCGTGTCCCCGCTGATCAGGAAAGCCGGCAGTCCGGCGCCGTATTCGGCGCGCAGCCGCTGGATCGCCTGTATACCGGTTGTGCCGCCCGCAAGCCGGTAATCGGCAACAACGAGATTCGGCGCCCGCTGCCGGGTGGCCAGCCGGGCGAGCGCCGCATCCCCGGATTCTGCGGTCACCAGCTCGCAGCCCCAGCCGCGCAGGATCCCCCCCATACCTTCCAGAACCAGCGGGTCGTCATCGATCACCACCACCAGCTTGCCGCGCGCCGGATCGACGCTTGTTGCCGGCATCGACGCCTCGGCGGCGCCGCCTTTTTCCGCCACCCGGGGCAGCGACACGGAGAAGCGCGATCCGCGCCCCGGCCGGGAGTCCAGCTCGATGCCGTGATCCAGGAGCCTGCCCAGCCGGTCTACGATAGCCAACCCGAGTCCGAACCCGCCGCCGCGCTCAGATCCGGCCCCCGCCAGGCGGTAGTACTCACCGAATATGTTCCGCTGCTCCTCCCGCGGAATGCCCGGTCCACTGTCACAGACGTCGATGCGCAGCCGGCCCCCCCGCCGGCGGCAGCCCACCACGACCCCGCCCCGGACGGTGTGGCGCACGGCGTTGGATACGAGATTCATCAGTATCCGTTCGAGCAGGACCAGATCGCTGCGTACCCAGGCGGCGCTCGGCACCACTGACAAGCGCAGTTCCTTCTGCGTGGCGGCATTCGAGAAGGTGGTCTCGATGCGATCGAATACCCGGGCGATGGGAAACTCCGAGTAATGCGGTTCGAGGATCCCGGCCTCGAGCTTCGACATGTCCAGAAGAAGCTCGAACAGCTCGTTCATGGCGCTCACCGTAGCGTCGATGCGATCAACGAGCCGGACGCGTTCGGCGGCGTCCGATTCGGTCTGCAGTTGCGCGACGAACAGGTTGAGTGCGTGCAGCGGTTGCCGCAGATCATGGCTCGCCGACGCGAGAAAGTGCGACTTGTACTTGTTGGCGACTTCAAGCTGCTGGCTCTTGTCACGCAGGTCCCGGGTCCGTTCATCCACCAGGTGTTCCAGCCGTGTCGCCGTTTGCCTGCGTTCCTCGAGCAGCTGCTCGAGCTCGATCGCGTTGCGCCGGAAGATCTCCACGACGCGGCCCATGGCCGCAATCTCGTCGGATCCATGCACCGCCACCGGTGTGCCCAGTCGGCCGCCGGCAATAGCGAGCATGCTGTCGCTGAGCGAGGTCAGGCGGCGGACGATGTTGCCGCCGACGTAGAACCACACGATCAGTACCGACGTCACCAGGCTCAGCGCCACCAGAACAATGAGCACGCGGCCGCTGAGACGCTGCACGCGGAGCGCATCCCGGATCGCGTCCCCGATATCCTGTTTGGCGGCGTGTCCGAGCCGGTCCACCGCGGTGGTCAGGCGCGCGGACAGCCCGGACGTTTCCGCGAGTATCCGCTCGCCCTGTTCGTTCAACATGAGCTCCCGCCTGCGGGCGTCCACAATCGCATCCGGCCCGTCGACGAATTCCCGGAGCCTCGCTACCTGCTCGAGGAAAAGCCGTCGAAGCCTTGGGTCGAGATCGCGGGACGTGGCGACGATGTCTTGCATCGCCAGGCCGAGCTGGAAGTCCAGAACCGGCAGCCGCTCCGCCTGCTCTATGGTGGAGGCTTCCGTGAGCATGTCCACGGCTGCGGATACCTGCTGCTGCGCCGTATGAACGGCCTTCTGCGTCTGTATCAGCGACTCCAGATGACTTCCGTTGCTGCTGCGCTCGCCCGGGCCGGCCCGTGCAGCAATTTCGTGGTCCATGACCTTCAACCAGGGCGCCAGCAGCCTCTGGACCTCGATGCTGGTCTGGAATACATCACGCCGCAGCGCCCTGATCCGCTCGCTGGTCTCGAGCCGGCGCGCCACCACGTCCTCGAGGCTGTCGAGACTCGCAGTAAGCCGGGACACCACGGGCTCTATGTTCTCTAACGGCAGTGCCTGCGTTGCCCCGGTGTTCAGCTCATTCAGCGAGCGGTTCAACCGCGCCACTTCCCCGGCAAGCTCAGCATTCACCGCATCCCGCCGCGTACGATCCACGGCCGCGAGCAGCGCGGGCGCGGCGGCGATGATCCTTTCGGCGGAACGCGACAGCTCGAGTGCGGATACGCTCGGGGGAACACGCGCGTCGATCACTTCCAGGCGGCTTCCAACCTCGCGGAAGGCATATATCCCCGCCGCGGCGGCCAACACGGCGAAGGCGGCGATCCCGAAGAAAGCGAGCAACAACCGCGCGCGCACGCCGGGCCGCCACTTCGGCGGCGCCATGCCTTCTGACCGCTCGGTTTCTGTCGCTGTCACAACCGCCCGCACCCCTGCGCGATCTGTATGTTGTTGAAACCCTGAATAATTCGTCCATGAATTCGCAGAGCACGATATATCCCTATATCGCGGGAAACTCTGAATTGATCAGATTTTCCTTATAAACTAACATGAACCTGTTCACATTGCGGCAGGTAGCCGGGACGAGCCAATGAAGCGCAGGAATGTACTTGCCGGTGCGGGGCTGGCTGCGGTCACACCCTTCAGCTTGCCGGCGCCGGCAATCGCAAAGAGTGCCCGGCGCCTCACCATGGTGACCGACTGGCCGGAGGGCCCGGGGGTGCTGCCCAGCGCGAGGAGATTCGCACAAATCGTCGACGACGCCTCGGGCGGTGGGATCAGGATTGAGGTCACGTCTTCCGGTGAGGTTGTGCGCCCTTTCGAAACCTTCGACGCCGTGCAATCCGGCGTCGCCGACATGTTTCATTCCCACATCGGCTACTTCGACGGGAAGTCCCCCGCGTTTCACTTGTATTCCGGTGTTCCTTTCGGCTTTACCGCGAACGAGATGTTCGCATGGGTCCGGTTCGGCGGTGGGCAGGCGCTCTGGGACGAGCTGTGCGGACAGTTCAACGTCAAGCCGCTGCTTTGCAGCAGCACCGGGGCGCAGATGGGCGGCTGGTTCCGGAACGAGCTCACATCCACCGAAGAATTGAAAGGCCTGCGCTACCGCATGGCGGAGCCCGGCGCCGAAGTGTTCCGCCGCCTGGGCGCCACGGTGGTGGTCCTGCCGGGCGCCGATATCGTGCAATCATTGCGATCGGGCGCCATCGACGCCTGCGAGTGGCTCGGGCCGTGGCTCGACACCAGAATGGGGCTGCACGAGGTGGCCGGCTTCTACTATTACCCGGCCTGGCATGAACCGGGCACCGCGCTGGCGCTGGGTATCAACAGGCGCCTGTGGGACAGCCTCGACGACAGCGAGCGGCGCATCATCGAAACGGCTGCCGCAAGCGAGTACACCGTATCACTCGCAGAGTTCAACGCCAATAATGCAGCGGCGCTCCGCAGGCTGCAGGATGACGGCACGGTGCAAATCAGAAGATTCGACGATGCGATACTGAAAGCCTTCGCGGAGATCAGCGCAGACGTGGTGGCGGAGGCGGGTGCGGGGGACGACCTCTCCCGCCGGATCTACCGCAGCTACTTCGATTTTCTGGCCATGATCAGGGAGTGGAGCGATATCTCCGAAGGTGCGTACCTGGATATTCGCCGATTCAGCTGAACACGGCGCCGGCCCGGCTACGCTGACCGCGGTCCGTCCACTGCGCGCGGGAACAGCAGGGCCGCCAGCGCGCTGACGGCGATCGACATCGACAATGCGCCGGCGAACGGCCCGAGCGTCGGCACGCCGCCCGGGAAGCTCGCGGCGACTATCCCCGCCTCCAGGCTCCCCGCGCTCACCCATCCCGGCAGCACCGCACCGACCAGGCCCGCGATACCGCCGGCCGCAGCGGCGGAGGCGGACATCCGCGGCCAGAGACCGAGCAGCACGGGTGCCACCATGGTGGCGCACAGCAGGTCGGCGATCAGAAATAACCGCAGCACCGACAGGCCCTGCAGGGCGACGACGACGACCGGCACCATCAACAACACGGTAACAATCCGCGCCGTGGTCAGTGACGCGCGCCCCGACGGCCCTTCCGTCGTCAGCAGTGAAGCGATGCCGTTTTGCAGGGTGTCCACTGACGAAGCCACCAATGTCACCGCCAGCACCAGGGCGGCCGGCGCGAGCCAGGCCGGCGCCCCGTCGAGCAGGGCGAAGAAGGGAATCGGCGGGTCGCCGAGCGGTACCCCGGCCATCGCGGCGAGCATGCCGAAGCCTCCGACCGCGGCCACCACCGGCACGGTAACCAGGGCGCCGATGAGCGCACCCCGGCCGAGAGTGCCGGCGTCCCGGGCAGCCCAGATCCGTTGCCAGTAGCCCTGGTGAAAGAGATTGGCCGCGGTCACCGCGATGACCAGCGCCAGCGCGGCACTCAACGCCCGCCTGGCGGGCACCTCGGGCAGCGGCGCCCGGAACGTCACCGCCGGATGGAGCTTCACCGCCACCACGCCCACCAGCACCAGCAGCGCGATCAGCAGCCAAGCCTGCCAGCGATCCGTCACCAGGCTGGCACGCAGGCCGCCCAGTGTTGTATAGACAAGGGTAGCCGCGGCGACGCCCACAATGGCCACGGCGCCGGGTATACCCGACAGCATCACGGCGATGGCGCCGATGGCGGTGAGCTCCGCGGCGAGAAAGCACAGCATGTAGAGCGCCGAGATCAGTGATACCCAGCGCCTGACGCCGTTACCGTAGCAATGTTTCGTGAATTCGCCGATGCTCTGTCCCCGGGGCAGACGCCGCCGGATGGCCGGTCCGCAGAGGGCGAAGACGAGAAACGGAGCGGCGGCGCCGACGGCGTAGCCCGCCAGGGCGACCGGCCCGACGAACGCGCCCACTTCGGGGGGCGCAAAGAGTATCCAGGCACCCATGCCGGATGCGAGAAATGACAGACCGAGTGTCACCGCGCCCTGGCTGTCGCGCGCGGTCAGGTAATCGTCCAGCTCCCCGGTGCGGGTACGGGCCCGCAGGCCCAGCCAGACAAAGGCGGCCAGTGCCAGGACGACGGCGAACAGGGTGATGTAGAACATGTCGCGCTTCCTCCGCCGGTATGACCCGGATCAGGTTCCAGGGTCAGCGTCATAACGCTCTCTCAGCCCGTCCGGGCTCCCCTGGCGACAATTGACCTTGATGGGACGAAATCCGGACACCGCAGCCGGGCAGCGCCAGAGTTTCGTCCACGCAAGATTGAACTGTTACGTGCAACCCCTACTTTGCCGCACGGACGGCGAGCGCGCAAATGGCCTTTTTGCACAGAGCCACGGATTGCCGTTCGACGGCGCAGCATCCGGTCCCGGCAAAACCGGCGGTTCGGAACCGGAAGCACCCGGGGGTATAATCGGTGGCCATGACAGCAACCGGATTCGGCGGGCCCCGCCGGCGATTTCGGCCCGCCCGGGAGGCAAGCAGTGATGCCAGGCAGTAAACGGCCGGTGATACGCGAACAACTCGTCGACGCGGCCCTGGCGCTCGCAGAGCGCCAGGGCTGGGAAGCGGTCCGGCTTCACCAGGTCGCCGCCGCCTGCGGGGTCGGCCTCGACGCGGTGCGCGCGCAGTTTCCCGAGAAGGACGACCTCATCGACGCCTGGCTCGACCGCGCCGACGCGGCCATGCTGCAGCGTTTCGACCGGGGCGGTGTCGACGGCCTGCCGCCGCGGGAACGCATCCGCAAGCTGATCCTGGTGTGGCTGGAAGCCCTGGCACCCCACCGACGGGTCACCCGCGAGATGATCCGCCACAAAATGGAGCCCGGGCACATTCACGTCCAGTTTCCGGCCCTGCTTCGGATCAGCCGCACCGTCCAGTGGATCCGGGAAGGGGCCCTGCTCGACGCACCGCTTCCCCGCCGCGCACTGGAGGAAACGGCGATGACGGCCTTGTTCGTCAAGACCTTCCTCTGCTGGCTGGGCGACGACTCCGAGGACTTTTCGAGAACCCGCCGGCGCCTCGATCGCAACCTGTACTGGCTGGAATCCGCCGCCCGGCTGACACCCGGCGGCCGCTTCGGCGGTGATGCATCGCCCGCCCGCCAGGAAACCGATCCGGAACCCACCGCGGAAGACGGAACGTAGGAAAGCCCGGCCGGAACCCGGCAGCGCACCTCCCGTCGTCGCGTCACGTCGCGGGTGCCCGCGTTGCAGTAGCCCGGCGGCGCCCGACTCGTGTCCGGGGAAGCTCAGGCCCGGATTACGGCGCGGTCGATGATCCCCCGGGTGTCCACACCGGCGGGCAGGGTGCCGAACCCCCGCCCCGAATGGCCGGCCAGCCGGCTGACGGAGAAGGCATCCGCCACCGCCGCGGGCGCATACCGGCGCAGCAGGCTGCCCTGCAGGGCATAGCCCATCATTTCCACGGTGTGTCGGGCCTCGCCCTCGTTGTCGGGCAGCCGTCGAAGGCGCTTCTCCAGCTCGGCGGTATACCCGTCAAGCGCCCGGTCCTCGCCGGCGGCCTGCCCGATTTCCGCCAGGAGCACATCGACGCAGTCCGGCTCGCGCTGTATGGCGCGGATGACGTCCAGGCAGATCACGTTGGAAACGCCCTCCCAGATGCCATTGAGGGGCGCCTCGCGATAGAGCCTCGCCATCAGGTGATCCTCGATGAAGCCGTTGCCGCCGTGGCACTCCAGCGCCTCGGCGACGAAAGCCGGCGCCTGCTTGCAGGCCCAGTACTTGGCCATGGGGGTGGCGATGCGCGACAGCAGCCGCTCGGCATCGTCGGACTCGCCGTGGTCCAGGGTCCGCGCCAGGCGCATGCTCAGCCAGACGAACGCCTCGGACTCGACAGCCAGGTCGGCGATGACGTTGGCCATGATGGGCTGCTCCACCAGGTTGCGGTCGAAACCGGCGCGGTGGCTGACGTGATGAATCGCCTGGCTCAGTGCCTGGCGCATGAGCCCCGACGAACCGACGGCGAAGTCGAGCCGGGTGAGGTGGGCCATTTCGATGATGGTGCGGATACCGTGGCCCTCCTCCCCCACCATCACGGCGTAGAGGTCCTGGAACTCGATCTCGGAGGAGGCGTTGGAACGGTTGCCGCACTTGTCCTTCAGGCGCTGGATACGCAGGCGGTTGCGCGAGCCGTCCGGCAGCCAACCCGGGGCCAGGAAACACGACACACCGTTGTCGGTCCGCGCCAGGGTCAGGAAGATATCGCTCATCGGCACCGAGAAGAACCACTTGTGGCCGGTGAGCAGATACTCGGCGCCCGAGCCGGTCTGCCCACCCATGGGACGCGCCGTGCTTTGCGTCTTGCGCAGGTCCGATCCGCCCTGCTTCTCCGTCATCGCCATGCCCACCGTGATGGCGGACTTGTCGCCGGCGTGGATAGGACGCGGGTCGTAGCCGGCCCGCAGGACCAGCGGCTCCCACTGCGCGGCCACCGCCGGATCGTGGCGCAGGGCGGCCACGGACGCGAAGGTCATGCCCATGGGGCAGCAGACCCCGTTCTCGCCCTGGTTCCACAGGTAGCTCAGGCCCGCGCGAGCGACATGGGCGCCGGGGCGGGGCTCCGTCCAGGCCAGGGAATGGCATTCACTGCCGAATATCAGACCCATCAGGTCGTGCCACGCCGGATGGAACTCGATGACGTCGACGCGGTGCCCGAAGCGATCGTGGGTGACGAGCTCGGGCTCGTTGCGGTTGGCCACCCGCGCCGCCTGCTGCACCCGCGCCGATCCGACCTGCTCGCCGGTGCGCTCGAGACGCACTGCCGCCCAGTCCCCGCCGAACGCGCGAACGGCATCCACCAGCGCCGCGTCGCCGGTAAAGGCGTTGTAGTCCACCAGGTCGCCCGGTTGGTTCAGGACTTCGTGGGTGGCATGGGCCGGCACCGGCGACCGGGTGTCGTCCGCTTGAGGGAAAATCGGGGTGGGATCTGAGCTCATGCACTTGCTCCTTCAGCGCCGCGGTGGCGACGGGACTGGGTTTTGAATGGACGCACGGGATGCGATCTATCGTACCACCCCCGGCGGCGGGGCGGTGAGCACGCCGGGGCGCGGTTCAGCGTGCCACCCGCCCTTCAGCGGCTTCCCGTGGCCCGGCCTCGGCGGTGTGCCGACAGCGCCAACAATTCCCGGTCGCGCCACCGTATCCGCGCCTCCCGCCCGTCCGGCGGCAGGTCCACGCGGCGCTGGCCGGCGACCCGGGCCACCAGCTCCGGGGTCCAGGGGTCGTCCTGGCCCCGTTCCGCCCCCATTCGGGCGTAGGCCGGCCCCATCCGCTCGGCATGGGCGGCGATCCCGCCGCGGGTGTTCAGGTCCACGGCTTCGAACGGCCCCACCACGGACCAGCGCATACCCAGGCCGTCGCGGACGAGCCGATCTATGTCTGCCACATCCGCCACCCCGTCGCGGACCAGGCAGTAAGCCTCGCGCAGGAGCGCACCCTGCAGGCGGTTGAAGACAAAGCCTTCCACTTCCCTGTTCAGGCGTACCGGCGACATGCCGCAGTCCGCGTAGAACGACGCCGCGCGGTCGGCCACCGCCGGGTCGGTGAAGGCCGCCGGAACGACCTCGATCACCGGGATCACCCAGGGCGGATTGCCCGGATGCGCGACCAGGCATCGGCCGCGGCCGGACAGGCCGGCGGCGAACCGGGATACGGGAATCGCCGACGAGGCGGTGGCGAGAATCGCTGCCGCCGGGGCAACCCGGTCGAGCCGGGCGAACAGCGCCGCTTTCACATCGGTCTGTTCCGGGGCGCATTCCTGGACCAGCCCGGCACCCCCGGCCGCCTCTTCCAGGGTGTCGACGACCACTACGCGGGCGGCAATCTCCGCGGCGGACTCGTCGATCAGGCCGAACTCCGCGAGCCCGGCGAGCCGGTCGGCGATTTCCCCAGGCACGGCGGCCCGCCGGCCCGGGTCCGGGTCCTGCAACCGCACCGGGTGCCCGGCGCGCGCGAAGACGATGGCGAATCCCACGCCGATGGCGCCGCCCCCGACGATGCCGACCGCCGTCATCTCAGATTCCGGCTGTGCCGGCAGTCATGCCGCCGCAGACATAGAGCACCTGCCCGGTGACGAAGCCCGAGCGCGCATCGAGCAGGTGGCTGACCGTGTGGGCCACGTCCTCCGGCATACCCATCCGGCCGACCGGCACCGCCTCCACGATGGCGCGGGTCGCCGGCGCACCGGGCGGATTGGCGCGATCGAAAAGCTCGGTGCGGATGGGTCCCGGCCCGACGGCGTTGACGGTGATGCCGTGGGCGCCCAGCTCCAGCGCCCAGACCCGCGTCATCCCGAGCAGTCCCGCCTTGGTCGCCGCGTACGCCGTACGGTGTGCCTTGCCAAGCGCGGCTCGGGACGAGATGTTGACCACGCGCCCGAATCCGGCGGCCTTCATACCCGGCAGCAGGGCCTGCAGGCACTGCATGGCGCAGCGCAGATTCAGCGACATGACGCGGTCGAGCTCCTCCAGGGTCTGGTCCTCCACCGGCGCCGGCGCGACCATTCCGACATTGTTCACCAGCCGCGTGATGGGGCCGTCGGCCAACGCCCGCTCCAGCGCCGCCGCCGTCTCCGCCGGATCGGACAGGTCGGCGCGGATACCGCCTCCAACCCGGTCCACCACCACGGGCTCGTAGCCGTCCTCGCGGCATCGTTCCGCGCAGGCGGCCCCGATCCCGGCGGCCCCGCCGGTGATCAGTACCCGGTCCATCAGACCGTCGCCACCGGCGTCACCGGCGAGCCCGCGGCGCCGGGCAGGCGCAGTGGCGGCGCCGTGAGCAAAAACCGATGACGGCTGTGCTGCCTCAGCCAGCGGGCCAGCGGCGTAAGGTGCCAGAGCTCACCCAGATGGATACCGTTCCTGAACAGGCAGTGCTCGTGCAGCGGCAGTACCGCACAGCCGCCGGTTTCCCCCGGCGGCGATGGAAAGGCTTCGACGGCGTAGTTGTCGGCGATCAGGGTAGCCAGGCCGGAGTCCGTGATCCAGTCGAGAAGCCTGTCGTCGCGCCCGTTCAGTACCGAGCACGCGTTGTGAAGCGTTTCCGCGTCCGGATGGCGTGCCATGTCCAGCACCACCTGCGCGAAGCCGGTGTGCAGGCAGACCATGTCGCCCCGCTCCACTTCGACCCCGTCGGCCTCCATCACCCGCATCAAGGCGTCGTAGCCCACCAGGGTATAGGCGTTGCCATGGTGGGCATGTAGATCGATCATCACCCCACGACCCTGTACACCGTGGGCGGCCATGCCGTCGATTCCCAGCGGTCCGGCATTCGACGTGCTGTGGTGGGTTATCCCCGGTGCGAGTCCCGCCCCATCCGGGTGCTCCGGACCCAAGATCTCCACCCCGGCCCGGAATCCGTTGTAGTAGACCCTTTCCGCGACGCCGTCGCCGTCGGCGTCGAACTGCGAGCCGATATGGCACAGCGCATCCCATTGGGTGGAATACTGCAGGTGGAGAATCGCCAGGTCGTCGCAGAACACGTCCGTGGCGTCCGCCTGGTCCCCGTTCAGCACGGTGTTGAAATTGGGCCGGTCGTCGCGCAGCGTGGGACGCAGGATCGGCGGCTTCCGCCGCGGGTTCAAGTCGCTGCCACCCGGGTAGTCCAACGGCAGCGACAGACAGAATGTGAAGCCCTCGACCGCTTCCGCCAGGCCTTCACGCACCTTGTCCCGGGTAATCAGGTTCAGGCGACCCAGACGGTCGTCGGCGCCGAAATCACCCCAGTTCGACCGTTCGGGGCGCTGTTTCCAGCGTGGGTCAGCCACGGTTGCTACACAAGTGAGGCGCCATTCAGATCCCCGCCCGGCCCGACTGCATATCGGCCTTCATCTGCCGGGTGTACAGACCGTAGTCGACTTCCAGCACGTAGCGGGCGCTGTCCAGGTAGGTCCGGCGCTGGCGCTCGCGGTGCCGGTCCACTTCCCGCTGCTGGTCCGCTTCGTCCGGCAGCGCTACGCCGCCCGAAAGCACCCCGGCTATCCACTTCCCCTGAACTTCCACCAGCGGAATCGTCGGCCCGATGGGCTGGACCAGCCCGGCGAAGATCAGGCCCGGCCGGCCCGGCGGCATCATCCGGCGGTAGAGCCTGCCCGCCTGGGTTTCCGGATCGAAAACCTCCGCCGGAAGGAATGGGAACGTCGTCCGGTAGCCGGTAGCGTAGATGATCGAGTCCACCGGCGCTTCGGTGCCGTCGACGAAGTCGACCCGGTCGCCGCGGAGCTCCTGGACGTTTGGCTTGATGGTGATCCAGCCGTGCCCCGCGTAGGGCAGCAGCTCCTGGCTGAGGGTGGCATGCTCGCGCCACATGGGATGCGCCGGCCGCGGCAGGCCGAACCGGCGCTGATCCCCCACCCCGAGCCGGATCAGCCGGGACATGATCCGACGGGTCACGGTGGTCGGCAGCTTCAGCTTTCTGGACATGAAGCCGGACCACTGGTCGATGGGAATGCCCATCAGGTACTTGGGCATGACCCAGGCGCTGCGCCGGGTGGAGACGATGACATGGCTCGCCCGGCGGCACAGGTCCACGGCAATGTCCACCGCCGAGTTGCCCAGCCCCACCACCATGACCCGCTTGCCCTCGTAGGGCGCGGCGGTGCGGTAATAGTGGGAATGGATGGCGTCCCCGTCGAACCGGCCGGGAAAATCCGGCATGCGCGGATCCGACAGGTGCCCGTTGGCAACGATCACGGTGCCGTAATCATGCTCTTCTCCGTCCGACAACCTGACCCGCCAGCGGCCGGCCTGCGGCGTCACCGTCTCGACCCGGGTGTTGAAGGTGACCAGGGGACGGATGCCGAAGTGATCGGCGTAGGCCTCCAGATGCGCCAGAAACTGCCGGTGCGACAGGAAATCCGGCAGCGACGGGTCGATGGGAAAATCGCTGTAGCCCAGGTTCGGCCGGCTGGTATCGATATGCAGGGAGGCGTAGCAGGAGGATTGCCCGTTGTCGTTCTCGTACCGCCACATGCCGCCGATGTCCGAGCCTTTCTCGAACATGTCGAACGCGAGCCCTTTTTCCTTCAGGGCCTTGGCGACGGTCACGCCGGAGGATCCCGCACCGATGATGCAGATATCAGCGGTGCCGGCGGTTGCCGCGGGCGTCGGGTGGGTGAGCTTCTCCGCGTGGGTCACGTCAGTGGTCGGTCCTGTGTGTCATGTAGTCGTCGATAATGGCATCGAAATCCGCGTCGGGCCCGATCCCCAGCGAAGCCGCATGTTCCGACACGAAATGCCGGGGCCAGCCGTCGACGATGGCCTGCATCCGGGGGTCGGGCACAAAGTCGATTTGTCCGCTGCCACCCTTGCGCTGCACGGACGCGGCCATGTCCGAGACCCGGACGGTCAGCGCCGGCAGGTTGAAGGCCCGTTTCGGCGGCAGGTCCGCCGCAGGCAGGTCGTGGACCCGCAGCAGCGCGGCGGCCACCGCGCCCACCGAGACCACCGGCAGCCGGGTCTCCGGCGCCAGCGCGGCGACGGTATCACGGCCGTTCAAGGGCTCGCGCGCGATCGCCGCCACCCGGTCCGAGACCACCGGTTGCGGCTCGCCCGGGCGTATCAGCACAATGGGCAGACGCAGGGCGCGGCCATCGACTCTGCCGTGGCGGCTGTAGTCGGCAATAAGAAGCTCGTTGATGGCCTTGTGTGTGCCATAAGTCGTTGTCGGCGCGGGCGCCACATCGTTATCAACGGTATCCGGCAGGTCGCCGCCAAACACCGCGATCGACGACGTGAACACCAGCCTGGGGCAATCCTCGACCCCCTCCATGATGGCCCGCAGCGCCTCCACGTTGACCCTGTAGGCGAGAACCGGATCCTTCTCCGCATGCATGGTCAGGTAGGCGGCCAGGTGAAAAATACTGTCATAACCGCCGGCGGCAAGTTGTTCGACGAAGTCCGTGTCGGCCAGGTCGCCGCGCAGCACCGTAACGGCAGCGTCTTCACTTTCCGGCGGCTCGACGTCGACGATATCCGCCAGGTGGATCTCGGTGAGCCGGCGCTGCTCGCCGGCGGCATCCGCCAGGGTTTGCTTGTGGACGAGGGCCCGGAAAAGGCGGCGGCCCAGGAACCCGGCGGCACCGGTGATCAGGACGCGCATCGACGTAATACCACCGGACCGGTGTCTGAGTATCCGGACAAAGCTCCTCCCCTCGGTTGAATACCAATACAGTCGCGCGGCGGGACACATACTATCGCCCGCGTTCACATTGTCAAACTGACGATCGCGCCGGCAGTGGCTCAGTTTGAAACCGAATGCGGGCAGCGCCGTGCCGGGGACCCGCCCCCAGGGCTGTCGAAAACAGGGATGTTTGAGCCAGAGCGTACACGGATGTATTTACAGCGACCCTGGGGGCGGGTCCCCGGCACGGCGCCTTCGTTCCGTACAGGGCTCAAACTGAGCCACTGCCGGCGCACCCCCGGAACACATCACATCGGCGCCTATCCGCGGCGTCGCAGGTCCCCGTCCTGCCCGATCACCTGCTGCCGCACGGGCGCCGCCGGGGGCAGATCCTCCAGCGCGGGCCCGTCGCCGCGCGCGCTCCGCGCCAGCCGCCGGTAGTGGAGAAACTTGATGTACTCCACCACAACCTGGACGAATCCATATTCGGACCGCCACCATTGATCAACGAGGGCGAGGGAATACGACGTCGCCGCGCAGGTAAACACCACGCACTCGTCGCCCATGACCCGCCGGAATGTCCACCGCGCGCGCCGGGTGTGGAACGCATCCGTGACGATGGTCACGCTTCTGTAACCGTTGCGCCGGATGTGGTCGCAGAGCAGTATCGCCTCGGGCCAGGTCCCGGCGATCCAACGGTCCGACACGAGGACCGCGATATCGTCGTCGGCCACCCCCCGGCGGCGCAGCAGCTCCCGGGTGGCGTCGCTGATATTCGGGATGACCCCGATGCGCACCTCCTCGGTATCGGCGAGACGGGCGATGAGAACCGGCGCCCGGCGCCGGTTGTACAGGTCGACGGCGCGGTAGGTTCTGGTGCTGATGTTCCCGTTCAGGATCACGATGGCATCGCCGGACGGCTGCCCGTCGTCCACCACCAGAAAGCGGCCGATTTTACGGAGCACCCGATACCGGGCAGAATACAGCACAGCCGCAGCGGCAATCGCCGCCAGCCAGAAAAACACGCTTGTCATGGGTCAACCGCCGAAGTGTTCGGAAATGCGAGCCCGCCATATTCGTTAACGCCGCACCATGCCGGCGAGGCGGCGCAGTGCACGGATGTCGAGGTTACCGTGTTCCGGCGACGGTCGCTAACCGCGGGGGGATGAATTCGTGAAAACCACGACTGTTGTCGGGACCTGTCTGGCGCTGCTTCTGGCAACCGGCTGCGCCACGCCGACCGTCGAGCTGAAGTACCCGCACCAGTACGGTCCGGCGCCGGATGCGCCGCAGTACGCTTGGCACCACCTGCGCTTCAAGTGGTTCTGGCCGGAGGATGAAAAGCCGGACTGGTACCTGGATCCGCTGATCGCCGACCTGGTGCTTTCGGATCTGATCACGCGCCACCGGGAGTCGCTGCCGCTGTGGCGGTTTCACCGGCGCGCCGGGCGGAGCCCCGCCGGCCATCAGTTCAGCTTCATCTTCTACACCTCACCGCCCGTTGCACGGGAGATTCGGGACTCGGCCACCGGCCATCCAGTGACCCGGCGCCTGCTTGAAACCGGGCGCCTGGAAAAGGTGCACCTCACCAGGCCCGGGAATGCCGCGGCGCTATCGGCCACCAGCGACCCGAACTGGCCAAAACCGGTTCAAGCGACCTGGCCCATGTTCATCATGGGCGTATCCCAGACCTGGCTGGGACTGGTCGAGCTGCATGCGGGCGATACGGCAGGACTGGACGACGATCTGGACCGGGCGTTGACGCGTTACCGCGGCGTCAACGACAGCGTCGACGAAATGTGGTCCCGCTATGCCCAGCATGCGTTTTTTCATCATTTGAGCGGTGTATTCGGATACGAGCCGGTCACCCTCCGCAAGCGGATGAGGTTCTGAGCACAATGAACCCGCGGGTGCGTAGCGGTCGGTCCGGCGGCTTTGCGGGCGACAATCGCCGGAAGCCGGCTCGCATCACCGGCAACACCAGTTTCACAGAGTAACGAGGACAAGGCATGTTTCGAAACGGTATTCATCCCGTCACGCTTATTGCAGGCTACATCGTGATCGCCTTGCTTCCACTGGGACTCGCCGCATGGCAGGGGCTGCCCCAGCGGCCGTTCCTGGACGAGCTCGCGTCCGCCATAGCAATGGTCGGATTCTCGATGCTGTTGATGGAGTTCGTGCTCTCGGGCAGGTTCCGATGGGCAACCGGCCGGGTCGGCATCGACGTCACCATGCGGTTCCATCAATTGATTGCGCGTGTTCTCGCCGTTTTCATACTGGTGCACCCGTTCCTCTATTCGCTGCCGATGTCCAACCCCCGCCCCTGGGACACCACCGGACGGCTCACCCTGGATCTCGAAGGCGCCGCATTCGTAACCGGCGGCCTCGCCTGGCTGCTGCTGCCGGTGCTGGTGGCAACCAGCATATTCCGGCGGGACCTCCCTTATCGCTACGAGACCTGGCGCCTGATGCACGGCATCGGGGCAGCCCTGATCGCCCTGCTTTCCCTGCATCATGTCTTGGGATCGGGCCGGTATGCCGCCGATCCGGCGCTCACCGCGTTCTGGGCGATCATGGTCATCGTGGCGTTCTCCACTCTGGTGCATGTATACCTGACCGGTCCGCTGGAACGACTGCGGCATCCGTACCAGGTAAAATCCGTCGAGCGGATCGCGGCGAAGAGCTGGGAGCTGGTGATCGAGCCCACGGCCGGAGCCGCCATGACTTTCAAGCCGGGTCAGTTCGTGTGGCTGACCCTGGGGCGCTCGCCCTTTTCCATTGTCGAGCACCCGTTTTCCATCAGTTCCTGCCCCGCGGACCGGCCCCGCATCGGTTTTACCATCAAGGAAGTCGGCGATTTCACCGCCGGCATCGGGTCGATACCCCCGGGGACGCCGGCCTATGTCGACGGTCCCCATGGGCACATGTACCTCCCCGAAGGCGACGATGCCGGCGTCACGTTCCTCGCCGGCGGCGTGGGCCTGGCCCCCATCATGAGCATGCTCAGGCAGCTTCGCGCAGACGGCGATACCCGGCCCCTCCGGCTGATCTACGGCAATCGGTCCGAAGAGCAGATCATGTACCGGAACGAGCTCGCCGATATGGTAGCCGAGCTGGACCTGGAAATTCTGCACGTCCTTTCGGAATCGCCTTCCGGATGGTCCGGGGCGACGGGTGTCATCGACGAAACCCTGCTCAGGGAGAACCTGGGCCCGGACCCGGGCCGGTTGTATGTTGTTTGCGGGCCTGGCGCCATGATCGAGAGCGTCGAGGACATACTGAGCCGCCTCGGGATTCCCAAATCCAGGGTGCTGGCGGAAAAGTTCAACTACGACTGACGGCGGCGCATAGAATCAGGCCGGACAGTCGCCGGGATGGTGGACCCCCGGGAGGCAGGATAGCCCAGGTTTTCCACCAGCGACATCAGGTCGTGGCCCGAATCCAAAAGAGTTCGGGTCAGTGCCGGGAGGGGTTCCCCAGGGCTGTCGAAAACAGGGATGTTTGAGCCAGAGCGTACAAGGATGTATTTACAGCGGCCCTGGGGAATCCCCCCGGCACTGACCCATGCCCTGGCGAGGATTCTCAATCCGGGCCACTACCCGCACGCGTGGTTCATGGACGCTGCACGGCGCCGGCTCTACAATAAACGAATTGAACGCGAGGGTACGAGTATGCGGTCGTACAGCCGTCTGGCAATCACGGGGTTGATGATCGGCGTGGTCGCGGCAACGCCAGCTTCAGGCGAGCAGATCAAGTATTACGTATGGACCGATGCGAACGGCGTCATCCACGCCGAGGACAGACCGCCGACGGATGGCGACTATGAAACCCGGGTCATCGAAGCCGATGAGAATGTTGTGCCGGCCCCGGCAGCTGTGTCCGGTAACGAACACCCATCAACAGACGGGGATCGCGAAGCCCTGCCACGTTCGCCCCGGCGAGGGTTGATCAGCGTCCGTTCACCCGGGAACGTCGACGCGGCTGTCGCCGACGAGGAACAGCGTCGTCTAGACAACACTCCCGCCCCGGTTACCGGTGGCGCCGCCACGGCGCCGGGCGCAATCCCGGGATCGTCCGGCTCCGGGGCGCCGGGCGCCGCCGGTGCACCCGGGGCCACAACCGCCACGGGCGCGGCAACGGCCCCCGGGGCGCCGTTCGTCCCGCGGCCGTTGCCAGGACCCTGAGAATCCGCGTCAGGCGGGCGGATGGACAACGCGGCCGCCGACGATAGTCTGGCGGGGCTGCAGATCCCTGTCCAGCAGCGTGATATCCGCATCGAAGCCCACGGCCAACGAGCCCTTCCGGTGGTGCAGGCCCAACACACGGGCGACGTTGGCGGATACCAGGCCCAGGGCCTGGTCCGGGGCGAGGATTTCCTCCTGCACGAGACGCCGCCAGTCCCGCAGCAGAGCGGTGTTCCGCGCCACGCGGGTGCCGACCACTGCACCAGCGGCGTCGAATTCCGGCGAACTGCCGTTGCAATCCGAGCTGATGGTGATGCGCTGGGTCGGGACGCCGTAGCGCAGCAGAGACCGAACCGCGTTGAAGGCCGAATACTCGTCGTCGTCCGGGCCATCGAAGGCGGTGACATCGACATTGGCATCGAACTGCTCCACGTACGCGGACGCTTCTTTCAGAAGCTCGTGGCGGCGGTTCACGTGGGTGGGGATGATCTGCTCTGCCGGTATCTCGGTATCGGTGAGCAGCCGCCGCAACGGTTCCAGGCCACGCTCACCGTCGCCGAGATGAAAATGGCAGATGCCCCGCTTGCCGGCAAGCATGGCGCCGACGCGTGCATCGCCGACGATACGCGCGATCTCGTCCTGCCGCGGCTGACTGGAACGGTGATCGGAGATCGCCAGCTCCCCGACGCCGATGACTTCCGGAATCCAGGCAAGGTCCCGCTGGATGTCCCCGGTCAGGGTCGGCGGCGGAATCCGGTAAGCGCCGGTATACATGTAAGCCGCGATGCCTTCGGCGCGAAGGGCGCGGACCTTGGCCAGCAGGTCCGCCGGCGACCGGCTGATGCTGTCCGTGCCGAGCACCCCCACCACCGTGCCTATCCCGGCGGCGGCGATCTCGGATGCCGTGATCTCCGGGCAGCGGGTATGCCAGCCGCCCTCTCCGCCGCCGCCGGTGACGTGCACGTGCTGGTCGATGAACGCCGGTACCGCGGTGAGGTCCCGTGCATCAATGACTTTAACGGGCCAGCCCCGGGGCACCGCGAGGTCGTGACCCATGGCGGCAATCAGCCCGCCCGCAATGAGAATGTCCGTTACATTGACGGGCTCCGGCGCATACACGCCGTCTACGCGCAGCAGTGTGATCAATTCCCGCCCACGACGGCGTCGGACCGGAAGCGCCGGCCTTTCAGACGCTCGATCGCGCTGTCTATGTCGTCAATCAGAAGCACGAGCAGGTCTCCCTCGCTCGCCTCATCCAGGGCACTGCCCACGGCATCGTGCTCCTCCAGCACCACCTCGACCCTGCAGTCACCGGGTGACGACTCCGCGCCCCGGCGCAGCAGGTCCGCTGCCTGGCCCACCGGCCGGCCGCGGGGATCGGGCTCGCAGATGAACAGCACATCGTGCATGGCAGCAAGCTGGGCTCCGAGAGCGGCCAGATCCTCGTCCCGGCGGTTGCCGGGGGCGCTGGCGACGCTGATCCGCCGGTTCGCGGTGAAACTGCCCACCAGTCCCGCGAGCGCCTCCAGGGCCGGCACGTTGTGGCCATAGTCGATCAGGACCCTGACCCCGTCCGCTTCGATGAGATTGGTCCGGCCGGGATTCTGGCCGGTGGTGGGATGGAAGGTCTGCAGGCCCATCTGAATATCGGCGATGCTGAGTCCGAGACCATAGGCCGCTGCGGCGGCAGCCAGGGAATTGGCGACATTGAACGATGCATGCCCGTCGAAGGTAATGGGCACGTCACCCACCGGTATGACCTCCGCCTCGACGTGGCCGTGGCGCATGACGATGGCCTCATTATGAACGGTGAAGGCAACCCCCTGGTCCCGCACATGCTGCCTGACCACGCGGGAATCGGGGTCCATGGTGAAGAAGACCACGTCTCCACGGGCCCACTCCTGGGCTTCCAGACAGCGCGGGTCGTCTGCGTTCAGCACCGCCGTGCCACCCTCGCGGACGGCGTCGATCACCACCGACTTGCAGCGCGCCAGTTCGTCCAGGGTATGGATATCCCGCTCGCCGAGGTGGTCGCTGGCGACGTTCAGCATGACGCCGACATCGCATTCATCGAACCCGAGCCCCCGGCGCATGATGCCGCCGCGCGCCACCTCGAGCACCGCGTGCTCCACGGTGGGCTCACGCAGAACGATGCTGGCCGCCTGCGGGCCGCTGTAGTCGCCGCGCATGATGACGTGGTTGTCGACCTCGATGGCCCCGGTGCAGGCCATCCCTACTTTGCGCCCGGCATGACGCAGCATGTGCGAGATCAGGCGAACGGTGGTGGTCTTGCCGTTGGTGCCGGTTATGGCGGTGATGGGTATCCGCCCGTTGCTGCCTTCGGGAAACAGCATGTCGACGACGTGGCCACCGACATCCCGGCCTTCGCCGTGGGTCGGCGAAAGGTGCATCCGGAAGCCCGGGCCGGCATTGACTTCCACCACGGCCGCGGACTGCTCTTCCAGCGGCCTGGTCAGGGTCTCGGCGAGCAGGTCGATGCCGATGATATCCAGTCCGATCAGGCGTGCAATGCGTTCCGCCGCGTAGTGCACCTCCGGATGCACATCGTCCGTGATGTCCGTAGCGGTGCCGCCGGTGCTGAGATTGGCGGTGGACTTGAGGTAGACGGTCTCGTCGTCGGGAACCACGCTCTGCAGGGTCAGCCCGTGCTGGGCGATCAAGCGCTGGGTCTGCTCGTCGATGGCGATCTGGGTCAACAGATTCTCGTGCCCCACGCCGCGCCGCGGGTCCTCGTTCTCCCGCTCGATCAACTGCAGCAGCGTCGATTTACCGTCGCCGATCACGTGGGCCGGCCGGCGCCTGGCGGCCGCCACCAGCTTGCCGTCGATAACCAGCAGGCGATGATCCTCTCCCTTGACGTACTTTTCCACGACGATGGTATCGTGGCGGTGATAGGCGGCGTCGTAGCCTTCCCGGAGCGCATGGTCGTCGGTAATGTCGGTGGTTACCCCGCGCCCGTGATTGCCCACCAGCGGCTTTGTCACCACCGGGTAGCCGATATAGTTCGCCGCATCCAGTGCCTCCTCAAAGGAGTAGCAAACCTGCCCCCGGGGCACCGGTATGCCCGCGTCTCCGAGGATCTGCTTGGTCCAGTTCTTGTCGTCGGCAATACCGTAGCCGATCAGGCTGGACCGCCAGGTCACCGTGGCCTGGATGCGTTCCTGGAGGTGGCCGTGGCCGAGCTGGACGTAGCTGTTTTCTTCGCTCAATCGCTGGTACGGGATATCCCTGCACTTGGCAGCCTCTACAATCGACCCGGTGGACGGCCCCAGCATATGGGCGTCGCGAATGGCTTTGAGGCGGTCGATGACCGCCGGCATATCGGCGTCCCGGCCGTTGAACAGCCGCTCCACGATATCCACTGCCTCGACGCCGGCGGCCAGGCCGCAGGCCTCGTCACGATAGCGATAGACGACGTTGTATATCCCGGTCTCGTAGGAGTCGACGGTCTTGCCGTAGCCCACCGAGAATCCGATGAGATTCTGAAGTTCGATGGACAGGTGTTCCACGACGTGGCCGGCCCAGGTGCCGCGCTCGACCCGCTCCAGGAAGCCCCCGGGGCGGCCGACGGAGCAGCGATGCTCCTGCAGGGTCGGGACGAGCTCGACCAGGCGTTCCACGATGCCGGGCACGGTGTCGCTCGGCCGGTCCTCCAGCTCGCCGATGTCCAGCCGCATGTAAATGGCGACGTACCTGCTGTAGTAGTTCGGCCCGCGAAGGGCGCGGTGCTCAAGTATTTTCAATTGGGATTCCTGAGGGTTGCCTTGAGTGTTTCGGCGTCCAGGTAGCCGCGGCGATCGATGTCGTAACCATAGCCGCCGATCAGGGCGTGCATGATAACGTTCTCCACGGCCACCGGTTCTCCGGTTTCGACGTCGGCGACGTTGGAGCTGGCCAGGTTCCAGCTGTCGACGATGACCACGTGGCCCGGCCCGATGGCCTCCAGGATCCGGTGCGGATGAACAATAACCGCAGCGTCCTCGCCGAGGCCGATACCGAGCTGCTCGGGGTTCGTCGTCCCGGCCTCCATCAGGCGGGTGAACCGACCGCGCTCCAGGAAATGGCTGTCGATGATCACCCCTTCAACAAAGCCGAAGCCGGACGCCATTTTCACCGCACCCTTGCGCAGGGCATCGGCGGCGGCCCCGTTGTAGATCATAGTGGCCGACAACGCCACGGCACCCGCGCTGGTGCCGGCCACCACGGCGCCGGCGGCGTGGCGCTCCCGGATGGCCCTCAGCACCGGGGACCCTCCGAGCACGTTGGTCAGCCGAAGCTGGTCGCCGCCTGTGAAGAACACCAGGCCGCAGCGGCGGATCCGGTCCACCGTTCCCTCGTCGGCGGCATCATCCCGGTCGCGGATATCCAGGGCGTGGATCTTCGCCGCACCGAGCCGCTTGAAAGCCGAGCGATAGGCCGGGAGCAGCTCACCGGGAATCGCGCTGGCGGTAGCAATCACCGCCACTTCGAGATTGTCTTTCGGGGCCAGGGAAAAGACGCGGGACAGAATCTCCAGATCGGAGGTCTTGTCCTCGGCGCCGCCGATAGCCACGAGATGGCCGCGCGGAACGGGTTCGGTTTTCTTTTCTGCCATTTGAAGGGAGCTCGTCGTACCTGCGGCGGTTGAGATGGGAAATGATGAACTACCCCAAGTATAAGGCCCTGCTTCGTATGTATCCACAGCCGCCCCCGCATCGGCCCGCGCGGTGTGCAATCCGGAAACCGGTGCGAAGACCCGCGGGCTACCTCGCCGCGGGCGCCTGCTCCGGGCGCAGGGGCGTATCCTCGATGGGCGCGTGCAGCGCCGCCGACGCCAGGCTCAACACCAACGCCGCCATCCATACGACATTGTAGGAGCCGGTGAGGTCAAAACTGACTCCGCCCAGCCAGGCGCCGAAGAACGCGCCGATCTGGTGGCTGAACATGACGATGCCGAACAGCGTGGCGAGGTAACGCGGCCCGAATATTTGCCCCACCAGGCCGCTGGTGAGCGGCACGGTGCCGAGCCACAGGGTCCCGAACGCCATGGCGAACAGCCAGACTGTCAACGGCGTGACCGGCAACACCAGCAGCCCTCCGATGGCCACGGCGCGCGCCAGGTACATCAACGTGAGCACCCACTTTTTCCGGTAGCGGCCCCCGAGCCAGCCGAACAGGAACGTCCCCAATATATTAAAGAACCCGATCACGCCCAGCGCCGCGGCACCGATCCACGCCGGCAATCCCTGGGACTCGACATAGGCGGGAAAATGGGTGGCCACGAACGCGACGTGAAAACCGCAAACAAAGAATCCCGCATTCAACAGCAGGTACCCGTGATGCGCCCGGGCTTCCGTGAAAGCCTGGCCCAGTGTCAGCTCACCCGCCTGGAGCGTCTCCGGGCGCCCGCGCAGGGGCGCCGAAAGGGGCACCATGAACGCCACCACCAGTGCCAGGGCGATCAATGCCAGCGACCAGCCGAAGCCGCCGATCAAAGCCTGGGTCGCCGGCAGCAGGACGAACTGCCCCATGGAGCCGCCGGCGGTGGCGATGCCAAGCCAGGTGCTGCGCTTTTCCGGCGGTGCCACCCGGGCCACCGCCGAGAGCACGAGAGGAAATCCGGTCGCGGAAACCGCGATCCCGGTGAGGATGCCGGCGCCCAGGTGCAGACCCAGCGGCGTCTGCACCAGCGCCATGACCAGCAGCCCCGCAACGTAGACGACGCCGCCCGCCACCAGGACCCGGCCGGTTCCGAAGCGATCGGCGAGCGCACCACAAAGCGGTGTCAGCGCGCCCCACAGCAGGTTCTGGACGGCGATTGCCAGGCCGAAGGTGGCGTAGCTGACACCGATAGCGGTGGACATCGGCTCGAGAAACAGCCCGAACGTCTGACGCACGCCCATGTTGAGGCTCAGCATCAGCGCGCCGGCAATCACCACGGCCAGGCCGACGGGCGCTAGGTTTCGCTTGGCCATACTTTTCCTGCGACGAATGAACAATTCGGCGAGAGGGCTCGCCTCCTACAAAGGGACCGTCGCCCCGAAGGAGGCCAGCCCCTGGCCGATCAGTCATTGCCCGAAACTGCGATCGGCGAGGGGGCTCGCCTCCTACTGTCGGTCCCCACCCAATTCATCAATCAAATTTACAGAGCGTTCGGCGGGGTACACTACCGCGCACTCTCCGACAGCTTACCGCAAAACCTACCCTCCGTCCTTAAGACCGGTCCCGAAGCGCACTCTGGTTCCCACCCGGCGATACAGCCAGGCATTGAAAGTTTCGCACGCCTCAGCGGCTCACCGTGGTGACTCCACCACGGGCCCGACACCGGCTTTATGGTATTATTCGCACTGCGCCGTACCTGCAACCCCACCAGCAAAGCCAAAGATGACCGACAACAACCGGCAACAGGTCCTCACCGTCATCATCCCCTGCTACAACGAACGCGACACGATCGAGACCGTGTTGAACGCTGTTCACGCTTCGCCGTGCCGCCTCCACAAGGAGATTATCGTGGTGGACGATGCATCGACGGACGGCACGGCGGCGTTGATCCGGGATAAGCTGACGACGCTGATCGCCCGGTTCATCGAGCACGACAGGAATCGAGGCAAGGGAGCAGCGATCCGGACCGCGCTCGCCGCCGCGACCGGCGATCTGGTGATCATCCAGGACGCCGATCTCGAATACGACCCGGACGACTACGATCTGCTGGTCGAGCCCATCCTGGACGGCAAGGCGGACGTGGTCTACGGCAGCCGTTTCCTGGGCAGCGGGCCGCATCGCGTACTGTACTTCTGGCACTACCAGGGAAACCGGCTGTTGACCACCTTGTCGAACATGTTCACGAACCTGAACCTTTCCGACATGGAGACCGGGTTCAAGGTTTTTCGACGGGATGTCGTTCAAAAGCTGAAGTTGGAGCAGGACCGTTTCGGCTTCGAGCCGGAAGTAACCGCCAAGATCGCCCGGTTACCGGGCATTCGCATCTACGAAGTAGGCATCTCCTATTTCGGACGCACCTACACCGAAGGCAAGAAGATCACCTGGCGGGACGGCTTCCAGGCGATATGGTGCATCGTCAAGTTCGGGGTGATACGGCGATGACGGTGGATCAGCGGCCGCACCCCCGAGGCCAGCCCCCTGGCCGATCGGACATTGACCAGCGCCGCAATCGGCGAGGGGGCTCGCCTCCTACGGGGGGCGGTTGTGGCCTCACCCGCAGGAGGCCAGCCTCCGTTAAGCTTATCGGTCCCGGGCGAAATATTTGTATATTTCTATCAATTCTTCCGGCGTGAAGCTCACGATCACGATCTCCTGCCCCGGCATGATCAGGTCCGGGTTACGGCCCAGGCGGTCGGTCCGGTAGTTGTATACATAGGTCTTCCGCGACTTGTCGTAGATAATCTTGCCGAGAAACGAGCTCGATTGATCCGCATCGAGCTGGTCGGCATCGGATGGAATATCAACGCGATAGGTCTCCACCGAATCACCCCGGTGCACCGCGACGCCCTCGGCGAAGTTCTCCGTAATCCCGTCGTGCACGATCCCCCAGATCCCCAGGTCGTCATCCGGCCGGACCGTGTGGACGTAGAACACCGCATCGGAGGCCATGGCGTCCTCGGCACCGAGCAGCTCGGCAATCGTGACCGGTGTTTCCTCGCTCAAGGGCAGGTCCACCCGCGCCTGGCTGGCATCCGCCGCCGCTGTCTCCGGCGCGTCGGAAACGGGCGAGTCTCCGGCTTCCGCGCTGCTCGTCTGTGGCGGCACGGTATCCGCTCCTTCCGCATCCGCGTCTTCCGGCCGCGGGTCCCTCGTCGCGGCCGACTGGACGCGTTTCGATTGGGCGTCCGGTGCGCCGCGCGCCGCCGCCGTGTCCGGCGCTGACCCGGATTCGCCCGCTGTCCCGGTATCCGGCGGCGCCGTGGCCACCGCTTCGCTCCCGGGCAGGATGGACGACAGCGTACGGTCGGGACCCATGAAGCCTTCGACACGGTCCGCCGACACGGAGTCACCGGAGGATTCGGCAAGCTCCCGGACGAACGTCTCCGCCTCGGCCTGGAGAGCCTCGTCGGGGGCGTCCCGGCTCTCCTCCACCGCCACGCTTTCAGGGGTATCCACCGTCGCCCCGGTTCCATTCGAGCCGACGCGGTCCTCCGCGGCCTCCGGACCGTCGTCCAGGATATCCACAGTGGCGACATCCAGCTCTTCACCGGAGATCGTCGACTCCCGCGGTCCGTCCTCGTCCACACCGATGCCGGTGTCCTGGTCGTCGCCCGGTGCCGCCTCTGTGGCGGCATCCACCGCATCTCCGGAGATCGTCGGCTCCCCCGGTTCGTCCTCGTCCACACCGACGCCGGTGTCCTGGTCGTCGCCCGGCGCCACCTCTGTGGCGGCATCCACCGCATCTCCGGAGATCGTCGGCTCCCCCGGTTCGTCCTCGTCCACGCCGACGCCAGTGTCCTGATCGTCGCCCGGTGTCGCCTCGGTGGCGGCATCCATCGCATCTCCGGAGATCGTCGACTCCCGCTGCTCATCCTCGTCGACGCCGACGCCAGTATCCTGGACCCGGGTATGTTGCGCGGTCGCCCCTCCCCCGTCCGACGCCGGGTCCGTTGGTCCTTCGCCGGTGAACACGCCGCGCATCAACAGCACGAAGACCACGGCTATCGCAACAGCTGCAGCGACCCCGCCCCACTTTGCTTTGCCCATATCCGATTTCCGGTTTCTTTGAATGCATGAGCGCGCGCCGCGTGCCGGTGATCCGGCGCGCCGCTCAATACCTAGTACTCTTTCAAGCTGATATTGCCGTACTCAGCGAGGCGACAAGGGTGCAGATGCGCGGCGTTGCAGCCCTTGAAAACAGCATGCTATTCCCTGCGGACTGCGCCTTGCATTGACGGATTCGGGGGGCTCTGAACACGGCAATATCAGCTTGAAAGAGTACTAGTATGAAACCGGAAACTCGCTATTGCCAGTCGGCGGCAGCGGCAAAATCGAGAAAACCGATGCAACCCGATCGACGGACCACGACAGGAAACCGTGCCCGGCCGGGTGAGCGTGATCAGGCCGCAGCCTGATCCCCGGATTCGATCATGCGCTCGAACTCGTGCCGGAAATGCTTCAGGAAGCTCTGTACCGGCCACGCCGAGGCGTCGCCGAAGGCACAGATGGTACGGCCTTCGATATTGTTGGCGACATCGACGAGCATTTCGAGATCATCCATCACCGCCCGTCCGGACAGAATCCGGTTGATGACACGGTTCATCCAGCCCGTGCCTTCCCGGCAGGGCGTGCACTGACCGCAGGACTCGGCGTAGTAGAAGCGCGAAATCCGTTCCAGCACCCGCACCATGCAGGTGGTCTCGTCCATCACCATCACCGCCCCGGTGCCCAGGGCGGACCCCGCCTTGCTGAGTGAGTCGTAGTTCATGTCCAGGCTCATCATCACGTCCGCGGGCACGACCGGCACCGAGGAGCCGCCCGGAATCACCGCCTTGAGCCTGCGTTTGTCGCGGACACCACCGGCGGCCTCCAGCAGCTTCGGGAAAGGTATACCCATCGGCAGCTCATAGTTGCCGGGTCGATTCACATGGCCGGACACCGAGAACACCAGGGTTCCGCCGTCGCCGGACCGGGCCAGATCCTTGAACCACTGGGCCCCGTTTCGCATGACGGCCGCCGCGGATGCGAACGACAGCGTGTTGTTGACGGTGGTGGGTGCGCCGTAAACGCCGTAGTTGGCGGGAAACGGCGGCTTGAAGCGGGGCTTGCCCGGCTTGCCTTCCAGCGACTCCAGCAGCGCGGTTTCCTCGCCGCAAATATAGGCGCCCGCGCCGACAAATGAATACAGGTCGAAATCGAAACCGGAGCCCAGAATACTCTCACCAAGGTAGCCGGCTTCGTAGGCTTCCTTCAGGGCATGCTCGAACCGCGGCACGGGCTCATCCAGGAACTCGCCCCGGATATAGTTGTAGCCGACCCGGCAGCCCATGGCGTAGCCGCCGATAATCATGCCCTCGATGACAGAATGCGGGTTGTAGCGCAGAATGTCCCGGTCGTGGCAAGTGCCGGGTTCACTTTCGTCGGAGTTGCACACCACGTACTTGATACCCGGCTTGTCGCGGGGCATGAAGCTCCATTTCACACCGGTGGGAAATCCAGCGCCTCCCCGGCCGCGCAGTCCCGATGCCTTGACTTCCTCGATCACGTCGGCGGGATCCAGGGACTGGGAAAAAATGCGGCGGAGCCCTTCGTAGCCGCCGGTTTCCCGATAGGCCTCCAGGGACCAGGGCTCGTCATGGTCCATGGTGGCATAGGCGATGGGGCCTTTCCGCAATCCCATACTCGTCTCAGTCATTCCAGCCCCTCGACAATCTCGTCTACTTTTTCCGGAGTGAGGTTCTCATAGTATCGATGGTTCACCATCATCATGGGGGCGCCGTCGCAGGCCGCGAGACACTCCTCCTCGCGCTTCAGATAGATTCTGTCGTCGGGGGTGCTTTCACCCACCTTGATGCCAAGCTTGTTCTCGAGATGAGCGAGAATCTCGTTGCCGCCGCACAGCATGCACGAAACGTTGGTGCATACGGAAATGCTGTGCCGGCCCACCGGGTTCACTTCGAACATGGAGTAGAATGCCGCGATCTCCTGGGCCTTGATCGGAGGCAGCTCCAGGTAGACGGCTACAGCTTCGATCAGCTCCGGCGTCAGGTACCCGCCATTTTCGTGCTGCGCCGCACGCAATCCCTCGATCAGCGCCGATTGCTGCCGCCCCTCGGGAAATTTCGCCCGGGAATGATCGATTTCCAGCCGAACCTCATCCGACAGGACGTTTGATGCTGTGTCTGGAGAACCCATGCGCTCGTGGAACCTTTGTGCTCGTTGGACGGCACGGAGTATAACTTATATCCCGCACCGCGCGCATTATGCCGGGCCCGCCGGCGGGCCGCCATCCGGCAGGGGAAAGGTGCACGGCCGGCTCCGGGCGCACCAGCCGGTGTCCGCGCCGACGCGAAAGTGAAATCCGCATCGCCCGGTGACGGTGGCCGCGGCCGGAGTATGCCACCCATTGACACCGGTACTCCGGGACTCTGTCATACTGTACCCACTTCCGTCCCCGCGGACGGCCGTTCACACCCAGCTGGAGGCCCTGACCATGAGCGATAACGTATACAAGATTATAGAATTAGCGGGTTCGTCGTCGAAAAGCACCGACGAAGCCATTCAGAACGCCATCGCCAAGGCGTCGAAAACCCTGAACAACCTGGACTGGTTCGAAGTCGTGGAAACCCGCGGCCACATCGACAGCGGGAAGATCGGCCACTTTCAAGTCAAGCTCAAGGTCGGCTTCCGGCTCGACTGAACGGAACACCGCCACGCCTCCGGGGCGTCGCTGCCGCGGCTATCCTTCCGTCGCAGAAAGCTTGAAGCACCCTGAACGCGCTGTGCCGCCGGGATAGCGCGGAGCGGTTGTGTTAACATGGTGAGGAACTCAAATCACACTCTGCTTGCAGTTCTGCGTCCACTATCAGCAGGCTGCAGTCCATCCCGGACCGACCTCCCCCTGCGCTGGACGCTCCTGCAAGACGGGCACCCTATCCAATGAAAAAACATCAGATATATATCATCGGCCTCAATGACTTCAATTTGCGCAAACTGCAGAGTATCCGCAACGCGGAAGACTACGAGTTTCACGGCGTGATCGATCCCACGGCCTTGATGGAAACGGAGAATTTCCACATGAAAAGGCTTATCGATACCGCCCGCGCGGAACTGAAGCAGGCAAAGGACTCCATAGACGGCCTGGTGGTCTATTTCGATTTTCCCGTCAGCACCATGTGGCCGATACTCTGCCGGGAGTTCGGACTCCGCTCGCCGTCCCTGGAAAGCCTGCTCAAGTGCGAGCACAAGTATTGGAGCCGGGTGGAGCAGAAGAAAGCGATCCCGGACCATGTTCCCGGGTTCGCGGCCTTCGACCCTAACGGCAACAACCCCCTGAACGAGATCCCGTTCGACTTTCCGTTCTGGATCAAGCCGATCAAGTCATCGGGTTCGCGCCTGGGCTTCAGGATCAACAACAAGACGGACTTCGAGGAGGCGGTGCGCATACTGCGCGAAAACATAGACACCATCGCCGATCCATTCAATTACATACTCGAACAGGCCGATCTCCCGCGGGAGATCGCCGAAATAGATGGCCACTACTGCCTGGCGGAGCAGATCATCGGCGGACGCCAGTGCACGGTGGAGGGCTACGTGTTCGAGGGCAAGCCGAGGGTCTACGGCATCGTCGACTCAATCCGGCACAAGAACAAGGTAAGCTTTCTGCGCTACCAATACCCGTCGAGGCTGCCACTGGAGGTGCGCAAGCGCATGGCCCGGATTACCAACCGGTACGTGAAGCAGGTTGGATTCGACAACTCCTGTTTCAACGTCGAGTTCTTCTGGGAACCGAAGACGGACCAGCTTTGGTTTCTGGAAATGAATACCCGGCTTGCGGAGTCCCACTGCGATCTTTTCGAGAAGGTCGACGGGCGGTCGAACCACGAAATTGCCATTGACATCGCCATGGGTAGGAAGCCCGACTACCCGCGTCGACAGGGCGAATTCAAAGTTGCCGCGAAGTTCTTTCACCGCAAGTTCCAGGACGCCGTTGTTACCCGGGCGCCCGAAGCGGCCGACGTCAGGAAGCTTGAGAGCCAGATTCCCGGCACCACGGTCAATCCCCAGGTCAGAAAGGGCACCCGTCTGTCAGAGCTGCCGGAGCAGGACAGCTACAGCTTCGCGGTCGCCCATATCTTCATGGGTGCCGGGAGCCAGAAGCGGCTGTTGCGCAACTACAGGAAAGTGCGAAAATCGCTCGGCTTCGAATACGAGCCGATAGACAGCGGGGGGCCCAGGACCTCGTTCGTACGGGCCACCTGATACGACACACTCACCCAAGGCAGCATCTGAATTGAAGACCATTACATCGTTCCCGCACGAAGTGCGGGAGCTCGAGCACGTCCTGATCGAAATGCCCGACGGCTGCCGCCTGGCGGCGCGCATCTGGATGCCGGCGGACGCCGAGCAGCGCCCCGTTCCAGCGATCCTCGAGTACCTCCCCTACCGCAAGCGGGATCTCACCGCCGAACGGGACGAAATGAACCACCGCTACTTCGCTGGCCATGGCTACGCGGGGGTGCGCGTCGACCTGCGCGGCAGCGGCGAATCCGACGGCATCCTCAGGGACGAGTATCTGCCTGTCGAGCTGGAGGACGGCGTCAATGTGCTGCAATGGATCGCGTCCCAGCCCTGGTGCAACGGCAACATCGGCATGATCGGCATCTCCTGGGGCGGGTTCAACGGACTCCAGATCGCCGCCTTGCAGCCGCCCGAGCTCAAGGCGGTGATCACCATCTGCTCCACCGACGACCGATATTCGGACGATGTTCACTACATGGGCGGCTGCCTGCTGCTGGACAACCTGTCCTGGGCGTCCACCATGTTCTCCCAGAATACCTGCCCACCCGATCCGGCGCTGGTTCCGGACTGGCGGGACCAGTGGCTCGAGCGGCTGGACCAGAGCGGCCTGTGGCTGGAAACCTGGCTACACCACCCGCATCGCGGCGACTACTGGAAGCACGGTTCCATCTGCGAGGACTATTCCCAGGTAAAGTGCCCGGTAATGGCGGTGAGCGGCTGGGCGGACGGTTACAGCAACGCCGTGTTCCGGATGCTTTCCAATCTCGATGTCCCGCGCAAGGGTCTCATCGGGCCCTGGAGCCACAAGTATCCTCATCTCGGGATACCCGGGCCGGCCATCGATTTCCTGGGGGAATGCCTTCGCTGGTGGAACCAGTGGCTGGGCGGCCGGGACACCGGTGTCATGGATGAGCCCATGCTGCGCGTATGGATGCAGGACAGCGCCCCGCCGCAACCGTACTACCATCACCGCCCCGGCCGCTGGGTGGCCGAGGACAGATGGCCGTCGCCGCGTATTCACTACGAGCACTACCCCCTGGACGCCGGGATCGTGGCCGACCCGGGCACCGCCGTGGCGCCGAAGGAGTTGAGCATTCGCTCCCCGCTGAACGTCGGGCAATTCGGAGGGAAGTGGTGCTCCTACGCCGACATACCGGACCTGCCCCACGACCAGCGCAGCGAGGACGGCGGCTCCCTGGTATTTCAAAGCGCGCCCCTGGATGAGGACCTGGAAATCCTGGGCGCGCCGGTCGTGGAGCTGGACCTGGCCAGCGACGAACCCGTGGCCATGGTGGCAGTCAGGCTTTCCGACCTGGCGCCGGACGACGAAGTCACCCGCGTCACCTACGGGTTGCTGAACCTGACCCACCTGGACAGCGACGAGCATCCCGCCCCGCTCGAGCCGGGCAAGCGGTACAGGGTCCGCGTATGGTTGAACGACATTGCCCAGCGGTTTCCGAAAGGTCACAGGCTTCGGGTCAGCCTGTCCACTTCCTACTGGCCCCTGGCCTGGCCGTCGCCGAACCCGACAAGACTGAGCGTCTTTACCGGCGCGAGCAGCCTCCAGTTGCCGGTCCGGCCGCCCCGGGACGCCGACACCGCGCTGCGGGATCTCGGCGCACCGGAAGCGGCTGCGCCGTCGCCACGCTCGCTGCTCCAGCCGCCGCGGCAGGAATGGCTGATCACCCATGACCTGGCCCGGGACAGATCGGAGCTCAAGGTCGTGTTTGACGAAGGCACCTACCATCTCCACGACATTGGCCTCGACGTCCACACCAAAGTGGAAGAGCGGTATTCCTACCGGGACGACACCTATGACTCACTGCGCGGCGAAACCCACTGGGAACGGAGCTTCTCGCGCGGCAGCTGGCGGGTCCACACCATCGCCCATACCGTCATGACTTCGGATGCAACGCACTTCATCGTGCGCGCCGACCTCGACGCCTACGAGGGCGATGCGCGTATCTTCACCCGCAGCTGGGACCGGCGCATACCGCGGGATCTGGTATAGGCCGGAGTCGAGCACGATCTTTAATCTTGCCGGGATTGAGTCCCGGCCTGAGTTGCAGCCGCCAGGCGGTCGCGGTAATGGGGCGCATCGTAGTCGATCACGGGGCCCTTGGGCACAATGCCAGTGGGGTTGATCATGTCGTGGCTGACGTAATAATGATGCTTGATATGGTGCATGTCCACCGTATCGGCAACCCCCGGCACCTGATACAGCTCCCGGGTATAAGCGTAGAGATTCGGATATTCACTCAGTTTCCGCTTGTTGCATTTGAAATGCCCGTGATAGACGGGATCGAATCTCAGCAGCGTGGTGAACGCACGCCAGTCCGCCTCGGTGATGCGGTCGCCGGCGAGATAGCGCTGGCGGGCAAGCCGTGCCTCGAGGTCCTCCAGCGTACCGAACAGGGCATCGTACGCTTCCACGTAGGCGTCCTCCGTGGTGGCAAACCCGGCCCGGTAGACCCCGTTGTTGACAGTCTCGTAGACACGCGCATTGACGGCGTCGATTTCCGGGCGCAGGTCCTCAGGGTAGAAATCGATTGAATTATCACCGTAGGCGTCGAAGGCTGTGTTCAACATGCGGATGATGTCCGCCGACTCGTTGCTGACGATGGTTTCGCGCTGCCGATCCCAGAGGGTGGGCACCGTAACACGGCCGGTGTAGTCGGCCCTGGCCCGGGTATAGACCTGATGCAGAAAGTCCAGGTCGAACAGTGAATCCCCGGTCGCGCCGTCCCCGACCCTGAGCTCCCAACCGTTCCTGCCCATGTGCCAGTGAACGACGTCCACTGAAACGACTTCCTCCAGCTGCTTGAGCCGGCGGAATATCAATGCCCGGTGCGCCCAGGGGCAGGCATATGACACATACAGGTGATAACGGCCGGGCTCCGCCCTGAAACCGCCCTCGCCCGTCGGCCCGGGGTCGCCATCCGCCGTGATCCAGTTGCGGAATACCGAATTCTCACGCTGGAATCGTCCGCCGTGTTGTTTCGTTTCGTACCACTGGTCGTGCCATTCGCCGTTGATCAAGCGTCCCATGGGATTTCGTACCTCCGGTGTCGGTATTCGGTGAGTGATGTGATCGGCAGTGGGCCGGTTTGCAGACACGAGCAAGGCCCGGCCTTGCACGCCTCGTGCTCGTTGCCAGTCCCCTCCCCGGCCAATCCACCGCGATGTTTTGATTCCGTCCGGCCAAACGGGTACACTCCATCGCTGACCGATCGATCGGTCAGACTTATTTCACGCCACCACCCGGACCAGACATGCCAGAACCTTCCAGGAATGCCACAAGCGGGCGCGATGAAATCCTCGCGGCGGCAACGGATCTGTTCGGCGAAACGGGATTCGACGGCGTCTCCATCAGCGCCATCGCCCGACGAGCCGGAACCAGCAAGGCCAACGTGTTCCATCACTTCAACTCCAAGGAAGATCTCTACATGGAGGTGATGCGCGCCGCCTGCAAGGTGTTCAACAGAGCCGTGAAGGATGCCGGCGATGCCGGAGACGATTTCGACGAGCGGCTGCGCACCCTGATGCGGCAGGACATCGAGCTGATGTCCGTCAACCCGGACCGCGCCCACCTGATACTGCGCGAAGTCCTCGAGAGCGGTCCGTCCCACGGCCGCGCGCTGGCCGGCGAGGTCTTCGACGAACAGTTCACCGAGGTGGTGGCCCTGTTCGAGCAGGCGCGGGACGCCGGTGCGTTTCGCGATGACGTGCCTGCTCCGCTCGCCGCCGTGATGATGATTGCCTGCAACGTATTCCTGTTTCAATCGCGGAACGTGCTGCGCCACCTGCCCGGCGTCGACTTCGTCGATGATCCCGGTCGCTTTGCGAGGCTGGCCGCCCGCGTACTGCTCGAGGGGCTGCATCACCGGCCGGAACCAGCCGGTCAAGGAACCGAGACATGAAAAAACGCATGTTTTTCACCATCCTCGGGCTCGTCATCCTTTTCGGGGGCATATTCGGCTACAAGTGGTTCGTCGCCTACAAGACCGAGGAATTCTTCGCCAACCAGCCTCCGACGACAGAAAGCGTCACCGCGACCACTGCCGAGCCCGCCACCTGGCAGCCGACCATCAGGGCAGTGGGCAGCCTCGAAGCCGTCCAGGGAGTAGACATCACCGCGGAGATCACCGGTAAGATCATCGAGATTGACGTCGAGGACGGGGCCGGGGTCGAGGCCGGCCAGGTCGTCGCCCGCCTTGACGCGGACAGCCTCGTCGCGGAACTGCACGGCGCCCGGGCCGAGGCCAGCCTGGCGGAGATACAGCGCGACCGGCAGCAGCAGCTCCGGGAGAAGAACGCCGTCTCCCAGTCGGACTACGACCAGGCGCGCAGCCAGCTGGAACAGGCGCGCGCCCGGGTCGACAATATCAGCGCTCGACTCGATCAGAAGACCATCAAGGCGCCTTTCAGCGGCCGCCTCGGTATCATCGAGGTGGATGTCGGCCAGTATCTCCGTCCCGGCGACCCCATCGTCACCCTCCAGACTCTGGATCCGATCAGTGTAGATTTCACCATACCGCAGCAGGAGCTGGCGCGCGTCGAGGTGGACCAGCCCCTCTCGCTTCATGTCGATGCCTACGAGGCGCAGGCCTTCCGGGGCCGGATCACGGCTATCAGCCCCAAGGTCAATCAGCAGACCCGCAATGTCGCCGTTCGCGGGCGACTGGACAACCCGGCGGGCCGGCTGCGGCCGGGTATGTTCGTCGACGTCGCCGTGGAACTGCCGCAGGAAGACAATGTAATCACGCTGCCGCAGACCGCCATCACCTACAATCCGTACGGCGATTCCGTATTCCTGGTCAACGAGACCACAACGGATTCTGGAGAATCAGTCCTCACCGTCGAACGCAAGTTCATCAGGACCGGCGCCACCCGTG
This sequence comes from Gammaproteobacteria bacterium, assembly GCA_034520625.1. Classification (GTDB taxonomy): domain Bacteria; phylum Pseudomonadota; class Gammaproteobacteria; order Arenicellales; family JAANXG01; genus JAANXG01. Next base: position 16,378 of record JAXHNI010000003.1, on the reverse strand, counting down.
GCGACCAGGTCCAGATCCTGGATGGTGTATCCGAAGGCGAACGGGTCGTGACCAGCGGCCAACTCAAGCTGCGCAACGGCTCCAGGGTAAGCATTGAGGACTCGCCGGAGCCGTCCGGCGACCCCGCTCCCGAACTGGGCAATCAGTAAGGGCCTGGCGGAGCGAACATGCAATTCACGGATATCTTCATCCGCCGGCCGGTCCTGGCGACGGTGGTCAGCCTGCTCATCGTGCTGCTCGGCCTGCGTGCCTACCTCGGTCTTACCGTCCGGGAGTATCCGCAGGCGGAAAACGCCACGGTTACGGTTCAGACGGTCTATACCGGCGCCAATGCCGATTTAGTCAAGGGCTTCATCACCACGCCTCTCGAGGCGGAAATCGCCAGTGCCCAGGGCATCGACTACGTGGAATCCACCAGCGTCCAGGGCGTGTCCATCATCACGGCGCAGCTGGAGCTCAACTACGATCCATACAATGCCCTGACCCAGATCTCGTCGAAGGTCAACAAAGTGCGGGGTGATCTGCCCCAGGAGTCGGAAGACCCCACCATCGACCTGCAGGTCGGCGATTCCACGGCGGCGATGTACATCAGCTTCTTCTCCGACGTGCTGGAACGCAACCAGATCACGGACTATCTCACCCGGGTGGTACAGCCCAAGCTCAACACCGTGGCCGGCGTCCAGAAGGCGGAGATCATCGGCGCGCGCACCTTCGCCATGCGAATCTGGCTCAAGCCCGGACGCATGGCCGCGCTGGGCGTCACGCCCGCCCAGGTCCGGCAGGTACTGGCGGAGAACAACTTCCAGGCCGCGGTGGGCTCAACGGAAGGCCAGATGGTCGCCCTCGACCTGGTCGCCCGGACGGATGTGCAGTCGGAGGCGGCATTCCGGGATCTGGTGATCAAGCGCACTGACAATGCCACCGTGCGCATCCGCGACATCGCCGACGTGGAGCTGGGCGCGGAGGACTATTCGAGCTCGGTTTACTTCAATGGCCAGCCGGCGACGTTCATCGGCATCAACACGGCGCCCGGCTCCAACGTGCTCGATGTCATCGCGGGCGTGCGCGACATCTATCCGCAAATCGTGGAGCAGTTGCCGACGGGCCTGCAGTCGGAGATTCCCTACGACGCCACCGAGTACATCGAGGATTCGATCAACGAGGTGGTGAAGACCCTGCTCGAAGCCGTCATCATTGTTGTGGTGGTGATCTTCCTGTTTCTCGGCTCACTGCGCACCGTGCTCATCCCCGTTATAGCCGTGCCGCTTTCAATAATCGGCGCTGCTTTCATCATGCTCGCTCTGGGCTACTCCATCAATCTGCTCACTCTTCTGGCCATGGTGCTGGCCATCGGCCTGGTGGTGGACGACGCCATTATCGTCGTCGAGAATATCCACCGCCATATCGAGTCCGGCATGACGCCGCTGGACGCGTCATACCAGGGTGCCAGGGAACTGGCCAGCCCGATCATCGCCATGACCATCACCCTGCTCGCGGTGTTCGCCCCCATCGGATTCGTCGGCGGGCTCACGGGAACGTTGTTTTCCGAGTTTGCCTTTTCACTGGCGGGTGCGGTAATCATCTCCGGCATCGTCGCATTGACCCTGTCTCCCATGCTGTGCTCGAAAGTCCTCAAGAGCCACGGCGACGGCGCCGAGCAGGGCCGACTCGAGGCGTTCCTGGACCGCAGCTTCGAACGATTCCAGAACCGCTACGAGAAGCGCCTGCACGGCTCGCTCAATACGCTGCCCGTGGTGCTGCTGTTCGGCGGCGTGGTGCTGGTGAGCTGCTACTTCCTGTACACCACCTCCCAATCGCAGCTCGCGCCGGACGAAGACCAGGGTCTCGTCCTGGTCCAGTCGACTGGCGCCCCCACCGCGTCGCTCGAGCAGACCGAGCTTTTTACGCAGGAAGTCACGAATATCGGCACGGAAATGCCCGAAGTCGCGCGTATCTTCCAGTTCAACGGCGTGAGCTTCGGCGGCCCCCCGGCGTCGAACACCGCGATCACAGGTCTTGCCTTCAAGCCCTGGAGCCAGCGGGAGAAAACCTCGGGCCAGATCACCAACGAGGTTCAGGATCTCGTTTCCCGGATTCCGGGCATGAGGTCGGCGGCATTCCAGCCGCCGGTGTTGCCGGGCTCCAGCGGCGGCCTGCCGGTGCAATTCGTCATCGGCACCACGGATGAGGCGCCCCAGCTCTACGAGGTGTCCCAGGAGATCCTCCGCCGGACCAACGAGTCGGGCCTGTTCATATTCGCCGATTCGGACATGCTGTTCGACCAGCCCCGCGTGGAGGTCCATGTCGATCGGGAGAAAGCGGCGGACCTGGGCATCACCATGGCGGAGATCGGGCGGGAGCTGGGCTCCATGATGAGCGGCGGATTCGTCAACCGCTTCAATGTCCAGGGGCGCAGCTACAAGGTGACCCCCCAGGTCACGCGCATGAACCGCCTCAATCCCGAGCAGCTCAGGGAATACCAGATCCGGGTCGACAATGGAGACCTGGTGCCCCTTTCCACGCTGGTCACACTGGACACGTCCGTCCAGCCCCAGAGGCTGAAACGCTTCCAGCAACTGAATTCGGCGACCATATCCGGGGTGCCGCGGCCGGGCGTCTCCCTTGACGAGGCCCTGGGCTTCCTGCAGCGCACTGCCGACGAGACCCTGCCCCAGGGCTACACGGTCGACTATGCCGGCCAGTCCCGCCAGTTCGTGCAGGAGGGCAGCGCCCTGGTGGTGACCTTCTTTCTCGCCATCGCGGTGATATTCCTGGTGCTGGCGGCCCAGTTCGAGAGCTTCCGGGACCCGCTCATCATCCTGGCCACGGTTCCCATGGCCGTGTCAGGCGCACTGATATTTACCAGTCTCGGCCTGACGTCGATCAACATCTATACGCAGGTCGGCCTTGTCACGCTGATAGGAGTGATCTCGAAGCACGGCATCCTGATCGTCCAGTTCGCCAACGTACTGCAGCGCCAGGGCCATTCCAAGCGCGAGGCCATCGAGCACGCCGCCGCCATACGCCTGCGCCCCGTGCTGATGACCACGGCCGCCCTGGTGCTGGCGGTGATCCCGCTCATCCTGGCAACCGGCGCCGGCGCCGGAGCGCGCTTTTCCATGGGCCTGATCATCGCCACGGGCATGACCATCGGCACGCTGTTCACGCTGTTCGTGCTGCCGGCCGTCTACCTGATACTGGCCCGCGAGCACGGTACCGAAGCGACCGGGAGCAGTTAGCCCGCATTTTGCACATGGGTCAGTCCCGGGGGGGAACAGCCCCCCGGCACTGGCCCTTTCCCCGTCGCCGGTTCGAGAACATTATAACCGCCTGCGGGAACGCCTGCGTGACTGCGCCCCGGGACTTTCCGGGGAGTCTGGACTGACTGAGGGCTTGCACGACGCGTCGACGTGTTACGCTCCGGCGTCGGAATACTGCAGAGCCCCTGCTTACTGACACGAGCCCGATGGAACACGACCTGTTGGCAGAAATTCTTACGCTGCTTGCCGTCTCGGTGCTGCTCGTCGGCGTTTTTCGCCGCCTTAAGCTCCCACCGTTGCTCGGATATCTGTTCGTTGGAATCGTGCTCGGTCCCCACGCATTGGGCTGGTTCGACAACCAGGATGCGGCGCACCTGCTGGGCGAGATCGGCGTCGCGTTCCTGCTGTTCACCATCGGGCTGCATTTCTCGATCAGCCAGTTTCTGGCAATGCGGAAGATACTTCTCGGTCTGGGCGGCGCCCAGGTGCTCGTGGGCAGCGTTTCCGGCGCCGCCATCGCCTGGTGGCTCGGTGTTTCCTGGGAAGCTGCGGTCATCGTGGGCGGGGCGCTGGCGATGTCCTCCACGGCCATCGTGATCAAGCAGCTGACCGACCAGTTCGAGCTGCAGGCGCCCCACGGCCATATGTCCCTCGGCATCCTGCTTTTCCAGGACCTTGCCGCGGTCCCGTTCCTGGTCGCGATTCCCATCCTCGCCACCGACGCGGGCGATGGGCTGGCGGTGGCCCTGCTCTATGCCGTCATCAAGGGCGCCCTGGCGCTGACCGTCATGCTGGCCGCCGGGCGCCTCGTCCTGCAGCGACTGTTCGACGAGGTGGCGACCGCCGGTTCGATGGAGCTCTTTACGCTCACTGTGCTGCTGGTGTCACTGCTCGCCGCCTGGCTCACCAGTCTGCTGGGACTGTCGCTGGCGCTCGGAGCGTTCCTGGCCGGGATGATGCTGAGTGAAACCGAGTACCGGCACCAGATCGATACCGAACTGCGGCCTTTCAAGGACATACTCCTGGGATTGTTCTTCATTTCCATCGGCATGGCACTCGATACCACGGTCCTGCCGGCCCTGTGGCTCTGGATTGCTCTGCTGGTAGCCGGCTTGATCATCGGCAAAGGCGGCATCATCGCCCTGCTGACCTGGTGGTTCAGCCGGAACCCGCGGGTGGCGGTGCGAACCGGCCTCGTCCTCGGCCACGGTGGCGAGTTCGGCCTTGCCCTGCTCGCGCTGTCATTCAGCACCGGTCTACTCGGCCGGGAGAGCAGCCAGCCGATTCTGGCGGCAATCGTCATCACCATGCTGGCTGCGCCCCTGCTGATTCGCTGCAACGAAATGATCGCCAATCGACTGCTGCCGGGCGAACGGCAGCCCGTGGGGGAGTTGGATGGAATGCCGGATGCACTTCCGAATGCCGGGCAGCACGTCGTGATCTGCGGCTTCGGACGGGTGGGGGGGCAAATGGCGGGCCTGCTTCGCGCGGAGAATATCCCCTACGTTGCGCTGGACCTGCTCCCCGAACAGGTCAAGCGGGGCCTGCGGGCGGGGGACCAGGTGTTCTACGGCGACGCCGGGAACCGGGAAATCCTGAAGGCGGCAGGCTTGGAATCGGCGAGCGCACTGGTCATCAGCTTCAACGACGACGCCGTAGCATCCAGGATCGTGCACAGCGCCCGCTCCCTTCGCAGGGATATTCCCATCCTGGTCCGCAGCCAGGACGACTCCAACCTCGAGTCACTTCTGGCAGCCGGTGCTACGGAAGTGATTCCGGAAACCCTTGAAACCAGCCTGATGCTGACCACCAACCTGATGCTGCTGCTCAACACCCCCAGGGCGCGGATTGACGACCTGGTTCAGAGCATGCGCCGCAATCGCTATACTCTCCTCGACGGAGATCAACCCTGACGTATTCGTTCGGGCTGCTCAACCCGGGGATTCGGGCCCACCCCGTATCCGCGACTTGAGGACCTCGGCGGCAGCAGCAAACACATCCGACACGGCGCCCTGCGCCAGCTGTTCGGCCATGGGCTCGGCGATGGGGCCGATGACCTTTTCGATGTCGGCAATGCCCGTCCTGATTTCCCGTTCCAGCCGCTCGTACACGGCGTCAACCTCCGCGGCCGCCTGCAGTTCCAGCTCACGGTACTGCTCGGCATCCCGCACGGGGTGGCGCTGGTCCACGGAATGCGCCGGTTTCCCGGCCCGTTGCAGCGCACCTCGAAGCCGGCTCAGAAATTCCGTCTCGCGCTGCGTCATTCCGGAAGTGGCATCCCGAATCCGGGTCGTTCTGTGGTGTCGTCAGTCATTTTTCAACCTTGAGGTCATACGAATTAGCGCCGAATGCGATCGAGACTCTCTGTGCCGCGGAATGACGCGGAGCGGCATACAGATCGGTCAAGTTGTACCCGGACGGCCTGCCTGCCGCAACCGCCCGGTGCCAGTGTATCCCAACTCGAACCCGACGGTGCAGCAGATTCGTGAATCGGCAGTAGCCGGTTCGCAAACACGCACCCGGGCGAAAGACCGTACTGGAGGACGATCCCCGGCACGGTCCCGAATACGCGTGATTTTCGTACCGGGCCGCTACCCGAGCACCTCGCCCATGGACTGACGCTTATCCAGAAGCGCCGCCAGCTCTGCGGCCGGCATCGGCCGGGCCAGCAGAAACCCCTGCACGGTGTCGCAGCCAAGTCGTATGGCTGATTCCAGCTGTTCTCGAAGCTCGACGCCTTCCGCCACCACGTGCAGTTCCAGGGCGTGGGCCAGGGCGACGATGGCCTTGACGGTGGACTCGCTGCGGGCATCCTTCTGCAGGCCGCTGACGAACGAACGGTCGATTTTCAGCGTATGGACCGGGAGCCGACCCAGGTAGGACAGTGACGAATACCCGACACCGAAATCATCGAGCGCGAAATAGACGCCCTCGGCGACGAGCTCTTCCATGAACTTCGACCCGCGGTCCAGGTCGGCGATGAGCGTACTCTCGGTAACCTCGAGCAGCAGCCGATGCGGCGCCATGCCGGTATCCCGGAGTATCTCCTTGATGGACTGTGCCAAAGCGGGGTCACGGATCTGCTTGGCTGATACGTTGACCGTCACCACCACTCGAGGCAGACCGGCGTTCTCCCACGCCCGGGCATCGATACATGCCTGGCGCAGTATCCAGAGTCCCAACGGATTGATCAGACCGGTATCTTCAGCCAGGGGGATGAATTCCACCGGCGGCACCAGTCCCCGCTGCGGATGCATCCAGCGAGCGAGCGTCTCAACCCCGATCAGCCGACCCGTCACCACATCGTATATCGGCTGATAGAAAGCCCGGATCTGCTCGCCGGAATCGATGGCGTCGCGCAGCTCCTTCTCGAGCGCCAGGCGGGGCGTTTCCGATGCCGGCATCCGGTCCCGGAAGAAAGTATAGCCCGATCCCGGCCCCCAGCTGTGCAGGTGTGCCTGGGCCGTATCGGCCTTCTGAATCAGCTCCTCGGCGCCGTCGCCATCCTCCGGATAGACCGCCACCCCCATGTTGAAAGTCAGCATGATCGCGTTCTGACTGACCGTGAACGGCTTCTCCATTGACTCCACCAGCTTGTCCAGCGGCTTGTGTGTGTCCGGGTCCAGGCCGACCGACGGCAGCAGGAACAGAAAGCGATCACCCCCCAGGCGCGCCACGGTGTCTCCCGGCCGCAGGCAGCCGCTGAATCGCGCCGCCGCGGTGCGCAGCACCTCGTCGCCGCCGGACATCCCGAATTCCTCGTTCACCTGCTTGAACCGCTTGAGCCCCAGCATCGCCACCGCAATGGACTGGGTGTTGCGGGATGCAATCGGCAGAATCTGCCCGATCCGCTCCAGGAAAAGCTCCCGATTGGGCAGCCCCGTCAACTGGTCGTGGTACCCCAGGTACTTCACCTGATCCTCGGCTTTCTTCTGGTCGGTGACATCGAGCTCGATGCAGTCCCACAGCATGTCGCCGTTGGGCAGCTGGTGGGGCGTCGATCGATGCCAGAACCAGCGTTCTCCGCCGCTCCGGGTTACCGACCGCAGTTTCAAATCCATGGGCTGGATCGTTCGGCCGGACTCGGCGAGTGCCGCCTCGAATCGCGACCGATCCTCCGGGTGTATGCTGCTCGCCCACAACTGCGGATCATTCTGGACTTCCTCTACCTCGAAACCGAACAGTGACGTAATCGCGGCGCTCAGGAACGGGTACTCGATGCGGCCGTCCGGCTTGCGCAATCGCTGGAACACGATGCCGGGCAGCCCGTCGGCCACACCCTTCAGCCGGTGGTCCAGCTCCCGAGCGAGATTCTGAGCCACGAGCTGGTTGGTCTCGTCGGTACCGGTTCCCCGGTAACCGCGGAACTCGCCGGCTTCGTCAAACACGGGCATGCCGCTGATGACGACATGTCTCGAAGTGCCGTCGGGCAGCGCAATCTCGTAGCGAAAGTTTCTGAAGGGGCGGTGCGCTTCTAGGTCGGCGATGTGCTCGACCCATTTCGGATCTCCGGCGACGTTCTGCTCGACCGTCAACTCCCGGCGTGTTTTGCCCATCCAGTGATCAGCCGTCTGCCCCATGACCACCTGTATCCGATCCGAGAAATAAGTGAACCGCAGGTTCTCATCCATCTCCCAGAGCCAGTCGGACGCGGCCTCGGCGAAGTCGCGGAACCGTCGCCGGCTCGTATCCAGCTCCTGCTGATACCTCCTCGTGGATATCGACTGGCCGATTCGCCGCGTGAGATCGTCGATCAGGTTCCTCTCCTCCTTCAGAAACGGATCACCTTCACCGGCCACCTGGCTCTCGTCGCAATACACCACGAGCCGGCCGATCACCCTGCCGCCGGCCACGACATCACTGGACAGATGCTTGCCGGCCGCCCGGAACCCGCTGCTCACCACCTCGACATCTTCAACCTGCAGTTTCGCACAGGTCGATCCGGGGTACCGCCAACCGGACGGCACTGCATCGACGATCCGCTGCAAAGTGTCCCGCCACTCCCCTTCCGTCCGTGCCAGGTGCTCGGAAACGGCGTATACGCAGCGCAGCTCCTTGACCCTTTCCTGAAGCGCTTGCCGGTGCTGTTCCAGGGTCCGCTGAGTCTCGAACCGCTCGGTGACGTCCCGCAGCGAAATCAACCTGGCTCCACGGCCATCCCACTCGATGTCCGTTATACGCATCTCGTTCATACGGGTTTCGCCGGTCCTGACGTTCTGGACCTCGATCTCGGCAACGTCTTTGTCCAGGGACGGCGTGCCAAACGGCATATTTCGAAGCGTCTCGATGCTCCGGCCGAAAGCATCCAGGGCTGCCGGGTTGGCGAACAGGATACGGTCCTGGTCGTCCACCACCAGAATACCGTCGAGATTGCCTGTAATGAGACTTTCGGTCTGGGCGATGCTTGCCCGGCGTGCCTGCTCGGACTGGATCTGAAGGAGAACCGGACCGAGGGACGCCGCCGCTGCCCCCAGCGCGGTGACCAGTTCCCGGTTGTATCCGAGGGACGCCGTCATGTAGAAGCACAACACCGCCACCGTCCGCCCACGGGCTATAATCGGTATGCTGCAACCGGTCCGAAGCCCTGCATCGTTGGCAAGAATAGACCGCCTGAACAGCATGTGCGCGTCACACACGTCCTCGATCCATTCCGGGTATCCCGTCTCCCACACGCGCCCCACCAGGCCTTCGCCGGGCCGGAACCGCTGTCGCCGGGAGCCACGGATGAATCCGTCGAAACGCTTCCGGTCATTGCACCACACGGGCCCCGGCGCCAGTGCATCGTTGGCGTCAGAAGGCAGCCAGCTTTCCGCGAGCTCCCAGCCCATGCCGCGGGCGAGGCGGTGCAGAACGACACGAATCGCTTCCTCGAAGTCATCCTGCTCGCCAGCCTTGGCGGCAACCCGCGCAGTCAACCTCAGCGCGTTGTGGGCGCGCCGGCGGTCGGATACGTCGACCATGGTGCACTGCACCGCCGGGCGTCCCTGCCAGGTCACCGTATTGACCCGGTTCTCCAGCCAGATCAAGCCGCCGTCAGAGCGGCGGGCGCGGAACACATCGGTGTCCGATACGCCGATCCCTGCAGAGAATCTTCGCGAGAACCTGAGAACGCGTTGCCGGTCCCGGGCGTCCACGAGCTCGTAAATGGACGCCAGGCTCAAAACGTCTTCCCGGTTCTGATAGCCCAGCATGCGAATCAGCGCCGTGTTGGCGTACACCGGTGTCTCGTCGACATGTATAAGTATGCCTGCCGCCGCGTTCTCGACCAGTTCCTGAAACTGCTTTGCCCTGGATTGCAAAGCCTGCAGGTTGTCCCGGTACCCCGCCTCGGATGTTTCCGCCGCGGATCTGACCATGGCGCTGGCCGCCGCCCGCAGCCTGTCTCCATAACCCGGGGTTTTCAGGATATAGTCACTGACCCCGATGCGCAGGGCGTCCGATGCCCGTGCTTCGTCCTCAAGGTCGAGCACCAGGAGAATGGGGCAGCCTGGCTGGCAGGATCTCAACCGGATCAGTACTTCAGGATACGCTTCAAGTCCTTCGTCACAGAAGATACAGAGGTGCCAGCCGGATTCCGGGGGAGAGGCCTCGAGCGCTTCCACCGACGCGACGCTCCGAACGGCGGGATTCCGGAACTCCGCATGGAGGTAACCGGATATTTCATCCACCACGATCGGATTGCCGGCTATCAGCAGAATACGGAGTTGTTCCATCCGGAGCGGCTGTGGGATATGCACACCATCGCAATAGTTCGCAGTATTTGTACAATTATGGTCGGATTGCGCTGGATTGCCAGCCAGAACACCCTATCCTGTACCAGGGCGGCGGCGACGCCGGCAACCATGGGCGGCACTCAACGGTCTTCCCGCCCCTGGACCGTTTGACCCCGCGGTGGTGTAATATGCTTTGCTTCGAGAACGGGACCGGAGTCAAGCAGCAGCTCTCCGCCGCCCCAACGACTGTAGATAGCCTTCGGCCACACGCCGGAATGCCAACCAGACATGAAACCGAAAATCAAACTTCGCCTATTCATCTCCCGGAACAGCCAGGCTGCGGAGCGCGCCCGGGACAACCTGAAGGCCGTCTGCGACGACCCGGCCGTAAAACGGAGGCATGATATCGAACTGGAAATCATCGATGTCGACGAATCACCAAAGCTCACCGCGGGGGACAACGTACTGGTAACCCCGACGCTTCTGAAGACACTTCCGGAGCCCGTTCGGCGGATGGTGGGCGACCTGTCCAACGAGCAAGACATTTTCGTCACTCTCGACATCGATCCCCCCGCCGGGGCGGAGGGACGATCCTCGAAGACCAGCACGAACCGGCGCTCGTCCTGACCCGGGCCGATCGGTAGTCATGCCCATGCACGCCCTCGACCTGCCCCATGTCCGTGCCCAGTACCCCGCTTTCGAGCATGGGGAGACTTCCCGTTGGGCGTTCTTCGAGAATGCCGGCGGTTCCTACGTTCCGCGCCAGGTCAGCGACCGCCTGCACCAGTTTTTTACCGTGTACAAGGTGCAGCCTTACGGACATTCCTACATGCAGCAGTTGGCGGGCCGCGCCATGGACGCCGGCTACGAAGCCGTCGCTTCCATGATCAATGCCCGTCCCGACGAGGTTACTCTGGGCCCATCGACGACGATGAACCTGTATGTGCTGGCACAAGCGCTGCGGCCGTCGCTGTCGCACGGCGATGAGATCATCGTCACCAACCAGGATCACGAGGCGAACATAGGCTGCTGGCGCCGTCTGGAGGAGTTCGGTGTAGTGCTGAGGGAGTGGCGGGTGGATTCGGACAGCGGCGAGCTGGATACGGAGGATCTGGAACAACTGGTCACTGGCCGGACCCGCGTCATCTGCTTCAGCCTGTGCTCGAATATCGTCGGCACCGTCAACGACGTCGACGCGATCTGCGAAATCGCCCGCTCCGCCGGAGCGATTACCGTGGCCGACGGTGTTTCATTCGCCCCGCACTGGATGCCCGACGTCCAGACTCTGGGTCCCGATTTCGTGGTATTTAGCACCTACAAGACCTTCGCCACCCATCTGGGCGTACTGTGGGGGAAATCGGACAGGCTCAGCGACTTGGCGCCCCAGGGGCATTTCTTCAATGCCGGCAAGCCCCGTTACCGGATGAACCCGACCGGTCCCCTGCACGCGGAGATCGGCGCCCTTGCCGGCCTCGGAGAGTATGTGGACGAGCTGTACAACCATCACTTCCCCGAAGCGCCCTCCTCCTCCCTGCGCGCCCGGACCGAGGCCGTGTTCTCGTTATTCGCCGAGCACGAAACCGTCCAGGCCAAACGTATACTCGAATTTGCCGACGGCTGCGGGGACCTTCGAATCGTTGGCCGCCGCCGGGCGGTGCCGTATCACCGCGCCGGCACTATCGCGCTGGTGCCGACCGCATCCACACCTGATCAGCTGGCACGACGCCTTGCAGAGCGGCGGATCGCCGCCGCTGCCGGCCATTTCTATGCGGTTCGCTGCCTGGAAGCATTGGGCATCGCCCCGGAGCGCGGCGTGCTGCGCATCAGCCTGGTGCACTACAACAGCGGGGAGGATGTAGACCGGTTGCTCAGCGCCCTGGAAGAAGCCCTCGCTGAATCCTGAAAGCCCTGGCCGGTCGAAGCATGTGAAACATCTCCGTTAGCGGCGGCGCAGCACGGGAGTACCCGATCAACGACCGAACAGGACGCCCGGCAGCCAGGTCACCAGATCCGGGAACAGCGCCAGGAGACCGAGGCTCGCGAGCTGGATCAGCACGAAGGGCGCGACGCCGCGGTACAGCTCGATGGTCCGCATCTCAGGCGGCATCACCCCCCGCAGGTAGAACAGCGCGAAACCGAAGGGCGGCGTCAGGAAGGATGTCTGCAGGTTCACCGCGATCATAATGGCCAGCCACACCGGATCGACCCCCATCACCAGGAGCGCCGGCGCGACGATGGGAACGACCACCAGGGTAATCTCGATGAAGTCCAGGAAGAAGCCCAGAATGAAAAGCGCCGCCATGACAATGACCATGGCACCCGCGACGCCGCCCGGCATCGTCTCCAGCATGCTCCGCACGGTGCCGTCGCCGCCCAGGCCGCGAAACACGACGGTGAACAGCGCCGCCCCCACCAGAATCACGAACACCATTGACGTGAGCTGCGTCGTCGAGCGCACCACGTAGGTCAGAACGCCGTTGCGCCAGGTCCGGCGCAGACTGTCAATGATGCTCCACGCGGCGCCGGCACAGAACAGGAACGCCAGGGCCACGCCGGCGGCCTCCGTCGGCGAGCGAAGCGCGCGATTGAGCCGCAGATCCAGGGTGGCCGTCAACACCAGCAGTCCAATCAGGCTTAGTGCTCCGATGATAGTCGGCATCCCACGGCCGGGATCAATATGGTGCCCGGCCAGCAGGATGGCGCCGACCGCGCCGACGGCGGCCGCCTCCGTCGGCGTGGCGATGCCGCCCAGGATCGAGCCCAGTACCGCCACCATCAACACCAGGGGCGGTATCAGCGCCTTCAGCGCATAGGCGACTATGCGTCCCCTGGCGGCCTCGGGGATATCCTCGTCACGCAGCGCCGGGGCGGCGGACGGCCGAAAGAAAGCGATGGCGAGCTGATAGAGCATGTACAGCGCGACAAGACACAGCCCGGGGATCAGCGCCCCGGCAAACAGGTCGCCGACCGACACCGTCTGGGGCGCGAAGTTTCCCTGTTCGAGCTGTGCCTGCTGGTAGGCGGTGGCCATCACGTCGGCGAGAATAATCAGGACGATCGAGGGCGGAATGATCTGCCCCAGGGTGCCCGCGGCGCTGATCATGCCGCAGGATAGCGAGCCGGAATAGCCATGGCGCAGCATCGTCGGCAGCGCCATCAACCCCATGGTTACCACCGTGGCGCCGACGATGCCCGTGGATGCCGCCATCAGAGCGCCCACCAGGCAGACCGAGATTCCCAGACCGCCCCGCAGCCGCCCGAACAACAGCGCCATGGAATCGAGCAGCTGCTCGGCGACGCGGGAACGCTCCAGCATAACGCCCATGAATATGAACAGCGGCACCGCAATCAGCACCTGATTGGTCATGATGCCGAAGATGCGCTGCGGAAAGGCGCTCAGGATATCGAAATTGAACACGCCCAGCGCCGTGCCCAGGCCGGCGAAAACAAGACTGACTCCGGCAATCGTAAAGGCGACCGGGAAGCCTGCGAGAATCGCCGCGCACAGCGCAACGAACATCAGCACGTCGAGTATCTCGTTGACGGCCATTACTCGCCCGGTGGAGCCTGCGGTCGAGCGCCGGTGCCCGGGTCATCACCATCCTCGATCAGCGTGCGCGCCGCGCGTACAACGATGGAAAGACCCTGAAGCAGCAACATGACGGCGAAAACGAGAATCACGGTCTTGAACAGGAACACACCGGGGAGCCCGCTGGTTTCGCGCGACCCCTCGAGCACGCTCCACGAACGGAGCACATAGGGCCAGGTGATGTAGAGAATGAGGACGCAGATCGGTACCAGAAACACCAGCACCCCGATGACATTGACCAGCGCCCGCCACCGGGGCCCCGCACCCCTGTAAAAGATATCCACACGGACGTGGCCATCCTCGGCCAGAGTGTACGCCGCGGCCATCATGAAAAGCAGGCCGTGCATGTAGACAACCAGCTCATACATGGCCAGCGAGCCAATCCCGAACACATAACGCAGCACCACGATAGCGAACTGCATCAACACCATGACCAGTACCAGCCAGCAGACGGCGCGGCCGATTGCCGAATTCAGCGCATCGATGGTCCGGCTGATGGACTTCAGACTGGCCAAGAGTTGCGGGTCCTGCTCAATCCAAGGAACTAAGGAAGTTCGGCCCGCGAGCCGCAGGCACGGCACGGCCCGCGGCGGCCACGGCGGCTCTGCCGAAGGTGCCGATATATGTTATGCCGTGACGGCGCGTCCGGCAGAACAAAAAACATGTCCGCCGTGAAAGGCTCGCGGCGGACATGTCGCAGGTACGGCTGCTAGCTGGCCGGGTAGGCGATATCGAGCTGGCGGGCGACGCCGAACGCCTGCTCCGCGACGCTCGTCCATTCCACGGCATCCTGACGGAAGACGGCCAGGGAATCTACGACCCGGCGCGACAGCTCGTCATGCTCGGCGACCTCGGCCACCACTTCGGCGCCGGCCCGCCCCATCGCCTCGACAATGTCGTCGGGGAATCGATGCAGCTTAACGCCGTGCTCCGATATCAACGCATCCAGCGCCTGCTTGTTCTGGAAATGGAACTCCGAGGCGACCAGGCCGTTCTCCGCCTCTGCAGCGACCTGGAACATCAGCTGGAGATCCTTTGGCAGCGCCGACAGCCTGCTCTTGGACACAGTGAACTCCAGCCCCGCGCTGGGCTCTACCAAGCTTGGATAATGGTAGTGCTTGTGTATCTGGTGCAGGCCGAGCGCAAGGTCGTTCCACGGACCCACCCATTCGGCCGCGTCGAGCGTGCCGGCCTGCATTGCCTGGAAAATCTCCCCGCCGGGCATCGTCTGCACATTCATCCCCACGCGCCGCCAGGCTTCACCGCCCAGACCGGCGGTTCGGAAATTCATTCCTTTGATGTCGTCGAGGCTCTTGAGTTGATCTGGAAACCAACCTCCCATCTGCGCCGTAGTGTTGCCCGCGTTCCAGCCCTTCAGGCCGAACTGGTCGTAAACCTCGTCCCACAGCTCCTGGCCGCCGCCGTACCGCATCCAGGCATCATGCTCCACCACGGTCAATCCGAACGGTGCGGCGGTCATGAAATTCAGTGCCGGATGGTTGCCCTGCCAGTAGTAAGGCGCGGCGTGCATCATGTCGGCCGTGTCTCCGGCGACGGCATCGAAGCTTTCGAACGGAGGCACGAGCTCACCGGCCCCATAGAGGTTGATTTTTATGCGGCCTTCGCTCATCGTCTCCAAGCGCCGGGCCAGCCGTTCGGCCCCGGTACCGAGACCGGGAAAACCTGCCGGCCAGGTGGTAACCATGGTGAACTCGTGCCGCTCCTGCGCTATGGCCGGCGCCGGAAATGTTGAAGCGGCTACACCGGCAGCAGCGCCACCGACAAGAAAATTACGACGTTTCATAAGGAACCTCCCGAGAATATTTATTGGTATCGGACGGTGAGGGGTTCGCCTCTCGTCCCCGTTGAATCAATCGCGCACGCGCTCAACTCCGCAATGCCGACGTTACTTTCTTTGTTCAAACAAATGTAACACGATGCTCCCTGTCGGTGGAAGAAAGCCCGTCCGTCAGCGCTGAAATGCGAGGTTACGGCTGTGCTGGAGCCGCCGCCGGTCGGGTTTCCGTCGATCCGGGGCAGGCGAGCAGCGACCCCCCGGGACGCCGTCGCGCGCCGCGGTCTGCTATCATCGCGCCCCCGTTCAACCGCGTGTGCCCCTGCCATGGCCGAAGAACTGCTCGATTTCATTCAAAAGGACACGGGAACCAACCCGCGGGCCGCGGTAATCTGGCTGCACGGGCTGGGCGCCGACGGCCATGACTTCGAGCCGATCGTACCGGAGCTCGGGCTGACCCGCGCGGTTCGCTTCATATTTCCGCACGCGCCGACCCAGCCCGTCACCATCAACGGCGGCATGGTCATGCGCGCCTGGTACGACATCACTGCGATGGATCTGAGCGCATCGATCGATGCCCGGGGTATTCACGGATCGTCGGGGCACCTGCGGCGCCTGATCCGGGCGACCGTGGACTCGGGCATTCGTCCGGACCGCATAGTCCTGGCCGGTTTTTCCCAGGGCGGCGTAATCGCCCTGCATACCGGCCTGATCCATACGGAGAGACTCGCCGGCATCGTCGCCCTGTCGACGTATGTCGCGCTTCCGGAGGAAATCCAGCAGTCCGCCAGCGACGCCAACCGGACAGTCCCGATCTTCATGGCCCACGGCCGCTTCGATCCTGTCATCCCGTGCGCCCTGGGCGAACGAAGCCGGGACTTCCTGGTGAAGGAAGGCTATCCGGTACAATGGTACGAGTACCCGATGGAACACTCGGTCTTCCCGGACGAAATCCGGGATCTGGCAGACTGGCTCAACGGGCTGATCGACGCATAGACACGCCCCGGTCGCTCAGGGGATA
>JAXHNI010000002.1:0-373210 GCA_034520625.1 Gammaproteobacteria bacterium | reverse complement strand
TTCGTCCGTGCTTGTTCAGAAAGTGGGGAGAGTGCAGGACAATTGGTTGAAGCTGATGGTGCCGAGCGTGGTGACGTTGGCGCCACCGTTATCGGTTTCCATGGCGAGCTCACTCGCCTGCGTGACGTTGAACGTTCCACTGGCGGAGTTGTCGAGGTCGATGGTATCCACGTTCGCGATAAAGTTGTTGGTCATGTTCAGGCATATGGTGTCTGCGCTGCTCTCCGTGACGACCCGCACGTTGCCCGCATCTAAACCGTTGTTGGAATTGGTGAAGGTGTTATTCGTTACCGTGGCGTTCAGCACCGGCGTATCGCCAACAAAAACTCGGTCAGTGTAAAGCTCCATCACCTCGTCGAAGGCGGAATCGACCCTTACGGTGTTGTTTTCGATCAATGCGTTGAGGTTGGCGTCCTCGAGCACGCGGATGGTGATACCGTCCCCTGCTGCACTGGCCACCGGCGCAGACTGCCCGATCTGGTTGCTGGTGACTTGCAGATCGAAATCAAGCGCGCTGTTCTCGGCCGAGACGAATATCGCTTCGCGACCGATGTCGTCCATGACGTTGTTGGAGATAGTGACATCCATCTGTCCGGCCGTGGCCGTGCGGGTTGAATCCACGCGGATCCCCTGACCACCGATATCGTCGAACGTGTTGTCGTCGATTACGGTCACCATCGAAGCGGTGTCCGCGGCCGAGATCGCGAGCGCGGTGCCGGCAAGCTCCGAGAAGAGCGAACCGTTCTGCACCGTGACATTGCCCATGTCCGAGGTTCCCTGGCCGGCGATCCGGACTACGGTTGCTGGATAGTCCGCGTTCTGGTTGGTGAAGTCGGTGTCGTCGATGGTGAACGAGGTCATGTTCGTATCAGTGTTCACCAGGTCGATCGCGCCTCCCGCGTCGGTGCCAAGTGCGGTGAACAGCGAACCCTCGGCCCCGTTGATGCCGCCCAGGTCGCGGGCCCGCCAACCCTGGCTGCCGGCGCCGTTCAGGTTCTGCACGGTGACCCCGGTCAGTTGTATGTTGGAGCCGCCACTGCTGTTGATCCCGTGGGTGCCGTCGGTGTCGAGCGTGTCGATGCGCATCGATTGCAGGGTCACGCCGTTGGCGTTGGTGAGCGAGACGCCGTGGCCGGTTGTGTTCTGGATGATTCCGCCGGTGTCGTTGCGCCCCCCGGTACCGTCGCCGGTGACGGTGAAGGCGCCGGTGCTGCCGGTGTCATCCAGCACGATGCCGCTTGCCGCCCCGTCGACGTTGACGCTGGCCAAGGTGACGCCACCGGCGCCGATCGTGGTGTCGGTGATGTTCACGCCGGTGCCGGTGCCGGTATCGATGGTGTTGCCGCCGCCGGTGATGTTCACCGTCCCGCCGCCGGTCGCGTTGAAGCCGGTGCCGGAAGTGGTGTCGATATCCAGCCCCCCGTTGAAGCTGATGGTGCCGTTGGTGTTGTTGGTGAGGTTCACGGCATCTGCCGTTCCGGTGTTCGCGGTCACCGCGCCATTGAAGGCGGTGGTCCCACCGCTCTTGCCGTCGACCGCGACGGCGCTCGCCGCGTTGGTCTGGTTGATGGTGCCATTGTAGGTCACCGTGGCGCTGCCGCCGTCTTCGCGGTAGGCGGGGCCGTCCGGATCGGAGATCGTCGTACCGCTGTCGAAAGTGAACATGCCGCCGGCGCCGTCGATATGGAGACCTTCTTCGCCGGTGCCGGAGATCGACAGCCCCGTGAAGACGTGGCTCGAACCCGTCGTTGATCCACCCAGCATCAGGCCGGTGCCGTTCGTGCCGTCGATGGTTATGTTGGTACCGGATATCTGGGCGGCGGCTTCGCCATTGAACAGCGAAATGGCCGACGTGCCGCCGGTGTGATTGCTGATGTAGATATCGCTCAGCGCGATGGTCCCGCCCAGGGTGGAGCCGGTCCCGAGATTGATCACCGAGTCGCTGGTGTTGTCGCTCGAGTTGATGCGCCGGACGGTGATGTTCGTGTGGGACGGTCCGGCAGCGGTGCTGATGCTGCCCGTGTCGACCGTGAAGTTGCTCACCTCCACGTCCGTGGAGTTGATGGTTACACCCGCGATGTTCGGGCGGGGCGCAGCTTGCGCGCCCGGGGCGGTCTCGGGCAGCTCGATCGACCCCTGATCAGTAACCACGATATGCGTGGCGCCGTTCCCCTCGCCGAGCACCCGGTCGTTGCTGTCGGCCTGGATGGCCGCGTCGTCGATGTTGCTTGCCGCGTGAACCAGAATAATGTCTGAATCCAGCGGGTCGTTGTTGGCCGATGTCGCGCCGGTGTGCGGGTTTTCGTAGGTGCCGGCCGGGGCCCCGGCGTCATTCTCCGGGTCCCCCGTGTTGACGTCGTCGATGTGTACGATGGTGACTGGATTGCCGTTTCTGGTAAGAGTTTCGGGAGCATCAGTCGTTGCTTCCGTGCTCACCGACTCCTCGGTCCGGGTGCTGGAAGCGGACTGAACCTGGACGTCCGCCTCCTCGTGCCGGCGCTGCGGGTTCTCCAGGAAATCGGATTCCTCCATCTGGATGCGTACGTCGCGCATCACCATCTCGTCCAGACGCTCGTTGAACGGCGCCTGGTTGTGCCGCCGGATCCGGTTCTTGACGTCGGCGAACGGGTTCTTGCCGTTCACCAGCCGGGCCATGTCGAACGGCAGGTGAAGCCGGGCGCCGAGAAAGTACGATGTGCCGTTCAACTCTTCGTCCTCGAAGATTTCGGCGTCCAGGGTGACATAAGGCCCCGCCCGCATCTCGAGGCGGCTTTTCATGCCGGAGATGCCTCGCCCGCCCCGGAAACCGGAGCTGTAGTCGTAGTAACCCACCCCGAGCCGGGTCTGCGGGAACCGGTCGCCGAACGGCAGGCGGAACATGATTTCGGCGTCCCAGCCCTCGCGCCCCTGCTCGAACTGCTCGAAGAACCGGTCCGTGGTGGTGGTCGTGATCCGGCGCGTCACCGTGGTGGTGGTCGTCGTCGCGGTCCGGATCGTGTCCTCGGTGATCGAACCGCCGGTGACGAGGTTGTTGCCGTTGAATCTGAGATCGCCGCTGTCGGTGGTGGATGATCCGATAACCGAGCGCTCGGTGTCGCGACTGACGGATGTCGAGGTGTCGACGTCAACGTCGACATCGGTCGTCTGTGCTTCGGCGATCATCTCGACGTTGTCATTGGGATGGTAGTAGTTGAGCCGGGCGTCCACCCAGTTGCTCAGCACTTCGAGCCCCAATCCGGTCTGATTGAACGTGTTGCCGTGGCGCGATTCACGCCGGTCCAGGTAAGCATTGGCGCCGAATATTACGTTGCGCCCCGGAAGCTGGTGGCGGTAGACCAGGCCGAGATTGAGCTCCGTCTCGCCTTCGTCCTTGAGCGAGGCACGGGGATTCAGAAACAGGATGGAATCTTCGCGGGTACGCAGGGGCAGGATGAAATCAACAAATCCTTCGCCGGTGTCGTTGCCGATCCGGGCACCCAGATTGACGCCGCCACGGTTGCTGTGCCCGGAATCCGCCGCCAGAACGGGGCTCGCGGTGTATAAAGCCACGAGCAACGCCACAAAGCCCCGCCGAAAGCATTTTCGCATTGTTATTTTGTACACGACACCCTCCAATCCCCGGACCGTTGAATCGGCTCCGGCGCACCCCTCTTTACACGGAAGACTATTCAATACCCGCGAAGAAATCAATGGGGTCAGACTCGATTGATCTCCCCAGTCTGCTGCCTGGATCAATCGAGGGATCAATCGAGTCTGACCCCATTGATTTCTTGCAGTCAGTGACCGACAACCCAATCACAGGAGTTTGATGCATGACCAATCCCATCCCCGATGGCCACTAAGGCCTGATTCCGCACCTGGTATGCGACCCGTGCCCGGAAGCGATCGAGTTCTACAAGAACGCCTTCGGCGCCGAGGAGGTGATGTGTGTCACCGAGCCGGCGAAAGGCAGGATCATGCACGCGGCCCTGCGCATCGAAGACGCTTTCCTGTACCTCGCGGACGACTTCCCCGAGTTCTGCGAGAACGGCCAGTCCAACTCGCCGAAGGCCCTGGGCGGCTCGCCGGTAACCATCCACCGCTACGTGAAGGACTGCGATGCGGCAGTCAAACGGACCGAACAGGTGGGTGCCAGGGTGATTAGGAGGCCAGCCCCCTGGCCGATGGCCCATTGATCTGACAAAACAAAGTCATCGCGGGTCGGGCCTATGTGGATCAGGTGAGCGAAGGATGCACCTTACAGGCCGTTATTCCCGGCTGGCCGACATCGTCCCCGTCAGATCATGAGCGACGCCGCCGCAAATGAGCTCCCGTGACCGATATTCACCGGTGATGCCGTCGTTCATATTGATGCGGCCTTCGAGCAGGACAAAACCGCCGGAACAGCTTCCCGTGAAATGCGTCCGCGCGTCGGCGCTCATCCGAAATGAGCGGTGCCTTGTAAGCTGCGCGTCGCCGCTGGTGCCGCTGCTGGAAGAGATGCGCACGGTGCCGTCACCGCTGACCGTGATGTTGACCCTGTTGGTGGCGGTATCAAGGGCGACGCCGTCTTCGCGTCGGACCAGCGTCAGGTGTTCCTGTCCGGTGTAGACGCCGGCCACATCACCGGTGCTGGTATCCGCGGATCCGCCGGAGCTCGTGATGCCGCCGCTGCAGGAAATGAGCGATGCGCCGAGAATACCGGCGAGGAGACGGTGCATGGATGGATTGAGGCTCATTCCGGCTCCTCCTCTAGGTAACCGTCGAGGCGCTTAACCAGGTCGTCGCCGACAGTTGCGGACAGACTGTGAATCGTCAGATAGTCAGTGAGAAATCGATAGCGGGACTGAAGCCACTGCCGCTTGGCACGGTAAGCGTCCCGGAACGCGTCCAGCAGGTTGAGGTTGGAGCTCAACCCCTCGAGATAACCCTGTTTCCTGAGCTCCAGCGCCGACAGGCTCTGTTCGTACGCTTGCCTGAGCGCCTCGACCCGCCTGCTGCTTGCCTGGAGTGAATCGTATGCGGCGCCAACATCTCTGGCGATCCCGGCTTCCGCATCAAGTACCCCTTGCTCCGCGGCGAACATCCGGTAGTGGGCTTCTTTGACGCGCGACTGGATCCCGAAGCCGCGAAACAGTGGGATCCGCAGCCGAATCGACACCTCGTTCCTGAATTGGTCCCGCCCGGCATAAACTGCGCTCGAGCCGTCCTGCTCGAAGGTCGATTCACCCACGAGAGAAAGCGTGGGCCAGTGTCCGCTTCGTTGTCGCTCTAGCTCCAGCTCGGCGGTGGTTGCCTGTTGGCTGGAGATGCGAACGTCCAGAGAGTGTTTCAGCGCCTGCTCCAGCCAGTAGTCGCGGTCGGACGGAACCAGGGGCGGTGGATCGAATGACTCCGGCAATCTGTGAACGTCGTCTACCGGTCCACCAATAAGCTTGGCGAGACGATGGCGGGCAAGTGCCTGCTCGTTCCCGGCGTCGATGATGTCCACCCGTGCCAGTTCCATGCGTGCGCGCGATTCGTGCACATCTGTCAGTGTACCGAGCTTCTCCTCATAGCGGCGCTCGGTCAGCTGGCGCTGCGTCCTCACCGCCTCGAGCTCCAGCCGTGCCGTGTCCAGCGCGTCCTCGGCGCTCAGGTAGTCGTAGTACGCGCCCGCAGTCTCCAGGATCAGGGCCTGTCGGGCATTTGCGAGCTGAAGGCCGGCTTCATCAGCCTGCGACCGGGCGCTGTCGAGGGCCCGGCTGCTGGCGCGATCGAACAGGGTCTGGCTCAGCGTCACCGAAGCCCGGCTCGTGTGGTAGTCGTCCTCCCGGGGAATCGGCGACGGCTCGAACTGGAACGGAGGGATCGCGACATTCTCTGGACCACCCGCGAGTCCGTCCCCGCGCTCCGAGAGGTGTTCGTCCCCGGGGTCGGTTTCGAGGTAGCCTCGGCTGTGGGCGGCGGTGGCATCGATCTGTGGTAGCAGGGCCGATCTCGCCTGGGGGATGCGCTGGCGAGTTGCCTCGTGAAGGTTGACTTCCCGTTGGTAGGCCGGATCCTTCGTCAGGGCAAGCTGATAGGCGTCCCAGAGGTCCAGGGCGTGGGCGCATGCCGGGCCCGACAACAACGCCAGACACACAATACGCAACCTCGCTTTCCGTTCCATGCAAGCTCCGGATATCGTCCGTTCAATGTCGTCGGGGGGAGGCGCCGGCCCGGGAGGTGCCGGTGTCGCGGCCGGAGCTACGTTGCAAGAGCTCCGATAGCGTCGTCTCGACCGGGATCCCGCCGGTATCCGAATACAACAGCCTGGTCTCCCGGTCCCCATGAACCTCGGAATAGAGCTCTTCCAGCAGTGCTGCGGCGCCGCCGAAAGGGGCAACGCAATCCACCAGCCACAGGCGGTCGCCGGAGTGCCAGTCGCCCGGGCGCAGCTTATGGGTCGCGCGATAGCTGCTTTCCGCCTCTTGCGACAGGAAGGCCCAACTGGCATAGGCGGTGGGTAGACCGCCGACCTTGTCGTCTATGCGGAGCTTGTACTGTCCCAGGACGACCGGCGGGAACACGCGCCATTCCATATCCTGAATAAAAAGCTGCCTGTGGCCCTTCGACTGACTGTAAAGCCAGGTGACATAGCCGATGGCCGGAAGGCGCTTGACTATCTCACGGGCCTTGGCGGTGGGACCGTCGGGTGATTCCGGATGCCCCGCCGCTCCTCCTGTGCTGGTCTCGGTCTTCCATTGCTTCGTCATGCGTTGCGCTCCGTGTTGGTCCCGTGACAGTTTCATCGGATTGGATGCCGGATGCATTCACCGCTCCCGCAGGCTTTCATCCCGATAGCGCAGCAGGGGCGCTATGAAGTATTCCATCAGGCGCCGCTGTCCGATCACGATGTCCGCGGTCGCCTGCATGCCGGGGACGACGACCGCATCGTGCGTGCCCGTCCTGTTGGGCAACGACGTAGAGCTCAGTGAAACCCGGGCCGGGTACACCGGCCCTTTCTGTTCGTCGACCATCGCGTCGCTGCCGACCCATTGCAACCGGCCGTCTATGTGGCCGTAGCGCGTGAACTCGAAGGCATCGACCTTGACCCGGGCGGGATGGCCGCTTTCCACGAATCCGATGTCCTTGTTGAGGATTGTGGCATCCATCTGCAATCCGACCCCCTCGGGCACGATGACCAGAAGCTGCTCACCGCGTTGTACGAAGGCGCCGAGGGTATGTACGGACAGTTGCTGCACCACACCCGATACCGGTGCCTGAACCGCCTGGCCCTTCAATCGGTGACCGGCCTTGACGAGCTCCTGTTCGACCGATTGGAGCTCGTGCTCCGCCGTCGCCAGTTCGCGCAGCAAGCGACTCCTGCGTTCCAAGGCCGCAGACTCCATCTTTTCCTTTGCTGCGTGGAGGCGAATCTCGCTTTGCTGCGTCTTCTCCTCCTGGACTCGAAGCTCCTTGCGGGCGGCCTGAAGCTCGAATTCGACGTCCTCGGCCTCCTGCCCGGGAATCAGACCCTTGTCCGCTTGAGTGCGTTTTCTCGCCAGGGTGGACTGGAGGTGGCTGATCTGCGTGCGCAGCTTGTCGGCCTGACGTCGAGATACCTCCCGTGCGGCGTGCGCCTCGCGCCGCTTGTTCGCGAGCTGGGCGACGGTGTCCGCAAAGTGCCGTTCATTTGCCTGGTACAGATCCCGCTCCGTTTCGATCACCCCGGGGGATAGATCGGTGCCGGCGCCGAGCTCCACCGGCTGGCCGAGCTCGGTGCGCAGGCGTTGAACCTTCAGCAGTGCCCGGTCGCGTTCGATCCGGAGCCGCATTTGCTCGGCCCGGCTGGTGGTTCCGTCCAATTCGATCAGTTTGTCTCCGGCTTCCACGACCTTGCCGTCGTCCACGAATATTTTCCGGACGATTCCCTGCTCGGCCGCCTGGACCACTTTGACCCGTCCGTCCGGTACGATCTCCCCCTGGGCGCTGACGACGATGTCCGTTTTCGAAAAGAACGCCCATGAACCCGCGATGACGGCCAACAGGATGACCAGCGCCGAAACGATCCGTGTATAGAATGCCGGTGGCCGTTCCATGACGGCGACGATCGATGGCAGAAAGTCGTAGTCCCTGCTATGCCGCGCCATGGGAAGCCTCCTTGGAATTCGGCCAGGTTTGCTGGTGAAGCTCGTGAAACGTCGCGAACCGCCCTCCGCCGTTGATGAGCTCGGCCGGGGAGGCGTCCTCGATGATTTCGCCGTGCTCCAGGGTCAGGATGCGGTCCGCATGGCGCACGGTCGACAACCGGTGAGCAACCACGAACGTCGTTCGCCCCGCGCAGATGCGCCCGAAGTTCTGCTGGAAATTGTGCTCGGACTCGTAGTCCAGGGCGCTTGTGGCCTCGTCCAGGATGAGGATCGACGGATCCGTCACCAGGGCCCGGGCCAGTGCGATGGATTGGCGTTGGCCCGCGGACAGGCCGCGGCCGCGCTCGTTCAACACGGTGTCGTAACCCTCGGAAAGCTGCGCGATCACCGGGTGGGCGCCGACAAGCCTGGCGGCTTCCACCATCCGTTCATCGTCGATGTCCGGGTCGCCCAGGGTGATGTTCTCCCGGATCGACCGGTTGAACAGCACGAAGTCCTGTGCCACGACGCCGATCTGCCGCCGCAGCCAGGCGCCGTCCAGGGACGCGAGCGACATACCGTCCACGGTGATACGGCCCCCGGTAGGCATGTACAGGCGCTGCAGCAGCTTGACCAGCGTGGTTTTTCCCGATCCCGTGGAGCCGACAATGCCGACGACCTCTCCGGGGCTCACTTCGAACGACACGTCACGTAGCACCTCGGCCCCGTCGTCGCCGTAGTGAAAACAGACCCGATCGAGCTTGATGCGTCCTTCGAGTTTGGGCATCGCCGTCGCGCTCTTCAACATCACCGGTTCCGGGGGCGTGTCCAGAATATCGGCGAGACGCCGGATGGAGATCCGCATGCTGGTAAACTCCTGCCAGAGCTGTGCCAGTCGCTGAATCGGCGCCACGACCCGGCCGCTGAGCATGTTGAACGCAATCAACTGCCCGACCGTGAGCGAGCCCGCCAGCACCAGGTTGGCGCCCACATACAGCAGCGTAACTGTCAGGCCCTTGCTCAGCAGTCCGGTCAACTGGTTGATCCAGTTCGAAAACGTGGAGCTGGCGAAGGAGCATTGGGCGTAGGAGGACAGCCGTTCCTCCCACTCCCGCTGCTGCTGAGGCTCCACGGCGCCGGATTTTACGGTCTCTATGCCGCCCAGGGTCTCCACGAGGAACGACTGGTTCTCGGCCGTCTTCTGCTGCTTGTCCTCGAGCCGGGCCCGCATGAACGGCGTGACAACGAATGACACCAGGAAAAACAACGGCAAGGCGCCCACGACAATGCCCGCAAGAAGCGGACTGAACAGGTACATGACGCCAAGAAAGAGAAAAACGAACACGAGATCGATGAGAAGCGTCAGCGTCGATCCGGTCAGGAAGTTCCTCACCGTATCCATCTCGCGTATCCGCGCGACGGTGTCACCGGTTCGCCTGGACTCGAAATACGAAAGAGGCAGGGAAAGCAGGTGTCTGAACAGGCGTACGCCAAGCTCCACGTCGACGCGGTTGCTGGTATGGGACAGGAGATAGGTTCGCACGCCGTTCAGCACGACGTCGAACACGCTGACGACCACCAGCGCGAATATCAAAACGTCCAGCGTGGACAGGTTGCTGTGGAGAAAAACCTTGTCAATGATGATCATGAAGACCAGCGGTGTGGCCAGGGCGAACAACTGCACGAAAAACGAGGCGATCAATGTCTCGCGCATGACGGAGCGGTACTTGAAGATCGTGCGCAGGAACCACCCCGGACCGAAACGCTCCCCGTGTTCGGATTCCCCGTCGCCCGGGGAGGCTGTGATCGCGCGGCCCGTTGACTCGTTGAGCAACGAGCTCAGGGAAGCGTTTTCTTGGCTCGGATGGCCATAATAGTGCACCAGGGCTTCGTCTCCGCTGATGCTCTGCAAGACGCAGTACTCGCCGCTTCGCCCGCATACGATTACCGGCAACGACAGGGATTTCAGCGTGCGCCGCGTTAACTTCACACCACGCGCGTTCATACCCATGTCCCGGAATGCCCGGACCACTTCGGCCTCATCCATGGTCTGGAGGTGGCCGAAGTGGTGCTTGAGCGCTTCGATATTGAGCCGTTGTCCCTTCTGCCTGGAGAGCAAACCCATGCAGAACAATGCACTTTTTACGTCCACCCTGTCCGGCGGGGTTCCGTTCTCTGGATTGTCGCCTTCCATGTTCGCCTGGTTCCGTTCCACTGTTTGTCCCCTGTTCGCTTGGTTCGTCCTGTTCCCCGCCGCGGTCCGGCGCCGCGCGAGCCCTGTGTGAGGAATGAGGCGGATCAAGCCGCCATATCGAGCTTCCCGGAATCCTCCTGCTCGTCGCTCGCGGCGCCGGTGTCGCTCACCATGGCGTCTGCGTCCACCGGGGTCACCGGCTCCTCCGGCGTCCGCGTCGCCGCCTGAGCATTGTCCGACCCGGCCATGCGGTCGAGTTCTTCGTCGTCCGGCAGATCGGATCCGGCAGCGTTTTCCGCGTTCGCGTCAGATAAACCTTCGTCGGCGCCCGGTCGGCTCCCGTTCTCCCCGGCATTCGCCGTTGAATCATCAAGCGCCTCGTGCTCCTCTACCTCGAAATCGTCCTCGTCGTTTGTCTCATCGTCGGCCGGATCGTCCGTAGGGGCGGTACTCGACGACGTCGCGTCTGACCCGGTTTCTTCGTCGTCACTGGTATCTTCGGTCTCCGAGGACTCGGTACGCCCATCGCCGTCGCGATCCTCCCCGTCGGGGTCGAGATCCACGGCGAAACCCACGTCGCCTAGAAGGCCGGTGGTGCCGTCGCTGTAAGTGACCGCCGCCATGCCGAAGACGGTGTTGCCGTCCGCTTCGTAGCCTTCATCGTCCGATGCCAGCGTGAGCGACTCGATGCCCGATTCCTCCATGGCGACGAGCTCTCCGTCCTGGAAATTCGCGTCGCCGTCATCCATCCACAGCCCGAATCGGGACCACTGATCGTCATCGGCGTCGAACACGCCGTCGCCGGTGGAATCGAAAGCCCGCAATCCCTCCAGGTCGGTCTGCGCCCCCTCGAGGTACTGAACAAAGGAGATCTCGTCGGCGCGCGCAACCCGGCCGTCGCCGTCGTGGTCGTAGGCAAGGAGAGCGTCACCCTCGCCGGCGATCCATCCGGTGGCATCGCGCTTGCCGTCGCCGGTCCAGTCGAATGCTGCGCCGCTGTCCTCTGATCCGAGCAGATTGAGACCATCGCGGTTGATGTCGATTACCACCGGCAGGCCTATGAAGTTCGTATTCCTGAGGCTGATCGGTGTCGAAATCGATCCATTGAAGAATCTCTCGTTCTCGCCGTCGGACACCTCGATGGTGTACGAAAACGTACCGGTGCCGGAGATGACCGCCTGGTTGGGATCCGGCCAGGCGACCGGGTGGTTGAACTGGTTCTGCAGGTCGATGAACAGTCCGTTTTGTCCGGCCCCGCTGCCCGTCGCGCTTTGCGTATCGGCGGCCCAGGAGTACCCCATGAAGCTGACGGTACCGCCGCGGAACGCTTCCGTCGGATCCGGGGTGTCCGGATCATTGCCGGCGACGAACACGGAGTCGGCGTCGGTCTGGATCTGGGTCAGGCTGGTGGGCGGTCGGTTGATGTGCATGACGTGGACGTCGCCCCGGCTTTGTACCGTCTCCTGGCCATCGGTGACGCCGTAGGTGATGGTCATGTTGTAGTCATGGCCGCGGTTGTCGGCGTTGAAACGGATGGCGGTGCCGCCGCTTGCCACGCTGCCGTGGCTCGGATTGACGATGCGCAGGGTATCGCCGTCGGCGTCGAAGTCATTGTTCAGCAGGCCGCCCAGGGTATTGGTGCCGCTGTCGTCGGCTTGGGCGGAATCAAACTCCACCACCGGCGCGTCGTTGACGTTGGTGACCTGGAACTGCACTGCACCGACGCCCTCGCCGCCTTCGCCGTCGGCGATGCGATACTGAAAGCTGTCGCTGCCGAAGTAGTCCGTGTCCCCGACGTAGCGGATCCGGTCGCCGTCCACGGCGATGGAGCCATGCCCCGAGCGATTGCCCACCAGGCCGTCGAACACCACCGAGCTCTCGCCGGGATTGTCGTCGACGTCGAAATCGTTGGCCAACAGGTCGGCGATGTCGATGAACGCCGTCTGCTCCTCATATATAGTCTGGGTGACGAGGTCGTCCACCGCCACTGGATCGTCGTTGACGGGTGTGTAGCTGATGGACGCCGTCGCCTCGGAGCGGTTGCCGACGATGTCCTCGACCACATAGTCGAAGGATGCCGTGCCCCCGTGTTGCACGCTGTTGTAGTCGGCGTCCGGAATGAAGCGCACGCTGCCATCGGTCTCGAGGGACGCCTGGCCGTTGACGGGGTCATTGACCTCGATAATACGATGGGTTTCGGGCAGCTCCAGGAGCTCGAGATCGGGGTCGTGGACATGCGCCATGAAGTCCTCGGTATCGAATTCGAGAATCGTGTCCTCGGACGCAACTGCCGCGAAGTCGTGGGCCTCGGGCGGGCGGTTATCGAGAACCTGAACCGTGACGGTGCCGGTATCGGCGCTCAGGGTGCCGTCAGCCTCGATGACGTCGTCGGTGACGCGGTAGGTGAACTCATCCTGGCCGGTGAAGCCTGAGTCGGCCCGGTACCCGAGCGTTCGGTTGACGGTATCCAGGGCCACCGTCCCGTTCGCCTCCTGGGTCACCTGGTCGATCCGGATAGCCTCGCCGTCCACCTCGATGTCGTTGGCCAGCAGGTCACTTTCCTCCACCGGGTTGACGTAGCCGCCCGGCCCCGACTCCCAGGCCAGCAGCACGTCGTCGCCCGCTTGGGGCGCATCGTTCACCGGCAGCACGTCGATGTCCACTGTGCCCCAGGACTCGGCGCCTTTCTCGTCGCGCACCAAGTACTCGAACAGCAGCGGGCCGCCGTTCAGGTCGGTGTTCAGATGCTCGGTGGGGGTGAAGGTGATCTCGCCGGCGAAAGCGTCGTAATCCACCGTGCCGTGGGCAGTGCGGGCGCCGACGAGCTGCATCCAGTCGTCCTCGACATCGAAGGCGTTGCCCAGCAGCGCGTCGGCCTCGAAGACGCGGACGTGGTCCTCCAGCAGCTGCTCGTCGGTGTCGGTAATGCGCGGCGCATCGTTGACCGCCTCGACGATGAACCGGACCGTGGCGCTGGAGCGGTGGCCGCCGGCGTCCTCAACCGTGTAGGCGAAGGACTGCTCGCCCGCGTAGTCAGCTTCAGAGTGGTAGTCGATCCGTCCGTCGGTGGTGAGAGCGAGCTGGCCGTGGGTGAACCCGGCTTCGTCGATGGCGGCGATCTTGAGAGGCCCCTGGTCCGGGTTCCGGTCGTTCCCGGTGAGCGCGTCCGGTTCGAACAGGCGATCTGTGTCTTCCTGCACCACCAGCACATCGTCCACCGCCTGTACCGGGTCGTAGACGTTCTCGATGGTAACGTTGAGGCGCGCCACTGAGAAGGCGCCGTGGCCGTCCTCGACGATATAGTCCACCCAGGCGTCGCCGAAGGCGTCAGCCGGCGGCGTGTAGCGCAGCGTATCGGCTTCGGCGTCATAGTGGCCGTCGCCGGCCGATGTGGCCCAAGGCCCGACGATGCGCAATTCCTCGTGCGGGCCGTCGACGTCAACGTCGTTGGCGAGCAGGTTCGCGCCGGCGACCGACAGCGTCGTGTCCTCGTCCATGGGGGCGTGGTCGTCGCGGACCTGCGGGGCGTCATTGATCGGCCACAGCCGGGGTGTCATGACCGCGCTCACCGTCGAGTGGCGGTCGGTGACGTCGATCTGGAGGGGCGCCTCGCCGACATAATCCGCCGCCGGCTCGAACCGTACGCCGCCGTCCGCGGTCAACGCGACGCTGCCGAGATCCGCGTCCAGCATGCGCGCCCCGACGATACTCAGGGCTTCGCCGTCGACATCCGCGAGTCGGTCGAGCAGGATAGCGCGGTCGAAGGTCGCCGCCTGATCCTCGTCCAGGTTGAGCGCGGGTTCCTTGAGATCCTTGTCCGTGACCTCAGGCGCGTCGTCGACGCCCTGGACGACGATCACGGCATCGTCTTCGGCGCGCCGGCCGTTGGCGGTGTTCACAAGGATGTACTCGACCGGGGCCTTGCCGAAGAAATCCGGGGCGGGGGTATAAACCACGTCGCCGGTCTCCCGATTCCATGCCAGCTCGCCGGTGGCCGGATCGGCCATCCGGATACCGGCGAGCTCGACGGGACCGGTCACCGGAGCCAGCACGTCGGCTGGGAGGTGGCCGCTGCTGAACTCGAACACCTGGTCCTCGACAGCGCCGGTCAGATAGTGCGGCGGCTCGGGGGCCGCCGCCACCTGCAGGCCGGCGATGGCGGTGTGCGTATGGGTCCCGTCGGTGACGTCGAACTCGAAGGCCGCCGTCCCCGTGAACCCGCTTTCGGGCACGAAGTGGACGCTGCCGTCAGCGAGCAGCTCGACCCGGCCGGCGGCCGGGTCGTCGAGGCGGGCGGCGGTGAGAGTGAGAGTGTCGCCGTCGGCGTCGTTGGGGGCATCGAGCAGCTCATCGGGGGCGAACGTGCGGGTCTCGTCCTCCAGCAAACTAAAGCTGCGGCCGGTTAGGGCGAAGTCGTCCTCAACGTTCTGCACCACGATCTCTGCACTCTGGGCGCCCATCGCGCCGTGGGCGTCGCGCAGGGTGTACTCGAGGCTAGCTACGCCGTGGAAATCGGCTTCCGGGATGTACACGATCCGACCGGTGTCCGGGTCGTGATCGAGTTGTCCCTCCTCGCCGACTGCCAGCGCCACCGCGTCGAGGTGTATGGCGTCGCCTTCCACGTCCGACGCGCCGGCCAGGAAGTCCGATTCGTGGAGCTCGAATGGCTGGTCCTCGAGTGCACCGATGAACCGGTGCGACTGACCGGCAGGCGGATCGTTGACGGGCTTGATAACCAGGTCGATATTCGCGGTACCGGTGGTCACGCCGTCGCTGTAGTCGAATTCGAAACCGGCCGTGCCGAAATAGTCCGGCGCCGGTGTGAACCGTACGCCGCCGCTGGCGAGCAAAGTCGCCGCGCCCTGGTCGGGATCGCCTCCACGCACCGCGGTAATGGACACGATCTCGCCGTCGACGTCGACACTCTCGCCCAGCACTGCGCCGGCCGCGTAGTCGACTGTTTCGTCTTCGTTCAGGGTGAATGTCTTGTCGGTGATCACCGGGGCGTCGTCCACCGGTGCGAAGTCCACGACGGCGTGGCCGGTGCCTGACAGGCCGCTGACCGTCTCGGTGACCGTGTACTCGAGGCGCGCCTCGCCGAAGAAATTCGGCGCGGGCGACAAGCTCGCATCGCCGGTAGCGGGGTCGAAGGACAGCACGCCGGTTTGCGGGTCGAGGAGCTGGAAGGCGGTTACGTCGAATGCATTGCCTTCGGGATCGCTGTCGTTGGCCAGCAGAGCGGCGGCATTGAGCTCGAACACCTGATCCTCCACCGCATCGAACCGGTCGGCGACGGTCCGCGGCGGATCATTCACCTCGGCGATGTCGAGGTCCACGCGGGAAGCGATCCGCTCGACGCCGTTGAACAGCCGCACTTCGAAGGCCGACGGCCCGCTGTAGTCGGGCGGCGGGGTCCACTGCACCGAGCCGTCCGGCAGGGCTTCGACCAGCCCCCGCAAACCGGGAACCATCCGCGCGGCGACGATGGCCACTTCGCCGCCGTCCGGGTTGTCAATGTCCAGTCGTGGCAACAGGTCTTCCGGCGCGAACGCGATGACCTGGTTCTGGTCGACCGAAAGCTGTGTGTCGCCCGCCGTGAAAGGGTCGGGGACGTTCGCAATCTCGATGTCAGCGCTGCCGGTGGTAGCCAGGCCCTGCGGGTCGGCGACCGTGAACTCGAGCCGTGCCCGGCCGTGAAAATCCGGTGCCGGGGTGAACACGACGCCGCCGCTGTCCCGGTCCCAGTCCGCGGCACCGCCTTCGATCGCGGTGATGGTCTGAATTTGCAGCGCGCCGCCTTCCGGATCCTGCGCCCGATCCAGGAGCTCGGATTCGTGAAAGGCAAACGCCTGTTCTTCGACGCCGCCCCGCAGGGTCACGGGCGACACCACCGGCGGGTCATTCTCACCCTCTTCGATGTCCAGCGTGGTGCGGGCTGCGGCGCGGGCGCCGGAGGAATCCTCGATGATGTAAACCCACTGTACCTCACCCGTGTAGTTCGGCGATGGGACGTAGCGGAACCCGTCCGAATCATCTGCCTCCACCTGCCCGGCTCCGGCCTGGCCGACGGCGGCGAATTGGATGGGATCGCCGTCGACGTCACCGTCGTTGGCCAGCAGCCGGTTGAGCTCGACGGTGCCGTCCTCGATACCGGCCAGCGCGTCGTCCCCGGCATGCGGTCGATCGTTGCGCCCGGCGACGGTGATCGCCACCTGCCGGATCTCCACCGTCCCGTCCGCGGACCGAAACCGATACTCAAATCCAGCTTCGCCATAAAAATCCGGTGGCGGGGTGAAGCGGATGCGGCCGTCGGTATCCAGCGCTGCGACGCCGTTGCGGGTGTCGCCCAGATCCAGGAAGGTCGCACCATCGTCGTTCGCGAGCAGTCGGTCGGTACTGGTGACCAGGTACCGGTCTTCCATGACGTTCATGGAGTGTGAAATCGGTACGGCGGCCCGCTCGCCGGTATCGGGCCCGGTCCCGTCCGCTCCGGCGTCACTGTTGCCTTCAT
Organism: Gammaproteobacteria bacterium; assembly: GCA_034520625.1. Lineage (GTDB taxonomy): Bacteria > Pseudomonadota > Gammaproteobacteria > Arenicellales > JAANXG01 > JAANXG01. The sequence goes on along the minus strand of JAXHNI010000002.1, from coordinate 356,433 downwards.
CGCCGCCGTTCGGGACGAGGGGCCGGCCCGATGCACCGTCGTCTGCCAGCGATCGTATCCGGCCTGCCGCCTCGTCGGGATCGGCGGCCTCACCATCCTTCAACACCGGCAGTGTTCCGGTCGCATCAGACGCGTCGTCCGGCACGATGGGATCGGTTCGGTCCGCAGCCTCGCGGTCGAACCGCCCCAGGGCATCGTCATAGACACTTGTCCGCCGGCCGGAATAGAAAGGCGCAAAGTCGATGTTCGGCTCGTCCGGGGGACCGGGCGGCCCGTCGCCCCCACCGCCGGCGTCGTTCACGACACCATAGCCCGCCGCGATGACGTGCTCGTCTCCGGCTCCGGCGAGGAGTTCGGCGAAACCGGGATGATCGGTGACGGATACCGGCGCGGGCAGGGCGTCCACTGCCTTCGCTATTTCCGAGTACTGCACCAGCCCCGCGCCCAGTCCCACCGCCAGCAGGGCGCCGCCTTCTCCCGCGAACAGGCTCTTGTCCGTCCGCCAGGTGCGCGTCACCTCTGCCAATTGCCGGGCCACTGTGCGTCCAGTGGGATCGTTCAGTGATACGATCCGCTGCGGGTCAATGGTCACCGGGGCATACTGCTTCTGGCCGCCTCCGGCGAATTCTCCCGTGCCCTGCACCGTGTGACTCCAGTCGGTGTCCCCCAGGTAAACGTGCCGTCCCGAGCGGCTCCACAGCTCGATATCGTTCTCCATCATCCAGTGGCCGATGACATTCATCTCCAGCAGCAGCGGCAGCTCCGCTTCCGGGTCCGTGATCAGGCGCGTCCCTCCGCCATGCTGGAGATAGTATTCATCCTCCCGGATGCCGATGCGCGGCAGGTACTCGGGCTTGATCTCCACCCCGTAGCTGCGCACGTTGCCGACCACCGGCGCCAGCATTCCTGCCAGCGATGAGACTGGTTCTTCCAGGCTGTCGCCTGTGCTGTTCGAGTCCACGTCGACGCCGATCGAGCCGTCAGCGTTGACCGTGAAATCTGCCCAGGCCTTGGGGGTCGAGGTTCCGACAAGGCTGCCGCCGAACAGGGAGAGGACCACCCCCGCCCCCACGGCGATGGGGTGGCCGGTGGACATCAGGTATCCGCTCAGCGCCGTTACGCCGGCCTGTTCGACGTCGCCTTCGACCAGTTGCACGCCGGCCATCGCGTAGGCGGCATAGGGTGTCGCCTCGGAGAGGCCGAACGTTTCCCCCAGGTCCGTTGCCAGCGCGCCGTCGCTCAAGGTGTTCGCCAGCTCGAAGCCCGAGCCTGCAATGGCAGACGTGTCACCCCCGTCCAGGCCCTGGTACAGAGACAGGGCGCTCAGACCCGTGCCCAGCGCCGCGTGATCGGTGAATGCTTCCCAGTCCACATCGTCCAGCGCCGCATCCATGTGGTCCACCAGGTACGCCCCCGACGCCACCGCTCCGATCTCGTCGCCTTGCAGTACGTCGTCCAGAAACGCCGCCGCCGACAATCCCGCCTGCAGGCCTGCCGCATCGCCGTCGCCCAGCCAACCCGACCCGGTCTCGAAACCGTCCTGCAACCGGTCGACCCCCAGTCCAAGCCTGCCCAGTCCGGTGACGAAGTCCAGCACGTCGCCGTCGTCCAGTCCCCGAATCAGATCAGCGCCGCCGTAAATCGAAGATTGCACACCCTGGCTCTGTTGCAGCATCGCCTGACGGCCGGCCAGCGCCGGGCTGAGCCCGCCATCCGCAGCCAGCCTGAGAACCTCGGCTTCGCTCTGTCCCAGGAACCTTGCCAGGTCTGCCAGGGACACGCCTTCGGAACTTTGCCCGTGATCCTGATAGTGGTAGCCGGGGGCGCCGGGGTTGCCCGGCACGTCCAGGTCCAGGATCTCCGACACGTCCCGGCCGGTGCGGGCCGCCGCCTCGGTCAAGGCCTTGTCATACACGAACGCGGCATACTCTCCATGAAGGACCGAATCATCACCGGCCTCCGCCAGCTGGAGTCCTGCGTTGGACTGCAAGAACTCGGCGAACGTATCGGCATTGTTGAATGATGCGATGAAACCTCGATTCAAGCTCCCGTCCTCGGTGAAAATCGATACGGTCGCTATATCGTCGGTATACTCCTTTTCATGCATTCTGCGATCTGCTTCGGTTTGCAGATCCGCAAACCGGCGGTTGTACTCCGCCATGGTCTCCAGTGAAAAATCCGCGGACTGAAAAATCTGATCCTTGATGTCCGAAAGGCGTCCCAGGTCGCGCTCCATTTCCGCCTCCCGCGCCAGGATGCTGGCGGCTTCCGGGTCCTGCGGATGTGCCCTTGCCCACTCCAACGCACTCTGCGCGTCTGTATAGGCCGTGTCGATATACTCAAGACGCGCCAACAGATTCTGTTGGAGCCATTCATCCGATACCAGATCGGTTGCAGTGACTGACTCGTTGTCCGAATAGTTGATATTGCGGTCGCCGAAAGTCGTGAAGTAGAGCTCGTCCGGATCGTGGATCACACCGACTGCGTTCGGTGACGCTTGATGCTCGACGGGGATATCCCGGACGGGAATACCGTTTTGCTTCAAGAACGCATGGCCCAACTCCAGATAACGGGCCGACAACCAGTTGTCCGCATAACTACCGCCGATATCACTATGGGCGCCCGGCAGCCCGAACTCATAAAGCCGGGGGTCGAAACCACGGTCCGGGTCGATGACGCTTTCCAGATCGAACTGATTGCGCAGCTCATCGTTGGCTGTCAAGTGCAGAACCTTCAGGTCCTGCACCGGCGGAATACCAAGCTTCATGTGCTGCGTCTGACCCGTTACAACCGTGTCATACAGCAGCATCGCATCCAGTTTGACCTCGCCGGGTGGGATCACGTACTTGTCGTAGGTCACCTCGTATACGGGCTCCATGTCCCGGCCACGGTGCTCAAAACCCACCAGTACTTGAGCAGCCTGGGCGTCTTCCGCCGGCACGCCGCGTTCGTACACCAGATTCGCGAAATGTCGGGCCGAACCGCTGCCGCGGCTGAAACCTGCCAGCGACACATGAATGTCGACGTCGGGATTCTCTTTATGCCATGCTTGTGCCTGCTCCCTGAGCTGATCGTACGCTTCCTCGGCCCGTTCTGTGGCGCCGCCTCCCCCGGGATAGTTCAGCTTGTCGATTCCCCCGTCTGTACCAACACCGGGTCTGTATTCGCTGCGTACGCTGGGAGCTTCATAGATCAGATCTTCTAAGATGCCGGGATTGGTAGGGCGTTCGTCGTTGGGAATATTGTATCGATCGTTCCCCGTCCCATCGAATGACTGGAAAAACAGCCGATGATCGGGATTGGATTCGTCAAACCCCGTGGAATATCGCTGCGACTCCAACAGGTGTTTCAAGCCGGCGACGCGGCTCTCGATGACAGCCCTCTGCTGGTCCGTCAGTTTGATATCGTTGGCATTGCCGATTTTTCCCATCGGCCGTCTCCTGGGCTAGTTGTGAGTACTTTCGTATAAAGAGTGCTTACGCCGGGCGCCCTTCTTCGCTACGTAACCCTGACGGGGAATGATCTCGTAGAAGATCGCTAGCCATTCACCGTCTATCTCGATGCGTAATGTTCTAAGGCCTTCGAATCGTCTTATCTTCCGTTCGGCCTGCATTCGTTCAATCAACGGGGCGATATCTATCGTCTCGCGTCGTTCAATTCCGGAAGCGGTCGTCCACGCCAACTGAAGCGTGTGGAACTCCCTGAATTCGCTTACTCCGCGTGTCCCTCCGCCACCATTGAGTGCAAACTTTCTGGAAAAACGCCCGTATGTAAATTCGCCGCCTTCCTCCGGCATCAAAGAGTTTTCTTTTGTTGTGATGGTTAGCCCATAGGTGCCGCCACCCGGCACCGGGCTGGTGGCACAGGCGACTGCCGTCGCGACCAAGGTGCAGACGAGTAACCATTGCGTCAGTGCCGGTATGGACTGTCGAGCTTGATTACTCATAGTCGGCTTCCCAGCAGCGGATTTCGGCCGAGTGCTCACTTACGGTAACCAGTGAAAATTCGACCTGGGTCAACGCCTTGGGTAAAGCTTCGGTGAGAGTAGTCGGCGTCGGGCGAGTAGGGGTCGCCCCGGTGTCGCAGCGAGTCAACCGGTCACAATTGCCCATGGCCCGGGTGAAGGTATTGAGTCGGCAGACGCCGTGAGAGGCGTTGATGGTACTGGAGGCCATATCCACGGAGCGGGCAGGCAGCGTCTGGCAGGCGAACGCGGCGGGGAGTGCGCCCTCCGTGGTTGCATCCGTTCTGCTGCTCCGTTTTGTCTCCTGCTGTCCTACCATCTCCTGATTCCCGTAACGTGCCGTGACAGCGGCATTCCGTCAGTTCATTCCGTTCAGCCATTAAAGTATGGCAAGCCATTCCGGCCATGACAAGGTACGGCCGGCTGATGGCCTTTTGTGCGCCAGGAATATCAGCGCTACGAACCGCCGAATGATCCTTCTTCACCGCCTTGGATGAGGTTCCGGTACCGCTTTATTGCTGGCTGGTTTCCTGTCCAACACAAAGCGTGGCACATGTCGTTGAGATTTCAAGGTGGCCTCTTACATGTGTTGGTCATTCGTTCAAGAGCTCGTAAGGGATTGTTTCGTCAATCAACGTGCGAGATCACCCAATCGGGTGAGGTCACCCGACAGCGATTGATATAGCGAGGGCTTCATGGAGCGGGTCCACGCTCAGCTTGGGAGTCGCGGTCGCGGATGGGGAGTTGCCCACCGGGACGGTACCGCCCGACTGAGCGATGCGCGCGGCTTACAGAGTCGATTCTTGACGGAGAAATGCACCTCTAAGGGTCGAAAAAGGGCATCAATGGGGCATCAATGGGGTCAGACTCGATTGATCCGCTCGGTTGGACCGACGCACACGCGGTGGAGATCAATCGAGTCTGACCCCATTGATGCCTTTCGTTCCGTGTGTTCTTGCGTCAGAATCATGACTGATCATTTTTCGAGGTTTCATGTCGGAAGCAGGCAACAATCTGGATTGGATCTCGCGTTTCGAGGAGCTCGGGGCGCTGCCGGCTGCTGACCGGTCTTTCATCGAGTCTCATGCCCGGGTCGTGCAGCTCGGGCCGGAGAAAAAGGTCTTCGCGCCCGGCATGAAGCCTGATGCCTTCCTGCTCCTGCTGGACGGCAAAGTCCGTGTTCAGCAAGTGGGGGCCGGCGGGCGCGAGATCATTCTTTACCGGGTATCGGGCGGGGAAAGCTGCATCATGACCACCGCCTGCCTGCTGTCGGACGAAGAGTACCTCGCCGAGGGGATCACCGAGACCGACGTTACCGCGGTCGCCCTGGTGCGCAGCGACTTCGACCACCTCATTGCGCACTCACCGGCGTTCCGGCGGCTGGTGTTCAACAAGTACGCCTCCCGGATTACGCGGCTCATGGCCCTGGTGGAGGACGTCGCTTTCCAGCGGATTGACACGCGGCTCGCGCGAAAGCTGTTGGAGCTTTCCCGCGGCGACGGCGTGATCGACATTACCCACCACGCACTGGCGGTGGAGCTCGGTACCGCCCGCGAGGTTATCAGCCGTCAGATCAAGCGGTTCATGGCGGAGGGGCTGATCAATACGAGCCGTGGCCACATCGAGATTACCGATCGCGAGCGGCTGGAGAACTTCGCGCACCAGGCCTGACCGGCCCGCCTTGTGGTGACTAAGTCACCGACAACCCCGTCCCTGGAAGGTAGTCTTCTCCCGCATACCGATGCCGGCCGCTGCACTGTACCAGTTCACGGACCGCCGGTTGCCGTCCCTCACAGACTGAGGGTGTTTATATGAATTCACCTCGGAGATCATGATCATGCAAATGAATATTGGCACCATCGACAGGACTGCCCGGGTCGTTATCGGACTCGCCCTGCTTGCCCTCGTTTTCGTCGGACCGAAAACGCTCTGGGGCCTCGTCGGACTCATTCCGCTCGGTACCGCGCTGGTCGGGTTCTGCCCGGCGTACCGGCTGTTCGGGATTGGCACCCGCGCGCGCCGGGGGAAGGCGTCATAATGGTGGTGGGTGCGCCGCAACGACCCGGCGAATCCACCGCCACCGGGCAACCCGGCGTCGATGCCTTTTTCGACGAGGACACATTCACGGTTTCCTATGTTGTTTCCGACCCGGCGACCGGGATAGCGGCCATTGTTGATTCTGTGCTCGACTACGATCCGGCATCCGGCCGCACTTCCACCGGCTCAGCCGACCGGCTCCTCGCACACGTCCGCGACAAAGGTCTCGACGTTGAGCTGATACTGGAGACGCATGTCCACGCCGACCATCTGACCGCGGCGCCGTATCTGCGCGAGCACACCGGCGCCCGCGTCGCGATCGGCGCCAACATCACCACCGTGCAGCAGACCTTCGCCGGGATCTTCAACACGGGCGCGGAGTTCGAGACCGACGGCAGGCAGTTCGATCTGCTGCTGCGGGACGGAGACAGCTTCGACGTTGGCGACATCCAGGCGACCGCCTTGCATACGCCCGGGCACACGCCGAACTGCATGACCTACCTCATCGGTGACGCGGCGTTTGTCGGCGATACGCTGTTCATGCCCGATTTCGGCACCGCACGGTGCGATTTTCCGGGCGGGGATGCACGAACGCTGCACCGGTCGATCCAGAGGATCTTCAGCCTGCCGCCGGAGACCCATCTGTTCATGTGCCACGATTACAAGGCCCCCGGTCGCGGCCACTACGCGTGGGAGACCACGGTCGCCGAGGAGCGGGCGGCCAACGTGCACGTTCACGACGGTGTGACCGAGGAAGACTTCGTCGAGATGCGCAGCACCCGCGACGCCACCCTCGGCATGCCTCGCCTGATCCTGCCGTCGGTGCAGGTGAACATGCGCGCCGGCCATCTGCCGCCGGCGGAAAGCAATGGCCTGAGCTATCTGAAGATTCCGCTCAACGCGCTCTGAGGCGCGCCGGAGGAAAGCGAGATGCAAATCAAGCGACTTGATGACGCGATGAGCGTGTGCGCCCAGATCTCCGCCGATGACGTAGCGGAAATCGCGCGCCATGGATTTCGATCCATCATATGCAACAGGCCCGACGGGGAAGGCAGCGACCAGCCGCTTTACGAGGAGATCCACCGCAGCGCTGGGAAGCACGGTCTCGAGGCCCGGTATCTTCCGGTAAAGAGCGGCAAGGTCCGTGATGAGGACGCAAGGGCATTTGCCCACGAAATGGAGGACCTGCCCAAGCCGGAGCTAGTCGACTGAATACCGTCGGGCTCCACCCAGGTCGGCGTGTTGCGCCCGGCAGGTCCTCGCGATACCGGAGCCGGACTTGACCTCCGGGCCGGCGCGCTGGCTCCCGTGCCTGGAGTGGGGCCGGCGCTACGATCGGGCGACGGCATTCGACGACGCTCTGGCGGCAGTGATCGTCACGATCATGCTTATTCCGCAGTCGCTCGCCTATGCCCTGCTCGCGGGTTTACCGCCCCAGGTCGGGCTGTATGCCTCCATAGCGCCATTGGTTCTCTACGGCCTGTTCGGCACCAGCCGGTCTCTGGCGGTCGGGCCGGTGGCCGTGGTGTCGTTGATGACCGCCGCCGCGATCGGCAACCTGGCCGCGCCGGGGACCCCCGAGTATTACACTGCCGCCATCGCCCTGGCGCTGTTGTCGGGCCTGATGCTGGTGGCGATGGGCGCGCTGAAGCTGGGATTCCTCGCGAACTTTCTGAGCCACCCGGTGATCTCTGGCTTCATCACCGCCTCGGGGATCATCATCGCCGCCAGCCAGCTCAAGCACGTACTGGGCATCGAGGTGTCGGGGCACAATCTGTATGAGATCGGCCTGTCCCTGCTCCGTGGACTGCCCGCGACCCATCTGCCCACCCTGCTCATCGGCGCCGGCACCATCGGTTTACTCTTCTGGATCCGGTCCCGTCTCAAGCCTTTGCTCTCGAACCTCGGCGTCCGACCGCGCGTCGCGGATCTCGCCACCAAGACGGGCCCGGTGATCGGTGTCATCGCGACGACCCTGTTGACCTGGGCGTTGTCCCTCGATGACAAGGGCGTGCGCATCCTGGCCGAGATACCGAGCGGGCTGCCGCCCCTGACCCTGCCGGTGTTCGACGTCGCGTTGTGGCGCCAGCTGGCGCCCGCCGCGCTGCTCATCAGCGTGATCGGCTTCGTGGAATCCGTTTCCGTGGCGCAGACGCTGGCGGCGAAGAAGCGCCAGCGCATCGTACCCGACCAGGAGTTGATCGGACTGGGCGCGGCAAACGTCGGCGCGGCGTTTACCGGGGGCTATCCCGTCACCGGCGGGTTCGCCCGCTCGGTGGTCAATTACGACGCAGGTGCGGCGACACCGGCCGCTGGTATGTTCACCGCAGGGGGCATCGCGCTGGCCACCGTGTTCCTGACGCCGTTGCTGCACTATCTTCCGAAGGCGACTCTCGCCGGCACCATCATCGTGGCGGTGCTGTCGCTCGTCGATGTGCGGGCGCTCAAGCACACCTGGAACTATTCGAAGAGCGATTTCCTCAACATGGTCGCGACCATCCTGATCACTCTGGGCGCCGGCGTTGAAGTGGGCGTTGTGGCGGGCGTTTCCTTGTCCATCGCTCTGCACCTGTGGCGAACCAGCCGGCCCCACTGGGCCATCGTGGGCCGGGTCCCCGGCACGGAGCATTTCCGGAATGTGGATCGACACCGGGTAATCACCGCGCCCGGCGTACTTTCGATCCGGGTGGACGAGAGCCTGTACTTTCCCAATGCCCGCTTCCTGGAGGAGCTGATCAGTGAACAGATCGCCGCCGACCCGGGTATCCGCCACGTCGTGCTCATGTGTCCGGCGGTGAACTTCATCGACGCCAGCGCGCTGGAGAGCCTGGAAGCCATCAATGCCCGTCTTGACGAAGCCGGCGTGAAGCTGCATCTGTCCGAGGTCAAGGGGCCGGTGATGGACCGGCTCGACCGGGTGGGTTTCCGCGAGACACTGTCCGGAAGAATCTTCCTGTCGCAGTTCGATGCCTTCCGGGCGCTGTGTCCCTGAAAGTGACTTTGTCACTGAACGCCACGCCGCAGTGAATGTATTGTAACTGTGGTATATATCGATCAACCGAAAAAGGAGAGTTTTCCCATGACCAGATCTTTCAAAGCCATGGCCGCTGCCGCGCTGATTGCGGTTGCGCCCCTCGGCGCTCATGCCGACAAGCACAAAGATGCCGTTGAAGAAGTGCTGGTGATTCTATCCAGTGATTCCCTGCAAACCCAGGGCATGGCGATGGTGCTGTCCAATACCATGGCCCAGCAAGGTGCCAGGGTCAACGTTCTGCTGTGCGACAAGGCCGGTGACCTGGCCCTCAAGTCCTATGAAGCACCGGCCCTCAAGCCGAAGGATGTCACACCCGGCCAGATGCTTCGTGGTTTGCTCAAGCAGGGTGGTGAGGCGAAAGTCTGTGCGCTGTATCTGCCCAACAGCGGCTACAGCGAGGACGACCTGATTGACGGCATCGGCGTTGCCACGCCTCCCGAAATGACCGGCCAGATGCTGAACCCGAACATGCGTACGTTTACTTTCTGAGGAGCGAAATTTCCTCAGATAAGAACCGGCCCCTGATCGGGGCCGGTTCTGCTGTCGAGCCCGGTCATCGGACCCTGTCCTTGGGTTCATCCAGTTCCTCGTAGCCGGTCACCATGGGTTTGATCAAGCTGGTGACCGTGGGTCCCATGGTTGCCATGTAAACATGGGCAATGATGAACACCAGCATCGCAAAGGCCGCAGCCGTGTGGACCAGAGCGACCGTTTCAAGTTCGAGAGCCCCGGCCAGGGTTGCGGGCCAGTCGTTGTAGAACAGATACAGCAGGCCGCTGACCCAGATTATCGGTGTGATCATCAGCTTGAAGAACAGGTAGGCCAGCCGTTGCAGGGGGTTGTGCTTGGCCCTGGTGGTCTTCCGGTACGGGTGTTCCGCGCCGGTAAAGGTACCGATCAGGTAGTAGTGAATCACGGCAAACAGCCCGTTTCTGGTCGGGATGTACTGGCGCCATTCGCCGGTGGTGATATGCCAGAAAATGGCGAACAGCCACAAGGTGATCAATGCCCAGGCCGACAGTGTATGAAACCGGGCAGCTTCACCGAAACCGAGCACCGAATAACTGCCGTGAATCTCGAAACCGGTAAATAACAAAGCGAAGATCAGCAGCGCCTGGAACCAGTGCCAGAAACGCTCGAAACGTTTATAGATCATCACCCGGCTCATGACCGCTTCCTCCCCTTGAGAAGAATTCGCCCCAGGCCGTGAAGCACTACGCCCGCCAGGGTCAGTGCCACCAGCAGCCAGCCGATGCGATCCAGCCAGGAGTTGCCGTCATGGCCCGGCATGTAGACCCCGGCAATTCCCGCCAGCCGGCTTTCACGGGCGTGGCAGGACGCGCAATCCAGTGCCTGTTCGGCGGGCGGTACCATATGAGTGATGGGCCAGTGCATGGTGGTTTCGATAAAGTCGTAGCTCCCACTGAACGGCATGCCGGACATCTCGCTACCCGCCTGCAGGGCTTTCGGCCAGCTGAAATTGCTCCACAGGGAGGTGTCGTCGGCGCCGAATACATGCGTGGCCAACAGGGTTTTCCGTTCCGTGTCATAGGGCTGCTTGCCGCGCATCACCTTGAACGGCCAGATGCGGGAGCCCGGATCGTCCGGGCTGCCTTCAACCCGGTTGATCGCCACGGGCGGATCGTCCACATCCAGTTGTTCGTCCAGGAGGGTGTACTTCACGGTGCCGTCGAACCAGGCATAGGCCGGCACCACGTTCTCGCCATGGCGGAAGTGCCCTTTTTCACTCATGTAACTGGGATGGCCGTTTTCATCGAATACGGTAAACGGTTCCCCGTTGGCATTCAGCCTGCCGGCGGTCGACCAGTCCCACCATGTCTTGGTGGCGATCCCGCCCCGGGCGAACTCGGGAACATGGCAGGTCTGGCAGGCAAGGGTGTCTACATGGTCATTGAGTTTCTGCTGCTCGTGGGGTGTGCCTCCGTGGCAGGATTCACAGCTGGCGCGGCTGAAATCGGTATGCCCGGGCACATCGATTCCCAGCGTGTCCTTGGCATTGACCTGGTAGCGACTCCCGGAAACCTGGTGCCCCCAGCTGGTGTGGCAATCGGCACAGCCGAAATCCAGGCCGTCCGGTGACATGTGCACGTCCAGGGTCCGGGGTGGATCGACCAGGGAGGAATCGAGATCGCCGTGTTTTACCGCGTCACCGCCGCCCCCATAGAAGTGGCAGCTGCCGCAGTTGGCCCGGCTGCTGGGTCCGACGTTCTGCGCAATGGTTTGAAGATCCGGCGGCTGTACCATGTTGCCGCTGCCCTTGGGCCACTCCCGGGGCGTGTAGGTGGGGTGGCCCGCCAATGTGGGGAATTTCCAGTAGTCGCCGGTGGTGTCGTGGCAGACCAGGCAATCAACGGCGTTGTCCGCCGTGGGCGGCGGTTGCTTCATATCTTCCCAGCCATATCCCACATGGCAGGAAGTGCAGCGCGCCTCATTGGTAATGGCCATACCACAAAAGCTGTTGATGACTTTGCTTTTACCCAGCGTCTGCCCGGTCTCCGGGTGGTCGTAGGTCCACGTCCAGTGGGTGGTTTCCCGGATCTGTTCGCCGGCTTCGGTATGGCAGCCCAGGCAGGCTTCAGTGACCTCCCGTGCGTTCTCAAATGGGCCTTCAAGTGCCTCGAATTTGCCGTGGTCAGCGGTGGCGGGAGGTCGCTCGGCCCCAAAAGAAGAAAAGCCGGCGCAAATCAATGCTCCGGCCAGCACAATGCGGGCTCCGACACTGCCCAAACCGCCATTAAAACGGTCCCATGTCGATTTTTCTATGTTCCCTCTCCCCGGCCCCGATCCCGGGGTCATCAGAAGTGACGGCAAACTCTGCTTCTGCGACTTCAGAGTTGAGAATCAGGGCTGCCCGGATTATGGCCTGTAGATCTTCTCCGGATTCAGGGTCATGGACCATGGCAGTCCCTCGTTCTGCCAGCCGTTGACGATTCTCATACCTTTCTTTTTGCCTTCTTTGGCGCCGCTGCCCTGGAACCCGTGGTCGATGTATTTCACGTTGGTGAAACCTCGCTCCAGCAGATAGTCGGCACTGGGTTTGCCGCGGCTGGAACCGGAACGGCACATGGTAATGATCAGGGCATCTTTGTTGAGGCCTTTCTCTTTCAGAGCCTTTTCCACGTCCGCCGCGAAATCCGGATTGATGTTCATGGCGAAACGGCCCTTGTCCGCAAGAAAATCGGAGCGGTCCGCAAGCTTGAACGGGATGTTCTTGTCGACGGTGTCAGTGAACCCGATAAACATGATCTCCACCGGATCGCGAACATCTACGAAAAGAATTTGATCACCCTGTTCCTGAACCATGTCATAGGTTTGCTGGGGAGTCAGGGGAAGGGCCTCTTCAGCATGGGCATTGAAGCCTATGCTGAAAGTGGTAAGCAGTACTGCCATCAACTTTTTCATCGTCGTTGCCTCATGAAATCGGACTATCCCGGCTATTTGTCAAACATACGCCGGTGGTGCAGGAGTTCTCAAGTGGAGCAATAACTTTATTGTTGAACGTTTGACTGAGATCAAGCGGGGGAAGGGGCGCCTGCCAATTGGCAAGCCACATTGATCTCTATCCTGTCTGTTTTTCTTGCGGGCCGGGTCCGGTGTACAAACCATAGGAAGCAAACTCGAAGGCGTCCGCCCAGCGGTGCATTTCCTCCGGTGGCGCGGGCCTCGCGAAGAAGAATCCCTGAATCTCGTCGCAGCGCATGTTGATCAGTTCCTGCGCCTGTTCCTTCGTTTCCACTCCTTCGGCAACGGTCCTTATGCCGAGCGAGCCGGCGAGGGAAATGGTGGCGGCGACGATGCCGTGGACCCGCGGTGACTGCAGCAGGCCGGAGACGAATGCCCGGTCGATCTTGAGTGCCCGGATAGGCAGGGCCGCAATGTAGCTGAGGGAGGAGTAACCCTTGCCGAAATCGTCGATGTAGATGGATACGCCGGGATCCGTCAGCCGTTTGAGCAGCGCCTCGACCCTTTCGGGCTCTTGCATGAAAATGGATTCAGTGATCTCGATCTGGAGAAGGTCCGGCCGCACGTTGTGCGCCGCCAGCGTTTGCAGGACCCTGTTGGCGAATTCCGGATCGGCGAGATTGCTGACGGAAACGTTGACGGCCACCGGGATCTCGAAGCCCTGTTCGCTCCACAGCGCCGCCTGGCGCAGGGCCAGGTCCATGACGCGGTAGGTGAGCGGCGTGATGAGGCCCGTGTGCTCGGCAATACCTATGAAATCGCCCGGGCCCAGGCGTCCGCGCTCCGGGTGATGCCAGCGGTAGCCGCCCTGCACGACCATGACTCGGCACAGGGATTCCAGCAATTCGGGCTCGCTTTGCGCATGAATCAGTTCCTGGTTCACTTTGCCCAGCAGGAGCAGGGCGCGGTTTACCCGGCGCAGCGCCGCCTCCGCGTGTTTCCTCTCGGTGATGTCGAGCAGTATGGCGCGGCCGGCGACAAATCGTTCGGCCTCGACGGTGACGGTCGTGGCGCTCAGCAACACCGGCAGGGGGCTTCCGTCCCTGCGGATCAGCTCGGCTTCCAGGTTCGCCATGCGCCCGCCGGCCTTGAACAGCGGGAACTGCCGGTCGAACAGCGCCTGGCTTCCCGGAGTCAGCAGGTTCCGGAACTTCGTGCCGACCAGCTCTTCGCGGGTATAACCCAGCCAATGCAGTTCGGTATCGTTGATCCGGGTAATCACGCTGTCGGCGTCAAAAGAATGGTAGCCGCACGGCGCGTTGTTGTAGAGGTCCTCGGCCTCCTCCAGTGCGGTGCGGTACCGCCGTTCGGCGTCTACGTGCCCGGTGATGTCCCGGGTGCTGACCAGTATCCCCCGAAGTGTGGGAATCAGGGTGTAGTCACGGCCGAGGGTTTCCAGCACGCTCCATCCGCCGTCCTTGCGCCTGATGCGCAGCTGCGCCATGAGCACATCATCCATCTGCAGCACCTGACGCAGCGCATTCTGCGCCTCCGTGCGATCGTCGGGATGAACGAAATCCAGAAAGGGCTGCCCGCGCACCTCGTCCACGTCGTGCCCCAGTACCCGGGTGACTGCCGGACTGACATAGTTGATCGTACCGTCTGCTCCCAGCAGAACGACAAAATCCGGCGCAAGTTCCGTGAGTGCACGGAAACTTTCGTCGATAACCAGACCTTCCGTAGTTTCACGATGCGTCATTTCGCTGCCTGGATGGCCGGATTCCGGTCCGGATGACGGTTCGATTGCGACGGATAAGGATGTTAACCGACATCGCTGACGGCCGAAAGATGCTTGCAGGGTGGAGTTTGGCGGCGGCAGGCGGAGGTGTGGGTGAGGGCGACATCGCGCTCGATCGGCCTGCAGGTGGGCGCCAAGCAGCAGTCTGCGCGGAATCCGGTGCCGCCCCCGGAAGGGGGGGCGAGCTTGATCGGCAATGGCTTGAATCGGTTGTATAGCATAGCAAACCGGTGAATGCGTACACTATGTATATGAAGGCATGGCCGTTGCCGCTCTGCCGCCTACGGTTGAAACGAATCAAGCCGGGTGAACGAATGCATTATCCTGGAAAAACCTTTGCTCTTTGTGTTCTTTGTTTCGTCTCGTTGTTGTTTGGTTCCTGGCCGGACCGGGCAGACGCCCAGGCGACGGAATTCTGGGTCCATTCCGATGCCGGCGGCCAGACGCAGATAAAGCTCTGGTTTTTCTGGTCGCAACAGTGCGCTCACTGCCTGGATGCCAGGCCTTATGTGCACCGGATCGTCGACGAGAGGCCATGGCTCCAGCTCCACGACCGGGAGTTGAGCCATCACCCGGGACATGTGCAGCAGTACATCGAGATGGCCGGCAAACTGGGGCAGCAGGCTCAATACGTCCCCGCATTCCTGTTCTGCGGAGAAATGCACGTCGGTTGGGATTCGCAAGAAAGCACCGGAGCTCGATTGCTGGAGCGGCTGAATGCGTGCCGCGACAATGTTCTCGAGGGTGCTCCGAAGCCGGAAACGGCAGATCCACGGCTGGCTTTGCCCCTGTTGGGCGAGTTGGGCGCGCAGGATCTGTCACTTCCGGTCATGACCCTGGTTATCGCCGGCCTGGACGCCTTCAACCCATGCGCGTTCTTCGTCCTGCTGTTTCTGCTGTCACTGCTCATCCATTTGCGGGACCGTCGACGGATGCTCCTGATCGGTGGGATCTACGTCGTGGTCTCCGGGGCGATGTATTTCGCATTCATGGTGGCGTGGCTCAATCTGTTTCTCCTGCTCGGCAATATTCCTTGGGTGATCATGGGCGCCGGCGCGCTGGCGGTTCTAATTGGTTTGGTGAACATCAAGGACTTCTTTGCCTTAAAAAAGGCGTGTCCCTGACCATCACGGATTCCCGCCGGGCGGACATATTCCGCCGCGGCCGGAATATACTGAATGCGGGGAGCCTGCCGGCCATGGTGGGAGCCACACTGGTTCTGGCTGTCGCCGCGAACCTGTATGAGCTCCTTTGCACGGCCGGATTTCCAATGGTCTATACCAAATTACTCACGCTCCAGGTAAGCCATGCGGCGGAACACTATGCGTGGCTGGCGCTTTACAACATTATCTACGTACTGCCTCTCGCCATCATTGTCCTGATTTTCGTGCGCACCATGGGCGGCCGGAAGCTCAGCGAACGGCACGGACGACTGCTCAAGCTGTTGTCCGGTTCCATGATGCTGGGCCTGGGCGTCCTGTTGCTGGCGGCGCCGCAAATGCTGGGTAATGTATTCGTCGCCGCCGCGCTGCTGGGAGGGGCGGTGGCGGTGACCTGGCTTGGGTCGTGGTTGACACGTGATGACGCCAACTGATTCCCTGCTCGAGATGATAAGCTCCTCACCTTGGCTCTCGCGGTGAGTGATGGATCTTAACTTCGGCACCACCTGTTTGGCACTACCGGTATCCAGGAATCTGGAAAGACAACGACGCAGCGATTACTGAGATTCCTCGCCCCCGAGCTTTTCCCCGAGGGAAAGGGGATGAACTGTGCTACCGCCACACTGCTTGCTGGTATCGATGTTGATTTTGAATACGCACTTCAGACGCCGGCTGCAGGTTATTGCCATGGATGCCGGCTTTGCAGGAGCGAGAGCCGACCATCGCGGCGCGGCACCGGCCCGGCTGCCGGCATATTTGTCGGGTGACCGAAGGCGGATTAGCCGGCCTTGCGCCGAAGCAACCAGGGCACCGCCAGTACCGCGACAAGGACGGTGACCAGGGAAATGATCACCATGGCCGCGAAAGCCCGTTCGCTGACGCCCACCTGAAGTCCTCGCTGCATAACGATCATGGCGATCTCCGATCGGGGGATCATGCTAACAGCCAACAACAACGCCATGCCGGGACCCAGTCGTGGCCAGGCCGGCACGCCCACACCCACGAGCTTGCCGACAATGGCGGCCACCAATAGCAGTGCCGCCGGCCACAGGGCGACAATAAACGCGGACATTTTGACCAACAGGCCCAGCCCGATAAAAAAGAACGGCGTCAGGAAATCCGTCAGCCCGCGGATAACCGGCCGCTCCTGGGTCATGCGATCGTCCCGGGAAAAGGCCAGGCCAGCGAGGAAGGCGCCAATAGCCAGCGACAGCCCGGCAAACTCGGCCAGCGAGGCGATAATAAAGCTGACCGCCAATACAAAAATAACCGATTCATGGTTGATGGTGTGACGTTCGAAGAAGGCAGTCAAGCGCGGCTCGAGCAGCAGCGAAAAGGCGGCCACCAGCGCCAGGAATACCGCCAGCGCCAGCAAAACCTGCCCTATGGCCGCCGCCAGCCCGGCATTGACCCAGTCCTCGCCGGTGGCCACCAGCGGGGCTACGGCCACCAGCACCGCCACCAGACAGATGGTGCTCAGGTCGTCCAGTTCGGCCACATCCAGCAACAGGCTGCCCTCGTGTGTTTTTAGCTGACCGGCCTCGTCCCAGAGACTGACGGTGACGCCGACACTGGTGGCGGTCAGGGCCACGGCAATAAACACGGAGGACAGCTGATCGAGGCCGACCCAGTAACGGGCCGCCACGAAACCGGCCACAGCGCTGACAAGAACGTTCCAGAACCAGATCCAGGAGGCGTTTGGCAACTGCCTGCCAAGATCCTTCAGGTCGGCATCCAGCCCGGCCTTGAAAAGCAGCATAACCAGCCCCGCCTCGGCCAGCAGCCGCAGACCCGGCAAGGCCTTCTCCACGGGGAGCCACTCCCCATGGAGGCCTGTGCCGACAAGCATGCCGATAACGATATAGACGATCATGGGCGGCAGCCAGCGCCCGTGCAGAAAAACCTTCACCAGCAGGATAACCAGCAGCAAAAGGCCGGTGACCAGCAGGGAGGCTACGGCATCTGTCGTTATCAATGAAGAATGATTCACACACTTACCCCGCCCGGGGTCAATCGGGTGTCAGGGGAGGGTCCTGTTTATCCTATACTGGGCCGGCAGGCTGCCCTCGGAATCCGCGGATCCGGCATTGGCGAGAAGATCGGCCCGGTCCGGCGGTCCTGAGTCAAACGGGAAGCGAGCCGGATCCGGCCACTGCCAGCGACGCCCCTGAGTGTTATGGTACAGGTATTATGGGTGTTTCTGAACGGTGATACGGGAGCTCGCAAATGTTTGTCGCGTTGAGTCGTTTCGTGGTCCGAAACGGTATGGAAGACGAAGTCCGGACGGCCTTTGAGGGACGCCCGCACCTGGTTGATCTCGCACCGGGATTCATCAGGATGGAAGTTCTGCGCCCGCGGGAACGTGCCGAAGAGTTCTGGCTGATGACCTGGTGGGAAGACGAGGCGTGCTTCGACACCTGGCACAAGAGCCATGCTTACAAGGATTCTCACGCCGGCATCCCCCGCGGACTCAAGCTGGTGCCCGGAGAGCAGCGGATCCGCCGCCTGGAGTGTATCGCGCGATGACCGATGGCGCGCTGGAGCGGCTGGACGCACTGCGCCATGAGGCGGTGCGACAGGTTACCGATGCTTGTATGTCGGCACAGCCGGAGATCGAGTCACGATTCGGCGTGCGCGGCAGGGAGGCCTGCGGCGAGGATATCCATTTCCATCTCGACTTTCTGCGCTCGGCCCTGGAGGCCGACGATCCATCGGTGTTCACTCGCTACCTGGGTTGGTTGGCCCGGGTTCTGGAATCCCGGGGTGTACCGGTGGACTCTCTCCCGCTGTCGCTGGATGCCCTGCGGGAATTCTACGAATCCAGGCTGGGTGCGGACGCGGCCGGCATCAGCGGTATGCTCGCCGAGGCCCGCTGCGCCCTGGATGCGGGACTTGATCCGCCGGTGTATGACCAGCCGTGTCCGTCCCCTTGGGAGGAGGCGGAGGCCTTCCGGGAGGCGGCCCTGGCCGGGGACCGGGCAGGCGCCGCCGAGGTATTCAAGCTTGCTTTGGCGCGCAGTGGCTCCCTGCACGAGGCGGAAGTGCACGTCATTCAACCCGCCATGTATGAAATCGGGCGCCTCTGGCAGGAGAACATGGTGTCCGTGGCCCAGGAGCATCTGGCATCCGCCATCGCCCAGACCCTCATGGCGCAGGCATACGGCCTCACGGGGCCCACTGACACCGTCGATCGTTCGGCTCTTTTCGCCTGCTCCGCCGGCAACCAGCACGCAATTGGCCTGCGCATGGTCGCCGATGCGTTCGAGTACGCCGGCTGGACGGTGCACTTCCTCGGCGCGAATACGCCGTCCGCCGCCCTGATCCAGCATGCGCGCGCGTTCAACCCCGATATCATCGGTCTGTCCGCGAGCCTGCCCTATCAACTCAAGGGCGTACGCGAGACAGTGGGCGCGCTGCGCGATGCACTGGGTCCGGATTGTCCGCGCATCGTGGTCGGCGGGCTGGTGTTCAACCAGTTTCCCGAGCTTGCCGAGGCGGTGGGCGCGGAGTTGCTGGGCGCGGACTCCGTAAGCAGCGTGGCGGCCCTTGTCGCGGCATAGGCGGACGATTATGACGCTGCCCGACATCCGGGACGAGATAGAAAGAATCGACTCCGTGGTCGTTGCACGCTTTGCCATGGATGGCCGGCTGCTGTCCGAGAACACAGGTTTCTCGCGGCTGCATAGCGGAATGGAGCTGCGACCCTGGCAGCTCCTGACGCGGCCCCGTTTCGACGAACTGGTGCGAGCGGAGCCGGATGCGCAAGGCAGGATTCATTCGGGCAAGCTCACCCTGGGCGACCCCGAAGGGGGAATGCGCACGCTGATCGGCAACATATATACCAACGGCGAGGAAATTCTGATGATCGCCGGCTATGACATCCATGAGCTCGAGCAGATGGCGGATGCGCTGCTGGACTTGAACAACCAGCTGGACGCAGCGCATCGTGAGTTGGTGCAGGCCAATCGAGAGCTCGGCAAGCGTGAGGAGTCCGTCCGGCGCATTTCCCTGACGGATGCGCTAACCGGCGCCGGCAACCGCCGCAAGTTCGATGATGAGTTGCCGCTCGAAGTGGACCATGCCCGTCGCCATGGCTACCCGCTGTCGTTGGTCATGCTCGACCTGGATCACTTCAAGGAATACAACGACACGCTGGGACATGAGGCCGGCGACCGGGTGTTGCGCGACCTCGGCGTGCTTTTCAGGGAGGGTCTGCGCCAGGCGGATCTGTTTTATCGCATGGGCGGCGAGGAGTTCGTGGTGCTCATGCCGGGCTTGGACCAAGAGGAAGTCGCCGCCGCCGCGGAGCGGTTGCGACGCCTGGTCGAGGCGCAGCCGCTGGACAAAACCATCACCGTCACCGCCAGCTTCGGTGTGGCGACACTGGAAGGCAAAGAAAGCGGCGAAAACCTGCTCGCACGTGCCGACGCCGCGATGTACCGCGCCAAGCGGGGCGGTCGCAACCGTGTCGTCGAGGCTGGCGCCGGGGAGTGACAGGCTAAAAAGGGGACGGAGGAATTTTCGTTCTCGCAAAAATTCCTCCGTCCCCTTTTTACATCACCGTAATCCTTTTCGGCCCCCGGGCCCGCCGGTTGATGCGGCGGTACCGGATTGAATACCGAGCAGCGCGTAGAAAGGGTTCAAGGGTTCAATGGAACAGGGGTACCGTCCATTTTGGGGCGCTGGGTGCTTTTGTCATTTGCGCGCGCAAGTTTTGGCAGCTTCTTCAAAGCTCTGTGAAGGTCATCTCCCCGCGAGTGACGATACCCGCGTCGCTATCGGCGGAAAACGTGAAGCTTGCCTCATACATAGTGCCGCTCGGCACTGCAGCGATCGTGCGCGTCTGGGGTTCGTCTGGCCGCGCCAAAGGGTCGCCGCAGTTTATGCCGTACTGCGAAGTGTCCGGGCACGAGCCAGCGCCGCACTCGTGGACGCCGACGCCGATTGGTTGTGCATCCGCATCTATGTAGTTCGTAAAACTGACCAGGCTCAGTCCCTGCCCATCACCCGGGCTGTGGGGCTTGAGGGCCAGCCGCTCGTTCGCCATGGCCGCGGCGATATCGGCGTTCCCGGCTCGCAGTGCCGCTTCGGTCAGCGTCCAGTCGATGATGTCGCGCTGGGCGTGGCTGCCGCCGAACTGGTTGGCGATGTAGCGGACCCCGTGGAGCAGCTCGATGGCCTGGCTGTAGTCGCCGCGCCGGAAGGCCGTGAATCCGTCCACCGCGGGCAGCGCGACGGCCCCTGCCCAGTGTGCGTTCTCGCTGTCGCCCGCTGCGCTCTCGCGTAGCGACGCGGTCAGCCGTGCGAGGGCGTTGTCGCGATCCGCGCCGGGCTCCGTGGCCAGGGCGAACAGGTACGCCTTGAGGACGTGCGCCATGGTGAACGACGGCGCGGCGGCGATGGCATCGTCGATGATGGCGACGGGGTCGCCGCGGTAGATGTTGAAAGCGCGCAGCGCCTGGTCGAACGCGTGGATGGATTTTTCGTCCGCGCCGGAAACGGTGTTTCCTTGTGCGTCTGTATTCATTGTGGGCCTCGTCAGCAGGTTTCGATGACCCCCGCTCCGGGGGTTCGGTGGACGCCTTTTATACGCCGCCAGTGTAACCGCCGGAGTCGGCCCGGACGCGGGTTTGTATCTGAATTGTTGGGGGAATGTAGCGGTTTCTCAGTGGCGGACGTTGCCTCGTGCGCCCCCGCTGATAGAATCCGGGCCACTTTCAACGCCGGGGCATGCATGTGCTCCTGCAAACCGAGTCAAGAGGTACCTGATTGTATGGACAATTCGCAGAAATTCTACATTGACGGCGCGTGGGTGGATCCCATGGAACCGAACATGCTCGACGTCATCAACCCGGCGACCGAGGAACCCTGCGCCCGCGTAGCGATCGGTTCCGCTGCGGACGTCGACAAGGCCGTGGCCGCGGCCCGCGCCGCTTTCCCCGCCTTCTCCCGGACCACCAGGCAGGAGCGCATCGAGCTCCTGGGCTCGATCCGGGAAGCCTACAAGGCGCGCTACGCCGACATCGCCGCGGCGCTCACCTTGGAAATGGGCGCTCAGGCCGGATTCGCCGAGAAAATGCAGACCGTGACGGGCCTGGTGCATCTCAAGCAGATGATGAAGACCCTCGAGGAGTTTGAGTTCTCATATCCCCGGGGCGGGTCGCTTGTCGTCAAGGAAGGGATCGGCGTCGTCGGTCTGATTACGCCGTGGAACTGGCCACTCAACCAGATCACCGCCAAGGTTGCACCGGCCATCGCCGCGGGCTGCACCATGATATTGAAGCCCTCGGAGATCGCGCCGCTGAATGCAGTGATCTTTGCCGAGGTGATGGACGCCGCCGGCGTGCCGAAGGGCGTCTTCAACCTGGTCAACGGCGATGGGGCAGGGGTCGGCACGGCCCTCTCCAGCCATCCGGATATCGACATGATCTCGTTTACCGGCTCGACCCGCGCCGGCGTTCAGGTCGCGAAAGCCGCCGCCGATTCGGTCAAGCGCGTGCACCAGGAGCTCGGCGGCAAGTCCGCCAACATCGTGCTGCCGGACGCCGATCTCGACGCCGCGGTGAAGCGCGGCGTGGCCGAGTGCTTCAGCAACGTCGGCCAGTCCTGCAACGCACCGACCCGGATGCTGGTACACAGCGACCAGTATGACCGCGCGGTTGAACTTGCCGCCCGGGCGGCGGACGGGTTCGTCGTCGGCGCGCCGGACGATGAGAACACGAAGCTCGGACCGGTTGTTAGCGAGGCCCAGTTCAACAAGATACAGGGCTTGATCGAGACCGGTGTCAAGGAAGGCGCGAAGGTCGTCGCCGGCGGCCCCGGACGTCCCGAGGGACTCGACCGCGGCTACTATGTCCGGCCGACGGTGTTCGCCGACGTTACCCGGGACATGACCATCGCCCGCGAGGAAGTCTTCGGCCCGGTGCTGTGCATCATGCGGTACGAGACCGAGGAGCAGGCTGTCGAGCTGGCCAATGACAGCGAATACGGTCTGGCCGGGTACGTGCAGTCGGAAGACCTGGACCACGCCCGCGAGGTCGCCATGAAGATCCGCGCCGGTACGGTCTACATCAACGAAAACACGTTTGACCCGGCAGCCCCCTTTGGCGGCTATAAGAAGTCCGGCAACGGCCGCGAGTTTGCGGAGTTCGGGCTCGAGGAGTACCTCGAAACCAAGGGCATCGTAGGCGGCCGGCCAGGGTAATCAGCGAAAGGGTGCCACGCGACTGAATCGGGGATGGCGAGATCAACGGATAATGCCGCCGCATCGGCAGGCAAGGGATCGCGTCGAGATTCAGCGAATCTCTGGTGGAATGAGTCATTGCGAGGAGAGGAGCGACGAAGCAATCTATAAGCCGTCTATCGGCGAGCAAGCTGGATTGCTTCGCTACGCTCGCAACGACATAGTGTCAAATTGATCAGAGCTTCCCTGGAAATGCCATCTGTGATCTCAACTTTTCCGGTGCCTCACCAGGAATGCCAGACCGGCGTTCCCGCGCGCGAGAACTCCGGCATGCTAGTCTGAGAGGAACATTGTCCGAACAGAAACGGGCACATGCCGAGTAACCCATACGTCGCATCCGTGCTCATTGCCGGCGGTGGTCCCTGCGGGCTGATGCTGGCCAACGAGCTCGGGCGCCGTGGTGTTCGCTGCCTGGTGGTGGATTCCAAGCCGGGCACCGCCTTCAATCCCCAGGCCAACGCCACCCAGGCGCGCACCATGGAGCACTTCAGGCGGCTTGGTTTCGCGCACGAGATCCGCGCGCTCGGCCTGCCGCCGGACCATCCCACAGACATTGCCTACTTCACGCGCTATGCGGCCTGGGAGCTGGCCCGCATCCGGCTGCCCACCGCGGCCGAGGCGGTGGAGAAGATCAAGACCATGACGGGCTCATGGAGTGCGGCGGAGCTGCCGCACCGCGTGTCGCAGAAGTTCGTCGAGGCGGTGCTGCGCCGTCACGCGGAGGCGTGGCCGGCCGTCGAGCTGCGCTATGGCTGGACCCTGGAGCACTTCGAGGAAACCGGGGCAGGCATCGACGCCTTGATCAGTCCGGCGTCGGGTGGCGAGCCGCTCGCGATTCAGGCGCAGTTTGTCGTCGGCGCTGACGGCGCGCGAAGCTTCGTGCGTCGCCGGCTCGGCATCGAATGGGGCGGGGAAACCGGTATCCGGCGCGACTTCATGGGCGGCAGGATGCTGGCCGTCTACCTGCGCTCACCGGAGCTGGTATCGGCGCTGCCGCACCCGAAAGCGTGGATGTACGTGACGGTCAACCGCCAACGCCGCGCCTTCATGGCCTCGGTGGACGGCAAGGCCGAGTATGCCTTTCATGCGGCGTTGCATCCCGGCGAGGACGCCGAGACCTGGAGCGAGGACGACGCGCGCCAGATGTTTGCTGAGGCCGTGGGCGCCGAAGTGCCGATCGAGATTCTCTCGATGACCACCTGGCTCGCCGGGCACGCGCTGGTAGCCAAACGCTTCCAGGCTGGTCGCACATTCATCGCCGGCGACGCCGCGCACCTGTTCACGCCCACCGGCGGCCTCGGCTACAACACCGCGGTCGAAGACGCCGTCAATCTGGGCTGGAAGCTCGCCGCGGTGCTGGACAACCGCGCGCCGCGGTCGCTGCTCGACAGCTACGAAGCCGAGCGCAGGCCGCTCGCCGAGCGCAATACCGGCTACGCGCGCCGGTTCGCCGATTCGGTGGGGTTGTTCACGGCCAGGCCCGAGCTGGAGGAAGACTCGCCGCGCGGTGAGGCCGAGCGCCGGGCCGCCGGCGAGTATCTGGATCGGCACGCCCGCCTCGAATTCAACATCCCGGGCGTCACCTTCGGCGGCCGCTACGACGGCTCGCCCGTCATCGTCCCGGACGGTACCCAGCCGCCGCCCGACGAGCCGAACGACTATACCCCCACGGCCTGCCCGGGCGGGCGGCCGCCGCATGCCTGGCTGGATGATGGCAGCTCGTTGTTCGACCTGTTCAATCGCGACTGGACGCTGCTGGCGCTCGGGCCCGAACCACCGGCGACGGGCGGGTTTGAGGACGCCGCGCGCCGCCTCGGTCTTGACTTGGGCGTCGTGCACCTGCCGTTGCCGTCCCTGCGCGAGCTCTACGCGGCGCCGCTGGCGCTGATCCGTCCCGACCAATTGGTCGCCTGGCGTGGCGACGCGGACGGGGAGGCGCTGGAGGTACTGTCGCAGGCCACGGGTCATTGAACTACAGGAGGAGACGATGAAGCCGATCGATCAATTCACGATCACCGACGCCGTGCTGGATGCGATGGCGAGCTGCCCCGACGAGCGCCTGCGCACCATCATGAGCGCGCTGGTGCGACACCTCCACGACTTCGCCCGCGACGTCGAGCTCACCGAGGTCGAGTGGGAGCGCGGCATCCGGTTTCTGACCGAGGCCGGCCACATCACCGATGAGAACCGCCAGGAGTTCATCCTCGCTTCCGATGTGCTGGGGTTGTCGATGCTGGTAACCGCGCTGAATAATGCCAAACCCGCCGGCTGCACCGAGTCCACGGTCTTCGGACCCTTCTACGTGGAAGGCGCACCGGCCGTCGAGAACGGCGCCGACATCAGCAACGGCGCCAGGGGCACGCCCTGTTTTGTGGAAGGGCAGGTCTGCGGGTTCGAGGGCGAGCCCATAGCCGGGGCGCTGATGAATGTCTGGCAGTCGGACGAGGAAGGTTTCTACGATGTGCAGCGGCCATCGCCGTCGGGTGGCCACGAGCACAGGGCGCGTGCGCAGTTGCAGACCGACGAACAGGGCCGCTTCCACTTTCGCTCGATTCTCGCCCAGGAATACTCAATCCCGGACGACGGCCCGGTGGGCAGGCTGCTGGAAGCGCTGGGCCGCCACCCGTGGCGCCCCCCGCATCTGCATTTCATGATCGAAGCGCCGGGCTACGAGCGGCTGATCACGCACGTGTTCCGCAGGGACGGGCCGTACCTCGACTCGGATGCGGTGTTCGGTGTCCGCCCCACGCTCATCGCGGATTGGGAGCGCCACGAAGGCAACGGCCCCGGCGAGCCGCCGGTCTACTACACGCTGGAGTACGACTTCGTCCTGAACCCCGAGCCCGGGATCTAGGGGAAGATCAATGGGGTCAGACTCGATTGATCCGATAGACCCCGATCGATCCGAGGAACTCACAGATAGTGGCAGCCAATCCAGGGATCAATCGAGTCTGACCCCATTGATCCCTGCCCCTGTTACGGTGTGTCGTCGCCCTGGTTTTCGCGGCGGTAGCCCAGCGTCGCCTCGATGGACTCCAGCGCTTCCCGGGCCTCGGACAGGCGGGTGATTTCGGCCTCGAGTTCCCGGCATTTCGACTCCGCCCGGGAGCGCCCGGCGGCTTCGTCCTCGAGCCGGGCCTCAAGGTCGGCGACCTCGGCGGCGCGCAGGTCCACCAGGTCGCGCGCCTCGGCCAGCTCGCGAGCCGCCGCTTTCCGCTCGGCATCACGTTTGCTGAGCGCGGTCTCGACTTCCCCCAGCAGGTTCGTCTGCTCTTCTTCCACGCGCCGATGCTCCGCCAGCTCGCCGAGCACTTGGTCGCGCTCCGCCGCCAGGGCCTCCGCCTCGGCCACGGCGTCGTCCGCGATGCGCCGCCGCTCCTCGGCCTGCGCCTCCAGCGCCTCGCGGGCCTGCCGCTCCTTCTGCAGGTCGGCATCGGTGCGCGCCAGGGCGGCACGTGCCTCCTCCAGGGCGTCCGCCAGCTCGGACCGCTCCCGGAGCGACGCTTCCATGCGCTCACGCAGTCCGGTCACCGTCTCGCGCACGGCAGTAGCCGTTCGTTTCGGCTCGGCGGCCGTCGACCAGGCGTGGTCGGTGGCGGCCAGGCGTTCCCGGAGCCTCGCAATCTGCTCACGCCCGCTGACGGCGGGCGATGCGGCCGTGGTCGTTTCCTTCGGTGGCGCGGTTGAGGGCTCCGCGGTACGGGCGGCCGGTGCGTCCGCAGCTACCGGCGCATCGGGGGCAACGCTTTCATGGCTGTCTATCGAGCGGTCTGTGTGGCTGGTTGTCCGGGTGTCGGCGGCGGCCTCGTGCCGGGGCGCGGCGGGATCCTCGACCCCTGAGCGGTCTTCACGAGTCTCCACACTGTCTGGCGTCTCGGATGTCAGTTCCGAGATTACGCGGGAGAGCCGGGTGCGTGGCTTTCGGGCCGGGACGTTGGCGTCGAATCCGCTGGTCATGCTCTTTTCTCCTCCGCTTGTTCCAGCGGCGCATTGATAACTTCGTCGACGAGCGCGTTGATGTCCTTCGCCCCTCTGGAGCCGGGAGCGTAAGCGTTGATGGGAATCCCCTCGCTGGAGGCCTGGGCGAACGTGGTGCTCTGACGGATGACGGTGCTCGAAAGGAACTCGGGATAGTGGGACTCGAGAGCAGCCCTCGCCTGCCGCGCGATCCGTGTCGTCGGGTTGTAGTGGTTGAGGATCACCACGATCCTGCGAAGCGTGTGGTCGAGGTCGTCCTCGAGCTGTCCCAGGGTCTCGAAGAGCAGCTTGAGACCGTGAAACGAGAGGAAATCCGGGAGGACCGGGACCAACAGGTCGTCGGCGGCGATGAGCGCATTGAGATTCAGGAGCCCGAAAGACGGCGGGGCGTCCATTACCACGAACTCGTATCGGTCGGCCACGGGCTCCAGGGCCCGCTTCAGCTTGTGCTCCCGCGCGGCCATGGGCATCAGTGCCAGGTCCACCGTGGTCATTCCGAGGTTCGCGGGGATCAGGTCGAGTTCCGCGAGCGGCGTGTGCAGGATGACCTCGGTGAGCGGGATCCGGTCAACCAGCGCGTCGTAGAGGGTGCGCTCCACCCGGTCTCCCTCGACCCCCACGTTCTGGGTGGCGTGGCCCTGGGAGTCGAGGTCGATGAGCAGGACCCGATGCCCCATCTCGGCGAGCCGGTAGGCGTAGGCCACCGAGAGGCTGGTTTTGCCCGTGCCCCCCTTGAAATTGAGAAAGAGCTGCCGGCTCAGCGGCATCCGGGGCGGGCGGCGGTCGAGCACCCTGCGGTACGCCGAGAGGTGTCGTACGCCATAGCTGTCGGGTCCGCCGTCCGGCGTCTTCAGCTCCGGCAGGTTGTCCGCGTCGGCGAGCTGGCGCTCGGACAGCCCCAGCAGCCTGGCGAACTGTTGTCTGGTGTATCGGATTTCCACAGTCAACCCTGCCGGCGCGGGATCAGGGGAACGAATGTCCCCCGGGGCATCATCGTATTCACGGGCACTACGAAGCGACTCCATATTTGACTTCCTCCGACTTGTTTTCATCGGAATCGGTGACGCTCGACTTGCCGGCACTGTCCGCTGCGGAGGGCGCACGGCGCAGAACCTCCTGTACCACGCGGCGCACCTGGGAGTCCGGGTCCTTTCTGAGCGGATCCAGGAGCGGCCTGAGATCCAGCCCGCGAGCCGAGGCCGCGGAGAGGACCACGCGGCGACGCACGCGGGCGTCGGCGTCGGCGATTCCCCAACGGATGTGCGGTTCCAGCCGGGAAGGCTCGTGCTCGAGGAGCTGACCCAGCGCCTGGTACGCCGCCGCGCGCACCCGCGGCTCGGGGGCGACCAGCCAGGGGCGGATCGCGTAGAACTCCTCGGCCTTGCCGCTCCGGCCGAGCCGAAGGAGCGCGTCGATACGGGACTCCATGTCGTCGCCGGCTTCGAACCGCGGCGCCTCGTCGCCCGCTGCCTCCGGTTCGTCAACGGCGGAGGTGGAGTTTGATGGCTCCGGGTCCGGTTCAGCGGCTGAGGCATCAGTGGAGCTCGAGTCCGCGTCCTTCTGCGTGCCCGCCTGCCGGAGCTGCTCCCGCAGTTCGGCCTCGCGTTGCTCCGCCATCACGGCCCGGTGCTCGAGCTCGAGGATATCGTGGCGCAGCGCGGCAATGAACTCCGACAGGTTGATGGCGTCGGCGTCGCCCTCCCGGGCCGCGCACTGCCACTCCGAGACGCGGGTGAGAAGCGTCTCCCGGCTCGCCACCAGCTCTTCCACGCGTCCACGCAGGTCCGCCACGGTTCGCTGCCGGGCGGCCGTCAGGTCCCGGGCCGCGGCGGCCTCGCTCCGGAGGCGGACCAGCTCCTGCGCATCGTCCGGCACTGTCGATTCGAACAGGCGCCCTTCCAGTCCGGCGCGGACCGCCTCGGAGTGCTCGAGCCGGTGGTGGAGGGATTCGATCTCCGCGCGGGCCGCCGCGAGGTCTTCGAGGACGAGCTGATGACGGCGCCCACGATCGGATTCCCGGGCGGTGGCCTCGGCCAGGAGCGAACGGGCCCGATGGGCTTCCGCCCGGGCCTCGTCCACGCTCGCACGCATCTGCTCCAACCGGCACTCGAGGACAAAGACACGATCGGCCTCGGGGCTGGAGCCGTCGCCGGATTGGGTCTCGCCGGCCACGTCCGGCAACGGTGGTGCCGGCTCCGCTTTATTGCTCATGATCGGACCGTACCCGCCCTGGATGCGAAGAATAACCGCCCTTTACTGTACAGCAAGAATCGCTGCCACGCATGCCTGTCAATCTCCGGGTACTCGGTCACGGACAGGAAGAATACTCCACATCCCGGCCGGAATGAAGGGCGCTGTGGGGCCGGGTTTCAGCGGGAAACGGGGCGCCGGGGAGGGGGCGCCGGCCCCGTATCCCGCGGAGCCCGCTCTGCCGGGTGTCGCTTTACAACTGCGGCAGCGTCAACCTCTGCAGGACCTGCGACGCCGGTCTTGCGGCTATCCGTCGTCCGGACTGTCCCCCAGCAGGTAGCGCGGCCCGCTTCCGGCGCTCGCCGCCGTGTCTTCCGGGTTGTACAGCGCGCAGTGCTTCATCGAAAGGCAGCCGCAGCCGATGCAGCCGTCGAGCCGGTCGCGCAGGTTCTGCAGGTCTGCGATACGCCGGTCCAGGCGTTCGCCCCAGCGGCTGGAAAGCCGGGCCCAATCCCGCTTCGTCGGCGCGCGGTCCCGTGGGAGGTCGCGCGCTTGAACAGGCTCGGCGCCGATCCGCTGGATTCGCTGCGCCTGGCCATCGACTGGTCCTGGCAGAAGATGGAGTTCGGCTGGACCCATGCCTATGCCGGCATGACCGATTGGCTCGAGCTTTATGACGAATACGCCGGCGATGCCGAAGTACAGCTCGTTTGTCTCGTCGAGAGCGTGACCCACGCCGCGTACGACGTGCAGCGCGAGCCCGACTATCCGTTCAGCGACAACCGCATCCGCTTCGACGCCGACGCCTTCGTCGACGCGATTGACTGTGAGGATGAGAACACCGCGGTTGCGATGATCCGCGGCGGAATCGCCGACGGTCTGGGATTCGCCGATTTCGAGCATGCGCTGTCGCGGGCCGCCCTGCTGCATTACAACGATTTCGGCCATGCATTGATCTACGTGACCAAGGCCGGTCGCTTGATCGCGCGGCTAGGTGAAAACGTGATGCAGCCGCTGTTGCTGTCCCTGGTGCGGGAGTTCGTTTACGCAACCCGGGAAGACCGGATTCCCGGGTTTCGCGCCTACGCGGCGCAGCTCGAACTCTGGGGAAAGGGAAGAGGGCAGACGCCCGAGCCGGGCTTGTGGCGCAAACGGGGCATCCACAAATCCCTGCAGGCCGCGGTCGCGTGCAGCGACAGCCCGCCGGAGGACATCTATCGCGCCCTGCTGGTGGCCAACGCGGTGAACCTGCTCAGCTTCGATATCAGCCAGCAGGACAAGACGCACGTGCCGGTGTCCGGCAACGTCGGTTGGCTGGATTTCACCCACGGCCTGACCTTCGCCAACGCGGTGCGCCGCCAGTGCAGCCGTTTCCCGGACCTGTGGCCGAGCGGTCTGCTGCAAATGGCCTGCTTCAACGGGCGCAATGCCGGATTTGCGACCGCCGACACCGAGACTAGCGACTGGTTGATCGGCAATGCTGCGCACCAGATGAATGCGCTCATCGAACAGGTGCTCGACCACGGCCAGGGCGAGCATATCGTCGCGGTGCATTGGCTCAAGACAGCGCTCGCGGTACGCGAAGAAATGGCCCTGCTCGAACAGCCAGGCGCCGACATCCTGCTCGCTGCGCTGGCCCGGTTCTTCGCCTCCCCGCTGAAGCGCCGCCAGGCGCGCCGCACGGCCTACCAGTCTCTGCAGTTCGTCGCCCGCGACTAGCACTGGATCGTTCCAGGGTGAGGTATCAGGCCCACGGCGCGTCCGGGTGCCTGCAGCCTGCCAACGGGCTCGCATGTCCCTCGCAGCCTCGAACGGTACCCAATATCCGTCAGTCCTCTTAACGATATGACGTTTTAACGTTGGGGAAACTCTGATTTTTTACAATCAAGTTTAAAACGCGCCACCATATACTTCGATTCACGACTCCACGCGGCTCTGCGCCTGAAGGCGGTCCATACGGACCGGAGCGTTTCCGACCTCGTCAACGGGGCGGTACGGGCCGCGCTGGCGGAGGATGAAGAGGACCTGGCGGCATTGGAAGAGCGTGTATCCGAGCCCACGATGAGCTACGAGGCTTTGCTGAAGAACCTGAAAGCTCATGGCAAGTTATGAGCTCTTATTCAAGCTATTCGTCGCCAAGGATCTTCGGCCCATACCGAAAAAATGAGCTTGCCCGAACCTTTCGGCGCGTAAAACTCCTGCGCGACGACCCTCGGCCGCCCGGCAGTTAGAAGCTCTCGGGCCTGGAAAGATACTGGATTCGCCAGGGATTCTGTCGAATAATCTATGAAGTGATGGACGAAACCCTGCTCGTAACTGTCGACAGGAACGGCCACCGAAAACCGATGTAAAAGAATCAGTAAAGAAAAAGGCGGTTCTCAACTCCGTAGCTCCTTACTTGTCGACCACCCAATCCGGCACGGTGATCGCGTTCGGGTTGTGCTCGATGAGCACGATGCACCGTTCGTGCGACCTACTCCTCATAGCGACCTGTGTCGTCACGATCGCGCTCGTATCCTCTCGTGAACGGAAACGGCGGCAACCATGACTCGCGACGGACGGTCCAGAGCTCGTAGGTGGGTCTCAGTTGGTCGGGCGCATCCAGGGATCCCAGGTTCACTTCGATTTCGTCCGCAGTACGTCCGAAAACGGACGAGCCGCAGCGGGGACAGAAAAACCGTTCGGCGTGGTCGCGCGTCTCGCCCTCGATCGTCACCGCTTCCTGCGGGAATACCGCGGAAGCGTGAAACAGGGCACCGTGATGCTTGCGGCAGTCGAGACAGTGACAAAGGCCAACCCGGTATGGGTGTCCCGACGCGATAATTCGAACGTTGCCGCACAGGCAACCGCCGGTGAATCGGTCCATGCTGCGTCTCCTCGGGAATCAAGTGGTCGGAATTCTACAACCTCGCAAAGCGCTTCCGCCATGCATACGTCCTGTCACCCGGTCTGGCTGAAATCCCCCGCCGCTCATGTCTGCCTCTGGGTCCAGGTCATGACCTTGGAGTCGTTGCTTCTTGCCGTGTCGCTCCTTCGCCTTTATCTTTGCCTGGGAAAGAGACAGTTTGTCCAATAAACCTGGGGCAGTTTGGTAAACTGTCCCCATACCAACTAACAACTCTTTCTCCGGAGGGCATATGAATTTGATCGTTCGGATTGGCACGGGTGCCGTGGTGGCCGTGCTGTTGGCATCGGGTGGAGTTCCGCAAACCGCGAGTGCGGTGGAAATCGACGACCACCCGCTGGTATCGCGTTACGAGGGGTCGACGCCGACGCGGCGGGACGAGGAGGCGTACCAGGAATTCAAGCTGATTACCGGCATCGTTCCCGACAGCCTGGATTTCGAGAGCATTGATCTCGCTGGCCGGCTGACCCGAATCAGCTATGAGAATCCGGCAGACCGGTCGGCCCTGGAGATTCTCGCCAACTACGAACAAGCCATCGTCGGTGCCGGTGGTGACCTGCTATACGCGTGCCGCGAGACCGAGTGCGGACCCGCATTCGCGGGTAGCCGCTGGGGCCGGTTCAACGGCAGCATCCACTTGCCTGGCGTGGGCGGCTACCTGGCCGGGCGTATCGTATCCGGAAACGAGGTGGCCTACGTTGCCGTAGGTGTCGCCAAGCGCCGCCACCAGGTGACCGTGGTCGAGGTGGAGGACATGGAAACCGGGTTGGTGAAGATCGACCCTGAAGCGCTGGGACAGGAGCTCGACCGGCTGGGCCACGTCGCCATACCCGGCGTGTTCTTCGACACCGGCAAGGCGACGCTGACGCCGCAATCTGTCGACGCTCTCGAAGCCATGGCGGAGATCCTCAACACCCGCCCGTCGGCGTCGGTGTGGGTAGTGGGCCACACCGACTGGAAGGGAAGCTTCGAGCTCAACGCGTCGTTGTCGGATTCCCGGGCGAAGGCAGTGGTTGAGGCACTGATCAATTCCCACGGTATCGACGCGTCGCGGCTCGAGGGCCACGGCGTGGGGCCGCTGGCGCCGCGGGCGGCGAATGACGCCGAGGCCGGGCGGGGGGTGAACCGGCGCGTGGAACTGGTTCGCCGTCCTTGACCGGCCGTGGGTGGTCCAATCAACGGGCCGCGGCTTTCAAGTGGTCCGTCCCCCTGAACCCGTATCGATCAATCACCCTTCAGCGCCTTGAAAATCTTCCGGCCGGCGCGGCCGGTCTCGGGCCAACCGAGCTTCTTCTCGTGCTCGGCGACCGCGGCGCGGGTGCGGGGGCCCACCCTGCCGTCGACCTCTCCGATGTCGTAGCCCTCGGCGACAAGCAGCTCCTGCAGCTCGAGCCGTTCGGCCCGCGAGAGCCCCGGGTCGTCGGTTGGCCATGGCGTGCGCAGCGCGGGATAACCCGCGAGCCGGTCGGCGAGATGGGAAATGGCAATGGCGTACGACTCGGCGTGGTTGTAGGCGTAAATGGCATCGAAATTGTCGAAGACGAGGAAGCCCGGTCCCGCGGGGCCGGCGGGTAGCAGCAGCCCGGTCCTGGCTTTGCCCTTTAGCTGCGCGCCGTCGGCACGCCGGATGCCGCGCGCGTTCCAATCGTCCAGGGCGAGCCGCTGCTTGCGGCCTACCGGTCCGGCGTAGTCGGCGGGGGCTTTGACCTCGATCATCCACGGGCGGCCGCTCTGCCAACCGGCGCGCTTCAGGTAGTTGGCGGTCGAGGCCAGGGCGTCGGGGATGGAGTCGACCAAGTCACGCCGTCCATCGCCGTCGAAGTCCACGGCGAGGCGGGCGTAGGTGGAGGGGATGAACTGGGTCTGTCCGAAGGCGCCGGCCCAGGAGCCGTAGAGCTTGTCGAGGGCCAGGTCGCCACGATCGACGAGGGTGAGGGCCTCGATCAACTCGCCGCGCCAGAACTTCGTCCGTCTCTCCGCGAGACAAGTCAGGTTGGCCAGGGCGTGGGGTAGATAGTGCCGTCCGCTATCCTTGCCGTAATCGGTCTCCACCCCCCAGACGGCGGTGACTACGTGGCGGTCGACGCCGAAATGCGCCTCGATGGCGCGCAGCAGATCATCGTGCTCGGCGAGCATGGTGCGGCCGTCGACGATGCGCTGCTCGTCGACCAGGAAAGCGAGATAGTCCCAGATCGGCGTCTTGAACTCGGGCTGCGCCTCGGATACGGCGAGCAGGCGATCGTCGATTTCAATGCCGTCGAGGGCCTTGGCGACGATTACACGATCGACCCCCGCGTTGATCGCTTCGGTCTTGAGCCGTGCGAGGCAAGCGGGAAACTCGGCCGCGGCTCCGGGGCTGACTTCGGCCACGACGGGGCCGCTGGCGAGGACCGAGAAAAGGCCGGCAATGATCATCTCGCGCATACAGGGGACCCTGGGTTCAGGTGGTTCAGTTGTACCAGATTTCCGGCCACTTGCGGTGCGTCCTGTCGCCTCCTTCCGGGGACAGTTTACTTCCTCCTTCCGGGGACAGTTTACTGATCTCAAGGAATCCATCCGTGCTAAACTATAGATCTAAACGTCGAGTCCGGACGCAAGATAAAGGAGAGCACCATGGCCAGGATAGCTAGGGTCGTAGCACCCGATTACCCCCATCACGTCACCCAGCGCGGCAATCGCCGCCAAAAGACCTTCTTCTGCGAAGCTGATTACCGGTACTACCTTGAGTTACTGGTGGAAGCCAAAGGCAGGGCAGGTGTAGAGGTCTGGGCGTATTGCCTGATGCCGAATCACGTTCATTTCGTGATCGTTCCCCGCCACACCGACAGCCTCTGCCGCTTCTTCAAGGAAGCCCACCGCTGTTACACTCGCCGGATCAACTTCCGGGAAGGTTGGCGTGGGCACTTGTGGCAGGAAAGGTTCCACTCTTTCGTTATGGACGAGCAATATCTACGCGCCACACTCAGGTACGTGGAGCTCAACCCCGTACGAGCGAACCTGTGTGCCCGTCCCGAACAGTGGCCGTGGTCGAGCGTGCACGCGCATCTGAAAGGAGTGGATGACGATATTGTTACTGTGAAGCCGATGCTCGCGCTGATACCGCAGTGGATGGAGTATCTGCGTGTCGATGTCGATGAAAAAGAGCTTGAAGCGATTCGCCGTTATACACGGACCGGCCGGCCCGTTGAGGAGGAAGAGTTTTTGTCTGGTTTAGAAACCGTTACGGGACGAAACCTGCGAAAATCGAAACCGGGTCCAAAATTCGACAGGACAATGTAAACACTGTCTCTCATCAGTTCTCCCATAGTTTCGCAGCTTGTAACCGAGAAAAGTTCCGATAGGGAAAATTTGGCTTCTGCGATGTGGTGGATTCGAAATTAAGTAAACTGTCCCCCGGAATTCTCGCATGTGGTAATAGTGCTGGTCACAGTCATGGACATCGCCCGAGCGCTGGTTTACCCGTTGCGGTAAATATAGCTGTAGCCGTTGATCGCCGGCACGCCGCCGAGATGGGCGTAAAGAATTTTCGATCCTTTCGGGAAATAGTTCTTTCGCACGAGGTCGATCATCCCCTGCATGGATTTTCCTTCATAGACCGGGTCTGTCATCATGCCTTCCATGGGGGCGGCGAGCCGTATTGCGTCGTTGGTCTCCGCAGACGGGACACCGTAGGCTGGGTAGGCGTAGTCCTCGAGCAGCGTGAGATCATCGTTGGTGATGTCGCGACCAAGCTCTACAAGGTCCGCGGTGTTTCACGCGATGTCCATGACCTGGGCGCGGGTCTGGTCGACCGTGCCGGAGGCGTCGATGCCGATCACCTTGTTCGCCCGACCGTCCCTCGCGAAACCGACCAGCATGCCTGCATGGGTCGAACCGGTGACCGTGCAGACGACGACATAGTCGGACTTGAAGCCCAACTCCGCTTCCTGCGTGCGCACTTCCTCGGCGAAGCCGACGAAACCGAGCCCCCCATATTTGTGGACCGACGCGCCGGCGGGAATGGCGTAGGGCCTTCCACCCTTCACCTTCACGTCCTCGATCGCCCGCTCCCAGCTTTCGCGGATGCCGATATCGAAGCCTTCGTCGACCAGTTCGATTTCCGCGCCCATCACGCGGCTCATTAGGATGTTGCCGACGCGGTCGTAGACGGCGTCCTGAAAGGGCACCCAGCTCTCCTGAACCAGACGGCACTTCATCCCGATCTTTGCCGCAACGGCCGCGACTTGACGCGTGTGGTTGGACTGGACACCGCCGATGGTGACCAGCGTGTCGGCTTTCGATGCGATAGCGTCGGGTACGATGTATTCCATCTTCCGTACCTTGTTGCCGCCGAACGCGAGCCCGGAATTGCGGTCTTCGCGCTTGGCGTACAAATCGGCGAGTTCGCGCGAGTTCCGAGTTCGCGGGACAGTTTACCGCAGTTCGCGGGACAGTTTACCGATCTCCGCAAGCAAACAGAACCGGCTACGACGAAGTAGACCTCTCCGATTTCGTCGAGCCGAATAAAGTAAACTGTCCCCAAAACCGCCAAAACCGCCACGCGAATAAAGTAAACTGTCCCCAAAACCGAAAGCCAGGCCCGGAATGACGGGCCGACCCCGATGGGCGATCACCGCTCATGACGTACGCCGCGAACCGGCGCTGGAATGGGCACGTAATTGCGTCGAGCGCATCCTCCGCGACGGCGCTGCCCCGGAGCCGCAAACCGCCGTGGACAAACCCGAATTCGGCCGCGCGGTGGTGGAATCGCTGCAATCCTTCATGACTCAAGGCACTGGCGCAGAGTCCGCTGTTGCAGTTGTCGATGCTG
The DNA here is from genome assembly GCA_034520625.1 of Gammaproteobacteria bacterium. GTDB lineage: Bacteria > Pseudomonadota > Gammaproteobacteria > Arenicellales > JAANXG01 > JAANXG01. The sequence continues at coordinate 319,891 of JAXHNI010000002.1, read as the reverse complement.
CGCTGTCGCAACGCCATGCATGACCCCGATGCTCTGCGCGGGCTCATTCAGGCCACCAGTGCCGCGAGTCTTTCTGCGCCGCAACACCCGTGTACACTGCATGAGGTGCTTGATCAAGTGTATTTCGAGCCCACCGGGTTCCATTGGATATTGGGCGGTTACAGCCTGCGACAGCCGGAGAAAATTTGTCGAACGGACAGTTTCACGTTGTCGGCCTGATATTGGAAACAGGAGACAGACCGGGGTTCTGGAGCGAAACCGTGGTCTGTCCCTTGTTTCCGCTGCAGTGCAGCTTGTAGATTTGGGCTTGCTGCCATTAACCTTTCCAGTGAAGTGACGGAGATTGTTCAGAACCATGCCAGGGCGGATCACCAATACCCTGCAGCATTATGAGCGAAACGGGGCGGCGCTTGTCCGGGAAGCCTTTGGGGATGTCTGGATCGACGCCCTCCGCCGCGCCACCGAGCGGGCGCTGGTAGAGGACGGTGTATACGACGAGGACTACGCGGTGGGAGGTGAGCGGGGGCGCTTTTTCGAGACGACGTACCTGTGGTGCCGTTACCCCGAGTTCCGCGATTTCGCTTTCCACTCGACGGCCAAGTCTATCGCCAGACGCGTTATGGCGTCCTCTACGGTGGCGCTATTCTATGACCAGGTCTTCGTCAAGGAGCCTGGAACCGCCAAACGGACGCCGTGGCATCAGGACAGGCCCTATTGGGCCCTTCAGGGCAGTCAGATGTGCTCCATCTGGTTGGCGCTTGATGACATCGCGGCAGACAACTGCATCGCATTCGTCGCTGGATCACACCACTGGGACGAGTATCGCGCCTACCACTTCATGGACCGTTCTCCCTACCGGGGTCAGGAGGCCCTTCAGTCAATGCCGGAGATATTGGAGAATGGAGCGGTCCCGATTCTCGCCTGGGACCTGAGGCCTGGTGACTGCATCGTTTTCCATCCCCTGGTGATTCATGGGGCACCCGGAAACTCGTCCCGTGCCTCGCGCCGACGGGCCGTGGTTACCCGATGGATCGGTGACGACGTAACCTATCGCGGCGTCAACCGGGAGTTCGCGTTTCCGAAAGGAAGCTTTGATCTGCGAGACGGGGAAAAGCTGCCGGAGAACCTGGCGCCGCGGGTCGAGTGACCTGCTGCTGAAGCGTGACTCAAGTATCGCGACGAGCCGGCCGATAGACTGGTCCTTGCAGCATCCGCATCAGTTCCTCGGGGAGTTCGAGTCCCGCCCGTTGCAAATAACCGGCTGCCATGATGGCGAAGCCGCGTTTCACCGCCGGGTGGCGGTATTTCTCTCCATCGTAGATGGGCAGGACCGGGTACGGATTAGCTTCCCATACGACCAACTCGTTGTTCCGATCAATGGAGTAATCGAATGCACAGAAATCGAATCCGAGCGCCTGCCGCGCAGCCTGCAGTTGGCCAGCGAAAGAATCGGGTTTGCTCATGTAGTCGATGTCTTCGTTGATATGCTGTTTCTTCCGAAGTTCCGTGGCCTGGCGAACCAGCCAGTGGGGACCGATCATGAGATTGAGTGGCGCTCCGAAGTCACCGGCCGAAATGTATCGGTATCTCCGGTACAGGCCGTCACTGAATTTCGTATCAATGAATTCCACTGCGCAGGGATGACGAAACCGGTCCCATGGCACTGACGCCAGGTCGGCCTCGCTGTTCAGAAGAAAGGTCGGACCGCCGTGACGTCGGTCCTCGCGAATAAAGAATGGAAAACCGATCTCCGTGGCGCGCGCCTCCAAAGTTAGGGGGCCGACAGGACGGATCTTCGCCACCCGGCAGCCGGCTTCACTGATGAGTCGGGTCGCTGTGGTTTTGATGGAATTCGACAGGCGTTCTACGGGGTTGGCTACCGGTACGCCACGGCGTGTGCATTGGCGCTCTATGTTCAGGAGGCGCCGATAGAGCGAATGGTCACGCTCTTTTACGGGATCCTGCACCCAGGGGATACACAGGACATATTGCCGCCAATTGTGAACGATACTCCGGCACAGCTTCAGTCTGAAGCGGGTACGTACTTCCGGAAGCTCCTGTTCGAGGAAGTTCAGAAAATCACCATAAAAGTGGGGACGCTCGCCGATCGCCCGAACGACAAGGAATTTCCGCTCCCTGTTCCGGGTGAGCCGCACGTTGGCGATGAAATCCCGGCAGGGATGGGACAGGTATCCATACTTCCTGTGCCACTTGCGCAGGCTCATATCACCCGCCGTTAGTGGAATGGGGGACAGACCATGGTTTCACGTCGCTAAGCTGTCTCTTAACTGGCCGTCCTGTCGTCCTGACCAGGCCCCGAATTACGGCCTGCACGCCAATCAGTTGGTCGTTCAAAAACCGTGGTCTGTCCCCTATCTCGATATCCAGCTTCAGAAGTCAAAACTTATCTCATCGATCCGGACACCGCACTGGGCACCGGAGTTGTCCCAGCGTGCGAAAACGTCAACGAACTCCAAACTGTCCAGATCAAGTTCTTCCTCCTCGATGTCGAAATCATCGGCCTCGAAAATTCCATGAAATTGAGCCTCGCAGGTTCCGTTGCCCGCATGAGTGGACGGTACTGCGACTTCAACGAAAACGTCGCCGCTGCTCACTGATGAATCATCGAGACTACCCTCTACGAAAAATGTCACGTATTCACCGCAGGCCCCGCCTTGCCTCTCGGAAGTCGCCTGAATCTCCAATACAGTATCCGACTGCACAACCACGTTTGTGCTCGTAATCGTGCATTCTCCGGACAGACATTCCATAATCACGGGTGGATCCGGTTCAACCATGCCAGAGCCGGATTGCTCGCGCCAGGGTCTGCAATCGAATGGTCCGGCACCGGGACCCGACGGGCCAGGCTCGCAGGTTGCCGTGGCAACGGGTTGACTGTCGACGAGCCACCACGTGTCAGCCAGTGAGTTCCATCTCATGGTCCTGTCCGGGGTCTCCTTGCTCCAAGCTGGCTGGCCACTGAACAGTTCATCGTCTCGGGTATAAATGCCGTTATTGTTTGGCTGCAGTGTGAATCCGGTCACGCCGATCACCGGGCAGCAGAATCCGGGTGGCGTGTTCTCAGTGAGACCGTAAAGATCGCACACCGCCGCACGGACAGTACCAAGTTGCTCACCGATGGTTACGTTGTTTGCTGATAGATTTTCAATTCGATCAATAAGCAACCTTGGAACCCCGCTGGAGTTGGCGGGCGGGAAATTAAAGTCATTGCCAGGCGGGGCCGCGTACAGAGGGGGGGCGATGAAAGCAGTAAATACAAACAATATGGACAAAGCGCGAAACGGCAGCAGCGGACTTGTTAGCATCTCCATTACTCCTTCCCATCTATGGTTCTCTAACCACAATTTCTTATCATACCCCAGGTGCGATAGCAACCCACGCCCGTCGAGATGATGCTATTAAGGGCCTGAGGAGCAATCGGGGACAGACCGCGGTTCAACGTCGCTAAGATGTCTCTGAACCGGCCGTTCTGCTGTCTTGACCAGGCCCCGCATGACGGCCTGCGCCGACGCAATCAGCTGGTCGTTCCTAAAACCGAAAACCGTGGTCTGTTCCCCATTTAGTTTATGTGTCACCCCGCCATTCCCGTGGGGTCGAGCCGACGACGCGCTTGAAGGCGCGGCTGAACGCTTCTTCGGAGTCGTAGCCCACTTCGTTTGCTACGGCGTAGACCTTCACGGTCCTGTCCCGCCACCGGTTGGCGGCGACCTGCATCCGCCATCGGGTGAGGTACTGCATGGACGGCAGGCCAACTACCTGGGTGAAATGCTCCGCGAGTGTTGAGCGCGACGCGCCGACGCGCTGTGCGAGTTTCTGCAGGGTCCAGGTTACGGCGATGTCCTGGTGCAGCAGCGCCAGCGTACGTCCGCCCAATGGATCGTGAAGACCCGCCATCCAGCCCGATCCGGCGTCCGATCCCAGGTAGCGGCGCAGGACTTTGACGAACATCACCTCCCTCAGGCGCATCAACAGACACCGTTCTCCCCCGCGGCTCTGTCGCGATTCGGACAAGGCGAATGTGATCAGCGTCAACAGCGGATCATCGCCATCCACCGGCGCCGGGACCCGAACCATGCTTGGCAGGGTCGAAAGCAGCGGGTTGTATGGACCCATACTGCAGCCGAGAAAACCGCAGATCAGCTTGCTCGTTTCCGGGCCAGGGCCGCCGTCGGTCACCACCGTCGGGTTCTCCCCGGCGGCCATGGCCTCCAGAAACTCGATGGAAGCCGCTCCGTCTTCCGCCGCCGGATATTGCATGGTGTTGCCGACCTTGTAAGCGCTTCCACGTGGCCGGCAGGCCGGCTGGGGACGCGCTGAGAGTGCCGTTCTGTCTCGGGGATCTCGGGGAGCTCCAGCAACTCGCGGAACAGGCCGGTCTGCGGGATATGGATATCAAAACCGTTGGTGGTGAGGCGCAGTTTCCGAGCATGCACGCATTCGTGGAAGCCGACGTCGGCGGTTGGCTGCCCGTTATGGACGTGCATCTTTCCAAAGAAGTAATCAACAAGGTACGCCGCGAAAGTGAAAAGCATCTCAGGCAATACGAGCACGGTTCTGACGGGCGCGTGACACTTTCGGTATCAGCACATATCGTCACCGCCGGTTGTTAGCAACATGCATTGATTTGTGGAAGGACAAGAGTATGGCACCGTACGACAAGCCCGACCTCCGAATAATCGCACAACAACTGCGCAAGCTCGTCGACAAACAACGCATTCTGGAGATCGGTTTCGGTACGGGCACCTGCTTATATCGCTGCTCCAGTTCCCTTTTATGCAGCACGGATTCATGTTGTGAGAGCCGCAGGAATGGAACGATGTTCTCGCGCGAAACGCATTCGCGCCGCGGGAAGCGGCGAGAACACTCGATCCCGTCATCGTGCTTGAACATGGCGGCGTCGTTGTTGACCTCGCCGGCGCGATCGATGTGCACCATCTGCGATTCCCGGACGACCTCGGCGTCGTTGACCAGCACGACGAGTATAATCGTCCAGCCTTCGACGAGCTTCCCTGAAAGAGACATCGAAACGCGCGACCATTTACTTCGATTCGCACCTGCCCGCGGCCTTCGCACTGTCCGCGATAATCTCGAAAATGCGCAAGTCCTTGTAACAGTCGACCCGAATCAGTTAACGGCCCGCGCCTCCAGAAACCCCCGCAGCACCCGAGCGGTCTCGCTCCGACGGCGGCGCGTCCGGACGAGCTTCTCGGGCGGGCCCTGGGCAACGATGCGCCCGCCGGCGTCGCCGCCGTCGGGGCCGAGGTCGATGACCCAGTCCGCTTCGGCGATGACATCCAGGTTGTGCTCGATAAGGATGACGCTGTGGCCGGCGTCCACCAGGCGGTGGAGGACGCGGATCAGTCTTTCAACGTCGGCCATGTGCAGGCCCACGGTGGGCTCGTCGAGGATGTATAAGGTGTGTGGCACCTTTTGGCGGCGCAGGTCAGGCCGGGCCTTGGCCAGCTCGGTCACGAGCTTCAGGCGCTGGGCCTCGCCGCCGGACAGGGTGGGGCTGGGCTGGCCCAGGGTGAGGTAGCCCAGGCCCACGGCCTGCATGAGCGCCAGGGCGTGGTGGATCTTGGGGTGAGCACTGAAGAAGTCGAGGGCTTCGTCTACGCTCATTTTGAGCACTTCGCCGATGTGTTTGCCGCCGTATGCAACCGACAGGGTCTCGGGCGTGAAGCGGTCGCCGGCGCACTGCTCGCAGGGCACCGACACGTCGGGCAGGAAGTTCATCTCGATGCGCTTCCTGCCCTGGCCCTCGCAGGCGGGGCAGCGGCCCTCACTGGTGTTGAAGGAGAAGCGGCGGGCGCTGTAGCCGCGCAGCCTGGCTTCCTGGGTGCCGGCGAACAGGTTGCGGATGTCGTTCCAGAAGCCGACGTAGGTGGCGGGACAGGAGCGCGGCGTCTTGCCGATAGGAGTTTGGTCCACTTCCAGCACTCGGTCCAGGTGTTGCCAGCCGTCGATGGCGGTGCAGCCCGTGGGCTTGGGCTTGCGGCCTTTGGTCTTCTTCGTCAGTCGGCGGAGGTTGTCGTGCAGCACGCCGCGCACCAGTGAGCTTTTCCCTGAGCCCGATACGCCGGTGACGCAGACCAGACGTTGCAGCGGTATTTCGATATCGATGTGTTGCAGGTTGTGCAGGTGTGCGCGCTCGACGCGTACCGTGGCTTCGGGCCTGTCGGTGCGCCGGCGTTCGAACAGGGGATGACGGAGGGGGTCGGCCAGGCAGCGCCCGGTGACCGATTCCTTGTTCTTGAGCAGCGCCTTGACGCTGCCTTCGGCCACGACGTGCCCGCCGTTCACGCCGGCGCCCGGGCCGAGGTCGATCACGTGCTCGGCGCGGCGGATGGTCTCCTCGTCGTGCTCCACCACCACGATGGTGTTCCCTTTGCCCTCGAGCTTCGCGAGGGTGTCCAGCAGCATGCGGTTGTCGCGCGGGTGCAGGCCGATGGTGGGCTCGTCCAGGATGTAGCACACGCCCTGCAGGTTGGAGCCGAGCTGGGCGGCGATGCGAATGCGCTGGGCCTCGCCGCCGGACAGGCTGGGGGCGGCCCGGTCCAGGCTCAGGTATTCGAGGCCCACCTGCTTGAGGAAATCCAGCCGCGCGCGGATCTCCGGGAGGATGTCGCGGGCGATCTCGGCCTCGCGGCCGGTGAGCTTGAGGATTTGGAACAGTTTGGCGGCGTCCTTGACCGACAGCTCGGTGTAGTGGGCGATGTTCCAGTCCTTGAGGTGCACGGCCAGCGCCTCCGGCTTCAGGCGGCGGCCGTCGCAGCGCCCGCAGGTGCGCAGCTCGTTGTCGTCGTCTTCCAGCCAGGCGCCTTCCTCGCCGGTCTGCTCGGCGTCGAAGCCGGCCAGCGCCACGCCGGTGCCGAAGCAGCCTTCGCACCAGCCGTGCTTGGAGTTGTAGGAGAACAGCCGCGGGTCCAGCTCGGGGAAGCTGCGCCCGCAGCCGGGGCAGGCCCGCTTGGTGGAGAAGATGGTATCGCCGCGGTGGGTCGCGAGCTTCATGGCGCCGTGGCCAAAGTCCAGCGCTCTATCTATAAGTGCGTCCAGCTCAGTCTCCCAGCCAGCTTCTACTTTAAGCGTGCCCACCGGCAGATCGATGTCGTGCTCCTGGTGGCGGGCGAGGCGCGGCCAGTCGTTGGTTGGCAGGTAGTCGCCGTCCACGCGCAGCGTGTCGAAGCCTTTCTTGTTTGCCCACTGGGCGAGGTCCGTGTAGTAGCCCTTGCGCGCCACCACCATGGGCGCCAGCAGGGTCGCCTTGCGGCCGCGTGCCTCGCGCAGGATGCGCTGGCGGATGGCCGCCTTCGTCTGCGCCTCTATGGGCCTGTCGCAGTCCGGGCAGTGCTGGGTGCCGAGCTTGACGAACAGCAGCCGCAGGAAATGATAGACCTCGGTCATGGTGGCCACGGTGCTCTTGCGCCCGCCGCGGCTGGTGCGCTGCTCGATGGCCACCGTGGGCGGGATACCGAATACCGCGTCCACGTCCGGCCGCGATGCCGGTTGCACGAACTGCCGGGCGTAGGCGTTGAGTGACTCCAGGTAGCGGCGCTGGCCTTCGTTGAAAACGATGTCGAAAGCCACGGTGCTCTTGCCGGAGCCGGACAGGCCGGTGATCACGGTGAGCTTGTTGCGCGGGATGCGGATGTCCGCGTTCTTCAGGTTGTGCTCGCGGGCGTGGTGAATGGTGATGGCGTTGTCGCGCGCAACCGTTGAATAGCTGGATCGCGCCTCGGCCGCTGCCGCCGGTTGGTGCGCGGCCGCTTGGCCGAGATACTGCTTCAGCGCCCGGCCGGTATGGCTGGCCTTTTCTTTCATGACCGTTTCGGGCGTGCCGGCCGCCACCAGCTCGCCGCCCGCGTCGCCGCCTTCCGGGCCGAGGTCGATCAACCAGTCGGCCACGGTCATGATGTCCAGGTTGTGCTCGATCACCACCAGCGAGTGGCCGGCCGCCAGCAGCCGCCGGAACGCCTGGATCAGGGTGGCGACGTCGTCCATGTGCAGGCCCGTGGTGGGCTCGTCGAACAGGAACAGCAGGTGCTCGTCGGCGCGTTTGCGCGTCGCCGCCTTGGCCAGATGGCCGGCGAGCTTCAGCCGCTGGGCTTCGCCGCCGGAGAGGGTGGGCACGGGCTGGCCCAGGGAGACGTAGCCCAGGCCCACCGCCTGCAGCGGCTCCAGCACGCGCAGCACGTCCGGGTAATCGGCGAAGAATTCCACGGCCTGGTTCACCGACATCTCCAGCACCTCGGCGACGGAACGCGGGCCGCCCTCAAAGCCGACCGAAGGCGCGAGGGTGACTTCAAGGATCTCGGGGCGGTAACGGCGGCCGTCGCAGTCCGGGCAGCGCAGGTACACGTCGCTCAAAAACTGCATCTCCACGTGCTCGAAGCCGTTGCCGCCGCAGGTGGGGCAGCGGCCGTTGGCCGCGTTGAAGCTGAACGTGCCCGCGGTGTAGCCGCGCGCCTTCGCTTCCGGCAGTCCGGCGTAGACCTTGCGGATCATTTCGAAGGCGCCGACGTAGCTGGCCGGCGAGGAGCGGGTGGTGCGGCCGATGGGCGACTGGTCAACGAGCACGGCGTCGTCGATGCGCCGGTGGCCGGTGATGCGCTGATGCGCCCCCGGGACCTCGCCAGGGCGGCCCTTGAGCTCGGCCAGCGCGCGGTACAGCACGTCCTCCGCCAGGGTGGACTTGCCCGAGCCGCTGACGCCGGTGACCACTACCAGGCGGTTCAGGGGCAAGCGGACGTCGATGTGCTTGAGATTGTGCTCGGCGGCGCCGCGGACGGTGAGCCAGTGCTTGCTCTTGGGGTCGACGGGGGCGCGCTCGGCTTTGGGATCGGCGACGACCTGGCGCCGCCCGCTAAGGTAGTCGGCGGTGAGGGATTGGCGCGAGCGCAGGAGCTGCTTGGGTGTGCCCTGAAAAACGATATGCCCGCCGCGCTCGCCGGGGCCGGGCCCCATGTCCAGCACCCGGTCGGCGGCGTGCATCACCTGCGGGTCGTGCTCGACCACCAACAGCGAGTTGCCGGCGTCGCGCAGGCGGTGCATGACGCCGATGATCCGGTCCATGTCCCGCGGGTGCAGGCCGATGCTGGGTTCGTCCAGCACGAACAAGGTGTTGACCAGGGAGGTGCCGAGCGCGGTGGTCAGGTTGATGCGCTGTACCTCGCCGCCCGACAGGGTGCGGGACTGGCGGCCAAGGGTGAGGTAGTCGAGCCCGACTTCCACCAGGTAATCGAGCCGCGTGCGGATCTCGTTCAGCAGCAGGTCCGAGGCCTCGTCCAGGGGTTTGGGGAGTTGAATCCGCTGGAACAGCTCACGCACGCGGCCGAGCGGCAGGCCCGTCACGTCAGCCATGTTCAATCCCGGCTGTTCCTCGAGCACTTTGTTCGGGATCGACGTGCCGGCGGGCCGGAAGCGCTTGCCGGCCTGCAGCACGGTATCGGCATCGGCCTTTGAACCGATACGCCACAACAACGATTCCGGTTTCAGCCGCGCGCCCCGGCAAGCCGGGCACTCGTCGTAGGAGCGGTAGCGCGACAGCAGCACGCGGATGTGCATCTTGTAGGCTTTCGATTCCAGGTAATCGAAGAAGCGCCGCACGCCGTACCAGCCGCCGCTGTTGGAATTCCAGGTCCAGTCCTCGTCGCCCTTGAGAATCCATTCCCGGTCCGTTTGCTCGAGCTGCTTCCACGGCACGTCCGTGGGGACCTTGAACCGGCGGCAGTGTTTGATCAGGTCGCGCTGGCATTCGTCGTAGCTGTCGGTCTGCCAGGGCTTGATCGCGCCTTCTTCGAGGGTTTTGTCCTCGTCCGGAATCACCAGGCGGTAGTCTATGCCCATCACCCGGCCGAAGCCGCGGCACTCGCTGCAGGCGCCCATTGGCGAGTTGAAGGAAAAGGAGTTGGGAATGGGGTCGGTGTAGTCCCGGTCGCAGTCCGGGCAATGCAGCCCTTCGGAGTACCGCCATTCGTTCATCGGTCGGCGGTCCTCGTCGAGGGGAAAGACGCTTACCCGGCCGCGACCGGCACGCAGCGCGGCCTCCACAGATTCGGTGATGCGGTCGCGCCGCTCTGCTTCCAGCCGCACGCGATCCTGGGTGACGCGCAGTGTCTTTTTATCAACCTGCTCGACGCGGGTGTAGCCCTGTCGCTCCACCTCCGCGCGCACCTTGTCTTCGGCGACATCGCCGCTCAGCGGCACGTCGAAGGTGATCATCGCCCGCTTGCCTCGGCCGCGCTTTAATAAGTCCGCCACGATGGAATCAGCGTGGTCGCGGATCACCTCGCGCCCGCAGCCGGCGCAGAACAGCCGCGCCGCCCGGGCGAACAGCAGCTTCAGGTGGTCGTTGAGCTCGGTCATGGTGCCGACGGTGGACCGTGAGCTACGCACCGGGTTGGTCTGATCGATGGCGATCGCCGGCGGGATGCCCTCGATGGCGTCCACGGCTGGCTTGTCCATGCGATCCAGGAACTGGCGGGCGTAGGGCGAGAAGGTCTCGACGTAGCGCCGCTGGCCCTCGGCGAAGACCGTATCGAACGCCAGCGACGACTTGCCCGAGCCGCTGGGCCCGGTGATCACCACCAGCTCCCCCAGCGGCAAGTCCACGTTTAGATTCTTGAGGTTGTTCTGGCGCGCGCCGCGCAGGCGGATCACGTTGTGGGACATCAGTTGCGGCTTCGTCCTGGGGTTAATCGGGAGGGAGGATTATCGGGGTTCAGGGCGGTGGACTCAATGTGCCACGCGTCATCACTGTCCACGTCACCCTGGATTTCAAGTCGTCTTCGGGCGTGACCTATGAAGCGGATATCACGGTTACCGGTACGATAGACGGTGCCGGCAACTTCCTTACCCTTTCTGATATAACCTTGACGCCAATCGCATAATGGGAATTGGGGACAGACCACGGTTTCACATGAATAGCAGCTTCAGGTGATCGTTGAGCTTGGTCATGGTGCGAACGGTGGACCGAGAGCTGCGCACCGGCAATAATTCGATTAACGCGATGCCGAGCCCGGAAATGCAGGAGCTCCTTTAACCGCATTGGCAGCCCCAAACCCTGTCTGACCTGCCGACGCCGTTGAATTTGATGCGCCCTGTCCCCAATGGGTCCGGATGCAAGCTTTTCGGTGTACGCAATGAATGTCGCAATTATTGGCGGGTCTGGTGGGATCGGCCGGGCTTTTATCGATAACCTGCTCGAGCAGAGCGATGTAAGTCGCATCCATGCCACGTATTACAACAGCGAGCCCGGGTATTCACATCGGGACGTCAGTTGGGAGCGGGTGGATATCACGGAAGAGTCGTCGGTCCAGGCCTGGTGCGAAACGCTCGGAGAAATCGATTGGGTGATCAACGCTGCAGGCATCCTGCACGATGCGGGCAACGCTCCGGAGAAGAGCATTCGCCGGCTGGATCCCGGGTTCTTCCTGAGAAGCATGTCGGTCAACGCTCTCTCCACGCTGCTGATCGCCAAACACGCCCAGGACAAGTTCAAGCATGGTAGGCCCGCCGTTTTCGCCGCGGTCTCGGCCAAGGTGGGCAGCATCCAGGACAATCGCCTCGGCGGCTGGTACAGCTACCGCGCTTCAAAGGCCGCCCTGAACATGTGCATCCGGACCCTCGCGGTGGAATGGAAGCGAACGCTGCCCAACGTCACCGTCGCCGCGTTGCATCCCGGCACGACCGATACCGGGCTTTCCAAGCCGTTCCAGAAGAACGTGCCGGAAGGCAAGCTGTTCAGCCCCGAGTACAGCACCGCCTGCATGATAGACGTCCTGCGCAGCCTCGATCCGGAACGGAGCGGGCAATTCTGGGCCTATGACGGGGCGAGTTTGCCCTGGTGAACTCCGGGGCCCGACGCCGCGCCTTCATGAGCAAGACCCATACGGGTGCCGCAAGAAATGGCCGCGCCCGGGAACAGCGCGGCGGCGGGTATGCTCCAACTCGAATACGACGATTCACGCAGGCTTCACGCCGCGTTCGGCAGACTTCGAGCATGTTCAAATCCGGACCGGTACGATATGACCGCCAGAAGCCTGACAACAGCAATGATCTTGATCGCGCTGATGGGAGCGAGTGTTCCGGGAATGGCTACTGAAGCGGCTTTCCCCAAGACACCCGTTGACGAGATACAGCTTCGCGAACTGCCGGCGGGCTGCTGGCTCTCCACGAGCATGGAGGGCAAATACTTCGATGAGTCCGGCAATCTCTTCCGGCGATTGTTCGACTACATCAATGAACGGGATATATCGATGACGGTTCCAGTCGAAGGTGGCATCGACAGGGCCGAAATGCGGTTCTATGCCGGCGACCGGGTCGAGCCCCTCGAGCACTCAGACACCGTACGGGTTGTCGAGGTGCCCGCGCGGCGGGTGGTCAGCATCGGCGGCAAGGGGGCGTATAGCGAGGAAAATGTCAACGCGGCGCTGGCACGTCTCGAGGAGTGGCTGATCCAGCATGAACTGGCCGCGGCCGACGCGCCGTACGCGGTCTATTGGAACGGACCTTTCACGCCGTGGTTCCTGAAACGATTCGAAGTGCATATACCGGTCGAGGCGGCAGGCTCTTTGTGATTCTCGGGAGGCGCGAGCAGAATGATCTCCAGCAAACCCGGCACTGACGGCCGGCCGATCACTTTTTACGATGGGGGCTGTGATCTGTGCCGCCGGGAGATAGCGCACTACAGGGCGATCGACCGCGACAATCGGGTCGAGTGGGTCGACATCAACACCGATCGGCGCCTACTCGATGCCCTGGGTGTGAGCCATGAACAGGCGATGAAACGCATGCATGTGCTAAGTGCCGACGGCTTGCTCCGCCACGGCGCGGCAGCTTTCGTTGCGCTCTGGAGTGCACTGCCTTATTACAGATTCCTGGCCGGACTGATCTACCTCACGCGCACGACGGGACTGCTGGAAACAGCTTACCGGCGCTTCGCTTCCTGGCGCTATACCCGCAGACGGGCACGGCTCGCGTGTGCGGCTCCTCGGTGCACGCTGCGCGATGAGCACCTATAGGGACGATGAACAAATTTCTGATGTTGGCCGGCCTGATCGGCCTGACCGTAATGATTCCGGCCCAGGCGGAGCAGTGTCCTGACTATCTCAACCACGAGCTCAGGAAGCTCCGTTCAAGCGATACGGTGAACCTGTGTCGGCAATTCGGTGGCAAGCCGCTGTTGATCGTGAATACCGCAAGCCACTGCGGCTTCACACCGCAATTCGAGGGCCTGGAAGCGCTGCACCGCGAGTACGGCCCGAAAGGTCTGGCGGTCCTGGGCTTCCCCTCGAACGATTTCCGGCAGGAGGCGGACTCCGAAGCTGAAACGGCGGAAGTGTGCTACGTCAACTACGGCGTATCGTTCACCATGCTGGCGCCCGTATCCGTTAAAGGGGACCGGGCTCATCCGTTGTTCGCGCATCTGGCAAGCGAGGCCGGTGCGCCGAGATGGAATTTCACCAAGTACCTGGTTGACCCCGAAGGGCGGGTGGTGCACCGATTCGATACCTCAGTGGAGCCGGGATCCCCGGAGCTGACCGGGGCTATTGAAGAAATGCTGTAAAGCGTGCCGGCCGGCAATCTACGCTGAATCCGCGGCGTGTTCGTCCAGTCGGCAAGCGCGTTTACCCGCTGCGCTCCGAAAGATATCTGTTGGCGGTCATCCCGGACTTCAGAGCCTCGGCCCGCCGGCGGATCGCCCGACGCTCGGCCTCGCTCTTGCGATCGAGATTCTTGAACTGGAAACCCATCCTGCGATTTCCGCGCAGGCTCTGGCGATGACGCGACAGGAAGTCCCAATACAGCGTGGTGAACGGGCAGGCGTCGTCGCCGAGGGCTTTCCCGGGGTTATAGCGGCAGCCGCCGCAGTAGTCGCTCATCCTGTCGATATAGTTGCCCGAGGCGGCGTAGGGCTTGCTGCCCACGATACCGCCGTCGGCGTACTGACTCATGCCGAGCACGTTCGGTAGCGACACCCAATCCACTGCGTCGGCGTACATGGACAAGTGCCAGCGGTGGACGTCGTAGGGTTTTACCCCGAGCAGCATGGCCAGCAAACCGAGCACCATCAGCCGCTGTATGTGATGCGCATAGGCGTGCTCGACCAACTGAGTGACGCACTGCTTGATGCAGTTCATGTCGGTGTCGCCGTCCCACATGAACGCCGGCATGGAACGCCCCGCATCGAGGGCATTCAGCCCGGCATACTCGGGCATTTTCCACCAGTAAATCCCACGAACGAACTCCCGCCAGCCCAGGATCTGGCGGACGAACCCCTCCACCGAGTTGATCGGAGCCGCACCGGCCTGGTATGCGTCCACCGCCGCGCAGATGGCCTCACGCGGATCGAGCAGGTGCAGATTGAGCGCGCAGGACAGACGCGAATGGTAAAGATAGGGCTGGTCGGCGGCCATGGCATCCTGATAGCCGCCGAAACGGGGGAGCCGATGGTCAATGAAATCCCTGAGCGCCGCGCGCGCCTGGGCCCGGTCTACGGGATAGTCGAAGCCGTACAGCGTACCCGGGCTGTCGGTGAAACGCCGTTCCACCATGTTGATCACCGCGCGGGTGGTGTCGTCCGTTCGAAACGACCTGGGTGCCTTGATTCGACCCGGACCTTCGGCGCCGAAAGTCTCCCGATTGTCCTTGTCGAAGTTCCACTGACCGGCGGCCGGCTTGGCGCCATCCATGAGCACCCCGTGGCGGCGACGCATCTCACGGTAGAAGTTCTCGAGCCGTAGCGTTTTGCGGCCTTCGGCATGCGCCCGGAAGTCGTCGGAGTTGCAAAGAAAATGACGGTCTGGGCGGATCTCCAGCTTGCACTTCAAAGACCCGGCGGTCTTTCTGATTACCGCCTCGACACGGTAGTCACCGGGTTTGCACAGAATCAACTTGTCGGGCCGGGTCTTGTGCACCCAGCGGCTGATCTCCTCGCCGAGGCTGCCTCGATTGTTGCGGTCGTCCAGTTCGACGTAGTGAACACGCAGTCCCTTGTCTTCCAAGGTGCTCCGAAAGTGGCGCATGGCAGAGAAAAACAGAGTCAGTCGAATCTTGTGCTGGGGAACGTACGTAGCTTCCTCGTCTACCTCCATCATTAGCACCGCGTCGGCTGCCTTGTCGAAGTCATCGAAAGCCGCCGCGTCTTCGTTCAGCTGGTCCCCCAATACCAAAACCAGGTGCCTGACCTTGATCTCGCCGCTCTTGCCCAAGTCACTCTCTCCGGTATGCCTTCCGCGGATGGTACCGCACCTTCGCCGACAAGACGGAGAGACCTGGATGACCACCAGCCAGAGACGTGTCCACGCCGCGACCCACGCGGCGGGTGATCACGGCTGCTCCATGCCCGCCATGACTCGGTGGGTGTTTCATGGCACAGATGCGGCGTGCGTGCCGGTGATCCACGGTCATGGGCTTTTCCACGAAGACCGGCACGTTGTAGCGCCGTACGGCTTCGATTCGTTTCAAGTGATCCGAAGCCGGCGTGGCAATGACGACGCCTTCACAGCCGGAGATGTCCGGCAGGCTCTCCTCCGCCGACGCGGCGCCGTATGCTACGGCCGTTTCACGGGCGCCCGCGTCCGGATCCACGACGTGGACTTCGCAGCCGAGGCGCAGCAGGTCCCGGACGCCGAACGCCTGCCGCATACCTGCCACGCCGAAGGCGGGACCGACTCGATATAGTAGTCGACGAAAACGAACTGCGACGGATCCAGGTCTGGCTGCCATTCGAACAGATGGAACTTTTCCGGATCGAGCTGCTGGGTCGACATGGTGATGGCTCCGGTAACTATTCCCTTGAAACGTGCGAATCGAACAGGTGCTGTGCCAGCAGCAGGTCGTCTCGGGTCGTAATCTTGATATTGCGGCGTTCTCCCGGAACGCGACTGACGGGCAGGTCCAGCAGGATGCATGCTTCCCAGAACGTCAGAGTCTCCAGCTCCCGTTCGCTGAAAGCGGCGAACACGGCTTCCACCACCGGCTCGATACAGGCTGTGGCGGCCGTGGATATTCTGGCGGCGCGGATCGTAGCCGCCACCGGAGACGCCGAGGCGAATGGTCTGGCGACGTCGCGAATCACCAGGTACTCTCCCTGGCTTCTTGGGGCAGGCCAGGAGGGTGGCACCGCCCCGGCGTACAACTCCGGCGAGTGAACTGACACATTGGCGCATTACGACGCCCGGAGATATTGTTATGTTCTGTATGCGTTTCAGGTCCGCATCGGCGGTGATGGTGACGGCGGCGATCGCGGCGGGTTGCCTTCAGTAATGACAGCGCCACCCCGGTGTGGATAGACGGAGGAAAATTTGTCAAGAAGCAGAACTGGGTGCCTTCAGCAATGGCCAGGAAGGCCGATGTACGAAAGGTCAAAGACTATGATCGCCGCCGTCCAGAGCGGACGCTGCTCTACCAGCTTATCGAGGCACACTATCCTCGGTTTCTCGAGTTGTTAGCCACCCAAGGCCGGTCGTTGCCAGCATACGTGCAGCGCGAATTCGAAGTCGCTCCTGTGCGTCCCTGCACCCGCGACATTTGATGCTCGCCCGCTTCGCGGGCCCGCCAAAACGGTCATGTGCATCCTCAGCGTTCGCCACGCATCGTTCCTTACCAGATTCCGAGGAACCTGAGGATGAACAGGACGATGACGATGGCACCGACGATGTAGATGATCTGATGCATTAAATTCTCCTCTATATGGATTGTTCAAGCGATGGAACGCCTGAACCTAGTGCGTCACGAAGCATGATAGGCATCGCCGGATGCGTCGTCGGTACGCTACCGCACAAACAGGACTTGACTGGATTGGGGTCGCCAAGTGTCAACGTTTAGGGGCTATCCGGGCGCGTTGACAGGCTGCGTCCTGTCGCAGAGTCATGTTCGATGGCAGACAGACGCGGGGAGGGAATTGCCGCAATCTCCTTTCAACGAACAGGGTTGCTTGCACACCTGGAAGCATCGCCAACCAGGAGAGCAGCATGAAGAAGAACCAGATCAAAGGCCGGATGGAGAAAACGAAGGGACAGGTGAAGCAAGTGACCGGCAGGATTGTCGGTAACAAGGAATTGGAACAGAAAGGCAGGATTCAGAAAGCCGGCGGAAAAGTCCAATCCGGATATGGGGATGTAAAGGAAGACATCAAGGAATCCACTTGAAGGGGGGTAGTCATCTGGCAGCGGGGCTTGCGCTGTCGACGATCCTGCTCGGCGCATGCACGACCACAACCACCGGCGGCTCCGTTGGCGCAGACCGCTCTCAGTTCATGCTGGTGTCATCCGGGGAGCTGAACCAGCTTGCCGCCCAGGGCTACGCCGATCTGAAATCACAGGCGTCGCAGAAGGGCGCTCTCAACCAGAATCGCGCCATGCTTCAGCGGGTGCGTACGATTACCGGCCGCATCCGGCCGCAAACCAGGGTCTTCCGGTCCGACGCCCCGGGTTGGGCGTGGGAAGCCAACGTCATCAGCAGCAACCAACTGAACGCATTCGTCATGCCCGGCGGCAAGGTCATGATTTTCTCGGGGCTCATCGATCGACTGCATCTCAGCGACGACGAAATCGCGATCGTACTGGGGCACGAGATCGCCCACGCGTTACGTGAGCACTCGAGGGAGCAGGTGTCACAGGCGCTGGCCGCCCAGTCCATGATCGGCCTCGGCACCGCCATCTTCGGGCTCGGCAGCGGTTCCGCCAATCTTGCCGGTGCCGGTTACCAGGCACTTCTGGCGACGCGGTTCAGCCGCAGCCATGAAAGCGAGGCTGACCGCATCGGACTGGAGCTTTCCGCGCGCGCGGGCTACGACCCGCGCGCCGGAGTTTCTCAGCACACACCCGGCCGAATCCAGCCGCGTGCACCAGATCCAGGCGTTGTTGCCTACGGTGATGCCGCTCTACAACGTCGCCCGAAAAGGCAACTGAGCGCCCCCGGAACCGCCGCGCGTCAGGCCCTCTCCACAGACTCACCGCCTGAATATCAGCAAACCGAGGCCGAGCGGCAGACGCTCGAGAACCTGGGGGGCGATGCAATCCAAGGCTATCTGATTTCGCGGCTACAGCCCCTGGAACAGATTGTGAGCATGGTGACACTGACCCGGCTTGAGGTCAGATGCTGTGTTGCTGCGTCGGCCTGCTTCCGGGGGGTCGGATTACCGGATTGCTGGCGTAAGTATCCCCCCCGGGCTCCCGGTCGTCTGTGCGTCAGCACCCACATGAACAGGCGGATGCAGGCCGATCCTTCAACGGCAGGTCACAGATACTTACCTGAGGCGCTGGGCTGAAGGATATGGCGGCGCGGCGGGCGGGTCGTTCAATGCCTCTTGCCGGGACAGGGTTTGGGTGTGCGGCCGCGAATCAAGTATAACAAGTGCCCGACGCGGCCTGCTGCCGCGCCTACAGCCTGCCGCGGTCCTGTCGGACCGGCGGCGCCATTCGAAGTTCCGATCCGTGAAGGAGTCAGTATGCTTGTGACCTTCTCCTGTCGTGTCCATTCCGACATAACCATGTTCGATGAAGTGGCGATCCACCTGCTCAAGTTGATGGGGCACAGCGGCACGGTCCCCAGTGCCATTCGCGCGGAGGACGTCGGCGAAGCGCTGCGACGTCTGCGGGCCGCGGTGGAGGCCGGGGCACAGTTCCCAGAGCCTGAAGAACCGAAGGAGGACGAGAATGACGATTCCGAACCCCCGGTGAGTCTGGCTCACCGCGCCATGCCCCTGATCAGGCTGCTGGAGGCCGCCGAGCAGGCGGGTTGCGACGTGATGTGGAAAAGCGGCAGCTGATTGCGTCATTCAGCAGCGGGGTCAACGGCGCCCCGCTGCCTGCTGGACGATGGGCTATCCCTTTTCCTGTGCTGATTTTGCTACGCATGAGTGTCCACGGCCGGACAAGACACACTGTGTACGCTATCGCACAGAATTGTTACAGGCAGTGGGGCACAATAAATCCTGTGTCAAAACTCCGGGATGGGTTCTGACAATCCTAGACCTGATGAGATTACGTTTGTGAGTGAGACAGGTTCGATCATTCGCCGCCCTGTTGCACTTCAGGTTTCTCGTGTTCGCGGTTGTCCTGGATTCCGTGAAATCAGTCCAGGGGCATCATTCCCGCGCCCATCCGGCTCGGCGCCGGCCTGCGCACTGGGGTAACGTCGGCGGCATGAAATACACATTGGAGCAGACCTGGAACCCGTTCTGGACAGGTTTAACCCGATTATGACCGACAACAAACCTGGGTCAGGTTGTCGAGTCGTTTCGTACGGATATCGGTGTTATGGAAACTGATCGAACCATCGTGTTGCTTGTCTCGGCGGATACGATCGATGCCGGGCTGGTCCGCCGGGCGCTCACCGCGGATACCGGCACCCACTGGCATCTGCGCCGGCTCAGACGGCTCAGCCACGCCATTGCCCGCCTGCAACAACACAAGGTGGCTGCGGTATTGCTGGATCTGTCCCTGCCCGACAGCCGGGGCATCGAGACATTCGAGGCACTGTTCGAGGTCGCCCAACTGGTTCCTATCCTGATACTGGCTGACCCGGAGAATGAGGACATTGCCCTGCAAGCGACCCGACAGGGTGCACAGGATTACCTGCTGAAGGAACATCTCAACGCCTACTGGCTGCCGCGACTCCTGCGCAGCGTGATCGAGCGCAAGGCCGTCGAGGACGCGCTGTTCCTGGAAAAGGAACGCGCCCAGGTTACCCTCAATTCCATCGGCGACGCGGTGCTCAGCACCAACATCGCAGGCAACGTCACCTATCTGAACAAGGTCGCGGAAGACATGACCGGCTGGTCCAGCCAGGAAGCCGTGGGCCGGCCGCTGGCGGAAGTATTTCAAATCGTCAACGGGACGACCCGTGAGCCGGCACCCAATCCAATGACGCAGGCGGTTCAGGAGAACCGGACCGTGGGCCTGAGCGCGAACTGCATTCTTATCCGGCGCGACGGGGTTGAATCCAACATTGAGGATTCGGCCGCTCCAATACGCGACCGCGGAGGAACAGTGATCGGCGCCGTCATCGTCTTCCACGACATCAGTATGGCCCGCAGTGTTGTGCAGCAAATGGCGCACCTGGCGCAGCACGATATTCTTACCGGACTACCGAACCGGTTGCTGTTTGGCGACCGCCTCGCACACACCATCGTCCTGGACCACCGGCACGGTCGGCAATGCGCCGTCCTGTATATCGACCTGGACAATTTCAAGGATATCAATGATGCCCGCGGGCATTCCCTGGGTGATCAAATACTGCAGGCCATTGCAAAACGGTTGCTGACCTGTGTACGCGGCTCGGATACCGTGTGTCGCCAGGGCGGTGATGAATTCGTGATCTTATTGTCGGAAATCAGTCGCCCGGAAGATGCCGCCCGCAGTGCGGAGAAACTGCTGGCGGCATTGGCAAAACCGTACAACGTCGCTGGAGAGATATTCCACGTTTCCGCAAGCATCGGTATCAGCCTCTATCCCGGGGATGCCACTCACGCCGAGGCACTGGTAAGGAACGCGGATTCGGCCATGTTTCATGCAAAACACGAAGGCGGAAACACTTACCATTTCTTCAGGGACGATACACGGGTGCTTGCCCGGTGACGCACCTAGCGCCTCGACAACGCAGTCTGCCGGAGGCCTGCACATTGGTTTCGTTCGATATGGTACGGAGGACGCGTTGTTGCTCACGTCGCACCGGCCAGGTGACGATCACCCGGAAAGGTTCTTTGCAGAATCGGGGATCAGTCGGTCGTATTCTTTCTTGACCACGGCGTAACATTCGCAGCACAACTTCTCGAGCTTCGTGCGGTCCAGGACCGTGATGCGCCCGCGCGTGTACTCCATCACCTTCTCATCCTGGAGCTTGCGGGCGGCATGGGTCACGCCCTCCCGTCGCACACCCAGCATATTGCCAATCAGCTCCTGCGTCATGCTCAACTCGTTGCTCGGCAGACGGTCCATCGAGAGCAGGATCCAGCGGCACAGCTGCTGGTCAATGGTGTGGTGGCGGTTGCACACCGCAGTCTGGCTCATTTGGGTGATCAAGGCCTGGGTGTAGCGCAGCATCAGCAGGCGCATGTCGGCGTCGCGGTTGAACTCCTCCTTGAGGCGCCCCGCCGGCAGGCGATAGGCGGGGCCGGCGCTCTGCACGACCGCCCGGCTCGGGTTGCTCTCGCCGCCCATGAACACGGAAACGCCGACGATCCCCTCCCTGCCCACCACCGATAACTCGGTGGAATCGCCGTCTTCCATGACATACAACAGCGATACGATGCAGTCGGTAGGGAAATAGACATATTGCCGGATATCCCCGGATTCGTACACCACCTGACCGAGTGACAGATGCACCGTTTGGAGGTGAGGAAGCACGCGCTGTCGAACCTCAGCCGGGGCGGCCGCCAGGAGTTGATTGATCTGCGGCATAGGCGCTTCGGACATGCTCTCCAGCCTGGAAAGACCGTCAGCGAAGCATACCATGGAAATCAACCACTATGTTCGGTAGCGTACATACAGGACGGACCGTCGTGGAGGCGGCATCGAGACGGCGCGCGCGGGGTTAGAGTAGAGATGGCTTATGGTCGGGTGTTGGGCCGCCACAGGTAAAGCCGTTCCGGCGTCGTGCCTAGCGGATGGAACCGGTCCGCCCGTATTTCTGGCTGCACGCCGCTTTCCGTGGGCATGACCCCCCAGAAATTCTCCGAACACTTGCAGAGACTGAACCCGGTCACACCAGGTCTTGACGGCAACCAGGATCGGGACGGCGAGCAGTGCACCGGGAACGCCCCACATCCATCCCCACATCAGCACGGAAAGTACGATGATCACGGGGTTGAGATTCATGCGTCTTCCGACAATAAGGGGGGTAAGCAAATAGCCCTCAATTGCGGTCAAAAGGTAAAAAGCGCCCGGAACCAG
The DNA here is from genome assembly GCA_034520625.1 of Gammaproteobacteria bacterium. Taxonomy (GTDB): domain Bacteria; phylum Pseudomonadota; class Gammaproteobacteria; order Arenicellales; family JAANXG01; genus JAANXG01. The sequence goes on along the minus strand of JAXHNI010000002.1, from coordinate 297,971 downwards.
CGCCGCCCGCCACAGCTCGTCGAAGGTGAGTAATCCTACGATGAGCAGGATGATCATGGTAGCGATATCGCCGAGATAGGGAATGAAGTTGAGGACGCCGGCGACAACGCCCCAGAGCAGCGGGTTCGGGACGCCGAGAACATACATCAGCAGCGCAACCATGCAGCCGAGACCGATATTGATTATCGTTATCGTGAGCAGGTACGTCGAGACCTCTGCTTCCACCTGTTGCGCGATGTCCACGGCACGCTTCTTGTCGGAAAGCCGGGTTGTGGCCGCGACGGTTTTGCGCAGAAAAATATCCTCGGAAGCCAGCAGGAAATAGAGCAGCACCAGAGTGCTGATTGCGATCACCGCGAATCCCCTGATGTGGTTGACTACCGTCGAGGCGAGCGTCGGCGCCTTGACGACAACTTCCTGGGTCTTTTCTCCGTCGTCGTTCCCGCCGGCAATCTGCTTGGTCATATCCTCCACTTGCGCGCTCGCCGAGGCCGCTTCCTTGACCGCTCCGGAAATGCGAAGGAGCTTGTACTCTATCTCACGCAGGCCCTGCGGCGCCTGGTTGAGCCAGGTATTCGCGGGTTCGGCCAGGAGATAGGTTCCACCGATAAAGGTCGCCAGCAATGCCAGCACAATGACCCCGGCGCCGAGGGGTGCCGGGATGAATATTCTTTTCATGGCGCGCAGGAGCGGCAGGAAAACCAGGCTCAGGATGACAGCCATTACAACCGGGAGCATCAGGTCCCGCGCCAGGTAGAGTGCTGCCAGAATCATCAGTATCAGGAGGCCGGACAGGACGGGGGATCCGGTCCCTGTGCCGGTGACATTCGAACCCGGTCGATCGCTGTCCGGCGTTGTCGGGGCGCCTTCGCCGTCAGGGGTGGAAGTCAGCGCGGATGCTTCGGTGTTCACGATCGACTCCTGGGCAGCTCAATGTGGATGTGCGTCGGACGACAGGCAGCCGACGCGGCACGTCAGAACGCCCGGTGGCCGTGGGTTTCGTGGAGAACGCCCGGTCATACTAGGCGATGCCGCTGATGCCGTCGGTTCGATGGCGCACGAACTGGAATACTGCAGGCTGTTATCGTTGTATATACGGGTGCCGTTCCATCAATTGCCGGAATCATTTCTGAGGACTGACTATCAAACACCAGCGCAGAACACTGCTGATCATAACGGTCGCCGCGGCCTGTCTGCTGCTCACCGCGCCCTCCAGCGCCAATGCCCTGGACTTTGCCGACCGGATTCGACAGGGGCTGGACGCGTCAGAGCCGGGCACACCGTTGCAACAGTTTTACAGCCGGCGGATGTATGAGCCGGTATGGTTCGGGGACCGCGGCCTGTTGAGCATCGCGGGCACTGTTCCGGACCTGTTCGCCTCGACCATCAGCGACGGCCTGCGCCCGGAAGACTACGACCACACGACTTTGCGCCGCGCCATTGTGGGCTACCAGGCGGGGCTGCGCCCCCTGCCGCCGGTGGAGCTGGAGCTGGCACTGACCGATGCGGTGCTCGCTTATGCTTCGGACATGCTGCGGGGACGGGTACGACCCGAGGAACTGTATTCGAACTGGGAATCGGCGCCGCGGGAACTCGATCTTGCCCGCTACCTGCAGGAGGCAATGGACGCCGGTCAACTGATCCCGTCGCTGCGCGGCCTGGCGCCGCAGCACGCTCACTACCATCGCCTCCGTGAGCTGTTGTCGCGGTACCGGCTGCTGGAGCTCCAGGGTGGCCCGGAGACAGTGCCGCCCGGGGACGCGCTGAAAATCGGGCTGCGCTCGCCGCGGGTGGCAGCGCTCCGCCGGCGCCTGTCTCAGATCGGCGACCTGGCCGGCGATGCGGAGTCGGACCTGTTCGATGCCACGCTGGAATCGGCGGTGAAGCGCTACCAGACGCGCCACGGCCTGGAGCCGGACGGCGTCGCAGGCGCCCGGACCCTGGAATCGCTGAACGTGCCGCTGGGGCAGCGGATCCGGACCATCGAGCTCAACATGGAGCGCTGGCGCTGGCTGCCCCGGGACCTGGGGGATCGCTTCATCGCCGTCAATATCGCCGGCTTTCAGCTGTATGTCGTGGAGCGGGATGAGGTGACCATGACCATGCCGGTGGTGGTGGGCAAACGCTATCACTCCACCCCCGTGTTCAGCGGCAGCATGACCTATCTGGTATTCAGCCCTTATTGGAACGTGCCCCGAAGCATCGCGGTCAACGAGATGCTGCCGGAGCTGCGGGAGAATACGGCTTATCTCGAACAGGAGTCGATGCAGGTGTTCCGAGGCTGGGAACAGCCCGTTCAGCCCCTGGAGTCGGCAGCCATCGACTGGCCCGGCGTCGACGTGGCGGATTTTCCCTACCGGTTCCGGCAGCTGCCGGGCCCTCACAACGCGCTGGGCCGGGTAAAGTTCATGTTCCCGAACAAGTACAGCGTCTATCTTCACGACACCCCCGCCAAGGGCTTGTTCTCGCGGGCAGCACGGGATTTCAGCCACGGCTGCATCCGTGTCAGCAAGCCCATGGAGCTTGCCGAATACCTGTTGAGCGACCAGCCCGAATGGGACACGGAGCGTATCACCCGGGCCGCCGACCGGGGCGTGGAGCAGTCCGTGCCGCTGGCCAGTCCCTGGCCGGTGCACGTGCTTTACTGGACGTCCTGGGTCGGGCCGGAAGGGGCCGTGCATTTCCGCGCAGACGTTTACGGGCGGGATGAAGTGCTGGCCGAAGCGCTGTACGACTGACGGCGATTGTTCCGGCCCGGCCAGTCATTCCATGTTGGCTAACGTACAGACGTGGATCGGTGCAACGGATAAAGTTGACTCCGTGCCGGGAGTAGCCCGGTGCGCCCCCACCCTCACCGGGCCGGGCCCTGCTCACAGAACGATTTTGATTGAGAGAAGCAATGACAAGTACCAACAGAGAGAACACTGCCCACCAGACCGTGGACCACATGGCATCCGGTGCTCACGAAGCCGTGAACAGGTTTGCCGAGGCAACCAACAACGCCACGGACAACCTGGAAGAGAAGGGGCAGCAGGTGAAGGAGGTTCAGGAGCAGTGGTTTGAAAATGTACGCGAGTACGTGCGCGCCAACCCGGGCACCTCACTGGGTATCGCGCTGGCCGCCGGCTTCCTCGCCAGCCGGATATTGAGCTCCCGCTAGAGTCTGCCATGCCGTCGCAGTCTTCGAATCAAGCGGTCCACGACACCAGCACCTCTTCGGGAGATTCCGAATACAGTCCGGATCTTGCCGAAGAGGTCCGGGGTCTGGAGCGCGAACTTCGGGCTGTTGTGCATGACTATGTTCGTCTTGCGGCCCTCGAGACGAGACGGGCCGGTGAAAGTCTGGTCAAGATTACCGCCTTGGGATCACTGGTTGCCGTGCTGGTGTGTACCGCGTGGCTTTCGGCCGCCGGCTGGGCGGGCATCGTGCTCGTGGAGAACAACGTTCTGAACCCGGGCAGCGCTCTGCTGTGTATCGCGGCCGCCAATGTCCTGATCGCCCTGGTCGTCATTGCGGTGATACGCCGCGAGAGCCGACATCTTTTGATGTCGGCCACGGTGCATTTCCTCAAGCCCGCGGACCGCGGGAAGGGGGAATGACCATGGTTGGCACCCGCCGGAAAGAAATCGATGAAGTCGCGGCGCGCCTGGCCCGGCGCAAGCGCGTCGTGGTGACGCGCAGCGCCCGGCTGGGTGAAACGCTGTACGGAAAGTTGACCTCGCCGGGCGCGTTCATTATCGCCGGCAGTGCGGGTTTTTTGATAGGGGAGTTCAGCCGGTCGCATGCCGGCACGGACGGGTCGCCGGACCGGAGCCGCTCACGGCGATCGCCATTCAATGACGCCAGCTTGTGGCTCAAGACCGGCTTGGCGCTGGTCAGCTGGACCCATGCAATGTTGGATACCCCGGCAGTTCCGCGCCAGCCCGGCGGGCAGGATGTCCCGGACCACTCGCCCCCGGACGTTTGAGAAGGCACGGACTGGACGTAATCCAGCCGCCGGAATTCGTTCGCTTACAGTCCGGCGCAGAATGCCGGGCGGCCGGGATCGCGTGCTTGTGGTTGGACGTAAACCCTGGTGGTTTTCCGTTACACTGATCCCGGCCCCTGATTTGACGCCGCCAGCGCGGACCAGGCGGCGGAGATCATGAAGAAATTCGCATCCAAACTTTACAATCATGTTGTCAACCCTCCGAGCGACGAAGAGCTCGCCAGGGCCCTGCGGCAATCGGACCGAAAACTGCCTGTCATCTGGCTGCTGGGCAAGGCCGGGGCGGGAAAGACCTCCATCGTCAGGCAGTTGACCGGCCACAGTGATGCGGAGATCGGCAATGGATTCATGCCCTGTACCCGGACATCCAGCTACTTCGATTATCCCGGGGAGCACCCGGTGCTGCGGTTTCTGGATACCAGGGGTCTGGGGGAAGCAGACTACGACGCCGACGCCGACCTCGAGGAGCTCGGCCGCGGCAGCCACGCGTTGTTCGTCGTGGCCCGGGCTCGCGACGGCGAACAGAGCGCCGTCCTCGAGGCGCTGGGGAAGATACGTCGATCCGCGAAACACATCGAGCCCAGCCATGCCGCCGTCATTCACACCGGTGCGCACGAGATTGGAGATCCGCACGACAGGCAGCGAGCGGTGAAAACCAAGCAGTCGGCCATCGAGGCCGCCTGGGGCCGGGAGCTCGACTACTGCGTCGTCGATTTTCCGGAATCCGCCGCCGCCGGCGGACCGGAGCCCTTCGGCGCCGATGACCTCGCCGAGCTGATCGTCAACAAGCTGCCCGAGCTGCAGCTGTGGCTGGACGAGCGGGATCGAAGCGATGCCGAGAAGCAGAGCTTCAATCGATTGAGAACCGAAGTCATGTGGTACGCGGCGACCGCCTCGGCCAGCGATGCCGTGCCCCTGATGGGCCTGGTGAGCGTACCCGCGGTGCAGGGTAAGATGCTGCACAGCCTGGCTCGCCGATACGGCATGGAATGGAATGCCAGGAACTTCTCGGAATTCATCGCGGCATTGGGCGGCACCGCCGCCTTGCGCTATGCGGTGAGCCTCGGTGGCCGGCAGTTGGGCAAGCTGATTCCCGGCTACGGGCAGCTGGTGGGAACGGCATTCGCCGTCAGTGTCAGCTATGCCAGCACCTATGCGCTGGGCCGCGCCGCATGCAGCTACCTGTACCACAAGAACACGGACAAAGAGATCAGTGCCGACGCCGTGAAGTCGGTCTATGAGCAAGCCATGGCGCAGAGCAGGACGGCAGTGAAGAAGGCGGCCGGTGCCGGTGAATCATGATAGATCTGCTGCGCGGGCTTCTGAAAGACCGGGCCAGGGAGTTCTACCTGACGGCGTTGCTGCTCTGGCTGGTTCCGGCCCTGCTGCTGGCGGCGTTGGGTATGGTTTATCTCTGGCAGGCGGGCTGGTTCTGGTGGTTCAGCGGCGTCGTGCTGCTGCTGACCGCAATGTCATGGCTGGCCCGCTATGCCCGGTCGCAGTCTGCACGGCCGCCGGCCGCCGACGTTCAGCGCCTTGATCCGCGCCCGGATTGGTCCAGCCGCGACAAGCAGGTATGGCAGGAGGCCGTGGCGCATATCGAGGCGTCGCGGCTCGTCGACACTCCATGGGACGATATCCCCCGGGCCGCGCTCGATCAGCTGTCATTCGTCGCCCGCGCTTATCATGGCGACGACCGCGATGCCGAGTACGCGTTCAGCGTGCCTGAGCTGCTGTTGATGCTGGAGACCTGGAGCCGCGAGTACCGCGCCCGGGTCATCGAAATCGTGCCGCTTTCCCGGGAGGTCAGGATCTCCACGCTCATGGGCTTGTCACGCAAGTCCAGGAGAGCTTGGCAGGTCTACGAGTATTCCTCCCCGGCCATACGAGTGCTGAGAGGCGCCTGGAATCCGGTGGCCGCGGTGCTCGGAGAGATCACGTCGCAGTTCGCGTCCCGCATCTACAGCGACCTGAACCGGCAGGTGCAGAACAACATGAAGCTTGTCCTGTTCGAGCAGGTCACCCGGGTGGCGATCGACCTGTACAGCGGCAGGCTGAGACTCTCCGAGGCAGAACTGTCGATCTACCGCGCCTCCCTGGACAACCCGGAGGAGCAAAGGATAGTACCGCTGTCGGTGATCCTCGTCGGCCAGATCAATGCGGGTAAATCCTCCCTGGTCAACGCGTTGAAGGCGCAGTGCGCCGCCGAGATCGATGTGCTGCCGACCACGGCGGGCTGCCGGTATCATCACATGCAGCTTGCCGATGACCTGGAAATCTACCTGATCGACACGCCGGGGCTGGACGGGCGGGAGGAGACGTTCGAGGCGGTGATGCGGGAAGCGACCCGGGCGGATCTGCTGCTCTGGGTGAGCCAGGCGAACCAGCCGGCCAAGGCGCTGGACCGGGAAATGATGAATCGCTGGAATGCGCACCTGGAGAGCAACCTGAACCGGAAGAAGCCGCCCGTGCTTCTGGTCACAACCCACAACGACCTGCTGAAGCCGTCGTGGGCCTGGGACCCGCCCTACGACCTGTCGCAATCAGGTGACGAAGTTGTGGCCTCGATAATGGAAGCTCTGCGCTTTACCCAGGAGCAGATCGGCCTGCCCGCGGACAATGCAGCCGTCCCGGTGGCGCTGCCGCCGGACTCGGACGCCTGGAACCTGAATGTGCTGAAAGAGTTGCTGTTGTCCATCAACGACCAGGCCCGGGCCGCGCAGCTGAACCGGCAGCGGCTGGAGGCCATTGACCGCGCCTCCATAGCTTCCCGGATACTGCAGCAAAGTACGGCGCTGGTCCGAACCGGGGTCAGGCTCGCCCGTAAATGACGTCTGTCTTCAGCGCGCGGACGACGATGATTCTACAAAACCCGGGTGCTTGTCCTTACCGGAGTCCGAGAAAGCCAAGGATAAACAGGACGATGACGATGGCGCCGACGATGTAGATGATCTGATGCATGAAACTCGCCTCATATATGGACGGGTCAAGCGATAGAACGCGTGACCCCGGCGATTGAGGCTCCATGATAGGTGTCGCCGGATATGTCGTCGGTACGCTGCCGCACGCGCGAGACCTTGCGGGACCGGTGCCGTCAAGTGTCCAGGTCACGAGGCCGTTCGGGCGCCTGAACAGGCTGCGTCCTGCCGGGAGTCATGTTCGGTAACAGACAGACACGGGGAGGGGGCGCCGTAACCTCTCTCCAACGAACATGGTTGTTTCCACCCCCGGAAACAACGCCAACCAGGACAGACGCAATGACGAGACTTGGAACAGTAGCGATCGGCCTTGATTACGGGCGTGCTGCTTGTCGCAGTATCCGGCTGCGAGAAAGGTTCTGCCGAGAAGGTCGGCGAGAGCATCGATGAATCCGTGGAGAAGATCGGCAAGTCGATCAAAGAAACGGGCGAAAGTATCCAGGATGCGGGTCGAGCCGCCGGCGACTGACGGGTGGCGCGGTTGCGCCGGAGCGGAAAAATCCAATCGGGATATGGGGATGTAAAGGAAGACATCAAGGATTCCACTTGACCAGAGCCAGGCGTTGTTGCCTACGGTGATGCCGCTCTACAACATCGCCCGAAAAGGCAACTGAGCGCCCCCGGAACCGTCGCGCGTCAGGCCCTCTCCACAGACCTCACCGCCTGAATATCAGTAAACCGAGGCCGCCAAGGCTCGCTGCGGCACCGACCACCAGGTATCAGGAACGGATAGGCAGGAAACGGATAGGCAGGATAACCGATATCGCTGACGGCCAAAGGGTGCTTGCGGGGTGGGGTGTTGGCGGCAGGTTGCGGGACAGGACACTAGTGCGTTAGTCGCGTATTCTGGATTGGCAGATCCATTTCCGGCAATACATAAACAATGCCGCGCGTCCCGGCAAACGTCTTATGTACTACGTTCTTGAAGAACTCCGCTGGAACATTGATGCAGCCATAGGAAATACGGTTATCAAGCGGCGTTGGAGTAGCCAGGCGTTGCAGCCGGCGCTCCTCGGGCTTGGTCGTAATAACTGGATGCATGGAGATGGCGTTTTCGTAGTCCACCCAGAGTATTTCCTTGCCGCGGGAATTGTGGCCCATTGTCGCCACGAAACGACCCGCCGGCGTAGTACGGTCCTCGGTAGGGATGCGCGACATCGGGATATTACCAATGCCGGGGGCGGTGTGATCGCCTTTCGCCACTCCAAGCAGCACGGGAGCTGCTCCATGTAGCCGTCCGTCCACGTCAAATATGTAAGTTTTGGCGTTCACTTTATCGACAATAGCGAACGGCATGTTGCGATTGTCGCTTGAATTGACAACCCAATCCGCCATGTCCCGAGTCTTACGCGACGCGCGCCGCGACTCAAAGTTGACCTGCTTGGAACCATCTGCCATGTCGGTTCTTGATTCCACAACGAACGGGACCTCCGCGTCCGCGGAATAGGTTGCATGGAGCATCGGGTTCGGTTGAGGGTCGGGCCTCTGAGCGGCATTGTCCGGCTCGATCACCTGGAGCGGGGTGCAACCGATACCCAACAGACCAAAGCATAGGCATGCGGCCATGCCGACCATATTCGGGCGCATGGATGCCGAGAATCGATGCCGCACAGCCCCCGACACCGAGGGTGGCGATGGCGAGGTTTGGCCCCACAATTTCAAATTTGTCGATCTAGGCAACTTGGTATTTCCAGTGTAACGTGAACATTTCGGTAGCTGACTCAGAATAATCAGGTGTTAACGACTCGAGTCTTATTATTAAGGGACGGCGGTGCGATGTCCTCATAAACGGCCAAGCTATACTCTCCACCTACCGTCAGGCAACGGGCTTCCCCCGAAGTTCCGCCAAACTCCAATGCTATCGAAGACGGAAACGACGGACAAGGCGGCCTGTGGGGTCTGAGGCATGCCGCCAGACTCGACGATCTTTAGGCCCGGATTGGGAACAATGCCAGGTATCAGAGGTTCATCGTCTGCTGCCCATCTGCTTGCATTCTGTGGGTTTGTATACATTGCAGACAACGGCGCGGCCCTCGACCACTCCTGCCCGGGTGGAGTATTGCCTTAGCGGCCGACTGTTGATGGCCCATTGAGAATGCCAGCAACTTCCTTAATATTGTGCGATATGTGCGTTATCGCACAGATGATACAGGTCCGTTGCCGCTAGGCTTTTCAGCCTTCAAGCTTTTTGGTCTTCAAGAAGTCAAACACAGTAGTTAAGGGAAAAGTAATGAAAAAACTTGCCTATTTATTTGCTCTGGCCGCCATGTTTTCCTGGAGCGGGGCCCATGCACAGTCCGGGTCCGCGAACGCCGAAGGTCATGGTTACGTGGGTGGTGGCGTCAGTCTTCTGGCTCTTGACAACGACCGGGTCCTGAACGTGCCCACGTCGTCACCGGGCCACGCATCCAAATTGATCAATCTGTTTCTCGGATATCAATTCGACGATCTATGGGCCGCTGACCTGAGGTTGGGAACCGAATTCGACAACTTCAGCGTCGATGTGATTGCCGCCAACGGATACCGGTTCTTCGGCTCTGGCGACTGGCGTCCTTTTATCTCCGCTGGTTTGAGCAGTTTCTCGCTGGGCGACGGCGCGATAGACGACAGTACACAGCAGGCACAGGCAGGCATCGGTATTTCCAGAGATCTGGATAGGAATCTGGAGCTCCGGTTCGGCTATCAACATTTGGTCACGATCAGCGGCGACAGTTACCGAGATAATGAGTACAGTGCCGCTCTGCTCTGGCATTTCAGGAAACCGGAGGTGGTACCGGAACCCGCCCCGACCCCGGTCGCAGCCCCGGAGCCGGAGCCGGAGCCCGCTCCGGTGTTGGAGCCCAAACCAGACCGTAATTGAAAAATTCCCGGTCTCGATAGTATTCGTCGCCAACTTGGAACTCCAAGTTGGCGACGAACGTCGACTGCTCGCCCATAACGGCCCCGCCTGAGGTGTCGTAGAAGCGCGCGGCCGGGCGCCAGCGGAATTCCAGGTTGGTCTGGAAATCAGTCAGAAGTCGACTCGACGTCCGCCGGTTTCCCGGCGGCCATGGCTGACTCCTCGAATACAATATCGCGGTCCCGGGTGTGGCAACGCGTCCAGGACGATACCGAACAACGCCAGCCCCCATCCGACTCCAACTAACCACCAGCCCAGTGCGCCCTTGAGCGCCACCAATACGAACGGAGTGTAGGTTCCTGCGATCAGAAGGTAGATGGCGTGGTGGTCCAGCATCGGGAAAACGCTTTTGGCCCGGCCGCGTAGACTGCGATATACGGTCACCGAATGTCACGCGTGAGCCGCAAGACAACACCGGTCAAGCAGTCGGGAAGTGCGCCACCAAATGGTTGAGTTACGCGGTCCTCGATGGTTCGCTCATGCATGCTGCCCCGTGTGCGTTAGCGTACATTGCTGAATCGAAACCTGCGAAGCGGCCTTCGCATTCGCCCATCTGTGCGGCAGGCAACTGACGGCGTCCGTTTACACCTAGTAGGCTGCTCCCAGTTCGAAACAGAGGGCAAGCAACCACGGTGAAGAAGGTAGCGGAACTTGACCATGATGAAGCACGACTGAAGCCGACTCGTTCTGCGGGGCGGCGTTGGATCAGGCGAATCGTGCTCGTCGGTGGTGGTATCGCATCCGCGTTGCTCATGCTTATCACCTTGCTCGCGGCCGCCGAGCTGCACTACGTCTACTTCGACCGCCATAACCTGCCTGACCTGAGGTTGTTCGTTCGCACCGATCCGCCCACCATCGGGCGCGTCTACGACGCCAGCGGCAGGCCGCTCATTGAAATGGCGCATGAGCGTCGCGAGATCGTGCAGTACGAGAATATCCCTCCGGTCGTCCGTGACGCGATCCTCGCCGCTGAAGACAAGCGCTTCTTCACACACCAAGGGGTCGACTACTTCAGCCTGCCTCGGATACTGATGAAGGTCAGGATCGGCGCGCTGGCGAAACGACTCATATATGACGAGGCGAGCGCTGCCGCACTGTTCCCGCAAGGGGGCTCGACGATCACCCAGCAGCTCGTGCGCGGCACGTTTCTGGTTGATATGGCGGCTCGGGAGGACAGCAACCAGCTGCACCACACCGGTTTCGTAACCTCGTTGCTGTCGACGGTCATGGGCGCTCGCGCCGTCAACATGCTGGTTCGGAAACAGGAGGAAATCCGGCTCTCGTTGTGGCTGGAACAGGAAATGGAGACGATGTTCGGGTCGAAGCAACGCGCGAAGGAAGCGATTCTGGCGCGTTACGTGAATCTCGTGTACCTCGGTGACGGTCAGTACGGCTTTGCAAGAGCGGCCGAACACTATTTCGGAAAGCCGCTTAATACATTCACCGTCGATGATGCCGACAAGGCGGCCTTGCTCGCCGGTATCGCCAAGGCGCCTCGCTACTACGCGCCGAACGCGGTGGACACGGATCGAGTCCTGCGCCGGCGGAACCAGACCCTGGCTCTGATGCAGACGAATGGGTTCCTGTCGCCGGAAGCCACGCGACAGGCCCGGCAACGCCCGTTAGAGAGGGCACTTCACGACACAGACCAGTCGCTCAGCGGAACAAAGGTGCCGGAGGCACCCGGGACTGCGGCCGTTGTCGGGCATGTTTTGGAGGAACTGGCAGCCCGATACCCCGACCTGAACGCGGAGGATCTGCTGCAGGGCCGGATCCAGGTGCACGCGACAATCAATACCCGCATGCAGATCATCGTCGACGAAGCGTTGGAGCATGGACTCTCACATTACGAAGAGCGATACCCGGAGTCCCGAGGCCTGGTCCAGGGCGCGGTGGTCTTGATGCATAACAGCGATGGGCGGATCCTGGCCGAGACAGGAGGTCGACAGGTCTTTAACGGTCGCGCGGCGACCTACACCGACTACAATCGTGTCACCCAATCCCTGCGACAGCCCGGATCCGCGATGAAGCCGATCGTCTACTTGGCGGCGTTTCAGCACGGCGGTTTCACGCTTGATACGCTGGTCCCTGACTGGCCGATCAGCGTGCCGGATGGACAGACATCCCTGCCGCATCGGGTGTCGAATTACGATGACCGCTTCAAGGGACTGATGCCGATCCGCCGGGCGCTAGCCGAGTCCCGGAACACGGTGGCTGTACGGATCAGCGAGCTGATCGGGATCGATCGCGTGCTCCAGACCGCGCGCAGCCTCGGCATCCACACCCCGCTTGAATCCTACGCGGTGACGGCGCTGGGTACGTCCGAAATGAACCTACTTGAGCTGGCCAATGCATATCGCGCGATTGCATCGGGCATCGCGGCAGAGCCGTACGTGATCCAGGCCGTCGTGGATCGTTCGGGCGATCTCGTAGCCGAGACCCGGCGTGAACCGTCACCGGTCCCCTTTGATGGCGCCGCGCTGGTTCTAATCCAGGAAGGTCTGCGCGGTGTCGTGCGGATGCCTACCGGCACGGCGCGAGCGCTGGCTCCCGAGAGATTCCCCATCGCCGTTATGGGGAAAACCGGAACGACCGACGAGTTCAGAGACGCGATCTTCGTGGGCTCCACCTATGGACCGGATGGCTTGACTGCCGCGATCAGAATCGGGTTCGACGATAATCGGACTCTTGGATCGAAAGAAACCGGGGGACGGTTGGCGCTGCCGGTATTTCGGGAGCTGATGCTAGAGGTGTATGGCGACGGAGTCGCGCCTGAATTTCCGGAGGCGCTCGACGAGCGCATTGCGGCCGCTCTGCTGCCACAACGGGTTCCGTTCTGGGACCGGATTTTCAGCAGAGAGTCGTTCTGGCCGTCTGAGAACACAGCCGCGGCGGGCGACGGAAGGGTAATGCCGGTTGAGAACACTCCAGCGGCAGAAGTGGCCAGCGCGCAAGAGGACCTTTTGTTCGTGAAAACTGACCGGATTCCCGAGGTACAGGACGGACAGAGTAACCCCCCGCCTATCGGCTGGCAGTACCTTGCGGAAACGCTAAGGTAATCATGTGAACAGCATCATCTGGCTCGTCGGCGCGGTCGTCATCATCCTCGTTGTCCTGTCGTATTTCGGACTGCGCTAAAACGTCAAGCGCTGTGGTGGCCTTGCGAGCTTGCCCTGGGTTTGTCGCATCCTGGGGGGAGTGCGTAGGAGTCGGCTCATGTCACATGACACGCCCCTTCAACAGATTGATCTCAACCGCGAAACAGTCGATACCGGCGTGCCGTCGGGCTTGGCAGCAGTTCCGCCAATCTTGCCGGTGCCGGTTACCAGGCACTTCTGGCGACGCGGTTCAGCCGCAGCCATGAAAGCGAGGCTGACCGTCGCGCGTCAGGCCCTCTCCACAGACCTCACCGCCTGAATATCAGCAAACCAAGCCCGCCAAGGCTCGCTGCGGCCCCGACCACCAGGTACCAGGTGGTCGACTCCGTGAATCGACCGGTAAATGACTCGACCACCTGCTCGCCGACGCTTTGTGACGCCTGGTACCCGAAGTACAGCAGGATAATGCCCGCTGCCAACAATGAGATGCCGAATATCTGCCTGCTGTTCACGCTGTCTTGCTCCTGTTGCCGCACTGAGCCACGAACCCGTTATCGGGTTCTCCGTGCAAAAGATCTGAACATGGCCCTGGAACCCGGTCTGTGCGATAGCAAACAGACGTGTGCCGGCCGCTCGCGGCGGCTGACCTGTAAATGATCGCCCATGCATGGGGCTCCGTGTGCCAACGTACCGACGCCGGCCGGGCAAGCGTTGTAGATTGATCCTATGCAGTGACAACGGAGATGCGTCGCGCGGTCCCCGCGCACAGCAGTTCTCCCTGTCACCCCAAAACAAGTCGTCGGTCCTGTTGTGAACGGCGAATCCAAAGCACGTTGAAAAGGTATTTTGTAATGAACAGATCGCATGCTCGACAAGTAGTGGTCGCAGCAACCGTCTTGACGCTGACTGCCGCCGGACCACTGGCCCGTGCGGAGCACCAGGACCACCCCCCGCAGGTTCAGGACGACTTCATGAGCCGGATCACCGACAAGCTGACCAAGGAGAACGTGGGTAAAGGCGTCGGCGGTGTCCTCGGCGGCTTGCTGGGCTCGCGGATCGGCTCCGGATCCGGCAAGACGGCCGCCACGATTATCGGCGCGCTGGGCGGCTACTGGCTCGGGGGCGAAGTCGGGCGCCGCATGCAGGTATCGGATCGCGAAGGCCTGGCCCACTCCACGGCGACGGCCATCGAAACCGGTGAGCCGCAGACGTGGGTCAATCCCGGCACGGGCGTCCGCACGGAAGTACAGGTGCAGGATGCCTACGATGAACCGTTGAGCCATTCGACCCAGGCGCCGCCGTTGGAGATGATCAATGCGTGGTACGCCGCCGAATCGCGCAGCAACGTGCGCAGCGGCCCGGGTACGAACTATCCGATCATCGACCAGCTCGAACACGACCAGCAGGTTCCCGTCGTCGGGCGGGTATCAGGCGAAGACTGGTATATGCTGGCTCGAAACGGCCGGGGCTACGGATTCGTTCACGCCTCGTTGCTGAACCCCGTCGATCGGCAGTCGGCTGACGGCAACGCGATTCGCGAGCACGCCGACCTCGACTTTGACGACGACATGCTCGCCCAGCCGGAATGCACGCTGGTAACCCAGAAGGTGACGATGCCGGACGGCAGCGCCGCCTCGGAGCAGTTCAGGACCTGCCGCAACAAAGACGGTACTTGGGAGGTCGTATGAATCCGGTCAAATCCGTCCTGTTGAAGAGTCTGGGGTTGGCCATGCTGGCCTGCCTCCCGGCGGCCGTGGCGGCCGCTCCCGGCCGCGTGCTTCTCGAAGACCCGGCTTTTCACGCAACGGTATCCAGCGCCACGGACTGCCGCGGGCCGATTGACCTGATGCTGGTCACACCTGACCCGGCGCTGCTGGATTCAGACACTCGCGACGTCCAGCGCATTGTGGATGCCTCGCTGGCGGTGATCCGGTTCCAGTGCCCGGATATAGCCCGGGTGACGGTACGTGGGTCATTGCAGGGTGATACCCGGGAAACGTTCGTTGCCGACGCCGAGCGCAGTAACAACTGGCTGGTCAAACCGGAGCGTACTTTCCGTCTCCAGGTGCCTGCGGACACCACGGACATCAACCGCACCGGGGCGCAACCGGCCATGCAGGGGCCGGTGCTGGTCGTAGCCGGTCTCGAACCCGGCATGAGCCTCGATGCGGCCCGCAAGGCGATGGCCTCGAGCTTCAATACCGAGCCCCGTTTGCTCGATGGTGGCACGAGGTTGGTCGTGGAGGGGGACGGTTGTCGCGCCGGAAGCTCCTGGCAGACCCGTTTCGGTGGGGCGGTGCCCGGTTCACGGTGTGTCGAGGCGTGGTTTACGGACGTCCGTTATCCCCGCCTGTACCGGGTGGAGTACGCCGAAGTCGTGACGGCACGACAGTCCCGGGAAGCAACCACGAGCCTGGTGCGCCGTTACGGCGAGCCGTTGGTGCGCGAAAACTCCGCTGTATATCGAGACGGTCGCCACGCCACACACCTCGCCTGGGGCACGGCGCAGACCGTGGACGGGAAACTGCGCCATCCTCTGCAGGCGACGGTCGGTCCCTTCAGAGAGATAACCGTGCTGGCGATCAGCCTCTACGACATGACTCCTGCCCGGGTGAGCGAACGCTCCTTCCGGTACTGATCCGGTATGTTGCCGGATACGGCTTCTCTGTTGAGAAATCTGCCGGCAAAAAAACCCGTCGATGCGGTTGTCCGCATCAACGGGATAAGTGTTCTGAACTCTCGAGGAGCGAACGCCCCAATGAGGGGAGGCGTGTGGGCTCGCAGGGGGAGGGCGAGAATTCAGTGCAATAATCGTAGAACATTCGAAGTGCCAGGTCCGTGCGGTAGCGCGCATAGCGGGATCTGTCGGGACCGCCGCGCATGGCGTCTCGATGCCGCCTTCACGGGAATTTCGTCTTGGTCCAACCAATTTTCATGACGGGCACACCCTCTGTGCTATAGCGAACGGAAATTCTTGCAGGATCCGGTCAGTCTGCATTGTCGCGTCAAGTCGGCGCGCTTCCCGTGTCATTCCGGTTGCGGGGCCATGTTCTCGGAGAGTGTAGTGCCAGTCGAACCATCGGATCCAGTGGTCAACAGCCTGATAGAAAGGCTGCCGCGCAGGGAGCGCCGCGGATTGCTGACCGACAGCACGTTGATGGAGCTCACCGTTGGTGACATCCTGTGTGAGCCGGACCAACCCTACCGCCATGCCTACTTTCCCCTTACGGGCATCATTTCTCTCGTGGCAACACTGCGTGACGAGCAGCCATTCAATATTGGAATGATCGGCAACGAAGGCATGCTCGGAGCGACGCTGGTGCTTGGAATCGGCAATGCGCCCCTGTGCGGCATCGTGCAGGGCGCAGGGACATCGCTGCGAATCAGCGCTCTCAACCTCAGGCGCAGGCTGCGGGACAGACCCGGTTTGGCCCGTGCGCTCAACCGATACCTGTACGTGTCCATGGCGCAATTGTCCCGGACTGCTGTCTGTACCCGGTTCCACGAAGTCGAAGCGCGCCTGGTGCGCTGGTTGCTTATGACACATGACCGCGTGCAGACGGACAACTTCCACATCACGCACCAGTCGCTTGCCGATGTCCTGGGCGTCCGGCGCAGCGCGGTGACCATTGCCGCCGGTGCGCTTCAGAAGAAGGGGCTCGTTCGCTATGCCCGGGGCAATATTACCGTCCTGTCCCGCCGAGGACTCGAGACGGCATCCTGCGAGTGTTATGCAGCAGTGGTCGACGACTACTGCCGCCTGCTTCCCTGAAAAGTCTGCTGTGGACCGGGAAACGGCCGGGTGGACAAACTGCCGTGTTGGTATTCTTCCCGGTGTCATGTGCGACAGCGTACCGACGAAGGCGGGAGAATAACGCATGCTTCACGAACTGATGTCCGGTCTCGCAGACGAGGCCGTGAATCACGACGACCAAGGTCGCCGCCTTTCAATTTCATACTTACAAAGGTGTAATCGCATGAAAATACTGACCCGAAGCATCCTGCTCGTCGCGGCTGCATTATCCGTGACCCTGGCGGGGTGCGCGACCTCGAAGAACATGGCCGCTGCGCCGACTCCGGCGCCGATTGCTGCGCCGGAACCTGTGCTGGCGCCGGAACCGGCACCCACCTATGTGATTCAGGACGTCAATTTCGACTTTGACAAATCGGACCTGAAGTCCCGCGCCACGGATACGCTCGACCATGTGGCGGCCGAGCTGCGCGCGCAGCCCGACATCAGCTACGAGGTTGCCGGATTCACGGACAGCGTCGGATCCGATGCCTACAACCAGGGACTGTCCGAGCGGCGTGCCGTATCGGTTCGAGATTACCTGATCAGCCGTGGCGTCTCTTCCGGGCAGTTGGGTATGAGCGGTTACGGCGAGTCGCAACCGATCGCGAGCAATAACAATGCGCAGGGCCGTGCACAGAACCGCCGGGTCGAGGTCAAACCGATCTCGTAGCCCCTGTGACGCTTCACAAGTGTTCCAGCCGTGCCGGCCGAGCGCCGGCACGGCTGGTTTTGCGACGGCTGCGCGTGCGGCTGGAGACGCCGTCCATTGGCTTTTTCCTCATGGCTGTCATGTCGACGGCCATTGTGGCTCCGCCTTCGGCGGCGGCCGGAAGCTCGGCGGCGTTACCGCCGGCCGCGGAGTCGAACGCACCGACGGCCCGGCCGTTGGCCCCGGACTACCGCATCCACGCAGACGGGTCGGTGACCCAGCGCGTGTGTTTCAACTGGTCGTGCAAAGCGAGTCAACGCATCACAATGACCGCCGCGGATATGGCGGAGGTTGCGAAGCAGATGGCTCTATGCCCGGGAAACCGGCAGCATGACCGCCTGCAGCGGCTGCGTATCGGCATCTGGCAGATGGAGGCGTTGGCGGAGAAGTACCAGCCGTTGTTCGCCAACGACGAGGCCGTGAACGACCGCGACGGGGCGCTCAACGGGCGCATGGACTGCGTCGACAATGCCAGCAACACCACGACCTACCTGAACGTGCTGCATGATCTCGGCCTGCTCCCGGGATGGTCCATGGGAGAGCCCAGGATAAGGCAACGGTTCTCGGATCTGGTGCACTGGACGGCCGTGGTCATTGACAGCGGAGGCGGCGATTCCTGGTCCGTCGACGCCTGGCTGCGACCCAACGGTCATCTGCCCTTTGTCATGCCGCTGAAGGCCTGGGAAAGCGAAAAAGTTCCCTGGGATTCGCCCTTTGCGGTTTTGAACCCGGCTCCGAAATACAGCAGCGAGATCTGCGCAACGTGAACAAACTTAGCCTTGATATGACACTACGTACGAAGTCCTTGTGGGTCAGGTTTTACACCTGACATGTCAGCCCTGAAGGCTGACCCACAAGCGTACTTTATTCCATATTCACATTACATGAGCCCCCAGGGGACGGGAGTATTCCGTGTCGGTAGCCAAGATCATAGAAATCAACGCCGAATCCGAGAAGAGCTTTGAAGATGCCATAGACAAGGGCATTGAACATGCAGCCAAGACCGTCCATGGTATCAAGGGCGCCTGGGTGAAAGGGCAGCAGGTTCTCGTGACTGATGACAAGGTCACCATGTACCGTGTCGACCTGAAAGTTACTTTTGTCCTGGACTGACCTTTTTGGACAGAAATAGAGCATTGCTGGATCGGGAAAGCAGCCATATCGTGGGTCAGCCTTTAAGGCTGACAGGCCGGATATGGTGTAAACGGCTGTGTGTGTCATCGGAGCCGGTGCCGGGGCTGTCGGCGGAGCCGTCCTTACGGGCGGCAGCACGATAGGGACCCTCGGCGGCGCAGCGATCGGCGGCGTCATCGGCCATGAAGTGAGCAAGGACAAGAAGTAAGCCGGGACGATCGGTGATGGATGCACCGATGAAGTAATCCTGAAGCGGGAACGACCGGCCAGGCCATTCCTGCTTCAGGAGTTTCGCTGCCCAGAACGCGGCCTCCTTGCAGTTGTAGGTCGGGCGCAAGCCCGACACGACGGACTCAAATACGAAAGTTTCCTGCACCAAACAATCCGATCAGGCCGATAACGATCAGGTAGATGGCGACGATATAGTTCAACAGCCGGGGGACGATCAGAATGAGAATACCGGCGGCAAGCGAAACCAGGGGCGCGAGACCCAATGTGATGTTCATGACTCAAAACTCCCGGATTGGCATCCGTCAGTGTAGCGTGTGTATCCACAACGTACGTCATCCAGCAGTTCGCTGAATTTTCAACCGCACGGCCCAACGATGGCGACAACCAGAGCAATGCCCTTGCCGGGTCACTTGAGCTGCATGTTGTTCTTGACTGATTTCACGCCCTCGACGGCATGTGCAATCTCGACCGCCTTGTTGATATCCGACTGCGAGCTCACAAAACCGCTCAATTGAACTGCCCCCTTGAAGGTTTCAACATTGATTTCGGCGGACTTCAAAGAAGGCTCCTTGAATATGGCCGTCTTCACCCTGGCGGTAACGATGCTGTTGTCCATGTATTCGCCGGTGCTTTCCTGTGTAGATGTTGATGTGCAGCCCAGCGACAACAACAATGCAAGGGCAACCGCAACGGCGGAAAAGTATTTGGTTCGGTACACGTCATATCTCCGATGGATCTGAATTTGTGATTGGCATCCCTGGCTGATCATCGTCCCTGGCTCGCATGTTTACTGAATGAGTCCCGCACGATCTGTGCGGTATCGCTCTCAGTGGCGAGAATTCGCCCGGTTTCTGTGCGATACCATACTTAGCCGGGATGAAAATCTGCTATAATGCCTATTGTCCTGGGGGCTACCCGCCGAGCTCACTTCCTGGGAATTTCGACATTCATCGGTAGGGGTATGAACGTGACAGAAATGCCAACACCGCAGTTCAATCAACTGCTTTCGGCGGCACCGGACGAAGTTCAGAAGCGCATATTCCCGTATCTGGAAGAAACGCAGCTGCAGCTCGGCGCGGTGGTATACGAATCCGGGGCCGTTCCGCGTTATGTGTATTTCCCGACCGACTGCATCGTGTCGCTGCTCTATGTGATGGAGGACGGCGATTCGGCCGAGATTTCGGTGGTGGGCAACGAGGGGGTTGTCGGCATCTCCGTGTTCATGGGCGGCGAAAGCACACCCAGCCAGGCTATCGTGCAGAGCGCGGGCCACGCCTATCGCCTGCAGTCGGAGCGGCTCAAGGAAGCATTCAATTACGACGCCGACATGCGCCTTCTG
Source organism: Gammaproteobacteria bacterium (assembly GCA_034520625.1). Classification (GTDB taxonomy): domain Bacteria; phylum Pseudomonadota; class Gammaproteobacteria; order Arenicellales; family JAANXG01; genus JAANXG01. The sequence goes on along the minus strand of JAXHNI010000002.1, from coordinate 277,801 downwards.
ATGCTGCGCTACACCCAGGCCCTGATCACTCAAATGGCCCAGACCGCCGTCTGCAACCGGCACCATTCCATTGATCAGCAGTTGTGCCGCTGGATCCTGCTGTCCCTGGACCGCCTGCCGACCAACCAGCTGAGCATGACCCAGGAGTTGATCTCCAACATGCTGGGCGTACGCCGCGAGGGAGTGACACACGCAGCCGGTAAGCTGCAGGACGAGGGTGCGATCGAATACAGACGCGGACATATTACAGTCCTGGATCGCCCGAAGCTCGAGCGGCTGTCCTGCGAATGCTACGCCGTGGTCAAGACGGAAACCGATCGGCTGAGCCCCCAGCCAGCGTCCGGCTGATTGATCTGTATGCATTTCAGGTCCGCATCGGTGGTGATGATGGCGGTGGCAATCGCGACGGGTTGTGCGACGACGGGTAGCCCGTCGGTATTCCGCCGGGGCGGGGTACCACATCCCGGTACCATGGCAGTTGGCCGAAGCGGCGGACTCGACACCGTCCATATTCCTCTACGACACCGTCATTGCTCTGCACTCCGAGGATGAGCCCCAGGTGGTCGACCTGACCCGCGGCTACGACGGAGGCTCGTTCGGCGACCGCCTGTCGCCGGCCGAGATCAGCGACGCGTTGGATGAGCGGGGGCGTTTCTATTGAGCAGGGGCGGGAAATGTCATTGAAATTCTGTGGGTTGGCATGGTCCGACCCCGGACGTTGCCTGCCCGACTTGAGCCTGTGATGCCCTTGGACTAAGAAACGTTGTACGTCATCGTCTGTACCGGGAATCCATTGAGCGTTAGGGCTCCCAGGGCTTCGTCATTGATCTCGTGATCGACTTTGTTGTAGGCCTGCTTGCTGATCAGATTCAGATCGTCGGCCACCGGATCGCACTGTCTGGCCGCCGGGTTGACCGCGTCTCCAATGGCCGTATAGTCGTACCGTAAATCAATCGAGTCTGACCCCGTTGATCTGTCACGAGCCAGCCGGCGCCTCACCGGATTGAAAAAAAGAATAATACAGAGTTTCCTCGGCCTCGCGGTGGTGGTCGTGTTCGCAGCACATGTCTCAGATACATTCAGGCTGCGGCTTCTCGACGAGCTGGAGAGCCTGGCATACGACACCCGGGTGCGCCTGAGCATCGAGTCCGGGCAGGATCGGCGCATCGTCATCGTCGACATCGACGAAAGCTCGCTGAGGGCGATCGGGCAATGGCCCTGGCCCCGCGAGCGGCTCGCACGGCTGATTGACAACCTGTTCGGTACATACGGCGCTGCCGTCTTCGGTGTTGACATGGTTTTTGCCGAGCGCGATTCCCGGGGCGGCCGTGACCGGATTGAGGCCGCTGCGGCGCGCGTCACCGACGAGGCCAGCCGCCGCCTGTTGCTGGAGATAGCCGGTGAGCTGGACGGCGACCGGGCGCTGGCCGAGAGCATGCGCGGCCGGCCCGTGGTGCTCGGATACTACTTCAATGTCGACAAGGACAAGTCCGACAGCGTGGGACTGCTGCCCGAGCCGGTGTTCGAGAACGACGGCTTTATGAGCGAGACGATTTTCGCTGTAGAGGCGTCGGGCTACAACGCCAACCTGCCCGTGCTCCAGCAAAGCGCCGCGGCCGCCGGGTTCTTCAGCGACCCACTGGTGGACACCGACGGTGTGACCCGGCGGGTGCCGCTGCTGCACGAGTACGAGGGGGCCTTGTACGAGTCGTTGGCCTTGGCGGTGGCGCGGATCTACCTGGACGAGATCCCGGTACCGGTGTTCGGGCTCGCGGAGCTCGCCCCGGGCATTCCCCTGTTGGAGGCGCTGGAGTTGGGCGACCGGGTGCTCCGCATGGATTCCCGCTCAGCGGTGATGATTCCTTACCGCGGCAAGCGGGGCAGCTTTCCCTATGTCCCGGCGGCGGAGATCGTCGAAGGCCGGGTCGAAAACCCGGATGTGCTCGACGGGGCGATCGCGCTGCTGGGCAGCTCGGCGCTGGGCCTGGCGGACCTGAGAGCGACGCCGGTGGATGCCGTGTATCCCGGCGTCGAGGCTCACGCCAACGTGGTGGCGGGCATCATCGACCAGAAGCTCAAATCCGCGTCGCCGTACTCCTGGGCCATTGAGCTGGCCAGCGTCGCAGGCATCGGGCTGGTCCTCGCCCTGGTGCTGCCGTTCCTGTCTCCGGTGGTCTCGGCCCTGCTGGCGGCGTCGGTGCTGGCGGCGGTGTTGATCGTCAATTTCCTCCTGTGGCGCCATCAGGACCTCATCATCCCGGTGGCCACCACCATGGCGACATCGGAAGCGTCTACGTGCTGAACGCCATTTACAACCTGTTCAAGGGCGAGCGCCATATCAAGGAGGTAAGCAAGTCCTTCAGCTCCTACCTGGCACCGGCTCTGGTGAACCAGCTCATCGAGAACCCCGCCTCGCTGAAGCTGGAGGGGGAGAACCGGAACATGACCTTCCTGTTCACGGACATCGAGGGCTTTACTTCTTTTACCGAGACCACCGAGGCAACGCTGCTGGTGGACGTGCTCAACGAATACCTCGACCAGGCCTGCCAGATCATCATGGACAGCGGCGGCACCATCGACAAGATGATCGGCGACGCGGTGGTTGCCATCTATAACGCGCCGCTGGAGATCGAGGATCATCCCGAGCGCGCGGTGCGCACGGCCCTGGCCCTGGACGAATTCTGCATGGCGTTCATGCGCCGCAAGAACGAGGCGGGCATGGCGATGGGCATCACCCGGATAGGGATCAACACCGGTGACGCGGTGGTGGGCAACTTCGGCGGCGAGAATCGCTTCGATTACACCGTGATCGGCGACGCCGTGAATACGGCGGCGCGTCTCGAGTCGGTGAACAAGTACTTAGGCACGCGCATCTGTGTCTCGGGCGCCACCGCGGAGCGATGCCCGAACCTGCACTTCCGGCCCGTGGCTACCCTGCTATTGAAGGGCAAGACCCAGGGGGTCGATGTGTTCGAGCCCCTGACCGGCGAGCGGTTCCGGAGCGAGGGCGTGCAGCAATATCTTGAGATCTATCCTTCCCTGGAAGCGGGTGGTACGGACTGCCTGCCGGGTCTGGAACGGCTGGCCGACGACTACCCCGATGACCCGGTGCTTCGCCTGCACCGCGACCGGCTCAGGGCCGGCGAGTCGGGGGTGCGGATCGTGCTCGACGAAAAGTGATCCGGGAAATCCCCAGCCGCATCAATAGCACTGGGTTCGTTCTTCCACGAAGCTGATGGAGTCGTCGGTTTCCGGCCAGTCACTTCCAAGGACATCGACGTAGGTCTGCAGGCTGACGATCTGGCTGATGATGTCGTCGATGGGGAACTCCGGTGTGGCCGGCGTGGCCGGTAGCAGCGGTGCCGGCGCGGGCGCTGAGCCGGCGCCCGGCGCCGCGAAATCGGATTCGAGGGCGCCGAGAAGGGGTCGATGGCGCTGCCGCCCGGGGAAGTGCCTCCCACGACGCCCGAGGCGTTGATGATCAGGTCGCCGCCCTGGTCGATGTCCTGAACGAGGTCGTCCTGCAGGTCCTGGACGTCGCCGTTCAGGGTAGTGAGGAACACGTCACCGGGGGCGGTGATGAGGCCCACATTGAGATCGCCGTTGTTGGCGGTGAGGAACACCGATCCCGAGCCCCCGGCGGTGATGCTGGTGGCGTTCATGGTGTTCCCGGAGGTCACGGTGATATCGCTGGCGGTGGTCACCAGGGGGTCGAGGGTGACGCCGTCGGCCTCGGTGATCACGATGTCGCCCGAAACCGTGGATCGGGCGTCGATGCTCGCCACCTGCGTATCCAGGAAGATGTTGCCGGCCGCCAGTGCCGTGAGCGCGCCGCCCGCCGATTCGATCCGTCCGCCGCCCGAGGTGACGGCGCCGTTCGGGGCCTGCAGATCGATACTGCCGTTGCCGTCGCCGGTGCCGACGTTGCTGCTGCGCACGTCCGCTGACACGACGATCCCGGCGTTGTTGCTGGCGAGGCTGACGTTGCCGTTGCCGCCGGCGTCGACGGCCTGGCCGATGTTGACGCCGCCGTCGGCGGTGAGGCTGACTGACCCGTCCGCGGTGCTGATACCCGTGATGCCGTCCACCGTCCCGGTGGCGAGGCCGGTGTTGTCGACGATGGTAATGTTGCCGCCCGTGGTGGACTCGGCCGCGACGGTGTTCGCGTCGGTGCGGACCGATATCTCCCCGGGCGCCGACAGGGACAGGTTGGCTGCGGCGAGCGCTATGCCCGGGTTGACCAGGTTGTCGCTCAGGATGCTTCCGCCCGCCGACAGCTGGATATCACTGCCGCCGGCGTCTACTCCCAGCGTAAAAGTCATATCTCCGGTGTTCGTGCTGAGCGTGATATCTCCGTTATTGCTGCTCGCGGCGGTATTCATGTCGAGAAAGCTGCCCGTTGAGACCGAAACGGCGCCGCCGGCGGCGCTGTTACTGAGACCGGTGACTACCAGACTGCCGGTCTCGGCGATGAGGATATCGCCGCTGGTGCTGTTGCTGGCGTCCAGCGTGCCGATGTTCGTGTTACCGTTGCCCGGGGTGTTAGTCAGGTCGATGCCCGTGGCGGCCGAGAGCGTGAAGTCCGGTCCGAAAATCTGGGTGAATACTCCCTGCTCGGTGATGCTGCCGTTGTCGGACGTGATACTGGACTGCGATGTGCCGAATCCGAAATCGTTAATCACCCGGTTCACCACGACGTTGCCGGGTGCGGAAATGTCGACGTCGCCGCCGGGAGAAAAGATCGTGACTAGATCGGCGGTGCCCTGCTCGAAAGTCCCCGTCGCCGTGCCGGCCGAAGGCACACCGCCGTTATAGTTCGTGCCCGCCAAAATGTTAATGTTGCCGCTCGTCGTGTCGATGCCCTGGTTCGCGCTGCCGGGTGTCTGTTGAAGGATGCTGTCCCCGGCGTACAGGTCGATGTCGCCGGTGTCGGCCGAAACGCGGGCGTTGATGACCAGGTCGTCCGCGGCGGTGCCGCCCTGGGCGGCGAGCAGGATGCTGTTGGCGCCGGTCGCCGTCACGGTGCCGTTGACCGTGAGCGGGCCGGTGGCAACAACCGAAATGTCGCCGCCGCCGCTGACGGCGCCCAGGCCCAGCGCGCCGCTGTTGGAGACGTCGAACGCGCCGTTGGTGGCGAAACCGGAGACGGTGTTCACCGCCGTGTTGACGGTCACGACGTTGCCGGCGTTCAGGACCAGGTCGTCGCCCGAGATGGTGGCGCCGGTGGTGCCGATGTCGTTGCCGGCAATGAGCGTAATGTCGCCGGCGGCGCCGCCGTCCAGGTCGTCATTGAGCTGGATGTCGTTGCCGGCGTCCAGGGTCAGCCGGCCGCCCGTCGCCCAGCTTACCGGGGAGCCGGCGCTCAGGGTGATGTCGTTGGCGGCTTCGATAAGTGTGTCCGCCACCAGCGATGCCGACAGGGCGGCGGGGCTGATGTTGAACAGAGCGCCGCCGTCGCCCTCGAGAATCTGATTGTCCAAGAGCTCCCCGTCGTCCGCGCCGACGGCGCCGATGACGACGTTGGTGGGGTCCAGCAGCAGCGTGCCCCACTCGCCCCGGGGCGCGGATACGTCCACCGTGCCGTGGAAACCGAGGCGCTGCTTGCCGGAGACCTCGGCGAAGCCCCCGTCGCCGCCGTCACGGCCGCCGGTGGCACTGATCGCCCCCTGGAACACCGTGGTCTCGTCCGCCCATACGACGACCCTGCCGCCGTCGCCATGGCCGGTCGCGTCCGCGCTGATGGACGCGTCGGCGCCCACCCGGCTATGGCGGGCGTTGCGCACCGCATCGTTGCCGCCCTGGTAGTCGCCGCCCACCAGCACGTCGCCGCCGCCGGCGTCCCCCGAGGCGTCGAGCCGGGCCTCGTCCGTCAGCAGCACTTCGTCGCCCAGGACCCGGATGTCGCCGCCGGTTTGCCCGTCGTCGAGGTTCGACGCGTCCAGGGAGCCGCTGACGGTGGTGCGGCCGGCGTCGCCGCTGTCGATATCGATCCCTCCGCCGCGGGTGACGATATCCCCGCTGATGGTGATCAGGGGCCGGGCGTCGTCGTCGAACACGGCCACTTCGACCGGCGCCGCGTCGGGCGACGCTTCTATCGGCGCCGTGTCGGGCTCTTCGTCCACGATGGATACCGGTTCGGTGACGGCCGTCTCTGTCGGCGCGAGGGGATCGGCGGACGCGCTCGTGTCACCGTCTTCGGCGGACGTCACGGGCTCGGCCGGTGGCGACAGATCCGCGACGACTTCGCCGGTGTCCACGGTCTCCGACTCATCGGTTTCCATCTTCGAATCGGGTGGCGGGAGCGTTTCCTCTTCCGTTTCGGCGGTCGTTTCCGGTGCGTCTTCAGTGACCGCGATCCCGTCCTCTTCCGCATCGGGTGCATGCGGCGTTGCAACGGCGGAAGACAACCGGCCGCCGTTGGTATCGATGGACGCGTTCATGTTGATGCCGCGGCCTGCTTTCAGGTTGACATCCAGCTTGTCGCTGCTGGACTTGATGTCGGCGTTGACGTGGATCTCGTTGTGGGCATCCAGGGTCAGCGAAGCGTCGCCGCCTTCGGTCTTGTGGATCGGGCTGTTCACCGAGATATCGCCCTTGCCGTCGCCATCGTCCGAGGTCTTGACCGAGACGCTGCTCCCTTCGTTCAGGGCGGTTTCGATGGAGCCCGCGTGGGACGCGTCGATATCGATGTCTGAGGGGTCGATCAACCAGGTGCCGGGTTTGCCTGCCGGCGCGGCGACGTCCGCCGGCGCCCCGAACTCGAGGCTGCCTTTTCCGGAGGTTTCCACCAGCCCGCCGTCGCCGCCCTGGGGGCCGCCCCGGGCTGACAAGCGTCCGAACGAGTCGGTGTGGTCGTCCGACCAGACGATTATCCGGCCGCCGTCGCCGCGCCCACGGGCGCCGGCGTCGATGGTGGTGGACGCGTCCACCGTGGTGTTCACGGCGGTGGGCAGCGTGCCGCCGCCCTGGTAGTCGCCGCCCACCAGGACGTCGCCGCCCCCGGTGTCGCCGCCGGCATCGATTGCGGCGCCCGCCAGGACGATGTCGTCGCCAAGAATGCGAACCCTGCCGCCGGCCTGGCCCTGGCTGCCCGCGACCGACAGGGTACCGCTTACGCGGTTCTCGCCCGCCACGAGGTGAATGGAACCGTCGTCCCCCCGCGCGACCCGGTTGGCCTGGATGACGCCGCGCTGGTCGATCCGGCCGGCGTAGGCCGCCACCGCCCCGCCCAGTGAGCGCAGGGTGCCCAGGTTGACGGCGGTGTCCTCGGGCGACTGCACCTCGAAGCGGATGTGATCGTACTCCAGACTCGTGAGCACGGCCTTGCGGCCGGCCGCCAGCACCACGCTGCCGTTGTCCGCGCGCACCACGCCCTCGTTGGTGATCCGGGGCGCGATCAGAAACACGTTGCCCCGGTCATTGGCGATAATGGCGCCGGCGTTGGTGATGAAGCCCGTTCGGCCGCCGTCGCCGAGCTCGAAGCGCCCCGCCAGGTAGTCGTCGTCGCTGATGCCGAGGGTCGAGGCGACGAAGCCTGCCGTATCGACTACCGCGTCTTTGCCGAAGGCGATGCCGTTGGTGTTGACCAGCCAGACCTGGCCGTTGGACAGCAGCCGGCCCAGTATCTGGGAGGGGTTGCCGCCGGTGACGCGGTTGAGCACCGACGACGAGGCGCCCTGCTGGATAAAGCGGGTGACCTCGTCGACGCCGATGGAAAACTCGTTCCAGTTGATGATGGTGCCGGGGTCGTTGATGATCTCCAGCACCCCGGCCGCGGGGCTGGAGATCGACGCGCTGCCGGCCACCACTGTGCCGTTTTGCGGGTTCGCCAGCAATGGGGTGGAGGCGATCAGAAAGAGCAGTGCGGACCCCAGGCCCTTTCGGGCCAGGCCGCATGCGAGTTCGACAGGTCTTGGTGTCATCGGCGTCTCGGCGGGCGTCAGGGCGTGCACATCAATGGCGAAAATTTACGGAAGTCGTCGCTCTCCGGCAGCGGCGTCTGGTCATCGAACATGAAGGCGGGTACCTGCGGCAGGCAGCCGATGCGCGAATCGTCGGCGAAGCCGACGTCGCCGGGACGCAGCGTCACCTCCCGGCCTTCCTTGCGCAGGACCACGGCGCCCTCGCGCACCGTGAAGTAGCCGCCCGCCGGAAACTTCTCGATATCCAGGCGGATGGCGCATTCGCTTTGCGCCGGGGCGGCCTGCCATTCACTGCCGGTGTCGGATTCCTCGCTGCAGGTCTCGTCGCACAGGCGGGCGTCGTAGCTGGTGCCGCGCACGCCCAGCGAGGCGACCGGGGTGTCCAGCTTGTAGTTGTCCGGATTTTCCCGGGCGATCTTGCCGGTCAGCGCGCGGATGCCGCCCTTCAGCAGCCGGAAGGCGGAGCTCTGCTCGGCCTCGTCGAAACGAAAGCCCTCCACGACGAACTCGGTCTCCTGGCGGATCACCACCCTGGAGTCGTCGATAAACGCGATGACCGCGAAGCTTTTCTCGGCACTGACGATGGTGTCGCCCTCGTGGACCTTCGAGTCCTTGGCCAGGAAAACGGCGTCGCCGGCCTGGGGTTGCAGGGTAACCACGCCCTTGACTGTGAGGGCGGTGCCCACCGGCCCCGATGCGGCGGCGGTGTTGCCGAGCAGGGCGGCGAGGCACAGGACGGACAGGGCGTATCGGCGCGCCGGCATGGGTTATCTCCGGTAGACCAGGGTGAAATGCAGGCGGCTGTCCCCATCCTGCGTTGCGCCGGCGGGCCCGGAGCCATCGATAACGTGTGCCGCGTCCACCCGAACGCTCCAGTGGCGCTGCGGGGACCGCCAGCGCATCCCCACCCCGGCGCTGGCGATACCGGCGCTGTCCAGCTCGCCGGGCAACGGGTCCTCCCGCTCGATCCGGCCATGGTCGACGAAGCCGAGGAAGCTGAAGCTGCGGTACTGGGGTGCCCACACTTCCAGGGACACGGAGTAGCCCTTGTCGCCGGTCAGCTCGCGCTCCTCGAAGCCGCGTACAGAATTCTGGCCGCCGATGCCAAACTGCTCGCCGGCGATCAGGGGCTCGTCGGCGAGCTGCGCCCGCACGCCGCCCACGACCCGCCACGCCCCGGCGGTTACCTGCACCGAGCCGTTGTACGCGAATGCCTGCCAGTCCCGGTCGGCTCCGGCGCGCGAGGCGTCGTAGTCGTCCTCGTCGTTGAACTCACCGCCGGGCAGATTGCGCCGCCAGGAGAAATCGTTGACCAGCGTCACGCGTTCGCGCTGCCATTTGAACTCGTAGCCCAGCTCCAGGGGGCGGCTGCGGACGTCCGCCACGAGGTCGTTCGACTGGAAAGTGATGTCGTTGTCAAACAGCTTGTCCGCCACCGCCGCATAGGCCTTGTGGCTGTAGCCGCCGCGCTTGGGCAGGAGCTGGGTGTAGGCGGCCCGGTAGGTGCGGCCGCGACCGGCGACGTCGAAGACCTCGGCGACCCGGCCGGTATCGATGTCCGAGTCGAAGGCGAGCAGGTCGACGTAGCCCCCGGCCCGGTACAAGGGAAACCGGTAGTTGAGCCCGAACTGCCGGACATCCTCGATCTGGTCGGGGGAGGTGGTGAACGTGAAGGTCCCGACGTGGTCGCGGTCGAACAGGTTGCCGTGCTGGTAGCCCAGCCCGAGGCGATACTCGCCGGTGTCGTCGGTGCCGGTGTCGTTGAGCCATGCGAAGAACTGGCGGGGCTCGCGGTCCTGCACCGCCAGGTTGACGTCGATCTCGCGGCTGTCCCGCTCGCGTGATACAAAATTCAGAGTTACCCGCTTGAAGGGATGCAGGTTGGCCACCGACAGCGATCGTTGCAGGGGTTCGAGGTTGGGGTGGGCGCCCCGAGCCAGGGAGGGCGCGCTGCGCAGGATGTTCTGGTCGCTGAAATGCTCGTTGCCGGTCGACTCGACGTTGGCGATCACGAACCCCTGGGTCTGCAGCCGGATAACCCGCCCCGACACCGGTTGTTCCGGCACAATGACCGAGATCAGGGCGTAGCCTTCATCCTGGATGGCCCGCTCCAGCGTCGTGGCGGCTTCAAGGATCGTCGAGATGCCGGCCAGCTCTCCGGTGAAGGGGCGGAGTATCGAGCGGGTCCGGGAATTGGAAAGCGGATTGAAGCCTTCGATTTCGTAGTCGTCGACCTGCAGGGCGATATCCTGTGCCCCGGCCGCGGTGATGTGGGTCGTCATCCAGGCGACGGCGGCGAGCGCCATGAGCAGGGGACGATACGGGTCTCGAATTCGCGGAGGAAAGCTCACGTCGACTGGCTCTTCAGGGGCTCGTTTTCAGGGAAAAGCTATAAACTTGTTTTTATTCTTTCAGGACCCTGAACGAGCGGACCCTCACCGAACTTCGCAAACTATCACACTTGATCCACAAGCGCACCGTCGATCAACACGCAATGAACCTCCGGCGGCTTTCCACCATGCACCGGACAGGTGCAAAGCAAAGTCTTTCGCCGGGCCAGTCCGGTCAGCAAGCTAAGCAAGCGCAAAAGCTCCAGCGTACAATTCCGGGAAGTGAACTGATACATTGGCGCATTATGGCGCCCGGAGATATTGATATGTTCTGTATGCGTTTCAGGTCCGCATCGGCGGTGATGATGGCGGTGGCAATCGCGACGGGTTGTGCGACCACGGGTAACTCGTCGGCTTTCCGGCCGGAGCCGGGCACCACCGTGGAAGTGACGAAGCAGCTGGATTTCCCGCACGGGTCCACGCGCCTGTACATCCAGGGTGGCATGCCTGTCCGTTACCGCGACGTGGACCGGTTCGTGCCCCACTGCGCCTTCAAGCTCGACCGCAAACGCGACGGCCAGCCGTTGGCGGATTCGGTGATGCCCGGGACGTTTACCATCGGCAAGACCAGACACAGCCTGCGGGTGTCCGACGCGGGAACGCGGGAGCCGGTACGGGTTGCCTCCAGCAGTGACGGCGCCACCCCGGTACTGTTGCAATTGGCCGAAGCGGCGGACGCGACGCCGACCATATTCCTTTACGACACCATTATTGCTGTGCATTCCGAGGAACAGCCCCAGGTGGCCGACCTGACCTGCAGCTACGACGGAGGCTCGTTCGGCGACCACCTGTCGCCGGCCGAGATCAGCGACGCCCTGGGTGAGCTGGTACGCTTCTATTGAGGAGGAACCTGTGGCCGGAAGAAGGAATTCCCGCCCAGATCCGCCCCTTGCCGGCGCCGCTGGCGGCTCCAGGCCTCCGAGCGCTGCCGGCTGTACCCGCGGCGACGTCCAGCCATGTCGATCCTCTCGCCCGACACCAGGGCCAGCCGGAGATCGTCCGGCCCATTGCTGGTCTGATCGAGGTGGTACGGAGCCGAAAACTGATGTAAATTTGGTCGTCCATTGGCTGTATTTAGACGATAGAAGGGGTCTTATGAGCGATAAGAAGCAGAGCGAAACCGGCGCGCGCGAGCAAAGGCGGCGTTCCGTCAAGACAATCCTGGGGGCCGGCGGCCTGGTCGCGGGTGCCCAGCTGGGCGCCGGCGAGTGGATCAAGCCGGTGGTCAATACGGTGACCCTGCCGGCGCACGCGGCCACCTCCGCCATTCGCTTCGACGATTCGCTGGAGGATCCGTGCTTCATCAGCGTGGTTTGTACTGGATCCCGTGGCGAATTGGAGATCACGGTTACCGGATTCGTTTTGCCGCCTACGCCGGATATCGCCATTGATCTGGATATTCAGGTGGAATTATTTGGCGGGTCGTTTGAAGATTCCGAATACTTCGCTTCAACCACTACCGACGGCAATGGTGAGTACTCGGTCACTGAGTCCCGGAGCCAGAACGGCATTACAGCCATCCGGATCACGGCTACCCTGCCGGACTTCCCCGAGGCCGGGGAAGCGATTTGCACCCTGGATTTCGATGCGGACAACTCAGATCACTACGGCAGCAGCTACTTCTGCGATGACGCGCCGTTGCCCGCGTAGTAATGAAGGTCTTGTCCCGCGGACCGCTGCAGTTCATTTCAAAGGAATGTGTCTTCGGCGCTTGACGGCGACCGTTTGAGCGCGGGAGAACAGCGTTACCGGGGCGGTCCAATGGACCGCCCCGACCTGCCATTGACACTTCTGGTTGCCCACCACGGCCGCCGCCGAAGCTGGCACATCGACCTGGCACCGTTGCGACCCTGGGTGTCGCGGGTACTGCTGGTGGAGGACGGATCGGGCGCCTACCTCCTGCCTCTGCTCGCTCGCGCCTTGCCGGAATGCGCCGTTACTCATCTTCCTCTGGCCGGAGACGCGGCGTCCGGTGTATGGAACCGCGACTTGCGGGCGCTGCTCGACGCTCAGGATGGCTGGCTGCTGCTGCTGCCCGCCGGCTGCGGCGTACGGGTCGATCGGCATTTCACGCTGCCCGGGCGGCTCGCTCCATTCAGTGTTCTGCACCGCCGGCGTTCCGGCCGGGAGGCGTCCTGGCGACCCGCGCTCCTGCCCGCCGCCGCCGACTGCCTGTCGATCGCCGGCGATGGCTCCGTGCGCATCGATGTCCCGTTCAGCAGCGAACGCTGCCACCCGGGCATGGTGATCGACGAGCCAGGGACCGGAACGGGCGTTGAATCCCGGAAACCGCTGGAGACCGCCCTGGCGGCCTGCCGGTCCGGCGAGGACACGGGCTTCGATGTTGCCGGACGCCTGTTTGAGCTGGGGCGCTTTCAGGAAGCCGGGTTCTGGTATCGGCGGTGCCTGGCCTCGGGAATCGAAGGCGCTGATCGATGGACCGCCCTGTATCGCTTCGCGCGCTGCCTCCAGGAAACGGGCAAGCCCTGGACCGTGGTCGAGCCCGCCCTGGTCGAGGCCTTCGACGAAGATCCGGACCGCGCCGAGCCTCTGTATCATCTCGCCCGGCACTGTCTCGACAGCGGCGATAACCGCAAGGCCTTCGACCTGGCCGCAGTGGGCATCGCCCTGGAACTGCCCAGGACTCCCCGGCCGTTCGAGTATCCGGTGTACCAGTACGAGCTGCCCGGGATATACATGGCTGCCGCATTGGCGCTTGGCCGCGACGCGGAATGCATTCGCGAGGCCAACCGGACGCTCCGCCGCCCGGGGCTGCCGGAATCGGATCGCGAAGCCATCGCCGGTCTGCGATCGCGGGCTGTGTCGCGTTGCCAGCCGGTTTTCCCCGTCAGCATCCGCCGCCGCAACCGCATCGTGGTGGTCACCGCGTTTCGCAACGCCGGGTCATTCCTACGGCGCTGTACGGACAGCCTCGCGTCGCAGGACTATACCGAGAGCCGCTTCATCCTGATCGACGACGCCTCCACGGATGGCGCGCTGGATCATGTCGATGTCTCCGACCCGAGATTCACCGTGATCCGCAACCTGGAGCGGCGGGGCGCGATCCGCAATCAACTCGATGCGATAAGGGAACATTGCAGCCCCGAGGACATCGTCGTATACGTGGACGGCGACGACCGGTTGATCGACGACGGCGCGTTGTCGTTTATCAACGATTTCTTCAACGCCACCCGCTGCCTGGTGATGTACGGCCAGTACCGGGATTCCAGAGAGCGCTACGGGCGCTGTGAGCCGATCGTCGAGTCGGAGGGCAGCGTTCTCGATGCCGTCGGCCCCATGCACTTCCCGATGCACGTCCGGGCGCACCGGGCGCACCTGGTGGACCGCCTCGAGGAGATCGATCCGGCGCTGCACCGGCTGCGGGACGATGACGGGGAATTCCTGGACGCCGTCGCCGACATGGCGGTGATGCGGGCGGTCATGCAGCTAGCCGGGTTGGAGCGTATTCGCTACAACGACCGCATTCTCTATGAGTACAACGCCGGCAACCCCGAGTCGCATTACCGCGCCGTCGAGCGCAGGTTGCACCAGGACCAGCAGGCGCGGATGCTGCAGTCCCGGCCTCCCTTGCCGCCGGTCGGTCGCCATGATTCAGGCGTGGTCGGCGCTCCCGCCCGGACCTCTGCAAAAGCCGGGCTTCTGCTGGTCGCCCTCGACGGCATGACACCGCGGCTGATTCACCAGTGGGTGTCGGAAGGCCACCTGCCGGCCCTGGGCAAGCTGCTGGAAAGCGATCACATCCGCGATATCACCGTGCCCCGGGGATTCGGCAACGACGCCTTCTGGGCCTCCTTCTGCACCGGCCTCCTGCCGGACGAGCACGGCTACTACTTTCGAAACCGCTGGTGCCCGGCGGAGCATGCGCTGAAGTTCTGCGACCTGGAGAACGAGCTCGGCGGCGAGCTCTTCTGGGAGCGGCTCGCGGACACGGACCTGGAGATGGCCCTCATCGACCTGCCCGAGGTCAAGCATGCCGGACGGGTCAACGGCCTGGAGGTGACGGACTGGGTCACCCATGCGCGCCTCGGACCGCCCCGGTTCTTTCCCCCCGAGCTCAAGGACGACTGGGTCGGGCGCTTCGGTCTCGACCCCACCGGCGGCAATACCGAAACCATGGCCATGCGTACCGGTCGCCAGGTCGTGAAGCTGCGGGACCAGCTCTTGGCGTCGGTGGAGCAGAAGACCCGCGCCGCGCTGCACTACCTCGACCGGGGCGGCTGGGATCTGTTCGCGCTGGGCTATACCCAGGGCCACGACGCCGGCCACCAGTTCTGGCATGTCCATGACCCCGCGCATCCGGCGCACCGCGCCCTCTGGCTGGAGCGCTACGGCGACCCCCTGCTGCAGACCTACCAGGCTGTCGACCGCGGCCTGGGCCGGCTCATGGAACGGGCGGGCGGCGCGGCCCGCGTGATGGTGGTGGCCGGCGTGGCCATGGAAGCGAAAGCGAGCTGCAGCGCGGTGCTGGACGAGGTTCTGTGGGCCATCGAGCAAGCCGAGCTCGGCGTCCGGGGGGACGATGTCGACCGGCGGGATCTGAAGCAGCGGCGTTTTTTCGCCGTTCCTCACAACAACATTGCCGGAACGGTGCGGATCAATCTCAAGGATCGCGAAACCGAAGCCGGGCTGGTGGAACGCGGTGAGGACTACCGTCGCACGCTCGATGTGCTGCAGCACTGCCTGGGCCGGGTGGTCAATGCGGACACAGGCGAACCGGTGGTGTCCGAGCTCGTCCGCACGCAGGACGTGTACGGCGGCAGCCGGGTGGATGACCTTCCGGATCTTTTCGTGATCTGGGACCGGCGCTCGCCGATCCGCCGCATCGCTTCACCTTGGTTCGGGGAAATGCAGGTGCGACCGAAAGGTGTCCTGGACACGCGCAGCGGCGATCACGTGGGCAGGGCGCAAATGATCACGAGCTTTGAGACGCCCTTCCCCGGATCCGGGCCGGTACCCGTTCAGGATATCGCTCCCATGTTGGTCGATCTGGTGCGGAAATAGTGAAACGCCATCTCTCAAGCGGCGCCTTCCCGTGGCCGTTGTCGCGTGGCGGGTCGAACCATGGGCGTGAACGGGGCTGGAGGCACCGCGCACCTTACCCGGTACCGGCTAGTCAACAGCCGATACCAGGACCGTGTCGGGTCGCTCGGGGATATCGGTATCGGCTACCCCTGGTACTTCCAGCAGGTTGTACAGGATCAGTACCACACCGGCATACGCCAGCAACCAGGCGACAAGGGTTTTCGAGGGCGTCCGTACGAACCAGGCAAGCACTACCGTTCCGAGCCCGATCAGGGAGACACTGAAAAATAGATGAATCGGGTCGTTGTAGATCAGCCGCATACGCTGCTCGCCGGGCTCGACCGGCACGGCGAGGAACTGGAGATTCGCGGGACGGTCAATGGCGGGGTGCACTAGGTGGCTCGGTACTCCTGTCCAGATTGAGTCGATACTGCGTATACCTCGACGGTGTGCGTCTTGCCGCGAAGGGTTGCTTCACCGAGGCGCTCCGTCGCGACGTGTTCCGGCAGGCGCATTCGATTCAAAAGCTCGCCGGAAACCAGGAAGCTGCGCTGATAGGACCTGCAAAGATCCTGCAGTCGCGCCGCCGTGTTGATGGTGTCGCCGAAGTACACGATCTCGCGCTTGTCGTCGCCCACCTCGCTGGCGACCACGGGTCCGCCGTGCAGGCCGGCGCGAAAGCGCGGCACCGCGCCAAGCTGGCGTTGGTACCAATCGGCACGACGGGTGATCAGAGCCTGAATCTCGAGGAGGCACAGCACAGCGCGCGCGTTGTCGGCCGGGCTTCCAAGCGGCCACGTCGCCACCACCTCGTCACCGATGTAGCGGTGGGTCTCTCCGCCGAAATCCACGACCGGGCCGGATATGTCGAAAAAGAATCGACTGATCAGGGACTGTACACGGATGTCCCCGAGCTGCTCGGCGAGCGCGCTGGAGTCTTTCAGGTCCAGGAAAAGGAAAATCCGTTCCTCCCGGACCGGCCGGTGATAGCGGCCGAGCAGGAAGTTGAACAGCACACGGGAGCCGACCAGGGCGCGCACACGGATGGCGGCGTTCAGCAACAGAGAGATGAGGAACGAGAAAGTGAAATCCTGTCGGAAAGTGCTTTCAGAATAAGGATACGGCGGGACGGAGGAGTCATGGATCCAGGGTATTGCGTAAAGGCTAGCCACGATGATCACCGCCCAGATCAGGGTCGTCACGCCCACAAAGACCGGCAGGCTGAGTCGTCTGAGGTAGGAGCCCGCCGGGCCGGTTCCGGCCACGGCGAAAACCTCGAAGGCGGCGATGGAGAGGCCAATGACCAGACCGATTGAGGCTCCGACCGCAGCGGTACCGTCGATCAACAGGGTGTAGCCGAATCCGATCGATGCGCCGCTTGCACCCGATACGGCGCAAATCGCCAGTGACCGGAGGGTTCTCCTCCTGACGCGCATCAGGCGCATTGGCTCATATCATTGAGTTGAGTACTCTGTCCCCGGAACTCCCCCCGCGTACCGTAAGCTCCCCGGCCCGGGAATTCAAGACAGGGCCGCGGTACCCGGATATTCGGAACTTCCCGGGGAATCCAGGGGTCGGTATGCAGGTCGGTGGTGTCGAACTTCTCGGAGAAACCGTGATAGACCGCAACCACGCGTGAGTATTGTGTCTCTCGAACACTCAGAGCGCTGTCGTGCAACAGCAGGAAAGGGCGTCGACAGCTCCTCTTCCGGGAAACGAGCGAACGGCGTACCCTGTGCGGCCCTTTTCTGCCCGAAGACGCGAGTAGATGGAAAACCTGCGTGGAAGTCTGCTGATGGTGGCGGCAATGGCCGGCTTCGCGCTGGAGGACGTACTGATCAAGCAGATGGCGGGTTCGCTTCCGATGGGGCAGGTAATCGCCCTGATCGGCTGCGGCGGTGCGTTCAACTTCGGTGTGCTCACTATCGTGCGCGGGCAGCGTCTCCTGTCGCCGGCCGTGCTCTCGCGCGCCGTGCTGCTGCGCAACCTCTCGGAAGCCATTGCCGCGGTCAGCTTCGTTGCGGCAATCGTGCTGACTACTTTGTCCAGCGCCTCGGCGATCCTGCAGACGACGCCGCTGGCGCTTACGCTGGGCGCCGCGCTTTTCCTTGGCGAGCCCGTGGGCTGGCGACGCTGGACCGCAATCGGCGTGGGGTTCCTGGGGGTACTCCTGATCATCCAGCCCGGCCTGGCCGGGTTCGCGCCGGCCTCATTGCTCGCCGTCATCGCCGTTGCCGCGGTGGCCCTGCGGGACCTGGTAAGCCGCGCGATACCCGCGAATGTCACCGGCATGCAGCTCGCTGCCTGGGCTTTCGCCACGCTTATACCAACCGGTCTCCTGATGATGCTGGGGATGGGCACCCCACCGGTGATGCCCGGAGCGCCGGACCTGATGCGGCTGGCCGGCGCCGTCATCGTCGGCGGGTTCGGCTATTATGCGCTCGTGGGCGCCACGCGGACCGGCGATGTGGCTGTCGTCGTCCCGTTCCGCTATTCGCGCCTGCTGTTCGCGATGGTCCTGGGCGCGATGGTGTTCGGCGAACGCCCGGACCTGCTGATGCTGGCCGGCGCCGCCCTGATCGTCAGCGCAGGGGTATACACTATCTGGCGCGAAGCCCGGATACGTACGAAACCCTTGGCGGAGCATCGTGCACCGAGCTGAACCCGGCGATGGCCGGATTCCGGTCAAGGTACCCATGATGTGTCGAAAAGACCCATGTGGGTCAGCCTTAAAGGCTGACAGGTCGGGCGTCAAGCCCGGCCCAGCCGCCGATGCCGATGAAATGGAACGCCCTCCGGGTGTGTTTCAATCGATCCCGGCTTGAAGCTCCTTTCGCACCGCTTCGGCAAACTCGGCCATGCTTTTGAAGCGGAACTGAACCTCGGGCATCTGCTCCGGCTTCATGGTTGCGCCGAAGCCTTCCTGGTCGTGGCGCCGGTAGATGTGGCAGGCGGCCAGCCCGTGCCGGTTGGCGGGTTCGTGGTCGTGGAACATGCTTTCGGCGGTGTGCAGGATCTGTTCCCTGGCGATGCCGATATCCCCGATTTTCTCCAGCATGTAGTCGAAGTTGCGGTCGGCGGGCTTGTAGGAGCCGATATCCTCCGCCGTGTAAACCGCGTCGAACTCGACGCCCAGCTTAGCGTTGCTGCCGGAGAACGAGTCGTTGTCGACATTGGACAGGACCACCAGCTTGAAGTGTTGGTGCAGGGACTGCAGCGCCTCGGCGGTGTCCGGAAAGGCCGGCCAGTCCCGGACCGACCGGCCGTAGGTCAGGCATTCGTCCCAGGAAACCCGTATCCCCCATTCCTCGGCGAGGCGTCTGTATACCGTTGCCAGCAGTTCCTGGTAGTGCCTGCCCGGGGTGTGGCGCTGCTGGCTGGACTCGTGGCGGGCGTGGGCCTGGAGTATCTGGTTGCGGTTGAGCGTCAGCCTCACCCTGTCGGTCAGCGGCTTCAGGTTTTCCACCATGCCCGTCTCCCAGTCGATCAGGGTGCCGTACACGTCGAAGGTCAGGGCTTTGAAATCAGTCAGTTTCATCGGTGATATCGATTGTAAATGCCTGCTGGGTGCCTGTGCATCCAACTGCTCGCTGCCAACCGTGAATCATGCTTTCTCCGTCTGGCAGCCTGTATCGCAGCATTGGCCGGGCTGCTCGGCGTCGGAGACGGGTGCCCCGTTCTCGTCCACCGCCGCACCGCGGTTCATCAACCTCTCCACGAGCCTCTTGCGCTCGGGGATCGGGTAACGGCGGAATATCTCGCGTTTCATGGCCTCGGGCGAGCCGCCGCCGTGGACGCTGATGGTGGAGTACCAGCCGGCGGTGCTGGATACGGTCAGGTCCTCCATGAACCGCGCGATGCGGGCGCGCTTGTCGTAGGGGATGTCCGGCCGGCCGCCGAGCAGCTCGCTCATGTCCACGCCGCTTACCGGATTATGGTCGTCCTCGGGCAGCGGGAGCGTGGCGACCAGGCCGCCGGATACGTTGTTGGCGACCCGGTGCATGTCGTAGATCTGGTGGGCCATCAGCAGCTTGCCGACGTTGGCGTACACCGCGTCGGGCTCGACGTTGCCGGACGGATCGGTCATGGGAAACACGGACGAGGCGACCCCGCAGGCGTAAAACCCCTCCACGATCTTGATGAGCTCCACGAACTCCTCGCGCAGGTGCGGCTGCTTGTCGGGATCCAGGCCGTTGGCTTCCACCATCAGCGCGCCGGCGCCGATGAGCAGGTCACCGAACCCGGCCCGCGCGCCGATGCAGGTGTGCCGGTGATGGTTGGCGTAGGCCTTGGTGAGGAACTCCGAGTGTTCCCATTCCCCGCACAGAAAGACGCGGTCATAAGGCACAAACACCCTGTCGAACACACACACCGCGGTGGACTGGCCATACCGGTTGCTGAAGTGCGCCGAGGATTCGCCGGGACGCCCGGCGGGCCTGGCGATCATGGTCAGCCCCGCCGCGTCCACCGGCACGGCGCAGCCGACGGCAAACTGCCTGTCGTCCTCGTTCATGGCCCGGCCCGGCATCACGAACAGCTCGTGGACGTAGGGCGCCGAAGTCACGATGGCCTTGGTGCCCGAGATCACGACGCCGTCGGTTCGGCGCTCCACGACATGCACATAGCTGTTGGCATTGGCCTGCTGGTGCGGCCGCCGCGAGCGGTCGCCCTTGGCGTCGGTCATGGCGATGGCGACGGTCAGGTCGTTCTTTCTCGCATGCTTGATGTACTCGAGCAGCCGCGGGTGGTAATCCGTGCCCTCGGCGTCGTCGATGCGATACGTCGCCTGGTGGAGGGCGTTCAATCCGTCCATGGTGAGATACCGCATGGCGCAGCCGGTTTCCTGGCATACCAGCCGGGTGTATTCGAGCTTGGCCAGCAGATCGTCGCCGGTCCGGTTGATATGCAGGAAACGATCGACCTGCTCATTGTTCCCGGCGTCGACGGCGGTGGATACGTGCTGGTGCTGCCGGTCCAGGGCATAGTCGTAGGTCACGCCGATGGCGTTGATGCCCGGCGCGAACAGGGGGCTGTCGGCCACCGATTCGATGCGTTGTCCCTTGACGATGACGTTCGGGGAATAGGAGCGCAGTGATTCGCGGTATTGCTCGCTGGAAAGCAGCATGGCGGGACCTTTGGAAGAACGGATAGCTGGTAAGATTAACAAAATCCAGGTTCCCAGGACATTCTTGGCAAACCGAGACCGATTCCTTTTCCACATCCCGGACTCTCTGCAAGGCGGATACCGCCCGTGGATGTCGCCGGGTTTCGAAGGCTGGGTGGATCCCGTGCTTGCCGACGGCATGACGCCGCGTCAACGGGTGGACCCGGCAAGCCTTTTCCGGGAGGAGAATGCGGAGATCGTGCGCGCCCAGCGCAATCTTACCGCCCGGGTTCACATCGGCGGCCGGCCGGTATGGGTCAAGCAGTTCCGGCCGTCGGATCCCGTCGACCGGCTGATGTACGCGCTCCGGCCCGGCAAGGCCGTCTACGCCTGGAACGCGGCCATGGCCCTGATCGAGATTGGGCTCTGCACCCCGAAGCCCCTGCTCGGCCTGCGGTCCGCGGGGCGCCTGGGGGGCGCCTCGAGCCTGATTGCGTTCGAGGACATGGGCGATCGCCCGCCGCTGCGGCGGTTGCTGGCGGACGACTTGCGGCAGCCTTCCGAGCGCGACCGGCTCATGAGCGAGTTGGGTTTGTGTCTGCGGCATTTCCACGATCGGGGGTTCCGGCACCGCGACCTCAGGCAGAGCAATATCCTGGTATCCCGCGGGTGCGGGAGCTGGTCCTTCTGTTTCCTCGACCTCAACCGGCTCAGGGTTCAGGCGCCGTTGACGGTTATTCAGCGACTGCGGGAAGTAGAAAAGCTCGGGTTCCCCGCTGACGGACTCGTACCTTTCTTTGACGCTTACATGCCGGACCGCGACAGCGAGGAAATGGCCGCGGTATACATGGAGAGGAACCGCTACGCGAACCGGCTCGAGTCCCTGCCCGTGGGCAGGTTGATACGGAAGGCGTGGTATTATTGCTGGGAACTGCGCGCCTTCGCTCGCGCCCGGCGGCCCTGAAGGGATTGTCTGCTCCGCGATCGCCGCGCCGAAAAATCTCCGGATTCCGAATGCCTTCAATTGACGATGTATTCAACAATCTGACGCTGCGCAAGACGCTGCTGGCGTTCAGGCTGCCGATTGCCCTGGCGCTGCTCGCCGGGCTGCTCCTCACCATCGATCCCCACTGGTTCTGGCCGGGACTGGTCGTGTCTCTGCTGGGCATGGTGCTTCAACTCTGGGTGTTCGGCTGTATCAGAACCCGCGAGGTGCTGGCGGTGAACGGACCGTACATGTTCGTGCGCAACCCGATGTATATCGCGCGTTTTCTCCTCATTCTGGGGCTCGTGCTGATGACCGGTATACCCTGGCTTCTGCTGGTATATGCGCTGGTTTACTACTTCTACATGGTGAATCGGGTCGAGCGGGAGGAGCCGGTGCTGCACGAGGCGTTCGGCGGGGAGTATCTCGCCTACTGCAAGCATGTGCCCCGCTTCCTGCCGCGATTGAAGCCGTACAGGGAGGGGCGATTCTGGTTCTTCGACATGGAGAACTTCCGGCGCCAGCACGGACTGGTGAACCTGGCGGCCTTTGCGGCGCTTTATCTGCTGTGCTACCTCGCGGCGTTCCACATCAACGCGTGAGCGGCGGTGGCAAAACGATCTACACGGAGAACATCGTTTCGAGGTCGTGGCGCGAGTAGACCCGGAACGCCAGCATGGTTTCCGTGTGCTCGATGCCTTCCACGTCCGCCAGGCCTTCGGTGACCAGGTCGGCGAGATCGTCGTTGGACTTGACCCGGACGATGGCCACCAGGTCGTAGTTCCCGCTCACCGAGAACACCTCCGATATAGACCCGATATCCGCGAGCTTCTCGGCAATCTCCTTGATACGTGTTCGCTCAGCGTTGATCAGGATAACGGCGTTGATCATCTGTTGCTCCGTGAGGTTTGTCGTGATTAGGGCCCCTCTGATCAATCAGGCGCGACGTCATTGCGAGGCGGCATCAGCCGTCGCGGCAATCCATGTTTGGGGACAGTGCCCCGGGGTCCGGAATTGGATTGCTTCGTTGCTGCGCTCCCCGCAATGACGCGTTTGATCAGCGATACCTTAGTGTAACACCGGGGGCCCGAACGATTGGCAATCCGGCCGGCGGCCATCAGGCTCGAGGCCGGATGTTGAGGAAGTCGTCAGTGTCATAGGATGGGTCAGTGGCGGGGGTCATCCCCCAGGGCCGCTGTAAATACATCCATGTACGCTCTGGCTCTGGCTCAAACATCCCTGTTTTCGACAGCCCTGGGGGATGACCCCCGCCACTGACCACCCAGTTTTCGGGGAGTGCGGTTGTACGGCACTGAACCGGATATATTTTAAGCTTGAAATATATTTTCGGAAATGAAATACTGACCGGCCACGCACCACTGCGAGGAAGACGCGACGTGAAGATCGCCTGTATCGGCGGCGGGCCGGCGGGTTTGTATTTCGCCATCAGCGCTAAGCTGCGCGACCCGCGGCACGACGTGCACGTGTTCGAGCGCAACCGTCCGGACGATACCTTCGGCTGGGGCGTCGTGCTGTCGGACGAGACGCTCCAGAACCTCGCCGCTAACGACGCCACCAGCGCCGCCGAAATCCGGCGCCACTTCGCCTACTGGGACGATATCGCGGTCTACTACCGCGGGACCCGGACGGTCTCCACCGGCCACGGCTTCTGCGGCATCGGGCGCATGCAACTCCTCCTTATTCTCCAGCAGCGTGCCGCCGAGCTCGGGATCGATCTGCACTTCCAGACGGAAATGGCCGATGTCGAGTCGCTGTCGAACGAGTACGACCTGGTCGTCGCCGCCGACGGCCTGAATTCCCGGGTGCGCAGCCAGTACCAGGACCGGTTCAACGTCGACATCGATCATCGCCGCTGCAAGTTCGTGTGGCTGGGCACCCGGCAGAAGTTCGACGATGCCTTTACCTTTATCTTCGAGCACACGGAGCACGGGTGGGTGTGGGCCCATGCCTACCAGTTCGACCCCGATACCGCGACCTTCATCGCCGAGTGCAGCGAGGATACCTGGAACCGCTTCGGGTTCGGCGAAATGTCGAAGGAGGAATCCAGCGCGACCCTGGAGGCGATATTCCGTGACTACCTGGGCGGTCACGAGCTGATGAACAATGCCCGCCATGTACGCGGCTCGGCATGGTTGAACTTCCCCCGGGTGCTGTGCGAGCGCTGGTCCCACGACAACATCGTGCTCATGGGTGATGCGGCGGCCACTGCCCATTTCTCGGTGGGGTCCGGCACCAAGCTGGCAATGGAAAGCGCCATCGCACTGGCCGACTACCTGCAATCCGAGAGCAGCCTGCCGGATGCCCTGGGCAAATACCAGGACGAGCGCCGCCTCGAAGTCGTGCGCCTGCAGTCCGCGGCCCGCAACTCGCTGGAATGGTTCGAGAACGTCGAACGCTATCTGCATCTGCACCCGGTTCAGTTCACCTACTCGCTGCTGACCCGCTCCCAGCGCATCAGCCACGAGAACCTGCGGCTGCGCGACAGCCGCTGGCTGGAAGACGCGGAGCGCTGGTTCCAGGAACAGGCGGGAGAATCCGGCGGCCCGGTGCGCGCACCCATGTTCGCGCCTTTCCGGCTGCGCGGCCTCGAGCTGAAGAACCGCGTGGTGGTGTCCCCCATGGCCCAGTACAAGGCCGTCGACGGCTGCCCCACGGACTGGCACTTCGTTCACTACTGCGAGCGCGCCAAGGGCGGCGCCGGCCTGGTGTTCATCGAGATGACCTGCGTCAGCCCCGAGGGGCGCATCACTCCGGGCTGCACCGGCATGTACGCACCCGGGCACGAGCTTGCCTGGCGCCGCATCGTCGACTTCGTCCACCGCGAGACGGACGCGAAGATAGGCTGCCAGCTGGGCCATTCCGGCGCCAAGGGCTCGACCCGGCTCGGCTGGGAGGAGATGGACGCGCCGCTGCCCGAAGGCAACTGGCCGGTCATGTCGGCGTCCGACATACCCTGGTCCGACAGGAACCAGGTGCCGACGGCCATGGACCGGAACGACATGGAGCGGGTCAAGGCGGAGTTCGTGGCGGCGGCGGAAATGGCCGAGCGCGCCGGATTCGATATGCTCGAGCTGCATTGCGCCCACGGCTACCTGCTGTCGTCGTTCATCACGCCCCTGACCAATCGGCGTACCGACGAATACGGCGGCAGTCTGGAGAACCGCATGCGCTACCCGCTGGAGGTCTTCCACGCGGTGCGCGCGGTATGGCCGGACGACAAGCCCATCTCCATACGGATTTCCGCCCACGACTGGGTCGGGCAGGCGGGTATCACCCCCGGGGACGCAGTGGCCATCGCCCGCCGCCTGGAGGAGGCCGGCGTCGATATCTGTGACGTGTCCGCCGGCCAGACCTCGATACGGGCGCAGCCCGTCTACGGCCGCATGTTCCAGACACCGTTCTCCGACCGCATCCGTAACGAAACCGGCATCAAGACCATGGCCGTGGGCAACATCTACGAGCCGGACCACGTCAACTCCATCCTGATGGCGGGGCGCGCCGACCTGGTGTGCCTGGCGCGGCCGCACCTCGCCGATCCCTATTGGACGCTCCACGCCGCGGCGGCGCTGGGGGACGACGGGCAGACCTGGCCGGCGCCGTACTATGCCGGCCGCGACCAGCTCCACCGCCTCGCCGAGCGCGGCGAGGGCGGGGTGATGCGGGTATAGCGCGCATGGACTTGAACGGAAAACATGCCCTGGTTACCGGCGGCGGCTCCGGCATCGGCGCCGCCATCGCCGTGGCCCTGGCGGAGGCCGGCGCCAGGGTGACGGTCTGCGGCCGACGCCGGGAAGCGCTGGAGGAGGTGCGGGGGCGCCACGCGCGCATCACCGCCCGCCAGGCAGACGTCACCGGCGAGCAGTCGGTGGCGGACCTGTTCGCCGCCGCCCGCAGCGACCCCGGTCCGGTGGACATCGTCGTGGCCAACGCCGGGGCGGCGGAGAGTGCGCCGTTCGCGAAAACCGACATCGACCACTGGCGGCGCATGATGGCGGTGAACCTGGACGGCGTATACCTGACGCTCCGGGCAGCCATGCGGGACCTCGCGGACAGGCCCTGGGGCCGCATCGTGTCGGTGGCGTCCACGGCCGGCCTGAAGGGCTACCCCTACGTCGCCGCCTACTGCGCGGCCAAGCACGGCGTCGTCGGCCTGACCCGCGCCCTGGCTGTCGAAACGGCCGGGAGCGGCCTGACGGTGAACGCCGTGTGCCCGGGATTCGCGGATACGCCGCTGCTCGAAGCCAGCATCGAAAAAATCGTGAAGCAAACCGGCAAGAGCGAGGATGAGGTGCGCGGCATGCTGGCGGCGAGCAATCCCATGAAGCGCCTGATCGAGCCCGATGAAGTGGCCCGCGCGGTGCTGTGGCTCGTGGGACCGGGCTCCGATGCCATCACCGGCCAGGCCATCTCCATATCCGGGGGCGAGACGTGGTGACCACGGCGACGGCACTGGACCCCGGCGAGGAGTTCAGCAAAGCGCGCCTGCGCCTGTGGATAAGGCTGTACCGCGCCGCCCGTTTCATCGAGACCGAGCTGCGTGAACGCCTGCGGCGGGAATTCGACATGACCCTGCCGAGGTTCGACGTGCTGGCCGCTTTGTACCGCCAGCGGGACGGGATGCTGATGTCCGAGCTGTCGCGTGCCCTGATGGTCTCCAACGGCAACGTCACGGGGATCGTCGATCGCCTGGCGGGGGAGGGGCTGATCGCGCGCACCCGGCGAAACGGCGACCGGCGCACGTCCATCGTGCGCCTGACGCCGGAGGGATTCCGGTATTTCAGACGCATCGCCGCGGTACACGAAGGCTGGGTCGACGAGCTCCTCGGCGTATTCGGCCCCCGCGAGGTCGAACAGCTGTCCCAGCTTCTCAAGCCACTGAAACCCGAACACGAGACGGACCGGGAGGACCAGACATGACGCGAATGGCGGATTTCAAGCCGAAACACTTCAACTGGCGCATGGAGGGGGAGGTCGCCGTGATTTCCCTGGCCCGGCCGGAGCGCAAGAATCCCCTGACCTTCGAAAGCTATGCCGAGCTCCGCGACGCCTTCCGCGCCCTGGTGGAAGCCGATGACGTGAAGGCCGTGGTGGTGGCTTCCTCGGGCGGCAATTTCTGCTCCGGCGGCGATGTCCACGAGATCATTGGCCCGCTGGTGAAATCCGACATGAAGGGCCTGCTGGCCTTCACCCGCCTGACCGGCGACCTGGTCAAGGCCATGCTGAATTGCGGGCGGCCGGTGATCGCGGCGGTGGACGGCATCTGCGTCGGGGCCGGCGCCATCATCGCCATGGCCTCCGACATCCGCATGGCCAGCCCCGAGGCGAAGACCGCATTCCTGTTTAGCCGGGTGGGGCTGGCGGGCTGCGACATGGGCGCCTGCGCGATCCTGCCCCGCATCATCGGCCAGGGCCGCGCCGCCGAGCTGCTGTACAGCGGGCGTGTGATGACCGCCGAGGAAGGGCATGTCTGGGGCTTCTACAATCGCCTGGTGGAAGCCCGGGAACTAGAGAAGGAGGCCGTGGATTTCGCCGGCGGCCTGGCATCGGGTCCGACGTTCGCCCACGGCATCACCAAGACCCAGCTCAACCAGGAGTGGTCCATGAGCCTCGAGCAAGCCATCGAGTCCGAAGCCCAGGCCCAGGCCATTTGCATGCAGACCCGGGACTTCGAGCGTGCCTACCAGGCTTTTGCTGCCAAGCAGAAACCGGTGTTCGAAGGTGATTGAGTTCATGATGCCGAAGCGTTCGGTCGTCGACTGCAGGGGCGGCTTCGGCCGCGATTGATCGTGGGAGCCAACGCCAACATGCAACCTGAATTCCTCAACTGGCCGTTCTTCGAGGACCGGCACCGGGCGCTGCACCAGGAGCTGGAGGCGTGGTGTGTCAATAGTCTGCCGATTCCGCACGGCGACGTCGACGATGCCTGCAGGGCGCTGGTGGCGATGCTCGGCGAGGGCGGCTGGCTGACGCACTCGGCGATCGACCCGGATGCCCCTGCGCCGCTCGATGTCCGCAGCCTGTGCCTGATCCGGGAGACCTTAGCCCGCCACGAAGGCCTGGCGGATTTTGCCTTCGCCATGCAGGGTCTGGGCGCCGGCGCACTGAGCCTGTTCGGAACCCGCGAGCAGCAGGAATGGCTGACAGCAACGCGAGCGGGGCGGGCCATCGCCGCCTTCGCTCTCACCGAGGCGAAATCCGGGTCCGACGTTGCCAATATCGAGATGACCGCCGACGTCGACGGCGACGGATGGGTCCTGAACGGCGAAAAGACCTGGATCTCCAACGGCGGCATCGCCGATTTCTATACCGTGTTTGCCCGCAGCGGCGAGGGACCGGGTGCCAAGGGCCTGTCGGCCTTCCTGGTGCCCGCCGACACGCCGGGTCTCGACGTGGCCGAGCGGTTGGAAGTGATCGCGCCGCACCCTCTGGCCCGGCTTCGCTTCGACGGTGTCCGCCTGCCGGGGTCGGCGCTGATCGGCAACCGGGGCGAGGGCTTCAAGATCGCCATGTCGGTGCTGGATGTGTTTCGCGCCACCGTCGGCGCGGCGGCCCTGGGGTTCGCCCGGCGCGCCCTGGCAGAGAGCGTGTCGCGCGTGCAGTCCCGGGAGCTGTTCGGGGGGCCGCTGTCGGACCTGCAGTTGGTCCAGGGCCATATCGCCGACATGGCGCTGGATGTGGATGCTGCGGCGCTGCTGGTCTACCGCGCGGCCTGGACCCGGGACGCCGGCGCCCCGCGCATCACGCGCGAGGCGGCCATGGCCAAGCTGTACGCCACGGACCGGGCCCAGGACGTGATCGACCGCGCCGTGCAGCTCCACGGCGGCGACGGCGTGCGCGCCGGCCACGTGGTGGAGCGCCTGTATCGCGAAATCCGCGCCCTGCGCATCTACGAGGGCGCCTCGGAGGTTCAGAAAGTGATCATCGCAAGACAGACATTGAGCGGAGGTTAACGAAGATGAATCTGGGACCGACTGCGCATACCGATACGTTCGCCCGGGACAACCTGCCGCCGCCGGAGCAGCTGCCGGAGTTCCTGCTCGACGGCTTCGAGTATCCCGATCACGTCAACGTGGCGGTGGAGCTCACCGACCGCATCGTGGACCAGGGCCGGGGTGACCGCACGGCGCTGATCGGCAACGGCCGGCAGCGCACCTACAAGGAACTGACGGACTGGACCAACAGGCTGGCCCATGCCCTGATCGAGGACTACGGCGTGGAGCCCGGCAACCGGGTCCTGATCCGCTCCTCCAACAACCCCGCCATGGTGGCGTGTTGGCTGGCCGCCACCAAGGCCGGGGCGGTGGTTGTGAACACCATGCCCATGCTGCGGGCGGTGGAACTCGGCAAGATCGTCGACATGGCGAAGATCAAGCTGGCGTTGTGCGACACGCGCATCATGGACGAGTTGGTGGCCTGTGGTAAGGACAGCAAGTACCTGGACAAGATTGTCGGCTTCGACGGCACTGCCAATCACGACGCGGAGCTCGACCGGGTGGCATTGAGCAAATCGGTTACCTTCGAGGCCGTGTCGACGGGGCGCGACGACGTTGCGCTGCTGGCTTTTACTTCCGGCACCACCGGCAAACCCAAGGGCACCATGCACTTCCACCGGGACCTGCTGGCCATCGCCGACGGCTACGCCAGGGAAGTGCTGGAGGTGAAGCCGGAGGACGTGTTCGTGGGCTCGCCGCCGCTGGCCTTCACCTTCGGCCTGGGCGGTCTGGCGGTGTTTCCCCTGCGCTTCGGCGCCACGGCGACGCTGCTGGAGAACGCATCACCGCCGAACATGATCGACATCATCCAGACCTACAAGGCCACCATCTGCTTCACTGCCCCGACCGCGTACCGGGCCATGCTGAACGCCATGGAGGAGGGCGCGGACTTGTCCTCGCTGCGCCTCGCCGTGTCCGCCGGCGAGACCCTGCCGGCCCCGGTGTTCGAGGACTGGACCGAGAAGACCGGCAAGCCCATCCTCGACGGTATCGGTACTACGGAGATGCTGCATATCTTCATCACCAACCGCGCCGGCGATGCCCGTCCCGCCTGCACCGGCCGACCGGTCACCGGCTACGAGGCTCGCGTCGTCGACGAAGACATGAAGGAGAAGCCGCGCGGGGAAGTGGGCAAGCTGGCGGTACGCGGGCCCACCGGCTGCCGCTACCTCAGGGATTCCAGGCAGAAGGGCTACGTGCGGGACGGCTGGAACATCACCGGCGATGCCTTCAGCCAGCACGAGGACGGCACGTTCCATTTCGCCGCCCGCACCGACGACATGATCGTCTCCTCCGGCTACAACATCGCCGGGCCGGAGGTGGAGGCGGCGCTGCTCTCCCACCCGGATGTGGCGGAGTGCGCGGTGATCGGCGCCCCCGACCCCGAGCGCGGCCAGGTCGTCCAGGCCCACGTGGTGCTGGCCGAGGGCGTCGAGCCGGACGAGGCATGCATCAAGCGCCTGCAGGAGCACGTCAAGAACACCATTGCACCCTACAAGTACCCGCGCTCGGTGATGTTCATCGACGCCCTGCCGAAGACCCAGACCGGCAAGATCCAGCGCTTCAAGTTGCGCGAAGAGGCGGGACGATGAGCGTACACGAGCCCCTGCATCCAGCCGGCTGGAAACGCGCCAGCGGCTATGCGAACGGCATCCTCGCCGACGGCCGGACCGTGTGGCTGGGCGGCCAGATAGGCTGGAACGCGGAACAGGTGTTCGAGACCCGGGACTTCGCCGGCCAGGTGGAGCAGGCCCTGCGCAACATCGTCGCCATACTCGGGGAAGCGGATGCCGGACCGGAGCACCTGGTGCGTCTGACCTGGTTCGTGGTGGACAAGCAGGAATACCTGGACAATCTGAAGGGGATCGGCGCCGCCTACAAGAAGGTCATCGGCAGGCATTTCCCCGCCATGTCCCTGGTCCAGGTGGTCGCCCTGGTGGAGGACGAGGCCCGGGTCGAGGTCGAGGCCACGGCGGTCGTGCCGCACTCCTGATCCGTGTCGCTGGAACCCGTCCACCGGCCCGTCGCGGGCCCCGGCGACATTGCGTCCGCGTTCTCCGCCTCGCATTTCGCCAACGCCGTCATCGCGCTGGTCTTCGCGGCCTCGGCGCCGGTCGCCATCATCCTCGGCGTCGGCATCGAGGGCGGGCTGAGCGAGTCCGACCTGGCGTCCTGGATCTTCGCCGCTTTCGCCGTGAACGGCGTGCTGACCATCGTTGTGTCGCTGCTCTACCGGACGCCCCTGTCGTTCTTCTGGACCATCCCGGGCACGGTACTGGTGGGCCCGGCGCTGGACCATCTGAGCTTCGCCGAGGTGGTGGGCGCGTTCTATGCAACCGGCGTGCTGCTGCTGGTGTTGGGCATGACTGGCTCGGTGCGCCGGGTCATGGCGTATCTGCCCATGCCGATCATCATGGCTATGGTGGCGGGCGTGTTCCTGCAGTTCGGTCTGGACTGGATCGACGCCTTCAGTGCCGATATCTGGATTGCCCTCCCGATGACCGCGGTGTTCTTCATTCTTTCATTGTTCCCGGCAGTGGCCAGGCGCGTGCCGCCGATGATCGGCGTCCTGGTCGCCGGGATCGCCGCCATGGCGCTGACCGGCCGGGCGCCGTCGCCATCCATGGACGGAGCCGATGGCGCCGGTGCGTGGCTGGCGATGCCGACTATTTATAGCCCGGTGTTCTCGCTGCGGGCGATGATCGAGTTGGTGGTGCCGCTGGCCGTTACCGTGATCGCCGCGCAGAATGCGCAGGGCATCGCCATCCTGCGGTCGAGCGGCCACCAGCCGCCGGTCAATACCATCACCTCAGGGTGCGGACTGGTGTCGCTGATCACGGCGACGTTCGGCTCGGTCTCCACCTGCCTGACCGGGCCGTCCAATGCCATTCTCGCCTCCGGCGGCGAGCGCGGCGGCCAGTACACTGCCGCCATCGCGCTGGGTGCTCTGGCTGTGGTTTTCGGTTTGTTGTCGCCGTTGTTCACGGAGCTGATGCTGGCCACCCCGCCGGCTTTCATCGCCACGCTGGCCGGGCTGGCACTGCTCCGGGTGCTCCAGAGCGCGTTCCAGGTATCCTTCCGCGACCGCTTCACGCTGGGTGCGCTGATCAGCTTCCTGGTGACCCTGGCCGGCTATCCCATCCTCAATATCGGCGCGCCGTTCTGGGGTCTGGTGTTCGGTTTCATCGCCAGCTGGCTGCTGGAGCGGAAGGATTTCTCGGGAGAGCAGGAGTAATGGGCATTCCGACACCGCGATTGCTTGCTGCTCCGACACCCCCTCAAACGCCGTGACGGTTGGTAAACGACCGCAGGGCCTCCCGGGTCCGGTCGTTGGCGGGCTCGGTGGAAATCAGGGTCACCGCCGCGTCCGCCTCGCCCTGCCAGTTCAGGATCGGTGCGGCCAGGGCGAACAGTCCCGGGATGAAGCTCTGGTCGGCCCCGGCGAGTCCATCGGTCCGGACCCCGGCGATCAATGCGTCGATCTGTTCTCCATCCGGCGGCGAGGGGTGGGTGCCGAGCTCCCGCTCGAGCAGCGGTGCGGTGACGCGGGACGGGGTGAATGCCAGGAAGACCCGGCCTGTGGCCGAGCTCAGTAGCGGCAGGGTCGAGCCCAGGCCCAGGTTGGTGATCAGCGCATGGGCGGATCGTTCCCAGCGGATGATGGTGGGGCCGTGGTCTCCCCACACGGAGAGCTGGGCGGTGCGGCCGGTTTGCTCGACCAGGTCTTCCAGGCCTTCGGCGACCCGGTTCACCAGGTCGGTGCGGGTCATGGCGGCCAGCCCGATCTCGGCGGCAAGCGGTCCGAGGTCGTAGGTGCCGGCGCGCCGGTGGTGGACCATGCCGGTGAGGATGAAGCTGGCCAGGTAGCGGTGAGCCTTGGCGGCCGGCACGCCCACCGCCCGGGCGATCTCGTTGAGGGACATGGGCCCGCCATGGCGGGCCAGAACCGACAGAATCGATACCGACAGCTCGACCGACTGGACGCCGCGATGGCGGGTGGGCACGGCATCATCCATGTGAACCGCTCGCCGGGATTGGTTTACGAGGCAGAGTCATTGCCGGGACCCCTTGTCTGGTGCTTGTTGCTCTGGTGACAGTTTACACATTACGTAATGCGTAATATATTACAGACAGTAGACTGGTGACACCGTTGATGAGAATCTCCATTCTGGGCGCGGGGCCCGCGGGCCTGTACGCCGCCATCCTGCTCAAGCGCCGCCGTCCGGATATCCGGCTGCGCCTCGTCGAGCAGAATTCACCGGATGCCACGTTCGGCTTCGGAGTGGTGTTCTCCGACAAGGCTCTGGCGTTCCTCGCGGACGACGACCCGGACACCGCCGCCCTGATCGAGCCGGCCATGGAACGCTGGTCGGACATCACGGTGATCCATCGCGGCGAGCGCATCGCGATAGACGGTGTCGGTTTCGCCGCCATCGGCCGCCTGGAGCTGCTGGCACTGCTGCAGCGCCGCGCCGCCGAGCTCGGGGTCCAGCCGGAATACGGCCGGCGTATCGACGACCCCGCAGCGCTCGAGCCGGCGGATCTCGTCATCGGCGCCGACGGGCTCAATTCCCGGGTGCGCGCCGCCGACCCGGAAGCTTTCGGAGAATCACAGGAATACCTGGACAACCGCTTCGTGTGGTACGGCGCCGAGCGCGAGTTCGACACCCTGACCCAGACTTTCCTCGAGACCCGCTTCGGACCCATGAACGCGCACCATTACCGCTACGGCCCGGACCGCAGCACCTTCATCATCGAGATGACTCCGGAGGTGTTTGAGGCCGCTGGCTTCGAGCACATGGCCGAGCCCGACTACCGCGCCATCTGCGAAGAATGCTTCAGGGAGCAGCTCGACGGCGCGCGCCTGATTCCCAACCGCTCGGTGTGGCGGCAGTTCCCCGTCCTGCGCTGCTCGCGCTGGTACCACGGCAACCGGGTGCTGGTGGGGGACGCCCTGCACACGGCTCATTTTTCCATCGGCTCGGGCACGCGCCTGGCGCTGGAGGATGTGGTCGCCCTGGTCGGGGCGCTTGAAGCCCACGATTGGGAGACGGCTTCGGCGCTGCCCGCCTACCAGGCGGCCCGGGAACCGATTCTCGAAAAGATCACCGCGGCGGCGCACCGCTCGGCGGCCTGGTACGAGAAGTTCGATGAGCATATGGCGCTGCCGCCCTGGGAATTCGCGCTCAGCTATATCCGGCGGGCGGGACGCCTGGACGCCGGACGTCTCCGGCAACTGGCGCCGCGATTCTCGGCGGCCCTGGAGGAACGGGGTATTTCCCTGGAGCAGGCGGCATGACCGGCGCAGGCAACATCGAGCGCCTGGCGGCGGAGATCGGTTTCTCCCTGCCCGATTGCTACAACGCCTCGCGTCTCTTGTACGACAACGTCGCGCCGCGCGGCGGCCGGCCGGCGGTGATCTGCGATTCGGGCACCTGGACCTATGTTGAACTGGCGGCGGAGGCCTCGCGCATCGGCAACACGCTGCTCGGCCTCGGTGCGCGGCCGGGAGACCGCGTCCTGTTGTGCCTCGATGACGAGCCGGCCTGCCCGGCTGCCATCATGGGCGCCATGCGCGCCGGCCTGGTGGCGGTGCTGGTCAATCCCCAGTCGCCCCCGGAGCTGATCCGGTTTTTTCTCGAAGACAGCGATGCGCGGGTCGGCGTGGTATCTGCGGCGTTTCGGCACCTGTTCAACGACGATACGGTTCGCGGTACCCCGTGCCGGGCGGTGATCGTCGCCGGCGACAACGCCGAGGGCCATCACGGCTGGGACACGGTGCGCGCCGCGTCCGCAGTCCTGCCCGAGGCGCAGACCACCCCCGGCGACATGGCGTTCTGGATGTACTCCTCCGGCTCCACCGGCCGGCCCAAGGCCGTGGTCCACCGGCATGCCGACCCGGCCTACACCGCCGCGACCTACGCCCGGCACATCCTGGGAATCCGGGAGAACGACGTCTGCTTCTCGGTGCCGAAGGTCTTCTTCGCCTACGGCTTCGGCAACGCCGTCACCTTTCCCATGTCGGTGGGCGCCTGCACGGTGCTCATGGCGGGGCGTCCCGATCCGGCGGCGGTGTTCGACCAGGTGGCGCGGCACCGGCCGACCCTGTTTTTCGGCCTCCCCACTTTGTACACAGCGCTGGTCCGCAACGACGCGGCCGCGGACGCCGACCTGGGCTCGGTGCGCCTGTGCCTGTCGGCGGCGGAGATCCTCTCGGAGGACGTCGCCGGAGCCTGGCGGGACCGGTTCGGCCACGCCATCGTGGAGGGGCTGGGCTCCACCGAGATGCTGCATATCTATCTTTCCAACGATGAGGGGATTCAGAAGCCGGGCTCGGCCGGCCGCGTGGTCCCCGGCTACGCGGTGAAGCTCACCGATATCGAAGGCGGGAAGGAGTCCGCGGATGGCGAAGAGGGCTTCATGTCGGTGTGCGGTTTGTCGGCGGCGCAGCAGTACTGGGGCCGGCCGGATAAGACCGCCGAAACCATGCGTGGTGAATGGCTCTACACCGGTGACCGTTTTATCCGCGATGATGACGGGTTCTACTTCTTCCGCGGCCGCGCCGACGACCTGGTAAAAGTGTCCGGCCAATGGGTCTATCCGCTGGAGGTCGAGCTGGCGCTGGCGGAGCACCCTGACGTTCACGAATGCTGCGTCCAGGCCGTGGATCTGGCCGACCGGCGTACGACCCTGCACGCCTGGGTCGTGCCCGCCGCCGGCGCGAAGGGGGGTGACGCCCTGGTGAAAGCGTTGCAGGATCACGTCAAGTCGGTGCTCATGCCCTACAAGTATCCCCGCCGGATCGAATTTCTGGAGGCCCTGCCCAAGACCGGGACGGGCAAGATCGACCGGCAGGCGCTGAAGAACCGCATTTGAGCAGATGATGGATTTCATAAAAGAAGCATGTAGGAGCGGCTTCAGCCTCGATAGGGTTCGATTGAAGGAATCGCAAATGAATTCGCTCCTACATGCTTCCGGAGTCAGAGTGCCATGTCCTTAGAAAAAGCCAATGAAACTCCCGGCCGCGAGGCTTTCTACGACGCCATCGCGCCGGAAAACCTCCGCGCCCTGTGGCCGGTGCTGGGAAACCTCGTGACCCGCGAGCCCGGAAGCGGCTGCCGGCCGTATCTATGGGCTTACGACCTCGTGCGCTCGCGGCTGATGGAGGCCTCGGAACTGATCACCGCCGAGGAGGCCGAGCGGCGGGTGCTGATCCTGGAGAATCCCGGGCTGACGGGCAGCTCGCGGGTGACAACCTCGCTGTATGCGGGCATTCAGCTCGTCATGCCCGGAGAAGTGGCGCCCGCCCACCGCCACAGTCAGTC
Organism: Gammaproteobacteria bacterium; assembly: GCA_034520625.1. Classification (GTDB taxonomy): domain Bacteria; phylum Pseudomonadota; class Gammaproteobacteria; order Arenicellales; family JAANXG01; genus JAANXG01. The sequence continues at coordinate 242,019 of JAXHNI010000002.1, read as the reverse complement.
CGCCCTGCGTTTTGTTCTCGAGGCCGAGGCCGGCAGCTACACCGCGGTGGGCGGCGAGAAGACGACGATGCATTTCGGCGACTTCGTCATTACACCCAACTGGGCGTGGCACGACCACGGCAACGACGGTGACGCCCCGGTATTGTGGCTGGACGGGTTGGACATCCCTCTGGTGCAGTTCCTGGACGCCTCCTTTGCCGAGCGAGGCCCGGAATCCCGTCAGCGCATCGACAAGCCCGCCGGCGACAGCCTGGCACGCTTCGGGGCCAACATGCTGCCGGTGGACCATGCCAGTACGGCACACACCTCCCCGATATTCAATTATCCTTACGACCGTTCCCGGGAAGCCCTGGAGACGATGCGGCGTCGCGATGAATGGGATGCTTGTCACGGCCTGAAAATGCGCTACGTCAATCCCGTCGACGGCGGTTGGGCCATGCCCACCATCGGTGCCATGCTGCAGCTCCTGCCCGCCGGCTTCGAGAGCGAGCCCTATCGCTCCAGCGATGCCACGGTGTTCGTCGGGGTCGAAGGCGGCGGCCGGGTGCGGATCGCCGGCGAGACGTTTCAATGGGGGCCGCGGGATGTTTTCGTGTGTCCGAGCTGGCACGAGATCGTGCACCAGGTCGACGGTGACTCGGTGCTGTTCAGCTATTCGGACCGGCCCGTCCAGGAAAAGCTCGACCTGTGGCGCGAGCAGCGAGGGCGGTAAGTCGGGCTGTAGGTCGGGCGCCAGCCCGACTGCTAATTGGATGTCGGGCTGGCGCCCGACCTACATCACCCACCGGAGAGACCAATGACTGAATTCGTGATACAACCACCTGCGCAACCGTCCATCGCGGTCGCCGGCCGCAGCGACCGCTTCCCGGTACGCCGCATATTCTGCGTGGGACGCAACTATGCCGCCCATGCCCGCGAAATGGGCAAGGACCCCGACCGGGAGCTTCCCTTTTTCTTCACCAAGCCCGCCGACGCGGTGGTGGACTCCGGATCCACGGTGCCTTATCCACCCGACACTGATAATCTGCATTACGAAATCGAGCTGGTGGTGGCCATCGGCCGGTCCGGTGCCGGCATTCCCGAGAACCGGGTCCACGATCACCTGTGGGGAGCGTGCGCAGGCATTGATTTGACGCGCCGCGACCGGCAGCTCGAGGCCAAGGAAAAGGGGCGTCCTTGGGACATGGGCAAGGCCTTCGACCGTTCCGCACCCATGGCCCCCCTGACTCCGTTCGACGCGATTGCCTCCCTGGAGCGCGGACGGATCTGGCTGGCCGTCAACGGCGACGTCAAGCAGGAGGGGGATCTGTCCGAGCTGATCTGGTCGGTGTCGGAGCACGTGTCGATTCTGTCGCATTCCGTCGAGCTGGCCGCGGGGGACCTGATCATGACGGGTACCCCGGCCGGAGTCGGACCCGTCGGGCCCGGCGATGTCATCACCGGGGGCGTCGAGGGGCTCACGGATATCCGCATCACCATCGGTGAGCGCGAATGACGACAATCGTGCTGCACAACTTTTTTCGCTCGTCCACATCGTACCGGGTGCGCGCCGCCCTGAACCTGAAAGGCCTGGACTACGAGTACCGGAGCTATGTGCTGCGGGATGGCGAGCAGCGGGGTGACGCCTACCTGGCATTGAACCCGCAGGGGCTGGTACCGGCCCTGGAAACGCCGCAGGGTGCCTTGTCACAGTCGCTGGCGATCCTCGAGTGGCTGGACGAAGCGCATCCCGAGCCGCCGCTGCTGCCGGCGGACCCCTGGGCGCGGGCGCGGGTCCGCAGCCTGGCCCACGCTATTGCGCTGGACATTCACCCGCTCAACAATCTGCGCGTATTGCGGTACATTCAGAAGGTCTTCGGGGCGGACGACGCGGCCGTGGCCGCGTGGTTCAGGCACTGGGTGGCCGAAACCTTCGCCGCGGTCGAAACGCGGCTGGCGGCTGAGGCGGAAACCGGCCGCTACTGCCACGGCGACACCCCGGGCATGGCGGACCTGTGCCTGGCTGCCCAGGTGGTGAACAACCGGCGATTCGAGGTCGATATGACGCCGTATCCCACCATCAATCGCGTATTCGACGCCCTGATGGCCGTGGGTGCCTTCGAGGCGGCTCTGCCGGAGAATCAGCCGGATGCCGGATAGCCCGGTTGAGAAATATAGTGCCGCAAGTTCATTGACTATGACAGATGATATAAATATATTGCTAGAAACAAGTACAATCGACGAGGCAACCTTCGTGCACTCGATCGGCCCGGGGGCCGCCAAACCCCGAGGGCCGGGCGTTTCCCGAGCTGCCTGCTTATTAGACGACAACAAGTAGTTTCATCAAGATGTATCTCCGAGGAGGATGACTGTGAACAAATTTAAAATATTGGTAGTGAGTGCAGCGCTGGCCGCCGTGAGCATGGCCGGCCCCGCGCAGGCCCAGGACACCGTGAAAATCGGCTTCATCACGACCCTCACCACGCCGGCGGGCGTGATCGGTAAGGATATGGTAGACGCGGTGAATCTGGCGCTGGAGCATATCGACGGAAAAATGGCCGGCAAGGAAGTGGAGCTCTTTGCCGAGGACGACGGGTTCAAGCCGGAGATCGGCCTGCAGAAAGCGGACAAGCTGGTCAAACAGGATGACGTGGATTTCGTGGCCGGTTTCATCTGGTCTCATGTATTGCTGGCGGCGCAGAAATCCGTGCTGGATGCCGGGAAGTTCCTGATCAGCTCCAACGCCGGTCCACACCAGCTGGCCGGGGAGCTGTGCAACAAGAATTTCTTCTCCACGTCGTGGCAGAACGACCAGACGCCGATGGCCATGGGCGAGGCGCTCAACGAGCTCGGCATCAAATCCCTCTATCTCATGGCGCCGAACTACGCCGCCGGCAAGGACATGGTTGCCGGCGTCGAACGGACCTTCAAAGGCGAAATTGCCGGCAGGGATATGACCAAGTGGGGCGCGGACGCACAGCTCGATTTCTCGTCCGAGCTGGCGAAGGCCAAGGCTTCCGACGCCGAGGCCATCTTCGTGTTTTATCCCGGACCCGCGGGTCCGGCGTTCATTCAGCAATACCAGCAGGCGGGATTGCAGGATCAGTTGGGGCTTTACTCGGTTTTCACGGTGGACGCCATCGCCTTGCCGAGGCTTCAGGAGGCCAATCTCGAAGGCGTGCTCGGGTCGCGGGTCACGCAGTTCTGGGATCCCACCCTGGATAACCCACAGAACCAGAAGTTCGTCTCTTCCTTCAAGGAGAAGCACGGGCGCTATCCGTCCTTCTATGCGGCGCAGTCCTATGACACGATCTTCCTGATCAAGGATGCCGTGGAAGCCGTCGACGGCAACCTCGACGATATGGACGGCATGCGGGCGCAGATGGAGAAGGCGGCTTTCCCGTCCGTGCGTGGGGAGTTCAAGTACGGGCACAACCACCTGCCGATCCAGGACTTCTACCTGCGTGAAGTGGTGGCGGACGAAGACGGTGTGTGGACCACGAAGGTGGTACAGAAGGTGTACGAAGCCCACCAGGATTCCTACGCCGAACAGTGCAATATGTAGGCAACGGAGTACCCGCAGCGGCGTTGCCGCTGCGGGTCGCGTTGAACGGGAGCTCCGGCAGCCGTCGAGAAACGGTGGTCGTGGGCGATGGCTCCGGCTCGCCGTGGCCGCGGTAACGGCTTTCGTTCGAGTTTTTCCTCACCCCCAGAGAACCAGGCAATACCTCGTATGGATTGGGCTCTGCTGATCACACAACTGGTGAACGGCCTGCAGTACGGCATTCTGCTTTTCCTGCTGGCGGCGGGCCTGACCCTGGTGTTCGGGATCATGGACTTCATCAACCTGGCGCACGGTTCTTTCTATATGGTGGGGGCATACTTCTGTGCGACACTGATCCAGATCACCGGCTCCTTCCTACTGTCGGTGGTCGCTGCGTTCGGGGGCGTGTTCATTCTCGGGCTGCTCGTCGAGTACCTGTTGATCCGCAGACTGTACAGTTTCGATCACCTGTACCAGGTGCTGGCCACGGTCGGGCTGATTCTGATTTTCGATACCCTCGTTCAGCTCATTTGGGGCGTCACCGGCAAATCCATTCCGCTGCCGGAGATTCTGTCCGGCCAGTACCAGATCGGCTCTCTGGTCTTTGCCAGTTACCGCCTGGTGATCATTTCGACCGGCCTGCTGGTGGCCGTAGGCCTGTATATCCTTATCGCCCGCACCCGGCTGGGCATGCTGATCCGGGCGGGCGCCTCCAACCGGACCATGGCCTCGGCGCTGGGAGTGAACATCAACCGGCTGTACTGGATCGTGTTCGCGCTGGGGGTCGCCCTGGCCGGGTTGGCCGGCATGCTGGTAGCCCCGATCAGCCAGGCGAGCGTAGGCATGGGCAACCAGATCATTATCGTCGCCCTGGTGGTGGTGATCGTCGGAGGCATCGGTTCCGTGCAGGGAGCGTTCTACGCTGCGTTGATTATCGGCATGATCGATTCCCTGGGCCGCTCGTACCTGGAGGACTTCATGTATCTGTTGATGCCCGCCCAGAATGCTGAAACCGCGGCGCCGGCCATTTCCGCCATGCTGATCTATATCGTCATGGCGGTAGTGCTGGTATTCCGGCCCGAAGGCCTTTTCCCGCCCAAGACACGATGAAAACCCCGCGACGCTATCTGCCGGACTCGCTGCCCGGCTGGATTCTGTGGGGGCTGCTCCTGCTGCTGGCAGTGGGCCCGGTGATCATTTTTTTCACCGGTCAGTTGTTCTACCTAGATCTGGTCTCCCGGATCATGATCCTGGCCACCGCCGCCGTGGGGTTGAACCTGATAGTGGGCTACGGCGGGATGGTCAGCTTCGGCCACGCCGCCTATTTCGTCATCGGCGCCTACAGCGTCGGCATCCCGGCCTATTACGGTTTTTACAACGGCTTCCTGCATCTCGGACTGGCAGTCGGCTTCAGCGCCCTGTTCGCCGTGCTGACAGGCGCCGTCAGCCTGCGGACCCGGGGCATCTATTTCATCATGATCACCCTGGCCTTCGCGCAGATGATGTATTTCACGTTCGTCAGCCTGGAGGAATACGGCGGCGACGATGGCCTGGTGATCCTGCAGCGCAGCCGCTTTCCCGGCATCGACCTGGAGAACGACGTCATACTCTATTACGCCATATTCGCGGTTCTGGTGCTGGCGCTGATTTTCGCATACAGGCTGGTCTGGTCCCGCTTCGGGCGGGTGATCGTCGGGGCGATGCACAACGACCGGCGGATGCAGTCCCTGGGTTTCGACACGTTCCGGTACCGGCTGACCTGCTACGTCATTTCCGGCGTGATCTGCGGCATCGCCGGTTTTTTCCTGGCGAACTTCTCGAATTTCATCAGCCCGGAAATGACGGACTGGAGCCACTCGGCGGAGCTCCTCCTGATCCTGATTCTGGGGGGGTTGGGGAGCATGCTCGGTCCCGTGATCGGCAGCTTTTTCTTCGTGTTGGTTGAGGAGTGGCTGTCCACGTTTACGGTCTACTGGCAGCTTTACTTCGGCGCCATGCTGGTGGCCGTGGTGCTGTTCGGCCGGGGCGGCATCAACGGCCTGTTCGAGAGATGGAGGAAATGAGCGCCATGCTCGAAGTCTCCGATCTTGTCAAGAAGTTCGGCGGTATCACCGCCGTTGATCACGCCAGCCTGGAGGTCCGGGAGCACGAGATCCATGCCGTCATTGGTCCCAACGGCGCCGGCAAGACTACTCTGGTTTCCCAGCTCGCCGGTGAGCTGCGGGCCGACGGCGGGCGGACCCGGTTTCGGGGCGAGGATATCACCTCGCTGCGGCCCGCCCAGCGCGCCCACCGGGGGCTGGCGCGCTCGTTCCAGATCACGAACGTCATGCTGCCCATGACGCTGTTGGAGAACGTCGCCCTGGCGGTGCAGGCCCAGAGCGGCCATTCCTTCCGCTTCTGGCAGCCCGTGAGCCGGGAGACGGAGACGCTGGACAAGGCGATGGAAGCCCTGAAGGTCGTCGGCCTGGACGACCGGGCGGACCGGGTCGCGAGCGAAGTCTCCCACGGCGAGCACCGGCAGCTCGAAGTCGCCATGGCGCTGGCCATGGAGCCGGTGATGCTGCTGCTGGACGAGCCCATGGCCGGCATGGGCCCGGAGGAAACCACGACGATGGTGGGGATACTCGAGAAGCTGAAGGGAGACAAGACGATCCTGCTGGTCGAGCACGACATGGACGCCGTGTTCTCGCTGGCGGACAGAATCTCGGTGCTGGTCTACGGGCAGGTGATCGCCACCGGGAACCGCGAGGAGATTCAGGGGAACCGGGATGTCCAGGTCGCCTACCTCGGCGACATGGTGGAATAGGCGGCGGTGAACATGCTGGAGATTGACAACATAGAGACCAGCTACGGCGAGAGCCAGGTACTTTTCGGCGTCTCGTTGTCCGTCAACGAAGGGCACGTGGTGACCCTGCTGGGCAGAAACGGCATGGGCAAGACCACGACCATCAACTCTTTGATGGGTATCGTACGCGCTCGCTCGGGCAGTATTCGCTTCAACGGGCAGGACATCACCGGTCTGCCTATGCATCGCATCGCCAGGGCCGGCATCGGCCTGGTCCCCGAGGGCCGGCAGATCTTCCCGAACCTCAGCACCTGGGAGAACCTGGTGGCAACGGCCGGCAACCACCAGAACCGGCCGGACCCGTGGACCCTGGAGGGCGTGCTCGAGTTTTTTCCGGTCCTCAAGACGCGCCTGGGCAACCTCGGCGGCCAGCTGTCCGGCGGCGAGCAGCAGATGCTCGCCATCGGCCGCGCGTTGATGCTCAATCCGAGCCTGCTGGTGCTGGATGAAGCGACGGAGGGCCTGGCTCCCCTCATTCGCGGGGAAATCTGGGCGCGCCTGCGCCTGCTCAAGGAGCAGGGCCAGTCCATCCTGGTGATCGACAAGAACCTGAGCGCCCTGATCGAGCTCGCCGACTGGCACTACGTGATCGAAAAGGGCCGCATCGTCTGGCAGGGGGACTCCGCCCAGCTCTCCGCCAGTCAGGAAGTGAAGTCCCGGTATCTGGGCGTCTAACGGGAGAGCGCTCCCACGGGTCCCGGCTCGGATTGAGAACCATTGTCGAGGCATGGGCCGGTGTCGGGGGTCGTCCCCCAGGGCCGCTGTAAATACATCCGTGTACGCTCTGGCTCAAACATCCTAAGTTTTCGACAGCCCTGGTGGACGGCCCTCGACACCGGCCTTCCCGATCATGCGACTTTCAAGTCAGACCGATTCCCGCAGGCCGCTGTATTGTGCGGTAACTGTGTCGGATACACCCGAGTCCGTTGCCCGCCCCGGGACTGGACAGACCCCTTTCAGAAAATCTCGAAGTACTCGCGGTGCTCCCAGTCGGTGACTTCCGACATGAAGCGGGCGATTTCCGCTTCCTTGATGGTCGCGATGTAGTGGATGAAATCCTCGCCGAAAGCCTCTCGAAACACCGAATCGCGGCGCGCCAGCCCGATGGCCTCCATGAGCGTCGACGGCAGGGGCGGGGCCTCGGTTTCGTACGGGGCTTCGGAGGGCTCGGGCGGCTCGAGGTTCCGGTCCAGTCCATCCAGCCCTGACTGGATCTGCGAGGCGTAGTACAGGTAGGGGTTGGCCGCCGGCTCGGCGACCCGGTTCTCGATGCGGGTGCCGGCATCCCCGGGCCCGCCGATGACCCGCAGCATCGCCGCCTTGTTGTCGCGTCCCCAGTGCACCCGGTCCGGCGCCAGGGTGTAGGGGCGGTAGCGCTTGTAGCCGTTGATGGTGGGTGTGGTGAACAAACAGGCCGCGCCGGCGTGCTCCAGCAGGCCGGCGACGAAATGTCGGCCGGTTCGGGACAACGGGTCTGCGTTGTCGTCCGGCGTCATCAGGTTGGCGCCGGTCTCCGAGTCGACGAGGGACTGGTGCAGGTGCCAGCCGCTGGAGAACAGGTTGGCCAGTGCGGGCCGGCACATGAACGTGGCGTGGTAACCGTGCCGGCGGCACACCTGCTTCACCGCGCTGCGGAACAGCACCATGTTGTCCGCCTGGGCCAGGCCGTCCACGGGGTGGAACGTGAATTCGATCTGGCTGGGCCCGAACTCAACCTCCATGGAGCGCACGGGAAGCCCCAGCGCCGCGGCGGTCTCTCGAATCAGCTCCATGACCGGCTCGAGCTCGTCGTAGCGGGCCTCGGTGAGATACTGATAGCCGTGGGCCAACAGTTCGACGTCCGGGGGGGTTGCCGGGTGGGTGGCGTCGGCGGGAGCAAGCCTGGGATCCAGCAGCCGCATGACGTGAAGCTCGATCTCGAGGCCGGTGCGGTAGGTGATCCCTCGCTCCGACAGGGCGTTCACCGCGGCGCGTCCCACCTGCCGGGTGGACAGCGGTACCGCTTGTCCGTCCGGGAAATACAGGTCGCTGAGTATCCAGCCGCTGTCCGTCGACCAGGGCAGGATCTGGAACGTCGAGGGGTCCGGCACCATGATGAAGTCCGAAGCGCCGCGCAGCGCCTCGAGGCCCAGCACCGCCTCCGGCCGCCATACCGGGAACACCGTGCGGTGGGAGGTATCCTTGAGCAGCAGGGTGGTGGTCATGGCCACGCCGTTTTCCAGCGCGTCGGCGATGTCCGCCGCCATGACGGTCTTGCCCCGCAGGATGCCGTGCTGGTCGGCGAAGGCGATGCGCACCGTGGCCAATCCCGATGCGCGCACCCGCTTGACCACCTCCGCGGCCTGCGCCGCCGCGTCCTGGTCCCGCAGTCCGTGGCGTGCGACGAAAGCGCTGCGTCCCAGGCTCCCGGCGCCGCTCATGAGCTCGCGGCGTCCGCCGGGGCCTGCCAGGGCGCCTCGGCCCGCCGCGCCAAAGCCCGCCGGCGCCAGTTATCCTCCCACGTATCCTGATTGAGCACGATGTCCACGGTGAGTGGATCGTCGTCGGGGCCGGGCTCGCCGTACAGGGGCAGGGCGTCGCCGCGTTCCAGGGCGTCGAGGGACTGCAGCAGCAGCCGGCGGTACTGAACGATGCCGATGTCCGTGCGCCCGAGGTGCTCGCGGGTGCGGTCGTGGATCGGTCCCTGGGATTCCACCGCCCACTGGTCGTGCACGTTGATGTCCTCACCCATGCCGGTGTACGTGCGGGTGCGCTGCTCGAGGGGATCGAAGCCATAGTCGTTGCGCTTGTTCACGCGCGGCGTGTAGTCCGGCAGCTCGTAGAGCTCCAGGCGCTGGCGGAACATGGTCTCCTTGTCCACGGGCTGGCCGTAGCTGGTGAAGATCGCGTACCAGTAGCACGTGGTGTCGTCCACGGGCACGTGCCACTGGGTGATGGTCATTTCCCGGCTCATGGGAATGACGATCGCATGGGGAAACACCTGGTTGGTGACCCGCACGTGCACGTCATTGTCGTTGAGCCGACGCAGCGCGGTCAGGCGCACGCCGTAGCCGGTCTGACTGGCCTGGATCTCCGGGCGGTCGAACTCCCGCAGCACACGCGTGCCGGTGAGCTCGCCGCCCTCCACGGCGTCCCGGAACTGCTTGCCGTAGCTCTGGTTCGGATCCTCATCCTCGATGAATCGGTGCAGGAAGGACGCGTGGGCGGGGTCGATGCCCACCTCCAGGGCCTGCAGCCAGTTGCACTCAATCAGGCCCTTGAAGGCGAAGGTGTACGCGTCCGGCGCCGCCAGGCAGTCCAGGTCCGGCAGCGGCGGGGCTTCGCCTTCGCCCATCCAGGCGAAGATGATCCCGTTGTGCTCCACCAGGGGGTAGCTGGTCAGGCGGATACGGTCCTGGAAAGCGCTGCCGGCGGGCTCGGCGGGCTGCTGCAGGCACTGCCCGGTGTGGTCGAACAGCCAGCCGTGGAACGGGCAGCGCAGTCCACCGTCCTCCAGGCGCCCGTAGCACAGGTCGGCGCCGCGATGGGCGCAGTGGCGGTCCATCAGTCCCAGCTCGCCGTGCTCGTCGCGGAACAGGACGAGCCGTTCGCCCATCAGGTTCACTGGCCGCACGGGGCGATCGCGGTCGAGCTCCCGGCTCAGGGCGGCCGGCTGCCAGTAGCGGCGCATCAGGCGGCCAACGGGCGTGCCGGGCCCGCTTCTCGTCAACAATTCGTTCTGTGCTGCTCTCACCGAAACCTCCGGATCATTGTTGTCGGGTCCGATATACGATCGGTCGTGGCTGTTGTCAAACCGGCTCCCTCCCCTGGCAGCAGCGCAGGTTGAAGAAATTATCGGGTCAGGGCCGGCGGGGCATCACCCAGGGCTGTCGAAAACAGGGATGTTTGAGCCAGAGCGTACAGGGAAGTATTTACAGCGACCCTGGGTGTTGCCCCGCCGGCCCTGACCCAAACCTCGGCACCTGTTTCAAACAGAGTCACTACCTCGCCCCCGGGTTCCAGAGTGTAGCCGTTCCGTATCAATGGTTCGTCAGCCCGGTCCCGCCGTACAACCAGGCGAGCTCCTCGTACCACTGGGACGGGGACTTAGCGCCCATGGCCGCGTTGCGGACCAGGGCGGCGGCACCGTCCGGGTGGTAGATGTGCTCCCCGAGCAGGCGCGAGCCGATCTGGACGCGGGTGGTGCGGACCAGGCGCTGCGTGCAGTACGCCTCGAAGGCGCGCTCGAAGTCCGCACCGTGGTGCTCGACCATGTGGCTGAGGCACACGGCATCCTCCATCGCCATGCAGGCGCCCTGGGCGAAGTACTGGAGCATGGGATGGGCGGCGTCGCCGAGCAGGGCCGTGCGGCGGTCGGTCCACTGAGTGACCGGGTCACGGTCGCAGAGCACCCACATCTTCCAATTGTCGCCGTGGTCGATGATCTGCCGGGCCCGGGGCACGATATGCTCGAAGTGCCCGCGAACCTCTTCCCGGGAAACCGGATGTCCGGTCACGGCTTCGGCGGCGCCGCTGTGGTAGGTGACCACGAGGTTGAACACCTTCCAGCCCTTCAGCGGATAGTGCACGAGGTGGCATTTCGGTCCGGCCCAGAGGGTGGCCGCGTTCCAGCGCAGGTCCTCCGGCATCTGATCCGTAGGAATCACCGAACGGAAGGTGGTGTGGCCGGACACCCGCGGGGCGCCGTCCCCGACGAGCTGCGCGCGGATCCTCGAATGAAGGCCGTCCGCGGCGACCAGGGCCGCGCCGTCCACCGGATCGGCGTCCCGGACCCGGACGCGGACGCCGGTTTCGTCCTGCTCATAGCGCTCCACCGTGCAGGAGGTGCGCAGCTCGATGGAATCATCACCCCGGCAGGCATCCAGCAGCACGCCGTGGAGGTCGGCCCGGTGCATCACCGCGTAGGGATTGCCGAATCGCTGCCGGAAGTCCTCGCCCACCGGTATGTGGGCGATTTCCCCGCCGGTGGTGGCGTCCATGAATCCCAGCTTGTCGATGTACACCGCCAGAGCCCGGGCCTCGTTGCCGACGCCCAGATAGTCGAAGCAGTGAAAGGCATTGGGCCCGATCTGGATGCCGGCACCGATCTCGCCGAACTTCGAAGCCTGTTCCAGCACGATGCATCGGACGCCCCGGCGGGCAAGCCCGAGGGCGGCGGCAAGACCGCCGATGCCGCCCCCCGCGATGATGACCGGTTTGTCTGGCATATTTTCGTGGGCTTTCAGTGATCCCGCAGCCGGAAGCGCTGTATTTTCCCCGATTCATTGCGGGGCAGGCTTTGCATCAGATGGACCCGGCGCGGGTACTTGTAAGGCGCGAGGCGTTCGCGGACGAAATCCTGCAGGTCCTCGGTGAAACCGTCTTCGTCCACGGGCTCCCCCCTGGGAACGATGAAAGCCGTCACCACCTGGCCCCGGTCGCCGTCGGGGGCGCCGATCACGGCGCACTCGGCGACATCGGCGTGCTCCAGGAGCACGTTCTCGACTTCGACGCCGGATATGTTGTAGCCGGAGGAGATGATCATGTCGTCCAGCCGGGCGTGGTAGGCAATGTAGCCGTCCGCGTCCATGGAGCAGGCGTCGCCGGTGATGTTCCAGCCGGACTGCACGTAGTCCTTCTGGCGGGCATCGTCCATGTAGCGGCAGCCCGTCGGCCCCTTGACCGCGAGCCGGCCGATGGTGCCGGGGGGCACGGGATCGCCTTCGTCGTCCAGCACGGCGGCCCGGTAGCCGGGAATAGCCCGGCCGATGAAGCCGGGGCGGACATCCTCGCCGGTGCTGCCGATGAAGGCGTGGAGCATTTCCGTGGCCCCGAGCAGCTCCGTCATTTCCAGTCCCGTCGCCGCCCGCCACTGGTCCCGCACCGGCACCGGCAGCGCCTCGCCGGAGGACACGGACATCCTGAGGCCGGCCGCGGCGCCCGGTGCGACGATGGGCGCCATGCGCTGGTAGAACGTCGGCACCGTGAAACATATGCTCGCCCGGTGCCGGCCGATGGCCGCCAGGAATTGCTCCGGGGTGTAGCGCGGATTCAATACGGAGGTTGCCCCGCCGTAGAGCGGGAAGAACACCAGCCCGCCCAGGCCGAAGGTGAACGCCAGCGGCGCGGTGGCGATGAAGACGTCATCGGGAGTCGGCCGCACGATATGCCGCGCCACCGTCTCGCACACCGCCATCACGTCGCGGTGGAAATGGACGGTCGCCTTGGGGCGGCCCGTAGTGCCGGATGTGAAGCCGATGAGGGAGACATCGTCGCTGGCAGTATCGACGGTATCGAAATCGTCCGGCTGCCGCGCCATCTTTTCGCCGAGCTCGCCGCCTCCGTCCCCGTCCCAGGTGAGTACCCGGCAGCCGTGACCGTCCGTCCCGACTGCCGTCAGGAGGTCGTCCGCAATGGATGCGTCACAGACCGCGAGGCCGGGCCTGGACATCTCCAGGATGGTCGCCAGCTCGCCGGAGCGCAGCAGGGGCATGGTGGTGACGGCCACCGCACCGCATTTTTGTATCGCCAGCCACAACGCCGTGATGGTGGGGGAGTTCGGCCCGCGAAGCAGCACGCGGTTGCCCGGCACGATGCCATACTCCCGGGTCAGTACGTTGGCGATGCGGCAGACCCGGTTGTGGAGCTCCTCGTAGGTCCAGGACACCGAGTCCGAGGCCACCGCCGGACGCGCACCCCGGCCCCCGGCCAGGTGGTCGTCGAGCAGGGGCTCGACGCAGTTCAGGTGCCGTGATCCCGTGAGCTCCGGGGGCAGCAGCAGCTCCGGCCACTCCGCGTCGGGCGGCAAGCGCTCGTGGACGAACCGATCCACCTGCGCCGACTCCGCCGCGGTGACGACACCGGCTGCGCTTTCCGGCCGCCAGTCCGGCGCCACCAGGCGGCGCTGCTTGTTGCGGCCGTCGTTGCTCAGCGGCGTGCCGGGGGCGTCGCGTTCCAGGCGATCCCAGAGCTGGCAGGTCACCGGCTTGTGCTTCTGGTCCAGGCCCTCGCAGTAGTTGGTGTATTCGCAGACGCGAATCTCTTCGACGTGGCCGGTTTCCAGCTTCAGGAACCAGTCGGGGTCGGCCAGGGATTGCCGCGCCGCGGCCACGATATCCGCGACGCCGTCCTGCAGCATGCGCTCCGCGATCTCGAAGTTATGCACCCCGCCGGCGCCCACTACCGGCGTGTCGAACCCGCCGCGGCGGACGGCTTCCCGGATCGCGCCGGTGGCGGCGAAGTTGCGGCCGAACGGCCCCTGCTCGTCGGACAGGTACTGGGGCATGCACTCGTAGCCGCTGGGGCCGGTGTAGGGATAGATGGCCTGGCCCACCCTCGGCTGCTTGGCGTCGTCGAACTTGCCGCCGCGGGACAGGGACAGGAAATCCATTCCGGCCCGGGCGAACTCCTCGGCGAAGTAGCAGATGTCCGGCAGCGTGCTGCCGCCCTGGACGCATTCATCCGCCAGGAAACGGGCGCCGACCACGAAATCGTCGGGTACGGCTGCGCGAACCGCCTCGAACACCTCGAGCGGCAGGCGTGCCCGGTTTTCCCGGCCGCCGCCGTAGCCGTCATCGCGGGTGTTGGTGGCGGAAAGAAACGAGGCCATGGTGTAGGCGTGGGCGTAATGCAGCTCGACCCCGTCCATGCCGGCCTGCCGGGCCCGCACGGCGGCCTCCGCGAACAGGCCGGGGAGGACAGCCGGCAGGTTCCGGACATGGGGCAGGTGCAGGTCCGTGACTCGCTCGCGGTATCCCTTGGCCAGGGATTCCCAGTCCCGCTCATCCAGAATTTCCTGGAGCGACTCGTCGTCCAGGGCTTTCAATGCTTCCCGGACATCCGCTTCGTCGGCGTGGTCAAGGCCGACAGCGGCGCGGATGCCCGGCGTGATCTCCAGGAAGCGCGACAGGAACTTGTCACGGTCCGGGCGTCGGCGTATGGCCAGAAAGTCGATGAGCTGAATGAACACCCGGGTCTCGCCGTCGCTCTCGTCCCGGATCCGCGCCACCAGATCCTTGAGGCCGGGCAGGAAACGGTCGTGGCCTATGCGCAGCAGCGGTCCGGACGGCACGTCCCGGATGCCGGTGGCCTCGATGACCAGGGCGGCGGGCCGGCCGCGGGCAAACCGCCCGTACCAGTCCAGATTGTCCTTGGTGACGTAGCCGTCCTCCGTCGCCCGCCAGGGGACCATGGCCGGCACCCAGGTGCGGTTGCGCAGCTTCAGGCGGCCGGTCTCGAGTGGCGAGAAAAGCATGGAGCCGGCAATTTCCCCGGGCCCGGGAATGGTTCCGGGCGAGGATTGCCAGCGAATTCGTTCGGCGGGTTTCCACATGATAGGCGCGGCGGTCGGTTCTGCTAAATCCTGCGTTGGCCTGCTAGTGTACCTCGCTGCACCCGCAGGCGGTGGCGCCAATCGAAGGTCGGCATGACCTCGGTGGCCGGTGCCGGGGGCCATCCCGCAGGGCTCTCGAAAACAGGGATGTTTGAGCGAGAGCGTACACGGATGTATTTACAGCGGCCCTGGGGGATGGCCCCCGGCATCGGCCGATACTGTGATTCTGGTACCCTGTCGGCGGGATGCACTAGCTTGCCGCGCAACGGGAGATGTAATCCTCGATGTTCGCCCGCCAATCGTCGGGGATTGCGACCGGTTTCTTCGTGCCGGTGTCGACGGCGCAGCACACCAGCCGGCCGACAAAGCTGCAGACCCCGTCGTCCCGGTCGCCGATCACCTTGAAGCTGATGGACGATCGCCCCAGCCGCTCCACCAGCACGGTAATCGTGAGTTTGTGTCGCGGCGTCAGCGGGGCTTTGAAGTCGATGTCCACCTTGACGAAGGGCGTCCCCAGGCCGCTATCCATGTTCATCTCGTACCAGCCGCAGCCGACGACGGTTCTGAACCATTGCTCGATGGCTTCCATGGAGAAGTCCACGAACCGGACGGTGTACACGATCAGGGCGGCGTCCGTGTCGCTCCAGTTGATGACCCGGTGGTGGACGAAGGGCGCTGCGGCGGGTTCAGTAGGTTTCGACATGGTACCGTCCGGTCGAGCGCAGCTCCGGCAGGAGCGTATCCCAGTCCAGGCCGTGATCCGCGCAGATTGCCTCGAAAGCTTCCGCCACGCCCTGCTCCATTCCTTTGAGGCCGCAGATGAATACGTAGGTAGTGTCTTTGCGAAGCAGCGAGGCCACGGTCTCCGCTTTTTTCCGCAGGCGGTCCTGCACGTACTCCCTGGGCTGATCCGGCATGCGCGAGAACACCAGCTCCTTTTCGATGAGCTTGTCCGGCAGCTTCTGCAGCGGTCCGAAGTACGGCAGCTCCCCGGGGGTGCGGGCGCCGAAGAACAACAGCAGCCGGCCCGGCCCGTCGGGTTGGTGCCGGCGGCGGCGTTCGGTCATGGCCCGGAAGGGCGCCGAACCGGTGCCGGTGCACACCATGATGATGTTCGCCTCCGGCTCGTTGGGCATCAGGAAAGTGTTGCCGAACGGTCCGGTCACCAGCACCTCGTCGCCCTTGTTCAGGTCGCAGACATAGTTGGATGCCAGTCCCGGCCGCTCCCTGCCGTCGTCATCGTGGGTGACGCGTTTCACCGTCAGGGCTACATTGTTGTGGTTGGGGCGCTCGCCGTCGCGCGGGCTGCACACGGAGTACAGCCGAATCTTGTGGGGGCGGTCGTTCTCGTCGGTGCCCGGCGGAATAATGCCGATGCTCTGGCCTTCCAGGACCGGCAGGGCCGTGGACCCGAAGTCGAGCACTATATGGTGTGTATCCGAACCGGCGCCGGGATCTGTAATGCGGAAGTTTCCGGCCACCACCGCGCGGGCGGGCGACTGCCGGGAGTACATGTTGACCCGGGCCTGAGCCGCCGAGGCGGGTGCCACGGCGCGGCCGCCCTGCCCGGCATGAGCGATCTCCAGCAGTTCCGAAACCTCATCGTCACCGGGTTCGCTGTCAACCGCTTCCACGCCTTCCTGTTCCGCCGGCAATTCATCCCACTCGAACTGCTCCTCGATGGAGTAGGGTTCGGTCACCGTGCGCCAGTTGTCGATGGCGCCGGTGGGGCAGGGTGAGATACAGCTCATGCAGTATCCGCACTTGGACGCGTCCACGACGTAATTCATGTCATCGTGGGTCACCGCATCGACCGGACAGGTCTCCTCGCAAGTATTGCAGCGGATACAGATTTCCGGGTCGATCAGATGCTGGCGGATGGCGCTCACTGATACAGGGAGAGCTACGACGCCAGCTTCACGAACTCGAAGTCGCCCGGCTTGTTGTCGACCTTGACTTTCGGCGGGGCGATCCAACCCGCGTACTCGCCGATTTCCATTACCGGTTTCATCAGGGAGCTGATGAACCGGAGGTCTTCAGGGCTGGGCAGCCACTCATGTTGGCGCGCATCCCACTGGTCGTCGCTCAGCAACTCGCCTTCCGGTGTCACGTGAACCGCGGCGAACTCACCCACCCGACGATTGAAGGCCGGGTGCGGAACGGTAAGTTCATAATCGATGCCGGCCTTGGCAATGACCTTGTTCCAGCGCTTGAAGCCGCTCTTGACTTCCTGGATGTAGTCGTCCCGCAGGCGTGCGTTCACGGCATTGATGGCCGGCTCGTCCACGGTGCGGAGCTCTCCGTCGATGTGGCGCAGCACGGGATAGGTGCTGTCGTGGAGCTGGTGATCGTCGTCGATCTTGGTTTCCTGGTAGCGGCCCTTGATTCCTGCCTCGAAGGCCGCCGCGGCGTTGGTGGAGATCTCCGAGCCGAACAGGTCCAGGGTCACGGAGAAGTGAAAATTCGCCTTCTTCTGGATTGTGGGCAGGTCGATGACGCCCAGCCTGCGGATCGCCTCGACGTCGTTCGGGTCCTCGATGCCGGCTTCCTTCATGGCCTCGCAGGTACGCTGGATGACGCGGCTCACGCCGCTTTCTCCGACGAACATGTGGAAGGCTTCCTCGGTCAGCATGAACCGGCAGGTGCGGGACAAGGGGTCGAATCCGGACTGGGCGAGGGACTCCAGCTGCATCTTGCCATCGCGGTCGGTAAAGAAGGTGAACATGAAGAACGACAGCCAGTCCGGCGTGGCTTCGTTGAACGCGCCGAGGATGCGGGGTTTGTCCGCGTCGCCGGAGCGGCGCTGCAGCAGGCCTTCCGCCTCTTCGCGCCCGTCCCGGCCGAAATACTTCTGCAGCAGGTAGACCATGGCCCACAGGTGGCGGCCTTCCTCGACGTTGACCTGGAACAGGTTGCGCAGGTCATACAGGGATGGGCAGGTGTTGCCCAGGTGGCGCTGCTGCTCCACCGAGGCCGGCTCGGTGTCGCCCTGGATCACCACCAGACGCCGCAGCAGAGCGCGGTATTCCCCGGGTACCTCCTGCCACGCGGGTTCGCCCTTGTGCTTGCCGAACGGGATGGTGCGTCCCTCTTCCGCAGGTGCCAGCAGGATGCCCCAGCGGTACTCGGGCATCTTGACGTAGCCGAACTTGGCCCAGCCTTCACTGTCCACCCCCACCGCCGTGCGCAGGTAGACTTCCGCTTCCTGGAAGCCCTCGGGACCCATGCTCAGCCACCAGTCGATGTAGCCGGGATGCCACTTCTCCAGCGCCCGCTGGA
Organism: Gammaproteobacteria bacterium; assembly: GCA_034520625.1. Taxonomy (GTDB): domain Bacteria; phylum Pseudomonadota; class Gammaproteobacteria; order Arenicellales; family JAANXG01; genus JAANXG01. The sequence continues at coordinate 224,058 of JAXHNI010000002.1, read as the reverse complement.
CGCGACGGTCCTCCGACAGCTCGATGTTGTTGGGGATCAGGTCGTCGTAGTTGACTTGCATTGCAGGTTCATTCATGGCTCAAACTCTGTGTCGGTCAAATTTGGGGCGGGTGCCCGTTCCATACAGCTTCAGTGCCCCGGTTTCGCTGACGGCATTGGGACGCTGGAAAATCCAGTTCTGCCAGGCGGTCAGCCGCCCGAATATCTTGGTCTCCATGGTCTCCGGGCCGGCGAAACGGAGGTTGGCCTCCATGCCGATCATGGCGTCGGGAGAGAAGCTTCCCCGCTCCTCGAGCAGGATACGGATCTCCTCCTCCCAGTCGATGTCGTCGGGCGCGAAGGTGATCAAACCGCTTTCCAGCGCGGCGCCGGCATCCAGATCCTTGCCGATCAGCTGGCGCGCGGCCTCCAGGCTCTCCGGCTCACCCAGGAACCGGGTGGCCAGGCGGCTCAGGCCGTTGCTCATGGGCATGGGGCCGAAGTTGAAATCGTTCAGCCGGATGGTGGCCGGCGCAGCACCGTCGTCCTCGAACTGTCCGTCCAGCATGTAGCTGCGATCGGCCGCGAACACGATCTCGGCGAGAATCCCGGCAAAGCAGCTGCCCGGCTCGATGACCGTGATGAGGGAGCGAGAGGTCAGGTCCACGCGCTTCAGGGTGCGCTTCCAGTAAAGAATGATCTCCCGCACCAGCCAGTGATCGCTGTTGGCGGCGAGCAGGTCGTCGAAGGCCGCGACCCGTTCCGTGTCGCCCTCGGTCTTGAATACCAAGGTGCCCAGCTCGAGCTCGTTCAGGCGCAGGTGCAGCAAGGCATCATCCAGCTCGCGGGCCAGGGCCAGGGGCCAGAAATCGCTGCCCTGACCGGTGATATCCGCGACCCCGTCGGGCGCGTCCGTTTCCGGACCGCGCAGGACCAGCGTCGCCACGCCGAGATCCCGGTCCATGGTCACGGTGAGGTTCGGATATCGAATGTTGTCGCTCTCGGCTTCCCGTGACAGGGGCTTCAGCTGGACCCCGTCCGGTTGCGACGGGCGGTCCGACTTGCCGGCGAATTCCAGCGCCCGTTCGCGTACCTTGTCGTTGAACCGGGAGCCGGGCGCCAGCTCGTCCACCAGCCGCCAGTCCAGCGCCCTCTGGCCGCGGATACCTTCCTCCACGGTGCAGAACACGTCCGCCAGGTCGCGGCGCACTTTGCGCTTGTCCACCACCCGGGTCAGGCCGCCGGTGCCCGGCAGCACCGCCAGCAGGGGGACCTCGGGCAGTGACACGGACGCATTGCCGTCATCCACGAGGATGATGTAATCGGTGGCCAGCGCCAGCTCGTAGCCCCCGCCGGCCGCCGTGCCATTGATCGCGCAAAGGTAGCGTTGCCCGGAGAACTCGGTGGCGTCTTCGATGGCGTTGCGGGTTTCGTTGGTGAACTTGCAGAAATTCACCTTGTGGATGTGGTCGGAGCTGCCCAGCATGCGGATGTTGGCCCCGGCGCAGAAAACCCGTTCCCTCGCCGAACGCAGCACCACTGCATGCACTTCCGGGTGCTCGAAGCGCAGGCGTTGGATGGCGTCGTATAACTCGATGTCCACGCCCAGGTCGTAGGAGTTCATCTTGAGCTCGTATCCCGGGTTCAGACCGCCGTCTTCGTCGACGTTCATCGTGAGGTAGGCCACGGCCCCGTCGACATCGAGCTCCCAGTGCTGGTAACGGTCGGGCTGGGTCCGGAAATCAATCATCAGCGCCGTCCTCGGGATCTGGATGGTAGAAGACATGTACTATAGTGCGATCGATTTTCCGGTGCAAGGCATTAAATTGCATATTCCGGCATCGAAACGATCACCGGTCCTACACGGCTTCCGACCGCCGGCGCTCCACCCGGGCCAGGCCGAGCGCCAGGGCCACGCCTCCGGCGCCGGCCAATGGCAGCAGCCAGCTCGCCTCGCTCCAGCCGCCGGCGATAGCCACGGCCGCCGCCATGGCGGGGGGCCCGAGCAGCGAGCCGAGGTTCGCCCCCTGGACGATGATGCCGTTGACGGCGCCGACCTGGGCGGGCGAAGGCGCGTGTACCGGTGCCCCGGCGAGGCAGGCGGTGGGCAGGATCCCGCCGATCACCGAGAATCCGAACGCGCAGATGACCCGGGCGGCTACCGGCAATGATCCCGCGAAAACGCCGATGGCGAGCAGGCTGAGGGTGGCCGCCACGATGGCCAGAAGCAGCCAGCGGGCCACGCCGCGGTGCAACAGCCAGCCCCCCAGCCACGTGCCGAGCACGTTGGCCGCCACCGCCAGTGCGGTGAGCAGCGCAGCCAGGGCCAGCGGGGTGCCCAGTTCCTCGACGAGAAAGGTCGGCAGCCATGACATCACCGCGAAGAACTGCACGGAGTAGCAGGCGAAGCAGCCCGCCAGCAGCCAGGGCCCCGGCAGTGTCAGGGATTGACGTACGTCCGCCCAGGAGCGCTGCCCCGCCGTCGGCAGGTGCAGGCTCCGGGTCATCATCCAGAATGCCAGTGCCGCGGCCAGCGCCAGGGCCGCATTGACCAGCCACAATCCTCGCCAGCCGAAGGCGCCCAGCAGCAGCGGCGAGAGCAGCATCATGGTCGCCATGCCCGCCGGCATGTACGAAGCCCAGATGCCGATGGCCAGCCGCACGTGGTGCGGCTGGCAGACGCGGGCGATGAGCGAGGGGCAGGCTACGACGATGACCAGGAATCCGATGCCCTCGAGGAAGCGCGCGGCGAGCAGCATATTGCCGGTCGGGGCCATACCACCCAGGACACCGCCCAAAGCCAGAATCACCAGTCCCCCCACGGCGGCATGGCGGTGCCCGAACCGATCGGCGAAAATGCCGGCGGTGGCGCCGAGGGCCGCGCTGGTGGCGTTGAAGATGGAGGCGATCCAGCCCGCGGCCACCAGCCCGAGTGCCAGCTCGACGCGAAGCTCGGGTATGGCGGGCGGTGCCTTGCCGATCTGCATCGACCCCACGGCGCCGGCGATGGTGGCCAGGACGACCAGCGACCAGCGTGTACGTGAAAGCTCGCTCATGCTTACCCTTGATGTGCTCGTGGCGTCCGGCGCGGAGGATTCAACGTCGCAATGCCGGCCGGGTCAAGCTCGTTGTCATCGCCCGGCCTCGACGTGGAAGTCGCCGTCGATGCCGTCGTCCAGTTGATCGGCGAGGTTGCTGTATTGACGCCGGAACGTAGCGGTGATTTCGGCAAACGGTACGTCGCTGTAGGTTCCGCGGTGGTGGAGGTATTCCATGTGCCGGTTGCCCGCCTCGTCGAACTCGTGGAATAACGAGTCATTGACCCCGTCGAAATCCAGCGGCCTGATCCCGAACCTTTCGCACAGGGACCGGTTGAAGGAGGGGGTCGCCTTCACCCACTTCCCGGCCAGGTAGAGCTCGCAGTAGGAGTGCCAGTAGAAAATGTTGGTGCCGATGGCATACAGAAGCTTGCGGGTGGCCATGTGGTTTTTCACGTCGGCATAGCCGCAGCGGGCGGGAACGCCGATCACCCGGGCGCAGGCGGCGAGCAGGGCGGCCTTGGAGACGCACCAGCCGCGCCCGGTTTTAAGGCAGCCCGCGGCGGTGTAGCTGCCGCGCTGGCCCAGGGGCAGGTAGGGATCGTAGCGGATCCCGTCGCGAACACGGTAGTACAGGGGCAGTAGCCGGTCGATGTCCCCGGGCGATTCCCCGGCGGTCTTCCGCGCGAACGCGATGACCGCCGGGTCGTCGCTGTTCACGAAGGCGCCGGGTCTGAGGTACGGCCGCATATCCGTGTCGTGACCCGTCATTCAGATGCGCTCCATGACCAGGGCGCTCATGTCATTTCCCCTTGAAGACCGGCTCGCGCTTGTCCATGAAAGCGGTCACGCCTTCCCGGTAATCCGCGGTCCGTCCGGCCAGGCGCTGCAGGTCGCGCTCCAGCTCGAGTTGCCCGTCCAGTGTATTGGCGCCCGACGCGTTGAAGGCGCGTTTGATCAAGGCCAGGCCGCGGGTGGGCCGTGTCGCGAGATCCGCCGCCAGCTCGCGGGTTTCCGTCAGCAACCGGTCGTCCTCCACGCTTTGCCAGATCATGCCCCAGGCTTCCGCCCGCTCGGCGCTGAGCGGCTCACCGAGCATTGCCAGGCCCAGCGCCCGGGCGCGGCCCACGAGCCGCGGCAGGATCCACGTGCCGCCGGCGTCGGGCACCAGCCCCAGCCTGCCGGCGGACTGTATGAAAAGGGCCGAACGCGCCGCCAGCACGATGTCGCCGGCCAGGGCCAGGCTGCAGCCGGCGCCCGCTGCGGTGCCGTTCACCGCGACGACCACCGGAACCGGCAGGTCACGCAGTGTGCGGATCAGGGGGTTGTAGTGCTTCTCCAGGGATTCGCCCAGGTCCGGTGCCTCGCCTTCTGGAAACACTCTTTCCGCCAGGTCCTGTCCCGAGCAGAAGCCTCGTCCGGCGCCGGTCAGGACCAGGCAGCGGATGGCCGCATCGCCGCGGATCTCACGGAGGGCGTCGCGCAGCTCGCCGTGCATTTCCCGGTTGATGCTGTTGAGGCGGTCGGGCCGGTTCAGAGTCAGGGTGGCATGCCCGCCGGTGCGTTCGAGGACGATGGTGTTGTAGCTCATTGGACAATGCTTCGATTCAACGGTTGTTGGGCCGGATGGGTTCGGGTGCGCGGCAGGCGGGCAGTGGCCGGGTTTGACGGCCTGCTCACCCGATCGGTCCGGTGGCGGGGGCCATCCCCCAGGGTCGCTGTAAATACATCCGTGTACGCTCTGGCTCAAACATCCCTGTTTTCGACAGCCCTGGGGGACGACCCCCGCCACCGGACCTTAGTTCTATGCCGGTACACACACCGGACCGAGGCTTGCAGAAGTACTTTGGTATTAACAACGTGAGTACCGGAGTGCACTACTATCGCCCGGTGAACCGAGGTTTCCGCTTCTCCATGAACGCCGCCAGGCCCTCGTTGCGATCCTCGGTGCCCGCGAGAACGGTAAACGCCTTGCGCTCGTAATTCAGCCCGGCGCTCAATGATGTCTCGAACGCCTCGCGCATGGCGTCCTTGGCGAGGCGCACGGCCAGGGGCGGCTTGGCGGCGATGGTGCGCGCGAGTTCGACGGCTTTTTCCACCGTCAGCTCAGGCGGCACGATATCCGCCACCAGACCAGCGGCCAGCGCGGCCGGTGCGTCGATCATTTCCCCGGACAGCACCATTTTCATGGCCAGGGATCGGCCAACGGTGCGAATCAGGCGTTGGGTGCCGCCGGCGCCGGGGATGATCCCCAGGTTGATTTCGGGCTGGCCGAAGCGGGCGTCATCGCCGGCGATGACGATATCCGCCTGCATGGCGAGCTCGCAACCGCCGCCCAGCGCGTAACCATTGACCGCCGCGACGAGCGGCTTGGAGAACCGGTCGATGCGCCTGCGGCAGCTCTGGCGCGGGTCGTCGATCATGTCCACCGCCCCGGTGCCGGCCATCTCTTTGATGTCTGCACCGGCGGCAAAAAACTTGTCGCCCCCTGTGATGACGCAGACCCGGATCTCGGGGTCGCCGTCCGCCGAGTCCAGAACGTCGGCGATTTCCCGGAGAGTTGTGGTGCGCAGGGCGTTGCGCACCTCCGGGCGGTTCAGGGTGATCAGCAGCACGCCGGGGTCCGGCGTTTCCAAGAGAATGTCCTGGTTGCTCATGGGTCGACTCGAATCGCTCGCTTACAGTTGCTGGGTGGTATTCATCGTGAGGCTTCCCGCGACGTGGACGGTCCGGGCTCGACGAACCGGTCCGTGAAGCGCGCGATGGCCTCCAGGGTTCTGCCGGGCTGGTCACGCTGTGGCGAGTGTCGGCACGCCGGGAGCATCAGCAGCTCCGTAGGCCCGGATACCTGGCGCTGGATGGCCTCGACCTGTTTGACGGTGCCGTACTGGTCGTCTTCGCCTTGTATAAGAAGGCATGGTACCTGAATGTCCCGCAGGAATTCCTCGATGTTCCAGTCCAGGAATCCCGGGTCCAGCCAGGCGCGGTTCCAGCCCAGGAAGGCACTGTCGACGTTGTCGCCGTGATAGCGGGCAAGCTGCTCGCGCAGCGAGCCGTTCTCGTAAGCCTCTTTCGCTTCTCGAATGCTGCGCACGGACAGCTCTTCGTTGAATACATGCGGGGCCATCAGCACCAGGCCTCTCACCCGCGGGTCGCGGACCCCGCCGGCATTGATCAGGGCGATGGATGCGCCGTCGCTGTGGCCCACGAGAATCACGTCCTGTATCCCCGCTGCGTCCAGGGCCCGCGGCAGCACTTCGAGGCCTTCGTCGTGCATGTAGGTCAGGGGACGGGGTACCTCCACCGGGTCCGAGCCGCCGTAGCCCCGGCGGCTGTACGCCATCACGCCCAGGCCCGTAGTCTCGGCCAGCCGCTCGGGAAAATCCTTCCACAGCGCCACGCACCCCAGGCCCTCGTGCAGGAGCACCAGGGTCGGCCCGTCGCTGGAACGCGGCCCGAACCAGGCGTATTCCAGCCCGGCGCCCTCGACCTCGAGCCACCCCCGCCGGTCGTCGGTATGCACTAGTGCCCCCCGGTGCCGATAGGGTGACGTTCAAAGCGTTCGCCCGCCGATGCGGACTGTAGCCCGGCTTGACGGCGTGGCAGGTCGGGCCAGTGCCGGGGGCTGTCCCCCAGGGCTCTTGAAAACAGGGATGTTTGAGCGAGAGCGTACAGGGAAGTATTCACAGCGGCCCTGGGGGACAGCCCCCGGCACTGGCCCATTCCTCGGCACCGGTTTCCAAGCCGGACCACGGCCTGCGGACCACTGAATCGTGGAATATCAGTAGCGACGTACATTAGCTCTGGTCCATCTCCCGGAGCTTGAATCGCTGGATCTTGCCGGTGGCGGTTTTCGGCAGCGAGTCGGTGAATTCGATCCAGCGCGGATACTTCCAGGTTTCGATCCGTTTTTTGACGAACTCCTGGAGCTCCACGCGCAGGGCGTCGTCGGCCGCCACGTCGTCCTTGAGCACGACATAGGCCTTGGGCTTCAGATTCCCGCCGTCGTCCGGGTGGGCGATCACCGCCGCTTCCAGCACCTTGTCGTGTCCGATGATCGCCGACTCCACTTCGAACGGTGATACCCAGTTGCCTCCGGACTTGAACATGTCGTCGGTACGGCCGCAGTAGTGATAGAAGCCGTCTGCGTCGACCATGTACTTGTCGCCGGTGCGGGTCCACCGGCCCATGAACGTGTCCAGGCTTTTTTCCCGCTGGTTGCAGTATCCCTCGGCAGCGGACGGACCGCAGATCAACAGTTCGCCGATCTCGTCCACACCGACCTCGCTGCCGTCCTGGTCCACGAGTTTTGCCTGATAGCCCGGCACCGGCTTGCCTGATGTGCCGTAGCGGACCTCGCCGGGCCGGTTGCTGAGAAAGATATGCAGCATCTCCGTCGAGCCGATGCCGTCAAGGATCTCCACGCCAAAGCGCTCGGTCCAGCGCTTGCCGATGTCCTCCGGCAGCGCTTCGCCCGCCGAGATGCACACGCGCAGCTTCTCGCTGCCCTTGGAGGGGTTGTTGTCGGAATTGCCGAGTATCGCCGCGAACAGGGTGGGCACGCCGCAGAAAATAGTCGGCTGGTGCCTGTTCATGATCTCCATCACCGCGTCAGGTGTCGGCCGTCCCGGCAGGTAGACCGCCGTGGCCCCCACGGCGAAGGGGAAGGTCATGGCGTTGCCGAGTCCGTAGGCGAAGAACAGCTTGGCGGCGGAGTAGACGGTGTCCTCCTCACGGATGCCCAGCACCCCCTTGCCGTAAAGCTCGGCGGTCGCCACCAGGTTGCGGTGCAGGTGCTTTACGCCCTTGGGGCTGCCGGTGGAGCCGGAGGAGTACAGCCAGAATCCGACATCGTCGCGGCGGGTGTCGGCGGGGGCGAGCTCATCGGATTCGTTCGCCGTCAAGTCCTTCAGCAACGGGTAGCCGTGGCCGTCGTCGCCCACCACGATCACGTGTTCGAGCGCGGGCTGGGCGTCAAGGATGAGCCGGAACTGGTCGAGGAGCTGCTCGCTGACGATCAGGGCGCGGGCCCGGGAGTCGCGCAGAATATAGTCGTAGTGATCGCTGGTGAGCAGCGTGTTGACGGCGATCGGCACGAGCCCGGCCTTCATGCCTCCCCAAAACACGGCCGGAAAGTCCACCGTGTCCAGCATGCACATCGCGACGCGTGTTTCCTCGCGCAGGCCCAGGGCGCACAGGGCGTTGCCGGCCCGGTTCATGCGTTTCGCCAGCTCGCCGTAGGTACAGGATCCGGCATCATCGATCACCGCGACCTTGTCGGCGCGCCCCTCTTCCAGATGGCGGTCGATGAAAAAGATGGCCGCGTTGAGCTCCGCCGGAAGGTCCGTGACGGCGGTGCCGGCTTCCCCGGCGCTGGGTGTTGCAGTCTCTGACATAACGGCCTCCCGGGTCGTCGGGCGTCTTATTGTTTCGTGAACTCTATTTCACCCTTTGGCAGGAGGTACAGCACGATCGCTTCGCCGTCCGTCACCGTTGGGTGGTGCGCGGTGTCCGGACCGTAGACGCACCATCCGACGCCGTGGCCGTCGAATCGCGCATCGGGAGACAGCGGCATGACCATGTCGATCTCGCCGGAAGGGTGTCGATGGTGGGGTCCCTTGACGTCCTTCATGATCACCACGTCGACGCTGAAGTCGTGTATAGCGGGGGACGGCTTCAGGGCGCGTCCGAACCTGATACCCCCGGCCTCGCGGTTGCACATCCACCCTTCGTCGATGGCTTCCCGACAGCCCCGGCGTATGTCCTCGAATGCCTGGTGGCCGGGCGGCCAGGCGGCGTTCAGGTACTCCGCCAGCTCGTCGTCGAGCGGTCGGTGGCCTATCGATTCGGTGATGCGGGCAATAAGGGGGGTGAATTCATCCGGCGTCATGACTTTGGGCCCATCGTCTGAATTCGAAGCTGAAACTGCCTCGGGGTTGGAATGAAATCGCTGCAAATTAGTACATCAAAGTTTACAATATACAGTTTCCCGCTGCCTGTAAAGGCACTATATTTCATCTCGACGGCGTTCCGTTCAGGTACGGGTTGCGGGGTGGCACGGGAGATACGAAATGACTGCCGATGTGGAACAAACCAGAAAGGGAGGATCCGCCCCGGAGAACGAGGGCAGCGGATCGGGCGCCCCGGTGTCCGACCCGATCAACGCCTATATCGCGGGTATCGGCGACCTTACCCGCGGACTGCGCGCCGAACGCGGCATGAGTCGCAAGGACCTCTCGCGGCATTCCGGAATCTCCGAGCGCTACCTGGCGCAGCTGGAAGGCGGCCAGGCGAACATCTCGGTTACCCTGTTGTGGCAAATCGCGGAAGCTTTGAACGTCGAGTTCGAGGACCTGTTGCCGTCCCAGCATGCGCCCAGCATCCAGCTGAAGCCGCTGTTGAGCTTCCTGGAGAGGCTGACCCTCGAGCAGCAGAAGGCGGCCTATTCGCTGCTGCGAAGAGCATTCACCGAGGCGCCGGGCCCGGCCCACGGCATTGCGTTGCTGGGGCTGCGCGGGGGCGGCAAGTCCACCCTGGGCAGCCTGCTGTCGCGGGAGCTCGGACTGCCCTTCGTCCGCCTGGGAGAGCTCATCGAGGAGCTGGCCGGCATGAAAACCGCGGAGCTGTTCTCGCTTGCCGGGCAGAAAGGTTACCGGCGACTCGAGCATCAGGCGGTCAAGCAGGTCGTCGAGCGGGGCGAGCCGGTGGTGGTCGAGACGGGTGGCAGCCTGGTTTCGGAGCAGCAGACGCTCAACGACGTGCTGAGCTCGTTCTACACGGTATGGATCAGGGCGAGCCCGGAAGAGCACATGAATCGTGTAGTTGCCCAGGGAGATCTTCGGCCCATGCGGGACAGCTCCGAATCCATGAGTGATCTGAAGCGAATCCTTGCCGAACGGGAAGGCTATTACAGCGCCGCCAACTACGTCCTTGATACGTCGGGACGAAGCGTCGAGGAATGCCTGCGGGAGCTCGTCGAGCAGTGCCGGAATATTTGCGGCGGCCGGCCGGTGGAATGATGCACCGCGCCTCTTTGTACCTTGACTTGAATCAAGCGCCTGCTTGCTGCGTACTGCTAACGTGCCGGCGATGATTCAACACTGGTTCGGTGTCCCGGGCCGGGAGATGAATGAATGAAATCGTTGTCGATTATCAGGAACGAGCACAGGAACCTCGGCGCGGTCCTGTACAGTCTGGAAACACTGCTTGGCGAGATCGAGAAGGGAAAGAATCCCGATTTCCAGGTATTTCACGGCCTCCTGACCTACATTGACCGGTTTCTGGATGAATATCATCACCCCAAGGAGGAACTGTACCTGTTCCCGGTCCTGAGAAAACGCTGTCCCGAAATCAGCGCGGCGCTGGATGAAAGGCAGCAGGAGCACCACGACGGTGAAAAGCTGTTCGCGGAGGTTCTGAAAGCCCTGTCGGCGTACGAGTTCCTGGGCGGCGACGAGCTGGACCGTTTCGGCACCACATTGCGCCGCTACACGGCATTTGAGCGAAAGCATGCCATGGAGGAGGAAAAACGCATCCTGCCAGCGGCCGAGGAGCGGTTGACGCCCGGCGACTGGGAAGAAATCGACGCGGCCTTTATGGCCAACGAGGATCCGCTTTTCGGCCATGCGCCCCGCGTCGGGTTCGAGAGCCTTCATTCGTTTATCACGTCCCTGGTTCCGGCTCCCTACGGACTCGGGGCCGAATGGCAATAGCCCTGTCCCCGGCAGAGGATGCGCCACCTTACCTGCCGACCGTTTCCACGATGGATCGAAGCGCCCGTGATCCGTTGATGAGCCTTGGCGAAGGCCGGCCGAGATAGGCTTCGGGGACGGTGTACACGCGGCGGTTCCTGACTGCCTGCAGATCCGACCACCCGGGCTTGTCATAGATCACGTCCGCCCGGTACTTGCGCGGCTCCACGCCGCACCAGGACATCACGATGATGTCCGGGTCGAGGTCTCGCACCTCGCTGTTCTCGAGCGGACGGCTCTTGACGTTATCATCGCCCAGGGGGTTCGATGCGCCTGCCAGCCGGATGATGTCGTCCACCCAGCTGAGGCGTCCTGGCGTGATCACCGGTTTCGGCCACCATTGAACGAGTATCGAAGGCGGCCGCCGGTTCCGGTCGGCGGTGTTGTCGATCATGGCCTCCCGCATCCGGGCAACGACACCTTCGGCTTCATCCCCGGCATTGAGCGCGCGGGCGATCCGCCGGACATCGCTGTATACGTCATCCAGTGTGATAGGCTCCGGTGCGAGGTACTCGAAACCGGCGACGTCCAGGTTCTCGAGGACTTTCTCATGACCCGGCACGGTCAGGGATGCCAGCACGAGATCGGGCGCCAGTGCCCTGATTCGTGCCATATCGGGTTCCAGGTCCGGGCCGACCCGGGGTAGGGCCCGGAGTATGTCCGGCGGGAAATCGCTGTGGTCGTCCACACCGACGAGCATGTCGCCTCTGCCCAGGGCGCAGACGATCTCCGTGTTGGAACAATTCAGTGAAACGACTCTCATGCGGGATCATTGTAAAGGACACTTCCAATTAATGCGCCATTTCCGCGACGGCGCCGTGCTCGAATCCTCGATTAGGAAACGCGTGTGAATCGCCGCGCCGCCAAAAAAGTGGTTTCGCTGCTCCCGGCCGCGACGGAAATGCTGTACGCCCTGGGCGCGGAGGACTCGCTGGTCGGAATTTCTCACGAGTGCGATTTTCCGGAAAGGCTTCCCGACCTGCCGCGGCTTACCCGCTCGCGGCTGGACGTTGACGGCCTGTCCGGAAGGATCCACGAGTCGATGCTCGAGCTGGTGGAGAACGCGCTGTCGATCTACGAAGTGGACGTTACCCGGCTCCGGGCGCTGGATCCGGATATCATCATCACCCAGGATCTGTGCGACGTATGCGCGGTGTCCTACGATGACGTGTGCGCCGCCCTCCGGGATATCACCGGCTCCCGTGCCCGGATCATCCGCCTGCACCCGGAGCGCCTGGAGGACATCTATGATGACCTGCACCGGATCGGTGACGCCCTGGACCGCGGCGAGCAGGCTGCGAACCTGATCGTTACATTGAAAGCCCGGATGACCCACCTGCGGGACACCGCCCGGCGGCTGCCGTCCAGGTCGGTGCTGCTGGTGGAATGGCTTCAGCCGGTGATGATCGGCGGCTTGTGGTCTGCGGATCTGGCCGCGGCGGTGGGTGCCCGTGTGCTGGCGTCGGAGCCCGGCGCGCATGCGCGGACGCTGGGTATGGACGAGCTGGCGGAGCTGGACCCGGATGTCGTGGTGATCAAGCCCTGCGGATTCGACCTGGCGCGGGTGCTGGAAGAGGTTCCGCGCTTCGGTGACTATTTTCCCTGGACGCAGTGGCGCGCCGTGGATGAGGACCGCGTGTTCATCGTCGACGGCAACGCCTACTTCAACCGCCCGGGCCCTCGCATCGTGGACTCGGCGGAAATCCTCGCGGCCTGCATGTATCATGAGGAATTTTCCGGCTACCGGAGGCAGTACGCCGAAGGCGTCAGGCGGGTGCACAGCGATCTCTCGGTCGGGGAATTTTATGTCGACTGAAGCGCTGTTCTTCTGGAGCAGCGGCAAGGACAGCGCCGCCGCGCTTCAGGCGGTGCAAGAGGACCTCGAGATCGTGTCTCTGGTGACCACCGTCAATCGACCCGACGGCCATGTCGCCGTGCATCGCGTGCCGGAACGGCTGCTTGACCGGCAGGCGGCGGCAATGGCGCTGTCCCTGGAGAAAATCGTCATTCCGGCGCCGTGCCCGAACGAGGAATACGAACGCCGCATTCTCGCTGCCCTGCAGCCCTACCGTGACCACGGGGTGGATACGGTCGTGTTCGGCGATATTAATCTGGCGGATATCCGCGACTACAGGGAGGCGCTCATGTCCCGGGCGGGTATGCGCTGCCTGTTTCCGCTGTGGGGCCGCGACACGGCGGCGCTCGCGGACCACCAGCTGGCAACGGGAATCCGGGCCGTGGTCACCTGCGTGGACAACAACGTGCTGTCCGAAGCCTGCGCGGGCAGGATTTTCGACCGTGCGTTCATCGACGCATTGCCAGAGGGGGTCGACCCCTGCGGCGAGAACGGCGAGTTTCATACCTTCGTGTACGATGCCGGGATGTTCGCCGCGCCGGTGCCCTGCCGGGTAGTCCGCACGTTCGACGACGGCGCGTTCTCGTATGCCATAATCTGTGAAGAATCCGAGGAGCCGGCCCATGGCCACTGAAGACTGTGTTTTCTGCAAGATCGTCGCGGGGGAGATTCCCTGTTTCAAGCTCTATGAAGACGAGCACACGCTCGCGTTCATGGACATCAATCCGGCCAGCCGCGGCCACGCGCTGGCGATACCGAAGAAGCACGAGCCCAACCTGCTGGAGAGCACCGACGGGACTCTGGCGGTGACTATCGCGACCGCCCGCAAGGTCGCCAGGGCTGTGCAGGCCACCGTCAATCCCGACGGGATCAACCTGGTTCAGGCCAACGGCCCCGGAGCCGCCCAGTCAGTGTTCCACCTGCACTTGCATGTCATACCACGCGTCGAGGGCGACGAGCTCAAGCTCAACTGGGGCGTTCCGCCCAAGCCCGGGGACATGGAAGCGATCCGGATCCTGAGCGAGAAGATCGCCGCCAGCATCGAGGCGTGAACCCGGTCGCGGGGCCCCGGGGTATGAATGGCGCCACCGGTAAATATAATGGGCGGTCACAATCGCGATCCCTGGATGTTTTCTTGTGTTCCTGAATGTTGAAGAATTCCGCGCCTGGCGCAATCGAAGCATTACTCTGATGGGCATGTCCGGCGTGGGCAAAACCCATCTGTCGGGCGTGCTGAGGGAACACAACTGGTTCCACTATTCCGGCGACTATCGCATCGGCACCCGCTATCTCGACGAGGAAATTCTCGACATCATCAAGTGCCAGGCGATGCAGGTCCCTTTTCTTCGCGACTTGCTGCGGCAGGACTATATCTACATCCGCAACAACATCAGCGTCCACAACCTCGGGCCGGTGACCAGCTTCCTGGGCAAGGTCGGCGACCCGGACCGGGGCGGCATCCCGCTGCCGGAGTTTAACCGGCGCCAGGAATGCTACCGGGAGGCGGAGGTCGCCGCGATGCTGGACGTGCCGGAATTCATCGACAAGGCCCACAAAATCTACGGCTATCCGCATTTCGTCAACGACGTCGGCGGCAGCCTGTGCGAGCTCGATGACGACGACGTTCTGGAAACGCTGTTCCGGAGCACGCTGCTCCTCTATATAGAGGTCAGTGAAGGGGGCGAGTCCGCGCTGATCGAGCGCGCGGACCGCAACCCCAAGCCGATGTATTACCGCAAGGAGTTTCTCGACGAGCAGATCTCGGTGTATCTCAAGGAGAGCGATATCGAGTACATGGCGCTGGCGGACCCGGACGATTTCATCCGCTGGATCTTTCCGCGCCTGTTTCACGCGCGCATCCCGCGCTACCGCGCCATCGCCGGGCGTTACGGCTACACCGTGAGCGCCGAAGAGGTGGCTCGGGTGCGGGACGACGAAGACTTCATTGAACTTGTTGAAACCGCGATCGACCGGCGCGGCGACGAACTGCCGGGAGGCGACTGACCGACATGCCGCTGGTTGCCCACAATGACCTGCCCACCTTCGAGCGTCTTCAATCCGAGGGGCAGACGATCCTGTCCCGCGACCGGGCCAGCAACCAGGATATCCGGGAGCTGCATGTCGGACTGCTGAACATGATGCCCGATGCCGCGCTGGCGGCGACGGAAAGACAGTTCCTGCGCCTGGTGGGACAAAGCAATCCCATCGCCCAGTTCTATGTACATCCCTTCTCCCTGGACGGCCTGCCCCGGCAAAGATCCGGCCTGGACCATATCGCGCGTTACTATGAGCGGTTCAGCGACATCCAGCACAGCGGCCTGGATGCGTTGATCATCACCGGCGCCAACGTCACGCAGCCGAATCTTTCCGACGAGCCGTTCTGGGAGCCCTTGATCGAAGTGGTGGACTGGGCCCATGAGAATGTGACCTCGATACTGTGCTCCTGCCTGGCGACCCATGCCGTCATGGAGTTCCGTTACGGCCAGAAACGCCGGCGCATGGACAGGAAGCGATGGGGCGTGTACCCGCACAATGTCATCGAGCGCTCCCACCCGCTGGTGAAGGACGTCAACACGAGGTTCGACGTACCGCATTCACGGTTCAACGACGTGTCCCCGCGGCAGTTCGAGGACGCCGGCGTGCATGTGTTGGCACGCAGCGATGCGGCGGGTGTGCATCTCGCCGTGAGCGAAGACGGTTTTCGATTCGTCTTTTTCCAGGGTCATCCCGAGTACGACATGATCAGCCTGTTGAAGGAATACAAACGGGAAGTGGGGCGGTTTGCGATCGGCGACGCGGACTACCCGGTGTATCCGGAGAACTATTTCGCGCCCCGGGCCACCGCCGTCCTCGAGGAGTACCGCGACCGGATGCTCAAAGCACTGGACAACGGCGATGGACTCCCCGAGCTCCCCGAGCACCTGCTGGCCTCGAACGTCCACAACACCTGGCACGATACGGGCGAGGCCGTGGTGGGCAACTGGATCGGGCTGGTCTACCAGCTTACGCACACCGACCGGGCGAAGCCCTTCATGGCGGGCGTCGACCCGGCGAACCCCCTGGGCTGGGTCAAGCCCGACACCGCATCGTGAACACGCCGGGCAAAGCGCCCAGGGTGGGCCTGTTCGTCACCTGCCTGGTGGACCTGTTCCGGCCCGGCATCGGGTTCGCATCGATAAAGCTGCTGGAGCGGGCGGGCTGCGAGGTAGAAGTGCCCGCCGCCCAGACCTGCTGCGGCCAGCCGGCGTTCAACAGCGGCGACTACGGGACCAGCCGCCGTATTGCCAGACAGGTGATCGAGGCTTTCGAGTCCTTTGACTATATCGTGGGTCCTTCGGGTTCCTGCATGTCCACCATCCGGGCGCATTACCGGGACCTGTTTGAGGACGACCCGCAATGGCTGGAGCGAGCGAATCGCCTGAGCGAGCGCGTCTACGAGCTGCTGAGCTTCCTCACCGACGTCATGGACATTGACGGCGTGGACGCCGAATACCGGGGAATCGCCACCTACCATGACAGCTGCTCGGGTCTGCGCGAGCTAGGCGTCAAGAGCCAGCCCCGGAAGCTGCTGGGATCGGTGGCGGGCTTCAGCCTGAACGAAATGAACGACTGCGAAGTCTGCTGCGGCTTCGGCGGCACCTTCTGCGTCAAGTACCCGGAAATATCAACGCGCATGGTGACGGACAAGGTGGGCAGCATCGAGGCCAGCGGCGCCGATACCCTGGTGGGCGGGGACCTCGGCTGCCTGATGAATATGAGCGGCCGGCTTTCCCGCCTGGACCAGCGGGTGAAGGTCTACCACGCGGCGGAGATCCTGGCGAACATGGCGGACGGGCCCGGCATCGGGGAGGCCGAAGACGCGGGACGGGGTGCGGCTCCGGACAGGGGCAGGGGACAGGGATGAAAGCCGCCGCCAGTCACCTGTTCAAGCAGCGGGTGCCGGCCGCCCTGGCGGACGCGGACCTGCAGGCCGCCATGGGCAAGGCTCAGGACGGGTTTGTCGGCAAGCGCGAGCAGGCGGTGTCGGACTACGGGGACTTCGACGCGCTGCGGGACGTGGGCCAGGAGATCAAGGACCACACCCTGGCACACCTCGACTACTACCTCGAACGCTACGAGGCCGAGGTCCAGCGCAGCGGCGGCCACGTGCACTGGGCGCGGAATTCCGAGGAGGCCCGGCGCATCATCCTCGACATCTGCGAGCGCGTGGACGCGAAGAACGTGACCAAGGGCAAGTCCATGGTCAGCGAGGAAATCGGCCTCAACGACGCCCTCGAGGAGTCCGGCATCGCCGTCCATGAAACCGATCTCGGCGAGTACATCATCCAGATCGCCCGGGAGACGCCGAGCCACATCATCGCGCCGGCGGTGCACAAGACCAAGGACCAGATCTCCGACCTGTTTCACGCCAACCACGGCCGCTACGGATTCCACCAGCGCCTGACGGAAGTACCGGCGCTGGTGAACGAGGCGCGACAGATCCTGAGGCAGCGCTACCTGGAGGCGGATGTCGGCATCACCGGTGCCAATTTTCTCATCGCCGAGAACGGCGCCAACCTGCTGGTTACCAACGAGGGCAACGGTGACCTCACCTGCACCATGTCCCGGGTGCATATCGTCACCGCCGGCATCGAGAAGCTCGTGCCGACGCTGGAGGATGCCACTGCCATGGTCCGCCTGCTGACCCGCAGCGCCACCGGCCAGGAGTTCTCGGCCTATACCACACTGAGCAGCGGGCCCCGGCGGGACGGCGATCAGGACGGGCCGGAGGAGTACCACGTCGTGCTGGTGGACAACGTGCGCACGGAAATGCTGGGCAGCGAGTTCCGTTCCATGCTGCGCTGCATCCGCTGCGGCGCCTGCATGAATCACTGTCCGGTGTACGGCGCCGTGGGGGGGCATGTCTACGGCTGGGTCTACCCGGGTCCCATGGGTTCGGTGCTCACGCCCCTCAACATCGGCCTGGAACAAGCCGGTGACCTGCCCAACGCCTGCACCCTGAACGGGCGCTGCGGGTCGGTCTGCCCGGTGAATATTCCTCTGCCCGATCTGCTCCGACGACTGCGCCGCCGCCAGCACGAAGCCGGCCTGGACAGCCGATACAGCCGGGCAGGCCTGAAGCTGTGGTCTGCGCTGGCGACCCGACCCGCCGTCTACCGTGTGCTCACGCGCTGCGGGGTCGCCGTGATGCGCATGCTGGCGAGGGGACGGGGGCGCCTGGGCAGCCTGCCCCTGGCGGGCGGCTGGACGGACTCCCGCGACATGCCCGCGCCGGCCGGCCGGACGTTTCATTCCCTTTACAGGCAGCGCGGGCGCCGATGACTTCGGCCCGTGACGACATACTGGCACGCGTTCGCGGGGCCCTGGGCCGGGAGGACCTCGACCGGACGACGCGCGAACGACTGGAACGCCGCCTGACGAATCCACCCGGGCACGCGCGCCCCGCGGTCGATTCCGACCTGCTGCACTCATTCGAGGCCAGGCTCACGGCGGTGCAGGGTGTGTTCCGGAGGACGACGAGCGAAGGGGTCATGGCCGCCATCGCGGCCTGCCTGGAAGAGCGCGGCATCGAGCGCAGCCTCATCGCTGCCCCGGCGCTCGAGGACCTGGACTGGCCCGGCGACTGGAACGTGACCTTCGGCGCTTCCCGGGGAGACGACCGGGTATCGGTCACCCCGTGCTTCGCGGCGGTGGCGGAAACCGGCAGCGTGGTGCTGGTGTCCGGTCCGGATTCTCCCACCAGCCTGAACTTCCTCCCGGAATTCCACATCGTGCTGGTGCACGCCGAGCAGCTCGTGTCCCATGTCGAGGAGGTGTGGGTGAAGCTGCGCGGCGCCGGCCTGTCGCCGCGCAGCGTGAACTTCATCACCGGCCCCTCGAAGACCGCCGACGTGGAACAGACCATTCAGTACGGCGCCCACGGGCCCCGGGGCCTGGACGTGATCGTCATCGACGACCCCGCCCCCGTGTAGGCCGGAGTTCAGCCGGGCTTATTCTCTGCAGGTACGAAATCGGGACCGGTGTGGCGGCCGATCCCGGACGCCGCTTCGGGCGGTAGAATCCGATCCATGCCCATCCACTCCGCCTTTCTGTCCTGCTTCCGGGAGGTCTGCCGCTGCGGCTCGATACGAGCCGCGGCACGCAACCTGCATATCGCGTCGTCGGCGGTGAACCGGCGGATTCTGAAGGTGGAAAAGGAGCTCGGCGTGGAGCTGTTCGTGCGCCACGCGGGCGGCATGCGCCTGACGGAAGAAGGGGAGCTGCTGCGGCGGCATGTGGAGCGCACCCTGGAGGACGCCGGGAAAACCCTGGATGCCATCAGGGCGCTGGGTGCCGCGGACCACCCGGTCATCACCATCGCCGGTCAGGAGTCGGTGATCGCCCGTTTCCTGCCGCCGGTATTGGTGGCGCTGCACGCGGAGTACCCGGAGGTGTCGACCGCGTTCAAGGCCGCGAGCGGGGACGCCCTGGCCGAGCTGCTCCTGAGCGGCAGGGTGGATATCGCCCTGGCCTTCGACCCGGCGCCGCAGCCCGGGATCGAGCTGGTCGGCACCTGTGAGCTGCCGGTGGGTGCCGTCATGAGCCCCGGTCACCCGCTTGAGGACCGCGGGCGCATCAGCCTGGCTGAATGCGCGCCCTATCCGCTGATCCTTCCCGACGAATCCTGGCCCCTGAGGCGTCTGCTTGACGGGGAGATCGAGTCGCTGGATGTGTCGTTGAATATCCTGACCTCCTCGAATTCCGAGGAGTTTCTGCGCACCATGTTCGACCTTCACCTGGGCATCGGCTTTCAGACCGTGATGGGCATCGAGCCTCAGCTCGAAAGGGGCGAGCTGGTCTTCGTGCCGCTGGGCGGCAAGACGCCGATGCGGCAGACGTTTGCCGTATGCGTCGGGAAGAAGCGGTCCGGCGGCGCCATGCACCGGCTTACCGAGTCTCTGGTGCGCCGGCTGGACAGCTACGGCGGCGGTTGATGCTCGCCCGGTGAAATGACTGCGAGGCGGGTCGGGGGCAGGGCCCGGCCCGCCCTCGTGGTTACGGTACCTTGACGTGGCGGGGCTTGCCCTGGGTGTCGGTGGTGAGCAGGTCCACGGGGCGCCGCCAGACGCGGTGGACGTAGTCCAGGACCTTGTGGGCGCTTTCCAGGTCCAGGCCGCGGCCGTCGGTTTCGTGGTTGTGGCACAGCTCCAGGGTGCCGTCGACGCGCACGCCGCTGGCGGTTACCGTCGGTGCCCCGAAGTTGAACTTCGGCGCCAGGATGGTTTCGCGCAGCTCGTTGATGTCGAAATCCACCACTTCGATGGCGCCGTTGCGGCGCGCCCGGTAGCCGAACAGCTCCAGCTCCCGGGCGAGATCCTCGGTGAGGTAATTGCGCACGAAGCTGAAGTCGTCGTCCTCCTGCGCGACCTGGCAGGCGAACGCCGTGTCGTGCTCCTCGATAATCTTTTCCCACATGCTGAAGCCGAGGTGGTAGGGGTTTACCGACAGGGTCACCTCCCGGCCGCCCGCGTACGGGCGCACGACGTCGGAGTGGGTCTTGATCGCGTCCAGGTACTCGTCGTGGGGCAGGAACGCCGCCTCCCGGAGCAGGCGGGCGTGCCAGTAAGACGCCCAGCCTTCGTTCATGATCTGGGTGGCGAACACCGGGTAGAAGTAGTAGGACTCTGCGCGCACGGCCAGGAAGATGTCCCGTTCCCAGCCCTCCAGGTCAGGAGCATAGGTGGCGATGAACCACAGCAGGTCCTGCTCCGGCTGGGGCGGCAGGGGCGCGCGCTCCCGCTCCCGTCGCCGGGTTTCCGTTTCGTCGCCGAGATCGTGAAACCGCTTGCGGAACGGGTCCTGGTCCTCGGCCTGGGGCTCCAGGTATTCGGGGTAGCGATCGCGCTGCATGCCCCGGGATATACTGATATGGGCTTCCAGGGACAGGGCCGCGTCCAGCACCGCCTCGACACGTGCGGCGCCGTGGGCTTCGATGGCGCCGGAGATCTGCCGGGCGTGCTCCGCGGCCTGCTCGACGATGCGGTACCCGACCTGCTCCTGGCTGCGCCGGAACAGCTCGTTGCGCTTGGAGAAGTCGGCGTGGCCGAACACGTGGGCGGTAACCAGGGTGTTTTCAGGGACGCTGTTGCTCTTGTCCAGGTAGGCGCGCCCGGGCTTGCCCGGGAATACCACCTCGAACAGGCGTGAGTTGCCCATGCGGTGCTGGACAAGCTGATAGATGTAGCGCACGCCGAACGACCAGTGGGGCATGCGCACCGGCAGTCCGTAGACCGCCACCTCCATCATGAAACTGGCCGGAACGCGCTCGAAATCCACGGGGTAGAAGTCGAGGCCGGCTTCGGTGGCGAGCTCCTCGATCTGCGCCTGGTAGCGGGCGAGCTTATCCGGCATAGCGCGGGTTTCGTCTCTCATTTACAGCGGCCCTGGAAGGCGGTTCCGCCCCCGCATCGCGTCCAGCCTTGGGTGTTCTCGCGGAGTGCACGGGCCTCACGTCAACCCGCCTCGCTTTCATGGGCCTGGTCCTGGAAGAAAGCCCGGATGGCATCCCAGAGCGACTCGGGCCGGGTCAGGGGAAAGATCCCCGCGGGTACGTCGGCATCGATCAATTGCTGGAAGACTCCCGCGAGCTCGGTCTCCAGGCTGTAGGCCGGCTCCATCCCGACCTCCACGTAACCCATGTAATTGGTGAGGCGGCTCAGCCCGTCCAGGGCTTCCCGCGCGCTCGCGCGGTCGTGGGGATGATTCTGCCCGTCGGAGGCGTAGAAGAGGTACAGGTTGAAGCGCGACGGATCGAAGCGCTCGTCGATGATGTCCCGGGCTTTCTGGAAAGCTGTGGAAGCCACCGTGCCCCCGGTTCCCGACACCTGGAAAAACGCCTCTTCGTCGAACTCCCAGGCTTCGGCGGTATGCGCGATGAACACCGGGGTCAGGTACCGGTACTGGCGCTTCAGGCCCTGCACGACCCAGAAGAAGAAAGTCTTGGCCAGCTGCCGGTCCGCCTCGGTCATGCTGGCGGAAACGTCCATGGCGAAAATCACCGCGGCCTGAGTGGCCGGCATCTGCCGCTTGACCAGCTGCCGGTAGCGCAGATCCTCGTCGGTGATGGCGGGGCCCGCGCCTTTCTGCATGGAGCGGCGCTTGATGGCTTCCTTCATGGACCGGCGCTTGTCCAGCCGCGAGCGAACGCCGCGCCGGTTCCAGCCTTCGCGGGTGTACTCCTGCTCCTCCATGCCGCCGGTCCTGGCTTCCAGGTTGGGCAGCTTCAGCTCCTGCCACAACCAGTCCACGACGTCATCGACCTTCAGCTCGATGACGAACTCGACGCCGCCGCGCTCGTCGCCGCCCTCGCCCTTGTGCCCGCCGCGGCCGGGCCGGTCCGGCTGCCTGAGCACGTCGCCGGGCTCGGCACCGCCCTGGCCGACGCCGGTCTGCTCGTTCTGCGACAGGAGTCGGAAACGGTAGTGCTCCAGGAACCTGACCGGCACCCGCACCGTCCGGTCGCCCTGGCTGCCGAGTATGTCGGAGCTGGAAATGATCTCGGGAAGGCTGTCCCGGACCGCCTCGCGCACCTTCTCGTTGTGGCGCAGCCAGTCGCGGGCGCCGCGGGAGAACAGATCGTACCAAGCGATCGGTCCGGAGCTCCCGCTGCTGGCGCCGGCCTCCGTCGTCTGGTCTTTGTCGGACACTGTAACCCTTCAGCCCTCCTGCGAGAGCAGTGTTGTCACGTAGCTCAAGGCTTCCTGCGCGCTGTGCTCGTCGTACCCGTAGTCGTCGATCAGCCGCTGCTGCACGGCCGAAATCTTCTGTTGGGCCTCGTCGTCCGGCCGTGCCGCGGAAGTGACCAGGCGCAGGACGTCGCGGCGTTCCTCGAACAGATACTGCTCCACGGCCTCGTGCAGCCGGGCGTGGCGGTCCAGGGTGAACTTCTCCCCCGTCTTGTACGCCACCATGGCCTTGCGCACGACTTCCTGGCGGAAGGATTGCTTGCCGGAATCCGTGATCTTGATCTTTTCCTCCACCGAGCGCAGGAACCGCTCGTCCGGCGGCCGGGCCTCGCCGGTGATGGGATCGGTGACCTCGCGCTGGTCCAGGGACGCCTCGACCTCGTCGAGATACTTGTCGAGCAGCTCCTGGGCCTCGTCCTCGAAGGAGGCGAACAGGGCGCGGTGCACGTCCTCCTTCACCCAGCGGTTGTAGAAGTCCTTGCGCGCCAGCACCAGGAAGTCCACCCAGGCCTTCTTCTGGTTGGCGTCGATGCGGGCATCGTTCTCGATTGCGTCCTTCAGCGACAACAGCATCTCCATGCTGGTGAGGCTCTGCTTCTCGCTTCGGATGATGGCGTTGGAAATGGCGTTGATCACGAAACGCGGGCTGACGCCGTTCATGCCCTCCTCGGGATGCTCCCCGCGGATGCGGTCCACCTCGCTGTCGCTGAACCCTTCCACGTCGTCGCCGGCGTACAGCCGGACCTTCTTGGTGAGATCCAGCTCCTCGCGCTCCGATTTCTGCAATCGCGTATAGATCGCGAACACCGCGGCGAGGGTCAGTACATGGGGGTCCAGGTGGACGTTCTGGAACGCGGCGGCGCTGGAGACAAGTTTTTGATGAATCTTCGCCTCGTCCTGGTAGTTGAGGGTGTAGGGCACCCGGACGATCACCATGCGGTCCAGCAGCGCCTCGTTCTCCTTTTCCTGCAGGAACCGGTGAAACTCGGCGAGATTGGTATGGGCCACGATGGTCTCGTCGACGTAGATCAGCGGGAACCGCGACACCTTGACGTTCTTTTCCTGGGTCAGGGTCAGCAGCAGGTAGAGAAACTCACGCTTGACCTTGAGGATCTCGATCATCTCCAGCACGCCGCGGCTGGCTGCGTACACCGCGCCGGACCAGGACCAGGCGCGCGGATCGCCCTCGTCACCGATCTCCGCCACCTTGGACAGGTCCACCGATCCCACCAGGTCGGCGATGTCCGCCGTGGTGGGGTCGTGGGGCGCGTAAGTGCCCACGCCGACGCGGGCCGGCTCGGACAGGAAAATCCGCTCCACGGGAAACTGCATGAAGTCGCCGTCGAACTCGTCCTGGAGGCGGACCTGGGAGACGGGGCTCAGCTCTCCGGTCGCCTCGACGCCGTAGGTTTCCCGAAACTCGGCCCGCAGGCTGGTGGGTATCAGTGCCAGGGGAGACTCGTGCAGCGGCGAGCCCTTGAGCGCATAGAGCGCGCCCTCGTCCGTGCGGCTGTATTCCTCGAGGCCGCGCTTGAGCAGGATGACCAGCGAGGATTTGCCGCCGGACGGCGGCCCCAGCAGGAGCAGCAGCCGGCGACCGACGTCGGAACCGGCGCTGGCGGCCTTGAAGTATTCGATGACGCGGTCCAGGGCGGCGTCGATGCCGAACAGGTCGTGCTGGAAAAGCTCGCGCGGGGAGTTGGTGGCCCGGGATTCGGCGTCCGGGTCGGATTCGGCCTGTCGGGCCTTTCTCTTGCGCTGGTACCAACAGAGCATGTCCCAGACATACTCATGGCTGCTGCGGGTGTGCTGTGCGGGGTTCGGCGAGACGATTTCCCGGAGGTACTCGCCGAAGGTGCCCTCCCAGTGTCTGGCGCGGTGTTCCTTGGTGTAGGCGGCCAGGGAACCGAGGAACCGGTCTCTGCGGCCGTCGTCCGGCGAAACCGCCGAAGACTGCTTGGTATCGCCTGAATAATCGGAATGCTGATTCATGATGCCACGATTTCTCTGCTGCTCAAACCATTTGCATAATTGCCCTTATTGTCTTTGTTAGATGGATTGCATGTGTACTTTGTTCCGCCAGCCGGGGGATCGTCAATGTTTCACGGAATCGTCAACCCCCTCCGCGCGGTCGTATGAAAGCCGATCTTCCAGTTTCCCAGAACGCATCAGCGCGGCTGCGGTTACCCGCAATTTATACTCCACGTCAAGACCGCGCGCCGCCGCCGGATGTTCTTCTTACAAGGTTTAGCACATTCCGGCGTCTGGGACGAGGCGCTTTGCCCTTGACAGTGCCCGCCGGGGCGCGGTGAGCTGTGCTCAGCGAACCACCCGCGTCCGCCCTGGCGGGACGCGCTTGTATTCCTAATCGTCGAAATGCACCGGCGTCTGCGGCCGCCGGTCGACATTCAATTGAAACAGGTCCGGCCGGCCGTAATGCCCGGCGACATCGAGCGGCTTGCGCGCCCGGCGGGCCTGGCCGAGATCGAGCTCCGCAATCAGCAGACTTATGTCCTCGTGCAGGGGTCCGGCCTGGATGCCGCCGAAGGGCTTGATGACCACGGCATCACCCGGGTTGAGCCAGCCCTCGTCAGGGAAGAGCTCGGCGCGCCCCGGAAAGTCGGCCGGAATATTCGACGACGCCAGGGCAGTGGCTGAGGACAATACCCAGCAGCCGCCTTCCCGGGCGATATGGTTCATGGACGCGATCCAGGTGTCACCGCAGTCCCAGGTCGGGGCGACATAGATCTCGATGTTCTGCGCGTACAGGGCGTGGCGGGCCAGAGGCATGTAATTCTCCCAGCAGATCAGGGAGCCGATGCGACCGAACGGCGTGTCCACCACTTTCAATCCACTGGCGTCGCCGAGTCCCCAGACCATGCGCTCGGGGTTGGTGGGCATCATCTTGCGATGCCGGTTGAGTATCGTCCCGTCCGGGCCGATCACCGCCACGGAGTTGAACAGGGTCGTGCCGCTGTACCGTGAGTCCAGCTCGTGGAAGCCCACCACCAGCACGACTCCGTTGTCCCGGGCCGCCTTCCGCAGGGAGGCCAGGCCGTCCTTCGCGAGATCCACGGCGTTTTCCCTCAGCCGCGCGTGGATCTCGTTGCCGAGCTCGCTGTCGGCGCCCGGGCGCAGGCGCCAGATCCAGGTTGGATAGCCGGGCAGGAAGGCTTCCGGAAAAACGATCAGTTGGGCGCCCGCGGCGACCGCCTCGTCGATGGTCTCCAGAGCCGAGTCGATGCTTGCCTGAAGGTCCAGGAGCACGGGCGGCCTCTGGCTCACTGCAGCCGTGATTTTCATGTCTTTTAAGTATGAGTGCGGCCGGCCGGATCCGGCGTTGAGGGTTGTGCCGTCGGGTCCGGTGGCGCGCCCGGGTGGGGGCTCGCCGGTTCCGAGAAGCGTGTGGTGAAACCTTCGTCGCTGCGCGGTGCGGCCAAATCGCAGTGCCGGGTCATAATAGCACTCCCGCCGCGTCAAACGACGGGCTCGGCGCAGGGAATGTTAACCAGGATGTACTTCACTTCGCGTCAGGCCAGCGGGTCCGGGGGCTGGTTCGGGTCGGACGGCGGCAGCTCTGAAAGGCGCGTGATCAGTTGCTCATCGCTGAGCTCGGCAAGTTCCCGCTCGGCGGCAATGTGGGTGGACGCTCCCATGAGGGCATGGCGGGTCTCGTCGCTGCCGCGGGCGGCGAAAAGCAGGAAGTGGGCGCCGTAGGACGCCTGCTGTACGGCCACGTCCCAGAGTTGTCCGTCATCGCTCGTTATGGTGCGCATGTTGCGTTGCCGATTGCCGGTCCTGGCCCCATCATACCAGCGCCGGCGCGCGCGGTTGACAGGGCCGTCAATCGCCCGCGGAAACCGGTCCGCGGACCGTCGCCGGCAAATGCTCCACCGCCTAGGCGTTCGCTCAAACTGTGACGATCTCCGGGTTCAGGTCCATTCCGGCAAGCGTGCGACGAATCTCCTCCCGGTAAACGCGATTGATGACCACCACGATATCCGGGTATTGATCGCGCAGCGCTTCGGGGGACACGATGGGGTGGCCTGTGCCGGGGATGAAAGTGCCCTGCCGGTACGGATTGATATCCACGACACGGTGCACCGCGTCGCCGCCGGCGAGATTCACGAATGTCGTGGTCCTGGAGCCGGAGCCCCAGACCACGACCCGCTTGCCCGCCTCGGTCGCCTGCTTCAGGCGCATCAACCAATCTCGCACGCGTTCCGCGCAGCGGGTGGCGAACAGCTTTGCCTCGGAACGCAGAGTGGCGGACTCGTCCGCGTGGCCGGCTCCACCGTCCGGTCGTGCCTCCACGGTGATGTGCTGTCCGCCGTAGGACAGCCGGGTGTCCAGCACCTCGAAGCCGGCCCGCTGAAACAACCCCCGCAGCGACTGTGCGGAGAAGTACGAACAATGCTCATAGACGATGTCAAAGAAACGTGCTTCACGGAGGGCGATGCCCGCGTCGGGGACCTGGAAGAGAATCAGCGGCGCGCCGCTTCCGGCGGTGGTCCGCCGCAGCATGTCGAGAAATGCCCCGACATCGGGGATGTGCTCCAGCGTCATCTTTGAACAGAACAGGTCGGCGCGAATGTCCGCGTATTCCCCGGAATAAGTATCGGTGACATAGCGGATGCGATCGTCCCATGGGCAGGGGTGTCGGTCCGTTCGGAACGCTGGATCGAAACCCGTGCCGGCGTTGTTGCCCAGCCGGCAGACCAGCGCCAGGAACTCGCCTTTTCCGCAGCCGATTTCGACGACCCGCCGGTTGCGGATTCCCAGGTCATTCACGATGTAGTCGGCCATTTCCCGCTGGTAGTCGGAAAATGTGTGCGAGTAAGCCTGGGTATCCTCGGTCCGCGGTGAGTATTCGGGGAGCGCCGGGTCGAAGAGCTGGTTGCCAATGAAACCGCAGTCGTTGCAGTGAACCAGCAGAATGTCGCCGCGTGGACAGGAAAGGGCTTCTTCCACCGAGCCCGCCAGGACCGACGGCCGGGCGGGAATGCCGCGCAGCTCGAAGAACGGGAGCGGCTGCGGCGCACCGCAGCCGGCGCAGGGACGGGCCGTGGTAGCCGACGGCGCGAAGCTCGTGGTGCGGGGTTTCAATGCTGCGGCCGAATGCGCTTCAACCAGCCACCGGTCCAGTAGCTGACCGGGTCCGCGAGCGGCGATTCGTTGAACTCGAAAGGGGGCGCGCCCGGCTCGAATTCACCGTTCGTCTCGAGGAAGGCCTCGACGGCGTCGCGCGGGTTGTTCCAGCTCCAGTCCCCGGTCTCCCGGGTGTCGGCGTGCCGGCGCAGGCCGGCGAGGTCCCGCATGATGCCGTCCGCGGCGACGATATACGAGCCGACGCTCACCAGGGGCGCGTATGCTTTCAGCTCCGCCAGGACGTGATCCCTGGCATGGCTGCCGTCGAGCATCACGAACACCGTGTCGTCGGGTTGGACCAGGGAACGAACCCGGTCCACGGTCGGGGGCGCCGCGGAGTCGCCCTGCACCAGGGTGATCAGATCGGCCAGCTCGTGGCTTTCGATGGCCTCCCGGTTCCGGGGCCGGATTTCGATATCCACGCCGATCACCCGTCCCCGACCCATGACACGGCACAGGGCCGCGTAAAACACCAGCGAGCCGCCGTGGGCGACGCCGGTCTCGATGATGACGTCCGGGCGAATGGCGTGGATGGCCTCCTGGACGCGGAACATGTCCTCCGGGAGCTGGATGATCGGCCGGCCGAGCCAGGTGAACGTGTAGACGTGGCGGCACTGCCAGCCGGCACGCAGCCAGGCGCGGGAAACCGCAGCAAACCCCTCGGGGGAATCCAGGGTGCTGCGGACGACCCGCGAGCCCGACTCCTCGATTACTTCCCCGGACTCCAGGTCGATTGAAATACGGTCCGTCATCGGCGCAAGCTTACTGCAACTGCAGCCCGGCGCAACCATGCCCGTGGAGGTGTGTCCATTTCCTCTTTAGGTTTCTTTGGTCGCGGCGCAGTTGCTTGGGAGTATTGGGAGCCGCAGATCAAAGCAAAGGCCGTTCTCCAGAAATCCACCTTCTTTGGAAAGGTGAGGTCCGGTGGTCACGTGTACCGTCTGCCATCCGGTGTACGCGAGGCAGAGGAGGATGCGAACTCAAGAAGAGAGCTCAGGGAAAGCGCCTTGCATCAACTCATCCAATTCCTGGACCGCTGATAGTCTGGGGACACGTGCCGGGACTTCCATGACCCCTCTGGAAGTGAACGTCCTACGGTGGATCTTCAATGTCGCTGTCGAATCCGGTGGCGAAGTTGTTGATCCAGGGTCCGTTTTCCAGCAGGGCGGTATCAAGCGCACCGGCCGCGCACAGATCATGATAGTGATTGTCGAGGCTGTAATTGATGTGAAACGCGCGGTTTCCGAACGTCACGCTGTCCACGAGGCATTGGCAGATGGAAGAATGCACCGCGTAGGCATCGGTGCCGTACATATCGTTGATGCCAGTGAGCGGTTGGGCGGTTCCAACACGATTGCTCAGGAGAATCAAGTCAGGTTGGGCTTCGCGGGTGTACAGCGTGTCGGCGAGGCTGTCCAGGAGGCCGGCCCAGCCGTGGAGCGTCTGGTTGTCATCCTCTAAGATGAGGTGCCAGCCGGCGTCGCCCGAGGCGACGATATTCTGCAATGCACTGCGGTGACTCAAGGCGCAGGCTGTCTTGGCCCGAAAACGGTAGTCGTGGATGTCAAACCCGTCTATTCCGAGATACTCAGGATGCAGGCGGTCGTCGAACGCCGCCAGCATGTCGTTGATCGATGGGAAATCGTCGGCGTCGACAGCGGATAGCCGTCGAGGCTCAGGCGCGCCGGCATGGGCGAGCGCCGTCGAGAACGACAGCCAGCGGTCCTGTCGCCGGTCGAGGTTGATCACCTGTACCGATCGAGGCGTGTCCTCCGGCGCCAGGCAAGCACGTTTTTCTGTGTACAGAGCCCGGTCGGCAGAGAGATCGGCGGCGTGGTGGGGGCCGCTGTAAACGCGAATCAATCCGCGGCTGATGTAGTCCGCCAGTGTCCGCTCCACGGATGCGCGCAGCGCCGGCATCTCAGCGACCGACAGACCCAGTGCAGTCTTCAACCGTACGAGCATCATGCACATGGAAGTGCGACCGTCGCACAAGCCCAGAATCGCCAGTGCACTGTCGTTGATGACAAGTCGGTCGTCGTCGCCGGATACGCTGCATTCGTGGCGGTCGCCGGTCGACTGGTTAACGGCGATACGCCGGCTCCTGGCCGGATAGTCATGGAGTGTAAGTCGCTTGTCGCCGTCCGTGGAAACGTGGTCAGGTAAGCCCGCGTATACCACTGCGTGAGTGACCGGCGTAAATTGCCGGATGCCGTTTCGGCGGGAGGCCTCCTCGAAATTGCCGATAAGCTCCCTCTCGGACGCGAGATTGTTGATTTCGCGACCCCGGCCCGGCGGTGGATCCGGGTTCACGCAGGTTATGGCATCCACGACGGCGTACCGGTTCCTGGCCTGGATTCCGTTCGCGCACATGTAGAAATAATCAGTGCCCCAGGCGAGCAGCGCCGGGTCGAAGCGGTCCATGAACCGGGACAACGCATCCCGGCTGAACAACGGTACGCACATTTCGATGAAATTGGTGAAATGAAGCAGCGCGCCCGGAATTCTCGCGGTTACGCGGTGCGAGATGCGGCTGTGCGGTGGGAACGCCGGCTGCACGATCCACAGATTGTATGATTTCCGGATCGCGAACAGGTGGTTGATCCCCTCGGTACCGATTTCGATGTCGTCGTCAACGACGAACACGGCGTCATAGTCCAGAATGTCCGCACGGTGCGCCTCGTAAACCTTGTGGAAGTTCTGGAACTTGCCGCCCCGCGCCCGGAAGTAGCGGTCGACATGCTGCCGGTAAGGATCGTCGTCCCGGTTGCCGTAATAGGTCGCCCACAGGTCGAAGCGGCGCTTTTCGGGTTCGTTCAGCCAGAATTCGGGGAACCGCGTCCGGTCCCCGATCGACGAGTAAACCAGAAATCTGTCGCTCATGTCGCAACCCGGGCCGGAAGGTTGCCTGCGCACGGGAGCTCGTCAACGCGGCTTGGTGAGGAAAGTCGGGAAACTGTCATATTGGAGAGTGTATCTGGTGATTCGGTCTGTAACCGTATTCGTGCCGGCGCCCGGCAGCCCTAGCCGACCGCTCGGAATACTCCCACAACCCCGGGCTCAAATGCCAGGCGAACCGGACCGTGCTGCGCCGCTTCGTTCCACCGCAGCGCTGGGATAGAATCAGTCGATTGGATTGCCTCGGCCCGGGAGGAAGGAGCGCCATCCTATGACGAATGATGGTCCGGGCCGTTTCCAGCAACATACGCCTTGAGTGTGTCGATGTCGGATGCTTTGAATCGTGTATGCAGCATTGAGGATCGTTTCGCCGGCGCGCCGGGCGCGCGGATCCAGGGCTGATGTTGCGGGTACTCGTAACGGGCCACCAGGGCTACATCGGCTCCGCTCTCGTACCGATCCTACTGGACCGCGGCCACCAAGTCACCGGCTGCGACGCGGGTCTTTACAGCCGCTGCCGTTTTCCCGGGGAACAGAGGGAGGTGCCGGGAATTCGCAAGGATATCCGGGCGTTGACGGCCGGCGAGCTGGAAGGCTTCGACGCGATCGTTCACCTGGCCGCCTTGTCCAACGATCCACTGGGCAACTACCAGCCAAGGCTGACCCATGAAATCAACTGCGACGCCTCCGTTCAGCTCGCCGAGAACGCTGTCGCAGCGGGGGTCCGCCGGCTCGTGTTTGCATCATCCTGCAGTGTGTACGGCGCGGCCGGCGAGGCGCTGCTGCACGAGCATTCCCCGTTCAATCCGGTTACGCCCTACGGTGAATCCAAAGCGGCCGCCGAGCTGGGTATAGCCGCCCTGGCGAACGGCGAATTCTCACCCTCGGTGGTGCGAGCGGGCACCGTCTATGGCGTGTCGCCCCGTATCCGCTTCGATCTGGTGCTCAACAACCTGGTGGCCTGGGCGAGCGCTACCGGTGTAGTCCGCCTGAAAAGCGACGGCCGGGCCTGGCGGCCGCTGGTGCACGTCAGCGACGTCGCCCGGGCCTATGCCGCAGTATTGGAGGCGCCCCGGGAACTGGTGCACGAACAGGCGTTCAATGTCGGCCGGACCGGCGAGAACTACCGTATTATCGATCTCGCCCGCGTTGTCGAAGCGACCATTCCCGGGTCGTGCGTCGAGTTTGTCGACGAACCCGATCAGGACCGGCGGGACTACCGCGTGGATTGCGACAAGATCCAGTCGCTGCTGCCGGACGCAGAGCCGCGCTGGACTATCGAACAGGGCGTGGAAGAACTGCACGCGGCGCTGCGGCGGTTTCCGTTGGCGCCGGAAGATTTCGAAGGCGAGCGCTTCAGCCGCATTGCTCACGTTCGGCACCTGCAGTCCACCGGTTGCCTGGACGAGAACCTGTACTGGACCGCGGTGGCCACTTGAACCAGGCCGCGCCCGGAGCGGCGCCCGTCTACACGGTGGAATCCGCCTGCCGCGCCTGCGGCGGATCTGACCTCCATCCCGTACTGAGCTTCGGCGATACGCCCATTGCCGACAGGCTGCTGGAGAACAGTGACCTGTCCCTGAGCGAGCCCATGGTCCCGCTCACCCTGGTCTTTTGTCCCGCCTGCGGGCTGCTGCAGATTGTCGAAACCGTTGATCCGCAGACACTGTTCGGGGATGCGTATCCCTATTTCTCGTCCACGTCCGTATCCTGGCTGCGCCAATGCCGGGACAACGCCCTGGAGCTGATCCGGATCCTCGGGCTGGACCGTGATTCCCGGGTCGTCGAGATCGCCAGCAACGACGGCTACATGCTGCGCAACTTCCGCGATGCCGGCATCCCCGTGCTCGGCTTCGAGCCGGCCGACCCGCCGGCGCGGGCCGCGCTGGACGACGGCATTCCGACGAGGCGTGAATTCTTCACCGAAGAAACCGCCGCGCAGCTCGCTGCCGAAAGCGAAACGGCCGATCTGGTGCTGGCCAACAACGTGGTAGCCCATGTCGACGACCTGCACGATTTCCTGCGGGGCGTGAAACGAATCCTCAATGACGGCGGCATGTTCGTGCTGGAGGTTGCCTACGCCGGCGACCTGATCGAGCGCCGCGCCTTCGACACGATCTATCATCAGCACCTGTGCTACTTCACGCTGACGCCGCTCGAGCGCCTGCTGGCGGGCCACGGTTTCCATGTCCGGGACGTGCGCCGGCTGCCGAGCCAGGGTGGATCCATACGCGTGTATGCCGGCCTCACGCCGGGGTCCGCCAGCGCAAACGTTAGAGCCATGCTGGAGCAGGAGCGCCGGTCCGGCATCCTTGAAGAGGAGTGCCTCGAGGCATTCGCCTGCCGGATCGCCGAGTTGCGGACAGAGCTGGTCGATCTCCTGAACGAAATGAAGGCGCGGGGCGGCAGAATCGCTGCCTACGGGGCCGCCGGGAAGGCCACGACGCTGCTGCACTACTGCGGTATCGGCGCGTCCCTCGTGGAATATATCGTGGACCTGAATCCCTACAAGCACGGCAAGTACATGCCGGGCTGCCGGCTCGTCATTCAGCCACCGGACAGGCTCCGCGAGGATCGTCCGGACTACCTCCTGCTGCTGGCCTGGAATCTGCGCGACGAGATCCTTGCCCAGCAGCAGGATTACCTCGCCGCGGGCGGCAGAATCATCACTCCCATACCGCGGCCCGAAATCGTCGCCGGGACGCCGTCGCCCGATACCGGGGGCGTGAATTATTGAGCGAAATGCGAGATGTTGCCGGGTGCAGATGCGCGCCGAGGTCCAACGCGGGGCGGCGACGCCGTCAACGGCATCAGTAATTCGCGTCCGTCTTCTGCCACGCGCTATCCGGGTAGAACTTTCTCTTCAGTTGCTGCCGGCGTACCCGTCGCATCATTTTATCGAAGTAGTTCGGGCGGGGCGGTTCGCCGCGATGACCGCCCGGCAGAAGCTGTTTCAGTTCCCACTTGATGACCGGTTTCTGGGCCCGGTACCAGAGCCGGATTTCCCGGGAGCATTCCCGCCGGTCCCTGGGGGACAGTCTCACCAGCCACAGTGATCGAATGTGCTCCCACAGAAGTCTCGTTTCCGGAAACACGCGCCCGCCGCCCCCAGCGGGATCCCACCAGCGGTAGAAACCGGCGGGCTCGTTCATCAACCGGCTGGCATTGCCGTCGTGCCATCGGTAGTAGAACAGTGCTTCCGGGACCGCCACGAAGGGACCCAGCAGCGCCAGACGGGTCAGAACAGCCCCTTCAAGCGGACGCATTTTCTCTACCAGGCTTTTCTCAATGCTTTTGGCCCGGACAACTCAGATGCCCGCCTGATGATAGTGGCGAGCCCTGAAATGGCGCGGGAGCTCGGGGGGCGGGCGGGGAACGTTCAATTCCGATCGAAGATCGAGCGCGAACGGGTGCCTGACTTCTACCACTCCCTGGATTGTTTCGTGACCTTCTCCTACGCCGAGGGCTACAACATGACACCGCTCGAGGCCCTGGCATGCGGTATCCCATGCATGGTTACCGACAGTCCGGAGATGCATGAATCTCCCTATGACCGCGAGTGCATTCACGTGCCCGCTTCGCGGGTGGTGCGTCCCGAAACGCTGCTCGGGCAAGCGTTCGCCCCGAGCGATCCATCACTGTACTTCACGCCGCCGTGGGTGCACGAGGTGAGCATGGATGATGCCGTGGATGCGCTGCGCGCGTTTGCGGCGGATCCCGTACCGAGGCGCGCGACAACCCTTTCTTCCGAGTTCTCCTGGCGGGGTCGCATCGAAACTCAAGTTCTTCCCTTCCTGCCGGAGCCGTTCGGTGAGCGGGGCGACGATCCGGCGTTTCGCCGCCTGTGGCGGGATTCTCGAATGCCCGTGTATCGCGCCCGGCGCCTGCACCAGTCGAACCATTGGAGCCTGCACGCAGAAGACGATGAATTCATTCTGGCGCCGCGAGCGGATACCCGGGGTCTGCGCTGCAACGCGGTCGGCGCCGCCGTGTGGCGGTTGTGCGACGGTGAGAAGCGGTTCGTGGATATTGTCTATGAGCTGCAAACCGGTCTTGAAGGCGCGCCGGACAATATAGTCGAGGAATTGGACTATATCGTGTCCACCATGCTCGATCACGGCGTTGTCGAATTCCGCGACGCCTGATCGGGTGCCAGCGGATTTCAAGGCACACCCCGGGCACGCAGCGAGCGCCGCGGTGGTGACGCTGCGCCCCGACGGATTGCCCGTCGCGGCGGAAGCCAAGCTGTCTCGCGCCTCTCGAAAGTTCGGCGCGGATCTGTCCTCCCTGGTCTAAACTTGCCTGAAACAAGAGGGTGAAACTATGAAACAGAACCGAATGAGCGTGAGCCGGGGCGCCACGATATTTACCGAGGCGGAGCGGGGCGACACCATGTACGTGATCGTCGAGGGACGGGTACAGATCGAGCGCGCGGGGTCGAAAGCGTCCGTCGTGCTGGCGACCCTGGAGCCGGGATCCTTTTTCGGCGAGATGGCCGTCGTGGACCAGGCTGAACGGACGGCCACCGCGGTGGCCCTTACGGATGTGAGCCTGCTGGCGGTGCATGCTTCCGAGCTCGAGCTTCTCCTGGAGCAGCGTCCCGACGTCGGGGCGAAGATGATCCGCACCCTGGTGAGGCGGCTCAAGCACACCACCAACCAGGTAATGGACGAAAAGGAAAAGATCGCCTTGCTGTTCGACAGCGGCGCCGATACCCGGCCGACCTGAGCGAGGTGCTTTCCTCTGCGCGCCGTGCCCGCCGATCGGGAACTCCGGGACCCGAGGTAGTTGGAAGAGGAATAATATACGAGTTGACGGGCCGGCGGATGGTGCTGCTGATTCTCGCCCCCTTATGACTACCGCACCCGACTCCGCGCGCACACTAGACAGTCTCGCTGACCTGCTCAAGCGTTTCGAGGGAGCGCAATTCGAGCCGGTGGAGATTCATGCCGTCTACGAGTCCATCGTCCGATTCCCCGCGTGCCGACTGCTGGTATTCGGAGCCGGTCAGGATTCGGCGCTGTGGTGTCTGCTTAACCGATCCGGCCGAACGGTGTTCCTCGAGAACGACGAGCACTGGGTCAGCATGGTCTCGCGCCGGCATCCGTCCATCGATTGCCGCCTCGTGCGATACTTCCACAATATCCTTGATTGGCAGGCTTTGCTTGATCGACCGGAAGATCTGGAAATGGCCCTACCCCGTGATATTCTGGATACTGCATGGGACGTGGTTCTGGTGGACGGTCCTGCCGGCTATGAGCTTGACAGAACGTTTCCCGGTCGCATGTCCAGCATCTACATAGCGTCCAAGCTGGTAGACGAAGATGGTGCGGTTTTTGTCCATGATGCCGAGCGGCAAGTTGAGTCGGCTTACTGCGCGAGTTTCCTCGGTCGCAACAACCTCGCTGGGTCCATCGTTGGCAGAGAACGTCTTGAAAAATATCAACTGTGGCGGCGACAGGCGCCCGTCACGAGACCCGTGGTAAATCAACGCAAGCACGACGTAATCAGTTCGTGGAATGACGTGCTCTACGAGGGTTACGTGGTGCTTTCGGTCAAACCGACGATTCTCATCTATACCGGTACATACCAGGATTACCCTGATACCTTCGTACCCCCTCCGCCAGCCGACCTTCGACCGGACGTCGTCATCGAGATGCTGTCGTGGTGGATGTCGCCGGAGTTCGCGGTCCGGATTGCCGAGCGTTACGAACGCGGCGCTGACGGTATCAATCGCATGCTTATGACCAATGCGGCGGACGAGGACCGGACCCGACGAGAACACGGCATCGACGGGTTTCACTGCAACAAGGAAATTTTCGCCCTCGAGCACGTGTTCAAGCCCCAGCCGCGTGTAAAGCGCTACAACGCGATTTATGTGGCACGACTCGATCCGCTAAAAAGGCACGAGCTGGCGCGTCGGGTAAGGCACCTGAGGCTTCTGACCGGAGGGAAAGGGCGGTCGGATTTTCGTGCCGGGCTCACCAGTATCGGATCGGCGGATATGGCGGCACTGGGGTTGCACCCGACGGTTTCGGGGAGTTTAGATTCGCTCGACCCCTTCGCCGTTGCCGCGCAGATAAACGAAAGTGTCTGCGGTCTTGCGCTGTCGCCGGTCGAGGGGATGATGCGAGCCTCGCTCCAGTACCTGTTGTGCGGTATACCCGTGGTGTCGACGCACTCGCGTGGTGGACGCGAAGCGTACTACGACGAGCTCACGGCGATCCTGGTACCGGACGATGAGGAGGCGGTGTGGGAGGCGGTAAAGACTCTCGCAGCGGATCGTCGAAACCCGGGAGAGATCAGACGCAGAACTGTGGACCGCTTGAACCGCTACCGCTACGAGTTCTCGCGCCACGTTTCGAGGATTCGCGTACGTTTCGGCGGCGACTTCGTGCCTCCGGAACGCATTTTTCATGATCTCTTCTTCGGTGAACACCCTTATTTGCTCCGATACATCGGTGGTGCAGAGAAGGCCGGCCATGACCTTCAACGATTCTCGTATTCGACCACGGCGCCGGACCGGTTCCGTCTGGACGCCGACAGATTTCGATTGAGCCGCACACCGCCTGATTTCTCCTTTGTCCCTAAACACGACGGAATCCGGAAAGCGCGGATTAGCGATACCGCTGCATGGATCCTTGGGCGGCTCGACGGCGAAGTCCCAATTGGGGACGTCATCGGTGAACTCGAGGCTCAGTTTCCTCGCGTTCCGGAGCTTGCCGATGACGTACGAGACGTGATCGGGCAGTTTCTGGATCTTGGCGCTCTTGACCTCGCCTGGGCGACCGACTGAGCGGAATTTGACAATGCTGTGGGGCGTCTCCTGCTACTTCAATCCATCCGGCTACCACCAGCCGCTCGAGAACCTGCAGGCGTTTTCGGATGGCGTGCGCGGTCAAGGCCTGCATCTGGCGATCGTGGAGCTGGCTATCGGGGCGGGACCCTTCGTGGTCGATGCCTCCCTTTGCGATCGGCTGATCCAACTTCGAACCGACGAGGTACTTTGGCACAAGGAGGCTCTTCTCAATATCGGCATCGAGCAACTGCCCGACGACTGCAGCGGCGTCTGTTGGCTCGACGCGGATATTCTGTTCGACAATAAAGCATGGGTCGCAGAAACCGTCGCTGCCCTGGATAATTTTCCGGTTGTGCAGCCCTTCTCTCATTGCACCTGGCTGCCTCCCGGTGTTCGTTCGGTACCAGAGAGCTTGACGGTCTACCCCGCAATGCACGACGAGTTCAACCGAATACACAGTTTCGGGTTCGGGTGGCGCAATTTCGGCAAGCACGCCCTCGAGGAGCGCATTCTCTATGGCCACGTCGGTTTCGCGTGGGCCGCGCGTCGAGAGTTGGTACAGGCGATTCGCCTTTACGACGGCGACATTTACGCGGGCTCCGGTGATAACTTCATGGCGCACGCTTTCGTCGGACATGATGCCATGCTCCGAGTAGACGGGGAGCTCTACTCGGCCGCCATGATTCGTCACTTTCGACAATGGTCGAGCAGCGCCTACCAGCGTGTGCAAGGCGAGGTCGGTTATGTGGACGGCAACGTCAACCATCTCTGGCACGGCACCTCAGCCAACCGAAGGTACCTTGAGCGGCTCATGCTTTTACGCGACTCCGGCTTCGATCCCGCAAGACACCTGATTCGCTGCGACAATGGACTGTACGAACTCGTGAACGCCCCCGATTCACTGTCGATCGCCGTCCGCGAGTATTTCGATAGCCGTCTCGAGGATTCTCCCCCCGACAATGCCGGAATCTGCGTCTTTGGCCCCGGTTTCTATGATGACGAGGGCGACTTCCGTTGGTCGCAGCAGGTCTCGGAGATGCAGATTGCCCGCGACTGCGACGATTGGTCATTTGCGATCTCGAACAATATCCTCAAGAGCCGAGGTGTAAAGCAGCGAATCGATATCAGTCGTAACGGCGAGGATTTCAAGACGCTGTACCTCGAAAGCAACAGAAAGGTCACAGTGGAGGTCGGCAAGGTGTTCACGGGTGATCGATTCCAGTTCAACTCGGATTTCGGGTTTCGACCTTCCGACAGCGGCGCCGCCGACCATCGAAACCTGTCGTTTATGTTCTGGTAATGTAGGGTTGCCGAGGCGCGGTCCGCGCTTTGCGTCGCCGGGAACTCAGCGCCTCCACGCTCACGGGTGATGCCGAAAAGGCATCGGATGAGCGAATATTGATGCTATGTTGTTCCTCCGGCACCTGAGTAGAATAGCCCGCCAACTACAAAAATCAGCGACGCGCCGCCGCGGTTTCGTGCCGCGGCAGTCGAATATCAGCATCGGACCCCCGGGCTGCCGCTGAACGATCAAAGGATGGCTGCATGGGAAAACTGACCACGCATGTGCTGGATACCGCGCAGGGCAAGCCCGGCGCGGGTATCACTTTCCGCCTGTTCCGGGTGACGGGGAACGGGCGCGAGTTGGTCCGGGAGGGCGCCACCAACCGGGATGGCCGCGCCGACGCGCCCCTGTTGTCGGAGGACGAGTTCGCCGTCGGCACCTGGGAGCTGGATCTCGACGTGGCGGCATACTTCGCGGCGCAGCCCGTGGAAGTGGCCGACCCGCCGTTCCTGGATCGTGTCACCCTCCGTTTCTCCACCGCGGCGGACGAGCATTACCATGTGCCGTTGCTGGTTTCCCCCTGGAGCTACTCGACCTACCGCGGGAGTTGAGTCGGTGACCACCACCGAAGTCCATCGCCCCGTTCGATTCATTCTGGACGGTGAGATCCACGAGGTTGCCGACCCCGACTCC
Organism: Gammaproteobacteria bacterium; assembly: GCA_034520625.1. Classification (GTDB taxonomy): domain Bacteria; phylum Pseudomonadota; class Gammaproteobacteria; order Arenicellales; family JAANXG01; genus JAANXG01. Next base: position 184,887 of record JAXHNI010000002.1, on the reverse strand, counting down.
AATCGCAGTGTCCTGCAGTACTTGCGCGAGGACCTGCAGCGGACCGGCAGCAAGGAGGGCTGCGCGGAGGGCGACTGCGGCGCCTGCACCGTGGTGGTGGGCGAGTTGGACGGCGACGCCGTGCGCTACCGGGCGGTCAACGCCTGCATCCAGTTCCTGCCCACACTGGACGGCAAGGCCCTGTTCACCGTGGAGAGCCTGAGCGGGCCCGGCGAGGCGCTGCATCCGGTGCAGCAGGCGATGCTGGAATGCCACGGATCGCAATGTGGATTCTGCACGCCGGGCTTCGTCATGTCGCTGTTCGCCCTGTACAAGAGCGGGCCCTGGCCGGGCCGGCGCGGCGTGGACGACGCGCTGGCCGGCAACCTCTGCCGCTGCACGGGCTACCGCCCGATCGTCGATGCCGCGGCGCGCATGTATGAGCTGGGTGCGGACGGCGGTGAGCGGCAACCGAGTCTGCTCACCGCGCCCGCCGGCCGGGCAACCCCGGGCGAAGAAGTGTTGAAGGAGCAGCTCCGCGGCCTGAGCGACCGCCGCACCCTGCGCCTGAGCGAGCCGGACCGGATGTACCATGCGCCAACGAGCCTCGACGCCCTGGCGGCGCTCGCCGCCGAACATCCCGATGCGACCCTGCTCGCCGGCGGCACGGACGTGGGGTTGTGGGTGACGAAGCAGCAATGGGAGCTTCCGGAAATGCTCTACACGGGGCAGGTCGCCGAGCTGCAGCGCATCGATGTCACCGACGATCACCTGGAGATCGGCGCGGCGGTTACCCTGGCCGACGCGTTCCCGGTGATCCTGGAACAGTACCCGGAATTCGAGGAGCTGTTCATGCGCTTCGCGTCGCCCCCCATCCGCAACACCGGCACCCTGGGGGGCAATATCGCCAACGGCTCGCCCATCGGTGACACCATGCCGGCTTTGATCGCAGTGGGGGCGGAGATCGTGCTCGCGTCCGCCGGGAACGACGGGGTGTTGCGGCGCCGGGAACTGGCGCTGGAAGATTTCTACACCGACTACCAGGAGAACGCCCGGCGGCCCGGCGAGGTGCTCGCGACGATCCGCGTGCCGCTTCGCCGCGAAAACACCCGGGTGGGGGCGTACAAGATTTCCAAGCGCTTCGACCAGGACATTTCCGCGGTGTGCGCGGCGTTTGCACTGCGGCTCGAAGACGGCCGGGTCGACGGGTTCCGCGCCGGCTTCGGCGGCGTCGCCGCCATCCCCAAGCGGGCGGCGGCGTGCGAGCAGGTCCTCATCGGCGGGTCCTGGAACGAGGCCGTTGTAAAGGCCGCCATGGACGCCCTGGACGAGGACTTCACCCCGCTGACGGATATGCGCGCCAGCGAGGATTACCGGCGCCGGGTGATGAAGAACCTGTTGTACCGCTTCCACCTGACGACGACCGCCGGCGCGGATTCCGAACGCGTCGAGCCTTTGTATGGGTATGGAAGATAAGGCCGAGAAAGCGCGCCGGATCGAGGGCGCCGTCGGCGAGCCGCTTGCGCACGACAGCGGCCGGCTGCACGTCAGCGGGCGCGCCTGGTATACCGATGACATTCCCGAGCCCAAGCGCGTGCTGCACGCCGCCGTCGGCATGAGCACCTGCGCCCACGGCCGGATCAGGAGCATGGACCTGGAGCCGGTGCGCGCATCGCCGGGCGTCGTCGCGGTGTACACGGCGGCGGACATCCCCGGCGAGAACAACTTCGGACCCGTGGTCCACGACGACCCCATCCTCGCCGACGGCACCGTTCATTACACCGGCCAGGCGCTATTCCTGGTGGCGGCGGAGTCCGTCGACCAGGCCCGCCGCGCCGCGCGCAAGGCGAATGTCACGTACGAGGAGTTGCATCCCATCCTGGATCTCGACGAGGCGGTGGCCAGCGAGTCTTTCGTCCTGCCCAGCCAGACGATCCGGCGCGGCGACGTCGACGGCGCGCTCGGACGCGCCGGGCATCGCCTGAACGGCCGCCTCGAGCTGGGCGGCCAGGACCAGTTCTACCTGGAGGGCCAGATCGCCATGGCGGTTCCGAAGGAGGACGGGGACATGTACGTCTACAGCTCCACCCAGCACCCCGGCGAGGTGCAGCATCTGGTGGCGGCGGCCATCGGCCGCCGGGCCAAGGACGTGGTGGTGGAGTGCCGGCGCATGGGCGGCGCCTTCGGCGGCAAGGAGAGCCAGGCCGCGCACATGGCCTGTGTGGCGGCGGTGGCTGCACAGCGGACCGGGCGGGCGGTGAAATTCCGCATGGACCGGGACGACGACATGATCATGACCGGCAAGCGCCACGACTTCGTCATCTATTACGATGTCGGCTTCGACGACGGCGGCGTGGTGCAGGGCGTACGCTTCGAGTTCCTGTCCCGGTGCGGCATGTCGGTGGACCTGTCAGGGGCGGTGAACGACCGCACCATGTTCCACTGCGACAATGCCTATTTCTTCGAGAACATGGACGTCGTCAGCCACCGCTGCCGGACCAACACCGTGTCCAACACGGCGTTCCGGGGTTTCGGCGGGCCCCAGGGCATGTTCGCCGTGGAATACGTGCTCGACGAGATTGCCCGCTGCCTCGGCCGCGATCCCCTGGAGATCCGGCGGGCGAACTTCTACGGCGTGGAAGACCGCAACGTCACGCATTACGGCCAGGTCATCGAGGACAACATCGTTCGCGATATCGTCCGGGATCTCGAGAGCAGCTCGGAGTATCGCGGTCGACGCGACGGGACCCGCGAATTCAACGGGAAGCATCGGTTTCTGAAAAAGGGTATCGCCATGACCCCGGTGAAGTTCGGCATTTCCTTCACCGCCACCCACCTGAACCAGGCCGGGGCGCTGCTGAGCATCTATACCGACGGCACGGTGCACCTGAACCACGGCGGCACGGAGATGGGACAGGGCCTGTTCACCAAGGTGGCGCAGGTGGTGGCCGACGAGCTGCAGATCGATTTCGACCGCATCAAGATCACCGCCTCGGACACCAGCAAGGTGCCCAACGCCTCCGCCACCGCGGCTTCCAGCGGCTCGGACCTGAACGGCAAGGCGGCCCAGGCCGCGGCCCGCACCGTCAAGCAGCGGTTGGTGAAGTTCGCCTGCCAGTACTACAAGGTGCCGGCCGCCGCGGTGAGGTTCGAGGACAACCACGTCATCGTCGGAGAGCAGCGCCTGGCGTTCACGGATTTCGTCCGCGCCGCCTGGATGGCGCGGATCTCACTGTCATCCACCGGCTTCTACCGCACCCCGAAGATTCACTACGACAAGGAGACGTATACCGGCCGGCCGTTCCTGTACTACGCCTATGGCGCGGCGGTGTCCGAAGTCGTGGTCGACACGCTTACCGGCGAGTACCGCGTCACCCGCGTTGACATACTCCACGACTGCGGCAAATCCCTGAACCCCGCCATCGACCTCGGGCAGGTGGAGGGCGGCTTCGTCCAGGGCATGGGCTGGCTCACCAGCGAGGAGCTGTGGTGGAACGACCGGGGCGAGTTGAAGACCCACGCGCCGTCCACCTACAAGATTCCCACCAGCTCCGACCTGCCGGTGGACTTCCGGGTGCGCCTGCTGGAGTCGGCGGCGAACCGGGAGGAGACCATCCACCGATCCAAGGCGGTGGGGGAGCCTCCGTTGATGCTTGCCCTGTCGGTGTTTTTCGCCATCCGGGACGCCGTGGCGGCGGTCGCGGACCACCGCCACAGCCCGCCCCTCCACGCGCCCGCGACGCCTGAGCGGGTCCTGAGCGCCGTCGAAGCCGTTCGCGAGCACGATGCCGGGAGTCATGGCCCATGAACGACTGGCTGGCGGGGCTGGCGGCACTGAACCGGCAGGGCGCCCCCGCGGTGCTGGTGACGGTGATGGAGACCCGCGGCTCGACCCCCCGGGAGCCCGGCGCGAAAATGGCCATCGGCGCCGGGGAGGTTTTCGACACCATCGGCGGCGGCCAGCTCGAGCACGCCGCCATCGAAAGCGCCCGCTTGCTGCTGGAGCAGGACGGCGAGGACTATACGAACACCGTGGAGCATCATGCGCTCAATCCGCGGCTCGGCCAATGCTGCGGCGGGGCGGCGCGCATTCTTCTGGAACGGATTCCCGGTGGTGCCCAGCCCTGGCTGGATGCACTGGTGGACGCCCGGCGGACGCGGACGCCGGTGTACACGGCGACCCGGTTGGGCGGCGCCGGCAGGCAGGTGGCGGAAAGTCCGGATACGCTGGCCGGGGACGCGGCCTGTGACGGCATTGCTGCCTTGGCGGCCCGTTCCGCCGAGACCGGCAATCCCGTCTTCGACCGCGGGACGGGCTGGTTCATCGATCCGGTCGCCCCGCCGGATTTCGATATCATATTGTTCGGGGCCGGTCACGTGGGCCGGGCCGTCGCCGGCGTGCTCGCCACGCTGCCCTGCGACCTCACTTGGGTCGACAGCCGTCCGGAACAGTTCCCGGATGATCCGGGCGCCGGCGTGCGCACCGAGATCGTGCAGCGCCCGGAGACCCGGGTGGACGACTGCCCCCCGGGCGCGTTCTATCTCGTCATGACCCACAGTCATCAGCTCGACTTCGACATCTGCGAGCGAGTCCTGGCACGCGGGGATTTCGCGTATTGCGGGCTGATCGGGTCGAAGTCGAAGCGCCGCAGCGGCGAGAAACGGCTGAAGCGGAAGGGTATTACGGAATCGGTATTGAATCGGTTAACCTGTCCCATCGGTGTGGCGGGGATTACCGGCAAGCGGCCCGCGGAGATCGCGGTTGCGGCGGCGGCGGAGATCCTGCAGGTCCGGGAGGCGGGGCGTTTGAAGCATGGTAACGTTCGTTCCCTGGAAGGCGTTCGCGATGAACCCTCTCCCCCGGTGGGGGAGAGGGAGAAGCGAACGAAGGGTTCCCTCGCCCCGGCGGGGGAGAAGGAGTCCGTTTCAGTGTCGGACTTCGAGTTTTTCGGAACTACGCATAGCCAAGAACAACAATGACGGTAAACGATTCGTCCAAGACGCCCCGCCTCGAGCTGCGCGGCATCCGCAAGGCCTATCCCGCGGTGGTCGCGAATGACGATGTGAACCTCGCGGTTCGTCCCGGCGAGATCCACGCCGTGGTGGGGGAGAACGGGGCCGGCAAGAGCACCCTGATGAAGATCGTCTACGGCGTGACCAGGCCCGACGCCGGAGAGATTATCTGGGAAGGCCGCCCGGTGCGGATCAAACGGCCGGCGGAGGCGCGCAAGCTGGGTATCGGTATGGTCTTCCAGCACTTCTCGGTGTTCGAAACCCTCACCGTGGCGCAGAACATCGCCATGGGCATGGAGGGCCCCTACCGGCTCGAGGAGCTGTCGCGGCGCATCAGCGAGGTATCCGGTCACTACGGTCTGCCCCTCGACCCCGGACGCCTGGTGCACAGCTTGTCGGTGGGTGAGCGCCAGCGCGTGGAGATCGTTCGCTGCCTGCTGCAGGAGCCGCGATTGCTGATTATGGACGAGCCCACGTCCGTGCTGACCCCGCAGGCGGTGAAGAAGCTGTTCGAGACCCTGCGCCGGCTCGCGGCCGAAGGCTGCAGCATTCTCTATATCAGTCACAAGCTCGAGGAAATCACCGAGTTGTGCGACACCGCCACCGTGATGCGCCTGGGCCGGGTCACCGGTGTCGTCGATCCGAAGCAGGCCGGAACCAGCGGGCTGGCGCGGATGATGATCGGCCGGGAGCTGCCGGTATGCGAGCACGCCGAGCCGGAGCGCCGGGCCGAGGAAAGGCTGGTGGTGGACGATCTGTGTACCACGCCCGACGACCCCTTCGGCACCGCGCTGAAAAACATATCCTTCACCGTCCACGGCGGCGAGATCGTCGGCATCGCCGGTATCTCGGGCAACGGCCAGCAGGAGCTGCTGAAAGCCATCAGCGGCGAGGTGCCGTTGCCTGCTTCCCGGGCGAAGGCGGTGCGTATCGACGGCCGGCCCGTCGGCCACCTCGACGCTCATGCACGGCGCAACCTGGGGCTGACGTTCGTGCCGGAAGAGCGGCTGGGCCGGGGGGCGGTGCCGCCGATGAATCTGGACGAGAACACCCTGCTGACCACCCACCGCAAAGGGATGGTGCGCTACGGCCTGATCAACCGCGCCCGGGTCCGGGCGTTCGCCAAGCAGTGCGTAGCCGATTTCGACGTGCGCTGCGGGGGGACCGGCGCGGCTGCCAAGAGCCTGTCCGGCGGCAATCTGCAGAAGTTTATCGTCGGCCGCGAGATGAGCCAGGAGCCGGAGATCCTGGTGGCCTCCCAGCCCACCTGGGGCGTCGACGTCGGGGCCGCTGCGGCAATCCGCCAGGCGCTGATCGACCTGCGCACCGGGGGCGCCGCGGTGCTGGTGGTGTCCGAGGAGCTGGACGAGCTGTTCGAGATCTGCGACCGGGTCATCGTCATCGCCCAGGGCCGGGTATCGCCTTCGCGCAAGCCCTCGGAGACCAGCATGGAGGAGATCGGGCAGTGGATGAGCGGCATGTTTCCAGACGCGGAAGCGGCTGGGGAGGGCGCGCATGTGGCTTAAGATCGAGGCGCGCCCGGCGCCGTCCGACCGGATGCGATACCTGTCCCCGCTGATTGCGGTGGCGCTCACCCTGGTGACCGGCCTGATCTTCTCCGGCGTCATGGCGCTGAATCCGCTGGATACGTTTCATGCGTTTTTCATCGCCCCCATCGACGACTGGTACGGCCTGGCGGAACTGGGGGTCAAGGCCATCCCGCTGGTGCTGATCGGCACGGGTCTGGCGATCGGTTTCCGGGCCAACGTCTGGAACATCGGCGCCGAAGGCCAGCTCACCATGGGCGCCATATTCGGCGGCGGTGTTGCGTTGTACTTCTACGGGGAACAGGGTTTTTTCATCCTGCCCCTGATGTTCGTGACCGGCGCCGTGGGGGGCATGCTGTGGGCGTCGATCCCGGCGTTTCTTCGCACCCGGTTCAACACCAACGAGATCCTGGTGAGCCTGATGCTGAACTATGTGGCGATTTTCATACTGAGCTTCCTGGTTCACGGTCCCTGGCGGGATCCGGACGGCTTCAATTTCCCCGAGTCGCGCCTGTTCTCGGAATCGGCGAGCCTGCCAATCATCCTGGAGGGGACGCGGCTGCATCTCGGTGCCTTTGTGGCCCTGGCGGCGGTGGCGATCGCATGGGTCTTCGTGCGCAAGAGTTTTCTCGGCTACCAGATGCAGGTTGCGGGCATGGCCCATGCCGCCGCGCTGTACGCCGGCTTCAAGCGCAAACGCATGGTCTGGGTGGGCCTGCTGTGCGGCGGCGGCGCCGCGGGGGTCGCCGGGCTCATGGAAGTGGCCGGGCCCATCGGCCAGCTCCTGCCGTCGGTGTCGCCGGGGTACGGCTACGCCGCCATCATCGTGGCTTTCGTGGGCAGGCTGCATCCGGTGGGTTGCCTGCTGGCGGGGCTGTTGATGTCGCTGCTTTACCTGGGAGGCGAGTCGGCGCAGATGAACCTGGGCCTGCCATCGGCGGTGACGGGCGTGTTCCAGGGCATCCTCCTTTTCTACCTGCTGGCTGCGGACCTGTTCATCAACTTCCGTGTCCGCCGCAACACGCCGGTACCCGGTCCGGCGGCGGAGGCCGGCCCGTGAGCGAGGCGATGATCGGCATTCTGCTCGCCACCCTCGGCGCCGGGACGCCGCTGGTGTTCGCGGCGCTGGGTGAGCTGGTCACCGAGAAGTCCGGCGTCCTGAACCTCGGGGTGGAGGGCATGATGCTGGTGGGCGCCGTGTGCGGCTTCGCCGTGGCGGTGGAAAGCGGCAGTATGTGGCTCGGTGTCCTGGCTGCGGCGCTGGCCGGCTCGGGGATGGCGCTGCTTTTCGGCTTCCTGACCCTGACGTTCCAGGCCAACCAGGTGGCGTCCGGCCTGGCACTGACGATCTTCGGCATCGGCACCAGCGCCTATATCGGCCTGGACTACACCAGCGTGACGCTGCCGGGCATCGAGCAGATTCATATTCCGCTGTTGAGCGACATTCCGGTGGTGGGCCGGCTGGTGTTCTCCCTGGACCCGCTGATCTACCTGTCCATCGCCATGTTCGGCGGGATTTCCTGGTTCCTGTATCGAACCAAGGGCGGGTTGATCCTGCGCGCCGTCGGCGAGTCGCCGGACGCCGCCGTGTCCCTGGGCCACCACGTGATCGCCATCCGCTACGCGGCGGTGCTGTTCGGCGGCGGCATGGCGGGCCTGGGTGGTGCTTACCTTGCGCTGGTCTATACCCCATTGTGGGTCGAGGAAATGACCGCCGGGCGCGGCTGGATCGCGCTGGCGCTGGTGGTATTCGCCACCTGGCGGCCGCTCCGGGTATTATTCGGCGCCTATCTGTTCGGCGGTATTACCATCCTGCAGTTCCATGTACAGGGCTTCGGAGTGGACATTTCGTCGCAGCTGTTGTCGACGCTGCCATATCTTGCAACGATCCTGGTGTTGGTGTTGATCTCGCGGGATATCAACACGATTCGTCTCAACGCGCCTGCCTCGCTGGGCAGGCCTTATCATCCTGATGTTTAGAAGAATGGAGAGAACCATGAGCAGACTTACCCTACGCAGAACCCTGTCCCTGCTTGCGGCGGCCGTAGTCGGTGTCGCGGTGAGCGTTCCCGCCTTCAGCGCCGATCCGCTGAAAGTCGGGTTCGTGTACGTCAGTCCCATCGGCGATGCGGGCTGGACCTATCAGCACGACCTCGGCCGCCTGGCCATGGAGGAAGCCCTCGGCGACCGGGTGGAAACCAAGTATATCGAGAGCGTCCCGGAAGGTGCCGAGGCCGAGCGGGTCATCCGGCAGTTTGCTTCCGATGGTTACGACCTGGTGTTCACCACTTCGTTCGGCTACATGAACCCGACCATCAAGGTCGCCGAGCAGTTTCCGGACGTGGTGTTCGAGCACGCCACCGGCTACAGGAAGGCCGAGAACGTCGGCAACTACGTCGCGCGCTTCTACGAAGCCCGGTATCTGACGGGGGTCGTGGCCGGCCACATGACGGAATCCAACACCGCGGGCTACGTGGCCGCATTCCCGATCCCGGAGGTGCTGCGCGGCATCAATGCGTTCACCCTCGGTATGCGCAGCGTCAATCCCGACGCCGAGGTGAAAGTGGTCTGGGTCAACTCCTGGTTCGATCCGGGCCGCGAGCGCGAAGCCGCTGATGTACTGATCTCCCAGGGCGCGGACGTAGTGACCCATCACACCGATTCCACCGCCGTGGTGCAGGCCGCCGAGGAAGCCGGCAAGTGGGCTGTGGGCTATCACTCCGACATGTCCAAATACGGACCCGAAAGCCACCTGACGGCGGCCACTCACCATTGGGGCGACTTTTACACCAGGACTGCGCAGGAAGTGCTGAACGGCACCTGGGAATCCACCAGCGTCTGGGGCGGCTTTGCCGAGGGCATGGCCGGTATAGCGCCCTTGAGTGACAAAGTTCCGGCAGACGTTGCCGCGCAAGTCGAGGAGCTGAAGGCCGCGATCATCGACGGCAGCTTCCATCCGTTCCAGGGCCCCATCAGGAACCAGGACGGGGAGGTGGCGGTTGCGGAAGGCGAGACCCTGACCGACGAAGAGCTCACCACACTGGAGTGGTACGTGGAAGGCGTGCAGGGCAAGATACCGGAGTAGCCGTTGCCTGGTTGTTGAACCGTCCGCAGGAGCGGCTTTAGCCGCGAATCCTCATTAAGAGTTCGCGGCTGAGAGCCGCTCCTGCATCATTGTTCCCATGGAAGCTTATATCGTTGACTGGCTGGGGCTGCTCGGGCGCTGGCTGCATTTTGTCGCCGGCGTTGCCTGGGTGGGGGCGTCGTTCTATTTCGTGTGGCTGGACAACCACCTGGAAGCGCCGAAGGCCGGGGCGGACCGGGACAAGGGCGTGGCCGGTGAAGTGTGGTCCGTGCACGGCGGCGGCTTCTATCACGCGCAGAAGTACGCCCTGACCCCTCCGGAGCTCCCGGAAACCCTGCACTGGTTCAAGTGGGAGGCGTATACCACCTGGCTGTCGGGCATTTTCCTGATGGCCCTTATCTACTGGTACGGCGCGGAGGTGTACCTGATCGACCCGCGGGTGGCAGACCTGGGCCACACCACCGCCGTCATCATCGGCATTGCGACCCTGGTGCTCGGCTGGGTCGTCTACGACCTGTTGTGCCGGTCGGCGCTCGGCAACAACGAGACGCTGCTCGGCGTGGTGGTTTTCCTGTTCGTGTCCGCCGCGGCCTGGGGGCTGTGCCAGGTATTCAGCGGCCGGGGCGCGTTCATCCATTACGGGGCGATGCTGGGCACCATCATGGTGGCGAACGTCGCCCACGTCATCATCCCCGGCCAGCGCGAGCTGGTGGCGGCCGCGAAGGAAGGGCGGCGGCCGGACCCGTCCTACGGCCTGCGCGGCAAGCAGCGCTCGGTCCACAACACCTATTTCACCCTGCCGGTGCTGTTCGTGATGATCAGCAATCACTACCCGATGACCTACAGCCACGCATACAACTGGCTGATCCTGATCGCCCTGTCCCTGGCCGGAGCGCTGGTGCGGGTCTACTTCGTGGCGCGCCACGCCGGCCGCGCGTCGCCGGTCCCGCTGGTGGCCGCGGGCCTGATCGTGGCCGCGCTGGCTTACGCCATCGCGCCGCCGGCAACCCGCAGCGGGGACGCCGGCGAAGCGGGGGTCGACGCGGGAATCGAACGGGTGGAAACGATTATCGCCGAGCGCTGCACCGGCTGCCACTCGCGGTCCCCGACCCGGCCCGGCTTCGCGGCGCCTCCGGGGGGGCTGGCGCTGGACAGCCGTGAGCAGATCCTCGCCAATGCCGGGCCGATCCATCAACAGACGGTCGTCAGCGAGGCGATGCCGATCGGCAACCTGACGGGTATGACGGACACGGAACGGCGTATTCTGGCACAGTGGTACGAGGACAAACTCAAATCCGAGTGAATGCAACGATGTCAGACGATTATCCGAGAGACCTTATCGGCTACGGCGGTAATCCGCCCCACCCGCGGTGGCCCGGCGGGGCGCGGCTCGCGCTGCAGTTCGTGATCAACTACGAGGAAGGCGGTGAACGCTGTCTGCTCCACGGCGACGGCGAATCCGAATCCTTCCTGTCCGAGATCATCGGCGCGGCGCCGCTGCGCGGCGCCCGGCACATGAATATCGAGTCGATCTACGAGTACGGCTCGCGGGTCGGCTTCTGGCGACTGCACCGGATGTTTGTGGACCGGGAGATCCCGGTCACGGTTTTCGGCGTCGCCATGGCGCTGGATCGCAACCCCCGGGCGGTGGAGGCCATGCACAAGGCCGGCTGGGAGATCGCCACCCATGGTTACCGCTGGATCGATTACCAGGATGTGCCCGAATCGGTGGAATGGGACCACCTTCAGCAGGCAATACAGGTGCATGCCCGGATCACGGGCGAGGCGCCCCGGGGCTGGTACCTCGGCCGCTGCAGCCCGAACACCCACCGCCTGGTGAGCGAGAACGGCAGCTTCACCTACAATTCGGACACCTATGCCGATGAGCTGCCGTACTGGGATACGTTCCATACCAATCCCCAGCTGATGATTCCCTACACGGCGGACGTGAACGACATGCGCTTCGCCACCGCGCAGGGCTTCAATTCCGGCGACCAGTTCTACAGCTATCTCAAGGACAGCTTCGATGTGCTGTATGCCGAAGGTGAAACCGCCCCGGGAATGATGTCCGTCGGGCTGCACTGCCGCCTGGCGGGCCGGCCCGGCCGCGCCGCCGCACTGGCGCGCTTTCTCGACTACGTCCGCCAACACGACGAGGTCTGGCTGTGCCGGCGCATCGAGATCGCCGAGCATTGGCGCGCCCACCATCCTCTCGAGGCCGGCAATTGACGGCTTTCGACCTCAAACGCCTGGGCCGGCCGCCGAGCGCCATGAGCGAGGCCGAGTTCGTGCAAACATTTGGCGGGATCTACGAGCATTCCCCGTGGGTGGCCCGCGGCACCCGGGAGCGGGGGCTGGACGAGCGCCACGACACGGTGGAAGGCCTGGCGGAGGCGCTGGCGGCCACGGTCGACATGGTGGACGAAAAGAGCAGGCTGGCGTTGATCCGCGCCCACCCGGACCTCGCCGGCCGTGCCGCCGTCCGGGGCGAGCTGGGCGAAGCGTCCAGCCGCGAGCAGGCCGGGGCGGGTATCGACCAGTGCACACCGGAGGAATACGATCGGTTTCAGTACCTGAACGACGCCTACAAGCGCCGGTTCGGCTTTCCCTTCGTCATGGCGGTCAAGGGCAGCAACCGGCGGGCGATCCTGGCGGCGTTCGAGGAGCGCCTGGCCAATGACGCCGCCGCGGAGCTCGAGCGCGCCATTGCGGAGATCCACAGGATCGCCCGGTTCCGGTTGAATGACTTGTCCGATCCATCGCAACGTACGGAGTAATCGATGTCCGAAACCGATCAGGCGGGCCCGCGATTCGCGGGCATGGTCAACATGGCCCAGTCCCGGCTGGGCGCCGAAGTGGTCTGGGCGAACGACGAGTTCTTCGGGGCCAAGGAGCGCCTCATCGATCCTGCGGATCCCGTGTTCGTTCCGGACAAGTATGACGAGCACGGCAAGTGGATGGACGGCTGGGAAACCCGGCGCCGCCGCGAGCCGGGGTACGACAGCTGCGTGGTCAGGCTGGGTATTCCGGGGCTGGTGAAGGGCTTCGATGTGGAGACCTCGCATTTTACCGGCAACCATGCGCCGGAGGTTTCGGTGGACGCTTGCATCAGCACGGACCATATACCCGCGAACGATGCCGGTTGGACCGAGATCCTCCCCCGGACCCGGATCATGGGCGACTGCCACAACTACCTCGCGCCGCGCGACGCCGCCCGCTGCACGCACCTCAGGCTGAACATCCATCCTGACGGCGGCGTCGCGCGCCTGCGGGTATACGGGGACGTACAGCCGGACTGGCAGGTCCTGCGCGAATCGGAGCCGGTGGACCTGCTGGCCCTGGAGCACGGCGGCCGCGCCCTGGCCTGCAGCGACGAGCATTTCGGCAGCATGCACAACCTGAACGCGCCGGGGCGGGGCGTGAACATGGGCGACGGCTGGGAAACCGCCCGGCGCCGCGGCCCGGGTCACGACTGGGTGGTGCTGGCCCTGGGCTGCCCCGGCATCGTGGAAACCGTTGAGATCGACACGGCGCATTTCAAGGGCAATTATCCGGACCGGGCCGGTCTCCAGGCGGCCAGAATCGAGGAGGAGGTTGGTATCGACAGGATCGTGCGGGAGAGTGGTTCATGGCCGGTCCTGCTGCCGGAAACCAGGCTGCAGCCGGACCGGCAGCACATGCTGCGCGAGGACGTGAGCCCCCTCGGTCCCGTCACCCATGTGCGCCTGAACATCTTCCCGGACGGCGGCATCAGTCGTCTGCGACTGTTCGGGCGCCTGGCGAAGGGCGGTTGACCCTATGGCAACCCACCAGCTCAGGGCCGCGCCCCTGACCCGCGAGTCCTTTGCGCCGTTCGGCGACGTGATCGAGACCGACGGCGCCCGGCATTACCCCATCAACCGCGGCGCCGTCGAGCGCTACCACGACCTGGCGGCCGTCGACGTGGGCGACGACGGACGGGCGCTGGTGAGTATCTTCGAATGCACGCGTCCCGCGACCCTGCCGGTTCCGGTGGACCTGGTCGAGCGCCATCCGCTCGGCAGCCAGGCGTTCATTCCCGTCGGTGAAGCGGTGATGTGCGTGGTGGTGGCGCCGCCAGGTGATGCCCTGTCCCCGGCGGATCTGCGGGCCTTCGTCACCAACGGCCGGCAGGGGGTGAACTACCACCGCGGCACCTGGCACATGCCGCTGGTGGCGTTCCGCGCCGGCCAGCGGTTCCTGGTGGTGGATCGCGGCGGTCCCGGGGACAACTGCGAGGAACGGGGATTCAATGCATCCGTGGCGATCGTTGTCGAGGCTGGATCCCTCCGCGACACCGGAGTGGACGTGTGACGGAGCCCTCAGTCCGGGCCCACCGCGGCGCCATCGTGCACGCCCTGCGCGATCCGGGCAGCGGCGACGACGGCGCTGTGGAGTATTTCCAGGACGGGCTGCTGGTGGTCGAGAACGGCCTGGTGCGGGAAGCCGGCCCCGCCGGCCAGTTGCTGAAACGAATGCCGGCGGATATGCCCGTTACCGACCACACCGGCGGCATCATCATGCCCGGGTTCGTCGATACCCATGTTCACTATCCGCAGGTGGACGTGATCGCCTCCCACGGCGCCCGGCTTCTGGACTGGCTGGAAAAATACACGTTTCCCGCCGAAAGCCGGTTCGGTGACGAGGCCGTTGCGCGGGAGGCCGCTTTCTTTTTCCTGGACGAGCTGCTGCGTAATGGCACCACCACGGCGCTGGTGTTTGCCAGCGTGCATCCGCAGTCGGTGAACGCCTTGTTCGAGGCTGCGCGCGCCCGCGGCCTGCGCCTGGTGGCGGGCAAGGTCCTCATGGACCGCAACTGTCCGGCGGGCCTGCGGGACACCGCCGAATCCGGATACCGGGACAGCAAGGCCTTGATCGAGAAATGGCACGGGGTCGACCGGCTGTCCTGTGCCATCACCCCGCGCTTCGCGGTGACGTCCACGGAGGAGCAGCTCTCCCTGGCCGGACGGCTTGCCCGGGAGTATCCCGACGTGTTCATCCAGACCCACCTGGCGGAGAACAAAGACGAGGTCGCCTGGGTGGCGGAGCTGTTTCCGGACCGGTGCAGCTACCTGGACGTTTACGAATACTTCGGCCTGCTGCGGGAACGCGCGGTCTTCGCGCATTGCATCCACCTGGATGACCGGGATCGTGGGCGCATGGGGGCGTGCGGCGCGGCGGCGGCGTTCTGCCCCACGTCCAACCTGTTCCTGGGCAGCGGCCTGTTCGATCTCGCGGCCGCGGACGCCCACGGCATCCGCACCGGGGTCGGCACCGACGTGGGCGGCGGGACGACCTTCAGTATTCCGAGGACCGTGGCGGAGGGCTACAAGGTGCTGCAGCTCCAGGGCCAGACCCTGACCCCGCAAAGGGCGTTCTACCTGGCCACCCTGGGCGGTGCGCGGTCCCTGTACCTGGACGACAGAATCGGCAACTTCGAGCTCGGCCGGGAAGCGGATTTCATCGTGGTGGATCCGGCCGCCACGCCGCTCCTGGCGCGGCGCACGGGGCGTGCCGACGGCATTACGGAGAAGCTGTTCGCGCTGATGGTGTTGGGAGACGACCGGTGTATCCAATCGGTCTACCTGAAGGGCAGGCAGCTGCAGCGAGCCTGACCCGGGTCAGCGCTCGAATCCCGGGTAGTCCCGAAGCATTTCGTGCAGGCCTTCGTAGTTGTCCGGGTTCGCCTCGACGAAATTGCCGCCGCCGGCGTATCGGTCTCTCAACGCCCTGGTGGCCGCACCGCCGGAGCGCGACAGCAGGATGTTCCGCACGGTCGCGCGCAGGCGCTCCGGCAGGCGCGGATCCGCCGTGAGAGTCAGTCCGGGGTAGGAGTCCGTCTGGGCGATGATCTTGAGCCGGGCCGCCACGCCGCGGATTTCACTCGAGCCCGTGTACTGATGACGCGCCAGAACCGCGCCGGCGCAGCGGCCGGTCAGCAGTCTTTGCACACGGTCAAGGTGATCGGGAACGGGCAGTATCTGCGGCACCCGGAACGGGCCGTGGAACTGTTCGAGGAAGCCCAGGGTGCCGAGATCGGGCGGCGCCCTGGCACATACGGGCCGCCCGACCAGGTCTTCCCTGCTGTAGATCCGGCCGTCCTTCGTGGCAATGGCCACGAAGGTAATCGACTCCCGGGTAGTGACCAGTGGCACGTGTTCCTGGACGGTGATGCGCCAGCTCGCGAAATGGGCGTCGTCCAGCAGCAGCTGGAAACGCCCCGCGCGCATGTCCCTGAGGTAGGCGAGCCGGCTCTCCGGGTGCACGTAGAGAAAGGATTCGCCGGTTTCGCGGCTGAGCAGGTCCATCAGCGGCGCATACAGGGATCGACTCTCGCCGGCGTCGGGACCGGGCGGCGCCGAGAAGGCATAGGTA
Organism: Gammaproteobacteria bacterium; assembly: GCA_034520625.1. Classification (GTDB taxonomy): domain Bacteria; phylum Pseudomonadota; class Gammaproteobacteria; order Arenicellales; family JAANXG01; genus JAANXG01. The sequence goes on along the minus strand of JAXHNI010000002.1, from coordinate 168,870 downwards.
TCCGCCAGGGCCTGTCCCCAGGCGACCAACGCGACGAACAGAGCGGGAACGATGCGGTACATCGGTACAGACACCCGGGGTTTCTTGTTATCGACGGCCGGCATATTGTAGTCATCGGCTACCGCCGTGCCTATCCGGCATCTTCCGGTTGATAGCCGGACGTTGCCGCCCGGCGGCATCGGCTGTAGGGCATCACCGGGCGGTGCGACAGAGGTGTTCATCCATATCTGTTATGATCCCGGGATCCAGCCGGTCCACGTAGTGCCTGGATCCGTGCGCACCGGATTCATTCCCGAACCAGCAATGTCAATGAACAGGTATACATCATGCTTAAAGGCAAGAATGCACTCGTAACCGGCTCGTCCAGCGGCATAGGGCTGGGCATCGCCAAGCGTCTGGCAGGGGAGGGCGTGAACCTGCTGATGAACGGTATCGAGCCGGCGGACCAGGTCGAGGAAGAGCGAAGCGGAATCGAAAGGGACTACGGCGTCAAAGCCCTCTACATGCGGGCGGACATGAGCAAACCCTCCGAGATCCGGGATCTGATGGGATTCGGTGAGTCCGACCTCGGGCCGCTGGATATCCTCGTGAACAACGCGGGAATCCAGTTCGTGGCGCCCATCGACGAGTTCCCGGAGGAAAAGTGGGACGCGATTATAGCCATCAACATGTCGTCGGCGTTTCACACCATCAAGGCGGCGCTGCCCGGCATGAAGCAGCGCGGTTGGGGCCGAATCATCAATATCGCCTCGGCCCACGGCCTGGTGGCGTCCCCCTACAAATCAGCCTACGTGGCGGCCAAGCACGGCATCGTGGGCATCACAAAGACCGTCGCCCTGGAGGCCGCCGAAGCCGGGATCACGGTGAACGCCATCTGCCCGGGCTATGTCTGGACGCCCCTGGTGGCGAACCAGGTCCCCGATACCGCCAGGGCGCGCGGCATCAGCGAGCAGGAAGTGATCGATGACGTCATGCTGCGCGCCCAGCCCAGCAAGAAGTTCGTCACCATCGAAGAGGTTGCCGAGCTGGCGTGCTTTCTGTGCGGCGATGCGGCGGGCAATATTACCGGGACGACGCATTCCATCGACGGGGGCTGGACCGCCCAGTAGCGTCCGGTTCCCGCGCCTCACGGCCCGGCCGGAATCGTTCGGTCCGCTGCATGCAGAAGAAGACCATCAATCTCGCCCTCCAGGGCGGCGGCGCCCACGGGGCGTTTACCTGGGGCGTCCTGGACTACCTGCTCCAGGACGGCCGCCTGGAAGTGGAGGCCGTCAGCGGGACCAGCGCCGGCGCCCTGAACGCCGTGGCCCTGGCGGACGGCCTGATGCGCGGCGGCGCCGACGGCGCCCGGGAGCGGTTGCAGGACCTGTGGCACGCCATCAGCGACGTGGCGAACTGGAGCCCGGTACAGCGCAGCACATTCGATGTCTTCATGGGCAACTGGAGCCTGGACTATTCACCCGGGTTCTGGTGGTCGGAGATGATGTCGCGCATGACGTCCCCTTACTTCTTTAATCCTCTGGACTACAACCCGCTGAGGGACATCGTGGAACGCCACGTGGATTTCGACCGGGTGCGGGGCTGCGACCAGCTCAAGTTGTTCATATCCGCCACCAATGTGGAGACCGGGCGCGTCAAGGTGTTCGACCACAACGAGCTCACCCTGGACATGGTGATGGCTTCCGCCTGTCTGCCCATGATCTTCAAGGCCGTGGAGATCGACGGCGTGCCCTACTGGGACGGCGGCTACATGGGCAACCCGTCGCTGTTTCCCTTCAACCGGGAAACCGAGTCAGCGGACGTCCTTATCGTCCAGATCAACCCCGTGGAGCGAAAAGGCACGCCCGTCACGGCGCAGGAAATCATGAACCGGATCAACGAGATCACGTTCAACGCCAGCCTGCTCCGCGAGTTGCGTGCCATCGACTTCGTGCGGCGGCTGGTGGACGGGGGCAAGCTTGATGAAAACGAGTACCGCAAGCTGCGGGTACACATGATCGGCAATCACGAGCACCTCAATCCCCTGGGGGCGACCTCCAAGCTCAATGCCGAGTGGCAGTTTCTGGAGCACCTGCGCGACATCGGCCGGGATACCGCGCAGGCATGGATGGATCGGAATCACGACCGGATCGGTCGGGAATCCACCGTGGACCTGCGCGCCATGTTCCAGGGAACCGGCGCCGATGACCCGTAGGAGGCCAGCCCCCTGGCCGATGAGGCGTCGCCCGAAGCCGCAATCGGCGAGGGGCTCGCCTCCTACCTCATTCAATCAGGATTGCGCGGAAATCGTTGACGTTGGTCCGCGTCGGGCCGGTCTTGAGCAGCCCGCCGATGGATTCGAAGAACGTGTAGGCGTCGTTCCCGGCGAGGCAGGCGGCGGCGTCCACCCCGGCGTCCCGCGCCCGCTGCAGTGCCCCGGGATCCACGATGCAGCCCGCGTTGTCCTCCGTGCCGTCGATGCCGTCGGTATCCGCCGCCAGGGCGTGGACCCCGGCCAGGCCATCGAGGGCCAGGGCCAACGCCAGGGCGAACTCGGCGTTCCGCCCGCCCCGCCCGTCGCCGTGAACCGTTACGGTGGTTTCACCCCCCGAAAGCAGCACGCAGGGGCTGGCCGCGGGCTGGCCGTAGCGGATAATCTGGCGGGCAATTCCGGCGTGTATCAGTCCCGAGTCCCGGGCCTCTCCCTCCAGATCACCCAGGATCATCGGCTCGAAGCCGTGGCCGCGCGCCGCTTCCGCGGCGGCGTTCAGCGAATCCTGGGGCCGGGCGATGATCGTGTGGCGGGTATTCTCGAAGCACGGGTCTCCGGGCTTGGGGGTCTCGTCATTGTCGTCCCGCAGGTGGCGGAACACGGCCCCTGGCGCCTCGATGCCGTACTTGCCCAGTACGGCCAGCGCATCCTCCCTGGTCGTGGAGTCGGGCACCGTCGGTCCCGAGCCGATGCTGGACGGGTCGTCGCCGGGCACGTCCGAGATCATGAGCGTAACGACTCGTGCCGGGGCGCAGGCCGCCGCCAGCCGCCCGCCCTTGATGGCGGACAGGTGCTTGCGCACGCAGTTGATCTCCCGGATGTTGGCGCCGCAACGCAGCAGGGCGCGGGTCGTCGCCTGCTTGTCATCCAGGCTGATTCCGGCGGCCGGCAGACTGAGCAGCGCCGAGCCGCCGCCAGAGATCAGGCACAGCACCAGGTCGTCCGCGCCCAGGTCCGATACCAGGTCCAGCATGCGCGACGCGGCCTGGCGGCCCGCGTCATCGGGCATCGGGTGCCCGGCCTCAATGACCTCAATGCTTTCAAGCGGCAGGCCGTGCCCGTAGCGCGTCACCACGAGACCGTCCAGCGGGTCGTCCCAGTGATCCTCCACGGCCCGCGCCATGCTGGCGGCGGCTTTCCCTGCCCCCACCACGACCGTGCGGCCCGGCGGCGGGTCCGGCAGGTGAGGCGGCAGGCAGGAATCCGGCGACGCCGCCGTCACCGCGGCATTGAACAGTTCCTTGAGCAGGTCTGCGTACACGAGCTGACTCCCCGGGGAAGCAGGGTTGCTGAGGTGTTTGGCAATGACGGGCCACCACCAACCATAATTATACGGTAAGGGGAATTCGATTCGGTAATACCGGGTCCGGGTAGTGGCTCAGTTTGAACGAATAATTGGACCAGGGTCGGAGGGGCGTCCCCCAGGGCTGTCGAAAACAGGGACGTTTGAGCCAGAGCGTACAGGGATGTATTCACAGCGGCCCTGGGGGACGCCCCTCCGACCCTGATACAGCTTAAAGTCGGCGCGCGTTCTCAAACTGAGCCACTACCGACAGCCGCGTCGCGGCAGAATTTGAAAGTACGCGCCGATGCGTGGCTCGGGTTCTGGCACGAAGGCTTTCGAACCCGGTCGGGAACTGCGGCTGGCGCCCGCGCCGGAACGTATGGTACACAGGCCCCATGCGAACGGTTTGTGTATTCTGCGGTTCCAGGCCCGGCCGCGGGCTGGAGTATCCGGAAGCGGCCAGGCGGCTGGCCGCTTCGCTTGCGCGGCGGGACATCAGCGTCGTGTACGGCGGAGCAAGCGTGGGGGTAATGGGAGCGTTGGCCGATGCCGCCCTGGAGCTCGGCATCGAAGTGACCGGGGTCATCCCGGCGCAGCTCATGGACCGGGAATTGTCCCACAAGCATTTGACCGCGCTTCACATCGTCGAGAGCATGCACGAGCGAAAAGCGTTGATGGGATCATTGTCGGACGGTTTCATTGCCCTGCCCGGTGGCCTGGGCACCCTGGAGGAGTTTTTCGAGGTGCTGACCTGGAACCAGCTCGGCATCCACGCCAAGCCCTGCGGGCTGCTCAATATCGACGGGTTCTACGATTCCCTGACGAGCTTTCTCGATCATACGGTATGCGAGGAATTCGTTCCCGAGGCCCACCGGTCGTTCATGCTGGTGGAGCGCGACCCGGATCTGTTGCTCGAAGATATGCAGCGACGACACGCGAAAATGCAGACCGTCCGGAACGCGGTCTAGTGCATTCCGCCACTGATATTGCGAGAGCCAGCAGGCGGCGGGCTGTGGCCCGCTTTGAGAACCACGCTCGAGGCATAGGCCGGTGCCGGGGGTCAGTCCCCAGGGCCGCTGTGAATACGTCCCTGTACGCTCTGGCTCAAACATCCCTGTTTTCGACAGCCCTGGGGACTGACCCCCGGCACCGGCCCCCCATCCTCTGGTGCCGGCTCTCTGACCGGCCTGCGGCCTGCAGAAGCACTCTGGTCCCTAACGGCTCAGAGATACTCTGAATGTCACCATATAAGCGGCGGGGTAGACCAGAACTGCATGGATAAAAAATACATCGGCGCCCAGGAGCTGCTGGAGGACTCGGTGAAGCTCGGTGCGAAGATACTGCAGAGCGACTTCAGGCCTGATTTCATGGTGGGGGTATGGCGCGGCGGCAGTCCGGTGGGAATCGTGGTCCAGGAGCTCCTGGAATACTACGGCGTCGCCACCGATCACATCTCCATTCGCACGTCGTCGTATACCGGCGTCGGGGAGCGCGGCAAGTCCGTGCGTGTGCACGGTCTCGACTACCTGGTCCAGCGCGCCAATGCGGACGATTCATTGCTGTTGGTGGATGATGTCTTCGACAGTGGCAGGAGTCTCGAGGCAGTACTCAAGGCGTTGGGCAGAAAATCCAGGAAGAACCTGCCCCGGGATATCCGCATTGCCACCGTGTACTACAAGCCGGGCAACAACGAGACCGGGCTCAAACCGGATTTCTTCATCCATGAGACGGACCGCTGGCTGGTGTTCCCGCACGAAGTCGAAGGCATGAGCTTGGCGGAGATCTGCGAGCACAAGCCGGGATGGAAAGACACGATCCGCGAGCTTGACGTGTTGTTTCGATAGGGCAGGCCAGTTTACCCCACCGCTGATTCGGACCCTTTGGCGGCCCGCGGGCATTGGTACGATCCAGGGGTTCAGCCACCCGAACGGGCCGGTGCCGGGGGCCGTCCCCCAGGGCCGCTGTAAATACGTCCCTGTACGCTCTCGCTCAAACATCCCTGTTTTCGAGAGCCCTGGGGGACGGCCCCCGGCACCGGCCCTTACCTCGACGGCGCTTCTAGAACCGGGCTACGCTCTGCACGAACGTTTCGGTCGCTGACGGCTCTGAAACACCACGGACGTCACAGTAAATATGGCGGGGTGCCCAGCTCACCCGTCAGCCGGCGGCTGCAGGACGCCGATGTAGGGCAGCGTACGGTGCTGCTCCGCATAGTCCAGGCCGTAGCCCACCACCCAGACATCGGGGATGTCGAAACCCAGGTAATCGACGTGGACTTCCACTTCAGCGCGGTCGCTCTTGCGTACCAGGGCGCATGTGCGCAGTGATGCAGGCCGGCGGGTCCTGAGCAGCGACATGAGGTAGTGGAGCGTGTGGCCCGTGTCCACGATGTCTTCGACGATGAGCACGTGCTTGTTCTCGATGTCCCCGCGCAGGTCCATGATCATTCGCACCGCGCCGGTGGATACGCTGGATTTTCCGTAGCTGGAAACGGCGATGAACTCGACCCGGTGCGGGATGGTCAATTTCCGGGAGAGGTCGGCGAGCAGAATGAACGCGCCCTTGAGGACGCCGATCAGCACGAGCTCACCCTTGCCGGCATAGTCGTGCGAAATCTGTTCGGCGAAGGCTTCGACCCGCTTGCGGATTTCCTCTTCGGTAATCAGGACTTCCGGATCGCCGTGGTTCATTCTCCCCCCTCTGGATGAACGACAAGGATTGACGCGTTATTGTAGTGTATTCGGAACTATCGAGCAGCGCCGATGCAGCGGCGGCGTCCCGGTGCCGGGGCAGCCGAACCGCGGCAGCCGGCAAACTCTGGAACAATCAGGAGGTGGACCGATGAACCCTGAGCACGCGAACATGATGGCCCGCTACAACCAATGGATGAACGAGAACCTGTACGAGGCGTGCGCGGACCTGTCCGACGAGGACAGGAAAGCCGACCGGCGCCTGTTCTTCGGCTCGATCCACGGCACCTTGAACCATTTGCTGCTCGCGGACAAGATCTGGTTGGGGCGTTTCATACACGAGCCGTTCGAGGCGCGGAGTCTGGACCAGGAGTTGTTCGCCGGTTTTCCGTCGCTACGGGAGGCCCGGGCGGACACCGACCGCCTGATTCTCGAGTGGACGGCCGGCCTCACGGAGGCGGAGCTGGCGAGGGACTTGGAGTACCGCAGTGTCCGCAATCCGGTGCCGCGAAGCCTTCCCATGTGGATTGCGGTCACGCATCTGTTCAACCACCAGACTCACCACCGCGGCCAGGTCACCGCGGCGCTGTCGCAGCTCGGTATCGATTACGGAGGCACCGATCTGATCGCTTCCCCAGCGCTGCCGGCGGTGCCGTAGACGGGGGCCGGTGGGTGTCTCGGGCCGCAACCCGGCCTACGGATTCTCCGCCTTGGACCCGCCCAGGCAGGGCGGCGACTCGGTGGCCCGGCCGCCCCGGTCGAACCACTCCGAAGGGGTCATGGCGTTGACGGAGAAGGCGTGGACCCCGGCCCGGAGCTCCTCGGCCACGGCCTCGTTGACCAGGCGGTGGCGGGCCAGACGCGGCTGGTTCTCGAAAGCTTCGGCGACGACAATCACCTTGAAATGCGACTCCGACCCTTCGGGCACGTTGTGCATATAACTCTCGTTGATGACCTCGAGGTGCATCGGGTGGAGCGAACCGCTCAGCTTGCGCTCGAGCTGTGATTGCATGGTCATGGACGCACGGACTCATGGGTTGGATTGCTGAACGAGACATTACCACACGGCCGGGTATCCGGTCATCGCCGTGCCGTTTGCAAATCCCGCCGGCTTGTCTGATGATCCGCTGATGCAGCAGGATAGCACCGCCTCTTCGACTCTCGTACTGCGTATCTACCTGCCTTTCGCCCTGGGATACTTCCTGTCCTATGTTTTCCGCGTCGTGAACGCGGTTATCGCGGGCGACTTGCGCACGGACCTCGAGCTGGACAGCTCGGTGCTGGGGCTGCTGACCAGCACCTATTTCCTGACATTCGCCGCTTTTCAACTGCCGCTTGGCTACCTGCTGGACCGGTTCGGGCCGCGCCGGGTGGAGGCATCCCTGCTGCTGATTGCGGCCCTCGGCGCATTCGTGTTTTCCCTGTCCGAAAGCGTGGCCGGGCTGATCGCCGGGCGCGCCCTGATCGGTCTCGGCGTGTCCGCGTGCCTGATGGCTGCCTTCAAGGCGTATGTCGATTGGTTCCCGTCCGACCGCCTGCCGCGCATCAATGGCTGGCAGATGGCGGCGGGCGGCCTGGGCGCCCTGTTCGCGACCCGGCCGGTGGAAATGAGCTTGCCGGTGCTTGGATGGCAGGGGGTCTTCCAGATACTTGGTGTCGCCTGTATTGCGGCCGCCGTCATCATGTTCCTGGTGGTGCCCGAGAGGGAGAAGCCCGCGGTGCCCGAGGACGGTGAAGAGACATTCGGCTTCAAAACGGTGTTCACCAGCCCGTTGTTTCTCCGCGTGGCACCGCTCACCATGACTTCCCAGGCATCGTTCCTTTCCGTTAGCGGGCTGTGGGCGGGCACCTGGTTGCAGGACGTCGCCGGCATGGACCGGGCGCCGGCGGCCAACGTGCTTGCCGGGCTGACCGTCGCCATGATTGCCGGTTTCGTGGTGCTGGGCAGCATCACCTCCGAGCTGTCCCGGAAGGGGATATCCACTTTCACGACCGCTACGGTATCGGTGGTGGCCGCCACGATCCCGCTGTTGTGGATGATTGTCTCGGAAGGTGATGCGCCGGCGTGGCTGTGCTGGACCATGTTCGGATTCTTCGGCACTGGCAGCATCCTCTACTACGCCGCGCTGTCGCAGCATTTCCCGAGACAGATCGCCGGGCGCGTGAACACCGCCATGAATCTCCTGGTGTTCGTCGGCGCCTTTCTGCTGCAATGGGGCATCGGTGTGGTGATCGACCACTGGTCCGGCGGCGACGGCTTCTCCGTGACGGGCTACCGGGTCGCTTTCTCTGTTCTGGTGGCCCTGCAAGGCCTGGCCCTGCTCTGGTACCTGCTGTTCCGGCGGAATGCCGCCGGCGTCCGGCAGCAGTGATCATTCCCGCCGGAGGGAAACCGGCGGCGCAGAGTTGTTGTCTCAGTATTGTCCTGAACCCGCCGCGGCGCCCGTCCAGCGAATCATGTTGATCAACTTTCGCAGTATCCGATTGTGGAACAGGTATTGCCTGCTCGTTGTGGGGATGCTTGGTCTGGGCTCGCCCGTGGCCGCCGCCGACGGCGTGGCTTCGGACGAGCTCGTTCGCGCCCTTCGAGACGGCGGCTACAACATCTATTTCCGCCATGCCCAGACCGAGTGGTCGCAGTCCGACCGCATAGAAAAGCGAGGTGACTGGAGCAGCTGCGACCCGGACCGGGTGCGGCAGCTCTCGGCGGCCGGTCGGGATACGGCGCGCGCGGTCGGCGAGGCCATCCGTGCGCTCGACATACCGGTCGGGCGGGTTCTCGCCAGCCCCTATTGCCGCGCCGTCGACACCGCGCGCTTGATGGAGCTGGGACCGGTGGAGACCACCACCGCAGTGATGAATATGCGGGCGGCCGAATATGTCGGCGGGCGCGACACGGTCATCAGAACCGCCCGCGAGCTTTTATCCACGCCGCCGCCCGCCCGTACCAACACCGTGATCGCCGCCCACGGCAATGTCGCCCGCGCGGCGACCCCCGTGTACCCCGGCGAGGCCGAAGGTGTGGTGTTTCGCCCCGAGGGAAACGGCGAGTTCTCCTTCATCGGCCGCCTGACGCCGGCGCAATGGACTGAGCTGGCGGCCGCGATGTCCGACGATTAGGCTCGCACCCGCCCCGGGTCCGGTTGGCGAAGCGGCGGCGGATGGGCTAATGTTGCCTGGACCAAACCCCGCACGGCGCGGGGGCCGGTCCGAGCCGGACTGCGAAAGAACCAATAACGATCCAGAAGACAAGCAGCAGTGGAAATCGTGTTTTTCATCGTCGGCCTGGTCTTCGCCGCCCTCGGCGGTTACGTGCTGTGGGATGCGCGTCGATTCGCCCGCCAAGCGGTGCAGGGCGAAGGCCTGGTGATCGGGTTCGCCGTCAATGAGCGGCGCGGCAAGTCCGGCAACCGGACGACCTACAGTCCCGTCATCCGTTATCGACACCAGGGTGAGGATTACGAGTTTACCGGCCGCATCGGCAGCAGCCGTGTAAAGCGCACCATCGGCGATCCGGCGGCGATTCTCATTTCCCCCGACGACCCCGCTGATGCCCGCCTGGACGGCCCCGGGATGCAGATCTTCGGCGGCATCTTCCTGGTCCTCGGCCTGGGGACGATGGCCGTGTTCTTCAGCGTTTTCGATTTCTCGTTTCTGTCGCTCATTATTGCCGGCGGCGTCATCGCGGTCCTCGCATTCCAGGTGAAAGCGAAGCTGCGCCAGCACGATATCCACGGGCTCGAGGACATGAAAAGCGCCCTGGCCGCGGCCGGACAGGGTCGTCGCCGGGAGCCCACCGGCAGCGCCGGCGAAGAGTCCCGGCCGATCATCACCGACCCGGAGGCTTTCGAGAACCAGCGGGAAAAGAACAAGGCGCCCGGCTGGGTACTGGTTCTGTTCCTGTTGATCGGGCTGGGCGTGCTGGTGGGCGGCGGTTTCGTGGCCAAGCAGCGCAGCGATTTTCTGTCCGACGCCCAATCGGCCCCTGGAGAGGTCATCGATTTCGAGCGCCGCACCTCCACCTCGGACGGAAAGACCACGACAACATATTATCCGGTTGTGCGTTACCAGCCGCCGGGCCATGATGCACCGGTCACTTTCCAGCACGATACCGGATCCAGCTCGCCGGGATACAGCCGCGGCGACGCGGTCACTGTACTGTATTCGCCGGACGACCCCGATGAAGCCATCATTGACTCGGGCCTGATGAACTGGTTCGCGCCGGGCCTGATGATTCTGCTGGGCGGTGTCTTTACCCTTATGGGAGGCTTGAGCCTTCACGGCCGTTCGAAAAAGCGCAGGCGAAAGCCGGAAGACGTGGAACTGGAGTTCTGATTCATCGGGAGAAAGGGAAGCGACAGCCACAGACGGCCTGGAAGCCGGTGCGACAACAGCATAAAGTACAGGTTGAACAACAAACAGCCTTGCCATCCAACATTTCGAACAAGGGGTCTCATGGAAATTTCGACGATTATCGTGCTGGTCATCATCGCGGCTCTCGTAGCCTACACCGTCGGTATATACAACCGGCTGGTGGCGCTCAAGAACCGCTACAAGAATGCTTTCGCCCAGATCGAGGTACAGCTCAAGCGCCGCCACGATCTCATCCCCAACCTGGTGGAGACCGCCAAGGGCTACCTGAAGCACGAGCGCGAGACCCTGGATGAGGTGGTCAATGCCCGCAACCAGGCCCAGAGCAATCTCGCCCAGGCGGCGGCGGACCCGGGCAATGCCGAGGCCATCAAGTCCCTGGGCGGAGCGGAAAGCGCGTTGACCGGCGCCCTCGGGCGGCTCAATGTGGTGATGGAGGCTTATCCCGACCTCAAGGCCAGCCAGAATATGATGCAGTTGAGCGAGGAGCTCACCACGACGGAGAACAAAGTGGCCTTTGCCCGCCAGGCCTTCAACGACCAGGTCATGGCGTACAACACCTACAAGCAGTCCTTCCCGCAGGTTGTGCTGGCCCCGACGTTCGGCCACGCCCAGGACGCCGCTTTGCTGGAGTTCGAGGACAGCGAGGCGATTCAGGCGGCGCCGAAAGTCTCCTTCTAGACCTTTCAGGGAGGCGGGATGGATTTCTACCAGGCACAGGATGACGCGCGCCGCAGCACGACGCGGTTGATCGTGTACTTCATCCTGGCGGTTATTTCGCTGGTCATAATGACCAACCTGCTCATCATGCTGGTGTTCGGCTACGTAGAGGGCCCCGGGCAGCTTACCCTGCAGAACATCGCAAGCCAGTTCGACTGGATGACCTTTTTCGCCATCGGCGCGTTGGTGGTGCTGATCATCGCCGTGGGAAGCGCCTACAAGATCCTGACCCTTGCCGGCGGCGGCAATGTGGTGGCCGAGTCCCTGGGTGGGACACCTATCAAGCCCAACACCGGCGATGCCCTGGAACGCAAGGTGCTCAACGTGGTGGAGGAGATGGCCATAGCTTCGGGCACACCGGTACCGCCGGTGTACCTGCTGAAGGACGAGGAGGGTATCAATGCCTTCGCCGCGGGGAATACCCCGGCCGATGCGGTGATCGGCATCACCCGGGGTACCGCGGAGCAGTTGACGCGGGCGGAGCTGCAGGGGGTGGTGGCCCACGAGTTCAGCCACATCCTGAACGGCGACATGCGCATGAATATCCGCCTCATCGGGGTGCTGCACGGCATTCTCGTCATCGGCATGATCGGCTACTACGTCCTGCGTTCCATGACCTACAGCCGCCGTCGTTCCAATGAAAAGAACGGCGCGCCGATCCTGGCGCTGGCAATCGGTCTGATGGTGATCGGTTTCGCCGGGACATTCTTCGGCAACCTGATCAAGGCCTCGGTGAGCCGGAACCGGGAGTTCCTGGCCGACGCCTCGGCGGTGCAGTACACGCGCGACCCCCACGGCATCGCCGGGGCCTTGAAGAAAATCGGCGGCCATGCTGCAGGCTCCACGCTGCAGACGCCCCAGGCGCCTACCATGAGCCATGCCTTCTTCGGCCAGGGGGTGAGCCATTTCATCCAGTCCCTGTTCGCCACGCATCCCCCGCTGGACGTCCGCATCAAGCGCGTCGATCCGGGATGGGACGGGAAGTTCCCCGCGGTCGAGGAACCGGTATCCGGCGATGCGGCCCGTCAGAGTGGCGGGGAAAACGGGGATGAACGCAGGCGAGCGGTTCTCGAGGGCGCCGTGGTGGCCGCCGGCGTCCTGCAGGCGAATGAGATGATCGACAGCGTCGGCCGGCCGCAGACGGAGCATATCCAGTACGCGGGCGAGATCATCGCCGCCATCCCCCGCGCGGTGCGCGAAGCGGCGGCTGAACCCTACGGCGCGCGCGCTGTAGTCTATTGCCTGCTGCTGGACAGTGAACGGGAGATCAGGGCGCAGCAGCTGGCGCACCTGGAGCGCGAGGGCGATCATGGGATTGGCAAGCTTGTCCATACGTTGTGCGGGGATATCGCGGCGCTGGGTGTCGAAGCCCGGCTTCCCCTCGTCGACCTTGCCATGCCCGCGCTGCGCGAGCTTTCCCCCGGCCAGTACGGACTGTTCAGGCGGAATCTGGATGCGCTCATCAGGATGGACCGTAGGATCAATCTGTTTGAATGGGCGCTGGAAAAGATCCTGCTGCAGAATCTGGAGCCTCAGTTCACGGGACGCCGACCCCGCGCCCCCCGCCATGGCTCGCTCGGCGCCGTCAGGCCACACGTCGAAACGCTGCTCTCGCTTCTGGCCCACGCCTGCGTCAAGGACGAGCAGGCCAGGCCCCGGGCTTTCGAGGCCGCACGCCTGGAGTTGGATATGCCGGATCTGGAACTGGCGCCGAAAGAGCGTATCGATCTGGACGCCCTGGACACGGCCGTGGACGAACTGGCCTTGCTCAAACCCCTGATCAAGCCCCGCCTGCTCAAAGCCTGCCTCGCCTGCATCACCCACGACGAGGCCTATTCCCCCGAGGAAATGGAGCTGATGCGCGCCCTTGCCGACACCCTGGACTGCCCCATGCCGCCGTACCTTGGGGGCCGCGGGCAGGGCCGTGCCCGCTAGTCCGTCAGACTCCTAGACCCCCATCAGGCCGCGGACATGCTCCGTCGCCGTGCGGGCCAGGGCTTCCAGTGCGTAGCCGCCTTCGAGGGTGGATACGATCCTGCCGGCGGCGTGCCGGTCGGCGAGTGCCATGATCTGCCCGGTGATCCACCGGTAATCGGCGTCCGTCATGTCGCCCCGGCTGAGCTCATCTTCCACGTGGGCGTCGAAGCCCGCCGAGACCACGTAGAACTGCGGCGCGAACGCGTCCAGGGCCGGCACCCAGGCCTCGGCCACTGCCCGGCGCATGCCCTCGGCGAATCCGCGGCCCGGCAACGCCGCGTTGAGGTGATGGTTCTCGACGGCGGGTACGTCGGCAAAGGGAAACAGTAGCTGCTCGTAAACCGAGCACATCATGACGCGCTCGTCGTTCAGGAAGACGTCCCGGGTGCCGTTCCCGTAGTGCACGTCGAAGTCCAGCACCGCCACCCGGTCGATGCCGTCGTGGGACAGGGCGTGGGCCGCCGCCACGGCGGCGTTGTTGACGAAGCAGAACCCCATGGACTGGGCGCGCTCGGCGTGGTGCCCCGGCGGCCGGACATTGCAGAATGCATTCTGCACAGTTCCAGCCATGACCAGGTCCACGCCGAGCACGGTCGCCCCGGCTGCCCGGTATGCCGCCGGCAGCGTCGCCGGGTTCATGTACGTGTCGGGATCGATGTGGGCCAGGCCTTCCCGGGGCGCCATCGCCTCGAGCTGATCGAGATAGTCCGGGTCGTGAACACGGACCATCTGTTCACGGGTGGCTTCCGGCGCGTCGTGCACGGCCAGGAGGTCCAGCAGTCGCTGGGAGATCAACCGGTTCTCGATGGCGTGCATGCGTGACGGGTCCTCGGGGTGCCCTTCGATCATGCGATGCTCGGCACAGGCCGGATGTGTGATATAGGCAGTAGCCACGTCGTGGATTCGAAGTCGTTTTCTGGCGCCGGTGGATTCGCCGGATTATCGCCCGGCCGGCGGACGGTTGTCATTGCCGGTTGGCCGTCGCCGCAGCCCGTCCGGGCGGCCTCGCCGCATGCGGCCTACACCCGTCCGGCCCGTTCGGACAGCCAGATGCCCGCCAGCACCAGCCCGAGGGCCATGGCATGGTAGCTTTCGAAGGGCTCGCTGAGTATCGCCACGGCGAGTATGGAAGCGAACACCGGCACCAGGTTGATGAAGACTCCCGCGCGCCCGGGCCCGATCAGCGCGACGCCCTGGATGAAGAAGATCTGGGCAAAGAACGAGGGCAGCAGGGTAACCAGGCCAACGACGATCCAGCCTGTCGTGGTGGGCCACTGGAACTGCCCCAGGGCCACTTCCGCCGCCGCGAGCGGCAGGGAAAACAGGAACGCCGCTCCGGACAGCACCGTGAACAGGCCCAGGGAAGACACCTGGGGCCGGCGGCGAAGGCCCACCGCGTAGCCGGCATACAGTGAGCAGGCGATGATCATCAGCAGGTCGCCGTGGTTCAGGGTCAGGGTGGCCAGTCGCTCGAGGCTGCCGCCGCTGCCGACGGTGATAACCCCGATCATGGTCAGGACCACCCCGGCCAGCTGAAGCCGGGTCACCGCGGAGCGGTAGGCGAGAAAAGCACCGATCAGCACGAACATGGGTATCGAGCCCTGGATGATGCCGATGTTCACGGCGGTGGTGGAGTGGGCCGCGACATAGAACAGCGCGTTGAACGACGTGAAACCCAGCGCCCCCATGGCAGCCAGGAACGGCAGGTGGCGGCGCAGTGTCGGCCAGTCGCGGCGTACGTACTGATTCGCGAACACCATCATAAGCAGCACTGCCCCGAGCCAGCGCAGCGACACCAGCAGCATGGGAGAGATCTCTCCCACCGCCAGGCGGCCGAATACGGCATTGGCGCCCCAGCATAGCGTCGTCGTCGTCATGAGGACATACGCCCGCCCGCTCGATGCCGCATGCGCTGTGTCGTTCGCCCCGGTGGACATTTGAGGTGACGCCTGGAAGGTTTCCGCGAAAGCGGAGGACAATAGGTGTTTATCGGGCCGCCGTCCAGATGTCCATGGCAGGCACCGTCTCCGGCGCCGCGCCGGCCGCGTCCCCGCCCGGCTCGTGAAGGAGGCGTGAAAGGCGGCAGCGGCGGCGTTCACGGTTTCTGCACCATTGTTCCAGTAGCTTGAGAGCGTGGTAAGTGCCGGCGAACGTGCTGCCGGGCACTGCCGCTATCCCTGAACTTCTCAATATCGGGGCCGGTCCCCGGAGGTTGCAAATGAAATTGTACAAATCAATGCTCGTTTCGTGCTTCACGGTCGCCGCGGCGGGTGCATCCGGAAGCGTATTGGCTGACAACTATTTCTCGGTGCACGGCGCCTACACCATGGCCGACGACTTCGGCTTCCAGGTTGCGCCGGGAACCATCGAGACGGATTTCGATGACGGCTATGGATTCGGTGCGGCGTTGGGGACCCGCCTGGGCGAGCAGGGCGCGGCCGGCCGCTGGCGCGTGGAGGGCGAATTGACCCTCCGGACCAACGACGTCGACTCGCACCGCCTCAACGGAAGCGCTCCGCTCGCCGGGCCCACTGGCGAGCTCGAAAGCACCGCCGTGATGCTGAACGCCCTGTACGACTTCGATACCGGCGGCCCCTTCACACCTTATATCGGAGGCGGCGTCGGCGCCGCCATGGTGGAAGCCTCGGGCTTCGGTGTAGGTGCGATTCCGGCGGTGCTCGACGATGACGACACCGTTCTCGCGTACCAGTTGATCGCGGGCGCCGGGTACGACCTGTCGCCGAGCACAGTGCTGTTCGCCGAGTATCGCTGGTTCGCCACCGACGATCCGGACGTCACCACCAGCGCGGCCACGGGCTCCGTCGACACGGGAGTCGAATACCAGACCAGCAACATAATGGTGGGTGCCCGATTCATGTTCTGAACCGCATCGCCGGTCGGGTGCCGCACGCTGGTAGCCAGGCGGGCGGCACCCGAACGGTCCCGGTTGTACGGCCGTCTTGTGTAGAATGCGAATCGGGTTGGATAGAGCGAGGCGGTCGATGAGCGTATTGCGAGGTACGAAAGGCTTGCGGCGATGAGAGGGCGTGTCCTGATCGTCGCCGGTTCAGACTCGGGCGGCGGTGCCGGAATCCAGGCCGACATCAAGACCGTCACGGCCCTCGGCGGCTACGCGGCCACGGCCATTACGGCGCTCACCGCCCAGGATACACACGACGTCCACGAGGTCGTCGGCGTGGCCCCCGCCTTCATTCGCAGACAGATGGAGGTCGTACTGGCGGATATCGGCGCGGACGCCGTCAAGCTGGGGATGCTGCACGACGGGCCCGTGATCGACGCCGTGTGCGACGTTCTGGAGTCCGCCGGCGCAGGGATCCCCGTGGTTGCGGACCCCGTAATGGTGGCCAAGGGCGGCGCCCGGTTGCTGTCGGAAGACGCGGTGGCGACCCTTCGCGATCGCCTGCTGCCCCTGGCCCGGATCGTGACGCCGAATGTGTCCGAAGCGGAAGTCCTGGCGGGCATGCCCATCGCCCGGCCCTCGGACGGGCCCGAAGCCGCGGCGCGAATTCTGGCTCTGGGCATGGAAGCGGTACTGCTCAAGGGCGGGCACATGGCGGGTGATACGGTGACCGATCTCCTTGTCGCCGCCGAGGGCAGTCGTGCCTTCGAGCATCCGAGAATCGAAACCACCAGTACCCACGGCACCGGTTGTACGCTTGCCTCGGCGATCGCCACCGGGATCGCCCAGGGATGGGGTCTCGAGGACGCCGTTGCCCGGGCGATCGAGTATGTCCAGGAAGCCATTCGGCGCGCCCCCGGTTACGGTTCCGGGCATGGCCCGCTGGATCACGGGCATACGGTCATACCGCAGGATTGATCTCGATCAAGTGCAAGCCGGTGCCGTTGTGCACAATATCTACCGGAGCTTCCCCGCGACCAACCCCGGACAGGAGTACCAACCTTGGCCATTGAGCCCCTGACCCCCGACGAGCTCAGGCCCGGCTGCGATCCGGACAGCCTGGATTTCGACACCACGGCGCAGGCCGACGAGTCGACAGGCATCCTCGGCCAGGACCGCGCCGTGGAAGCCCTGACATTCGGCATGGGCATGCGCAGCGAAGGCTACAACCTGTTCGCCCTGGGTCCGTCGGGGGTCGGCAAGCTGTCGCTGATCCGACAGTACGCGGCGCAGCAGGCCGTTCAGGAGCCGGTGCCGGCGGAATGGTGTTACGTCAACAACTTCGACGACTACCGCAAACCCCGTGCTCTGCAACTCCCCGCGGGCAGGGGCACGGCGCTGGCCGCGGACATGAGTCAGCTCGTCAACGAGCTTGGCCGGGCCCTGCCTGCGCTGTTCGAAAGCGAGGAATACCGGACCCGGAGCGAGTCCATTGAGGAAGGCCTCAACGAGCAGCAGCAGAAAGCCATGCGGGAGCTGCAGGAGAAAGCACAGGCCAAGAATATCGTGCTCGTCCGAACGCCCGCCGGCGTCACCCTGGCGCCGATGCGGAACGGGGAAACACTCGGGCCCGAGGAGTTCGAGAAACTGCCGGAGGAAGAACAAAAGAAGATCCAGGAAGACATCGAGGCGCTGCAGGAGGAAATGCGACGCATGTTCCGCCAGGCGCCGGCCTGGCAGAAGGAGAGCCGGGCGAAGCTCGATGAGCTGAATCGGGAAATGGTCGCCGGCGTTGTGTCCCAGTCGCTGGAGCCGATCCGGGAAAGGTACGGTGACCTGGCGAACGCGTCCGAATACCTTGACCGGGTAGAGCGGGATGTCGTCACCAACTTCGACCACCTTCTGCCCGGCCAGAAACACCAGGTCCAGATTCTCGGCGCCCAATCGCACTCCGACGGCGAGGAAATGCCTTGGACCAACCGATACCGCGTCAACGTCCTGACCCCCCGTGAAACCAATCATGGCGCCCCCGTGGTGTTCGAGGACCACCCGACCTACAACAACCTGCTGGGCCGCATCGAGCACCGGGCCCAGCAGGGCGCCCTGTTCACCGACTTCACCATGATCCGTTCGGGCACGCTGCACCGGGCGAACGGTGGCTACCTCCTCGTCGACGCGCTCCAGGTCCTGACTCAGCCGTTCGCCTGGGACGCGCTCAAGCGTGTCCTGAAGGCCGGCCGGCTGCAGCTGGAACCGCTCGGAGAGAGCCTCAGCCTCATCTCCACGGCTTCCCTGGAGCCGGAATCCATCCCGCTGCAGGTGAAGGTAGTCCTGATGGGCGAGCCGATGATCTACTATCTGCTGTCGACGTACGATGCCGAGTTCGCCGACCTGTTCAAGGTACAGGTGGATTTCAACGACCGGATGGACCGGGACGGCGACAGCCAGAAACAGTACGCTGGCCTGATCGCATCGCTGGTGCGGCGCCACGATCTACCCGCGTTCGACCGCCGTGCGGTGGCCCGGGTGATCGAGTTCAGCGCCCGGCTCGCGGACGACAACGAGAAGCTGTCCACGCACATGCGGGCGGTTACCGACCTGCTCCATGAGAGCGCCTACTGGGCGGGACGCCGGCAGGGAAGCGGGCGGGTATCCGGCGAGGATGTCCAGCAGGCCATCGACAACAAGATCCGCCGGTCCGACCGGGTGCGGGAGCGTATCCAGGAAGAGATACGGCGTGGGACGATTCTCATTGATACGGATAGCGAGCACATTGGCCAGATCAATGGTCTGTCTGTCATCGGCCTGGGTGGATTCAGCTTCGGGCGCCCGTCTCGGATCACTGCCCGGACCCGCATCGGAAAGGGCCAAGTCGTCGATATCGAGCGGGAAGTGGAGATGGGCGGTCCGCTTCATTCCAAGGGGGTGCTGATCCTGTCCCATTTCCTGGGGGCGCGCTATGCGTTGCACCAGCCCCTGTCGCTGTCCGCCAGCCTCGTGTTCGAGCAGTCCTACGGTGGCGTCGATGGTGACAGCGCTTCCTCGGCGGAGCTGTATGCACTGCTGTCGGACCTGGCGGAAGCACCCCTGCGCCAGACGCTGGCCGTTACCGGCTCGGTCAATCAGCACGGCGAGATTCAGGCCATCGGCGGCGTCAATGAGAAGATCGAGGGATTCTTCGACTGCTGCCGGGCCCGGGGGCTCACCGGCCGGCAGGGCGTGCTGATCCCCCAGACCAACGTCAAGCACCTGATGCTGCGTCAGGATGTGGTGGACGCCGTGGAGGCGGGCGAGTTCGCGGTGTATCCCGTTACCACCGTCGACGAGGGCATCGAGCTGCTGACCGGCATCACGGCCGGCGCCCGGGACGCCGAAGGACGTTTCCCGGCCGATAGTATCAACGGGCGGGTGGAAGCCAGGCTCATCGATTATTCCGAACGCATGCGAGCATTTTCGGCCGGCCCTAACAGCAAGGGGCAGGAGTGACCATGCATCAGGGCACCATCACCCGCCGTCGCATTGTCGTCACGCTGGACTCCGCGCAGGTCGAACCGGGCGATCTCGAATGCTTGTTGCGACTCGCGGACCGTCTCGATGCCGACCTGGAAGGCGTGTTCGTCGAGGACAGTGACCTGCTTCGCCTGGCCGATATGACGTTCCTGCGGGAGTTTCGGCCGACGTCCCAGCGTGCGGAGAGCTTCCAGTCCGGGCGCATGCAGCAGGAGCTGCGGGTCATGGCCAGGCGCGCCGAACGCGCGCTGGCGGAAGTGGCCGAGCGCCGCGGCGTGGCCGTGAGTTTCCGGACCTGGCGCGGCTCCATTGAGCGCGAGCTGCTGCGTGACATCGAGGCCGACATACTGGCCGTGATGCGCCTGGGCGCAATCGCCTTCCAGCCGTCGCGCCGGCGCGCCCCGGAACTGGTTTCCGCCTGTTTCGATGGCTCGGACGAATCCGCCAGGGCGCTGGCGATGGCGGCCGACCTGGCCACGGACAACGACGGTATATTGCTGCAGGTGATCATGATTCCCGGACCGGACGCGGAAAGCGACGAACTGCACGAGCACGCGGCCTCGCTACTGGCGGAGCATTCCGGAAATGTCGTCTACCGTTTTCTCGAGGACAATACGGTGGGTGGGCTGCTCGAGATGCTGTACGAGTCCGGCAGCACCGCGCTGGTCATGCAGCGGGACAATTCGATGCTTCGCAACACCTCGCTGCGCCAGTATCTGTCAAGGCTCCAATGCCCGTTGTTCCTGGTGCGGTGAACCTGTCCTGCCGGCCGGCTCACCGGATGTCGTTGGATCGCGGTGATTGGGAGGGGAACGAATAATGCCCGCCAGCAACGTCGAGATCGCGCGCCTGTTCAACCGCCTTGCGGATCTGCTGGAGATCGACGGCGCCAACCCGTTCCGCGTGCGGGCCTACCGCAACGCGGCCCGGACGATCCGCGCTCAGTCCCGCAGCATGGCGGACAGAGTGGCCGCGGACGAGGACCTCTCAGCGCTGCCGGATATCGGCGACGACATCGCGGCCAGGATCAAGACTATCGTTGAGACTGACCGTCTTCCGGTGCTGGACGAGATAGAAGCAAGAGTACCGGGCGAGCTGAGCGATATGATGCATATCGAGGGTCTCGGCCCGAAACGCGTCAAGGCCCTGTACCAGGAGCTGCAGATTGCCGGCATGGACGATCTCGAGCGCGTGGCCCGGGCCGGCCGTATCCACGAGCTGCCCGGATTCGGCAGGAAGACCGAGGAGGCTATCCTGCGGCGTGTGGAGGCCTGGACGGGCCGGGAGCGGCGGACCCTGCTGGCCGAGGCGGAAGGCATCGCGGAGCCGCTGGTGAAATACCTCGAGAAGTCCAGAGGAGTTAAACGCCTGACCATCGCGGGCAGTTACCGGCGAAGGAAGGAAACCGTGGGCGATCTGGATATCCTGGCCACTGCGAAGAAAGGCTCGAATATCATTGAACGCTTCGTTGACTACGAGAACGTCGGGGAAGTGGTATCCCACGGCACGACCCGCAGCACCGTTCACCTGAAGTCCGGCATGCAGGTTGACCTGCGGGTGGTTCCCGAGGTGAGTTACGGCGCCGCGCTGCACTATTTTACCGGCTCCAAGTCCCACAACATCGCCCTGCGCGCGATGGCCCAGAAGCGGAAGGAGAAAGTCAACGAATACGGCGTTTACAAGGGGGACAAACGGATCGCCGGCAGGACGGAAGAAGAAGTCTACAAGCATTTCGGCATGACCTGGGTTCCCCCGGAGCTGCGGGAGAACCACGGCGAGATCGATGCGGCCCGTGACAATCGGCTGCCCGATCTGGTCACGGTCAAGGATGTCCGCGGCGACCTGCAGATGCATACCACGGAATCCGACGGTCGTAACAGCCTGGAAGAGATGGCGCGCACGGCCGCCGACATGGGGTACGACTACATCGCCATCACCGACCATTCGCAACATGTCACGGTGGCCAATGGCCTGGACGAGAAGCGGCTGCGCAGGCAGATCGAAGCCATCGACCGCCTGAACGACAAACTCGAGGAGATTGTGGTCCTGAAGTCCCTTGAGCTGGACATCCTGGAGGACGGCTCACTGGATCTGCCCGACAGCGTACTGAAGGAGCTTGATCTAACGGTCTGCTCCATACACTCAAAGTTCAATCTGTCCCGGGACAAGCAGACCGGGCGGGTGCTGCGCGCCATGGACAATCCCTTCTTCAATATATTCGCCCATCCCACCGGGCGCCTGATCAATGAGCGGGACCCGTACGACATCGACATCGAGCGGATCATGGAAGGCGCGAAGGAACGCGGCTGCTTCCTGGAGGTCAACGCCCAGCCGGTGCGCCTGGATCTGAACGACGACGCTTGCCGCATGGCCCGGGACCTGGGCCTGAAGCTCGCCATCTCCACCGACGCCCACAGCGCCGACGGCCTGGCCAACATGCGCTTCGGCGTCAACCAGGCGCGGCGCGGCTGGCTGGAAGCGGACGATGTCATCAATACCCGCTCCTTGACGGCGCTGAGGAAGCTACTGAAGCGCGCGTAGCTCGGTTTGTATCAGGCGTTTTACCGCCTATTTTTTCTTCATCGCATCCCGAAGCAGGGCGCCCATGCTGCCCACTGAATCCGGTTTACCCCCCTTGCCGCGCTTGTCCTGGGCCTTGACCTTGCCGCGTTCGGGTTTCCGGGTGCGCCGGGCACCGCCTCCGCTGTCGTTCGATTCACCCGGCTGGTCATCCAGGCGCATGGACAGGCCGATGCGTTTGCGATCCACGTCGATCTGCATCACTTTGACCTTGACCACGTCTCCGGCCTTCACAACTTCGCGCGGGTCCTTCACGAACTTGTCGGACATCGCCGAGATGTGCACCAGGCCGTCCTGGTGCACGCCGATATCGACGAACGCGCCGAAGTTGGTGACATTGGTGACCGAGCCTTCCAGGATCATGCCGGGCTCCAGGTCCCCGATGGTGTCCACCCCCTCCTGGAAGCGGGCGGTCTTGAACGCCGGGCGCGGATCGCGGCCGGGCTTGTCGAGCTCGCGGATGATGTCGGTGACCGTGGGCAGGCCGAAGGTCTCGTCGGTGTAGTCAACGGCGTTCAGGCCGCGCAGGAACGCGGAGTCGCCCATCAGGCTCTTGATGTCGCGCCCGGTTTTCTCGGCGATGTTCTTCACCACGCCGTAGGACTCCGGGTGCACCGCCGAGGCGTCCAGCGGATTGCTGCCGCCCGCCACCCGCAGGAAGCCGGCGGCCTGCTCAAAGGACTTGGCGCCGAAGCGCGGGACTTTCTTCAAGGCGGCGCGCGACTTGAATACGCCGTTGCCGTCGCGGAACTCGACGATGTTGTCGGCCAGGGTCCGGTTCAGGCCGGATACCCGGGCCAGCAGCGGCGCCGAGGCGGTGTTCACTTCCACCCCGACGGCGTTCACACAGTCTTCCACCACGGCGTCCAGGGCGCGCGCCAGCCGGGTCTGGGAGACGTCGTGCTGATACTGGCCGACGCCGATGGACTTGGGATCGATCTTAACCAGCTCCGCCAGCGGGTCCTGCAGGCGCCGGGCGATGGAGATGGCGCCGCGGATGGTGACATCCAGGTCCGGAAACTCCCGGGCGGCGAGCTCGGAGGCGGAGTAGACCGAAGCGCCGGACTCGTTGACCATCACGCTGACGGCCTTGAGGCCGGGGTGCTTCTTCAGCACTTCGTTGACGAACTTCTCGGTCTCCCGGGACGCAGTGCCGTTGCCGATGGCAATCAGCGCCACGTCGTGCTTCCGGCACTGGTCCACCAGCACGGACTCGGCCTCTGCGACCCTGGATTGGCTGCCGGCAAGGAACAGGGCGCCGTGGTCCAGTACTTTGCCGGTGGCGTCCAGGACCGCCAGCTTGACGCCGGTGCGCAGGCCCGGGTCCAGCCCGATGGTGACTTTCTGTCCGGCCGGCGCCGCCAGCAGCAGGTCCTGGAGATTGGCGGCGAAGACCTTGATCGCGGCCGCCTCGGCGTTCTCCCTGAGCTCGCTCAACAGGTCGGTTTCCAGGCGGGGGAGCAGCTTCGTCCGCCAGGCGCCGTGCACCACCTCTGCCAGCCAGGCGTCCCCCGGGCGGCCCTGGTGGCGGATCCCCCAGTGCTCCGCCACCATCACCTCGCCGGGGTGGCCGCCGCCGCGATCGTCCTCTTTACCCAGGGTCAGCGACAGATTGAGCACGCCTTCGTTGCGCCCCCGGAGCATGGCCAGCGCCCGGTGGGAGGGCGTGCTTCTCAGGGGCTCGTCGTGCTGGAAGTAGTCACGGAATTTCTGTACTTCCTGGGCATCGTCGGCCTCTTTGCCGGATGCCGCCCGGGCGCTGAGGTTTGCTTTGCGGTGCAGAAACCCGCGCAGTCGGCCCAGCAGCTCCGCGTCCTCGCTGAGCTTTTCCATCAGGATGAACCGCGCACCGTCCAGGGCGGCACTGGCGTCGGTGATCTTGTGCTCCGGATTCAGGTAGCCGGCGGCCTCGGTCGCGGGATCCAGCTCCGGGTTCGCCAGTAGAGCCTCCGCCAGGGGCTCCAGGCCCGCCTCCCGGGCGATCTGCCCCTTGGTTCGCCGCCTGGGCTTGTAGGGCAGGTAGAGATCCTCGAGCCGGGTCTTGGTGCCCGCCTCCTGGATGGCCCGCTCGAGCTCCGGAGTCAGCTTGTCCTGGCCGGCGATGCTTTTCAGGATGGTGCCGCGGCGCTCGTCCAGCTCCCGCAGGTAGCGCAGCCGCTCCTCCAGGCCGCGCATCTGGCTGTCATCCAGCCCCCCGGTTGCCTCCTTCCGGTAGCGGGAGATGAAAGGTACGGTAGCGCCCTCGTCCAGCAGCGCCACGGCGGCGGCCACCTGCTGCTCGCGGCAGTTGAGCTCTTCGGCGATGCGTTGGGGGATGCTGCTCATGGCGGTACCCGTGGTTCAGTGAATCGGTGAGCATTCCGGGGAGTTTTTCATCAACTGCCGGCCGCGGGAATATACACTCTCACGATCCCTGTAACGAGGAATCGCATTGCTCAGCAAGAATGACTATCAGCCCGGGGCGTTCGTTGCCTACGAGGAACCCGCGGACGCCGTGCTGGCGCGCCTGGACGCCAGTACTTCCGGCCTCACGGAAGCCGAGGCGGCCGCCCGGCTGGAAGCGTTCGGCGCTAACCGCCTCCCGGAGCCGCGGCGGCGCGGGCTCGTGGCGCGCTTTTTCGCGCAGTTTCACAACATACTGATTTACGTGTTGTTCGGCGCCGCCGTGGTGACCATCTCGCTGCGGCACTGGGTGGACACCTTCGTGATTCTCGCGGTCACCATCGTCAACGCGATTCTGGGGTTGATCCAGGAGGGGAAGGCCGAGAAGGCCATGGAGGCTATTCGCGGCATGCTGGCGCCCAAGGCTTCGGTGCTGCGAGATGGCGACCGACGTTCAATCAGCCCCGGCGAGTTGGTGCCGGGAGACGTCGTGCTGCTCGAGGCGGGCGACCGGGTGCCCGCGGACCTGCGCCTGGTCCGGGTTCACGGGTTGACGGTACAGGAGGCGATCCTGACCGGCGAATCCATGGCGGTGGACAAGCAGACCGCGCCGGTATCCGCCGGGGCGGCGTTGGGCGATCGCCGGTGCATGGCCTACAGTGGCACGATGGTGGCCGCCGGCCAGGCCGAGGGCGTGGTCGTGGCGACCGGTACTGAAACCGAGATCGGCCGCATCAGCGGCATGCTATCCGGCGTCGAGCGGCTGGCGACGCCGCTGGTGGAGCAGATGGACGGCTTTGCCAAGTGGCTCACCGCCTTCATCGTCGTGGTGGCGGCGAGCGTGCTGACATTCGGCACGTTCGTCCAGGGTCAGCCGTTCGCCGAGCTGTTCATGGTGGCCGTCGGCCTCGCCGTGGCCGCCATACCCGAAGGACTGCCCGCCGTGCTCACCGTCACCCTCGCCGTCGGCGTGCAGGCGATGGCCCGGCACAACGCCATTGTCCGCCGCCTGCCGGCGATCGAGACGCTGGGCTGTGTCTCCGTCATCTGCACCGACAAGACCGGGACGCTGACCCGCAATGAAATGATGGTGGCGTCGATCACGACCTCGGCCTCCGAGATCACGGTCACCGGTTCCGGCTACGCGCCGGACGGACGGTTACACATCAACGAAGAGTCCGTGGACGCCAATGCCCATCCCGTCGTCGCGGAGCTGGGCCTGGCGGCGGCGTTGTGCAACGACTCCACGCTCAAGAACCACGAAGGATCCTGGGTCGTTGAGGGCGACCCCATGGAAGGTGCCCTGCATGCGTTTGTTCGCAAGGCCGGTCTGGACGAGCGCCAGGCCCGGCGGCAGTGGCCGCGCCTCGATGCGATACCGTTCGACGCCCAGCACCGGTTCATGGCGGTGCTTGCCCACGACGGCGGGCCGCATGCGCTGGTGGCGGTAAAGGGCGCGCCGGAACAGGTCGTGTCCATGTGTGACAGCCAGCGCACTGAAGGCGGTGAGACCGAACCGGTCGATGAGGCGTACTGGCAGGAGTGCGCCGAGTCCATTGCCGGAATGGGGCAGCGCGTCCTGGCGTTCGCCGCGCACTACGCGGCGCCGGACCGGACGGAGTTGGACTTTGACGAGGTGCAAAGCGGCCTGGTGCTGCTGGGGCTGGTCGGCTTCATCGATCCGCCCCGCCCGGAGGCCGTGGCCGCGGTAGCGGAATGCCGCGGGGCCGGCATCCGCGTGAAAATGATCACCGGCGATCACGCCGGGACAGCGAAGGCGATCGCCGGCGAGATCGGGCTGGAGAATTCGCACCGTGTGCTGACCGGCGCCCATATAGACGCCATGGGCGATTCCGATCTCGCCGCGGCGATCGTCGAGACGGACATATTCGCCCGGACCAGCCCCGCCCACAAGCTCAGGCTGGTCGCCGCGCTGCAGGCGCAGGGGCTGGTGGTCGCCATGACGGGTGACGGGGTCAACGACGCGCCGGCCCTGAAGCGCGCCGACGCGGGCATCGCCATGGGAAGAAGCGGCAGCGAAGCCGCCAAGGAATCCGCCGAACTGGTGCTCGCCGACGACAACTTCGCTTCCATCGCGGCCGCAGTGCGCTATGGCCGGACCGTCTACGACAACCTCAAGAAAGTCATCGGCTGGACCCTGCCCACCAACGCCGGCGAGGCCATGAGTATCATCGTGGCGGTGCTGTTCGGCCTGAGCTTGCCGGTTACACCCGTGCAGATCCTGTGGGTGAACCTCATTACCGCCGTGACCCTGGGCATCGCCCTGGCCTTCGAACCCACCGAGGCGAACACCATGCGTCGCCCGCCGCGTCCGCGCAGCGAGCCGCTGCTGACGGGGGGGCTGGTGTGGCAGGTGGTGTTCGTGTCAGCGCTGTTCCTGTCCGGCATGTTCGGCATCTTCACTTATGGCCTGCACCAGGGGTACTCTCTCGAGCTGGCCCGGACGCTCGCGGTCAACACGCTGGTGGTCATGGAAATCTTCTATTTGTTCTTCATGCGCAACGCCTACGGCACCTCCCTCACCTGGAAGGCCGTGAGGGGAACCCCCGCGGTGTGGATCGCCGTCGGCATCGTCACGGCGGCGCAGTTTGCCGTGACCTACCTCCCGTTCCTGCAGCAGGCCCTGGGCACACGCCCGGTGTCGTTCACCGACGGGCTCATCGTTATCGGCATCGGTCTTGTCCTGTTCACCCTGATCGAAGCCGAGAAGCAGATGCGCCTGCGGGTCGTCGCGATGCGGGAGGGGGAATCAAGTCGAGTCTAAAAAATGCCGGTATTGAGGTCCGGACACCATCAGGGCTCAAGGATTTTCGAATGGATTTATCAATGCAAGCCCGCAATCCTCAAAATCTCTGATGTTCCGCGTCGCTAGCGCATAGCCACGCGAGCGTGTGATAGCGGCAATCTGGCCGTCCGGCACGCTCAGGGGACGTCCCAGCTCCTTGCGCAGACCCATGATGTCGCCGTACTCCACGGCGGCTGTTTCATCGAATGGGACGATCCGCATGGCGAAGGCCTGGTCAATGAAATGCTCGAATCGCTCCCTGAGGTGAGTCCGCCGCTTGCCATCCGGCAAAATTCTGAGACCGTATTCGATCTCGCCGATTGAAGTGGTCGAAATGAACAAGCTGCTGGAATCCTGATCGTTGAGCCAGCCCACCACCGCGTCGGCTGGTGCGACTTTCATTACTTCCGATACCACATTGGTATCGATCAGGATCACCTGGCGAGGTCCACGGGTTCATGCGGCTCGTGTTCAGGCAGGGCCAGATCGACCCCCTGTTCCGGACCGAACATCTCCAGGGCGAGGTCACCCAACCGTTTCGGTCCCGACACGGCTTGCTTGAGGATGCGTCGGATTTCCTCTTCCATGGAGACGCCATGGCGCGCCGCACGCAGCCGCAGATGCGCCAGGGTCTGCTCATCGATCTTTCGCACACTTATATTGGCCAACAGCGGGTCCGGAAAAGGATATAAGCTCGATGCTAGCATATGCTATCAATGCTGGCAACGCTAGCAGATTGACCTCATTCGGAAATCCGGCCGGTGCGGAAGGCCTCGCTGATCCGGGGCAGGTCCTCGAGGGCGTGGGCGACGCGGACCTTCTCCCGGGCGGCGCCGAGGGCGATGCCGCATTGCCAGTTCAGCCAGTGGGCGCAGGACTTCAGGCCCGGGCCCTCCAGCCCTCGCGCTCGTCGAACTCGCGGATCAGCAATCGATAACAAAACATGCACGGCTCTCATGGAGAGGTGCCACCGCATGTCAACGCTAGGGAAACTCTGAATTGATCAGAGTTTCCCTAGATGGTTATGGTCTGTCCGTACTCAGGCCGCGTGACTTCGGCGTTATAGTCGTCGGTCAGTTTTCCGGCGAGAGCGTCCATGGATTCGGGCTCGCCGTGCACCAGGCATACCGGAGGCCGGCCGGTGAAATTGCCGTACCACTCCAGCAGGCCGCGCTGATCGGCGTGGGCTGACAGGCCGCCAATAGTGTGGACCTTCGCGGCGACAGTGTACTCCCTGTTCCACAGGCGGATGCGCTCGGCACCGTCCACCAGCGCGCGGCCGGGGGTGCCGCGGGCCTGGAATCCCACGATCATCACGTGGGTCTGCTCGCGCCAGATGTTGTGCTTGAGATGGTGCTTGATGCGCCCGCCGGTGCACATGCCGCTCCCGGCGATGACGATCGCGCCGGAGCGGATCTGGTTGATGATCATGGACTCCTTCGGGGTCTCGCTCATGTACAGGTTGGGCAGGTTGAACAGCCCGTCATGCGCCTCGCTAAAAGAGCTGGCGCGTTGGTCATATACCCTGGCGTGCCTTTCGTAGATGCCGGTAGCCGAAATGCCCATGGGGCTGTCCAGGAATACCCGCCAGTCGCCCAGGCCCCATTCGTTGAAGTTCTGATGGAAGACATACAGCAGTTCCTGGGTGCGGCCGACGGTGAACGCCGGAATCAGGATGTTGCCCTTCTCGCTGCGGGCGTTCGAGATGATGCCGCCCATTTCCCGCCAGGTGTCCTGCCAGGAGCGGTGCAGCCGGTCGCCGTAGGTGCTTTCCAGGACAACCAGATCGGCGTCGGAAAGCGTTTCCGGATCCCGCAGGATGGGGGCGCCGCGATGACCCAGGTCGCCGCTGAACACGATTCGGCGGGTTACGCCGTTTTCCGTCGCCTGCAGCGCCGCGATCGCCGAGCCGAGGATATGCCCGGCATCGTGCAGGGTGATTGTCACGCCGTCGGCGATCTCCGCCGGGCTGCCGTACTCGAGCGCCCGGAAGTGCTCCTGTGTGCGTGCGGCATCGTCCCGGGTGTACAGGGGCTCGACGCGCTCTCCGTCGTCGCCCTTGCCGTCCCGGCTCTGCCATTCCGCCTCCTTTTCCTGCAGGTACGCCGAGTCGGCCAGCATCACCTTGCACAGGTCGACCGTTGCCCGGTGGGTGTAAACCGGCCCCCGGTAGCCGCGCTTGACCAGCAGGGGCAGGCGGCCGGAATGATCGATGTGTGCGTGGGTGACGACCACGGCATCCAGATCCTTCGGATCGAAGCCGAAGGCGTCATGGTTGTGGCGCTCGTGCTCGCCGCTGCCCTGGATCAGGCCGCATTCGATCAGTACCTTCGCCCCGCCGCAGGTCAGCAGGTAGCATGAGCCCGTCACCTCGCGGGCGGCGCCAAGGAATTGCAGCTTCATGAAACGGCTTCGGCGAGGAGCGGGGCGAGGTGGATCCGGTTCGACTCGTGCGTAATGCTGTCGGTGCTCACCACGCCCGCTGCGCCCGCCGTCTCCAGCAACGCCAGGGCGCCTTCGCAGAACAGGGCGTGGGTGACCAGGCAGTGAACCTCGGCAGCGCCTTCCGCCCTGGCCAGCCGGGCAGCCGCAGCCATGGTTTCACCGGTGCTGATGATATCGTCGACGAGCACCACGTTCCTGTCCTCGCACCCGCTGTCGGGCAGTGTTACTTCGACGTCGCGGTCCCCGCTGCGCTGTTTGCTGGCCACGGCGAATTCCACTCCCGACAGGTCCGCGATCTGCTCCACCCACTGCCGCGATTCGCCATCGGGGCCGATGAGCAGCGGCGACTCCGGTAGATGCTTCAGATACTCGCTCATCGCCGGTGCGGCGCTCAGGGCCACGGCGTCGGTCCCGGGGAGCACCGCCTCGAGGTTGTCCGTTCGGTGCAGGTGGGGGTCCACGGTGACGACCCGGTCGAACAGGCTTCCGAGCCAGTCACCGACGATGGTCTGGCTGACCGCTTCGCCCGGAACGAACGCCGTATCCTGACGCATGTAACAAAGGTACGGGGCCACCAGGGTCAGCCGGCGGGCGCCCAGCTCCCGCGCCGTGCAGGCGGCGAGCATCAGCTCCACGAGCTTGTCATTGGGCTGGTTCAGGCTGCGGCAGAACACGACGTGGGCCGGTACGTTCTCCGGCAGGCGGACACGGCTTTCCCCGTCCGGAAAGCGGTGCACGTCGACGATCTTGCAGGCGCTGTCCAGGGCCCCGGCGAGCCGGTTCGCCTGGTCGGAGTAATCCGGGAAGCCGAGGACCAGTAAATGTTTGCTTTCAGGCATTCAAAGTATTCGTGTCGATGTTTTCGCCTAAGACGAAACCCGTGTCTTTTTCGATCATGGTGCGTGCGAAGTTGAAGTTGGCCTGGAACTGGGCATGGAGCCGGTACAGAGGCTCGCCGGCGGCGACCCGGTCCCCGACTTTCTTCAACAGGTCCACTCCGGCCCCCTTGTCCATCGGAGCGCCCGCGAGGCTCGCGATGCGGTTCACTCGGTAGTTGTCGATGGCGCTTACCACCCCTTCGTGACGGGCCGGGACTTCGTGAGTGAGCGCGCCCAGTTGCGCGGGCTTCGATTGTACGCCCTGGCTCTCGATGATGGCTTCCATCTTGGCGAGGGCGCGGCCGGATTCGAGTATATCGCGGGCAATGGCGAAGCCGCGGCCGCCGCGCACGTCGGGATCGAACTCGATCACGCGGCCGGCCAGGTAGAGGGCCTTGAGCCGCAGATCCTCCGGCGCCGCGGTTTCGTTGCGGAGGACCTGCATTATATCGCGGGCTTCCAGCGCGGGGCCGATACCGCGCCCGACGGGCTGCCGGCCGTCGGTGATCATGACTTCGAGGTGAATGCCGCAGCGGTCGCCCACGTACTCGAACAGCTTGCGCAGCTGCATGGCGCTGCGCTCGCTGCGGATCTTGGCGCTGGGGCCGACGGGGATATCCACCACGAGGTGGGTGGAGCCGGCCGCCAGCTTCTTGGCCAGGATCGAGGCCACCATCTGTCCGCTGGCGTCGATTCCCAGCGGTCTTTCAACCGAGATGAGTATGTCGTCCACCGGCGCCAGACCAGCGGTTCCGCCCCAGGCCAGGCATCCCCGCTCGCCGCGCACGACCCGGTGCAGGTCCGCCGGTGACAGGTCCACCTGCGCCAGGACTTCCATGGTGTCGGCGGTGCCGGCGGGGGAAGTGATGGCGCGGCTGGACGTCTTCGGAATGAGCATGCCATGGGCCGCGACAATGGGCACGACGAGCATGGACGTGCGGTTGCCCGGGATCCCGCCGATACAGTGCTTGTCCGCCACCAGGGACTCGTGCCAGTCCAGCCGGTGGCCGGTATCCGCCATGGCTTCGGTGTAGTAGAGAACCTCATCCCGGTCCAGGCCGCCCTGGTCGGCGGCGACGAGAAACGCCGCCATTTCCATCTTGGTGTACTGATTGTCGGCGATCTCCCGGGTTATGGCCTGGAAGTCGGCCTTGTTGAGACGCTCCCCGTCGATCTTGCGCCGCACGCAGCTCATGGACGCCGGCGGTTCGGCATGCTCGACGGCCAGCCGGGTGCCCTCGTCGAGACCGAGCTGCTCGAAAGCCTGGTCACACAGCCCGAGCTCGTCCCGGGATACCAGCGACTCGTCGCGCACCACGTTGAGCATGGCCAGCACGCTGTGGCCATCGGAGCTGATCCTGACCTTGGACAAGGCCTGGAATCCCTCCGCCCGGTAGACCTCGCAGTCGCGGTGCATGTAGGCCACGTTCTCGTGGTAGGTGTCCAGGGCGACGTGGCGTAGCTTGAGGCGGCCGGCAGGTGATTTTTTCGAGCGCATGAGACGAATATAGCTGCTGTCGCCCGGAGGCGCCTTGTCCATTGATTCATTAAGCCGAACCGGGTTCGGACCGGGCCGGGAACGGCATTGGTATTCTTCGCCACGTTGATCTGAATCAACGGTTCCGCCCCGGGGTTGTGTTCCAATTGCCGCCAACCAAACACGAAGGACGGGAAGAATGAAATTCAGGTTTCCGACGGCGTTTACCATACTCTACATCCTGATCATTCTCGTGGCGGCCCTGACCTGGGTCATCCCGGCGGGGGAGTACGAGATGACCTACAGCGAGGCACTGGACAAGGAAGTGCCGGTCGCCGGCACCTATAAACAGGTCGAGTCCAATCCCCAGGGCCTGAAGGCCGTCATCATGGCGCCCATCGCCGGTCTGTACGACCCGGATTCCTACGAGGCGAACGCCATCGACGTAGCCCTGTTCGTGCTCATGATCGGCGGCTTTCTCGGCGTGGTTACGAAAACCGGCGCCATCAATGCCGGCATCGCGCGGATCATGCGGGCCCTGTCCGGGCGGGAGCAGTGGATGATACCCATACTGATGTTCCTGTTTGCCGCCGGCGGCACCACGTACGGTATGGCGGAGGAGACGCTGGCGTTTTACATGATCATCGTGCCCGTGATGATCGCGGCGGGCTACGATGCCGTGACCGGCGTGGCCATTATCCTGATCGGCGCCGGCATCGGCGTGCTCGGCTCCACCATCAATCCCTTCGCGACGGTGATCGCGTCCAACGCGGCGGACATACCATTTACCCAGGGCATGGTGCTGCGCTTCGTTATACTGATAGTCGGCTGGATACTGTGCGTCGGATACGTGATGCGCTACGCCGCGAAGGTTCGCTCGGATCCGTCGACGTCCATCGTGGCGGACATGAAAGAGGACAACCAGGCGTATTTCGTCGGCAAGCAGAAGGCGGCGGAAGAGGAGATGCCGGATTTCACCGGCACCCACAAGGTCGTTCTAACCGTATTCGGGTTGACCTTTGCGGTGATGATCTGGGGCGTGTCCAGCGGCGGCTGGTGGATGGCCGAGATGTCGGGGCTTTTCCTGGTGGCGGCCATCGTCGTCGGGTTCATTGGCCGCCTCGGCGAGCGTGAGTTCACCACGACCTTCGTGGACGGCGCCAGGGAGCTGTTGGGGGTGGCGCTGATCATCGGCGTCGCCCGGGGCATCGTCGTGGTCATGGACGCGGGCCAGATTACTGCCACCATACTGCACTGGTCCGAGTTGTCGGTGGCGGGATTGTCGAACGTGCTGTTCATCAATACCATGTACTGGGTGCAGGTCGGGCTGTCGTTCTTTGTGCCCTCGTCCTCGGGGCTGGCCGTCCTCACCATGCCGATCATGGCGCCACTGACGGAGTTTGCCGGCGTGGACCGTTCGCTGGCGGTGACCGCCTTCCAGTCGGCCAACGGCCTGGTGAACTTCATCAATCCGACGTTCGCCGTGGTCATGGGCGGCCTGGCGCTGGGCAGGGTGCCCTACGAGCGCTGGCTGCGATTCACCTGGCCGCTGCTGGTTCTGCTCACCATACTGATCATGCTCATGCTCAGCCTGGGCGCCATGGCCTGATCGGGCCGTTCACTCAACAGGAGCCGCAACCATGGCAATGCAACCGGGCGTCCACTCCGAGGTCGGCAAGCTGCGCAATGTGCTTGTCCACCGGCCGGGGCTGGAGCTCACGCGTCTGACCCCGGACAACCGCGAAGCGCTGCTGTTCGACGATGTCATCTGGGTGAAGCAGGCGCGCATCGAGCATCACGAGTTCGAGGACGCCATGCGCTATCGGGGCGCCGAGGTGCTGTTCGTCCGCGAGCTGCTGGAGGAAACGGTGCGGAACCCGGAGGCCCGGCGCTGGATTCTCGACCGCCGCATCAACGAGAACACGGTGGGGGTCGGCCTCACCGCGGACCTCCACGCCGCACTGACGGAAATGGACGCCGAGCGCCTGTCCTCGGTGCTGATCGGCGGCATGAGCCGTGCCGAGCTGCCGTTCGAGCCCCGGGGGGTGCTGGGGCAGGTGCTCAACCCCGAGGACTTCATTCTGGCGCCGCTGCCAAACCAGCTTTTCACCCGGGACTCCTCCTGCTGGGTCCACGGCGGCGTCACGCTCAACCCCATGTACTGGCCGGCGCGGCGGCTGGAGACGCTGAACCTGGCGGCGATCTATCGGTTCCACCCCGAGTTCGCGGATGCGGATTTCGATGTCTGGTGGGGGGACGTCGACGAGGATCACGCGTTCGCCACCTGCGAGGGCGGCGATGTCATGCCCATCAGTGACCGCGTGGTGCTGTTCGGTATGGGGGAGAGAACCAGCCCGCAGGCGGTCTCCCAGGTCGCGCGAAGCCTGTTCAGGGCCGGTACGGTGGAGCAGGTGATCGCCTGCCAGATGCCCCGCAACCGTTCCTACATGCACCTGGATACGGTGTTCACGTTCTGCGACCGGGATCTGGTGAACCTGTTTCCCGACGTGATCGACCACGTCAGGACCTTCAGCCTGCGCCCGGGAGACCGGGAGGGCGAGTTCGACGTGACCGTGGAAAAGGATCACTTCCTGAAAGTGGTAGCCCGGGCCCTGGGCCTGAAGAAGCTCCGGACCGTCACCACCGGCGGCGACGCCTATGCCCAGGACCGGGAACAATGGGACGACGGCAACAACGTGCTCGCGCTGGAGCCCGGGGTCGTGGTGGCCTACGAGCGCAATGTCTACACCAACACCCTGCTGCGCAAGGCGGGCGTGGAAGTGATCACCATCGAAGGCAACGAGCTCGGCCGCGGCCGCGGCGGCGGGCACTGCATGAGTTGCCCGTTGCTGCGCGAGCCGGTTTAAGCCCGTGGCACATCCCTTGATCCGGAGGAGCCCATGGCAGTCAACCTGAAGAACCGCGATTTCCTGAGCCTGAAGGATTTCTCCCCCGACGAGATCCGGTTTCTGCTCCGTCTCGCTGCCGACCTCAAGTCGGCCAAGTACGGCGGCTACGAGCAGCCGCTCCTCAAGGGCAAGGAGATCGCGCTCATTTTCGAGAAGTCATCCACGCGTACCCGGGTGGGCTTCGAAGTCGCTGCCTATGACCAGGGCGCCCACGTGACCTATCTCGGGCCCTCCGGCACCCAGATCGGGCACAAGGAGAGCATCCGGGATACCGCCCGGGTGTTGAGCCGCATCTATGACGGCATCGAGTACCGCGGCTTCGGCCAGGAAGTGGTGGAAGAGCTTGCCGTGTATTCGGACGTGCCGGTCTGGAACGGTCTGACGGACGAGTTCCACCCGACCCAGATCCTGGCCGATTTCCTGACCATGCGCGAGTTCACCCACAAGCACATGTCGGATATCCATTTCGCGTTCATCGGCGACACCCGCAGCAACATGGCCCGCTCCCTGATGATCGGCGCGGCGAAGATCGGCATGAACGTGCGGCTGGTCGGCCCCCGTTCCCTGTGGCCCGATGACGAGTCCGTCGCCTATTGCCGGGAGCTGTGCCGGGACACCCAGGGGGAAGTGACCATCACCGATGACGTCGAGGAAGGGGTCCGGGGCTGCGATTACCTGTATACCGATGTCTGGGTCTCCATGGGGGAATCCGACTCGGTCTGGGAGGAGCGCATCGAGCTGCTCAAGCCGTACCAGGTCACCAGCGAAGTCATGGCCATGACGGGCAACCGCCACGCCAAGTTCATGCACTGCCTGCCGGCGTTCCACGATACCAGCACCAAGATCGGGAAGGAGATCCACGAGAAGTTCGGACTGGAAGCCATGGAGGTCACCGACGAGGTCTTCGAATCGGATGCCTCCGTGGTCTGGGACCAGGCCGAGAACCGCCTGCACACCATCAAGGCGGTGCTGGTTGCTACGATAGGGACCTGAGCGGTGCGGGTCGTGGTGGCACTGGGCGGCAACGCGCTTCTCAAGCGCGGCGAGCCGATGACCGCGGAAAACCAGCGCGCGAACATCCGCATCGCGGCGGAAGCGCTCGCCCCGATCGCGGCACAGCACGATATCGTCATCACCCACGGCAACGGGCCGCAGGTCGGGCTGCTGGCGCTGCAGGCCGCGGCATACAAGGATGTGCCGGGCTACCCGCTGGACGTGCTCGGGTCACAGACCGAGGGCATGATCGGCTACGTCATCATGCAGGAGCTCGGCAACCTCCTGCCCTACGAGCGGCCGTTCGCGACCCTGCTGACCCAGATCCAGGTCGACCCGGACGACCCCGCTTTTGCCCGGCCCACCAAACCCATCGGGCCCGTGTACAGCAAGGCCGACTCGGACCGGGTTTCCCGGGAGCGGGGCTGGAGCATGGCTGCCGACGGCGACGGGTTTCGCCGCGTGGTGGCGTCGCCGCGGCCGCAGCATATTTTCGAGATCAGGGTGATTGAAATGCTGGTGGAGAAAAACGTGGTCGTTATCTGCGCCGGCGGGGGCGGCATTCCCACCATGTACGAGGATGGCCGCCGGCTCATCGGCGTGGAAGCCGTGATCGACAAGGATCTGGCGAGCTCCCTGCTCGCCCGCCAGCTCGAGGCGGATTTTTTCATGATGCTGACCGACGTACCGGCGGTGGCCCGGGACTGGGGGACGCCGGACGAGCGCGCGATCCGGCGGGCCGGCCCGGATGCCCTCGGACGGCTCGATTTCGCCGGCGGGTCCATGGGGCCCAAGGTGCAGGCGGCCTGCGAGTTCGCGGCCGGCACGGGTCGCAGGGCCGGGATCGGGGCGCTGAGCGCCGCCGGCGAGATCCTGGAAGGCCGGGCGGGGACCATCGTGACCACCGAAGTGGACGGCATTGAGCTCCACCTTGAGTAGGCGAATATCGATCATTGGTGGATCGGGTATGGGTCAGCCTCTCAGGCTGACATGTCAGGCGTCAAGCCTGACCCACAACGGCTTCGTTTTGTCATAATGCGTTTTTACTGGCGTATTGACCGGCACTGGCGGATAATAGACGAGCGATTGAATCGAGTATTGACGGTTGCGGAGGCGGCTGACTTTCGAAGCGGGTACTTGATGAATCCAACTCCCTTAAACTGATATCGACTATTACATTGACATCATGTGTGATTGCGAATCCCCCAAAGACGATACAGAAGTTTCCTCATACTCCGCCGGCCGCCGCCGATTCGTCGGCCGGACCCTGGCCGTGGCCGCGGGCGTCTGCGTGGCCGGACAGGCTCCGGCCTCACTTTTGAAGACTGACGAAGACCGGGTCCTGGCCTTCCGCAACCTGCATACCAACGACAGCATCAAGTGCCGATACTGGTCCGGCGGCGCCTATGATCCGGTCGCGCTGGAAGACATCGCTTTCGTACTCCGCGACCACCGGGCGGACGAGATGACAGAGATCGACACGGAGCTTCTGGATCTGCTTGCCCTGGTTCGCTACAAGCTGGGGGTAAAGAAGCCCTACCACGTCATCTCCGGTTACCGCTCCCCGCAGACCAACGCCATGCTTCGAGCCAAGAGCAGCGGCGTCGCCAAGAAGAGTCAGCACATGCTGGGCAAGGCCATCGATGTCCGGCTGCCGTCGGTACCTCTCGCGGAGCTCAGGCAGGTCGGCCTGGACCTGAAAGGAGGTGGTGTCGGCTACTACCCGAAGAGCGACTTCGTGCACCTGGACGTAGGACGGCCCCGTTTCTGGTAGTCGGCGCCCGCGCGGCCGGAGCCGGTCCATGCGGCTTGGCCCCGGCCAATTGCTTGAATCACCCGGCTTGAAGCCCGGGCCGCTCTTCGACCATCAATGATACGGATTCCCCGAAACTACTGGATTGCCGCGGCGGTGGCGCTGGCGGTTGTGCTCTGGATGCTCAGCGGCTTGCTGCGCGACGGCGGTGCCGGACCGGGGTCCGACGGCCGGGAAGCGAACCGGGCGGCGGATGCATTCCGGGTGGAGGTTGCCGGGATCGAAGCGGAACGGATCCAGCGTCATATCGTCGCCCAGGGCCAGGTGAAGCCGGAGCGCGCCGCGACGCTGAGCGCGCGAACCGGCGGTCAGGTCGAGGCCGTCCTGGTGGAGTCCGGCCAGCCGGTACGGCAAGGCGAGGTCCTGGTCCGGCTTGCCATGGACGACCATGAAGCAAAGCTCGCCGAAGCCCGGGCGGTCCTCCGGCAGCGGGAGCGCGAGCACGAGGCCGCGCAGCGGCTGGGCCGGAGCGGACTGCAGTCGGAAGTGCGCCAGGACGAGGCGGCCGCCGCCCTGGCATCGGCCCGGGCGGCGCTGGAGCGGATCGAGCTCGACATCGCCCACACCCGGATCGTCGCGCCTTTCGACGGCATCGTGGACCGCATCACCGTGGACGTGGGCGACTACGCGGGGGTACAGGGCACCATTGGCACCATCGTGGACAATTCGCCGCTGATTGCCGAGGCTTGGCTGTCGCAGCGCCATTTCAACGCCGTCCGGCGCGGAGGGGATGCCCGGGTGACGCTGGTGTCCGGGGAGACCCGGCCCGGGCGCATCAAAACGATCGCGCCCCGGGCCGAAGAGTCGAGTCGTACATTTCGCGTCGAGGTCGAGATCGACAACCCGGACGGCATCCCGGCCAATACCAGCGCCGAGATCGTCATTCCCACCGGCATGGTCGCTGCGCACCGTCTTTCGCCGGCACTGCTGGAGCTTGACGACGCGGGCCGTCTCGGCCTGAAGGTGGTGGCGGACGACGGGCGCGTGGTGTTCGTGGCGGTGGAAATCGTGCGCGCGGAGGCGGAGGGGGTATGGGTAACGGGTCTCCCGGAGCGGACGCTCGTGATCACCGCCGGCGGCGGCTTCGTGTCTCCCGGCCAGCGCGTTGACTATGCAGAAGCCGGCACGTCCGGCTGATCCCGGGCCGGGGCGATGAAACAGCTGGTCAGCGCCGCGTTCAGCCGCAGCCGCACGGTCATGCTCCTTCTGGCCTTCATTCTGACGGCGGGCGCGATGGCCTATCTGGACATTGCCAAGGAAGCGGCGCCGGACGTCGAGATTCCCATCATCAATGTGGTGATCATCCACGAGGGCATCTCGCCCGATGATGCAGAGCGGCTGCTCCTGCGGCCGATGGAAACGGAACTGCAGTCGATCGAAGGCATTGACGAGATGCGCTCCCTGGCCGCCGAAGGGTACGCCACCATCACGCTGGAGTTCGGGGCCGGTTTCGACGCCGACCGGGCACTCACCGATGTTCGCGAGCGGGTGGACAACGTCCGCGCCGACCTGCCCGCGGACTCCGAAGAGCCGGTGGTGAGCGAGATCAATATCGCCCTGTTTCCCGTGTTGACGGCGGCGTTGTCCGGCACCGTATCCGAGCGCACCCTGATCGCCACGGCAAGGGACCTGCGCGACCGCCTGGAGGCGCTGCCGGGTATTCTGGAAGTGGATGTCGGCGGCGACCGGGAAGAGCTCATGGAGATTCTGGTCGATCCGACGGTGCTGGAGACCTACCAGTTGTCCTTCGAGGAAGTCGTCAGCACCCTGCAGCGCAACAACCGGCTGGTGGCCGCCGGCATGCTGGAGACCCGGGCCGGACAGGTCATGCTGAAGGTGCCCGGTATCATCGAGTCGAGGGAGGACGTGTTCTCCCTGCCGCTGAAAACGGTCGACAACCGCGTGGTGACGTTCGGTGACGTGGCGACCGTGCGCCGGACCTTCAAGACCCCGGAGGGGTTTGCGCGCGTCAACGGCGAGCCGTCGGTGGCCCTGGAAATCAAGAAGCGCGTCGGTGCGAACATCATCGACACCGTGGATGGTGCCCGGGCCATTATCGAGAGCGAGCGGCGTCGCTGGGGGGACGGTATTCACGTGACCTACCTCCAGGACCAGTCCGAGGACATCAAGCTGGTTGTCGGCGAGCTGGAGAATAACGTCATTGCTGCCGTGGTGCTGGTGATGCTGGTGATCGTGGCCGCTCTGGGCCCGAGGGCGGGCCTGCTGGTGGGGCTGTCCATCCCCGGCGCCTTTCTGGCCGGCATCCTGGTTTTGTACACAATGGGTTATACCCTGAACATCATCACGCTGTTCAGTCTCATCCTGGTTGTCGGCATGCTGGTGGACGGCGCCATCATCGTGGTGGAGCAGGCCAACCGGCGCGTGGATGCGGGCATGTCTCCGGGTATCGCCTACGAGTCGGCATCCCGGCGAATGGCCTGGCCGATCGCAGCGTCCATCGCCACCACGCTGTCGGTTTTCGTACCGTTGCTGTTCTGGCCGGGGATGGTCGGTGATTTCATGAAGTACCTCCCGATCACCGTCATCATCACGCTCCTGGCTTCGCTGTTGATGGCACTGGTTTTCATACCCGTGATCGGCGCGGCCATCGTGCGGGAACCGGCCCGGGCCGCCCCCGCCGGAGGCCGGCTCGAGGCCGATTTCGACACCGACCTCGACGAGCGCATCGAGGAGAACGGGGTCTACTACCGGGTGCTGAAACGTCTGCTGCGTTTTCCACGGGTGGTTCTGGCCGTTGCCGTGGCGGTGCTCGGGGGCACCTACCTGGCGTACGCGGAGCTCGGGCGCGGCGTGGAGTTCTTTCCGGACATCGAGCCCGAGGTCGCCCAGGCCCAGGTCCGGGCGCGCGGCGACCTGTCCGTTTGGGAGAAGGACCGGATGGTGCGCGACATGGAACGGCGCGTCGCTGGTATTCCCGGGGTGGAAACCGTCTATGCGCGGACCATGGGATCCATGCGGGGCGCCGAGGATTTTCTTCCGGCCGACGCCATTGGCGTCCTCCAGTTCGATTTCGCGCACTGGCGTGAGCGCCCGCCGGCGGCGGAAATCATCGCCGAGATCCGCCGCCGGGCTTCGGAGGCGGCGGGTGTCATCGTGCAGGTGGCGGAGCAGGAGTCCGGACCCCCCACCGGCAAGGCGGTGCAGATCGAGGTCCGCGGCGAGGAGCTGGGCGACATCGAGACGGGAGTCAACCGTATTCGCGACCTCATGGCGGAGCTGGGCGATTTCGTGGACATCGAGGACAGCCGTCCTCTGCCCGGCATCGAGTGGCGCCTGGAAGTGGACCGGGAGTCGGCGGCGCGGTTCGGTGCGGATGTGCTGCTGCTCGGCCAGTCCGTGCGCATGCTGACGGCGGGAATCCAGCTCGGAGAATACCGGCCGGACGACGCCGATGAAGCGCTGGATATCCGCATCCGGTTCCCATACGGCCAGCGCAGCCTCGACCAGCTTGACGAGCTCAGAGTGCCGACCCGGGTCGGTCAGGTGCCCATCAGCAATTTCGTCAGCTTCGAGCCGGCGCCCAGGACCGGCAGTATCCGTCGGGTTGACGGCCGGCGGGTCATGACCATCAAGGCCGACGTGACGCCGGACCGGCTGCCGGACGAGCAGGTACAGCGTATCCGGACCGCGCTGCCCGGGGCGGAGCTGCCGCCGGGTATCGATGTGCGATTCAAGGGCGAGGCCCGGGAAATGCGCGAAGCCTCGGGATTCCTGTCCAAGGCTTTCGTGGCGGCGATATTCATCATGCTGATCGTCCTTGTGACGCAGTTCAACAGCTTCGCCCAGGCTGGCATCATCCTCAGTGCCATCGTTTTCTCCACGGCCGGAGTACTGATCGGCCTGTTGCTCACCAACCAGCCGTTCGGCGTGGTGATGGGCGGGATCGCGGTGATCGCGCTGGCCGGCGTGGTGGTCAATAACAACATCGTCCTGGTGGATACGTTCAACCGCTATCGGGACCGCGGCACGGATGTGCGAACCGCCGTGCTGCGGACCGCCATGCAGAGGCGGCGGCCTGTTCTGCTGACATCAGTGACGACGATCCTCGGCCTGATGCCCATGGTGCTGGCGCTGACCATAGACCTGACGGGCAGGGACATCGCCCATGGCGCGCCGTCGTCGCAGTGGTGGACGCAGTTGTCGAGTGGCATCGCCGGGGGGCTCGCGCTGGCGACGGTCCTGACGCTGGTACTGACGCCCTGCCTGCTGATGTTGACGGAGCGGGGAGAATGAAGCCCGTAAGCCCTGCGGAATGTTGACCCAGATCAATGCCGAGTCCCATTGCACGCCGCACAATGTCGGAAAGCCCCCCGCCGGGCAAAACGAGACAATTCCTCACTGATCCAGGAGATCCACGCCCATGGCACTGAAAGACCTGTTGGTGTATGTCGACGACAGCAAGGCCAACGCCGCCCGCGTCGATGCCGCCGTGCGACTCGCAGCGGACAACGACGCCCATCTTACCGGCCTCTATATCGCGCCCGACCAGAGCATGACGACGGTTTATACCGAAGCCCACATCCCCTCAGAGATCCTGGAGGCGCAGAGGCAGGCAGCCGTCGAGCGCGCCGGTGAAGCGAGGAAGTTGTTCGAGGCTGCAGCCGGCAAGGCCGGCCTGTCCTCGGAGTGGCGGTTCGTGGAGGGCGATTTCGTCCGAGCAGTATCCCTGCATGCCCGCTATACCGACCTCCTGATTATCGGTCAGTCGAATCCGTCCGATGAATTGTCGGTGACCCGGGGCGCCGTCGAGCAGATTCTCCTGGACGTCGGCCGGCCTGTACTGGTGATTCCCTATATAGGCGCGCCGCAGGCGATGGGGGAACGTGTGCTGGTGGCATGGAACGCCAGCCGGGAGG
Organism: Gammaproteobacteria bacterium; assembly: GCA_034520625.1. Taxonomy (GTDB): domain Bacteria; phylum Pseudomonadota; class Gammaproteobacteria; order Arenicellales; family JAANXG01; genus JAANXG01. The sequence continues at coordinate 126,046 of JAXHNI010000002.1, read as the reverse complement.
CGATGCGCGCCGTTCACGACGCCATGCCGTTGCTCGAGCGCGCGAAGGCCGTCCGGGTCCTGTCCATCAACCCCCAGCGCGGCCCGTCCGGAGAAGGTGAGGTCCCGGGTGCGGACATTTCGCATCACCTTGCGCGGCACAACGTCAAGGCCGAGGCGGTGCACGTTGAGGCCGAGGATATCGCGGTGGGGGAGGTGCTGCTGTCCCGGGCCGCGGACCAGCAGGCCGACCTGATCGTTATGGGCGCCTACGGCCATTCCCGCTACCGGGAGCTGATCCTGGGCGGGGCAACGCGCTCGCTGCTGGAAGCCATGACCATACCGGTGTTGATGTCTCACTAATGTAGCCCGGTTTGAACACCACCAGCGTCGAGGATTGGGCCGGTGCCGGGGACCATCCCCTAGGGTCGCTGTAAATACATCCTTGTACGCTCTGGCTCAAACATCCCTGTTTTCGACAGCCCTGGGGGGACGGTCCCCGGCACCGGCCTCCCGGATCACGCGGGCACTCAAAACGGCCAAAAGCCCCCGGCACTGGACCGGGTGTTTATAATGTCCGGAAATGCTTGACCGTGATCCGATGGAGGAACCAATGAGCGTACAAGACGAGCTGCAGGCGACTGTCGAGGAACTGGCCCGGAGCGGCAAGGGCATACTCGCCGCCGACGAGAGCAATCCCACCATGGCGAAACGGATGAAAGCCATCGACGTGGAATCCACCGAGGAGAATCGCCGGGACTATCGCGCCCTGATGCTGTCGACGGAGGGCATCGGCGAGTTCATCAGCGGTGTGATCATGTTCGAGGAAACGCTCGGCCAGAAAACCGAAGACGGGATGCTGCTGCCCGCGCTCGCCGCCAGGCAGGGCGTGGTGCCCGGCATCAAGGTGGACAAGGGCAAGGGTCCCCTGGCCGGGGCCCCCGGCGACGAGATCACCAGGGGACTCGACGGCCTGGAAGAACGGCTGCGGGGCTACAAGGAGCAGGGTGCGCGCTTTGCCAAGTGGCGCTGCGTCTACAACGTATCCGACACGCTCCCGAGCCGGCTCGCCGTGGAAACCAACGCCGAGGTCCTGGCCCGCTATGCCGCGGTCTGCCAGGAACTGGGTATCGTGCCCATCGTCGAGCCCGAGGTGCTGATGGACGGCGGTCACAGCATCGAGCGCTGTGCCGAGGTCACCGAGGCGGTCCAGCATGAAGTGTTCCATGCCCTGCACCGCCACCGCGTGGCCCTGGAGCATATGGTCCTCAAGCCGAACATGGTGGTGTCCGGAAAAGAGCACTCCCACCAGGCGGGACCCGAAGAAGTCGCCGAGCAGACGCTCAGGATTTTGCGGCGCACCACGCCGGCAGCGGTACCGACCATCAATTTCCTGTCCGGCGGCCAGACCCCCGAAGAGGCGACGGCCAATCTCAACGCCATCAACCAGCAGCCGCACCGGCCCTGGGTCCTGAGCTTCTCTTACGGCCGAGCCCTGCAGGAGACCGCCCTCAAGGCATGGAAAGGGGATCCGGCCAACGCCGCCCGCGCCCAGGCCGCGCTGTACGAGCGCGCCCGCCTCAACAGCGCGGCCCGCAGCGGTGAATACAGCCGTTCCATGGAAGCGGCCGCCTGAACCGGTCGCCGGGGGGCGGCGGTGGCCTTCCGGCGGTGTCGTCGATGAACACCCGGCACAGGCTTTTCAGCCAGAAAAAAGTCGTCCACCGGGCGAACGCGCCCGGGTCGCTGATCGAGCCCGAAGGGGCGCCGGTCCCCGTGATCAGCGTGATGGCCTACGACCAGACCCGTCTGGTGGAGCGGACCCTGGACGAGGCGGAGGAAATCAACTCGTACGTCCGCGACTACCCGGTGGTGTGGGTGAACGTGGACGGTCTCGGGGACGCGGGGCTGCTCAGAGAACTGGGTGAGATCTTCGGTCTTCATGCGCTGGCCCTGGAGGACGTGCTGAACACGCGGCACCGGCCGAAAGCGGAAGCGTACGACGAGAATATCTTCGTGGTGACCCGCATGGTGAGCGTCCGGAACGATGCCCTGGACATGGAGCAGGTGAGCCTGTTCCTGGGGGACAGGTTCGTGGTCTCGTTCCAGGAAAGACCCGGGGACTGCCTGGAGCCCGTGCGTGAGCGAATCCGCAAGGGCGGGACACGGATCCGGTTCATGGGCGTCGACTACCTCGCCTATGCCCTGATCGACGCCGTTGTCGATGCGTATTTTCCGGTGCTGGAACACTACAGCGAGAAATTGAACGATGCAGAGGACAGTGTGGTCGCCGACCCCGAGAACCATACCGTCGAGCAGATACATGCCCTGAAGCGCGATTTCCAGGTGCTGCGGCACGAGATCTGGCCGTTCAGGGAGGCCCTGCGCGACCTGTCCGGGGAGATGCCGTTCATCCGGGACGAGACACGGCTGTTCCTGCGCGACTGCCACGACCACGTCATCCAGATCGTCGATATCCTGGAAACGTTCCGGGAGCGGGCGGCGGGGTTGACGGATTTATACCTGTCCAGCCTGTCCAACAAGATGAACGAAGTGATGAAGGTGCTGACCATCATCGCGACGATCTTCATTCCCCTGAGCTTCATCGCGGGCGTCTACGGCATGAATTTCGATCCGGATGCGTCGCCGCTGAATATGCCCGAGCTGAACTGGTACCTCGGCTATCCCTTCGTTCTGGGACTCATGATACTGGTGGCGGTGGGGATGCTGTATTTCTTCCGCCGCAAGGGCTGGTTCGGCGGGAAATCCTAGACCGGTGCGCCGGGCCTGAGTCCGGCACCAGGCTCAGGTCAACTTCAACGTCACGCGGACCTGGGTCGGCTCGTCGGTGATGTTCGACTGGGTGAAGCCGAATATATCGCAGACCTTCAGCATGGTGTCGTTCTCGCGCAGCACGTCGCCGTAGATCTCGCCGATTCCCCGGTCGCGGGCATAGTCGATAATCCGGCGCATGAGATAAATACCGAGGCCCTGGCCGGTCATGTCATGGCGCACGATGATTGCGTACTCGGCGCTTTCGTTGTCCGGATCCGCGATGAGGCGAACCACACCGTAGATCTCGGTCTTTCCCGGAATACCGTGCTCAGTGAGAATCAATGCCATCTCGCGGTCATAGTCGATCTGCGAGAAGCGCGATGCCGCCATGTGGGAGAGCGTTTTCATTGGAGCGAAGAAGCGCAGTTGAACCTCCCGCGGCGTCAGCTTCGCAAACGCAGCGCGCAGCGCCGGCTCGTCCTCGGGCCGTATGGGCCTCAACCAGAGGCTGCTGCCGTCCCCCAGCGGGATGTTCTCTTCCAGTTCTTTCGGGTACGGGCGAATGGCCAGCCGGCCGGTTCCACCCCGGTTGTCGCGCTTGACCTTGACGCGCGCGTCGAGGGCGACCACTCCGAAGGTGTCCGCCAGCAGCGGATTGATATCGAGCTCGTCGACTTCCGGAATATCCACGGCGATCTGGGCCGTTCGGATCAGCGTCAGGGCGATGGCATCCAGGTCCACCGCTTCGGCGCGGGGATGGCCGCGGAGCTGGTTGTAAATGCGGGTGCGTGACATGATTTCCCGCGCCAGGCGCATGTTGAGGGGCGGCAGGCCCACGGCCTTGTCCTTGACCACCTCCACCGCGGTGCCGCCGTGGCCGAACAGGATGACGGGGCCGAACTGCGCATCTTCGACGAGGCCGATGATCAACTCGTATGCACCCGGACGGTGAATCATCGGCTGCACGGTGAATCCGGTAACCCGGGCATCCGGTTTCGCCTCCCTGACCCGGTCCATCATGTCCTGTGCCGCTTCCCTCACCGCGGCCGGGCCGAGGAGGTCCAGGACCACGCCGCCGACATCAGTCTTGTGGGTGATGTCCGGGGACGCGATCTTGAGCGCCACCGCGCCGCCGATCTGTGCCGCCGCCGACGCGGCATCCCGCGGTGTCTCGGCGAGCCGGGTGCTGGACGTGGGGATGCCGTAAGCTGTCAGCACCTCTTTGGCTTCGTGCTCCATCAGCCACTCGCGCTCTTCGCTCAATGCCTCCTGGACGACCGCGCGGGCGCGTTCGACATCCGGAGAGAAGTCTTCCGGCACAGACGGCGGCGTCTCCATCAGGGTTTCCTGATTGCGCTTGTAGTCCACCAGGTACATGAACGCCCGCACCGCCTGCTCGGGGGTGTCGTAAGTCGGAATACGGTTTTCACGGAACAGCTGCCGCGCCTCTTCGGCAGTGCTTTCACCCACCCAGCTCGTCAGCAGGTTGCGGCACTTGCCCGTCTCGGCTACTTCCACAACCGCCTGCGCCGCCTCGACGCTGGATGCGACGGCGGTGGGGCAGTTGAGAACCAGGATACCGTCGATGTTCTTGTCGGCGCACAGCACCCGCAGCGCGTCGGCGTAGCGGCTGCCCGGCGCATCGCCGACGATGTCCACCGGGTTGCCGTGGGACCAGGTCGCCGGGAGCACCTCGTCCAGCTTGTCCAGGGTCTCCGGCTCGAGCTCAACCAGGCGTGCGCCCTCGTCGATGACCGCGTCGGTGGCGAGCACGCCGATGCCGCCGCCGTTGGTCAGGATCGCCAGCCGGTCGCCGCTGGCCCGCCAGGTCATGGAAAGGGTGGCGGCGGCATCGAACAGCTCGGTCAGGCTGAAAACGCGCAGCATACCGGCGCGTCGGAAGGCGGCATCGTAGACCTCGTCGGCGCCGGCCAGGGCGCCGGTGTGGGAGGCGGCGGCGCGTGCGCCCTCGGCATGCCGTCCGGCCTTCACCACGATGACGGGCTTGCTGCGGGCGGCGGCCCGGGCCGCCGACATGAACTTGCGTGCGCTGCTGATGGACTCGATGTAAAGCAGTATGGCCGAAGCGCGGCTGTCATTGGCCAGGTAGTCGAGGGTATCGCCGAAGTCGACATCCGACATGTTGCCCAGGGAGATCAGGTGCGAGAACCCGATTCCGTGGTTGCGAGCCCAATCGACAATGGAAGTGACGATGGCCCCCGACTGGGTCACGAAGGCGAGGTGTCCCGTCTCTGGCGCGAGGTGAGAGAAACTGGCATTGAGTCCGGTGCCGGGCAGGATAATGCCGAGGCAGTTGGGCCCGATGATGCGCAGCGTATGCGGCCGGGCTGCATCCAGCATTTCCTGTTGCAGCGCGCGGCCGTCCTCGTCCCCGGACTCCGAGAATCCCGCGCTGATGACCACCGCCGCCCGCGTGCCCCGGCGCCCGAGCTGTGTGATGATGTCCGGAACCGTGTCGGCGGGCGTGGCGATGATGCCGAGATCCGGTGTGGTGGGCAGGCTGTCGATGTCGGGGTAGGTGGTAACGCCGTGCACCGCCTTGTACTTGGGGTTCACCGGCATGATGGGGCCGCCGAAATCCGCGCTGATAAGATTGTGCGCCAGCACGGCACCGACGGATCCGGACTGCGTACTGGCTCCGATCAACGCCACGGATGACGGTTTGAACAGATAGTCGAGGTTCCGTATGGTCATTCGCTTGTATGTTCCAGGTTCAGTGGCGGTGACGACTCCTGTCGAGTACACCGCCGCAGTGGAGAACGCCCGGCCATGAAGCGGCCAGTGTGCGGCAAGTGCCCATAGTCTACAACCTGAGACCCGCCATGCAGGACAAGATCATTGGAAAGTCGGTGCCGGCGGATGGCGCCGAGACGGATCGCGTTCCGTGAAACCCTGCCGAAGAACCGTTCCGGCAAGATAGTGCGCCGGATTCTCAAGGCTCGCGAGCTCGGAACGCCGGAAGGTGATGTGTCCACGCTGGAGGTAGAATAGGTGTCATGAAGAAAACCGAGATCGAGCAAACCGTCCGCCAGTCGCTTTCCGATGTCACGCCCGAAGTCGATCCCGCCGCCATTGACCCGGACAGGAGCTTCCGCGACCAGTTCGACTTCGATTCCATGGATTACCTGGCCCTGATGATGGACCTCGACAAGAAGCTCGGGATCCATATATCGGAGATCGACTACCCCAGGCTGTCGTCACTGTCCGGGTGCGTTCAATACCTCGACGAGAAGCTGCGGGCCGGAGGCGGGGACGCCTGATGGGGGACCGCTATCCGGTCGGCAAGCTGCCGGCAGCCATACTCGCCGAAGCGACATGCCGGCCGGCTGGTGCACCGCGTCCACGGCGATAACGGCGTGGGTTTACAACGGGGCGCGCGTCAGTTGCGATCCGCCTCACTTCGCCCTTCTGCGGCCAGGACGAGCTTGAAAAGGTCGGATAAAGCGTTGACGTCCAGCTTCTTCATGATGCGGGCCCGGTGGGATTCGACGGTGCGGGTGCTGATGCCCAGCTCGGCGGCGACTACCTTGTTGATTTTCCCCTGCAGGAGCTGGTCCACCACCTCTCGCTCCCGTACGGTCAGCGCCGCCAGCCGTTCGCGGCACGTCTGCTGGTTGGCCCGTTCCTGTTCCCGCTCGAAATCGGTTCGTATACAGGCACGTACGCGGTCCACGAGTTCATCGTTGTTGAAGGGTTTTTCGAGGTAATCCAGGGCGCCTTCCCGCAAAGCCCGCACGGCGATGGAGATGTCGCCGTGGCCGCTGAGGAAGATGGTGGGGATGCTCAAGCCGCGCGATCGCAGCTCGCGCTGCAACGCCAGGCCGTCCATGCCGGGCATGCGCAGGTCCAGCAACAGGCATTCCGGCTTGCATGGCTCGTAGTCGCTGAGGAACTGGAGGGCGCCGTCGTACTGGCGCGTTAGCAGATCGGAAGCATGCAGCAACAGGGCCAGCGACTTTCGCACCGCCTCGTCGTCATCCACGATATGGACCGTCTCAACAGTCATGTTCCCCGCTCCAGTCCTGTTTCGAATCATCGAGCCGCCGCAGGCGTATCCGGAACACCGCGCCGCCGGCGGGTCTGTTCTCGCCCCGGATCTCACCGCCATGGGCCTCGACGATGGTCCGGCAGATGGGCAGTCCCAGTCCCATGCCTTCCGTACTGGTGGTGTGAAAGGGCTCAAACAGGTGGGCCAGGACTGCATCGGCCAGGCCCGGCCCGTTGTCGAATACGGCCAGCTCGATGTGCTCCCTCGTCGCCTCGGTAGCCAGCATCAGCCGGGGCCGGTCAGTTCCCGCGGCGGACATCGCCTGGATCGCGTTCCGGGCCAGGTTCACGATCACCTGCTCAATCAATACGACGTCGGCTTCCACCATTGCCCGGCTGTGGTGGACGGCTCTTACGGCCACGTGATTGGCATCCGCCTCGATGCGAATCAGGGAAAGAGCCCGGTCGATGACCCGCTCCACGGCAACCGGTGCGTACTCGGGCTCATGGCGGCGGGCGAAGTCGCGCAGGTGCTTGATGATCCTCGCCGCGCGGTGCGCCTGGGTACTGATCTCGGACAGGGATTCGGACAGCATGTCATCCCCGCCGCCGTCGATTCCGGCAGCCCGGCGGACACAGATATCCGCGGTGGTGGCAATCGCGGTCAGGGGCTGGTTGAGCTCGTGGGCGATCTCGGTGGTCATCCCGCCCATCGTGCTCAGGCGATCCGCATGGGCGGATTCCAGGAGGCGGCGCTTGTCGGCGGCCTCCCTGCGCTTGCGGTCCGTGATATCGAGGGCCACGGCAAAATAGCCGTGTACAACACCGTGCTGATCGCGGTCCGGTACCAGGTTCATGCTGACGTCCCGCCGGCCCAGGCGGCGATGGTTGAGAACGTTTTCGTAGGATACCTCCTCGCCGGCGAGGGCCCGGGCGGCAAAAGGCCTGAGAACGGCCATGGTATCCTCTTCTATCAGATCGTCCAGACGCTGGCCGATCATTTGCGAAGGCTCTACGCCCAGCCACTCCCCGTATGCCGCGTTGGCGAAACGATATCGCAGGTCGCAGTCCACGTAGGAAATCAGGACCGGCACGGCATCGGTGATCAGCTTGAGCTGACGCTCGCTTTCCCGGAGCTCTTCTTCCATGCGGCGGCGTTCCGTGACATCGATGCCCGTGGCAATCACATGCTCCACGCGGCCGTCGGGTCCGGTCAGTGCGGTGTTGGACCAGGCGATCAACCGGGCGCCGCCGCTCTTTGCCACCCAGTGATTCTCGTACGTCAGCGGGAAATCTCCGTCGCTCAGGTGCCCGAACACATCCTCCACGTCTATGCGCTCGCCGGGCAGCAGGAACATGTCGAAACGCCGACCTTCCACCTCCGTGGCAGAGTAGCCGGTAGCGCGCTCGCTTTCCCGGTTGAAGCGCACGATGCGTCCATCACGGTCCAGGACTACCACCAGCGCGCCGGTGGTGTCCAGCACCGCTGAAACGAAAGTCCGTTCGTCCGCGAGTGCCTTGTCCGCCCACTGGCGCTCGCTCAGGTTATTGACCAATCCGAAAAACCCCACCACCAGGGCCTGATGGGCCTCGCGCAGCTCCCGGTTCTGCATTTCCAGTTCCACCTGGTGGGTGCGCAGGTCCTGCAGCAGTGCCTTGAGCCGCCCTTTCGAGCGGGCGTCGGCCAGACGCTCTTCCAGCTCCGAGAGCTGCTCAACCAGGTCCGAGCTGGAGAGCCGTTTGTTGTCGGTGGTCATGCAGGTTCACCGCCGGTCGTGACTACGACCCCGGACTCGGGCTCGATTTGCATCAGAACCATCGGTCCGTTTGAATGGCTGGCGCGTTGCCATGAACCGACGGTGGGGCTTTGTCGATGATCCCGTGCAACAATGTATCAGGATAATAAACGATTCGAACACCGGCCCCAAGTCGCTTCGGATGCTTTCGTGACGCCGGAAACCTTGCAGCGGCGCCGCGGTGCTCAGCCGGTATCCAGCGCCGCGAACCAGCTTTCGATAGCCTGGCGGACTTCCACGGGTTTCTCTGTCAGTGGCCAGTGGTAGGCGTCGATCGTCACTGTCTCGGCGTGCGGAAACCGGTCTATGCGTTCCCGGGTAGCGCCGGGGTCGGTGTAGGTTACGCCGCTGGACAACACCACGAGCACGGGCGCGGTGACGCCAGACAGATCGGGCAGCGGCCGGATCATCTGGACGATTTCCTGCAGGAAATTCGCGGTCGGAAAGTGCTTCAGGTCCGGCAGGGGCGAGCCGTAATACCGAACGATTGCCCGGGTACGGCCCTCTGACTCCAGCCGCTTTCGCATCTCCTCATCCAGGGTGCGCAGGTCCCGGTAGGGAATATGTCTCCGGTGGATGCCGAGCCTGTTGAGCATGCGGGTCACGGCGATGGCGGCCCTGAGCAGGAATGCGAAGTGACTGGCCAGCCGCAGATGGCCGAGCAGCGCGCGGCTCAACAGCGGATCGATCAGGACGACCCCGGCCGCCCTGTCCGGATGCCAGTGCGCGAAATGCACCGCGATCTGGGCGCCCAGACTGTGGCCGATGAAGTATGCCCTTGGGCAACGCTCGTGGTTGAGGACGTGTACGAGATCGTCGCACCATGCTTCCATGTCAAGCCGCCCGCGCCACGGAACCCGGCCATGGCCGCGCAGGTCTATGCGAAGCACGTCCAGCGAGCGGGTCAGCGTGGTCTCGTCCACGAACTGCGACCAGCGCGTCATGTTGCTGGCTACGCCGTGCAGCAGCACCACCAGCCCCTTCGAGGCGCCACCGGACCGCCGAAGCCGGTACTCGAGCTCCAGGCCGCCGTCGACGTGGAGGCGCTTCAGCCCATCCACGCGTAATAATCGTATGCGCTCATTCTGGGGAGTATACGCTGGGGCCAATACCTGATTAAATACAGGTGCCGGGTCACGGGAGGCTGTCCATGCTTGATTTTGCCAATGCAGTTGATCTGGCGCGATTCCAGTTCGCGTTCACGGTCTCGGCGCATATCTTCTTCCCCGCGTTCACCATCGGGCTCGCGAGCTATCTCGCCGTCCTCGAGGGCCTCTGGCTCCGGACGCGCGACGACGCGTACATGACCCTGTTCGACTACTGGAAGAAGATCTTTGCGGTGGTGTTCGGCATGGGCGTCGTCTCCGGGATCGTCATGAGCTACCAGTTCGGCACCAACTGGAGCGTGTTCGCCGACAAGACAGGCCCGATTCTCGGTCCGCTCATGGGTTACGAGGTGCTGACCGCGTTTTTCCTGGAGGCGGGGTTCCTGGGCGTGATGCTGTTCGGGTTCAACCGCGTCGGCCTCAGGCTCCACTATTTCGCCACCGTCATGGTGGCGGGGGGCACGTTGCTGTCCGCCTTCTGGATCCTGTCCGTCAACTCCTGGATGCATACACCGGCGGGCTACGGCATCAACGATGTCGGCCAGTTCGTGCCCACGGACTGGTGGGCGGCGATCTTCAACCCGTCGTTCCCCTATCGCCTGGTGCACATGGTGCTGGCGGCCTATCTGACCACCGCCTTCGTGGTGGGGGGCGTGGGCGCCTGGCACCTGCTGCGCGACGCCCGCGACCGCGGTGCGCGCATCATGTTCTCCATGGCCATGTGGATGGCGCTGCTGGTGGCGCCGCTGCAGATCGTCGCGGGGGATCTGCACGGCCTGAATACCCTGGAGCATCAGCCCGCCAAGGTGGCGGCCATGGAGGGCCACTACGATACCCACCAAGGCGCGCCGCTGATCCTGTTCGGCATTCCGGACGACGAGGCCGAGGAGGTCCGCTATGCCCTGCAGATTCCGAAGCTCGGATCCTGGATCCTGACCCACGACTGGGATGGTGAAGTGGTGGGACTGAAGGACTTTCCAAAGGATGAACGGCCGAACGCCGGCTTGGTTTTCTGGGTGTTCCGGATCATGGTGGCAATCGGCGTGGCCATGGCCGCCGTCGGAATCTGGAGCGGCGTCGCGCGGTACCGCCGGCAACTTTTTGAAGCCACATGGCTGCATCGCGCGGCGGTGTTGATGGCGCCCTCGGGCTTCGCAGCGGTGCTCGCCGGCTGGATTACCACCGAGGTCGGTCGTCAGCCCTGGACGGTGTACGGCCTGCTGAAAACCGTCGACTCGGCGGCGCCCATCGACGCGGCGGCGGTGGGTACGTCGCTCATCGTGTTCATCGTGGTTTACTTCGCGGTGTTCGGCGCCGGCACTTATTATGCGATGCACCTGATGTCGAAGCCGCCGGAGGCGGGCACGGAAGAGGACATCTGGCTCACCCGGAGCGCCGGCTTAATGCCGGGCCCCGCAATACGCCGCGTGCGCCGCGCGCATCCGCCGGAGGAGGACGACCGCCATGGGGATTGATCTCGCACTCGTCTGGGCCGGGTTGATCGCTTTCGCGGTGCTCGCCTACGTCATCCTGGACGGCTTCGATCTGGGGGCCGGCATCCTGTTCCCGTTCCTGAAGGACGACCACCAGCGCGAGGTGGCCATGAACTCCATCGCGCCGGTCTGGGACGGCAACGAGACCTGGCTGGTGCTCGGCGGCGGCGGCCTGTTCGCAGTGTTTCCCCTGGCATACGCCACGATCATGCCGGCGCTGTACGCGCCGATCATCGCCATGTTGCTGGGGCTGATATTCCGGGGCGTGTCTTTCGAGTTCCGCGCCCGAGCCGACAAGAGCCAGTTTCTCTGGGACTTCGGCTTCTTCGGCGGCTCCGTGGTGGCGGCCTTCGCCCAGGGCATTGCACTGGGGGCGCTGGTGCAGGGGATTCCCGTGGTGGAACGCGCCTACGCCGGCGGCTGGTGGGACTGGCTGACCCCGTTCAGTATACTCACCGGCATCGCGCTGGTGGTCGGCTATACGCTGCTGGGTGCCACCTGGTTGATCATGAAGACCGAGGACGATCTGGCCCAGTATGCGCGCCGGGCCGCCTGGTACACCGGCATAGGGACGTTCGTGCTGATCGGGCTGGTGAGCCTGATCACACCGTTCCTCAACCCGGTCTACCTGGCCCGCTGGTTCGCCTGGCCCACCATGATCTTCAGCTTCATCGTGCCGGCGCTGATCGCGGGCTGCGCCTGGCTGCTCTACCGGGGACTGGTGGAAGAGCGCGATGCCCAGCCTTTCCTGGCGTCGCTCGGGATCTTCTTTCTGTGCTACGTCGGAATCATCATCAGCTTCTACCCCTATATCGTGCCCCCGGGCATCACCATCTGGCAGGCGGCCGCCCCGGATTCCAGCCTGGGATTCCTCCTGGTCGGCGCCCTGATCCTGATCCCCATCATCCTCGCCTACACCGCCTACGCCTATTGGGTATTCCGCGGCAAGGTGGACCCGGAGGAGGGGTATCACTGATGGCGGGCGGCGGCAAGCCGCCTAGATCCCGCGCCAAGCGGCTGGGGTGGTTCGTGGGGCTTTGGGTGGCGGGGGTTGTGGCGGTTGTGGTGCTTGCCTACGCGATCCGGTTCATCATCGGCGTTTGATCCCACCACTGTCGGTCGGCCCGTATGCCGCCTTGCCGGTTTACTCGTGTTCGAAACTCAGAAAAGCACCGTCGGCGCACACCACGGGCATGCGTTTGAATTCGGCGGGAGGACTTTGCCGGAAAACTCCCTCGGCGAGCCTCAGAACCGAAATCGAAAATCGTTTGCCGATGCATGTGTGGGCGCCAAGCCCGAAAGGAAAGGCCCCGGCCGAAGCCTCCTCGTCCACCGCCGGGACGAGCGCGACATAACAGATGTCGCCGACTTTGAACTGGTGCCCCGTAATGCAAATCCTTTCAACACATACACGCGACACAAAGGACGTCGCACAATACCGGTCCGGTGCCGATACGATCTCGCCGGCATCGTCGTCGGTCAAATAAGCACAAAGCGTTCCGACCAACGGATCGTAGCCCATTGTGAGCAGGCTTTCCGTCAGGATACGAGCGTTGTCGTACCGCGGTGAGCGACCCGATGCCATAATCATGTTGTCCAGTTCAGACAACAGCTTGTTCATTCTTTGTTGCCGCCTGGGATGGAAGTGAAAATAGAATATGTTTTCACGTGCCCGCAATAAACGTATGGCAGACAACAGGGAAATAGACGTCAAATGCGCTACGACCAGGCCAATGCACAGTCGAACAAAAAGCCTCGAGAGATCAAGCGGATTGTCTATCCTCCCGCTTCGTTTTGCCATGAATGTCGCGACTCTGGAGGAGAGCGCTTCAAGCCGTGTCGTTTCGCGGTCAAGAATCCTGATCAGCTCTTGTTTCGCGGCGTGATGCTGCGGGCCTTCCTGGAACAGCAATCCCTGATCGAAAAATCGTTGCATACAGCTCATCGGCGTGCCGGATGCCTCGAGGCGGCGAACACCCTCGTCGAAGTAATTAAAGGATGTGAATGATTTCGATGTCAGGATCCGTCGGCTCACAGCGAGATCCAGCACAACAAAGGTATGCTGCGTTCCTTGTTCGGTTCTTTTGACGCCGCGCGCCGCGGCATGACGCGTCGAAGTTCGGTTGCCAAAGGCCGATTCCATGACTTTCAGCGTTTCAATTGACTTCATAGACAATCATTGAGTCATTCGTTTATTGAAGAAGCCGGCCGAACGATTACTGCAAATAAACATTTGCACCACGACCCCTCAGCTCAGTATCGGAGGTGGGCCTCCCCGGAGCGAGCCAATCAATCTGCCGAGCTGACCGGCGGCAGCCACGTACGATAGTGTTCCATGGGAGTCAGTGTCCAGCAGCCGTATCGATTGACTCAGGACTGTTGCTCGCCATTCATCCGCCAGCTCCATGTCTTTCTCGTGCCGGGCCGAGAAATACAGCAGCGCATTGGTGCTGTCGAGCGCTGCTCCGTCTGAAACCGCCGCAATGTCTTTGAAGCGGAATGCCGGCGAGAACAGCGCCAGTCTGCCGGCGTTCAGCCGCTCTGCTAATTGGGTGGCTGCGATACCCCCGCCGGAGGTCCCGAGAATTGAAAGGTGGCAACCATCAGGAATGTGGGTCCGCAGAGTTTCGGCCAGTTCGTCAATATCGCGACCGAGGCCCGGGACACCGTAGAACAAATCGTTGCCGGCTGAAGTCCCGCAGATACAACAGCAGGTCGAAGTGTTCCGCCGCGGCACAATGAAAGAGCTGGACGGGCATGTTCAGTCTCAGCGCGTTTCCCGCAACACACAATAGAGCGGACTCGGGCCGCCCCTTGGATGTCTGCATCTTCTGGAAATCGGGCGTCAGGTGCTCGTTGGGAAGGAGTGTAGCCGGGTTGGCTTCTCTTATCAGTGATCGTTTCCACGTAGAGGGTGGGCTATTCCCAAACGACTTCAAAACGCGTCTTACAACGCCTGGATGAGCGTAGGACAGCGCCCAGTTCAGGATTGGCGGTTCAGCTTGTGCATCCATTCCCAGAGCAAGCCTATATATTCGGTCCGCCAGACGTATATGACTGGTCCGCCCGAGGCGCCTGAAAATACCCGTCAGCGCTCGTGGAGGAATCCTGATCCGGATGCATATGAGCGCCACCAGTGAGGCGCGCCAACGGAGCACTTCGTCCCGGTCAAAAGGACTTGTTCTCAGATACGTGTACCGCACCAGTTCACGACTTTAAAATGGTGAGAAGTTCTTCCAAGGTTATTGAACTGTCGAGTTCCTGTACAGGGATGCTGATCCCATGCTCTTCCTCGAGATACAACAACTTGTCGAAAAAATCCAAAGAGTCTATCCCGAGGTCCGCAAGTGGGATAACGTCTATATCGCCTTCATAATCTTCCCGAAGCAGTTTCCTGAACTCGCCCCGCACAATGGATTCCGTGCTCGACTGATAATGATTCATGTGCTGTTATGGTTCCCAGTGTTGCATGTACTAAACGTTTGCTCGGATGTTGTGATCTATCTCGTACAACTAACCCTAATGTTGCAGAAAACTACGCCTGATTGGGTGCATAGATAAGGCGAGATGGTCGTCACTGCTGGTATTGTTTGGTTTGCACACTCAGACAATTCCGGACAGGAGGGGCCACATCTCGTGAGGTTAAGCAGAGCAGATTTGAGCCGTCGAATCAATGGTGATTTGGCGTTGCGATACGAAGCATCGGGGCTGACGTCGTTCGCCGGATTGGAGCTGGTGAGTCGGTTTTTCCGGCGCCTGAACCTGAAGGGGTTGTTGCGCAGCGCGAGCTCGAGGTTACCGTGCAGCGATTTTGGTGCACCGGCAATGGTGTTGTTGTTACTGACGCTATTGATCACGGGTGGCCGACGGGTTCGGCATGTCGCCTATCTGGAAGGCGATCCGTTGGTGAAGCGGGTATCGGGCCTGAGCCGGATACCGACGCTGCATACAGTGGGCCGCTGGCTTCGAGCCTTTGATGGGCGCGGGGTGGCGGCGCTGCTCGGTGTCAACGAGCGGCTGGTGGGGGCGGTGATTGAGCGCATTAGTCTGCGGCGGCTGACGGTGGATGTGGACGGTGTCAACGGTCATTCAAAATTCCCCAGTTGTGGTCATTGAAAATTCCCCACCCGTGGGTTACTGGTTGACTGCGGGTTCCTCGGTCCGGATCAGCCCGGCCTTGAGCTTGTCCTTGAGCCGATAGGAGTTGCCGCGGATATTGATGGTAATGGCGTGATGCAGGATCCGGTCCAGGATGGCGGTGGCGATCACCCGGTCGCCGAACACCTCGCCCCAGGAGCCGAAACTCTGGTTGGAGGTCAGGATCACGGGGCCTTTTTCATAACGCCGGCTGATGAGCTGGAAGAACAGGTTGGCGCCGGCCTGGTCGATGGGCAGATAGCCGATCTCATCGATGATCAGCAGCCGGGGCACGGTGTAGGTCTTGAGCTTGTCGTCGAGCTTGCCCTCGGTCAGGCCTTGGTGAGCGTGGTAATCATGTTGTCGGCGGTGGTGAACAGCCCGATAACCCCGTTCGATGGCTTTCAGACCCAAAGCCACCGATAGGTGGGTCTTACCGACGCCCGGTGGACCGAGGATGACGACGTTCTCTCCATGCTCGACGAAGTGACAGCTCGCCAGATTCTGAACCTGTTTCTTGTCGAGCGAGGGCTGGTAAGCGAAGTCGAACGACTCCAAGGTCTTGACGAAGGGGAAGCGGGCCAGGTTGGTGCGCATGGTGATGTTCTTGGCCGTCTTGGAGGCGAGCTCTTCGCCGAGCAGCTGATCCAGGAAGTCGGCGTAGCTCAGCTCCTTGTCCGTGGCCTCCTGCAGCAGTGCTTCCAGGCGCTCGGTGCTCTTGGTCAGCCGCAGCTTGGTCATCTGCTCCTGCAGGCGCTCGAGCTGGCCGGCATTCATGACGCCACCCCCATCGCGGCCAAGGTGTCATACACGGCCGGATCCCGGACCTCGACCTCCAGGCTCAGCGGATCGTCATGGCCACGATGAGCATTGTCGCCAAAACGTTGCCGGGCGTTACGCGCCATGGCCCCCGGACCATGCTCCGGCAGGATGGCCAGCTCATGCTGGCCCGTGCGCAGCGCATGGTCCGCAACCACCTGGCCCCGGTGGGAGATCTGTACCCGCTCGCCTCTGGCTTGCACCTCGACCGCCTGGCCGATCAGCCGGCAGGGCACCGAGTACCGATTGGTACGAAAGCTCACCAGCCAGTCTCGGGCCACAATCCGGCTGACCGGGGCGTCGGTCAGGAAGCTCGGATGGCGGTGGGTCGGCAGCAGATGGGCCCGCTCGCGCTCAAAGCGCACAAGGGGCACCTCATGGGTGGTTCCATGGCGCCGGGTATCGGCGATGGTGGCGTTCCACTCGGCCAACTGCTCGGTGAAGTCGACGATGTCTACAAACTCCCGACCCGGCAGGAAGTTGCGCTTGACGAACTTCACCCCCGATTCGACCTTGCCCTTGGTCTGGGCCCGATAGGCCCGACACAACCGCGGCTCGAAGCCCCAGTGCTCGGCAAAGGCCTTGAACGTCGCGTTCCACACCACCCGTCCGCTTCGGTCCGGGTAGCAGACCGTGCGGGGCCGGTCGTACAGGTGCTCGGCGGTCAGCCCGCCGAAATGCGCGAACGCTCGCTCATGGGCTTCGAGAAACTGGTTCAAGCGCTCGTCCGGGTAGCCCCAATAAAACCCCCGCCGGGAGAACCCGAGCGTGAGCACGAAGATCCGCAAACGCGCCGGACCATGGCGAAACGGCACCCGCGCCTGACCCCAATCAATCTGGCTTTGCTGGCCCGGCGCCGTCTCGAAGCGGGTCTGGGTCAGTGTGTCGCTGTCCGCCAGCTCCCGCAGCGGCGCCACGAAACGCTTGACCGTCTCATAGCTGCCTTGATACCCACGATTGGCCTTCAGCTCCTGGTACAGAATCCGCGCCGAATAGTGCACCTTGGACGCCCGCTTCCTGAGCCACGCTTCATGCGGCGCCAGCAACGTATCGGCCTTGGCTTGCCGTTGGTATGGCTGCCAGGTCTCAGCCTCAAGGCACCGGCGAACCGTCTTGCGGTCCAGATCGAACAACCGGGCGATCGCCGAGATCGTCTCGCCCACCTCAAAATGCAGGCGGCGTATCTCCGCCCAGCGCTCTTTACCGACCATCTCAACCTCCAACAGTTTCCGCTGATGGTTGAGTATCGGTCGCTTCTTCACATTAAAACACGTCATAGCCGACCCTCCGGTCATGATAGAGGGTGGGGAAAATTCAATGACCATGGGTGGGGATTATTGCGTGACCCGTGACAGACGGTTCGGTGGTGTCGACGGGCCTGAAGGTCGAAGGAGCGCGGCGGGGTTTCAACCCGCACCGGCGCAAGGTACCGAGTTATTACCCGATCACGGCGTATGAGGCCAACACGGGGCAGGTGCTGCGGGTTGAGAACCGGGCGGGGAACGTGCATGACGGCAAGGCCTCGCTGGCGTTTCTCAAGGATCTGTTTGGGCAGCTCGATGCCACGGTCGATCACCGCCCGGTGCTGGAGATGCGCATGGATGGGGCATTTTTCCGCGAAGATGTCATTGATCTGCTCGACGCTGAGGGCGTGGAGTACGCGATCAAGGTACCGTTTTACCAGTGGCTGGGCCTGAAAGGGCGGATCGCCAAACGGCGGCGCTGGAAGCGGGTCGAGGCTGGCGTCGAGTGCTTCGAGCAGCGGATTCGGGTGCCGGCTTGGTCGCGCTCGCTGCGGGTGGTGATTTACAGAAAGCGAGTGGCGCACCGGACACGGAAGAACTTCCAGCTGGATCTGTTCGATCCGGATGATGGGTATTATGAGTACTCGGCGATTGTGACCAACAAATCGATCACGGGGCGCACGCTTTGGTTTTTCATGTGCGGCCGGGGCACGCACGAGAAGGTGTATGCGGAGCTGAAAAACGGCTTCGCCTTCGACTGCATTCCGACGCAAAGCTACGAGGCCAATAGCGCCTGGCAGGTGCTGAGTGTTCTGGCGTTCAATCTGATGCGTGGCCTGCAGGCGAGCGTGGCTGAGCGACGCACCACCAACCGTAAGCGGCGTACCGTCCGGGTTTTCGAGACGATTCAAACGTTGCGTTTTCGATGGCTTAATCGTGCTGGTCTGCTCGTGCAGCCCAATGGTCGAACGACGCTGGATGTCGGTGACAACACGACGGTGCGCGAGCGGTTTCAGGCACTCGAACACGCGATTGGAGCCTGATTTATTGCAACATTGGGGCTTAAGGTCGAGCGTCGGCAACGAGATAGCTGCCGGATTTTCCGCCCAGCCGGACTTTTGTGCGGCGACCTGATCAGGGTGAGTCCGGGCTGCATCATCGGGAAGATCAGGTCAGGCAATACCCAGCAGGGGTCATTGTAGAACATACTGGCTGAGTCGCCGCTCGGTTGATGACTTGCTTGTCGGCGCGCTTGCGGCCGTTGCCCCATTCGTCCTCGACAAATCCGATTACTGAAATCTAGCGACGATACTACACAAACGCCAGAAAGTGTTAACCGTCCCTACTCTCTTCGGGAAGGAAATCCGATGAGCAGATCGATGCTGCCCGAGATAGTCTGGCTGATGGCTCGGTCCGTCGGACTCGGCGCGTGCTCAGCCAAGCGGTTTGCTCTTGCTCACACATCTGACCACATTCTCGCGGTTTGGCCTGAGCCCAAAGCATCGGTTGGCCGACCTCGATCGTCAGGATTTTGATCACGTGGGCGTTGAGCAGCAATCGGTTGAAGATGACCACGGTCAGGGTCCGACCTCTTGACGGGTGTCCGCGTCTCTCCTTGTCAAAAAAGAGGAGCCGCATACCGTTGATTGTCCGCGTCGTAGACTCCGGAAAGTCACCCTACTACTTTCACCCAATGCGGCAACAACGGGCGAACTACATACTGCCGGCTACCGCCGTCTTCTCAACGACTGCCGGCGATACTACGACGACGATGCCGAAACAGAATTTCGAATGACGCCTCATACGACCTGCATGGACCGTCGCAGATGGCGTTTTCTTCACCGAGACCGAAGGTCATGCAGCAGTGGCTGGATGAGAACAACAGCATCCGGCCTAATGGGGTTGTAGACGAGCTGCCTCACGTGGCTGTTCCCGTCAACGATAGCAACAAGGGAACAGCCAACCAACCCGAACGCCTAGCGTCGTAATTGGACCAAAGATGCTCGCGACTTGCCAGTCGGTGCCGAAGCGATCTGCGTCGGCGCGCATTGACGGAGGAAGAAGGAATGCCGCCAGTGATGCGTATGAGTGACCACGAGACCGCTGCTTTATGGGTAGAAAACATCTGTTTCCTCGTGCAGAATTTGGCCTTGATGCCCTACTACACCCAAGGCCGGACTACGGCATTGGAGAACAGCCAGGAGAGGTGATGGCCGACCCAAAGCTAGCAGATGATTTCCTTCGGACGCTCGGTAGGGATGAAGGACCTTTCGAGGAGATCTGGGCTCGTTGTGCGCCGTATACTATGACCTCTCCGGAGCGGGGGGTCGCATTGTTCAGGGCTGTCAACTACCTCGTGTCGCGCAATGTTCCGGGCGCGATCGTTGAATGCGGCACCTGGCGGGGCGGCTCGGCCATGATCGCCATGATGACCCTCAGACATCACGGGGTTGACAACCGGCCGATCTATCTTTTCGATACCTTCGAGGGCATGACCAACCCGTCGGACATTGATGTCGACTTGCATGGCAGGTCCGGCCAGAAACTTCTCGAAAGAGAGGAGCCTGAGACGTCCCTGACCTGGGCAAAATGCTCGGTTGAGGACGTGAAGCGCAATCTCGCCGCAGTCGATTACCCTTTCGAAAACGTCCATTTGATCAACGGGGACGTGCGTACAAGCCTAGAGCAAACCTCAACCGGCGCGATAGCCCTGCTTCGCCTGGATACGGACTTCTACGACAGCACTATGGCTGAGTTGCGGCACCTGTATCCGCGCCTGCTCCAGCACGGGGTTATCCTGATCGACGATTACGGACATTGGCGCGGTTGTAGGCGGGCTGTTGACGAGTTTTTCATAACCTCATCAACAGAGGCCAGCCACGAACCGATCCGGCCGTTCTTTCATTCCATCGACTACACTGCTCGAATCGGTATTCGGTCACAGGCCAATTCATCCGAACAGGCCACGCGCTACGATTATATTCCGCGCGGCATGGAGGCGCCGGCACTGCTGAAGCACTTTCCGACCTTGATGGAAACGGATCCAGCTCCGGTTTCATGGCCCTACTTGCGCAAGAGTATTCCTCACATCTGGCGCACGGACTGTAGAACGTCCAAGCCCAACATTGGCGTGCTCGGTCTTGAGGAGGCAACCATTTTATACAACTGCGCCAGGTCGTTTGAAGGCAGGAGGGGCCTCGAAATTGGCTGCCATTTAGGGTGGTCGACAGCTCACATCCTGGCCGCCGGCGTGAGACTTGACGTCATCGATCCGGCGCTTGGTACAAAGCCGCACTTTGAATCTGTTCGATACTCCCTGGAGCAGGCGGGATCAGGACTCCTTTTGACTTGTGGCCTGGTTATTCTCCCGACATCGTACCTGCGGTCGCACGGAGTTGCGACGAATCTTGGTCATTCGTGCTCATTGATGGCAATCATGACGGAGAAGCTCCGCTACAGGACGCAAAGAGTGTCGTTCCGTACTGCGCCGACACCTGCGCGGTTATCTTTCACGACCTAGTCTCCCCAGCAGTCGCCGCGGGTCTCCAATACTTAAGTTGCGAAGGCTGGGGAGTGTGTATCTTCAATACAATGCAAATAATCGGCATAGCGTGGCGGGGTAACTACGAGCCACCTGTCCACCACAAGGACATTAACGTTCCCGAAGAGCTTCCAGACCATCTACACTTCGCTCAGTAATCGGAGGCCGCGAAACTGTGGACAATGTAAATATTGCACTTAACCAACGCTTGTGCAAAACTGGACTCAGCCGCCATCGAGTGCGTGAGGCATTTTGCTGCGTAAATGCATTGAAGGTCTGCTACCTTCATAACGCGAAGGCAGGGTGTTCAACCGTGAAGCGCACTCTATACAATCTGATATTACCTCCAAAGGAGGCACCCTATCCCTATGATATTCATGGGCGTTTATCGCCTTTCGAGCATGAACTTCGATCTGTGCGGCTTAAACTACACGTTTACGTTAGTGCGAAATCCGTTCGCGCGCGCCCTGTCATGTTACCTTGATAAAATATGTCGTGTGAATGTAGTCGGTGAGGGGTTCCGGGTGCGATACAATGCCGATGATTATACAAATCTGCCATTTAGGGATTTCTTGCGAACTATCGCGACATCTTCGGAAGCGTATGACGATCAACACTGGCGCCCACAGGCACACAATATCCTTCTTCGGGCGGTACCGATCGACTTCGTTGGTCATGTCGAACACCTGGATGAGGACTTGTCGACTGCGCTGATGTGCGCAGGTGTGAAAGGTCTAGTTGAAAGTAGCATGTTTCATGCGACAGGTGCTGCAAATCGATTGGGTGAATGGTACGGGGAAGAGGAGCGCGAGTGGGTGCGTGAGAAGTACGCACAGGACTTCAAACTATTTGGTTATTCAAAGGACCCGGAGTGTCTACTCCCAACGAAACGACGACTAGCATTTCAAGAGTGTGATACAGATCTTTTCAATTATGTTCGGGCGATTGGATTGCTTCGTAAAGACACGGCTAAAGCACGCAGCTGTGCTGAAAAAATTTCTGCGGAGTTGCAGGGTCTAGACATGTTACAACTCACTCTCGCCACAGGAGACAACAGTACAGCAGTTCGAGATCAATATCGAGAGCTACCTCAATATTGTCTTAGCGCGGAGGCGCAGAATGTCCTCGCAAAGTGGCTGGCGCGGTCTGCAACTGAAGATGATTTGGCCGAGGCTTTTCGCAGGTCTCGGGACGCGGTAGAACGAGAGCCATGGAGGCCCGATTTTCGCCTTTTGCACTCTCAATTGCTGGTTAATAGGGAGATACTCGCAGTGCAAGAGAGTTCATAGCGACCTCCTTAGGGTTGACGTGGAACAAGGAGCCACTTGAGCGATTGCTTTTCGGTCTGGACGGGGCGTGAGTCGTCTCCGTCTTGAGGGTCGGAGGGCAACCGGTCGTCAGTAACACATAGGTAATGACGTTGAGGTGCTGAGAACGGGAACGCAATAGGACAGAGTTATTTGTGGACGTGTAGGAGTATATGCATCTCAATTTTTCTTGCATAGGTTACAGCTTTGAAAGTGCGCGATCACATACAGATATTTATTGACATCAGAAGGGCGCGCCCGTATGTGGACAACGCATTTTATCTGGCCCACAATCGGGACGTTGCGAAATCAGACTGGGACCCAGTGAAGCATTTCTGCCTTCATGGCTGGCGCGAAGGACGAGATCCCAACCCTTTTTTCTCTGTTACGGCATATCGATCTTTTGTCCCCAAACTCGAAGTAGCGAACGAGAATCCACTACTTCATGCGCTTAGTAATCGTCTTTATGAGCCGTTTCTGGAATGGCAGGGCCATGAAGTGACCACGGTGCCGGGGCGTACCCAAAATGAAATTCTGCGCAAAGCGATGGATCGTGATTGGTATCTAACCCAGTATCCCGAAGTGGCTCGAAGTGGCCAGACTCCGGAACATCATTATCTTAATGAAGGCGCCAAGAAGGGCTATGATCCGTCACCTCGTTTCTCTACACGCTACTACCTCGCAGCGAATCCTGATGTCGCGGCAGCGGAAGATATGAACCCGCTCGTCCATTGGGAACTACATGGTCGCAAAGAGGGTAGGAGAGGCATTATAGATGCCACCACGACCGATATTTTGAATCGTTTTCAAGAAGGGCTCCTGGCTGAAGAGGTCGCGTGGGCTACAACGCTAGATCCTTTGGTAGCGCATCCGGATCAGGAGCGAACCGTCACATCACCCAAGGACTATCCAGTCGGCGCGCGGGCCGCGGTGGCCGCGTTGCGACGACGTTTTGCCGGTAGGCGATTCGATTATGTGGTGACGATCCCCCATGTACGAATGTCGGGCGCTGCCCGCGTTGCGGGACATTTCATTCGGGCGCTTGGTACAGTACGTCCCAAGGCATCTATACTGCTGGTTTTGACCGACCTGTCGGTTCTAGAACATCCCGAATGGTTCCCCGATGGTTGCGAGATCCTCGACTTGGCGGCACACTGGACGGAAGGTCTGCCTTATGATGCCAGGATTACAGTACTGTTGGACCTGATCTACGGCGTCGAGGCGCGGATTGTCATGAATATCAATAGCCGGTTGGCCTGGGATGCAGTAGCCATATATGGTCGGCAACTGAGTCAGGAGTTGGCTATTGGCACGTATCTTTTTACTTGGGAAGAGACTATATCGGGCCGGCGTACCGGTTATCCTATACACTTTCTACGCGAATGCGCGAATCATATCGATCATATTGTCTGTGACGCGGATCATTTGGTGCGCGATGTTTGCGAACGGTTCGGTTTCCTGCAAGGTCAGTCAGGGCAAGTCCAGGTTTTGCGCACACCGATGGGAAATGTAGGAGCGTTCTCACCGAAGGCTAAGTGCGGGGCAAGAAAGGTACTTTGGGCCGGGCGGTTTGACCGACAGAAACGGCCTGATATCCTCGCTGCAATTGCTGCCGAACTACCTGATCTGACTTTCGACGCATTCGGTAAGTCCGTTCTGAATAAGGGGGGAGAAGCAGTACTGGATGACCTACCAAATGTTCGTCTCAAAGGCGAATTTGGTGCGCTGGACGAGGTTGCCGGTGACTCCTATGGCATGTTCCTTTATACAGCGCAATGGGATGGTATGCCGACTATAGTGCTGGATGCCATTCGTGTGGGCCTGCCCGTGATTGCGCCCGACGTTGGTGGTCTGAGCGAGGTGATCAATGCCGAGACGGGTTGGTTGGTCGATCATCACGACGACGTTGAAGGCTATCGGAAAGCTGTGAACGAAGTTCTGGCACAACCCGAGGAGGCTCAAAGACGAGCCGAGGCCGCATTTTATCAGAGCCAAAGCGATGTTTGCCGAGGAGCGTTACCGGGAGGATGTTGAACAACTAATCGTAGTGCTGGAAGAGCGTGCCAATGAGCGAGTTTGAGATCAGCGCAATTCTGTCGGGGCATCGTGAGGGCCGATTGGCGGTCACTACCTTGCGTAGCTTCAATACATCGATTGCGGTGGCCCGCGAAGCCGGTTTCAGTGTCGAACCGATTCAGTATCTCGACAGACGCTGATCGGCTAACGCGAGATATGTTTGCGGCCTATGCGACTGACGGAACCGCCCGGGTCGAGGTTGATTACGGCGATCAGGGGCTTGCACGAAATGATGCGGTCGCACACTCCACCGGACGCTATATTGCGATGTTAGACGGGGACGATCTATGGCAGAGGAACTGGCTCGTACTGGCGTGGCAGTTTATAGATCAAAATGGTGACGACAGATTATCGCGCTCATCCAGAGTTCAATTATTTTTCGAAGGACAAGCGAACTATTTCCGACAAATCGACCAGGACTCGCCGGACTTCGACATAGACGTGCTGCGGCTGCGCAACTACTGGGACGCGCTGTCGATGTGCCATCGTGGCATTCACGAAACCTTTCCATATGCGAAGCGTGACATCCGCGCCGGCTGGGCTCATGAGGATTGGCAGTGGAACGTGTCGACCATAGCGAATGGCATCCGACACAAGATTGTTCCGAACACGGTCGTGTTCAAGCGACGTCAAAAAGCGAGTCAGAATATACGCGCTTCTTATAACAAGTCTCGAATTCGACGTAGTGAACTTGCCTCCTATTCACACCCACTCTACAAGAACTTCCAATAGTGTCGAACTCGAGAGGGTAATGGAATGAAGATACTGATACTCGGCGGGGACGGCTTCTGTGGATGGCCTACGGCACTCCACCTGTCGGATCGTGGCCACGAGGTGGTCATTGTGGACAATTTGTCGCGGCGTAATATAGACGTCGAACTGGAAATCAACTCGTTAACGCCAATCCGTCCGTTGGGCGTGCGGGTTCGAGCCTGGGAAGAGCTGACGGGAAGGTGGATCCGCACTTATAACTTCACGATCGGTAAGAATTATCACCGCCTACTGACAATGCTTCAGGATGAAAAGCCCGATGCGTTGATCCACTTCGCTGAACAACGCGCGGCTCCATACTCGATGAAATCCAGCTGGCACAAACGTTATACGGTCAATAACAACGTCAGCGCGACACATGATGTACTGGCAGCTATTGTCGAATCGCGAGAAGACATTCACGTTGTCCACTTGGGAACTATGGGAGTGTATGGCTACGGAGCGGCAGGAATGAAGATTCCCGAAGGATATTTGAAGGTCACGGTGAATAGCGATAACGGCCCTAGTGAACAAGAAATACTGTATCCCGCCAACCCAGGGTCGATCTATCATATGACGAAGACGCAGGATCAATTGACGTTCTACTACTACAATAAAAACGATGGCGTGCGAATAACCGATCTGCATCAGGGATCGTATGGGGCACTCAGACCGAAGAGACTCGGAAGGACGAACGACTAATCAACCGGTTTGCACTATGACGGTGATTACGGCACCGTGCTAAACCGCTTCCTGATGCAGGCAGCGATCAATTATCCTCTGACAGTGCATGGCACCGGCGGACAAACCCGGGCATTTATCCACATTCAGGACACCTGTCGATGTATCGAACTCGCATTAATGAATCCGCCAAAGGACGGCGACCGAGTTAAAATCCTGAACCAGATGACTGAAACGCACCGTGTGCGCGAGCTGGCCCAGATGGTTTCCGCTAAGACCGGCGCCGAGATTACTTATATGAAGAACCCGCGCAACGAGGCCGACGAGAACGACCTCCACGTCGCTAATGACCAATTTATCGGACTGGGGCTTGAACCGATCAAGCTGGAGCACCGATTGATGGAAGAAGTACAGAAGATCGCTCGGCAGTACGCTTACCGCTGTGATCCAGATAAAATCCCGTGTGTGTCGAGCTGGCGTGCGTGATGTGACGACCAATGGGAATTTGGACCAACTTAACAGACGGTCCAGCTATCGGTGTCCGCTCCTGAATCCCATTTTGTCAAAGCTATTACAAGGCAGTAATGCAGAAATATGAGTGTTGACCCGGATTCCAAGTTTGTCTTTTTGGCGGGCTTGGATTTATTGGAGAAAACCTGACAAAAATGCATCTCGAAAAGGGATTCAGTAACAGTAACTATTATTGATAGGAGTGTTAAAAAGAAAAACCGTTTCAGTGATGCGAAAATAGCGAGTGTATGAACTATCTGATATCGACACGTACAAAGACCTCGTTTCCAAGGCGGATTTTATAATTAATTTCATTCCATTTCTGAAAGGTCTAGACGAATTCATAGTAGAGCAAGCGAGAAACGCTGAATTCCTACATATGGGTTCGAGGCTCCAGTTTGACCAGATGGAAATCGAGATTGATGAAAAGTCCAATACGAAACCTCAGAATAAATACGCTAAAGTCAAGCTTGAAATTGAAGAGCTATACAAAAAAGCAAACGGGATTCTAATCAGAGCGTCAAATGTCTACGGTCCATCACAGAATTTCTTTACGAAGAAGACTACGGATACTTATCTTCTAAGCCCCATGTTAAAAGGAAAGGAACTATGCGTTGATATTCCCAAAGAGGCTTTTAAGGATATGCTCTACATAGATGACCTTACAAATGCCATCGTTTCTCTCTTTCAGAATGGTGACAAATGTAAAGGTGAGGTGTTTGTTATAGGATCGTCGCGCAAAACGACGATTGCCGAAATGGTAGACGTTTTGCAAGACAACTTTGTGGATTCTAAGATTAGGTACGAGCCGATAAAAGATAGAGAGAAAGAATCTTTCGTGTTTGACTGCGCAAAGGTGGAAAGGTTTGCTAATTGGAGGGCGAAGTATTCCTTCAGAGAAGGATTTGGAAGAACAATTACAACGCTAAAAAAACAAAAGGTGAGTGAATAGCAGTCTATTCGGCGCGGGTTAAAGATGGTAGAACCTGTCTCAGAGTATGGGTATAAATGCTGATCAGCTATAAGGCAACACAAATTGTGTTTGACCAGCGAACAGTGAAAACGGATCGAACGGCGGCTGATCTGATTTTCGTCGCAATGCCCGCGACACGATTCACCTTCGCGTCTGGGTATTAATACGGAACACAAGATGAGTGAACACGCATACGAGTTCCTGGCACCGCGCATTGGCGTAGAGTTGTATCATATGACCGAGCGA
Organism: Gammaproteobacteria bacterium; assembly: GCA_034520625.1. GTDB lineage: Bacteria > Pseudomonadota > Gammaproteobacteria > Arenicellales > JAANXG01 > JAANXG01. The sequence goes on along the minus strand of JAXHNI010000002.1, from coordinate 98,606 downwards.
TCCGGTGGTGACAGACCGATGCTTGGATATCGGAATGAATGACCCCAGATGAAGTTGCATAAATGATGGCGCCGCTCTCTCGTTTTCAGAGTTCCGCCCGGCCACGGGCGATCCTGCACATTGGTACGGAAAAGACCGGGACAACGACAATCCAGCAATTCCTGGCTAAGAACCGCAGTCAGTTGCTTAAGAAAGGTGTCCTGGTTCCGGCGTCTGCGGAGAACAAGTACCATAACCATATCAAGTTGGTTGCTTATGCGAGAGCGGATGATCGTCAGGATAACCTGCGTCGTTCTCTTGGAATCGAGAACGAACGGGATCTGGAGCGGTTCCGGTACAGATTCAGATCGGAGTTGGAACGTGAGATAAAGACGGCCGGCCGCAATGCGCAGACGGTCGTACTCTCCAGTGAGCACTGCCATAGTCGGCTTACAAGCGCGGCGGAAGTTGAGCGACTCGTGGATTTGCTGCGACCGCTAGTGGAAGATCTGGCAATCGTGGTTTACCTTCGACGCCAGGACAAAATGGCGGTGAGCCTGTACTCAACCTATCTGAAACTCGGTGGGACGGGTAAAGAGGTGTTCCCGAAAACAGCGACGGAATCGCACTCGTACTACAATCTAGATGGATTGCTGGATCGCTGGGCGAGGGTGTGCGGCGAACCGAGTATCATTCCGCGTATTTACGAGCCCGTCGAACTGAAGGAAGGGGATACTGTTCGGGATTTCCTTGAGCTGATCGGTCCGTACTTCGGATCTGGACCAATTCGCGTATCCACAACGGATGAACGAGACTTTCACCTCCCGGGCGCAGGCAATTGTCAGGGTGGTCAATAGCAGTATGTCAGGCAGCAATTCATTCGTGTGCCAAAGCCTCAGACAACAAATCGTAAATTTTGTAGTAGCCCGATCGCCGGGTAATGGCGGTCGCCCCGGTCGTGACAGCGCCAGACGGTTCTACGATATTTTCAAGGCGTCTAACGAGCGCCTGCGCCGACGATGCGTTCCCTGAGCGGAGGGCTTTATTTAGTGAGGACTTTTCGGAGTATCCGGAAATCAGTGACTTCGATTGCATAGACGAGAGAGCTATAGCTAATGCCGCGCAAGAGCTATGCGCGCAATTTCAGTCGACAGGGGGGGCGGAAGAACGGAAATAGTTCCAAGCGCGAGCTAGGGTTGGTGCTTAGCCGATGCGAGACTGATGACCGGTGCCGGCGGGTTCCACGTCAACAATGCACATTCCGTGTAGTGAAACTTTATTGGTGGCTCTGGAAATTTAGAGTAGTAAATATGGTGGTTGCCACACGTTTCGATATTTTGTTTGAAGGACGCGCCGTCAGCTCCATGCGGGGCAACGGTAGTGTCGAGTAACTTTCGCACTTTCGTTGGAGCTGGTTATTTCAGTTTAACCCGTTAGGAAGCAGAAGATGCTTTGATCTCGGTCAGATCAAGAGGCTGGATGGCTCTAACGACTGGAATCTCGATACTGGGGGGATTACGTCTGGCGAGTGAACCGAACGGGGAGTGACGAGCCGAGTGTGCCCGGCACCGAGAAAGAGTGGATAAAGGCGATTGTATTTATCTAGTAACTGGAACGGGGAGTCGGCAGCGATTCATTGGCTAGTACGACCAAGCCCCGTGTCGCTAATGATGTGCAAGGTATTGCGTTGAAAGGATCGCAGACCGACTCACGCTCGCTAAGTCGAGTGATATCAAAGTGCCGGAGAATAGCAGAGGTCGCATGAGGCGTCCATGTTCAGTCAAGGAATCCGAGAAGGCACCGAGTTGAGTACGGTGGAATCGTCCGATGTTTTCGCCCGAAAGTAAAAGTATGGTGCATAACGTGGGGTGGAGGCGGCTAGGGACAACGTCCTGCGGTTAACGTAGTTGAAGGTTGCTAGTGTGCCCCGCCATAATTGATATAAAATATAAGCTCTTAGCATTATGGTGGATTCGATATGCGTGTGGCGGTGGAAATTGTTCTGCAACCGGCGGAGCGACAAAGGTTGAAGCAATTGGCGCGGTCACGGTCGACCTCGGTGAGGTTGGCCGAACGCTCGAAGATTGTGCTGCTGGCGGCACAAGGGCATGAAAACGGGGAGATCGCCCAGACCCTGGGTATCAGCCGGCAGAAGGTGGGACGTTGGCGCAACCGCTATCATGAGTCAGGACTGGCCGGGATCGAGAAGGATGCGCCCAGAGCCGGGCGCAGGAAGAGATATCCAATCGGGCGGTGAACAAGGTGATCAAGCTCACGACCCAGGACAAGCCCGACAACGCGACCCACTGGAGCCGGCGGCTGATGGCGCAGCGGGTAGGCATCAGTGAAAGCAGCGTAGGACGGATCTGGCGGGCGCATGGTTTAAAGCCGCACCGGGTGACTACCTTTAAACTGTCGAACGACAAGCACTTTCAGGAAAAGCTGGAAGATGTGGTGGGTTTGTACCTAGCACCGCCGGACAATGCCATCGTGCTCAGCTGTGACGAAAAGAGCCAGATTCAAGCGCTGGACCGGACCCAGCCCGGCCTGCCCATCAAGCGGGGGCGAAACGCCACGATGACCCATGACTACAAGCGCAACGGGACCTCGACCTTGTTTGCGGCGCTGGACGTGCTCACGGGTGAGGTGCTCGGTCAGTGTGCCAAACGCCATCGTCACACCGAGTGGTTGAAGTTTCTACGGTTCATCAACAAGAACACGCCTCCCGACAAGGAGATCCACATCATCTGTGACAACTACGCCACGCACAAACATCCCAAGGTGAAAAGCTGGTTCAAGCACCATAAGCGGTTCCACGTACACTTCACCCCGACCAGTGCTTCCTGGTTGAACATGGTTGAGCGGTTCTTCAGAGATCTCTCCGAGCAGCAACTGCGCCGTGGTGTGTTTCGTAGCGTGCCCGACTTGGAAGAGGCCGTGTTGAGCTACGTTGATAAACACAATGAAGCCCCGGCTCCGTTCATCTGGACCCAGTCGGCACAGGATATCCTCGAAAAAGTAAAACGAGGACGCCAAACGCTCAATAAGTTACAGACTGTTTGACGGGGTACACTAGATGCCCGGTGAAGGTGCCTCCTGCTATTGAAACAATCCTCTTCATAGCGATCGGTAAATGCGGAGTACACGCGATGAGAATGACTTGAGATGCTTTCTCGGTATGTTCTGATAGAATCGCGATATTACTGCATATCCAACCTGGTGAAATTGGTACCCCAGGCGACGCTGCTGCTTCGTATTCTGGACAGGCGTAGATGTTAAAGCAACAGGTTCCGTCGTACTGTCACTGGCGTTTATCTAGCCAGGCCTCCCCACTTACCGATCCGTGAACCGCGCTGTGGAAATGAATCTACTGAATGTGACACGAGACCAGGCCAACTGGTTATCGTCGCTGTTTCGGAGGACGCGTAGGCTGACCCCGTGGGAGACGGTGGGAGCAGTGTTGAGCTTTCTGTTAAGTCAGCTGTTCGCCCTTTTAGCGTTTCTCCTTCCGTTGAAAGCTGTACTTCTTTTGGCAAGGGAGGGAGTGCCCTGGTTCCTCGCGGGCGTGGCGACCGTGGATACAAAGAATACTGTGGTTCTGGCCATAGCCGTAGTTGCTGTCGGCAGCTACGGTCTCCACCTGCTGGCTGATCAATGGCTCGACAAAGCAGTCCGACGGGGTGCCGAGAAGATCGTTGGCAGAAGCAATAAACTGCGCCTGTTCAACAATCAGGTCGAATTGGTCCAGAACGGATATCGTCGGCTTTGCCAGGTTGGCGGTACCGTCGTGATCATACTTCTTGGCTTCTGTGTCGGCTTCCTGATCAACCCGGTGCTTTTCGGGAGCTTCGCGGGACTACTTCTGGCTGAATACGGAATTCTGTACGTCCTGATGAAGTCTGGTACGCGTCTAGGACGTAATTTGAACGCACTCTTCGAGGATAAGCTGCCAGTGGCGGTGCGTGTTTTATCCAATACCAACTTTCTAATAGTTTTCGCCGTCCTGGTTGCGCAGTTCATGTCCGGCGCACGGGGCAGCTTGATTATAGCGATCATGAGTATCGTGTTGATCCGTCAGATGACTCAAATGATCATAGCCGGGATTCAGGACCTGGTGTTCCTTGGAAAGAACACGCCACCAGATTACCGCATTGTTTTATACTTCGGTTCGTACACGCCCTTTGAACAGAAATACATCTGTTCCTGTCAGTTCCTGTCTGTATCCAGCAGGAACGATACGCTCTCGTCGGCACTGAGTACGGTGCTCCAGAAACCGGTGAAGGGTGTGCGCATAAAGTGGCTGGATAGTGATCTCCCCGGCGTCGCATATTTCGAAGCGGAGACGCTATGCGGAGAAAGCAGACAGGAGCCCGGTACGGAGAGAAGAAGGGAAGCCGCTACTTGATAAAGTGTTACGACAAGAAACGAATCCTCGGTGCAGCGCACGAAGTGCACCTCTTCTCGGCGATGCCGGGAGATGTTCGCAACGGCACCGGAATATTCGGCGACGCGTTCGTCGGCGATGCGCGAGTGTTAGGTGTTCAAGGTCTACCAGGAGAGTCCATGCCGGCGGGCCAGTGGATGAACTACGGTTCGCGGGCTTTGTTTGAGCTTTGGTCGGTAAGACCTGACGAGGGGCTGCTCAACGCCTATCTCCGGACACACCCGGTTATTGTCGATCGCTTGCACCCCGAAAAGTTGGAGAAGATGTGGTTGGCGGCAGACCATAAAAGGGAGAGAGATACGTTAAAGAGATTCCTTCAGGCATGGCCAACCATCAGGAAGAGCGTTGCGGATCTGCCCCTGGTAATCAATAACCCGGGTATGGCAGCGCAAAGCTGCTAGATCGAGTGAGGATGGTGATATTGTATTGCTTCGCCTGGAACAAATGGAAGATCGAACCGATAGGTTGCAACAACCTGTTATTGAGGAAAGATCGTAGAAAACTGCAGGCGGCCATAGACCAGTTAGCTGGCAATGGAGTGCCATTGCGCTGCGCTCTGAGTCGATGTTGTTGGTTGCCACATCGTGCGAACTTGAAGCGGCTTTGCATAATAATCGGTTGCGTCAAGCAATTGGCAGCATCGAGGAAATAGTGAATGTAGCTGAGCGGGAAACGGTGGACTCCGTAACGACGCGACGAACTCGCATGGAGTCTTGAGTAAACTGATGGATCGGTCCTCGGATCTTGATCAGTAGCAATCAAGGTGGAGTCTAGTATGCAGATTATAGTGCCGGGGCTGCATCGGAATGGAGCATCGGTGGCAAGTGGGCTCCACCATCTGATGGGTTGCTGTATCCAGTCGAACGATAGAGTAAAGCCGGCTAAGTGGGATAGTCCGACGGAGCGTTTGGAAAGGGAGGATGTCGCTGAGGATGAACCAAGACATTCACAAGGCCTGCGGAGGCGGTTGGTGAAGCAATTTCAAGATGCTTTCTTACTGACCTGTATCGCAACCTGTCCGTTGTTGTTCGATCCGTGGTGCCAAAAAATAGGCCGTAACGTTGTTATAGGTGTTGAGGGCGTTTTGCTTAGACAAGGGGCCGGTCTGGCTGCAGGGACCATATTCGAGGCATTCAAACGAAGTTTGCGAGATACGATACGGGTAGTGCGAACGCAATGAGTTGTTGATTAGAAAGGGCAGCAGGTATGTAACAATATCTAAGGAAGAGTATGTAAAAGCCCGGCGGAGGGATCTGGAGGAGTTTCTACATGGATCCGACACACTACGGTTACCCAATTCGGGGACGCCGAAAGTGTCGATTATTCTTGTTCTGTACAACAGAGCGGAACTTACATTGTGGTGTCTTCGGTCTGTCATTGCAGCCGCGCAGATACCCGCCGAAGTATTGCTGGTAGACAACAACTCTAAGGATTACACGACGGAACTTCTGGAGCGTACGGAAGGAGCCAGAATCATCAGAAATAATGAAAACAAGGGTTTTTTGCTTGCGGTCAATCAGGCTGCGCAAGCGGCACGTGGAGAGTATTTGCTTCTTTTGAACAATGATGCAAAATTATTACCGGGTACATTAACGGCGACGGTCAGGTTAATGGAAGAAGAGCCAAATGTAGGCGTTGTCGGTGGGAAGATTCTGGCACTGGATGGCCGCGTCCAGGAGTGCGGGAGTATTATATGGCAAGATGGTTCCTGTCAGGGGTATGGTAGAGGAGAATCTGCAGTTGTGCCGGAGTTCACGTTTCGAAGAGACGTTGACTATTGTTCAGGGGCATTTCTTCTTACGTCCACGAACCTGTTCCGGGAACTGAATGGGTTCGATGAAATTTACGCGCCCGCTTACTACGAAGAAACCGACTATTGCATGAGAGTGCGAAAGCAAGGCCTGCGCGTGGTATGCGATCCCCGCGCTTGTGTGGCTCATTATGAGTTCGCAAGCTCCGATAACAGGGAAGAAGCGATTGCGTTGCAAAGGACGAACCAGAGAACGTTTGCTAAGAAGCATGGTGACAGGCTTCAATCCCACTATGTCGCAAAGCGAGGAAATACACTTAAGGCGCGCTTTGCGGCCGGTCCCAATACTCATGTTTTGTATATAGATGACCGCGTTCCACATACCGCGCTTGGGTCGGGATTTCCGAGGGCCAACTTCACTGTAAGGACGTTGGTTGGGCTGGGATATAGCCTTACCGTATATCCTTTGAATTTCCCTAACGAGGACAAACTGGGAGCACGGCTTACGTGGATATTCCACGCGAGACGGAGATCATGCTGGACTACGGACGCAGTGGGTTGAAGAATTTTCTGGAGGTCCGTGCCGACTATTTCGATATTGTGATGGCGAGTCGTCCTCACGATATGGAGTTCTTCAAGAAGGTATACCAGTCTGCGGCGAAGGGCGACGCACGACCAAAGATAGTCTATGATGCCGAGGCGTTCGTTGCGGAAAGGGAAAGAGCGCTTAGGGAAATGAAAGGGAAGTCCATGCCTCATGAGTTTTTCAATCGGAGGGTCGAGGCGGAAGTTGGTATTGCCAACGGCGCTGATCTGGTTTTCGCCGTGACGAGAGTCGGAGCGGGACATCTTCAGGCAGGCAGGGGTATCCGATCAGATCAGGTGTTGGGTCATGCCTTGAGTTGCAATCCAACAGAGCGGGAATATTCCGAGCGACGGGATATTCTGTTTGTGGGCAATCTCGACGAAGACGAGTCTCCCAACGCCGATTCTCTTTGGTGGTTTGCTGAGAAAGTGTTACCTGATGTGAGGCACGTGCTGGGGGACGTCCAGTTGAATGTAGTGGGGTCGTGCCGCTCTGGACGGGTGCGTCAGCTTGCGGGGGCTTACGTCAAATTGCATGGTCGGGTTAATGACCTGCGCGCGTTCTACGAGACGGCTCGAATATTCGTAGCGCCGACCCGTTATGCCGCGGGAATACCGTATAAGGTGCACGACGCGGCCGCTCATGGCGTGCCGGCAGTGCTAACGGATATATTGGCGGCGCAGCTGGGGTGGACGTCGAAACAGGACGCGCTGGTCGCGGAGGACGGATGCCGCCAGAGAGTTCGCGGACGCGTGCGTAGAACTGTACACGAATCGACAGTTATGGGAAAACGTCCGCGATAGAGCGCTCGAGAGAATCGCAACGGAGTGTTCAGCCGAGGTATGTGCGCAGACGCTGAAGCAAGGCTTCGAGCAGCTACTGGGCCGGGCCGGCGGCATGGCCCAGTAGCTGCTCGGTGCTGGGAGTTCCTGCACGAGAGCCGAGAACGTCGTGGGACGAACCGCGCGGAATAGCGACGATCTCAGTCCTTACAGTTGTCGGGGGATCGTTGTCGGGTGGCCACCGGTGCTGCCGGAGGGAACGACAAGTCGCTCGCCCTCCGGCCGAAGCGGCCATATGAACCAAGGGACGTAGAGCTCAATGAACCCCCATAGTTGCCAGAATCCTCGCGTCTGCGCTGTGGTGCTGAATTGGAATCAGCCAGATCTGACCTTGCGATGCCTGAGCTCGCTTTATCCATTAGTGGAGTGGAGGCAACTGGTGGTTGTCGTTGTCGATAATGCTTCCACGGACAATTCCGTTGACCGAGTGAAAGCTTGGGCCGCAGACAGATTTAGCCTCGGCAACGAAGCGGAAGATTTCGGGCAGCAGCCGAGTGTTTATGGGCGAGAATGGGAATTCCTGTTCCTGCGAAACGACGAGAACCGGGGTTATGCGGCAGGCAACAATGTTGGAGTCCGATTCGGACTCGAACGAAGAGGGATTGAATACATCTGGATTCTGAATAATGACACGATAGTAGACGAGCGGGCGCTCTCTCATTTGCTGGAATGTGCGACCGCGTATCCGAATGTGGGGATATTTGGCAGTACGGTATTAGAGCTAGATTCTCCAGCTTTGGTTCAGTGCGCAGGGGGATATAGGTATTATCCGGCTCTCAGCGTTGTGCGGAAGTGTCCACGGAGGACGGCATCTGAGTGATCTGATGGATTATACGCCGGAAGCCACCCGCTTGGATTCACGTGAGCGGAGCGGCTATGTTTTGTAGGGTGAAGATGCTCGAGACAAGTCGGAGTACTGGGACGAAGACTTCTTTTTGTTCTATGAAGAACTGGATCTGGCTCGGCGCGTCAGGGCAGTGGGTAAAGACTTGCAATGGTGCAGAAAAAGTCTGGTGTATCACATTCGGAGGTGCAAGCACGTATACGAGGAAGATGCCCTGATTATTCGCTGAGCTGGTTGATCAACTATCATGGAGAACCGGAGCACTCTGTATGTATACCCGAAAGCACCACCGTCTCACTCCTGCCGATAGTTGTCGTGGTCCGGTTCCTTGGGAAGGTTGTGGCAGCGCCTGGTTTTATAGACCATCGCACGCACTCGGGAGTTTTGTCGAAGCGCTGCGGGACGTATTAAAATTAAGAGCGGGTGCGGATACCATCCAACAATCCTCAAACCATACCAGGATAGTAACTAGCGGAATCCAATCTGCGCGCCTGCGTACTTGAGAGTTCGGGAGTTGGTCGCGTGACCTTTCGATCGACGGCAAGTGCACTCGTGAATTGATGAGTCAGAGGAAACCGGGATGCTTCAGTGCCTGAGTCGATCAGTCAAAGATTGTCGTCTCCGTTGGTTAGAAGGGCGTTGGTGAACGGGGTATAGTTGTTGAGCTGCGCATTTAGCATGAGAGCGTCTTGATCTACAGCGCGACTGGCTTACCCTCTATTGTGCGCGACGTTAAACATGTTCTGTTTATCCAACAGAAGATATCGTCCAGCCGGGAACGAAATTTGGGTCCGAAGAATCAGGTAGTACCTTTGCAGGTATTGTCACTCCTTTCAATTGTTCTAATGCTGGCGTGCCCGCGTGTTCGGAAGCAGCACGTGTAGCATGAAAGCCAGGGAGAAAGGGGAGGTTCTCCACGATTACTTCGCGGTGAAGGAAGGCGGTGGAAGGCTGGCAACCACGCTCGGAGCGGCTTGGGGCTGGCCGGTGGTCTGCGGATTCCTGGCCAGTGATTTGTGTTTCACAGAGGATCTCCGAGATGTTGTTGTGCGTGACTTGGGTGCTCCGGTCCGGACTGGCGACCGCGTCAGACATTGAGTCTGGCTCGGGCATGGGGCCGTTACCGGGCTAGCTGCGATGTGTTGGTTTACAGCGGAACCTATAGTCCAATGGCAGTAAGTCAATCAAGTTAACACTCGGAATGTTCTATACTGCCATACGCCGCCCAGATTCATCTATGACCAACGAGATTTTCTATCTGGAGATCCATGCCAATATGGCAGCGGCCCGGGTTTGTGGCGACGACAGGTTACCTGAGGGCTCAGTATGAGAGAGCTGTAGAGAAAATGGATCACGTAGTCGTTAACTCGAACAATGTGCGGCGCCGGGTGCAGCAGTATCTTGGGAGGGATTCCGTTGTTGTGAATCCGCCGTGTGACGTGGATCGGTTCTATTGGCGAAAGCCGGAGGGATACTACCTGTCGACGGCGCGCCTGGACCCGCTGAAGCGGGTCGACCTCATAGTCCGGGCATTCAGGAAGATGCCGGATAAGAAGCTTGTAGTGGTGTCGGCAGGTTCGGATCGTGACCGTCTCGAAGCGCTGGCCGCGGGCTCGGGAAACATAGTTTTTGCGGGTGAGGTCGACGACGCACGCCTACGGGATCTGATAGCTCGGTCTATTGCGACGATTTATGTGCCGCGAGATGAAGATTTCGGAATGTCCCCGGTGGAATCGATGGCAGCGGGAAAAGCGGTGATTGGTGTGGCCGAGGGGGGATTGCTGGAGACGGTGGTTGATGGACAGACGGGTATTCTGCTGCCCCCGGACCCTGACCCTCAGCACCTGGTGGAAGCGGTGTCCATAATGACTCCTCGATATGCGCGCGATATGCGCGAAGCCTGCGAAGAGCGGGCGAAGGCATTCAGGACTGAGCTCTTTCTAGAGAAAATGAGTAATGTGGTCAATGCGTAGCGTGGCGCATCGGCAATTGCGCCTTTATCATACTCGTCGGACGAAATGACGTACTTACCAGACAAGTGGGATAGGGTGCCGCGGAACCGCATATCTCATGAGAGCATGGCAGTCTATACTTGCTCAGTACAATGAATACGGAACGACGCCAGTCGCGATCCGATTTGACAGACCGACGGACCCCGGTCCTGCATGTAGGGAAGTACTTCCCACCGTTCTCAGGAGGCATGGAAAACTTCCTTGCCGATCTACTGCGGGCACTTGTACGCGAAGGCATCAACGCCCAAGCACTAGTTCACGATCATCGGCCCAGACTCCGCGCCGGGGCGACCAGGGAGTCAATTAATGGGATGGAACCTAAGGGTTTCCAGGATAGTCAGCCCGATACAATCCGTGTCTACCGTGCTTCGTCATTTGGTCGGGTGTTGTACACTCCCGTCAGCCCGCAGTTTCCCTTCTGTCTGAATCAGGTGATCAGGGCGGAGCGACCAAGAATTCTCCATTTTCACCTTCCTAATCCGTCGGTGTTCTGGGCCATGGCGCTTCCCGCGGCGCGAAGGATTCCGTGGATAGTCCACTGGCATTCCGACGTCGTACCGTCGGAGGTAGACAGGCGAATGAAACTGGTCTACCCGGTATATAGACAGTTGGAGCAACGATTGCTTGACAGGGCGACTGCCGTCGTCGTCAGTTCGCAGCCATACCTTGAAACGAGCAAGGCTTTGGCGGTGTGGCGCCATAAGTGCCGGGTGACGCCGCTTGGTCTTGACCCCGCGCGTATACCGGAAGTGTCGGACGACGCTCTGCGCGAGGCGGAAAAGAGCTGGGGCGATGCCAGTTTTCGTATTCTGTCAGTGGGCAGGCTAACGTACTACAAGGGCTTCGAGTACCTGGTTAAAGCCATGGAGGACCTGGCCGCTTTTCGTGCACTGATTGTTGGTGAAGGCGAGCATCGTAGTGTGGTGGAGAAGGCGATTTCAGAGTCGAGATTGAACAAGCGGGTCGTTCTAGCCGGCCATCAACCCCCCGAGAGCTTGCATGCCTTAATGCAAACCTGTCATTGTGTGTGTTTACCCTCCATAGAACGTACCGAAGCGTTCGGAATGGTCCTGCTTGAGGCGATGGCGCACAGAAAGCCGGCCGTGGTTTGTGATATATACGGTTCCGGCGTGAGCTGGGTGGTGCGCGACGGTGAGACCGGCATAGTGGTGCCGCCGGCCGATCCGGCAGCGCTGGCGGAGGCGTTCCGCGCGCTGGCGGCTGATCGGGAATCGTTGTCCCGCATGGGGCTTCAGGGATGGCAACGGTACCAGAAGATGTTTCACATTGATCGGATTAGCGGCGAGGTTCTAGAATTGTACCGTAGCATTGCAAACAAAACGGCGAGTAATGATCGCTGAGCTCCCACGAACAAGGCTTGGGGTGCCGGGCATGGTAATAATACCGGCGAAGGATGAGAGCGCATCGGTTGGCGACGTGGTTCGGGATGTCAGGGATCGCGTGGACTGTGAAGTGGTCGTTGTCGACGATGCGAGTGTCGATGACACGGGATCCCGGGCGCAGGCCGCGGGCGCTAAAGTGCTGCGGATGCCCTTCCGGGTCGGGGCCTGGGGTGCGGTGCAAGCCGGAATGGCCTATGCGCTGGCGGCTGGATGTCAGGTCGCTTTGACTATGGATGCCGATGGTCAGCATCCCGCTTCGGCGGTGAAAGCGGTCAGCGCGCCGGTGGTGAGTGGTGAAACGGACCTGGCGATCGGTGTTTGCCCAGAGCGTGCGAGCCGCGCTCGGCATGTCGCGTGGAGCGTATTCAGAAGTATGACCGGGCTCAACATCCAGGATGTTACATCCGGCATGAGGGCCTACAACGAGCGGGCAATGCGGGTGCTGACTTCCAGGGAGGCGGCGATGTTGAGCTACCAGGATGTCGGCGTCTTGCTGATGCTGCGTGAGGCCGGTCTGCAGGCGACAGAAGTGCGGATAGAAATGCAGGACCGGCTGAACGGACATTCGAGGGTTTATGATTCCTGGTGGACCGTCGCCCGGTACTTGACGGAGACGTTTGTGTTGTCCGCCGGGAAATGGCGGCCGTCCTGGCATAACGACGACCTGTTCGTGACGTCCAATGGCAGTGGTGGCAATCGATGATCTCCAGCCACTGGACGTCAGCGGTTATCGCGGTCGCGATCGCTGCAACCATCATATGGCTGGTCCGCCGCAACCACCTGCATCCCCGCAATGCGGCCTGGTGGATATCGTTGGCCGTCGTTATCGCTTTCATCGGCATGTTCCCGCTGACGGTGGATTGGATCGCTGTAAGGCTTGGTGTGGATTACCCGCCTGTGTTGGCCGTGATTCTCGGGTTGGCGGTTATTCTGCTGAAGATGCTGAAGACCGATATTGAGCGCACGCGGGATCAGCAACAGATTCGCATCCTGGCTCAGAAAGTTGCTGTACTGGAGGCGCAGTTGGAGCGGGGATCGAGTAGCGAGCCCGAGTCCGTTACCCGCGACCGTGCCAACTAGGGAAATGTCGGTGGGTTTCCAGTCAGTCTCCGCAGTACATCGCTTTTGCCCTTGATGCCGGTATCCCTGGAACGCCGGATGCCTTTGGCAGTGTTCCTCATCAGCCTGGCGCTGCTGCTGGCCGGCGCCGTCGTAAGGGGGCCTTTCGTCGGACAGGATACCGATGGTTATTTGATTGCGGGCGACAAGATCCTCGGCTGGTTGACGTCGGGATCGCCATCACTCGAGAAGATCAACGAACTTTTCGTAGTTCCTCATTACCTGATCGCCACGTTCTATCTCTATGGAATTCACGATCTTCTGGGGATGGGGGAATGGGGGGTCGTGGTCGTCAATTCCGTGCTCTTCGCCCTGTTGGTATCCATGCTGTTCACGTTGTGGTTCTCGATATGCGGACTGAGGAGTATCGCTTGGACCAGCGGTGCGTTATGTGCCGGGTTGGCCGGGGGATTGTACGTAATATTCGGCCTGCCGGATGGTTTCCTGTGGAGCTACGGCGTTCTGACGGACATGCTGTTTCTGTTCTGGGTCGGGGCGTTCGTGTACTTCACGACAATGGCGCTCTTCGAGGGGCGTGGGGTCATGTGGCTGGCGGCGTTCCTGTTTGCCGTGACCGCGCCCTTTGTGCGCCCCACCGGGTTGATTGTTCCGGTGCTGTTCCTGGTCGCGCTGGTAATCCATATCGTTCCCGCCATCCGGCGTTACCCCGGCACCGCAGCGGTGTTGAGTCTGGTTATACCGGCATTCATCGTGTTCGCGGTGGTTCCGTGGCTTGTCCTCATGGAGGTAAACCCGGAGACCGATGCGCGCCGATATGTTCCGGGCTTTCTCATGGGTCCATTCCTGCAGTCGGTGTATTTCTTCAAGCACGGTGTGATCGTGGCGCACCGTGTTGAGCTGGACATGGCGGGGGCGTTGTCCTATCTGGATATACTGAAGGCGATCGTCTACCGGCTGATTTATTACTGGGTGCCGGTGCGATTGGGCGGAAGTGCCTACAGCGCGATTCACAACATCGTGAATGTTGTTTACATGATTGTCGCTTTGCCCCTGCTGTGCCGTGGAATCAAGTGCCTGATCGAGGGGGCTGCTGCGCACAGGGCGGTCCTGCTGTTCCTGGTCATGGTCTCCTACGGCTACGCTCTGCAGCATGCCGTCACTCTCGTGGCCTTCGACTGGCGGTACCAGGTGCCGGCCATGGTGCCGCTCTGGGTGCTCGTTGGATGCGGGTTCTACGACATCCTGGAAAGGACACGCGGTTGCTGCAGCGGGTCGAGGGGCGTGTAGGTCGGGCGCCAGCCCGACATTTATTTCCAGTCGGGCTCGCGCCCGACCTACATTCGAAATACAGTCAAGGTACAACCGGATATTGCGTATCGAAGGCAGCGTCTACGAGACAGCAGTGGACTAGGACCGATGTCGCTCCACGTCTTCCGACAGCCAGGCCTTTATAAGCGACTGATAGGGCACGTCCCGCTTGTTGGCCTCCATCTTGATGCGCTCCAGCAGAGCTTCGGGCAGTCGCAGCGAAAGATACAAGCTACTGCCGCGGGAGGTGCTCCGCCGGGTTTCGGACCACCACGTTGAAGCTGATGCTGATGCGCGGTTCCTCGGACAGGTTCGGGTGTACGAAGTGCATCAGGAATGCCGGCCACATCAGGATGGTTCCGGGCCTGGGGGTGACGGTGAATTCGGGGTCGATCTGGGGATCGTTCTTGATGGCGGTCATATTGACGGCGCCCCGGGGATCGTAGAAGGTGATGCAGCCGGGCCGCACGTCGGCGCGGTTGCGAAGCGGCGCCCGGGATTCGGGCACCCGCGCGTAGTAGGTGCCGCTCAGGTAGGCGTAGGGGTGGTTGTGGGGGTCGTGGTAGTCCCCCAGCCGGTTGACGTTGGCCCAGCCCTGGAGCGACCACTTGATATCGTAGTCCATGCCGGCGCGCCGGCAATAGTCGCGCGCGGTCTTGTCGATGCACTTGGTCAGCCACTCAACGGCGGGGTTTTCCAGTTTCAGCAAATTGGCGGCGCGGTAATCGGTGGTGAGCTGGTCGTTCCCGGCTTCCAGGTCCAGGACGACGCGTTCCAGCTCGGTATTGGCGTACTCGTGCCCGGGAATCGTCCGCTCCAGGAACAGCAGCGGCCAAAGCAGGCGGAAGCCGTTGTCATCCGGCGTGCTGGGGTTCATCTCGAATCACGACACGGTAATTCCCGACGCGTCCCAGGCGCCGGGCCAGACCTCGCCCGTGGATTCGTTGCGCAGGCGCCGGATCCGACCCACGGGAATGTCCGCCACCAGCAGCGGGCCGGCGTCCTCACCGGTCTCCCGCGGGGGGAGCTCCTCGAGTACCCCCGTCATGCCCAGCTCCGGCTCGCAGGGCACGTAAACCGACGCCCCGGCGGTGCTCTGGAACGCCGTTCCGTTGGCGGTCCGAAATTCGCCGAAGCAGCCCACCACGCATACTGTGCAGAGCAGTTCCACCGCTCGGGCCCGGGCGCAGGAGAAAACGCGGCTGTAGCCCGACAGGCGTGAGGTATAGGACGGCACCAGCAAGATATCGATGCCGGCGGCGGCCAGGCGCGCTGACAACGCCGGCAGCTCGATATCCAGGCAGATCAGGATTGCCGCGCGGGCGCCGTTCAGATCGAAGGTGCGCACTACCGAACCGGTGGACAGGTTCCAGTCGTCGGGATCCCGTTCGGAGGGCGTGAGGCATAGCTTGTCGTGATGGAACTCGGTGCCGTCGGGCAGGAAAATATGGGCGCGATTCAGCCAGGGCGGCGACCGGTCGGGGGAATGAACCGGCATGCTGCCGGGCAGCAGCGCGATGCCGTGGCGGGCGGCCAGCGGTCTGATGAGCGCCAGCGCTTCAGGGGTCCGCTCCGCGAGCCAAGCGACTTCCTCCGGGCCGGTCAGGTTCGCGGGCGCGAACGCCAGCCACTGCTTGGCGATCCATTCCGGCATTACCAGGACTTCGGCGCCCCGGGCGGCGGCCTCGGCCGTACGGGCCTCGACGGCCGCCGCCCAGCTTGCCAGGTCCGGCGCGACGTGCCCCAGGCGCATGCACCACAGGGCTGCTCGGATTGTCTCCGGGGCAGGGGTCACGAAGCGCCTTCGGTCCTCACTTCTTGAGCTGGGTCCACACCTTGTCGCGCAGCTCCCGTGCGGTGGTCGAGCAGTCCAGGAGCGGGCGCAGCCGGTCCGCGTACTCTTCCGGCATGTTTACCGCGGGATCGGCCTTCAGGCTGTCGTCCAGATACTCGCCCGATCCGGCGATGGCGTTCATGTAGCCGGTGTAGTTGGAGGCTTCCGCCGCGTTCTTCGGATCCAGCATCCAGTTGATGAAGGTCTTGGCGTTCTCAACGTTGGGTGCGCCCTGCGGGACCACGAAATGATCGCCCCACACGTCCAGTCCTTCCTTCGGGTAGACGTAGGTGATCGACTCGCGCTTGGCTTTCGCCCGGTGCGCCGCGCCGTTCCACATGTGATGCATGATGACCTCGCCGGCGACCATGCGGTCGATGGTGCCCGATGAGGAGTACATCGCCAGATGGGGCTTCTGATTCTCCAGCACTTCCAGAATTTTCTCGGCATCCTCGCTGCTTTCCGTGCATTTGCTCACGCCGACATAATGCGCCGCGGCGTTCCATGCTTCCACCGGATCATTCAGGGCGACGATTTGGCCCTTGAGCTCGTCACGGGGCTCGAAGAATTCCTTCCAGCTTTCCTCCAGCTCCGGCGCCCGCTCGGAGTCGTACGCCAGGCCGGTCGTGCCCCACATATAGGGCGCGGAATACTTGCGCTCGGGATCAAAGGGCGGGCTGTCGTGGGGCGAGGCGACGTTGCTGAAGTTTTCCAGCTCCGAGGCATTGATTTCCTGGGCAATGCCCTGGGCGATCATGGTGCGGACCATGTAGCCGGACGGAACAACGATATCGTAGCCCGTGGCGCCCGCCTGCAGCTTCGCCAGCATCGATTCGTTGGAGTCATAGACGTCGAGCGTGACGTCGATGCCGGTCTCCTCCTCGAACCGTTCGAGCAGATCGGGCGGGATGTAGTTGGACCAGTTGTACAGGAACAGTTCGTCGGCATTCGCAGTCGTGCTGCCTAGGCCGACCGCCGCGACGGCGGCTAACGCGATTTTCTTAAAGCCTGTCATACAGGTTTCCTCCTGGGTAATCATCAGATGTTATTGCCGTGCCCGGCATCGGGCACGCTTCGTCCATACTACAACATTTTTCAACGCTTGATGCGACCGATTAGAAACGAAAGCGTGACGAAAGCTATGGAAATTATGAGCATCAGCGCGGAAATAGCGTTTACTTCCGGAGTGACGCCGATGCGGATCATGCCGAATATGTAGACCGGCAGCGTGGTTGCGCCCGCTCCGGCGACGAAATAAGTGATCACGAAATCGTCCAGGGAAATGATGAATGCCAGCACGGCGCCTGACAGGATGCCGGGCCAGAGCAGCGGCAGGGTGACGCGGCGGAAAGCCTGCCAGGGGTTGGCATACAGGTCCGCCGCGGCATGCTCCAGTGTGGGATCCATGCCTTCCAGGCGCGCCCGGATCGGGAGATAGGCGAAGGGTATGCAAAACACCGTGTGGGCGATGATCACGGTCAGAATGCCCAGCTTGAGGCCGATGAGCACGAAGAACAGCAGGGTCGCCACGGCGGTGACGATTTCCGGCACCACGAGGGGCAGCGCGAGCATGGCATTGATGCCGTCCTGGCCCCGGAACCGGTGGCGGGTCATGCCGATGGCGGCGAAGGTCGCGGCCACGGTGGCGATGAGCATGGCCGACGTGGCGATCACCAGTGAATTTCGTGCCGCGCGAATAATGTCGTCGTTCCCCAGCACGATCCCGTACCACTGGGTGCTGAAGCCGGTCCAGATGGTGGCGATGCGGTTTTCGTTGAAGGAGAACACGATCAGGATGATGATCGGCACGTACATGTAGGCGAATAAAGTCAATGCCGCCGGCGCGATGCCGGGGAACGTCCACAGGGGATTGCGTTTCACCCGCGCCATACCGTCAGGTACCGGGAGCCCGCCGGAAGCGAAGCGCGTAAGCGATCATGGCCACCAGAACGATCGCGAGCAGAACGAATGCCAGGGCGGAGCCGAAGGGCCAGTTGCGCGCCGCGCCGAACTGGTTCTGGATCAGGTTGCCGATCATCAGCGACTTCGATCCGCCCAGGAGCTGGGGCGTTACGTAGGCGCCCAGGCAGGGCACGAAAACCAGCACCGATCCGGCGATGATGCCCGGCAGGGCCAGTGGAATGACCACGCGCTTGAGGGCCTGCAGCCGGTTTGCGCCCAGGTCATAGGCGGCCTCCACCAGACGCAGATCGAGCTTTTCCAGGCTGGCATAGATCGGCAGCACCATGAACGGAAGAAAGGAATAGGTGAGGCCGACACCGATCGCGAAAGGGGTATAAAGCACGTCGATGGGCCCGTCGGAGATGCCGAGCCAGCGCAGCGTGACCTCCACCAGGCCGTTGTTGCGAAGCAGCAGTATCCAGGCGTAGTTTCGCACCAGCAGATTGGTCCAGAACGGGACGGTCACCAGGAACACCAGGAAAGCCCGCATGCGGGGCCCCTGCAGCGCCATGTAAAGCGCCGTGGGGAAGCCCACCAGCAGTGCCAGCATCGTTGTGGTTACGGACAGCCAGAAGGAGCGGGCGTAGATACTCAAGTAGTCGGTATTGAGCGCCACCGAACCATCGAGGTTGCGATCGAACAGGAAGGCGAAGTAGGCCTCCGTCGTGTGCTGATCCCATATCACGCCGCCGTACTCGCCGCGTTCCAGGATGGACACGTACGCCATGAGTCCAAGCGGGATGAGCATGAACACGGTGATTATGCCGATGGCCGGGCCCATCAGCCCCACGCGACCCGCCAGTACGCCTCCCGGTATCACGATCGCCGTCTCATTCCGCCAGCACCCGGACGGCGTCCCGGGGGATGTGAACGCGCACCGCCGAGCCGGGTTCCAGTCCGATGCGCGCGCCGGCATGATTCTGGGCCCGGACCCGGAAATCCGCACCGTTTTCCAGCTTCAGGTGGAAGATGGTGTCGGTGCCGAAGTAAACGACATTGCCCAGGGTGCCGTCGATGATCGTCCCCGCGGCCTCGCGGTTGTCGGCCAGCAGCTCCGCGCGTTCCGGCCGCACCGCCAGGGTCACTTCTGCACTGTCCACCGCAGCGTCGTCGCGATCCGCCGCGATGATCGCTCCGGTGTCCCGAAGCCTGTATTGCGCCCCGCCGTTGCCGTCCGCCACCCGCTCGGCGGGCAGGAAATTGGTGTCGCCGATGAAGTCTGCGACGAACCGCGTGGACGGGTGCTCGTAGATGTCGCTCGGTGTGCCCACCTGGAGCACGCGGCCGTCGTTCATCACCGCGAGGCGGTCGGACATCGTCAATGCTTCCTCCTGGTCGTGGGTGACGAAGATGAACGTGATCCCTGTTTCCGACTGGAGCCGCTTGAGCTCGAGCTGCATGTCCTTGCGCAGCTTCAGGTCCAGGGCGGACAGGGGCTCGTCCAGCAGCAGCACCCTGGGCTGGTTGGCCAGGGCCCGGGCCAGGGCCACGCGCTGCTGCTGTCCGCCGGACAGCTGGGCCGGTTTGCGGTTGCCATAGTCCGCGAGACGCACCAGCTCCAGCATCTCCCGCACACGGCTGTCGATAACACCGGATTCGGTGCCGAGCATTTCGAGGCCGAATGATACGTTGCGGGCCACGCTGAGGTGGGGAAACAGGGCGTAGCTCTGGAAGACCGTATTGACGGGGCGCCGGTACGGCGGCAGGCCGGTGAGCGCCTGGCCGTGCAGATCGATATGCCCGTCCGTCGGTTCATCGAAGCCCGCGATGAGCCTGAGCAGGGTTGTCTTGCCGCACCCCGACGGGCCGAGGAGGGTGAAGAATTCGTTCTCGTGTATGTCCAGGCTGACATTGCGCAGCGCGTGGACTTCGTCCACGCCCGTGCCGAAAACCTTGGACACGGCGGCGGCGTGTACGGCGACAGAGCTGGTGGATGCCGTTTCTTGCATGGACGGATGCACGATAGCGAGGGCAGGAGTCTATCATGTGGGTCAGGCTTTAGGCCTGACATGTCAGCAAAAAAAAGCGCGCTTGCCGAAGCGAAGCGCGCTGAAGGAGGGGTAGAGAGAGAGGGTCAGTTGGGCATGATGACGGAGTCGATAACGTGGATGACCCCGTTGCTGGTTTCGATGTCGGCCTGGACCACGTTGGCGCCGTCGATCTGGACGCCTCCGCCGCCATTGGAAATCTTGACCATGCCGCCTTCCACGGTCTTCGCGGAGTCCATGGTGGCGACGTCGGCCGCCATCACCTTGCCGGGCACGACGTGGTACGTCAGGACCTTGGTCAGCGCCGCCTTGTCGGCGAGGAGCGCGTTCAGGTCCTCCGCCGGAATCTTGGCGAAAGCCTCGTCGGTGGGGGCAAAGACGGTGAACGGGCCTTCGCCCTTGAGGGTGTCCACCAGCCCGGCTTCCTGCACGGCGGTGACCAGCGTGGTGAAGTTGCCGGCTTCCACGGCGGTGTCGACGATGTCGGCCTTCTTGCCGTAGCTGCCGGCCTGGGCGAAGGGGATTACGGCCGCGGTGGCGGCCACGATCAGCAGTTTGCGCAGGTACATTGTGTTTGCTCCAGTGAGTTGAGGAGCGCGTAGTATCCGCAGCGGCCTGTGAACGGACGGTGATCGAGGCGTGAAGGGTGGGTGAATACCCGGGCCGCCGGTTTCTTTCGGCCGGGACCGCTGCTGCGGTATGCTTCGCGGGCCGCATCGATTCGATATGCGAGCGGCCTCTGACACAACCGGAGTTTCCGATGTCCCTGGCTGGTCCGGCGTGAACGTCGTTTTCCTGGTCCTCGTGGTGGCCGCATTCGCGGTGGCCGCGGTTCGTCAGCTCACATGGCAGGTTCCGGAGGGCATCGATCCCGCGCAAGCGGTGCCGCCCATGGAGGCGCTGGGGCTGGGGGTCGTCGATTCGGCGGAGTCCGCCGTCACCCTGGCCATCGGCCTGGTGGGGGTCATGGCCCTGTTTCTCGGCCTGATGAAGGTGGCGGAAAAGGGCGGGTTGTTGACGATCATCGCCCGGGCCCTGCGGCCGCTGCTCACGCGCCTGTTTCCGGAGGTGCCGCCGGAGCACCCGGCCATGGGCGCAATCATCCTGAACCTGTCCGCCAATGTTCTCGGCCTGGGCAACGCCGCGACGCCATTCGGCATACGCGCCATGCAACAGCTCGATCGCCTCAATCCCCACAAGGGCACCGCCACCAATGCCATGGCCCTGTTCCTGGCCATGAACACGTCGAGCGTAACCCTGCTGCCCACCGGTGTCATCGCCCTGCGCGCCGCCGCCGGCTCCTCGGACCCGGCGGGCATCGTGCCCACCACGCTGTTCGCCACCATCTGTTCCACCACCGTCGCCATTATTTCCGCCAAGCTGCTGCAGCGCTACTGGTCACTCCCCGATGTCCCGGTCGACCAGCCCGCCGCGCCGGAGGCCGACGATTCCTTCCTTCCGGACGAGCTGAAGCAGGCCGATTCCGAAGACGACGACGAGGACCAGTGGCCGACGGAGGCGCCGCCCGGTTATCCGTTGTGGGTATCGGTGCTGGTGCTCGGCGGCATCGCCGCCCTGGTGCCGTTGACGGTGATTTACGGCCGGACCATCGCGCCGTGGATCATCCCCGGGCTCATCGTGGCGCTGCTGGGATTCGGGGCGCTGAAGCGGGTCCGGGTCTACGAGGTTTTCGTGGAAGGCGCGCGGGACGGCTTCTCGGTGGCGCTGCGAATCATTCCCTACCTGGTGGCGATCCTGGTGGCGGTGGGAATGCTCAGGGAAAGCGGGGCCCTGGAACTGCTGATCGAGCCGCTGTCCCAGCTCACCCGCCATGTCGGCCTGCCCGGCGAGGCGCTGCCCATGGCGCTGCTGCGGCCGCTGTCCGGCTCCGGGGCGTACGGTGTGCTGGCCTCCATCATCCAGGACCCGGCCATCGGGCCGGACAGCTACACAGGCTATCTGGTATCGACGTTCCAGGGCTCCACGGAGACCACGTTCTACGTGCTGGCGGTCTACTTCGGGGCGGTGCAGATCCGGCGCATCCGCCACGCCCTGGCCGCAGCCCTGACCGCCGACGTGGTGGGCATCATGGCGGCGGTGGCCGTCGTAGCGTGGCTGTACGGTTGAGCATGCCCGGCGCGCCGTCATGATTCTGTTCGCAGGCGCGGTGCTCGGCCTGATATCCGTGGCTTTCGGCGCCTATGCCGAGCACGGCCTCCAGGCGAGCTTGAGCAGCAATGCGTTCGACTCGGTACGGACGGCGGTCTGGTACAACCAGATACACGCGGTGGTGGTTACGGTGATCGGCCTGGTGCGGCTTCGGGCGCCCGGACCGTCCGGTTCGCCGGCGATCGAATGGGCAGCGTGGTGTTTTGTCGCCGGCACCGTGTTGTTCTGCTTCAGCATCTACCTGTCGGCAGTCACGGGTATTCCGGGAATCAGAGCCGCCGCGCCGTTCGGCGGGACGGCGTTGATGGCCGGCTGGGCGGCCCTGGCGTGGGCGGGCATACGCGCGTCTAGACTATAGTGACGCCGTTATTGCGTGTCTGGAACATGGATTGCTTCGTCGCTGCGCTTCTCGCAAAGACGGTGGGGCTGCGTTCCGGGACCGGGCGTCATGGTTTCGTAGCCGGGCGCATCACAATGGTGCGTTTGGTTGGAGGTTCCCGGATCTCACGGCCGGTAGTCAGTATGCACGCCCGGTTGCCTTCATGATGGCGTCGAACCAGCGCCGCGCCATCCTGCTTTCCCCGGATCCGTTCGGATGCACGCCGTCGTAGGTGTCTTCCTGCGGGTCGAAGCCGCTGTGTTGGTCCACGACGACCACCGGTGAACGCGTCGTGCTCATGTCCCGCGCCAATCGGGGAATCGCCTGGTTCAGTGAGGCCACGACGCCGGGATCCTGACCGGCGGGAATCAACTGCGCCAACAGGACCACGATCGCCGGGTTGTCCGCGCGGAGAGTTCGTATGATCTCCTTCAGGTCGTCCAGTATGGATTCGTTGCTGCGGCCCCGGTACACGTCGTTGGTGCCCAGGTGCACCAGGGCGATGTCGGCCTCGTAGTGCACGACCCATTGCGCCAGTTTTCCGGACCCGGTCCCGTTGCCCCGGCTTCGGCCCTCGACGATCTCGCGGGCGGTCCAGCCGAAATGCCCTTCGTGGTCCCGGTCAAAGGCAAGCCCCTTGTAATCCGGCTGTGGGGGACGGGACTCCGGCTGCTCGCCGTAGTGCCGCTTCATGGAGCCCACAAAATCGAACGCCAGTCCTGCGTCCATCGAGCATTCTTCCACAGCGGATAGCGGTAGCTCGCGCGGTAAGCATCCGCCTGGGTAATGGAGTCGCCCAGGGGAAGTATGCGGAGGACGTCCTTGCCCGGGTCGGCGGACGCGATCGCGAACAGGGTGATAACGGCCAGGAATCCCGCCGCGCGGGCGGCCGGCTTGGTCAGATGCATGCGGCGGCTCCTCGCGGCTGCTGATGAAGCAGAGGATCGATCCGGCTCGGGCGGCGCCATGGTAGCAGAACCGCGATCGGCGCCACCACGTCTCCCGGATGAACGACTGGGTCAGAGTCGGGGGGCATCCCCCAGGGCTGTCGAAAACAGGGAAGTTTGAGCCAGAGCGTACAGGGACGTATTCACAGCGACCCTGGGGGATGCCCCCCGACTCTGACCCATACCCTGCCGAGGGTCCCCACTCCGGGCGACAACTACGCCGGCCATCCGTTCGAATCTCGTTGATTGTCGTGAAAGCCCCCTCCCATTATCATCCCGGCCCCACAGGGGGTATTCAGCCAATGCAGGAGGTAGCATGAAAATCGAGACCAAAGCCGTCCATTCCGGCTACACACCCGACCCCACCACGAACGCCGTGGCAGTACCGATCTACCAGACCACGTCCTACGCCTTCGACAGCGCCCAACACGGCGCGGACCTGTTCGACCTGAAGGTTCTGGGCAACATTTACAGCCGCATCATGAACCCCACCAACGACGTGCTGGAGCAGCGCATCGCGGACATGGAGGGGGGTGCCGCGGCTCTGGCCCTGGCGTCCGGGCAGGCGGCGTCGACATATTCGCTGCTCACCATCGCCGAAACCGGGGACAATTTCGTCAGCACGTCCACGCTGTACGGCGGAACGTACAACCTGTTCGCCCACACCATGCCGCAGCTGGGGCTCGAGGCACGGTTCGTGGATCCCGAGGACCTGGACTCGCTGGCGGCCAGGATCGATTCGAAGACCAAGGCCGTGTTCTGCGAATCCGTCGGCAATCCCGCCGGGAACGTCGTGGACCTGGAGAAGGTGGCGGACATCGCTCATGCCCACGGCATTCCGGTGATCGTCGACAACACGGTGCCGTCGCCGTACCTGTGCCGTCCCTTCGAATGGGGCTGCGACATCGTCGTGCATTCGCTGACCAAGTACATCGGCGGCCACGGCACGATCGTCGGCGGCATCCTGGTGGACTCGAACAAGTTCGACTGGAAAGCGAACAAGGAGCGTTTCCGGCGTTTGAACGAGCCCGACCCCTCCTACCATGGCATCGTGTATACGGAAACCGACCTGCCGCCGTACATTCTGCGCGCGCGCCTGGTGCCGCTTCGCAATATCGGCGCGGCCCTGGCGCCGATGACGACGTTCCTCGCCCTGCAGGGGCTGGAGACGCTGCCGTTGCGCATGGACCGGATCTGCGACAACGCCCTGGCCGTCGCCCGTTACCTGCAGGACCATCCGAAGGTGGATTGGGTCCGGTACGCCGGGCTTGAGGACAGTCCCCACAAGCCTCTGCTGGACAAGTACATGGACGGCAAGGGTTCGGGAATATTGAGCTTCGGCGTCAAGGGCGGACACGAGGCCGGGGTCCGGTTCCTGGATGCGCTGCAGCTCATCACGCGGCTCGTGAATATCGGCGACGCCAAGTCCCTGGCCACGCACCCGGCGAGCACCACCCACCGGCAGTTGTCCGGGGACGAACTCGCCGCCGCCGGTGTGACGCCGGAAATGGTGCGCCTGTCCATCGGCATCGAGAACATCGATGACATCCTGGAGGACATCGACCAGGCCCTGGCCGCCGGCTGAGCCCATCGCCCCGCGACGGCGCGGTGGGTTCCCACGTGTGAGATACTCCGCGGACAATGCGACGGCAACCATCGCGGGTGCCGTCGCAATCCGAGCACTCAGACCTGGAAAAATGAAATGAAAGAAAGCAGCCCGACGCAGAACATGGCCGTATTCTGTGACTTCGAAAACATCGCTCTGGGGGTGCGTGATGCCAAGTACGCCGCCTTCGATATCGAAAAAGTCCTGGACCGGCTGCTGCTCAAGGGCAACATCGTCGTCAAGAAGGCCTACTCCGACTGGGAGCGCTACAAGGAGTTCAAGCCGCCGATGCACGAAGCGGCGTTCGAGCTGATCGAGATACCGCATATCCGGCAGTCCGGAAAGAACTCGGCGGATATACGGATGGTCGTCGACGCCCTGGACCTTTGCTACACCAAGTCGCACCTGGATACGTTCGTGATCATCAGCGGTGATTCCGATTTCTCCGCCCTGGTCAGCAAGCTGCGGGAGAACGACAAGACCGTGATCGGCGTCGGGGTCAAGAACTCCACGTCGGACCTGCTCACGGCCAATTGCGACGAGTTCATCTACTACGACGACCTGGTGCGCGGCAGCGAGAAGAAGAAGCGTAAGAAATCCAGCTCAAAGAAGAAGACGAAAAAATCGACCAGCCCGGAGGATGGAACCAAGCAGGCGGGTATCGACCAGGTGATGGAGACCGTGGAAGGCCTGCTCGCGGAGCGGGGGGAGGGCGAGAAGCTCTGGGGCTCCATGATCAAGCAGACCCTGAAGCGCCGCCAGCCGGGATTCAGCGAGTCCTACCACGGGTTCAGCAGCTTCAGCGACCTGCTCGAGGAAGCCCAGAAGCAGGGCCTGCTGGCGCTCGAGTACGACGAGAAATCCGGCGGCTATATCGTCCGGAAAACACGGTAGGCGCGGGCAGCCTGGAACGGGAGAGAATATGAAATCCTGCGATGTTGCGATCATCGGCGCCGGGTCGGCCGGGTTGAGCGCCCGCCGCGAGGTGGCCAGGGAAACCGACGATTACGTGGTAATCGACGACGGGCCGCTGGGCACCACCTGTGCCCGGGTTGGCTGCATGCCGTCCAAGGTCCTGATCCAGGCCGCCGAGGATTTCGGGCGCCGGGAGCATTTCGATCAGCTCGGGATCCGGGGCGGCGAGGGTTTGTCCCTCGATTCGCGGCAGACCATGAACCACGTGCGGCAGCTGCGGGACCGGTTCGTCGGCGGCGTCATGAAAGGCATGGAAGAATGGCGGGACACCCACTTGATGCGGGGCCGGGCCCGCTTCGTCGACGGTAATACACTGGACGTGGACGGCGAGAGAATCCGCGCCGGGCGGGTGGTGATCGCTACCGGGTCCCGGCCCGTGATACCCGGTGCCTGGGAAGCTCACCGGGAGTATTTTCTCGACAGCGACAACATCTTCGAGCAGGAGGTCCTGCCCGAACGCCTCGGTGTCGTTGGCCTGGGAGTGATCGGCCTGGAGCTCGGCCAGGCGCTGCACAATCTGGGCGTCGGGGTCACGGCCTATACCCTGGACAAGCGCTTCGGCGGTCTGTCCGACCCCGAGCTGCAGGAATACGCCGCCGGCTACTTTTCCAGCCGGTTCCCCGTCAAGTTCAAGGGCGTAGACCGGCTCGAGCGCTCGGATACCGGGCTGGTGGTGCACGCCGGCGACGAGGCCACGGAAGTGGACCGCCTGCTGCTCGCCATGGGGCGGCGGCCGAACGTGGACGACATGGGGCTGGAGAATATCGGCGTCGAGCTCGACGACAAGGGTATGCCGCCCTTCGAGCGCGACACCCTTCGCATTCCGGACACCTCCGTGTTCATCGCCGGGGACGTGACCGGGGATCACCCGGTGCTTCACGAGGCGGCGGACGAGGGGCGTATCGTGGGCTACAACGCCGTGCAGTCCTCGGACCACTGCTTCCGCCGCCGCCAGGGGCTCACCATTACGTTCTCCTCGCCGAACATCGCCATCGTTGGCCGGTCTCACGAGAGCCTGGTGCGCGATGGCGCGGCTTTCGAAACCGGCAAGGTGAGCTACGAAGGCCAGGGTCGCGCCCTCGTCATGCTGGAGAACAAGGGGCTGCTGCACGTGTACGGCGACAGGGAAACCGGCCGGCTGCTGGGAGCCGAAATCATGGCGCCGCGGGGCGAGCACATGGCCCACCTGCTGTCCTGGAGCCTGGCGGCGGGTATCACCGCCCACCAGGCGCTGTCGATGCCGTTCTACCACCCCGTGGTGGAGGAGGGGCTGCGCACCGCCCTGCGTGACCTGGCGAAAAAGGTCGAGGGCAAGCGGACCCCGCTCGAGCTGATGCGCTGTGAGGATCCACCGATCGGCGGCTAGCGTCCCCCGGCGCGGATCGGGCCTTTGTGGGTCGGGCTTGACGCCCGACTTGTCAGCCTTAAAGGCTGACCCACAAACAGTTGATCCACGTGGGTCTTGCCGACACATCATTGGGTGGCGCAACTGGAATCCGGCAATCGCCGGGTCGCACCCGTCCGCGGGCCCCACGGTTATGTGATATAACGCGCACCGCCCCGGCGCGGCGCTGCAGCCGGGTTGCCAATCGCTAAATCCTGGACATCCCCCGGCGTGAGCTATTTTTCCTTTATCCGCTCCAATCCCAGGTTCCTGGCCTTCGGGTTCCTGGTGGCGGCTTTCTCCAGCTTCGGACAGACCTTCTTCATCGGGTTGTTCGGCGCCGAGGTTCGTTCAGCCTTCGACCTCAGCCACGGCGGGTTCGGTACCATCTACGCCCTGGGCACGGTGGCCAGCGCGATATCCATGATCTGGATGGGGCGGTGGATTGACCGCGTCGATCTGCGCGTGTTCACCACGGCGGTATGCGCCGGTCTGGTGGCCGCGTGCTTCGTCATGGGCGCTGCGTCGACCGTCGTCGTCCTGGGGGTCGCGATTTTTCTGCTTCGCCTCGCCGGTCAGGGATTGATGAGCCATATCGCGATCACCGCCATGGCCCGCTACTTCGAGACCGGGCGCGGCAAGGCCGTTAGCATCGCGAGCATGGGTCATCCCGCGGGGGAAGCAGTGCTGCCCGTGATCACCGTGGGCGCGATAGCACTGCTGGGATGGCGGGACACCTGGTTCGCCGTCGGCGTCCTGCTCGGCCTGGTGCTCATACCCCTGGTGCTATTCCTGTTGAAGGGACACGGGACCCGTCACCGGCAGTATGTCGAGGTTCAGGCGTCGCGGGATGCTTCCCTGCGCCACGGCGACTGGACGCTGTCGGCCGTACTCCGGGACCCGCGCTTCGCGATGATCCTCCCCGGCCTGATGGCGCCTTCGTTCATCATCACGGGGTTCTTCTTCCACCAGGCGCAGCTCGTGGAGAGCAAGGCTTGGGCGATGAGCTGGTTCGCCGCGACGTTCATGGCCTATGCCGTTGCGACGGTGGTGTTCTCGTTTCTGGCCGGGCCGGTGGTGGACCGGCTGGGGGCGCTGCGGGTCCTGCCGTTCTTCATGCTGCCGCTGGGCTGCGCGCTGCTGTTCCTGGCGGGCGTGGACGCCCCCTGGGGCGCGCTTGCCTACATGGTGATCGCCGCCATGACCACCGGCGCCGGCCACCCGATCATGGGCGCCATGTGGGCGGAGGCCTACGGCGTGACGCACCTTGGCGCGATTCGCTCCCTGCACCACGCCCTGATGGTGTTCAGCACCGCGCTGTCGCCGGCGGTCATGGGCCTGCTGATGGACGGCGGCATGTCGCTGGAAACCATCGCGCTGTTGTGTGTAGCATGGGTGCTCGCCGGCTGCGCCCTGATGGCGGTGGCGTCGCGGCGGTTTCGTTTCCACGAGGTCCGAGCCTGAGCCGGGACCGGATCCCGGCCTGCATCCGCCTTACCGGTAACCGCCCGGCATATGAACGCTTCCTACCTGATTACCTTCCGTGACGATGACGGGGCCCGCCTGCCGCTGCTCGAGGCGGTGACGGCGTGGCTGGCGGAGATCCCGTCCCTCGAGGTGATCGTGGTGGAGCAGGGCGCCGCGCCCCGGTTGACGCCGGGCCACCTGGGGGCTCACGTAAGAATCCTGCACGTGTTCAACGACGGGCCTTTCAACAAGTCCTGGGGCCTGAACGTCGCCGCCCGCAACGCGTCCCACGAGCTGCTGGTGACCGGGGATGCCGATATGATCATGGCCGGGGAGGCGCTTTCCCGGGCGCTGACGGTCTGCCGGGACCACTACGACGCCGTGAATCCGTATTCAAACCTGGTGGACCTGACGAAACCGCAAACCGAGGCGATTCTCAGGGGCGAGACAGACCTGGCGGCGGTCCAACCCCCTCCGGGGCGGGACCGCCTGTCCCAGGGTGAGCACCTGTGCTTCTGCGGCGGCATCTGCGTGTTCCGCCGGGAGGTCTATTTCGCCCTCGGGGGCATGGACGAGCGCTTCCTGGGCTGGGGCGGGGAGGACGACGCCATGAGCGCCAACCTGGAGCGATACACGGACCGCATTGCGGTCCAGCGGGACACGCCGGCATACCACCTGTGGCACCCGCGCCCCCCGCAGCGGTACCGGCAGCCGCACTACCGCCGGAATCTGGAATTGGCAAACCACTACCGGGCCTGCGACGCGGACACGCTGGACCGGCGGCGGGCCGAACAGCGCGCCTCCATGGGGGATCCGAAGCGTTATGCCACCTGATCAGAAAAGCCTTTGCCACCCGGGTGCGCCATGATAAATTTATCTATTGAACCATTGGAGAATCCGGACCCATGACCGATCGAGAACTGAAAAACAACGGGGCCCGCCGCAGGCTCCTCAAGTCCGTCGTCGCCGGCGGCGGCGTGCTGGCCACCGGCAAACTGCTGCCCGAGAACTGGGCGCGCCCGGTGGTGCAGTCGGTGGTGTTGCCGGCGCATGCGCAGACCAGCCCCGGTTCTTTTGACGGTCTTTACGTCTTTGACCGCGTCAGTATGGGTGACGCCCTGGATTCGCAGCCGGGCAGCATCCTGGATATGTTCGTGTCCCCGGCTCACGCCGCACACCTTACCTGCAACGCCGTGAGCCGGATTCAGATCGAAGTCAACGGCGACAATGCGGATATCTGCTTTACGTACTTCGGCGACAATCGGCCGGGAAGCACCAGCGTGAACGAGAGCACGGGAGAGCTGGCAGATGCAGAGATCGCTGGCCTGGGCACCGAGTTGACCGGCATGCAGGTCAGCTCTGATGCCACGCGAATCGACGGGGATGTGCGTCACTGCTTCCCGTTTGTGGCCACCAGGACCAGCGGTAGTCTCAGTTGCCTGAATGTATCGACTAACATGTTTCTGTCGTCGCCGTTTGCGGATAAAGCGTAGCTGCTCGGCTTCCGGAGGGATCTCAATCCGCGGTAAACACGGCCGGACCGTGGTGCCGGACGCGGATCGCGGGGTCGACGTGGATCCCGAAGCCGAGCTCTCGCAGCCGGTGGCACACCCAGTAGTCCTCGGACAGGTACTGGCCGTCCACCACGCCCACCTGGAACACGTCGTACTGGGGCACGTGTGATTTATTGCTCTGCACGTGGCTGGGCGACGCTGAATATATCCGGTCCGCTTCCTGCGCGTCGTGAATCAAGGCCTCGACGGCCGTTCGAGACAGCAACAGTACTGCAGTGCCTATCCGGTCACTGATTACCAGGTCGCCTTCCCGTTCCAGGGCTTGTCCCGCATTGTACAATTGCTTGCCTTGCTCATCGGCCCCCTTCAAGGGCACCGGTGCACCGACGACATCCTTGTCGTGATTAAGTAACCGTTTTACGGCCTCGCCGTCGAGATACACGTCGCCGTCCAGGAACAACAGATGACTGTAGTCGGTCAGCGCGGCGAACTGGGATATGATGGCGTTTCTCGCGCGGGTGATGAGGCTTTCCTTGTCGACAGTCATAAGCGAAAAGCGCACACCGGCGCGGTAGAAGCTCAACAGCGCATGCACGTAGTCCACATGCACCTGCCCCGCATAGGCCGGCGTGCCGATCAGTATGTTTGCTTCGGACATGTTCTCCAACCGATTGCGTTTCGATGATCAAGGGTATCAAGTATATCTCCCTTGCGGAGACCACCGGCTACGGGTTGTCCGCCGTGGCGTACATTCGGACCCTGCTGGCCGCCGGGGTGCCGGTGACCTGGCATCCCAGGGTCATGATTGACGGCCTGTATACGCCGGCGGGGAATGTCGAGCAGGTGCGGGCGGCTCTGGCGACCGTGCCCGGTATGGAGGACCTGTACGCCGCGTTCCGTGCGCCGGTGGACTACGACACCGTGGTGGTGCATCTGACGCCGGAGCACTGGCCTGCCGCCCGGGAGGCCGGCAGGCGCATGGTGGGATACTCAGTGTGGGAGACCGACCGCCTGCCGTTGCACTGGCCGCCGCTGCTGGCGGGCTATGACCTGATCCTGACGCCCAGCGCATTCAGCCGGGACGTGTTCGCGCCGCATACCGGCGCGCCGGTGGTGGTGATACCGCACCTGCCGCGTACCGACTGGCCCGATTCGGATGACGACAGTCTGGCCGCCTTCCGGCGCCGCTTCGGAATCGGCGAGACGGATTTTCTTTTCTACACCGTCAACACCTGGATCCTGAGGAAGGCCATGTGGCTCACCCTGCAGGCGTTTCTGCTCGCGTTCTCGGAGGACGAGCGGGTGGCGCTGCTGGTGAAGACCAACCCCCATGGCGAGCTCGAGGGCAAAGGGTGGGGGCCGAGCCGCAGACTGTTCGATCGGATCATGGCCAATTATCCAGATTCCGCCAGAGTGGTGTTCGTGCCTGACGAGCTCAGCCATGAGGACATCGGCCTGCTGCACCTGGCCGGCGATGCCTACTTGTCGCTGACCCACAGCGAAGGGTTCGGCATGGGTGCCTATGATGCGGCAACCGCGGGTACACCCGTCATCATGACGGGCTGGAGCGGGCAGCTCGATTTCCTTCCACCGGAACATGGGTGTCTGGTTGACTATGAGCTGCGTCGGGTGAAAGAGCACCTTGGCAACCATATCCACCAGGAACAGTACTGGGCGCACGCCGACCTCGATCACGCCATCGAATGGATGCGGCAACTCTATGAGAATCGCGAACAGGCAAAGGAGCGGGGGGCCGGCCTGAAGGCGTATATCGCCGACGAGTTCGACGCCGCGTCCATCACCAACCGTCTTCTGGATGCCCTGGATGGTTGACGTACCACATAATTTTCATTTCGTGTTCGGCCTCAAGCCCCAGACCGAGCCGTTTCATATCGTCTATTTCCTGTGCCTGGAGTCCTGCCGGCGCGTGAACCGGCCCGATGCGATCCATTTTCACTATCACTACGAGCCATACGGGCCCTGGTGGGAACGCATTCGACCGTACCTGCGGCTGCACCGCGTCGAGCCGGTGAGCTTTGTCTCACGCAACGAAGCGTATTGGAATCATAAAGAAGGGACATTCATCAAGCAGTCGGGCCTGGATTACGCGCACCAGTCGGATTTCGTGCGCCTGGAGGTGTTGGACGAGCACGGCGGCGTTTACGCGGACATCGACACACTGTTCGTCAATCCGATGCCGGCGGAGCTGTACCGGCACGAGTTCGTACTGGGCTCGGAAGGCGAGATGAAAGATCCCGCCAGTGGACGGAGCTACGAATCCCTGTGCAATGCCCTGATCCTGTCCCGTCCCGGGGCCCGTTTCGGGCGGCGCTGGCTGGCGGAGATGTACGAGTTGTTCGACGGCACCTGGAACCGGCATTCCTGTTACGGCGCCTTGATGCTGGCGGAGAAGATGCCCGATGCCGTTCATATCGCGCCGCGGCGATATTTCTATCGCTATCGCTGGACGCGTGAGGACATCGCGCTGCTGCTGGAAGGCGTGGACGACGACCACGACGGTTTGTACAGCATTCACCTGTGGAATCACTTGTGGTGGGAGCCGTCGCGGACGGATTTCAGCCGCTGCAGCAAGAACCTGCTGACCGAGGATTACATCCGCGGTGTGGATACCACCTACAATCTACTGGCCAGGCGGTTCCTGGACTGACAGATCGGCACTCCGGCTGCCCGGGTCCCCCAGCGCCACAATCAGCTCGCCTTCATCATGGGGGAAGCGGGCCCGCGCGATCGGCAACTCGTAATCCCGCAGGTGATGGGCCAGCTCGTCGTAGCGTGCTTCCAGCGGCCCGCGCCGCAGGCGCTTCCACTTGGAGATCGCCGCGTGGTGTGCCAGATCCCAGGCGTTGTTGCCGGAATAGGTGTAGATATACAGGCAGCCGCGCCCGCCGAGCCCCGTCAGCTTGGCGCCGCTTTCGAACAATGCCTGCAGGACCGGCGTGTCCTCGCCGCGGCCGAGGTCCGGATACGCCGGCATCAGCGCGTGCCGTCCCAGGAGAGTGCCCTGGATCAGGTTCATCGGCCAGGGCTCGACGTTCCAGTCGTCCCAGAAGAACTCCCCGGTGTTCTGGAACCAGTGGAGCTGGTCGGTGAGGAAGCAGAAGTCGGCGCCGGTTTCCACCAGTCTTCCGTACTGGGCGGCCAGGCGCCCGGGATGGTAAAGATCGTCGTCGTCCCACTGGCAGACGAGCCCGCCCCGGGCGTGCCGGAGCGACAGGTTGCGGAGCGCGCCCAGGCTGGTGCCGGGTGCCGCCCTCTCAATATGAATGCGTTCCGTGGGAAAGTGCTCGAGCAGGCTCCGCAGGTCGCGGTCGAATGCGTCCGCGCCGTCGTGGACCACCACCAACTCGCGCTCGGGGTGGGTCTGGCGGGCGAAGCAGCGGACGCTCCGCGCCAGCTCCTCGAGGCGGCCGGACTGGGTGACGGTGAGGCAGCTTATGAGCATGGGCGGCTATTCATAGCACAGTCGGCCGGGGGCGTGGAGGAGTGCGCCGGCAGAGATGGGTTGTCAGGCTGGCGCCTGACCTACAGTGGGCCCTGGGGGAAGGTCCCCGGCACCGGCCCATTCGCTGACGCGGGTTTCAAACCAGGGCAGCGCCAGGAATCGCTGGTATTCCGGGGCCGGAAACCGTATAGTCCGCCCGTCCCAAAAGGGACCCAGCGTTTCTGACCCTCCGAACGGTTAATTACCCTCCCTGGTTGGCAACGTACGGCGGCACCGGGCCAGACCCCAGGCGCCGCCACGAGTGAACCAGGCGATGTTTGCCCTCCTGTAGCGCCATCTGAGCCGCGGTTTTGTTTTTTATCCAATAATCCGCCCGTGAAACGGGTGGACGGTGCTTAATTCCATGTCATTTGAACAACTGGGTCTCGACCCGAGAATACTGAAGGCCGTCAAGCAGAGCGGCTTCGACCAACCCACCGAAGTGCAGAAGCATGCCATTCCGCCGGTGCTGGCCGGGCGGGATCTCATGGCCTGCGCCCAGACGGGAACGGGCAAGACCGCTGCCTTCGTGCTGCCCACCCTGCAGCGGCTTCTCAAGCCCGCGAAAGCCAAGGGTATCGGCCCCCGTGTCCTGGTGCTGACGCCGACCCGCGAGCTGGCGACCCAGGTCAGCGACGCGGTCGCCGAGTTCGGGCGTTTCTGTGGTCTTGCCACCGGCAGCCTGGTGGGCGGTGTGTCCTATGGACCGCAGCACCGGCTGCTCCGCAAGCCTCTGGATATCCTGGTGGCGACCCCGGGGCGGCTGATGGACCACATGGAGCAGGGCAACGTGAACTTCTCGCGCCTGGAAGTCCTGATCCTGGACGAGGCGGACCGGATGCTGGACATGGGCTTCATCCAGCCCGTCAAGAAGATTGCCGCGGGCATGCCGGCGGACCGGCAGACTCTGCTGTTCTCCGCAACCCTGGAAGGCGAGGTCCTGAAGGTCGCCAAGGTGCTGATGAACAACCCGGAGCGGGTCCAGCTCGCGGCGAACCAGGACCATCATGCGAGCATCAGCCAGCGCATGTACCAGGCCAACGACGCCAGCCACAAACGCAAGCTCCTGGACCACCACCTGATCCAGTCCGACGTGAGCCAGGCCCTGGTATTCACCGCGACCAAGCACGGCGCCAAGCGCATGGCCAAGTCCCTGGACGGGCAGGGTCATCTGGCGGCGGCGCTCCACGGCGACATGACCCAGGCCGCGCGCAAGCGAACGGTGGACCAGATGCGCCGCGGCAAGATCCGGGTGCTGGTGGCCACCGACGTGGCGGCCCGGGGACTGGATATCCGCAGTATCAGCCATGTGATCAACTACGATCTGCCCATGGTGGCGGAGGACTATATCCACCGCATCGGTCGCACCGGCCGGGCGGAGGCGTCCGGGACAGCAATTTCCCTGGTGGCGCCCGGTGACGATCCGAAGCTCGGCCAAATCGAGCGCCTGACCGGCCGGCGTCTCGACCGGGAGATTGTGGTGGGGCTGGAGCCCGTCGAGCGCAGCACCCGGACGGACCGGGCCCCGAATCGCAAGCCGGGGCCGCGCGGCAAACCCGGCGCCGGCCCGGGGGCCCGCCGCGACGCGAAGCCGGGCGGGGGGTTCAAGAACTCCGGAAACAAGCAGCGGAACGGGAAGAACGCCCGCGGCCGTTCGGGAGCGGGGCGGTCCGGTCACCGCGTGGTGGCCTGACCGGCAACGCCGGACCTCGTATCATGACGACCCGAGCGTGGCCCCGCCGCGCCCGGGACTACCGTGATTCCGGAGCCCGTCCAGGAACGAATGCCGGTCAGGGAACCGCTGATCAATTAAATTGGACGTCGTCATAGTATCCTGAGCTCCGTACACGGTGCTTCCGTGCACCACCTTTGCGAGCGCGGCGATGCAATCCAGATTGCCCGCCAACCAATGGTTGTAGATTGCTTCGTCGCTTCGCTCCTCGCAATGACGCTGTTGATACGAGGTTGCCTTTTATGCGCTCATTGTCTGATTTGACCCGGCGCGATGGGATCGCGCTGGCGGGCTTTCTGCTGCTTTGCCTGGCCGTTTCGGGCGTGGGCGGGGCGATTACGGCCACCAGTGTGGATACCTGGTACCCGGCGCTGAACAAGCCCTGGTTCAATCCGCCGGACTGGATTTTTGCGCCGGTCTGGACCCTGTTGTACATCATGATGGCGGTTGCCGGCTGGCGGGTCTGGCGCACTCCCGCGTCGCCGGGGCGCCGCAACGCCCTGCTGCTTTTCCTGGTCCAGCTCACCCTGAACCTGTCATGGTCACTGTTGTTCTTCGGCTATCAACAGATCGGCATGGCGCTGGTGGAGATTGTCACCCTGCTGGCGGCCATTGCCGCCAATACGCTGGTGTTCTGGCGGCTCGACCGGCTGGCGGGTGCGCTTTTCGTACCCTATGTGGCGTGGGTGACTTATGCTGCGCTGCTCAATCTCTCGCTGTGGATCCTGAATTGACGCCGCTCGACTTGCCCATCCGCGGAGCCTGTCGGACAATGGCGCAGGTCGAGATCATCCGGAGGCGGCATTCATGTCCACGGTAAAAGCGGCGGTGGTTCAGGCGGCGCCGGTCAGCTTTGACCGGGCGGCGACGCTGACCCGGGTGCGCGAGCTCACGACCTCCGCCGCGGCGGAGGGCGCACGCCTCGTGGTGTTTCCGGAGGCGTTCGTGTCGGCGTACCCCAAGGGCCTGGATTTCGGCGCCCGCGTCGGCATGAGGTCGCCGGAAGGGCGGGATGATTTTCGCCGTTATTTCGACAGCGCGGTGGATGTGCCGGGGGATGCGGTTGACGAGCTGGGGCGGGTCGCAGCGGAGTTCGGCGTCTATCTGGTCATCGGCGTCATCGAACGGGACGGCGGCACGCTCTATTGCACTGTTCTTTTCTTCGACGATGGCGGCGCCTACCTGGGTAAGCACCGCAAGCTGATGCCCACTGCGATGGAGCGTCTGGTCTGGGGGTTCGGAGACGGGTCCACCCTGCCGGTGTTTGATACACCCTTCGGCCGGATGGGCGCCGTGATCTGCTGGGAGAACTACATGCCGCTGCTGCGCATGGCGATGTACGGCAAGGGCATACAGATCTACTGCGCTCCGACCGCCGACGACCGCGACGGGTGGGTGGCCACGATGCGGCATGTGGCGCTGGAGGGCCGCTGCTTCGTGCTGTCCTGCAACCAGTTCACCCGGCGCCGCGATTTTCCGGATGACTATCGCCCCATCCAGGGGGACGATCCCGAAACGGTGATCTCCCGCGGCGGCAGCCTGATCGTCAACCCCCTGGGCGAGGTGCTGGCGGGCCCGGACTACGAGGGCGAGGCCATCCTCACCGCCGAGCTCGACCTCGACGAGATCGCGCGCGGCAAGTACGATTTCGATGTCGCGGGCCACTACGCCCGCCCGGATGTTTTCCGGCTCAGCGTTGACGAGCGCCCGCAGCCCCCGGTGGTATACACCGGCACCGATACGGACGGTTCACAGTCCTGGTAGGAGGCGAGCCCTCTCGCCGATCACGGCGTCGAGCTACGCTCGTCGGCCAGAGAGCTGGCCTCCAACGGATCAACTGTCCCCCGCGTCCGGCGGGCTGGCGTCCGCCGTCGAGAAATCGGCGGGGGAGACTATCTCGATGAGCTCCGCATCGTCGGAGTGGCGAACCTCACGGTGCCGGATGCCCGGCGGCTGCAGTACGCACGATCCGGCGCGCATGATGTGCTCGCCTTCGCCCTCATATTCGAACACGATCCAGCCCCTGGTGACATAGACCATCTGGAAGTCGAGCTCATGGGTGTGCCATTTGGCCTCGGAAGCGCGCCCGGGTACCGCCCGGATGACGTGGGCGTCGAAGCTGCCGCCCGTTGCTTCGGAGATTCCCAGCTTCCGGTATTCGAAAAACGGCCGCAGACCGGCGCCCTCGAAAGCGGAGCCGTCCGCGTGTGAGATGGTGAAAGCCTGGTTCTTGTAGAGTCTGGTCATTTGTGCCGTTGCCTCCTCCGGAGGACCGTGAATCACGGTACGGATGATGCGGGAGATCGAGGGTCGGGACAACCGGGACCGGCCTGCATGGACGCGGCACCACCCGGGTTTCCCGGGATCCGAAGGGCTATTCGCGAATCAGGAGGTTGGACAGAGGCTTGGGTTCGGCGATGATGTTGCCCTGGGCGTAGTCAATGCCGATCTCCCGGAGCGTGGACAGGGCGGCTTCGGAATCCACGAACTCCGCTATCGTCTCCTTGGCCATGATCTTGGCGATGTCATTGATGGACTTGACCATCGTATAGTTGACCGGATCCTCGGCGATATTGCTGATGAACTGGCCGTCTATCTTGATGAAGTCGACCGGGAGGTTTTTCAGGTACTCGAACGACGAAAGTCCAGTTCCGAAATCGTCGAGGGCGAAACGGCATCCCCTGCTGCGCAGCTCATTGATCAACTCGGTTGCGCCGACGAGATTCGTAATGGTTGCGGTTTCCGTCAATTCGAAGCAGAGCTTGGCGGGCGGAATCGACGTCTTCTCGATCTGGTCCAGGAGGTAGTAGAGAAAATCATTGCCGCTGATGGAGTGGCCCGACAAGTTTATCGAGCACATCGACAGCCTGTCCAGGAGCCGGGGTATTCTGACCAGCCACTGAAAAGCGAACTCGACGACCCAGCGATCCAGCTTGGTGGCGTATTTATAGCGCTCCGCGGCCGGCAGGAATGCGGCGGGCCGTACTATTCGCCCGTTCTCGTCGCGCATGCGGAGCAGAAGCTCGTAGTGATCGCCCGACTCGTGCTCTGCAGTGTTGATGGGAATGATTCGTTGATAGAACAGCTCGAACCGCTTCTCTTCCAAAGCCTTGTCTATCTTCGCGATCCAGCCCATTTCCTGATAGCGCCTGATTACTTCCTTGTCGTCCGGTTGATAAACATGGACATGCTTCGGCCCTTCTTCCTTGGCGGAGTAGCAGGCGGTATCCGCCGCGCTCAACAAGGCGGCAATGTCTTCCGTTGAATGCTCGATCTCCACGACGCCTATACTGACACTGATACCGAACCTGGCGTCGCGCCAGACGAATCGGAACTCATTGATGACGCGGTGCAGGTCGTGTGCGGCGGCGGTGGCCTCATCGAGGTCACGATTCCACAGTAGAACGGCGAACTCGTCCCCGCCCAGGCGCGCCAGCGTATCGGTGCTCGCGGTTCGGCCCCTGAGCACATGCCCGAGCTGCCGCAGGAGCTCGTCTCCCGCATCGTGGCCGCATGTGTCGTTGATCACCTTGAAGTGATCCAGGTCCATGTAGAGCAGGGCGTGGCGGGTGTGATTTTTCCTGGAGTCGATCAACAGCTCCTTCAGGCGGCGTTCGAACTCGTAACGGTTGACAAGGCCGGTCAACGCGTCGTGCTTGGCCTGATACTTGAGCTGCTCCGAGAGGGTATAGGCTTCGGTGATGTCCTCACACACCATCAGGATGGAGTCGCTGTTACCCAGGTCGTCGGACATTACGCGGGCGGCGGTTCGTACCCAGACCTTGGAGCCGTCGCTGTGCAGCATGCAGGCATCCCAGCGATGAACGACGTACGGCTCGTCCAGGCAGTCCTTGATCTTGCGCAGGATAAGCGCCCGGTCTTCCTCGAGATGAAGGTCGGCGATACGCTTGCCCACCATGTCGTCCACCGTCTGGCCCAGATAATCGGCTCCGAACTG
Organism: Gammaproteobacteria bacterium; assembly: GCA_034520625.1. Lineage (GTDB taxonomy): Bacteria > Pseudomonadota > Gammaproteobacteria > Arenicellales > JAANXG01 > JAANXG01. The sequence continues at coordinate 58,941 of JAXHNI010000002.1, read as the reverse complement.
ATTTGCCGAGACGATCAGGCCGTCACTGCCCAGGGAGAAGAACATTGACGGTGTATCGTTGTACAGGGTGCGAAACCGCTTGTGGCTGAGTCTGACCTGTTCTTCCGCCTGCTTGCGTTCACTTACTTCCGTTTGCAGAGCCCGATTGGCGCGGACCAGCTCGTTGGTGCGTTCCGCGATACGGCTTTCGAGCTTCGAGTGGGCTTCCCTGATGGAGTCCTGCGTCTGTTTGTAGGAAATCAGGGCGTTGATCCGGGTTGTCAGGATCGTGTAGTCGAAGGGGCGTGTTACGTAGTCGTTTGCTCCGGATTCCAGGGCTTTCACCACGTCGTTGATATCGTCCTTGACGGACAGCATCAGTATGGGAAGCTCCGAGCTGGAGAAGGTCCTGCGGATCCGGTCGAGAACCTCCAGACCGCTGAGCCCGGGCATGAGTATGTCCAGGATCACCAGGTCCAACGGCGTATTCATGATGGTTTCCAGGGCCCGGGTTCCGTCCGCCGCTTCGAGCACTTCGCATTCCGGCCGCGCCAGCAGCGACACCAGCACGGACCGGTTGGTGCTGACGTCGTCCACCACGAGAATCCGCGACCGGAGCTGCTGGTCTGGTTGGGATTCGCTCGGGTCCAGTTGCGTGGCGCTTTGCATCTATTGAGGCTTTCTCGGCTTCTCGGTGACTTTTGCCCGGCCCCATAGTATAGCCGATCAGCGGCACGACAAGGGGCTTCGGTGCCGAATCTCCGGTTTCGGCGGCATGGTGCGGGGCCTCTCGCGCTCCTCCCTGCGGCGGGATGGGCGGTCGGCCCCCGGCGGGGCCCCGGGCGGCGGTGCCTAGTGCACCACTCCCGTGTCGCGTTCCTCGAGGAATCCAGTGAGCTCCTTCCTCACTCTGTCCAGCTCGTGGCTCACCGCCTGCAGCAGCTCGATCCGGCGTTCCGCTGTATCGTTCATGCCCAGCAGATTAAGCTGTTCGCAGACGTCATACAGTTTCTGGGCGCCGATGCTGGCTGCGCTGCCTTTGAAGGCATGCGCCAGTCTTCGGAGCTCTTCGAGGTCCCGCCGCTCGCTGGCGGTCTCCATCTGGCGAAGGAGGCCGGTCGAGTCATCAATAAAAACGCCCACCAGTTCCCGCACGAATGATGCGTCGGGGGAGAGGGCTTTAAGCTCGGCGATCTTTGTCAGGCTTGCCGTGTCGTTCCGGTCACCGTCGTGGCTCGGGTGCAGCTCGACCGCGGCCGCAGCGCTCTTCTGTGACGCCATGAGTCCGTCCAGGGCCTTGTACAGTGTCCTGGCCTGTATGGGCTTGGTCAGGAAGCCATCGGCCCCCGCTTCATCGCATTCCTGGCGGGCTTCGGTGGTGGCATTGGCGGTAAGTATGAGGAATGGAAGATGCTTCGCCGGCTGCGCGAAACGGTGCAGCTTCATGGCCTCGATACCTCCCATGACCGGCATGTGCATGTCGCAGATCACTACGTCGAAGCGGTCGTCCCGCTCCAGCTGTTCCAGGGCCCGTCGGCCATTGTCCACGATCACGACTTCGTGCCCGCCGCGTTCCAGGATCTTGCTGATAACCTTCTGATTGACGGGGTTGTCCTCGGCCAGCAATACCCTGAGCGGACTGCCCTCGCCGGGTTGGACGTAGTAGTCCATCAGGCGGGCAACGTCGGAATCCTCGGTAACCGGTTTCACCAGCGCATGGTGGAGGTCGTTGAATATCAGCGTCTTGTCCAGAGGCGTATTGAAGACCTTCGAGTATCCGGCCGCTTCCAGTTCGTCGATGCCGGCGTCCTGCTCGGCCACGGCAAAAAGGACGATGTTCCTCAGGGAGCGGTCTGCCTTGACCCGCCCGATGAACGCGGCCGGATCGAGCTGTGTTGTCCTCGCATCCAGTATCAGGCCGTCGAAGGGCTCCTCGTCGAGCACCGCTCCCTTCAGTACCTGGAAAGCCTGGGTTTCGCCCTGCGCCGTCTCGACCGTGGTCAGCCAATGGGGGAGCCAGTTCGACAGGTCGCCGGGGTCCCGCGCGGTATCGGTGACCAACAGCACCTTCCTTTCCGACAGGCCGCCGGCGGACATACCCTGTTCCACGCTCGGACGCTTGAAGGAAATGGCGAACCAGAACCGGCTCCCCTGCCCGGGAGAGCTCTGCAGGCCGATCTGCCCGCCCATCAACTCGATCAACTGCTTGCTGATGGCGGTGCCCAGGCCGGTTCCGCCGTAACGGCGGGTCGCCGAATCATCCGCCTGGCTGAAGGTGTCGAATATCCGGTCCTGGTCCTCGGTGGGGATGCCGATGCCGCTGTCTATCACCTCGAAGCGAACTGTCACCGAGTCATCCTGCTCCGACAACCGGACAACCCGTACCTCGATGCCACCTTCGTCCGTGAACTTGATGGCGTTGCTGGTCAGGTTAATAAGCACCTGTCTCAGATACTGCGGGTCTGTGCGTACGACGACGGGAACATCCGCGGCAACATCGACCCGGGTATACAGGCCTTTCTCCGTGGCCTGGGGTTTGAGCATCTTTACCGTATTCTCAATGAGCATCGGCAGCTCGCACTCGGTTTCCCGGATCGAAAGCTTGCCGACCTCGATCTTGGAAATATCGAGGATGTCATTGACCAGCGCCAGCAGGGCGTTGGCCGACGCGTGGATGGTTTCGGCGTAGTCCCGCTGCTCCTTCTTGAGTTTGGTGCCGATCAGCAGATCGGTCATGCCGATCACTCCGTTGAGGGGCGTCCGCAACTCGTGGCTCATGTTGGCGAGGAAGCTGGTCTTCGCCCGGTTGGCGCTCTCCGCCCGGGATATGGCTTCATTCAACCGGTTGATCAGCTGGGAGACATATGCGGGCAGGATGATCAGGCTGATCATGACGGCCCAGAATAACGGGGCATGGCTGCTCCAGTATTCACTTTCGAATCCGACGATGCCGAATCCCAGGACGCCGAGGGCCATGGAGAGATACAGGTGCTTCGTTCCGTATCGAAAGCCGTTGCCGAACGTGACCCAGAGGAGCACAACGAACAATGGAACACCGACTTCATCGAATTTGTACATGAAGTACAGGGTGAACGACAGATCCGACAGCATGCCAATGATGCGTCGGGTCTCGGAAACCTGCGGATAGGCGATAATCGCGGCCCAGAGGCCGATGCATACCACGTTGAGCAGACCAAGCACGATCACCAGGGACATGACGTCCAACGAATACTGGCCCAGCAACCCACTGGCGACGAAGTACAGATTGACAATTATGGCAATGACGATTCTTATCGTCGCCTGCTCGAACTCGGTATCCGGACGATCCTGAATCCGTGCCTTCAGTCTCGAAAGCAGGCTCGGGGAACCGGTATGTTCAGAGTGCACCGTCATGGATTTTTCAGGCTCCGTCGGGGTTGAACCGGTTCATGACAAGCGCCGAGTTGTGACCCCCGAACGCGAAGGACTGTGAAAGCCCGCGTGTCAGGTCGAAGTCTCCGGCTGCCTTCACGAAGTTGAGATCCGCGATCGGGTCGTCCAGGTTCCTGCTCGGGTGCGTGGTCTGATGGTGCAGGCTGAGGGCGAGCACTGCGGCTTCCAGTGCCCCGCTGGCGCCGATGGTATGCCCGACGAGGGACTTGGTCGCGTTGACAAGCGGTTTCGTGCCGAACACCCTGGACAGGACATCGGCCTCGATTTCGTCGTTGCTGAGCGTTCCGGTGCCGTGGGTGTTCACATAGTCGATATCATCGACGTTCAGCCCGGCATCCTGAACCGAAGATCGGATCATGCGCTCAATCTCCACCCCTTCCGGGGCCATTGCCATCATGTTGTGCGCGTCGAAAGATTCTGCGTATCCCGTGACCTCGGCGAGGATGGGGACTCCCCGTTCAACGGCGCTTTCCCGCGACTCCAGTGCAAGTATAACCGATGCGCCCTGGCTGAAAAGGAAGCCGGAACGCTTTCTGTCGAACGGACAGTTCGCCGAGCGGGGATCACTGCAGTCCCGGACCAGAGTTCCCGCCACGTCAAAGGCTAGAAACAGGTATCCGTGATGGTCGTAGAAATACTCCGAGCCGCCCGCCAGGGCCGCGTCGATGTCGCCGTTCCTGATCGCGCGAAACGCTTCGCCCACCGCAACCGTCCCGGATGCGCAGGCTTGGCAGTAGGTACGGTTCGGCCCGTGCAGGGAGAAATGTATTCCGAGCGTGGCGGCAACGGTATTGGCCATGTACATGGAGGCCATGAACGGATTGATTCGCCGGGGATGGTGCATCCGGCCCGCAACCGTAGCCAGAGTCTCCCGCTGCACTTCGGTCAGGTTATCGTCACCGTCCATGGCCTGGAGGAGCTTCCGGGAGCGTGAGGAAACGGGATGCAGATGGTTGTCCAGAAAGGTATGGCTGCCGCCTATGCCCGTTCCCATGAATACGCCGGTCCGCCTGGGGTCAACATGCATTTCGGCTCCATCCATGTCCCTGCCCGGCGACCATCCTGCATTGTCCACGGCTTCCCGGGCCGCTAGCAGGGCATTCAGGCTTACGGGGTCATGCTGCATGCGCTGGGAGCGGGAAATGCCCCGCTCGCCATAGTCTATCTCCGGCAATGGCGCCCAGATGGTTGATTTGAAATCGGAGTAATCCCTCCAGTGCGACGGTATTTCCTCAACGACCGAGTGCCCGGCAAGACAGTTGCGCCAGAATTCCCCGGTGGAGGTACCGATGGGGCTGACTATGCCGGTCCCCGTTACCACGACGCGCTTTGTCATTGCTTGGCGCCGTTCACTGCCCGACTTTTAATTCCACGAACTGGATGACGCCCCGCAGGGTGTCGATATCCTCGACTTCGTCCTGGGATATGTCGTGGCCGAATTCGTCCTCCAGCGCGATGAACAATGTCATCCTCTCGAGCGACGAGAGCGATAAGTCATCGCCGAACGACGCATCGAGAAGGTCGTCCCGCGGCTCGAGTGTCAGAACTTCGTTAACAACGTTCATAACCTGCTGCTGAATCTCTTTGTTCATTGTCGTCCTCGCGGGCCCAGGAACCCGCCGTTCTGGTCGTGGGAAAATATCCGAGAATTCAGAATCGAGGGCCCCGGCCGCGGGCTGCGGCTCGTCGGGCCGCAGCCCGTAGGGGCCTCAAACGTATTGCTCGGCGCTTCAAAAATACAACTCATCGGTAAAATCTAGAATTCCGGCACATTTTTGTACATTCTCGGAGGCTCGTACAACCTGTTGCCAAGGAGAATATTTGCCATGCAAAACATCGCTCTCGAAAGTTTTGAACCCCCGGTCCAAGTGCCCGCTGGCCGGAACGTCTTCCCGGTACCAAATGTCCGTGAATCGGACCCCATCGGGTCGCATGACGACCCGTCGCTCAGCACCCGCTGGATGTACCTTAAGGCCGGTGCCCCGGTCAAAATCACCCAGGAGGTTCTGTCCTCCTTTCGTGACAAACAGGCAGCCCTGGAAGCGGAGGTCCGGCAGGACATCGCGGCCGGCAGGGAACCGGGGGTACGGTTCATGGTGTTCACCTCAGAACGTCCCGGCATATTCAGCTTGGGCGGGGATCTCAAGTTTTTCAAGGAGAAAATTACATCGGGGGACCGCGAGGGCCTCAAGAAATATGCGAAGGAATGCATCGACATGGTTTATGACACGGTGACGGGGTTTCGTCTTCCGGTTACTACCATAGCGCTGGTGCGTGGCACGGCTCAGGGCGGAGGATTCGAAGGCGCACTCGCGCACAACGTCCTGGTGGCCGAAAGGCAATCCCAGATGGGCCTGCCGGAAATCATGTTCAACCTGTTCCCGGGGATGGGAGCGTATCAGCTGTTGTGCCGCCGCCTGCCGCCTGCGAAAGCAGAGCAGTTGATATTGAGCGGCAAGACATACTCCGCCGAAGAGCTCTACGACATGGGAGTAGTGGATATCCTGGCGGACGAGGGAAAAGGGGAAGAAGCAGTGCGCGACTATATTCGTCAGGCGCATTCGAAAAGGAACGGCCGTGATGCATTGCGCCGGGTGATCCGCGAAGTCGACGGGCTTCAATACGAGGACCTGGTCAAGAGTATCGATATCTGGGTGGATGCGGCTTTCACGCTGACTGACTCTGATCTCCAGACAATGGATTTTCTCCTCAGGGCACAGCAGCGCATGGGTTACTGAGAACCGGGTTTCAACGAAGTCCCAAGGCGACAGGGGCCGGGGCAGGAGCGGTTTGGCAACACCGCTCCTGCCTCCTTTCGTTCATACCGCGAGCTTCGCTTTGAGCTTCGCCTTGCGGTTCGTTGCCTCGTCCGCCGGCGAAAGTGTCAGGCTGTCGGGAAGCGGAACCTGATCGTACCCGTATTGATGGATCCGATAATCGATGTAATCGTCGACGGTATCCAGACGAGTCTGGCGCAGACCGCCGGCGTTGGGGTGCATCCTCTGTTTCGCGCTGAGGTAATTGAATACCGCGAGGTTGCGCTGCTCGTCCGAGGTGGAGCCCTTTCTGAGGAGTGATGCATAGAATCGTTCGTAGCACCAGAACAGCCAGTCCGCCACCTCTTCCCGGGACATGTGTGGATGGTTCCACGTCAGGCAGGTCGTGTCGTAGCGGTCGAGGTTGGTGTCGACGAGCAGGCCGTCTCGCCGGTAGTCGTCGTACTGCTCGGTACCGGGGATCGGGGTGAGGATGTAGAACGAAGCCACCGGCGGCCCGATCTCCCTGAGGGTGTCCAGGTGCTCCCGGATGTCCTCGCCCCGCTGGTCCGGGAAGCCGATGATATTGGAAAAGTGAGTCGGCACTCCGAACTCTGCACACATCTCTATGATCTGCTTGTATTGCTCCGGGCGGTTGTGGTGCTTGTGCATGGCCTTCAGGGTTTCCCTGTTCAGCGACTCCACCCCCAGGAAAATTTCGAAGCAGCCCGCCTTGCCCAGAAGTTCCACCACATCGGGTTGTTTGGCTATCTGAGTGTCGCACTGGCAGAAGAAGCGGAGCTTGAGCTTCTCCGCGATCATCGCCTCCAGCAGATCTTTTACTTCCGGGAACTTGTTGAAGTTGTCCGATACGAAGATTATGCGTTCGACGCCGGCTGCTTCGGCCCGTTTCAAGCTTTCAATGGTCGTCTCTATATTCGGGCTGCGAACCTGCCTGCCCGAAATTTTTATGACGGAGCAGAAGTTGCACCGGTACGGGCATCCCCGCACGGGATAGATCCCCAGCATCCGCGACCAATAACGCTCCAGGTCTTCCGGGGGCGGCGGGTTGATGATGGGACCGTCCAGCGTTGATGCCCATCGCTGGTCCGCTCCATAGCAGCCCTGCAACTCTCCGTCCAGCGCATCGTGGAGAATTCGCTCCCAGATCAACTCGGCTTCCGCGAGTGCGAAGCTGACGCCCTTCCCCTGCAGCATGGACGTGTCACAGGTCATCGGATGGGGTCCCCCGATGACGCAGTGCTCTACGCCGTGGGCGCGGGCATAGGCGGCAAGGTCCAGGGCGCGGTGAAACTGATGGGACTGCACGCCCACCAGCGCGAGCAGCGTTGTGACCCCGGTCTCCGCGTGGAGCAGGCGCAGGTAGTCCAGATCCGTATACACGTACTCGTCAATGGTGCGGACCTCCACCGGGACGCCGCGGATCACTGCCGGCGTCAGGCTGGCAATATGATAGAGAGTGGCGTTGGGCAGGTAGCCCACACGATAGCGATCAAGGGTCCCGTCCGGAGCATATTTGCTAGGTTTTATGAGTACGACGCGCAGTTTGTCTGTCATTCCACTGCTGCTTGTGCAGGCGTTATGAGTGTGTCTCGAGATGTCATCCGATGCCGCAAACGGTTACGCGAAATGTCGGCACCGGACCGGAAGCGACGGAAGTGGACGTTGGAGAAATCCGGACTCGAATTGTCTGATTGTGATTCAGTGCCCTTTCAGTATGGCAGCAAAGCGCCGGAATAGCCGAAGAGAACCCGTCCATGGGCGCCGAGCGCACAATTTCGCCCGATGCGCGGTTGCGCCGACGGGCGGGTTCGGATGCCATTTGCCCCGGCTTTCCGAGGCCGCGACTGCAACAATCCGCCGGTGCCGCAGTGTTACTCCCGGGTTATCCAGGGGTCGTCGGACAGCTCCAGGTGCTCCTTCATGGCTGGCGCGGCACCTGTGGCTGCTTCGAAGGATTCGAAGCCTCCCACCACGACCCGCCGGAGCGCCTTGCCGTCGATCGTGACCGGCACGATGCGCGCCTCGAAACCCGCCTCCGCCAGGCCTTTCCGAACCTGCTCCGCTGCTGCACTGTCAGCGACGGTAATGAGGTTCACAACCCAGTTTCCGTCGCCGGCCTGCTGCGAAGCCTGCCCGGCCGGGGATGTCGACGGCTCGCCGGTGCCGGAGCGGTTCGAGGCCTGCTCGAGCTCATCCATACGGCCGCTGACGGCGTCGATGGCTTCGTTCTGCTGGGTGACTTCGGCTTCTAGGGCCTGAAGGTCGGCATTCAGCTCGTCGATGTCGGCCAACTGTGCGGTGAATCCTTCCACTCTGGCCGCGAGCCGGTCAATTTCGGAGCTCAAGCCGTCGATATTCGATGCCTCGGCTTGGGCTCTGAGCGCCGCGACTTCGCGATTCAACGCATCCAGTTCCCCGCCCCTGGACAGATGCATCGCGACAATCACGATCAGCAGCACGACGACGAGCCCCGCCAGTGGGATGAACCACCGGGCAACCACGCTCTCCGGGGCTTGAACCGCCTGCTGCAGTTTCCCGTAAACGCCGGGAGAACGCCGGGCCCGGCGTCGCGCAGACCGGTTCTCCGATTCCTCCCGGGACAGCGATAGGCCGCTGCGCCCCTCCCCGGGAGTGCCCTGGTTCCGTGTGCCGCCGGGTTCGTCTTCGCTCATCAAAGCCTCCGGAGCCGATCGGCTCGGCCGGTAGGGGATCCGGCATTCCGCCGGTGATGCCGTAATCCTGAATCAGGCGCCCGATCAATTCAACGGGGGTGGACGGTATCCCGCCGGCAATTGGTCCCGGATGGGGTCGCCGGGGCTTCGAGGGCGACGTTCCCGCACGAGGCATTCGCTGTCAGTTGGAAGGTACCAGTTTCGGGTTCCAGAAGAGGCGCCCATCGTCTTTTCGGATCTCGTCCAGCTCTTCGCCCCGCCACTCCTTGGTCTGTTCGAGATAGCCGTCCTTGAGCAGTCGCAGAACCAGGATCTGGTTGCTGGTGAGGTGATCCTTGTGGAAACGCCTCTGAGTGGTCAACGGGGTGTTGCCCAGGAAAATCCAATCCGACTCGGCGTTGTCGTCTCCCTTGTACTTCATGACGACGTAGGCGCCCAACGGGTCGGATTGCACGCTCATGGGTATGGTCCGGCTCGATGCGCACCCGGCGACCAGGCCCAGCACTGAAGCCATGATTACTATTGCTGTAATTCTAGATGTCACGGTCGCGCTCCACTCAGTTGGATTTTTCAAGGATCACCTTGACATGATGGGGGTCCCGGAGGGCTTCCGTATGGTTCTTGTGCCGGGGGTTGATATAGAAAGCCGTGGTCTTGTCACTGTAGCCCGGCTTCTGGAACCGGACGTTGATGAACTGCTTATCTCCCGAAGTGGTTTCCCACCAATACCTGAAAGGCGTTGTGCCGAGCACCACGCCCGTATCAACATAGACGACTTCGGCGCCCTGGGGCTCGGAGTCGATCTCCACGCCGGCATAGCGCGACGTATAGTGCGCACATCCGGAGGTCATCACCACCATAAGGATCGTCAGCAGCCAAAAGGCGCTTGATCGAAAGCCAGCATGCGAAACCTGTCGCTCTTGTGTCATGATTTGGTCTGTACGGATCGAAGTAGTTGCATTGATAGGAAATGTCGACGGTATGAGGGGGATTCTCGGCAAATTCGTACCGATGCGCAAGACTTGTCGAATGACCCGCCTGAAATTCTGAACCGGAGAAAGTTCATGTACCAACCGTTATCCTTGAAGCAGCGCCTGAAGGCCGGGGAGCGCCTGCACGGCTGCTGGATCGAGGCATTTTCACCCATCATGACGGAAATCGTGGCCCAGTCGGGTTACGACGTGGCGATGATCGACCTCGAGCACGGGCCGGGGAGCACCATGGATGCGGTACGCCAGTTGCAGGTTCTGGCCGCGTACGACTGTGCGCCTCTGATACGCGTCCCCTCCGCCGACAGCAATGTCATCAAAAAGGCCATGGATATCGGGCCGGGGGGATTGATGATTCCCGATATACGGACCGTCAGGCAGGCCCGGGATGTCGTCTCGGCCTGCCGCTACGGCCCCCGGGGAAGTCGCGGTGCGGCGCCGGCCCTGGTGAGAGCGAGCGGCTATGGCCGGAACCTCGAGCGCTATCTCGCCGGCGTCGACGACGGATTCCTGGTGATCGGTCAGATCGAATCCCGTGAAGGGGCCGGCAATATTGACGGGATTTCCGGGGTTGACGGCCTGGACATGCTGTTCGTCGGCCCCTCGGATCTCTCGGCGTCGCTGGGCGCGCTCGGGGACTTCGCGAGTGAAGAGTTCGGGGAAACGTTCAGCAACCTGGAACGGGCAATTCTGGACGCCGGCAAATGGCTCGGCTGCATACCGTTTCACGACCGGGACGCAGCCCGGTTGTATGAAAACGGCCACCACCTGGTTATCTCGGGTGTGGATACGCTGCTGCTTCGGGAAGCGGCGGAGACGGACGTCATGAACCTGAACCGGAGCAAGGTCGGCGATCCGGCCTGACCGCCGCACCAACCGATCCTTGCATTTCGCTGAGCAGCCGGTTCAGGGATCCAGCGGCCCGGGTTTGCCCGGGTCGATGTTCAGGCTTTGCCTGGCGTCCACCGGGGTCTCGCGCGGGATAACTCCCTCGTCCGCCAGGCTGGCCAATGCCGCCAGCACCACGTGCCGCTTGTCCATCCCGAAAAAGTCACGCAGGGCGGCGCGGGTATCGGAACGGCCGAAACCGTCGGTTCCCAGCACAGTGTAGCGCCGCGGCACCCAGCTGCGGATCAGGTCGGGATAGGCACGGATGAAGTCACTGGCTGCCACGACTGGTCCCGCGTGGGCCGCGAGCTGGCTGGTTACGTATGGGGTGGGCGGCGGCTTGCCGGCATCGAGCAGCTTTCGGCGGTCGCAGTCGATGCCGTCCCGGCGCAGCTCGCCGTAGCTCGTGACGCTCCAGACGTCGGCGGCGACTTCATACTCCGCTTCCAGCAGCTCGGCGGCGGAGAGCACCTCCAGCAGGATGCTGCCGCTGCCCATCAGCTGCACCCGCGGCTGATTACCGCTTCGCTGCGAGCGCCGCAGCAGGTACATGCCGCGCCGTATACCTTCCTCCGCATCGGTGGGAAGGGCGGGGTGGGCGTAGTTCTCGTTATAGAGCGTCAGATAGTAGAAGCAATTCTCGCCCTCCGTCATCATGCGGCGAACGCCGTCCTCGACGATTACCGCGACTTCGAAGGCGAACGCCGGATCGTAGGCGCGGCAGGTCGGGACGGACGCGGCATATACCTGGCTCTGGCCGTCTGCATGCTGCAGACCCTCGCCGGATAGGGTAGTGCGTCCGGCAGTGGCGCCGAGCAGGAAACCGCGCGCCTGGGAATCCGCCGCACACCAGATGAGGTCCCCCACCCGCTGGAATCCGAACATGGAATAGAAAATGTAGAACGGCAGCATCGGCATGTCGCTGTGCGACCACGCGGTCCCGGCCGCAATCCACGAGCTCAGGGAGCCCGCTTCGGTGATGCCTTCCTCGAGTATCTGGCCTTTCAGATCCTCCCGGTAAAAGGCGAGCTGGTCCGCATCCTGCGGCTCGTAGCGCTGGCCCCATGGAGAATAGATTCCGAATTGCCGGAACATGTCCTGCATACCGAAGGTGCGTGCCTCGTCGGCGACGATGGGCACGATGCGCGGTCCGAGCGACTTGTCGCGCATGAGCTTGGTCAGGAGCCGCACGAAACTCATCGTGGTGGAGAAGCTGCGCTCTCCCGAGCTTTTATGGAGAGCGCTGTAAAGGTCCGTGGCTGCGGCATCCACCGGCGTGGTCCGGCGCCGGCGGCGGGGGAGAAAACCGCCCAGCTCGGCGCGCCGCTGCTTCAGGTAGTCCACTTCCGGGCTTTCCTCGCCCGGGTGGTAGAGCGCCGCATTGTCCAGGGCCTCGTCGGTCAAGGGCAGTCCGAACTGGTCGCGAAAGTGCTCCATGTCGGCGCGGGTCAGTTTCTTCGCCTGGTGCGCCGCATTGGTTCCCTGGCCGGAGCGGCCCATGCCGTAGCCTTTCCAGGTCTGGGCGAGAATCACCGTCGGCTGGCCGCGATGGGCGACGGCCGCGGCATAGGCGGCATGAATCTTCGCCGGGTCGTGCCCGCCGCGCTTCAGGGCGTCGATGTCGGTGTCCGACATGTTGGCCACCAGCGCGGCGAGCTTCGGATAGCGCGAAAAGAAATGCTCGCGATTATAGAGGCCGTCGGTTGCCCCGAGCTTCTGGAACTCGCCGTCCACGGCCTCGGCCATGCGCTTCAGTATCCAGCCTTCCCTGTCGCGGGCGAACAGTACGTCCCAGTTGCTGCCCCACAGTACCTTGATCACGTTCCACCCGGCGCCGGCGAACAGGGTCTCGAGCTCCTGGATGATGTTGCCGTTGCCGCGCACGGGTCCGTCGAGCCGCTGCAGGTTGCAGTTGACCACCAGGATCAGGTTGTCCAGCTGCTCGCGCGCGGCCAGGGAAATGCCCGCCAGGGATTCGGGCTCGTCCATCTCGCCGTCGCCCACGAACACCCAGACCTTGCGATCGGCGGCGGGCAGGGTCCCGCGATGCTGCAGGTAATGCTGGAAGCGCGCCTGGTAGATCCCGGTGAGGAGGCCGAGACCCATGGAACCGGTGGGAAACTGCCAGAAATCCGGCATGAGCGTCGGGTGCGGGTAGGACGACAGGCCCTGGCCGAGGCCGCCGGAAACCTCACGGCGGAAACAGGCGAGGTGCTCTTCCGTCAGCCGGCCTTCCAGGTAGGCGCGTGCATACAGGCCGGGCGCCGCATGGGGCTGAAAATAGATCAGATCGCCCGGGTGCCGTGCCGACGGGGCGCGGAAGAAGTGATGAAACCCGACTTCGAAAAGGTCGGCGATGGAGGCATAAGTGGCGATATGGCCCCCCAGCTCCGGATGCGCCTGGTTGGCGCGCATCACCATGGCCAGAGCGTTCCAGCGGTGGATTGCCGTGATATGCAGCTCCAGATCGATATCCCCCGGGTAGGGCGGCTGCTCGTCGACGGCGATGCTGTTGCGGTACGGCGTGGTGTGCAGCGTATGGAATCTGCCGCCGGCGGTACGGCCCGCCTGGATCAACTGGTCGACGAGGAACTCCGCACGCTCCATCCCGTCGCGCTCGATGACGTCCCGCAGGCTGTCGAGCCAGTCCCGGGTTTCGTCCCGGTCGATGTCCTGCGGTTCGCGGGCGGCGGGTGCCGCCGGCTCTTCCGGACAATCGGGTCGGCCGCTCATGCAATCTCCGCGGGTTGCCGCAGTGCCGTACGCCCGCGGGCTCCGGAATTATTCTTACGTCGCGGCACGGAAACCTTCATGCACGTATAGTGCCACACATGACGGTTTGCCGTGTACCGGCCCGGCATTCCCGGAGGTGCCCCGCAGGCTGGTTCGTCGGGACGCCGCAGTATGATACCGTTTCGACCTTCCGCCGCGCCGGGGACACGGTTTAACCGGTGCGACGGTACGATACATGCAAAGTAGAGCGGTCTCCCGATGGCTTTGATTACAGCCTGTTTCAATACCCTGCTTTGCGTTCGCCACCGACGCCTCACTCGCATATTCAGGAAGCGACTCGGCCGCCTGCCGAACTATGCTGCTCCGCAGGGCTACAATGACAAGATCCAGTGGCGAAAACTTTTTGACCGCAACCCGCTTTTCCCCGTTTTCCTCGACAAGATCGCCGTGCGCGGCCATGTGGCGCGTATCACTCCCGGGCTGAAAATGCCGGATCTCCTCTGGACGGGAACCAACCCGGAGGCCATCCCCTTCGACAGGCTTCCCGGACGCTATGTCATCAAGCCGAACTGCCGGAGCGGATGCAACCATTTCGTCCTGTCTCCCTCAGATGCGGACCCCCCGGCGATCAGCAAAATGTGCCGAAAATGGCTGGCCGGACCCTTCGGCCAGGCGGAGAAGGAATGGGGCTACCTGCCTGTGGAGCGTCGCCTCATGGTCGAGGCATTTCTCGACAGCCATCCGGAGGAGAACCGTACGCGGGATTTCAGGTTTCATGTATTCAATGGACGTGTTCATCTCATCACTGCCGCGGATTGCAAGATCACGGGAACCAGGCGGGTACAACTGGGAATGGCCACGTATTATGACCGCGAATGGAGGCAACTGCCGTACTTCAACACCAGGTTGCAATCGGGCGTGCCGTCCGCCATGCCCCGGCCTCACCGGCTCGATACCATGATTTCCGCTGCGGAAACGCTGGCATCCGGTATCGATCATCTGCGAGTGGATCTGTACCTCGTCGAAGACCACGTCTACTTTGGTGAGCTAACGGTATATCCAACGTCCGGTCTGGTAGCCTATGCGGTGATGGATGTTCCCGGTTTGGCGCCGGTAGAGGATTTCGACACCGCTTTGGGCCGGCCGTGGCAACTTCCGGAAATATCGACGGCGCGGCGGCTTTATCGCGGCTTGTTCGGCTGAGGGGGGGGCTTCGATGGCGGGGATGCATAGCCCACCTGCAGTTCCCCGGCTTTCCGGTGATACACGACCCCGCGGAATCCCGCGGCCAGAACGGCACGATGCTCCGCCGTATCCGGCAGTTTAATCCAGTGTTCCACGGGCGGATTTCCCGAAGACCGGTTGTCCACCAGTCGGGCATGGAAAAGCAGGTTGGTGCCATCCGCGTCGTAGTGCAGCGCCCGGACTTCGAGGCCGCAACGGAAACAGGTGGCTGTTCCCGCCGGGTTCGCCACGGACACCACCGCGGCCAGGTCCCGGAAGCCCAGGCTTCGCACTACGTCGATTCTCGTTCTGCACAATGCGACATGCAGGCCGTGGTTGCGAAAATCCGAATGGACCACCGAACCCGCCGTCTCTGCCACCAGTTTCGGATCAGTGTAGGGCAGGTTGAGGTGACGGTGGTAAGACCCGCAATCGCCGCCCGCTCGCTTGAAAGCGGCGTAGCCGATGAGCCGCCCCCCGGCCCGGGCCCCGACGATTCCACCTTCGTCGCCCGCTAGCAGCCGCTCGAAGAAGTCGATGTCCCTGAAGTACAGCACCCCGCTGTCACGAAGGGACGCATGGATTTCCTCGTGCAGCTGGACCACCGGCGGGAGATCGGTCGCCTTGAGAATCTCAATATGGCAGTCCGGATTCCCTCTAGCGGGACGCTCATAGAACGGGCATCGGCGCTCGCCGGTATCCGTGAAGCGGGCGTTCCGGACGCTGCCGTCGAGTTGATGATTGCGGTTCGCTTGCGGCATATCCGATTCGTTGGATCGGGCAGGCTCAGGCCCAGTATATTGCGGCTCCCGTTCCGGCCGGAGCGAGAAAGCCGCCTATCGTGATCCGGTCGTTGTCGGATGAGTGCACGCAATGGTAGTTGCAGGAATTGATGAATATCAGGTCGCCAACAGCCGGCCTTATGGTGACGGAATCCGCGTTTCCAACCACATCCTCCAGGTAGTAGTCCTGACATACACTCGTGAATTCTTCGTCACCGGGTTTTTCCAGGCGATCGTAAATGGTGGTCGAATCGTGTCCCTGGGCCAACTGGAGATAGAGATTCCAGGCTACCTGTGACGTGTTTTCCCGGAGAGCCCAGCCGTGCATCATCATCGCCGTATCGGTATGCAGCAACTGGCTGCCCGTGCGCTTTTTGATGAAAGAGGGCGCGTAGTGGCCGTATCCGGGCTCGTATGCCCGCCGGAGAGCGACGCCGGCACCGGCCATGGTCGCCACCAGGCGCTGGACCGGGTCAATTGTGTTTTCCACAAGCCGTATCCAGTCCTCGGCGTGGCGGCCGGCGGCTTCGAAGTAGGCGTCCTTCCGGTCCTTGAAGCCAAAATAGCTTGGTCCAATCCGTTGTACGCTGGCGGGATTGAAGTGCGTGTTGCGGAATGCCAGGGAAGAGATCGCCGTTAGCAGAGCATCGCATTCCGCCGCGCTCGCGAAGGCGGGAATCCCAACCGCGGGAACCTCGTTGTTGAACAGAGCCTCTATGCTCGCCCCACTGAACCGCGCGGTTCGGTTGGTGCGCCAATTCCCGGTTCGTTCCAGGCCGTCTGTTTCCTTGTTGCGGCTGGTTGTCATGGTTCGATGGTCGAGTCCCTTATAACAGGGGAGGGAAGGAGCATATCCAGTGTACTGCGCTACCGAAGATACAGCAATTGGCGGTCCGCGGGCAGTGACCCGGTGCGTGCACGTGTGCCAGGGGCAGGCCCTGGCACGCGCCCGAGCACGGGCCGCTTCAAGACAGGTCACTGCCCACGTGAATAGCCCTCCAGCCGCCGGGGGTGCGTTGTAGGCAAGGTAAAAACCCCGGTCTAGGCCGGCTGCGCTTCGGAACGCACATCCCGTCCCACGCCGAGGGCGGTGAGGACCGCAAGACCCTGGGCCGCCGCCGCGACCACCAGTACCAGGGAAAACCGGCCGGCGTCCATCAACGGTCCGAAAATGAGCACGGGCGCCACCGCGAAGCCGGCGTCGAGCCCGGAGTAGACGAAGCCGTATACGCGCCCGAACGCCTGCTGACCGAAGCGGGCGGTTGCCGCGCGGCGAACCAGCATGTCGCGGGAGGGGCCGGCGATGCCGGTACACAAACCCATCCCCGCCATCAACGCCGCAACGCTCCATGCCGGCACGTTGCCGCTGGCGATGGCGAGCGCGAACACCGCGGCGAGTACCAGCACGACGGCGACGACGCGGTCATGGGCCGCGTAGCGCGCCACCAGGAATCCGCCGGCGACCATGCCGAGGGCGCCGGAGAACAGGTAGATCGTGAGCGCGGAGGCGCCGGCGGTCAGGGAAATCCCGTAAATCTCGTGGAGCACCGGCGAGCCGAAATGCTTCAGCGCGGCCAGCGCCACGGTTACGAGGAAGAAGAAGGCAAAGCACATCCACACCGCGCCTGAGCCGAGGAACGCGAACAGGGAACCCTCAGGACCCGCGCTTTCCGGCTGCTGCGTTGCAGACGGCGGGTCGGAAGTGGCGTCCCGGCGCAGCCAGTACAGGGCCAGGGCCGCGCAGGCCAGGGCCGCTGCCGCCAGCGCGGCGATACGCCAGTGCGAGGCCACCGCGATGCCGGTCATGAAGATCGGCGCGATTGCCCAGCCGAGATTGCCGGACAGGCCGTGCACCGAGAACGCGTGGCCGAGCCGGGGGGTCGAGACGTTGCGATTGAGAAGGGTGAAATCGGCGGGATGAAACACGCTGTTGCCGGCGCCGGCCACCGCGGCGGCCAGGATCAACACGGCGTAGCCCGGCGCTGCGGCCAGGATCAGACCGGCGGCGGCAAACAGCGCCATACCCGCCAACAGCACCCGGCGCGCACCGAGGCGATCGACGAAGAACCCGGCGGCAGCCTGCCCGGTGCCGGATACGGCGAAGAATACGCCCGCGAGCAGACCCGCCTCGGTGAAGCTCAGGCCGAAGTCCCGCATCAGCCACGGGAACAGCGGCGGGATCATCAGATGGAAAAAATGCGAAACGCCGTGACCGAAGCCGATCACGGTGATTGATTCGATTTCCCGCCGCGTGGCCGGCGCCGCAACGGTGCTCACTGAACTGCGGAAGTGCGCGTCATCACGGCC
The DNA here is from genome assembly GCA_034520625.1 of Gammaproteobacteria bacterium. Classification (GTDB taxonomy): domain Bacteria; phylum Pseudomonadota; class Gammaproteobacteria; order Arenicellales; family JAANXG01; genus JAANXG01. Next base: position 41,155 of record JAXHNI010000002.1, on the reverse strand, counting down.
GATATGGTAAGGGATGCGGGAGCGAAAATCACAGTCCAGCGGCAGGCACGGGTCATGAACAGGGTCCGGGCATCGGGGAAACGAAGATCGTGCCGACCGTTTTTGACCCATTCAGTCGGTATTGTGCGGCGGACAAACGAGGCATGTAGGAGGCCAGCCCCCCTGGCCGATAAGCGTTGCTCGAAGCCGTGGTCGGCGAGGGGCCGTCGATGCGTGGACATCACGGTCCGGTAGCACGAAAAACCGCGGGCGGCCGCCGAAACGACCGGCCGCCCGCGTTTACGCTACACCGTCATTCGTCCTTGACGACTTCCTCTTCGACCATCACCGGGTACTCCACCACAACGCGACGGTTCGGGGCGAGGCACTCGACGAGTGCGTTCCATGGCTGCTCTTCACATTGAACAACGGGTTCCGTCTCGCCCCGTGCGACGGTAGTGATCCGGCTGGCGGGTACGCCGCCCTGGACCATGTAGTCGGCGACAGAGTTCGCCCGACGCTCGGAGAGGCCCATGTTGTAATCCTCGGGGCCGATACGGTCGGTATGCCCGGTTACGGTAACCTGGCCGGCCGCGTCTCCGCCGGCGTCCCTGACCAGCTTGTCCAGTTGTGTCATGCCTTCGCTGGTGAGCTCGGCGCTGTCGAAGGCGAAAAGGGTTCTGGCATCCAGCACCACTTCCTTCGTGACCATTTCGGTCGGCGGCTCGGCGGGTGCGGGTTCTTCGGCCATCTCGGGCTTGGAAGTGGCGGTCGCACAACCGGCGACGAGTAGTACCCCGATCAGGGCAATAACATTCAAAAGGGATCCGTATCTGTTCGATGTAATCATATTCAAGTTCTCCTGTTATTCGTTTATGTACCGCAAGTGCCCACAGTAGGAGGCCTTGTCGGCTACCAACACCGGGAGCAAGTTACATGCCAGACCCAATGGTAGTGGATTCGTTGGCAGTGCTGCAAATTGTGTTGGGTTTTTCAGACACCAATGTGGCACCGATAGCACTTTCGACGAAAAATAAACATCCAAATCAGTGTCTTGCGGCCCGATGGGGCGGGTGTCGGCAAATACCAACAATTGCCGAAGGGACAGCCGTCGGGGCATCAGCATGGCGTGCACGGGTCCGACCGGATGGGTGGGGACCAGCACGGTGACCGCGGTATCGTTCCGGCCGTATTTCTTGATACCCGATCGATACCATGCCAAGCTTACCGTCCGACACACAGCGAGGCTGTTCACTTGAGCCCGAGAGCCGAAATCGAAGTCCCGGGACGATGCTTTTCACCCGCCGGGGGGGAAAGGCCGGTCACGGCATGCCGGTGACGAATGAACGCCCTGGAATGGTAGAGCTGGAGTTGGAGAAAAGGTTCCGTGAATTGGTCTCCCGCTGCGCCCCGGAAGCGGATGCCGGTGAGCTGTACCGAATGCTCGTTGACAAGTACTCGGAGTCGCATCGCGGCTACCACACCCTGGAGCACATTCGTCACTGCCTGGTACAGCTCGACGGCGCCCGGCACCTGGCGGATGACCCGGACGCCATAGAGCTGGCGATATGGTTCCACGATGCCGTATTCGACACCGGCGCTGGTGACAACGAGCGGCGCAGCGCGCAGTTGTTCGATTCGCGGCTCGGATTGCACCTGTCCTCCGAGCGCGCGGCGCGTATCCATCGCCTGATCCGGGACACCGAGCATCCGAGTGAGCCGGAAGACAACGACGGGCGCTTGATGGCGGACATCGACCTTTCCAGTTTCGCTCTGCCCTGGGATGAATTCATGCGGGATACGCGCGCAATCGCCGCCGAGTGTGCCCATGTGCCCGAGGCCCAGCACGTAGCCGGCAAGTGCAGATTCCTCAACGCGCTGCTGTCCCGCTCGAGCATCTTCCAGACGGCGCATTTTCGCGAGCGCCTGGAGGCCCAGGCGCGCTCGAACATCGAGCGGCATATGCGCGACCTCAACGAGGCCTGAAATCCCCCGGCTGGCCGTTCCTGGCAAGCCTTCAAGCCCCATGTGGGTCAGCTTTTTCGGCTGGCACGTGAGGCATCAAGCCCGACCCACAATGGCAATATCAGCGGCGGGGTGCAGCAGGCCAGGGCTGCACGGCGTAGATGACGGTGGGGGCGTTGCGGCCCCGGGCCACCACGGTGCCGATGCGACGCCAGTTGAAACGTTCCCGTCCGGCGAGGTCGAGAGTGCGCTCGGAAACCAGGATTCGCGTTCCGTGCTCCTTGTTGAGCTGCTCCAGGCGGGCGGCAAGGTTCACGTCGTCGCCGTGGACCGTGTAGTTGACCCGTTCCGCCGTGCCCACCAGACCGCCCACTACCTCGCCGCTGTTGATGCCGACCCGGGAACGCAGAGTGAGGCCCGCCGAGCCGAACGTATGCCCTTCCAGCACCTGCTGGATTTCCAGCGCCGCTTCGATGGCCCTGGCCGCGTGGTCCGGGTCGGCCTCGGGGAGGTTGAAGCTGGCCAGTATGGCGTCGCCCTGGAACTGGTTGATCACGCCGCCCCGGCTCTCGATGGGCGCCGCCACGACGCTGAAATACTCGTTGAGGGTTGCGATGATCTCCGGCGGCGTGACCTGCTCGCTGAGCGTGGAGAACCCTTCCAGGTCCGTGAACAGGACGGTGGCCTCGCGCACGTCACCCTGCCCCGCCGCAACCTCCAGATCAGAGACGCGAACCTGCCGCGCCACCTGGGACGGTACGAACCGCGACAGCTCCCGGGCGGTGGTGCTTTCCACCACCGAACGCACCATGAGGTCGCGCGCCCGTACCAGGGCCAGCGCCAGCACCGCGGTTACCAGCAGTATGGAGATGACCTTGTCGAACTCGGCGCCGAGCAGCACGTTGTTGGACGTCATGTACTCGACATAATTGCGGGTGATGCGGGCGCCCTCCACCGGCATTTCGATTGCGTATCCCAGCATCAGCAGCCAGCCGACCGCCGCCGCGAATCCCGATGCCAGAACGAAGCGCGCTTCGAAATGCAGGGCCCGCAGAGCGATGAAGATGAACACGTAAAGCAGTGTCGGCGCCTTGAGATAGAACGAGGGTGGCTGCTCGTACTGGAGGTGAAAGCTCCAGATCAGGGCGTACAGCACCACCATGTCGAAGACCGCGGAAAAGTACAGGAGCCAGTGCGGCAGTTTGCGCCGGTACGCCAGGATCATGCGGAAGATGGTGAACGCGAAGTAGGCGGCCAGCGCCACCGGAACCGGTTCGAAGGCGGCGGTCTCGGAGAAAGTCTTGGGCGCCAGTGCATACAGCACTGCCCAGGTCGTGACGATGATCAGCTGTGCCCAGCTGATCAGAATCTCGCTGGAGTCCTGCTGCTGCTGGATCTTGCTCAAGACCCGCGGCGGCAGATTCTCGACGGAGGCCCGTTCCGGGAACAGCGTGCGACGCAACGACGACAGCTTCGATGGCTCTGCCGCGGCCTGGTCGGCGGGTAATGGCTGCTCTACTGCCGAGCCCCGGCTTCCCGGAGACCCGGAGGCGCTTCCCGCCTGCGAACGGGTTTTCAACGGTGAGTGTTTCGCCGGCAGGGGCTCTTGCCTGGCGGCCCCCGGCGCATCCGGAGTGGTTTCCTGTCCCCGCCGGCCATCGGTTTTACTTGGCCTCCAGGACGACGTCCACGCCGGCCACACCTTCGGCCAGGCGGTGGGCATGCAGGCGTATCAGGGGATCGTCCGGGAAGCTCGCGGTCAGAGCCCGAAACAGGTCGCCCGCGTCCGGACGCTGCTCGGCGAGCGCTGCATAGGCCTCGAGGTAAGCCCGGGTGGTGGCGGACTCCCGGTCGTCTCCATCAAGGGGCTCGAATACGGCGACGGTCTCCGACTTGCCCTTCAACAACAGGCGCCCGATGGGACGGAAGCAAAGCGCCGCGCCGCATTGGGCTACGGTGCTTTCACTGACACAGATGCCGGTGCCCAGGTGCTTGTTGGCGCCCTCCAGGCGGGCCGCGGTGTTGATGGCGTCGCCGTGGGCCGTATAGTCGAACCGGCTCGAGCCGCCGAAGTTTCCCACTACACAAGCGCCGGTATTGATGCCGATGCGGGTCCGGCCCAGCGCCAGGCCGCGCTCGCGTTGGCTGGCGGTCAGCTCCCGGGCACATCGGGACAACTCCAGGGCGCAATGGACCGCCCGGGCGGCGTGGTCTTCGACCTGCACCGGGGCGTTGAATATTACGTGCAGGGCATCGCCCACGATCTTGTCGATGGTGCCGCCGTGGCGCAGAACAATACCGCAGGCCATGTCGAAATACTCGTGCAGCAGCGAGACCAGGCGCTCCGGGTCCACGCCTTCGGTCAGGGTGGTGAACCCCTCGATGTCCGTGAACATTGCCGTCAGCTCGCGCTTCTCTCCGCCGAGCCTGAGCTTGTCCGGGTTCGCCAGCAGCTCCTCGATCACGGCGGGCGCCAGGTACTGCCCGAACGCGCTGCGCACCCGCTTCTCCCGGGTGATGTCGTCGAGCACCAGGACCAGTCCCTTGAATTGCCGGTCGGCGTCCTCGAGGGGGGCGATGCTCATGTTGATGGTGCTCGAAGTGCCGTCGGCGTGGGTCAGGTGCAGCTCGTCCCGGTTGAATGAGCGGCGCCTGTGGTAAGCCTCGTCAACGAGCTCAAGAATATGGCTGTTGGCAGCCCCGAGTATACCGGCGGCGTCCGACGCCGGTTCGGGGTCCGTGACGCCGAGCAGGCGCTCCGCCGCACGGTTGCAGACCACCACGCGGCGGGACTCGTCCAGGGTCACGATGGCGCTGGATATACTGCCCTGCACCCGTTCCAGGTAGCTGCGCATCTCCACTTCCCGGGCGTGCAGCTTGGCATTGTCCACGGCGACGCTCACCTGGGCGCTCAGCGCCCGCAGCAGCTTGGTGTCCTCCTCGGAGAAGACTCCCTGCTTCTTGTTCATGCACTCGATCACCCCGGTGGTGCGCTTGTCGCGGTTGACCACCGGCATGCACAGGATATTGCGTGTGCGGAACCCGGTCTCGAGGTCGATCTCCCGGTTGAAGCGCGGATCCGCGTAGGCGTCTTCCACCCGGATGACCCGGGACGTGGTGGCGCACTCGCCGGCGAGGCCGGCACTCATCGGGAATCGGATCTCCTCCAGCTCGTCGCCCTGGAACTCCAGGGACCACAGCTCCCGGCTGTCTTCGTCCACCACGAAGAACGACGTCCGCTCGCAGTGCAGCGCGTCGGTGATGCGCTCCACCACCCGGCGTATCAGCTCCCGGAAATCGAGCGTGGTGCCGATGGCGTTGGCAAGCTCCAGAAGCAGGGCCATGCGGCGGTGGTTCTCCATCATCCTGTCGTGGAGGCTGAAGTTCTCCAGGGCGATGGCGGCCTGGGAGGCGAAGGCCCGAATAAGCGTCTCGTCGTGATCCGTGAAATCGCCGTCCCGCTTGTTGATGATCTGGATCACACCCAGCAGCACGTTGGACGGGGACCAGATGGGCGCGCACAGGACGGTGTCCGTCCGGGACCCCCGGTACTGGTCCGACTCTTCCCTGAACCGGTAATCACCGGCGGCGTCCTTCAGATTCAGCACTTCCCTGTACCCGGCGACCCAGCCGGCGATGCCCTCGCCCTTCGGGACCCGGAGGTCCCGGACGTCGCCGCCCGCCGCAACCCTGGACCACAGCTCCCCGGTGGCGTCGTCCACGAGGTACAGGATGCCGCGCTCCGCCTCCACCATCGACCGCGCGGCCCGCACCAGCCTTGCCAGCAGGGCTTCGATGCCGGTGTCGGCCCCGGCGACCTCCGACAGATCGAGGAGGTCGGTGAGCTCCTGCAGCGAATGCTCGACGCGCTTCAGGCGCTGCTGCCGGTCCGCGAACATCTCACTGGTCTGGACGAGGCGGCGGACTGCGATATCCAGGAAGGCCTGGGACAGCCTCGGCATGCCGTCCAGCAGATTCCGGAATGTGTCGTATTCGGTCCGCAGCAACTCGCAGCGTTTCAACGCCCGGACCGAGGCCGTGCGCCGGCCGCCGGTTACATAACCGAGCTCCCCGACGGGCTCTCCCGGTAAGATCCGGGCGATGGGCACTTCATCGCCCTGCTCATCGGTGTGGAAAACTTCCAGCTCGCCTGCGGCCACTACGAACAATTGGGTGTCCACGTCGCCCTCGGTGATGAACAGCAAACCCGCCTCTATGGTCACCTCCTCGAAGGCGGCCGCCAGTCGCACCAGGTCGCTGCGCGGAAAGTTGGCGAACAGCGCGCAGCGGCGCAGGCGGTCGACCCGCTGGGCTTCCAGGCTGGCTTCAAGCTCCTCGGCGGAGATTGTGCCGACTTCCACCAGCAGGGCCCCCAGGCGCTTGCGCGGCCCGGAATCGGCGCCGGTCTGCGCCGCCAGGGCTTCCCGGAGCGAGGGTGTGGAGCAGGGCAAGTAGCTTCCCAGGCGAGGCGAGCTCTCGAGAACGGCCTGTTGCATGGATGCTCCGGGGTACGGGGTGTTGCTTTGCTGTAATTTACCGCGTATCCAGCCCTGGAGATAGTGCATTGTTGCCGGATCTGGAACGACCGGATGGTTCCGGCCCGTCAGGGGGGTCATTCCACGATGATGTCGACGCCCTGTTCGCCCCCGGCGGCCCGCGTTGCGTGCAGGGCCAGCAATGCATCGCCGGGGTGACGCCCGGTCAGCTCCTCGAGCCGTCGCCGAGCATCCGGCTCCCCGTCCCGCAGGGCTTCATACACCGCCAGGTACTCGTCGCGCCAGACCAGGCGGGGGTCATCGTCACGCAACGGCTGGTACACCTCGGTTCCGGTGGTCTTGCCGCGCAGCCAAAGCACGCCGATGGGCCGAAACGCGATCGCCTCGCATTGCCCGACTACACTACCCGCCGCGCATATCGTGGTCCCGAGCATCTTGTTGGCGGCTTCCAGGCGCGCCGCCGTATTGATGGCATCGCCGTGCGCCGTGTAGTCGAAGCGGTCGCCGCCGCCGAAGTTGCCGACGATGGCCGGCCCGCTGTTGACGCCGATGCGCGTCACGCCGAATTCGACGCCCTGTTCCTTTTGCTGCGCCCGGAACCGTGCGGAGAACTCATCCAGCGCCAGGGCGCAGCGCACCGCCCGCGCGGCATGATCCGGTTGATCGGTAGGAGCATTGAACATGACGTGCAGTGCGTCGCCGACGATCTTGTCGATGGTGCCGCCGTGCTCGAACACCACCCGGCACGCTCCCTCGAGGTAAGCGTTCACCAGCGCCACCAACCGTTGTGGGTCGGTGGTCTCCGTGAGCGCGGTAAACCCCGCTATATCGGAGAACAAAAAGGTCATTTGACGGGATTCGCCGCCCAGGCGCAGCCGCTCGGGGTCTTCGGCGAGTTGTGCCACCAGGTCGGGAGCCAGATATTGGCCGAACGCGCGCTGGATGCCCCGGCGCCGAACCTCGGCGAGCAGAAACAACGCCACGGTCATCACCAGGTACACGACGAGAACGGTGAGGACCACCGGTGTAGGGTCGAGCAGCAGTCTGTAGCGATTGAACCCCGCCGCTCCCGCGGCGATCGGAAGCAGCGCCAGAGTCAGTGCCATCCCCGTGGCGCCGAGCACGTTGAGCTTCGGCATCAGCCAGACGAGCAGCAGCGCCAGGATCACCGCGCCGGACAATTCCGCACCGCGCGCCCAGGCCGGGCGCTCCAGGTGCTGGCCCAGTATCATCTGCTCGAGCGCCTGCGCGTGTACGGTCACGGCGGGGGCGTCGGGCCGCAGCGGCGTCTGCACCCGGTCGCCCAGCGCGGCGGCGCTGGTGCCGATCAGCACAATGTGGCCCTGAAGCCGGGGCACAGCCGGTCCGTTTCCGCCGGCCCCCTGCAACAGTCGCCATGCCGGGATACTGCGCGCGTCCACCGGACCGGTATCGTGCAGCCACAGGCTGGCGTCGCCGGTGACCGGTATTTCGATGCGCCCGGTTCGCAGGCGTCGCACGCCGGCCGACGGGTCGGCGCCACCGCGCACCGCGATAGTGTCCGCGCCGCTTGCCACCCGCAGCGTTTCCAGCGCCAGTGAGGGCACGAGCTGCTCACCCTGCCGCTGGATCAGCGGCAGGGTGCGAATCACCGACCCGCTCGCGGCCGGCACAGTGAAGCTGCCCAGGCCGGTGAAAGCCTCTTCCAGTACGGGTATGTTCCGCAGCGCTGCAGGGTAGCCGCGAACCGCGGCGGCGGTGTCAACGCCCACCTCCGCAAAGCCCGCCTTGACCGGCACCGGTGCGGGGTCGCCGGACTGCGTGAGCGCGAAGCCGCCCACCACGGGGTATATCCCGGCTGCCTCGGCGAGCATGCGGTCGGTATCCATGCCGCGAAGCGCCCCGGCATCCATGTCGAAAACCCGAGGCCATTGCTCCGCGAGGCGTGCCGGCGACAGGCGGTCGCGTTCGGCGAACACGATATCCATTGCTATCACGGCGGCGCCCGCATCGCCCAAGCGGATGACGAGGTCGCGCATCACGCTGCGCGGCCACGGCCATTGTCCGATGCGCGACAGCGACTCGTCATCGATTACCACCACCCGCACCGGCACCGGCCGGTATTCACGCGGCCACGCGCTCTGGTACCGGTCGAATATGCCGAGCCTTACGTCGCGCAGCAGGGGAGGGTTCAGGACGCATGCCGCGACGACAGCCGCCAATGCCAGCAGGCCCAGGACACGGGGCGATTGCCAGCGCAGGAGCACGGATCGTCCGTTGAATCCGCGAATCGCGGCCGTCAAGCCACGGACTGCGGGACAGGAGCCGACGGCGTGTTCGTCAGTTCTCCCGGAATCTCACCGTGTCGACGGCACGCTGTACCTTTTCTTCCGGCCATACTTTCGGCGCGGAAGGTGGAGAGTCCTTGTCATCGACCATGGTGCCTTCACCAGGACCGAGGTTGACCTCGCCGGCCTCGTTGCGCACCGTCACGTTGCCTTCGAAAACCAGGACGCCGAAGCTCCCGTCGATGCGACCGCCCCAGACGCTGGTGCCGCGCACGCCCAGTGTGCCGACGCCGGTTTTGATCTCGACCTCGGAATCATCCATGTTCTCGGCATCGCCGCCGACGAACCGAAACGCGCCTTCCAGTACCGAGATCCCTACCCGGGCGGTGCTGCTGTCGGGCGTGTAGACGAACTCGTCTATGCGCAGCGATGCATTCTCACCCAGCGTGAGCTGCGTGCCGTCCGCCAGCGCCACCGCCAGCCGGGCCTGCTCCGAGGTCTCCAGCAGGTCCTGGAAGAACACGTCGTCCTCGACGGCAAGCTGGCGTGTATCCGCCTCGAAAGTGGCCGTCGCCTCCCGTTCCAGCCGTTCGACGCCGCCGACTCCGGGCCGGTCGCCGGCGGCCCAAACGGCCGTAGCCAGGAGTCCGGCGGCCAGGGTTGCCAGGTATGCGGAAGTGATGCCGGGTGAAGGTGCGCTCATCGTTGATTCTCCTTGCTGGCGGTTTTGGACGAAGTGATTGACGGGTTGATATCGGTTCTCGTGCCAGCGGCCAGTATAAACCAGCCACCCGGTGAGGGCGATGTGAACGTCGGTGGGGCTGCCGGACCGGGGTGCTTGTTGCGGCGATAGACGGAGAGGCCTAGAATTCCGCGCGGAGACGTTCTTGCCAATCCCGGCGCACGACCAGCTACCAGCAAAACCAGAAACTTGCGCGCTGCCGACATCCTTCCGGGAACCACTCCGATGCGCTTCAATCGGGTGATGCATCACCCATGTTGAGCATGCGCGCGGCAGCCTGGCTGAAGGTGCGTCCCGGCGAGGGGCGCCTCGTCGCGCTGACCGCCGCGATGATGCTGATTTCCGGTGCGGGCATCGCCATCGGGGTCTCCGGTGCGGAGTCGCTGCTGCTGTCCAGGGTGGGGGCGGACGTGCTCCCCCGCCTCTACGTGGTGCTCGGGTTGGTTACCATCGGCACGACGCTGGCCATCACGACCCTGATGGGACGGATTTCGGCGCTTCGGTTCTACCTGATGCTGCCGATCCTGGTCTCTGTTCTGCTGGTGGGAGGACGATTCCTTGTCGTCCTTGACCACACCTGGATCTATGAGGCGCTCTGGGCCGCTGCATCCCTGTTTCATACGCTGTTGCAGGTTATGTTGTGGGGCGTCGCCAGCATGACCTGGGACACCCGTCAGGCGAAACGCCTCTTCCCGCTGTTCGCCGCGGCGGATATCGCGGGCTTCTCGGCGGGGGGTCTGATTACACCGTTCCTGGTGCACTGGCTCGGGACGGACAACCTCCTGCTGTTCTGGGTCGCGACATTGCTGGTGGCTTACGCCTTGGCGCGCTCATTGGTCCCGGCCGCCCCCGAGGGTGGAACGAAGACCACGTCCCGCACGCGGCGGTCCAGGCGCAGCGCGTGGGAGGATTTGCAGTCCGGATTCCGCTACGTCCGGAGCTCGCCACTGCTGTTCTGGCTGGCGATTACCGGGGTCCTGTTCCAGGGCCTGGTCTATCTCCTCTGGTTCGTGTTCTCGACGGCGGTCGAGATCCGGTTTCCGATGGAGGATGAGCTCACCGGCTTTCTCGGTGCGTTCCGGGGGGCCACCACGGGCATCGCACTGCTGGTCTCGCTGCTGCTGGCCCCGCGGATCAATACCCGTCTGGGCCTCGTGGCTAGCTTCATGATTCTCGCGGCCGTCGATCTGATCGGGTTCACGATGCTGATCGGCGCGGGCGTCTTTTTCGCCGTCGTCGGATTGCGCTTTGTCCACGAGGTCTGGCAGAGCGGCGTTGCCCGCAACTCCTGGCAGGCGTTGTTCAATGTCGTTCCCCCCGTGCGCCGCGAGCAGACCCGGTTGTTCATAAACGGCGTGTGTCTGCAGGTGGGGGCGATGCTGGTGGGTGTGGCGCTGATGCTGGTCAGGGAAGCGGGCCCCGGCCGGGCGTATCTCGTCGGCGCCGCCTGCGCCGCCGTCGCGTTGTTCGCCACCTGGCGCGTCCGCCGGGCCTATCTGAGCGCACTGGTGGATGCGTTGCGGGCGGGGCGCCCCCTCGTGTTCCGGAACGAGGAAGATCCGTTCGGTGCTTTCCAGCGGGATCCGGCGGAAAGCGCGATCGCGGTCGCCGGGCTCTCGGATACGGACGCGGCGGTGCGGCGGGCGGCGTCGGACATTCTCGCGGACCTTGCCGACGCCCGGATGGTCCCCGCCCTCGTCAAGGGGCTGGACGATCCGGATGTCCAGGTGAGAGCGAACCTGCTTCGGGCGCTGGCGCGTTCGAACGCGGTCGCGGCGCAGGACCACATCATCGCCTGTCTGGAGGATCCCGATCCGGGAGTCCAGGTGCAGGCGATCGCCGCGCTGCAGCGTCTGGTCCCGGATCCGGAAGTTCTGGTTCACCACGTGAGCCCGCTGCTCGAAGACCAGGAGCCTGCGGTCCGTGCCGGGTCAGCCGCTGCGCTGTTGAAGCTCGGGCCGCAGCCCGAAGCGTTGGCGGCACTGCAGCAGATGGCCGCGGCGGACGACGTGGATACCCGCGTTGAGGCCGTGAAGGCATTCGCCGACTGGGGAGACCGTTCCGCGGTGGAGCCCGTGGCGGAGGCTCTGGCAGATTCCCACGCCGCCGTACGTCGCGCCGCGGCCTCCGCGCTCGCGCGGATCGGGGATCCTCAATGCCTGACCGTGCTGGTCGGCGCACTGGGAGACAATGACAGGCTGGTACGCGAAGCCGTGGCCTCGTCCATCGGCGTGTTCGGCGGTGACGCGCTCGACGCCATCGTGGGGGCGCTTGCCGATCCGGAGCGTGAGGCCGGCGCGATTCTGGCGCTGAGTCATCTGCCCGTGGAGCCGCAGGCCGATATAATCAGGGAGCGCGCCCGTGAACGGATCGAGCAGGCGCTCCACTACCATGATCTTTGGCGGCCGGTTCAGCGTTGGGCGCACAAGCACGAAGCCGCGCAGCTATTGGCGGATTCGCTGAAGCAGGTGTCCGAGCGCTTCGGCATCAATGCCCTGCGTCTGCTCGGTAGCCTTGCGGACCGTGAAGCTTTCGAGGCTGCGGTCGCCAGCCTGGGCAGCGGGGATCGGGATCAGTGGGCGAATGCGGTCGAGATCCTGGACTCGGTATCGGACCGCCACACGGTCCGGCCGCTGCTTCGAATGTGGGAGCCGGAGCCCGACGATGCCCGGGTCGACTATACGGGGGCACTTCGGGAATCGCTTCGGGACGAGGATCCATGGGTGCGCGCTTGCGCCGCGCTGGCGGCGAGCGGAGTGAGGGCCGAAGAGGTTGCTTCTGTGCTGGCCGACCTGGCACGCGATGACCCCGATGAAACCGTGCGCGACGCCGCGGCGAACGCGCTCACCGGAGAAGAATCGATGCAAAAACTGGAATCGCTCTCGGTGATGGAGCGCATATTGTTCCTGAAACGTGTTCCGCTTTTCGTGGACCTGGCGCCGGCGGAGCTCAAGCAGGTGGCATCCATCACCGAAGAGCACCTGTTCCACGACGAGGAGGTGCTGGCTGAGCAGGACGAGCCGGGTGATGAGTTGTATATCATCGTCTCCGGCGAGGTCCGGGTTCTGGTCAGGAAAGGTGATGGCATGACGGAGCTGGCGCGCCGCAGCTCCGGCCAATACGTCGGCGAGATGGCGATCATCAGCCAGGCACCGCGCATGGCGCGGCTGGTGGCCGTGGGGGAGGTGCGGACGCTGTGCATCGGCCAGAAGCAGTTCGAGGTCGTACTGCGCGAGCGTCCCGAGACGAGCCTGGCGGTGATGCGGATGTTGTGCGACCGCCTGCGGGAGCGCGACGGCGCGGCCGGTTGAGTCAATAGACGTACAGTGCCCGATTTCTACGCTTTCCTCCAGTATACCCCCGTCCAGTCTATCTCCCGGATGGGCTCGGACACGCCGTGCTCATCGCGGAAATCGTGGACTGCCTTGCGGCACGCCGCATAGGCGCCGTAGTCGTCGACGATGATGAACCCGCCGGGGGATACCCGGTCGTACAGGCTGCTGAGCACGTCCATCGTCGACTCGTACATATCGCCGTCGAGCCTCAGCACCGCAAGCTTCTCGATCGGTGCGTCCGGCAGCGTGTCGCGGAACCAACCTTTCAGGAACCGCACCTGGTCGTCGAGCAGTCCGTAGCGTTCGAAGATTTCCTTGACGCTCTCGACGGGTACGGCAAGCACGTTCATCTCGTGGAACCTGCTCCCCTTGTCGTCGGGGTATTGTTCTTCGTTCGGTTTTGGAAGTCCCTGGAAGGAATCTGCGACCCACACGGTGCGATCCTTGATCCCGTACGCTTTCAACAGACCGCGCATGAAGACGCAGCATCCGCCGCGCCAGACGCCGGTTTCAATGAAATCCCCGGCAATGTTCTCCGAGATGACGGTTTCGGCGCAGTGTTGAATGTTGTCCAGACGGTCGAAACCCACGAGCGTGTGGGCCTGGATCGAAAAGTCCCGGCCGATTCCGCGTCGCTGCGGATCGAAGAGAGGACGTTTCACCAGCGCGTAGTCGCCCAGCCGCAGCAATTCGTGCCGCTCGATATCGTGGTACAGCCAGTTGACCAGAGTCCGCTTCAACAGGTCGAGATATGCGGCTCGTGCGGTGTCGTCGTGGGAGGTTTTCATTCGCAAGCGTCAGAATTCGTGGCATTCGTGCGGGTGACGGGCCGCACGGGAGAGTGGATCAGTGAACCGGAGCGGAACGGCAGGCGAGTATACCCGCCTTGCGTCCCGCTCACCATGAATCGCTTTCGGTCGGTATAATGAAACGTTTACCATGGGACGATCGCTGTCGATCACCGAGTATGCCTGCAACCGAAGCCGTCAACGAGATGAACGTTCAGGAACTGGATCGCGATTTCGATGCGGCGTTGTCGTCGCGCACGCCGTTCGTCGTCCGCGGGGCCGCCGGTGACTGGCCCGCCCGGTCATGGACGCCGGATAAGCTGCAAGCGGCGATCGGAGCCAATGGCGGCAACCAGTACTGGCACCATCTGCCCCGGGATCAATCCCTTGCCGAAGACATGCCTTGTCCCGACTGGCTGAGTGCACACTGGCAGGAGCGGGCGGAACGCCTGTCGCTGGAACGACCGCCGCGGTTCTGGGAGGCCCGGGAAGGGCACCAGACGCCTTGGCACTACGACGGCAATGCGCTGGACGTGGTCAATGTGCAATTGACCGGTTCCAAGCTTTTCACGCTGGCGCCGCCGGGCCGGGAGCTGCCGTGGATCAGGTTTCTGCCGGTGTCGACGCTGGCCTTCGACGACGCGGACATCCCTACCCGGCAGGTCGTTCTGAATGCCGGTGATCTTCTTTACATTCCACGGTTCTGGAGCCACCGCGTTCGATCCCTGGAATCGGTCAATCGCAACGTGAACTGGGTCTGGACGGACGCGGACTTCGAACCGGATTCCGCGGTCGCGGTGCGGGAGGCGGAGAGGCTGGCGGCCGTCGGGAAGCTGGACGGGTCGGGCCGGCTGGGCGAGTTGTTGACGGCTTATGAAGCGGAGTCGCTTCGCAAGGAGCTGCAATCCTATGCCGGCTGCCGGAACGCCGACCTGGTGGGCCGCATGCTGGAGACCGTCGTACCGGAACGTGTCGATGCGCGAATCGAGTTCGAGCTGGCAAGCCAGTCCAGTGACGAATTCATCGCCCGGCTGGACGCGCGCGCGCGAAGTCTGTTCGTGCGGGAGATGTTCGGCCCGGCGGTGTCCGCGGGTCTGGTTGCCGTCGCCGGCTGAGCAGGTGCTCTATTCCAGAGGCTGCCAGATGTACATACCCACTTCGGGAGGATCAAGCAGCTGGAAGCCGGTCTGGAACCCCAGTTTGGGCACTCTGGTTACCGCCATCAGGTAGGCACCCCCCGGGGCATTCTCCTTGAAGTGCCGGGCCACCTCGCCCACCACGAGCCGCCCGAGCGCCTGGGTTCCCAGCCCTTTGCCGCGGTGATCCGGGTGTACGGCAGCGTCCACGCAGGCATAGTTCGTGCCGCCGTCTCCGATCAGCCGCGCCATTGCCACGACTTCGCCCTCATGGCGCACGTGCACGCCAAACAGAGTATTCGGCAGCCCGCGCTCGGCACCCTCGACGGACTTCGCACCCAGTCCCGCCGCGCGGCGCAATTCGAGGTAGTCGTCCACTGCGGGAATGGTTCTTACAACTTCATAGGTCATTTGAGACTCCGGCTTCTTGGGTTCGGCTTCGCACGGGTCCTTCAGCAATACCGGCGATAAGCGTATCAGTCCGGCAATTCCGAAAAGGGGACCGCGACCGCGACGGAACGCTGGTGTGCGGAGATGCTGCGATGGAGGTTCGCCCGGGCCGAGATCACCGGCAGGTCCGTGCCCGGGTAGAGCACGCGACCCCAGCCGGCCGCCGTGCGCACGACGAGCGTCGCCGCCGGGTCCGCCGCGCCGCGAAGCGAGCGGATGATGCGTCGCTTGTCCGCCTCGTCGATTCCAACCGTCAGCGCCAGAAGGATGCAGTCGAACCGCTGGACATCGATCGGACCTGCGGCGTCGCCCCTCAGGATGGTGACGTTCCGGTGTCCGTAGGCCGTCAACAGCCGGGCGGACAGCTCACAGGCCCGCGGCGAGCGGTCCATGCCCACGACGGCGGCGGCCGGGAAAGCGTCCTGTATTACGATCGCGGACATCGGGCATGCACCGCTGCCGATGATGAGAATATTCCGCGGCTCGATGGAACGCAGGACGGCAAGCTCGTCGGCGTAGGCGTCGCGCGGGATGTGGTCGTCGAACAGAGTGCGCAGGGTGAGGGATGACTCGTCGTCGAGGGCGCGGCTGGCGAGGTCACACTCGCGCTGGAACCAGGTCTCCGCGCAGGCCCGAATCAGTTTCGCTCGAACGGCGACATATTCGGGGTGGCCGATCAGGGCGTCGATGTCCGACGGGGCGAGCAGCGGCAGCAGCTCCTCCAGAGCATCCAGGGCCGTGCCACAGGCCTCGCCGTCGCCGAACGAACTCACCGCTTCGAGGCACAGCGTCAGCGCCTTGTGTGCTTCCGGCGCGAGATCCCGGGGATCCCCGTGAAGCGAATTCCGTGATTCGTTCTGAGGAACCGGGTCATACATAGCCGGTCACGGCCATTTCGATCATGCAGAAATAGAACTCGTCGGCAAGATACACACAGCGCGGATCGTCCGGGTCGAAATGGGCATACCACTCGGCCAATGCGTCTTCGTCAATGCGTCCCGCGATCTTGTCCCCCATCCATTCACCGTTGGTCCGGATGTATGCGGCCAGATCAGGATCGGCAGGGCCGAAACGCTGGATGACGTGGGTATCGCAGGTTACGTGGCGAAAGTCCTGGCGACGGAACAGCCCCGGCATCTTGCGGCCGAAATAGTGGTCGAAATAGGCGCCCTCGGTCTGATTTTCCGTTGCCTGCACGAGATGGTGCTGCACCAGGGAGAGCAGTCCCACATCCATCGGATACAGCAGAAATGGCTCGCCGTCCCAGTTGCGGCCGATGACTCGGCTGCCGGGGCGGGTCACTCGTTTCATACTCTCGACAATTGCGGAGGGATCGGAAAGGTAACAGAAGCAATTGCTGAAGAACACGACGTCGAAGGTCTCATCGAGGACCCCGATGTCGGAAAAATCCATCTGGCGGAAGCTGATGTCGTGGCTGGGATGCGACTCCCTGGTGATCTTGCCGGCATGCGCCAGCAGATAGCTGTCAAAATCAATGCCGACGATACGCCCCGACGGTCCCACGGCGTCCGCGAGAAGCTGGGTCCACAGGCCCGGGCCGCAACCCAGGTCGAGAACCCGGTTTCCGGTCTGAATATCAAGCTTGCGCAGGATCTCCTGCCGATCCAGGAGCTTGACGCGGTGATGGAGCAGGAGCCAGTCCAGCGATGACAATTCGATGCCGCCCTTGCCTTGCCGGGTAGCACTAACTTCTCCCATACCACAACCTCCCCAGTGACAGGTTTTACTCGATTCTACATCCGAAGTTCGTGAGGTTTGCCCGTCCGGTGGGTCGCCCCCGCTGCATCTCCGTTGGCCGGCGATATTCTATCACCGGTGTTCCCCGAGCACCCGCGGAAATGAGTACGCTTGCTACCCGGCGCCCGCCTCGTCGGGCCCGCCCGCTTTCACGGCAATGAATACGCTTATGGCCGGGTTGCCGGGGTGTCGCCTGACTCGGATGTCGGTGCCCGGTGTCCGCAGATAGTCCAGGGCATCGTCCCCGAATTCAAGAAAAACCAGGCGATCCGGGCTTCGGTCCTCCCACACGCCGTGATAGCTGGGCGGATACAGATGAACAATCCGGTCCCCGTCCAGGACCGCCCGCCGCCGGGTCATCCTGCCGTCCCATATCGCCGGCACCGTGAATATGTGTCGACCCCCGGGTTTCAGTATCCGCTCGATCTCGCCCAGGGCCCCCGCCAGGTCCGGGACGTGTTCCAGGGTGTCGGAGGTCAGAACCAGGTCGAATTCCGAATCCCCGTAAGACAACCGCGTGAGGTCCTCCGAAGGCACTGCCGGGTCTTCGCTCCCGTACTCGGAGTAGGCCAGCTCCGGATTCAGGTCAAGATATTTATGAAGCGCGCCACAGCCGTTCACTTCCGCCACTCGAAGCCGCCTGAAATCTTCGGAGTTGGCGTAGTCGGCAAAGCTGCCATAGCCTGGATCAGGCGCACCAAGCTCGTCCATGACTACCCGGGCCAGGTATCGAAAACGGGAAACCGATCCGCATTCGCCGCAGCGCAGGCCTTCCCGGCGCTCGATCATGCGTTGCCACCGGGAATCGATCTGCCAGCTTTCCACCAGCCCCCGAGCGAGTTTCCAGGGCCGGCCGCGGCGGCTGGGACTGCCGCAAACCCGGCAGTAATCCCGGTACAGGGTGGGCAGGCCGAGGGCGATGGGTGCCTCGTTCAACAGGCTGTACGTTACTCGATCGACGAGTTTTTTCACCAGTCAATGACCAGGAGATATTTGAATAAGGGCGGTGCTGCGAGGTGTGAAGCGACCAAGGAATTCTCCGCCAACCACCAAATGGCGGCGGGCGCCGCGATGGACAGCCTCGACGGATATAGTGTAAAACACCGGAATTGTCCATGACTATCGGAACGCCGTAACATCATGAAAAGCACCAATAAAACGGCCCGTCAGCTGATAGGAGAGCGCGACGTTGATTGTCTCAGACGACTGTACCAGGGGGGGCGTCTGACCCGGCGCGAGTTCGTCTCGAGCCTGCTGAACCTCGGCATCGGAGCCGCAACCGCCGGCGGTATCCTGGCCATCTCCCCGACTACCGAGGCGGCAACGCCGAAGCACGGGGGGCGGGTCCGCGCGGCCACGGGTACCCACGGACCGGACGATACGCTGGACCCGGCGAAGTTCAAGAGCTCGGTCGATTACTGCCGGGGGGAGCAGTTCTACAACGGTTTGACTCGCATTAACGGCGATCTCCGGGCGGAGGGCGAGCTCGCTGAATCCTGGGACGCGGATCCGACGGCCCGGGAGTGGACGTTCCGGCTGCGCAAAGGCGTCGAGTTCCACAACGGCAAGTCTTTCGAAGCCGAGGACGTGGTGTACTCGATCCGCCGCCATTTCGACCCGTCGGTCACCTCGGGCGCCAAGGTGCTCGTCGATCAGATCGACGAGGTGACGGCGGAGAACAAGCACACTGTTCGATTCAGCCTCAAGAGCCCGAATGCCGACTTTCCCATCCTGCTCGGCCTTCACAATATGAAGGTGCTGCCTGCCGGCTGGACCGATTTCAGCGCCGCGGTCGGCACCGGCCCGTTCACGGTGAAGGAATTCAAGCCCGGTGTTCGCTCCGTCGGCCAGAGATTTCCGAACTACTGGGACGGGGACAAGCCCTACCTGGACGAGATCGAATGGTTCGCGATCTCGGACGAGGTTGCACGCATCAATGCGCTTCTGGCCGGCGACGTGCAGCTGCTGGGGGGTGTCGGCGCGCAGGCGGCGCCGGCAGTGGAACGCGCGACGGGCGTGGAGCTGGTCACGACGCCCTCCGGACAGTTCATCGAGATGGTCATGATGTGCGATCGTCCTCCCGGCGAAGACAATGAATTTCGCCTGGCAATGAAGTACCTGATGCAGCGCGAGGATGTGGTTCAGCGCCTTTTCCAGGGGCGGGGCCGGGTCGGAAACGACCATCCCATCGCGCCGTCGGATCCGTTTTACTGCGACGACATTCCCATTCGGTCCTTCGACCCGGAGAGGGCCGGGTTCCATCTCAAGAGGGCGGGAATGGAGGGCGGGAGCGTCGAGATCTTCACCGCGCCGGGGGCCGGGCGGTCGGCAACCGAACTTGCCCTGATGGTTCGCCAGGAAGGCCGAAAAATCGGGTTGAACGTCGAGGTCAAGCGCGTGCCCAGCGACGGCTACTGGAGCACCACCTGGATGCACAAGCCGATCTTCATGGCGGGCTGGAACCCGCGCCCGACCGCGGACATCATGCTGACGCTGGGATACAAGTCGGACGCGCCGTGGAATGAATCCCACTGGCAGAATGAGCGGTTCGACGAGCTGCTGGAGCTCGGCCGTGCCGAGCTCGACACGGCGAAACGCCGGGAGATCTATTGCGAAGCCCAGCGCCTGATCCACGAAACCGGCGGCGCCGCGCTGCCGGTGTTTTTCGATTACGTGGATGGCATTTCCAACAAAGTGAAGGGCTTCCAGAAAATTCCGCTCGGGCCGCTCGCGGCCGGCCAGTGGCCGAAGCACATCTGGCTGGAAAGCTGAGCGGCGGGGTGCACTGGTTCTGATCGCGTGCTGCCGCTGATCCTGCGTCGCCTGGGGCTGGGCGTGCTCACGCTCTGGCTCGTATCCGTTCTTATATTCGCGGGCACGGAGATTCTTCCCGGTGACGTCGCGCAAACCATCCTGGGCCGGACGGCGACGCCGGAATCCCTCGCGGCGCTCCGTGACCAGTTGTCTCTCAACGAGCCCGCCATTTATCGATACGGGAACTGGTTGGGGGGCATCCTGTCGGGCGATCTCGGGGTCTCGCTTTCCAGCAATACGAGCATCGCGGGTATCATCTCCGATCGGTTCACCAATACCCTGCTGCTTGCGTCGTTGACCGCACTGTTCGGTATACCGGTAGGGTTTGCCCTCGGGATGCTGGCGGCGGTGTACGCGAATACCAGGATCGATCGCTTTATCACGGTCTTTTCACTGTGCACGATCTCCGTGCCCGAGTTCTTCATGGCCTCCGCCTTCGTGCTGATCTTCGCCGTGTATCTGGGCCTGGTCCCCGCGGTGGCCTACATCACCGAATTCGAATCAATCAGCCAGCTGCTGCGGTCGCTGGCGATTCCCATATTGACCCTGTCTTTCGGCGTCCTGGCCTACATGGCACGAATGACGCGGGCGGCGGTGCTCAATGTCATGCGCTCGCCCTATATCGAGATGGCGATCCTCTCGGGTGTGCCGCGCGGCCGCCTGGTTGTGCGGCACGCATTGCCGAATGCGCTGGGTCCCATCGTCAACGTGACGGCCCTCAGTCTCGCACACCTGATCAGCGGCACCGTCGTGGTGGAAGTGATGTTCGCCTATCCCGGGCTCGCGAAACTGACGGTTGACGCGGTGTCCCTCAGAGACATGCCACTGGTACAGGCGTGCGCCATGATCTTCTCGGCGGCATATATTCTTCTCTTGATGCTGGCGGACATACTGGCAATCATGGCCAATCCGCGCATTCGCCATGCCTCCTGACCCGGACGAACCTTGATGAAGAAGGAAATTACAGACAGCGCAGCTCCGGACCCGAAGGAGCCCGGCGTTCCCGGCAGTCGGCCCGGGCGGCGCGCCGGACCGGCGCTGGGTGCCCGGATCGGCGCGGCGGTGGTGCTGATCGCGGTGCTGGTAGGACTGTTCGGCCCGCTGATTGCCCCCTATGCCGAAGACGAGATGCTGCCGGCCGCCGCATTCGCGCCGATGGGCGCGGAAAACTGGCTCGGAACCGACTACATCGGGCGGGACATTCTGTCGCGCATTCTGTACGGCGCCCGCGTTACGCTGGGGCTCGCATTGGCGGCGACGATGCTGGCGTTCGTAGTGGGGACATTTTTCGGATTCACCGCCGCCGCGGCGCCGCCCCTGGTGGATACGATAATCAGCCGGCTCTACGATGTCGTTTTGTCCATCCCGAACATCATGCTGGCCCTGGTCGTGATTGCCGCACTTGGAACGTCCATGGCGGTGCTCGTAGGGGTGATCGGTCTGATTTACTCGGCCAATGTGTTCCGAATATCCCGTGCCCTGGCCATGGATATCAAGGTCATGGATTTCGTCGAGGTCGCGAGAGCCCGCGGGGAGGGCCACCTGTGGATCATCTCACGGGAGATCTGGCCGAACGCGGTGATCCCCCTGGCGTCGGAGTTCGGGCTGCGGCTGGTTTTCGCGATTCTCGCCGTCAGCGGTCTCAGTTTTCTGGGGCTCGGGGTGCAGCCCCCCACGGCGGGGTGGGGGGTGATGGTGCGGGAGAACATGACCGGAATGATGTACGGCTCACCGGCCGCGCTGGCCCCGGCGTTCGCCATTGCAATGGTCACAATCAGCATCAACCTGATCGTGGATGACCTTTCGTCCCGGTATGGCCGGGACATTTCCGAGGCCCTGGGCTGAGCGATGGGCGATCTGCTGCACGTCAATGATCTGCAGGTGGAAGCGTTTCAGGAAGACGGTTCAAGCATCCCGATCGTGAAGGACGTGTCTTTCTCGGTGAAGCGCGGCGAGATCCTGGCGCTGATCGGTGAGTCCGGTTCCGGGAAAACCACCGTGGCCCTGGCGACCATGGGCTATGCCCGTTCCGGATGCCGTATCACAAGCGGCGAAGTGTTACTGGACGGCGAGGACGTTCTGTCCATGGACCCGGACGGCCGGCGGCGTCTGCGCGGGCGGCGCATCTCCTACCTCGCGCAGAGCGCGGCCGCCACCTTCAACCCGGCGCTTACCATAGGCGCGCAGGTGACCGAATCGACCATCCTGCATAAAGTCATGTCTCCCGGTGACGCGCATCGCCGGGCAGTGGAGCTGTACCGGAGGCTCGACCTCCCGGATCCGGAGAATCTGGGCGGCCGTTTCCCGCACCAGGTCAGCGGTGGACAGCTTCAACGCCTGATGGCCGCCCGGGCCATGTGCAGCAACCCCGGGATCCTGCTGCTCGACGAGCCCACCACCGCGCTGGACGTCACCACGCAGATAGAAGTGCTGGCCGCTTTCAATGACCTCATTCAGGAACAGGGGACGGCCGCCATATATGTGACCCACGACCTTGCCCTGGTCGCCCAGATCGCGGACCGGGTGATCGTCCTGTATGGCGGTGAAATGCGGGAGGAGGGCGATGTGGACCAGATCATCAATCGGCCCTCGGATCCCTATACGAAAACGCTCATGGAAGCCATCAGGAAGCGGCCGGTGCGGAGTAACACGCCGCCGCAGGCCGGAAGCGGCGGCACAAAGGGTGAACCGCCGTTGATGGCGGTGTCGAACGTCGACGCCGGATATGGCCGAACAATGTTCGGCAAACCGGTGACCAGGGTGCTGCACGATGTCAGCCTGGACGTCGTTCGCGGCTCGGTTGTCGGAGTGATCGGCGAGTCCGGCTGCGGCAAGAGCACGCTTGCGCGGGTCATCGCGGGCCTGCTTCCCGCCAGTGACGGCCGGATATGCCTCGAGGAGAAGGAGCTTCCCCGCCGGGTGGAAGAGCGGGATGAGGAGGCCGTCAAGTCCATACAGATCGTGTTCCAGATGGCGGACGTTGCGCTCAACCCGCGGCAGCGAATCCGGGAGATAATCGGGCGCCCCGTTGGTCTTTTTCTCAAGCTGCGGGGGAAGCAGCGCAATGAACGTATCCTCGAACTGCTCGACATGGTCGACCTGCCCCGGACGTTGATCGATCGCTTTCCCGAGGAGCTTTCCGGCGGGCAGAAACAACGAGTCAACCTGGCCCGTTCCCTGGCGGCGGAACCCAAGCTGCTCCTGTGCGACGAGGTGACGTCGTCCCTGGATACGATCGTCGCCGCCGCTGTCATCGAGCTCTTGAAGGGGCTCGGCGCCAGGCTGGGGCATTCGTATGTCTACATCAGTCACGACCTCTCCACCGTCGCCTCGTTCGCCGATCACGTGGTGGTCCTGTATGCCGGCCATGTGGTCGAGGCGGGTCCGACGGCGAGCATCCTCGCGCCGCCTTTCCATCCCTACACTCATCTGCTCCTGTCTTCCATCCCCCAGCTGCGGCAGGGCTGGCTCGAGGAGGTCATGGAAACGAGAGCTGAGCGAACGGGGGCATCGGAATTGGGAAAGATGCCGGCCGTGGGCTGCCCGTTTTTCGAGCGCTGCCCGGTCAGAATCGACGGCGTCTGCGACACGGAGGATCCACCCATCCGTGAACCGCTTCGCGGCCACAAGCTCGCCTGCCACAGAGAGATACCCGAGCTCGCGGTGTTGTAGCCGGGCTGGAATCCGCCGGGCCGGTCGGTGGAGATGGTCATGGCATTGGTCTGGCCGTCGCGGAAAACGATGGGCATGGCGACGTAGTCGGTCGCACCCCGCGCCCGGAGCTCCTTAAGCACCGGAAATTCCAGGTCTGCATCCGGCGCGTCCAGCCGGCGCCGCATCCCCCCCGGCGCCTTCGAATATCGCCGCATAGGGGCTGTTCCGGTAGTCGTCCGTCGCCAGGATGCTGTGGGGCGCTTCGAAACGGTCAACGCCGTCTTTTCCCGACTCCCAGGTATAGGTAATGCCCACCAGCTGCGGATGCAGGGTTCGCAGGGTCAGCCTGAGACGGATCACGGGGATGCCCTCCCTGACGAGCTCCCGGGAGAAAGCCTCGACCAGCTCGGCCACGGCCTCGAACTCCCATCCGGCCGTCAACAGCCAGGTGGACAGGGAATCGTCAACCGCCGTGGTCAGCGAGGTATCGTGCATGTTCGAGGGAGTCTTCGCATCGGGCCGGTCTTCGATAGCGGCTCCGCTTGAATGCAGGTCAAGCCACCAAATGATGTATCGGCTGGACCCATTTGGGTCAGCCTTCAAGGTTCACAGGTCAGGCGTCGCGCCCGACCCACAAGCCGTCATTTTCTCATATCAAGTTTAGTCTACCCCGCCGGTCATGCCGGATACAGCGGCCGCAACGCGTTCAGGTCGTGAAACCGCCGTCGATCGCGTAAGTGGCGCCGGTAATGAACTCACTCTCGTCGGAGGCCAGGAAAAGGGCCAGGTTGGCCATGTCCTCGTTCGTGCCATAGCGGCCGAGAGGAATCCGCTCGGTGAAGGTCTGCTTCATCTCCTCCGCGCGACCGGGGGAGAAGCCTTCCTCCAGGGAGCGCATCATCCGGTTGTCGACCGGCGAGGGATGGATCGTGTTCACCCGGATACCGTGTTTGGCACCTTCCAGCGCGGCCACCCGCATGCTGCCGATGATGGCGTGCTTGCTGGTGACATAGGCCATCACGCCCGGCGTGCCCCCCAGGCCGGCCACCGACGAAGTGATGATGACGCTGCCGCCGCCCTGCTTTTTCATGTGTGGGAAGGCATGGCGCAGACCCAGCCATACGCCCTTGACGTTTACGTTCAATACCTTGTCATACATTTCCTCGGGATACTCTTCGAGCGGCTTCACGACCCCCTCGATACCGGCGTTGAGAAACAGGACATCTATGCGGCCGAATCTCTTAATGGCGGCATCAGTATATGTTCTGACCGCTTCGCTGCTTCCGACATCGGCGGCGCACCACTCGACCCGGTCGGTCTCCAGGCTTGAAGCCGCCTCCTTCAACGTTTCTTCGTCCAGATCCACCAGCATGACGCCGGCCGCGCCCTGTTCCAGGAAACGCCTCGCCGAAGCCAGTCCAATGCCGCCCGCCCCGCCGGTAATTACCGCGTACTTGTCGTTCAGTCTCATCAATCTGCTCCCGTCTAGAATTTTCCAGCGTTGAGTTTATCGCACAACTTACCAGTTCGCGGCACGGCTGTGGTGGCAGCCGTGTTCGTCCCCCGGCCGCGAACAGAATGCGGTTCCGTCCGTCTCCGGCGCAAGCCACCAGGCATGCGGGATGGCGCGAGGGTGATGCGGGTGGTATCGTTGGGGTTGCCTTGCAATGCGCAGGCCACCTGTTTTCCTGTACGGACGTGAGGAGTGGCAATTGCCTCCCTCCGGTTGTGGCAAAAAGCCGGAACACTACGTATATGAGTGGAGCCTTCCACAGCTCGAAATTGACCGTCCCCACTATCCTGATCGTGGGGGCAGCGCTGCTCATTGCTCTCCAGACCCGGGCCGAAGATACGGACACCTCTGCAGCGGCTGGACCGCTCGACGGAATGGTCTTCGAAGGCCTGATCGGTCCCACCGAAAATCCCGATCTGAACGATCGCCTGTATTTTCAAGACGGTAAGTTCTGGTCAAGCGAATGCATACGCTGCGGTTTTGAACCCGGCGCTTACTGGGTCCGGCGCGTCAATGGCGGGATCGCATTCCGGGGGACGCTTCAAAGCCCAGACCGCGGCAGGTTCCGCTATGAGGGTTTTGTTCGGGACGGCGAGATTGAGGTTTCGATCGACTGGCGTCAGGAGCGCTGGTACTGGACTGTCGACCGCCAACTGCGTTTCGAGGGTCAGTTGGTGGCCGGGGAACGTCCCGCGATGACTCTCGGGAATGCACGGGCCCTTGCGCTGCGGGGTAATTCCGGGTCCGGTCGCTGCCCTTCGTGAAGGCGAGGCGCTGGCTGTTTGCCGGAGTCGTGTATATCGTATTGATCGGCGGTGGTGTTGCCGCAGGTCACTGGCTGACCGGGCTTGTGGAAGTGGATCTGCGCCCGTCGAGTGAGCCGCAGATTCATTCGATGGTTATGTTCGCCATGGCAGTATACGTGTTGGCGGCGGCCCTGCCGTTCGTGCCCGGTGCTGAGATCGGGGCGGCGCTGATGATAGTGTTCGGCGTACGAATCGTTCTGCTGGTCTATGTGGCGATGGTTGCGGCGCTTCTTCTCTCGTTTCTGGTCGGTCGTATCGTACCCGTCAATACCCTGGCTGCACTTTTTGACTTTCTTGGCCTGCGGCGAGCCGGTTTGCTGGTTGAAAACATGAGCGCGCTCCCCTTTGAGGAGCGGCTAGCTTACCTGATCAGGCGGGCGCCCACCCGGATCGTTCCGGCGTTGCTCCGTCACCGATATGCTGCTCTGGTGCTTATTTTGAACACTCCGGGAAACACCTTGATGGGGGGAGGGGGCGGCATCGCGCTGCTCGCCGGCATCAGCCGACTTTTCACCTTCACGTATTTCACCGTTGCTGTTGCGGTAGCCGTCGCACCCATACCGTTGCTTGTTATATTGACAGGGTATCAGCCGTTCGAGTAGCTGCCGACCGGTACAATCCCGGTCTCCTGCCTCCAAGTTACGGGTTTGCGCGTGTCTTCGGGATAACGCAAATCGCTCGGTCGTCGTCGCCATCAAGTCAGATGTCGTCCGCCTGGCTTTCACGTAGTACCGCTTCCTTCTTGTGGGTATGACAAGTAGCCGTTATGCTTGCTTTGTAAGCAAGTATCATGAGCGAAACAGAGATGATTTGTACGACATTGTATCCACCGGGCCGCTACCGCGTCCGGGCCGCGTTGCTCTCGGCCCTGTTCGCCTGCCTGATCACAGGGGCGAGCTTTCCCGTTTACGCCGAAAACAGCCCGGCGGTCCTCTCGGTGCTGGACGGGCACGGGTTCAAAGGGAAAATCGGCTCGAATGACGAACCGGCGTTCAGCGACGACCTATGGACCTTCGACGAAGGCATGTTCACCTCCAAGGCATGCCGTGGATGCGAAGAAGGGGAGTACTGGCTGCGTTCCGATAGCGGCGGCGTCCGCTTTCGCGCTGAGACGGTTTGTCCTGATTCCGGCGCCACCCTGGTTTATACCGGCCTCGTGAAAGATGATCGAATCGAGGGCACGTTTACCTGGACTGTGAACAGCTGGTTTGGGGATACCGAGAAGCAATTCTGGTTCGAAGGAAAGCGCGTCGAGAACGCCGCGATGGCCGCATCGCAGTCAAAGCCGTCCATTGGCTCGTGCAGCGAGTTTGCGAACCGGCGCGCCAACGCTCCGCAGAATGTGCTGCCGAGCATTCGTGACGAATTCTTGCGATTTCCCTGACTACAACGCTGGCGGTTTGTCCGCACGCGGGTCAGGAGTGAACGCTCTTGGCCGAGTGCCGCTGAAACATGTGCCGGATCCCGTTGTCCGCGAAGCATCTCTTCGATTCGATCGGCTGCAAGAAATATGGCCTCCAATGCATCGAAATTCGTTCCCGTGCCCCCGGGGTGATGAAACGATTGCAAGGGTTTTGTAAGCCAGCACGGTTTTCCGCCAGGCCACGGTCGGATCAGCCAGCCACGCCGACCAGGAAGCAGGCCCGGACCGGAGGCAGGTAAGGCGTGTCCATTTCGCTGCCACGCGGTTCAGCCCGGCGCGGCAAGATCAGAACTTCAGCTTGGTGGGATGGGTTTCCCGCAGGTTTCCTCGGTCTCCAAGGCCATGGCAGGTCATACATTCCATTTCGCCTCGCGCATTCTCGATCACACCTCCCTTGCCGTGGCAGGCGACGCACTCGTTCTTGCTGTCCGAGAAGGGATGCGCGGCAGAGAAGGTGGCATCGAGCTGCGCGTTAAGAATTTCCACAGTTTTTTTCGCCACGGATGCTGTCACCCACCCGCATCGCTCGCTGCGCTCCTTGGAGAAAGACTTGAAACCCGTCTCCTCGCACCAGGCCACAATGGAGACATGGCAGAGTGGACTGCCGGCAATGGAGCTGCCCAAGTCCTCGTAGGTGGCATCTGCCGGCCGGAAGTCCGGCAGCGCGACGGTTTCATGCCAACGGAACAGTTCGGTGATCGCCGGGTCCGAGTCTTTTGACAGCAGACTGATCGCGGCTGCGGCGCCGTTCAGCGAGCCGCACAGGGTTGCCCAATCCACAACACCGGCTTTGCCATATGTGAACATGGCG
The DNA here is from genome assembly GCA_034520625.1 of Gammaproteobacteria bacterium. GTDB lineage: Bacteria > Pseudomonadota > Gammaproteobacteria > Arenicellales > JAANXG01 > JAANXG01. The sequence goes on along the minus strand of JAXHNI010000002.1, from coordinate 13,218 downwards.
GTCGGGAACGTGCTGTAGGGCTCGCCATATTGGTCGGCCAGCTCGCCGATGATGGAATTGAACACGCCATACATGCAGTGGCCGTCCAGGTAGTCCCGGAACGCCCGGTTGGCCGCTGTTACGGGATCGAGTCGTCGATAGAGCCAGGTATGATCGTTGCCGCGCAAATCTGCGGTGGTTGCGGCATTTGCCGGTTTTACGCCCACGGATGCTGTCAGGCCGGCGCCCAGCGCCAATCCCAGTCCTCCGGTTATTACTTCGCGTCGACTAGCCATAGGGATCGCCCTCTCGATTTGCGGCTTGTCAGCCTGGTTGAGTGTCGCGTGTATTTCACGTTACAGAATACACGCCGCCAGTCCGGCCAGATTGACCTGCGTCAACAACTGCTCGCGTGAGTCCCGGTGCCCGCGATGGTTCCGTCGGCGCCTTTGAGCCGTCCGATATACCGGTTAGCCTTCCTGTACGTCCGGAACGAGCGGATCGGGGTGTGGTTGTGCCGATTGATTAACTGGCCAGCCAAAACACTCAATTCGGAACCGGTATCCTGAGGTGGAGCAGCAATCGACAGCCGGCATGTGCGACCGACTGATACACGGGTACTTCGGGCCTACGCCATCGTTTTGAACGTAGCGACCGAGGAGCCGGGAGAGCTCGCAGATATAATTGGTGCGATCCTCACCGCGAGAGTGCAGCCTGTCTTCGTCACTGTCGCCGATGAGGGTCTGCTGGTACATTCGGGTCTTTATGCTGCGGACAGCTGGCAGATTTCGCCATTATACAGCCTGAACATTCGGGAGCTGCCCGACTATGTGGTTGAAAATTGTCCTTGTCGTCCTGCTCGCGCTGGCGGCCCTCTACGCGGCGGCCTTCGTCTATGGCGTCGCGCAATGGAAGGCCCAAACGCAAGACCTGCGCGCGCGGCTCGATTCAGCTCGCTCGCCCGTCCGTGAGCAGACGGTCGATTTCAACGAACTTGAAGGGTTGCCCGTTCCGGTGCAGCGGTACTTGAGAACGGTGCTTACCGACGGGCGGCCGGTCGTCACAGGCGCAACGGTGCAGCACCATGGCACCTTCAACATGAGCGAGACGGCGGAGCAATGGAAGCCGTTTACTTCCGAACAGTGGGTATCGGTTCATCGGCCCGGTTTTGTCTGGAACGGTCGGGTGGCCGTGCTCCCCGGCTTCCCGGCCCGCGTCCACGACGCCTACGTCGCCGGAGAAGGCATCCTCCACGCTTCGCTGCTGGGCCTCGTCTCCGTAGCGGACCTGCGGGGCGCGGGCGACCTGGCCGAAGGCGAGTTGATGCGCTACTTCGCTGAGGCGGCCTGGTACCCCACAGCCTTACTGCCGAGTCAGGGGGTGGCGTGGGAAGCCGTGGACGACCGCTCGGCATACGGCACCTTGAGGGACGGCGACGTGGACATTACCCTGTTGTTCATGTTCGACGAGCGGGGCCTCATCGACACGGTGCGTGCGGAGGCGCGCGGCCGAACGGTGGACGGCCAAGTTGTACCGACGCCGTGGCATGGCCGATTCTGGAACTATGAGGAGCGGGATGGACTGGTGGTGCCGCTCGATGGCGAGGTGGCGTGGTTGCTGCCGGAAGGTGAAAAACCGTACTGGCGAGGCCGCATCACCGATCTCGACTACCAATATGCGCGGTGAGGTCTGAGCGCCTTTCAAAGGCGGAGAGTACAGCCCTAGAGCGACGCGGGCCTGCGCCGAGGTCAGGGCGGCCCGATACGCGCCAATTCACCAAGCCCCTGCCGCTATTGCCCAGGCCACCCATGCCGGTCAACAGGGCGCAGCGAGAGATCATCGTACAGCCGCGAGCGCAAGGTCCGCGAGTGCCGCTTCCATCGCCGGCACCAGATCGGTGCTGTCGTCCATGATGCCCGCGTCGGTGTTGATCTGGAAGGCGACGGTGGCGCCGTGGTCAGCATAGTGGCGCAGGCTCGAGACATAGCCCGGGATCCAGCCGCCATGTCCGTAGACGGGCCCGCGCGGCGTGTCGGCGTAGATGGCGATGCCCGTTCCATAGAGGATGTCCGGCGTATCGGGCGCCACCGGCACCCCGTCGAGCAGCCGGTCGAGATAAGGCTCCGCCATCGCCTCGCCGCCGAACAGGGCGTGCCCCCAGAGCGCGAGGTCCTGCGAGGTCGAGGCCAGTCCGCCGCCCGTCCATTCCATGGCCGGATTCCACAGGAGCCGCCCCTCGGCGTCCGCGGTGCGGGCCGGCAGTCCGAAGGGATTGTCGAGGGCCGCGTAGCCGACCGCAAGACCGGGGAGGTCGCGGCGATCCGAGGGGAAGGTGCCGGTTAGTCCGAGCGGATCGAGAAATCGCGCGCGCACGGCCCCGTGCCAGGGCCGGCCCGTCACCTCCTCGATCACCAGCCCGAGGAGGATGTAGCCGGTGTCACTGTAGGCCCAGCCTCTGCCGGCCTCGAACAGCGGCGGCTGCCCGGTCACGAAGCTCACGAGCGCCTCGGGATCAAAGTCGCTTTCATCCGCCGCGATGCGCGGCCAAGCCTCCTGGAATTCCGGCATGTGCACGTGGTCCGGCAGACCGGCACTGTGGTGCATCAGTTGGTCGAGTGTGATGCTCCCGGCGTTGGGCAAATAGTCGAACCACGGACGGTCGTCCAGATAATCGGCCAGCAGGTCCTTCCGCGACAGAAATTCTTCGCCTTCCAGTGCCAGAACGGTGGCGGCGACGAAGGTCTTACCTATGCTCGCGGCCAGCATGGGCGTGGTCGGGACCATGGCCCGTCCTGCTTCGATGTCGGCAAGGCCGGTGGCCGCCGTGGCGACCGCGCCGTCCGGCAGTGCGATAGCCGCCGTTGCGCCCGGGAAGCCGTAACGCGCGCGGAAATCCTCGAGCGTCTCCTGCAAGTCTACCAGGAGATCGTCCGCGTCCTGCGCCACCGCGGGGGTGCCCGCTGCGAGGCAGGCCATCAGGCTTGCGGCCGAAAGAAGGCGGCGCATCCTCCTACTGCGCTGCTCGGGTCGCGTGGTTTCCGGTTGCCGGAAGCACCTCTGTCACCGCGCTTTCGCGCGTGAACATCGTCTCGCGGTTCCACCACACCACAACGACCGCCACGATGACGAGGATCCAGGTGTCCCAGGGCTGGGCATCCGGCCAGAACGGATTGATGAGCTGCCAATGAAACAGCATCGGCCACAGGACACTGCCCTTCGCGCGGTTGAAGATTGGCGTGACGAGTACGGCCAGCACAACGTTGCCAACGAAGAACGGCAGGAAGTTCCAACCGGCGAAGACCGTGCCCGAGAGAAAGAACGCCGGCAGGTGCCACAACCCCCAGATCGCGCCGATGAGCAGACCGGCCCAGATCGGCGCCATCTGCCGCTGCAGCAACGGCTGCGCCACGCCACGCCAGCCGAATTCCTCGACCGGGCCGAGAAACAGCATCATCAACAGCACCGCCACCATGGCCCCCACGCCCTCGGGAGGCAGCGGCGCCAGCACCGGGCCGCCTTTGATGAGTGAGCCTGCGGCGAAGACGAGCGGCAGGCCGATCAGGATGAAGAATGCCCAGCCGGCCGAACACCGCCACAACAGGAGCCGGGACAGAAAGGCCCGGATGCCGGACATGCCGGAGTAGAGGAACACCACCACGAAGGCTGAGATCGCGGGTGACCACGTCGCGAGGAAAAAGAACGGGTGCGATCCGCTGATTTCGCCGAACCGGGCTGCGGCTGCCTCAGGAAAGAAGATGTAGATCCCGATCAGACCCCAGGTGACCAGAAAGGTGAGGACGAAGAAGCCGACAAGCGCAGATGAAGGTATTCCCGCCGGGAGAGTCGAACGCGATTCCATCGTCATCGGAAAACTCTAAGCAATTGTACCGACTGAATCCAGATTCTCCCCTGTGCGTGGTACAGCGTCGCTGATATGGATCAAGCACGGGACGGCTTCCAGAAGCCCCGCGAGCGAATTGGTCGCGCGACAGGTTCCTTGAAAATCACAACCCAATTTGCAGCATAAGCGCAGTAGGCAGTTGTGCCGACAACGCGGCTTGCAAAGGCTTCTACGGAAGGCTGAAAAAGAGAGGCACAGACAGCCGCAGCACCCGTCGTGCTATGCCTTCTTGATGAGCCCCACCAGGAACAGCAGCACGATGGCGCCTACGGTGGCCACTATCAGGCTGCCGATGAGGCCGCCGGCACCAACGCCGAGCGCGCCAAAGATAAACCCGCCCAGAAACGCCCCGATAATGCCGACAACTATGTTGCCCACGAGCCCGAAGCCGCCGCCCTTCATGACGTTTCCAGCTATCCAGCCGGCGATACCGCCGATTACGATCCAGAGTACAAGGCTCATTAAGTCCATCGCTTTTCTCCTGCGTTGAATTGTTTGATCAAGCGCCCCTCGAAGAAGTATCCCTGTATCCGCTGCAGCTTTTCCTGAACACGAATAGCAGGAATTACGATTTGCCTCTTGGGTAAAAGACGCTTGTAAACATCGTATTGGGGGGCAATAGGGCTGTCAATGAACCTCATCATCCGCACGATCCAAAAGGCTAAGCACATCGACATTGTGGACAAAAGCGCGGAGGTGCTGAAAAGGCTCGGCGAAACGTGCTGACCAAGAAACAGGCGGCTTGGGACTATCACAACCTGGAAGGTGATATGAAGAATTGTAGGTAGCTATGACCGTGCCACTGATCGAATCAGCTATGCGCAGTCAGCGTCGATCGGGGCGCCAGAACACGCGGTCGATGAGGCCGCGGTCGGCGTCATTGAGTTCCGCTTTCTCCATGACCTCGGGCAGCTCGAAGAAGGCTGCCTGGAGTCGTTCCGTGATCCGTCGTGCTTCCTTGGGCCGGAGCTGAAATACCCGTGCGGCCTTCTCGGAATCGGCGCTGGCGGGCCGCGGACGACCGGGCTTGTAGCCCATGGTGAGAGTCGGGTAGGCGCCGAGCACGTCGGCAGGGACCAGATCGTAGGCCGGGCTCAGACGAAAGCCCTTCTCGTCTGTTCGGAACGAGAAGTTACGCAGATGGTCGTCGATGTTGTTGATCGCCTCGTTGAAAAGCATCAGGCCGTAGAGCTGGTGCAGATCGTCCACCGGATGCTCGCTGTAGCGCCGGATGAGGTCGACGAGATCATCGTAGCGGGCCGGGCGCAGTTCCGCCTGGGTTTCCATGTCTTTGAGCAGAGCGTTGGCTGATATCAAATGGCAGCGCCCACCCCGGGGCGTGACATCGAAACGGGACACAAGCAGCGCGTCGAGGCCACCGGCGGTGACGACGCGGCTTGCCGGTACCTCGATGCCGGCGCGGCGCGCGAGCTCGAGGCAGGCGTGCTCGACCCGCGGATAGTTAAAAGAGTCGTTGGCGCTGGTGAACTTGGCTATGTACGCCCCCTCGGCGTCGTGCACGATGATTTTCGGACGTGTGCCGCCAACGCTCGATCGGGCCTGCAGGCGCTTCAGGGTCCGTAGCTCGGCCTCCTGTTCGCGCGAGATGGCGTCGGCGTCGGCCGCGAGCCCGGCGAGGTCGACGAGCTCGAGCGGTGCGTCGAGATTTGGCGGGGACGAACCGTCGGGCACGATCTCGACCGCACCGACCCGAAAGCCCGCCCGGACGGCTCCCAGGATGTTATGCAGGTCGTCGGGATCGGCGGCCTGATCGGCACGCTGCCACATTCGCCCCAGCACAATGCGCTCCCAGCGCCCGGGCATCATCTCGTCAATCACCGCCGGGATCTCATCGGTGCGCCACTCGATAGAATCACCGTGCAAGGGCGCCTGCACCGGGTTGAGCGAGAACGCATCGGGGTGACGCAGCCACTGCGAGCGGTAGCGCAGCGCCGAGTAGCGATGACGGCCGCGCTCGTCGGTCTCGAGGCCGAGATCCGCAGCGGCCTCGACCCGGCCATCCGGCAGTGCGGCGTAGACGATGTAATAGGCGCGCCGATCAGCCACCGGATTCAAGCGTCGTCGAAAAACGGTCGCGTCGGCGGCGAGAGCCCGTCGGCGAACTGGCGTTCGATCCCGAGTTGTACAGCGGCCGCCAGGTACGAGCGCAGGGCGACGCTGGGGTCGCCGCGCTCCATTTTGTGATAGGTGTAACGCGATACGCCGATGCGGCGGGCGAAGTCGTCCTGCGTGTCACGCGGGAAACGTCGGCGGCGGCCCTCGCGCAAGTGCTCGCCCATGCGCCGGGCCAGTTCCTGGAGCTGCGGGGAAGAGACCTGGATCATGCCGCGACTTTACGCACTTGGATGAATATGTCAACTATAATTGTCTTATACGGCAAAATGACAAATTAATTTGACAATTTGTCGTCAACGAAACATCCCAACATGGTTGTCTACAATTTCTCGTCCAATATCCGGTCGGCAATATTTTCGCCCCGGTGCATTGAAGCTGGCCGATACACACAAGGGCATGCCTCCTTTCGCATACCTGGCTCCACCTGCCCGTGACGATATTGAGCGATTGGTTCCCGGGGCAGAAGTGAAAGCTTGACCCGGACGAATCCGCCGGCCGGGCCTCGGCCGTTACAGGACCGCTGCTCCGCCACACCCGTAGGGGGTGCCGGAGCAACTTTCCGTTACCAGGCAAGGGCATACCATGTCCCGCGCCCGGCGCCGTGCCGGACAAGATGACCGCTGTCGGTCAAAGCCCTGATATGGTCTTTGATGGTGTTGCGGTTCTTGCCGGTGATTTTCGCTGCTTCGGCAACGGTGACACGGCCTTGCGTACGGGCGATATCGAGGATCTCGACCGGCCACGCGCAAATCCTGGCCCGAAGCGCTTCTGCCGGGACGCGTGAAGCGCATCATCACCGTTCCTCGCGCTCGCTCGCAGGCCCCCAGGGCGGGCGCACGCCCTCGACGCGGAATTCGCGACCGAGGGCGCGCAGCAGATTGACGCAGGCCAGACACAGGATGAGAGCGACTGGCAACCCCGCCGTGATGACGCCGGTCTGCAGGCTGTCGAGGGCCTTCTCGCCGCCAATGATCAGAAGCGTGGCGGCGACAGCCCCTTCCGTAATGCCCCAGATGACCCGCTGGCGCCGCGTTGAATGTTTGCTGCCGCGCGAGATCAGGGCGTCGACGACGTGCGTGCCCGAATCCGACGAGGTGATGAAATAGGTCGCGATCAGCAGCGTGGCCAGCCCGGAAGCCAGCGTCGTCAACGGCAACTGCTCGAGCAGTGCGTAGAGAGCGATCGTTGTGTCCTCGCTCACCGCCGCGGCGATGCCGGCGGATTCGTCGAAGATTTCGAGATGCAAGGCCGAACCGCCGAAGGCGGCCAGCCAAAGAAATACGAACAGCGTGGGCAGGGCGAGCACCCCGCCGATGAACTGGCGGATAGTGCGCCCGCGTGAGACGCGGGCGATGAAGATGCCGACGAAGGGCGACCAGGCGATCCACCAGGCCCAGTAGAACATGGTCCAGTCCTTCTGCCAGGCCGAACCGCCGATGGCGTCGGTGTTGAGGCTCATGCCGATGAGTTGCTGCAGGTAGCCGCCGGTGCTGTCGACGAAGAAGCGCACGATGAACAGCGTTGGGCCGGCGATGATGACGAATGCCAGCACGACCAACGCCAGCATGAGGTTGAATACGCTCAGCCACTTCAGGCCGCGGTTGAGGCCGGAGAGTACCGACATCACGGCAATGGCGGTAATAGAGGCGATAATGGCGACCTGGTAACCGGGTGAAACGGGGATGCCCAAAAGCACGTTGAGCCCGGTATTGAGCTGCATGGCGCCGAAGCCCAGCGATGTGGCGAGTCCGAACAGAGTGCCGATGACCGCCAGAACGTCGATGACATGACCGGCCGGGCCGTATATGCGGTCGCCCAGCATCGGATAGAAGATGGAGCGGATGGTCAGCGGCAGACGGTGACGATAGCTGAAATAGGCCACCGATAACCCGAGCACCACGTAGACGGCCCAGGCGTGCAGGCCCCAGTGAAAGAATGTGTAAACCATGGCCTGTCGGGCTGCATCGGCGGTCAGGCCCTCGCCGGTCGGGGGATTCTGGTAGTGAAGGATGGGCTCGGCCACGCTCCAGAAGACCAGACCGATGCCCATGCCGGTGGAGAACAGCATCGCGAACCAGGCGGTAAACCCGAACTCCGGGCGTTCATCCGGCTGGCCCAGGCGGATGGCGCCGTAGCGGCTCAGCCCCAGCCAGACCAGAAATGCCAGAAACGCAGTCACGGCCAGCAGGTAGAACCAGCCGAAGTATTCGGTGATGCCGGCTTGCAGGGTGCCGAATACGTGAGCGGCCGTATCCGGCGCAATCACACCGAAGGCCACAAAGGCGAGCACGATCGTCGCCGAGGCGATAAAGATGGCGGGGTTGACCGTGGCGAAGAAGGCCCGGGAGCGCCGACCCATGATCAATGTTCCTTCAGTATCCGGGGTCCGAATCCGCGCTATCGGGGCGTTCTGCATAGCCCGTCAGTTCGGCGGTTTCGATGACATGATCGTCGATGGCCTTGTCAAACTGCTGGCGGGTAGCGCCGGCGGCCAGGTCGAGCTCAATTTCGAGCGCGAACAGGGTGAAGCGGAACCTCGGCCGGCCCTCCGGCGGAGCGGGGCCTGTATAGCCGATTTTGCCGAAGGTATCCGTTCCAAGAACGCAATTTGCGGGCTGTTCCACAGCGCTGATGCGCGGTGTTCCCGGCGGAATGTTCCACGCCAACCAGTGAGTCGCCGGCCCCAGAGGCGAATCGAGGTTCTCGAATACCAGCGCCAGCGATCGGGCCCCGCGCGGGATTTCTCTGAACTCCAGTGGCGGCAGCTCGTTCGCCCCGGGCGCCGAGTAGCGCCAGGGAATGCGCTCGCCTTCATGAAAACCCGGGCTGGTCAGTTGCATCGCCATCGCCTGGATCAGTGATCGTCGCCTGTGTCTGGCCGCCGCTTTGAAGCGCGGCGTCGGCCCACTTCGTGAACATTCAATACTCTACCGCATGGCGCCGGGCTGTTGTCGGTCGGCGGCGCCCACACGCTTCGAGTATTGCTCGATGCCAACCTGGACGTCGACGGGCTGCAAGTGCGTGCAGCCGACCTCGAAACGGCGTTTCTCGCGCTGACCGAAACCGATCAAAAAGAGGCCGCATGAGCAAGCCAATCTGAACGCGCCCGTGGCCAAAGTTGATCCGTGCCCAGGGTCAGTCCTCGTGCTTAAACGAGATCTTTACCTTGGCGCGGTAGTGCGAGACCTTGCCGTCTTTGAGTTGCATATCCAACTCGGAAACTTCAGCCACCCGCAGCTCGCGCAGCCTCTTTCCCGCTTGCTCCACGGCCGCGGTCGCGGCTTTTTCCCATGAATCAGTACTGGTCCCGATTACTTCGATAACCTTGTAAACGCTTTCGCTCATTTCTTTCTCCTCTGAGTGTTGTCTCATCTATAAGTTTCTGACACCGGAAAGGAGAATCCGATGTTTCGATCAAGCAATGCGAGTGTTGCAGTGCCGCAATCAGTGTTCCAGGCAACTTCGTTGTCGAATTACCCACTATAACAGCGCTGGTGGCCGTTGCAACGATCGTGCACGCAATGCCCCGATCCTTTAAGGCAGCCCTGACGTCTCTTCAACTACGGCCATGGAAAGGGAGGAGAACCAATATATCTGGTGGCTGGAACGCACTGGTAGACGGACGTGGATGGAGGAAATCGGGTGTTGATAATAGCTGGAATGGGTCGAGGGCGGCCGTCAATCTATTGAATATGGAGTCCGTAGTCTGCCGGATGGCAGCCTCGTCGGGCCTTGTGCCGGGCGGTGTCCACGCTTGCCGTTGCGTTCGCTATAATGAAAGTGATCGCATCTACAAGAAGAGCCCGATGCAACAATCTGGTGGGAACATCGACCTGGGAGTCCCGGAAAGGCTGCACGTTAAGGATATATTCGTGTTGCGGCGCGTGGAGAAGAACCGCTTCGTGCACGTGGGCGGCGCCGGCCGGGGCGAGGGATGGGCAGGAATGACCGAGCTCAGACTCGACAGCAACGCGCCGGCGAGATCGGCTTACGACGAAAACCGTGTTGTCGAGTTGTCGGCCAGTGACCCGGTGAACGTGTTTGGCGCCTACTGGGCCCGTTGGTCGGCCTTCGTGCCCGTGGACCACGATGTCATAGTGATTTTCGGTGGCGTCGACCGGGCCGAGCAACGCGATGCCGATGATCTAAGGGAGACGGCCACCAACACCGCCCGGGAGATCCAGGAAGTCTCTCCCGCCAAGCAGCTTGCCGACGAGCTGGAGATTCTCCACGCGATCCAGCATCTCATGGCGTGGGAACCGCAAAGCATGCGCGCCACCATGCAGCACGTAGTCGACTGCGCCACGGAAGCTCTGTCCTGTGAGTTCGGGGCCATGTGGCTGCGTGATGGAGAAGAATGCGTGGCGAAGGAACGCGGTTGGAGCCCGGGCACGGATATCTGCCGGATGGCCCCTGCGTTTACAGAGTTGCTGGAAGCCGCCGCGCAATCCTCATTATGCATTCAAGACACATCTGACCAGCCGTTGCCGCAACCGTTTCAACAGTCCAACGGCGTTGTCTCGTATTACCTCCTCTCGCTCGGAAATCTGGCGACGTTGCTCCTCCTGCATACTCAGGTCGAGCCCCGGGGATTCACGAAGCTGTGCCAGGAACTCGGCCGCCGCCTGGCGGACTCCAGCGAAGTGCTGCTGCGCACGGCTATGCAGAGGGAAAGTCTGTCCAGAGAGGTGGCTCGAGTCAGTCACCAAGCCCGCAGCGACCCGCTGACCGGGCTCGCCAATCGCCTGGGATGGGACGAGCGCTTGGATAAGCTGGCCAAGGAGCGCCCGGCCGAGCCGTGCGGGATTATATGTATCGATATCGACGACTTGAAGAACGTTAACGACAGTCTCGGTCACGAGGCCGGTGACAACCACATTCAGGCGATGGCCACTATTGTCAGTGACAACGTAAGACCGGATGACTTCGTCGCAAGACTGGGTGGCGATGAGCTCGCTGTGCTGCTACCCGGCAGCGCCATCGAGTCGTGCTCCAACATTGTTTCAAGGCTGGTCGAGGCGGCGGCCTCCCATGGCGGGACCCGGGGTTTTCCGCTGCGCTTCGCGTACGGACTCGCGGTGTGCGAACCAGGGAGTGACATCTACGACACACAGCGCCGGGCGGACGCGATTCTGATCCGGCGAAAGCACTAGGGAAACTCTGAATTGATCAGAGTTTCCCTAGGCCCAACGGTATCGCCAGCGCTAACAGGGTTGGATCTAAGTTTCGATTAAATATTCCAAAAACATGCGCTTAAGAGCACTTTAAGTCTGTTTATATGCTCTCAAGCGCGTTTTTAGTTGATCAAGCTCGTAACCCGTGATACGCTCTTAAGAGCCGATAAACGCTTATAGAAGGCCCTTAAAAGCAGATGGTAGCCAAGAATCTCTTATACGAAACCCCGCCCTATCCTGTCGAACAGGCCATCAAACGCCTGGGCAAGAACCTGCGCACGGCGCGCTTGCGCCGCAATCTGACGATAGGGAATGTCGCTGAAACAATCGGCACGGGGCCGCGCGCCGTCAGCGATGCGGAGAAGGGCAAGCTATCGACCGGAATTGCTGTCTATACGGCGCTGCTTTGGGCCTACGGTTTGCTGGAGCCAATGGCGGCGCTTGCCGATCCGGCACAGGATGAAGAAGGGCTGAGCCTGGAGCTTTCGAGCGGACGCGCCCGCGCGCGCCACAAAGAGGAGCTTGATAGTGACTTCTGAGATCGGCGCAACGGAATGCTATGTCTATCTGACCCTGCCGGGCACGACTGAATTCGTCACCGCCGGCAAGTTCGTGCTCGAACCGGACCGCACCGCCACGCCGGTCGGGCGGTTCGTTTACGGCAAGAGCTATCGGCAACGCCCGGAGGCGGTGCCGATCGATCCTGTCGAACTCAAACTCGGAAAGACCACGTACCGTACTACCGCGCTTAAAGGCGTGTTCGGGGCGCTGCGTGATGCCGGTCCTGACTACTGGGGCCGCCGCGTCATCGAAAAACATGCCGCGAAGCTGCAACTCGGCGAGCTTGACTATCTTCTATCCGCCCCTGATGACCGCGCCGGTGCATTGGGATTTGGCCTGGGCCCCGAACCACCTGCTCCCAAGCGCGACTTCAATAAGACGCTCGACCTTGAAAAACTGCTCGGCCTCGCCGAGGCAGTTATCGCCGATGAGGAGCCGCCGCAAGGACCGGAGGCCGATCAGGTTGAGGATCTAATGCTGATCGGCACGTCCATGGGCGGGGCGCGGCCGAAGGCCGTCGTTGAGGATGATGACGGGCTGTGGATCGCAAAATTCAATCGCCCGGACGATAAATGGAACCATGCGCGCACTGAGCACGCGATGCTTGTCCTTGCCCGTGCCTGCGGCATTCAGAGCTCGGAGAGCCGGATTATCACGGTCGGCGGACGTGACGTTTTACTCGTAAAGCGTTTTGACCGTGAAAAAACGGATGAGGGCTACCTGCGCGCCCGTATGATCAGCGGGCTAACCTTGCTGCGCACCGAGGATACACATCAACATCGCGAGCGCTGGTCCTATGTATTGATGGCCGAAGAACTCCGGCGAGTCAGCGCCAATCCGAAAGAAGACGCCGCCGAGCTGTTTCGCCGGATGGTCTTCAATGCCCTGATCTCGAATATTGACGATCACCCACGCAACCATGCCGTCATCGCCAAAGAAAGACAGTGGAAGCTCTCACCGGCATACGACCTAACGCCGTCAATGCCGGTCAGCCTGGAGCGCCGAGACCTTGCCTTGAGTTGCGGTGACTGGGGCCGCTACGCGCATGCCGACAATCTGCTTTCCCAGAGTCAGCGCTTTTACCTCGGGCGCGAACATGCAGAGGCGCTCATCGTTGGGATGGAGAAGCAGATCAAAGCCACCTGGTACGAAACCACGCGCCGTGCGGGCGTCTCTGAAAGGGATTGCGATACGATCAACGGCGCATTCCTCTATCCCGGATTCCGCCTCCGGGTTGACGAGCAGACATAGAGCGTATCCAAACCCCGTCTACCATCTTGTCGCTGCCGTCATGGTCAGCACCATGCCGACGATCATCATCACCATCGCAATCATTACGCCCACGACGGGTCCGGTCGCCACCCCCGGAAGCCGTGAAGCGTTTGGACACCGTGTCACGATCTGGCCACAGTCAGGTAGAAGAGCAGCTGAGAGGCTGTTAAGTACTTGAAGTGCCCTGAAGGGACT
>JAXHNI010000001.1:0-3671 GCA_034520625.1 Gammaproteobacteria bacterium | reverse complement strand
CGGCGCCGGTGACAATCCGGTGGTGCTGCCGGAGCGGAACGAAGTCGTGTCCACCGGCAATTTTCAGATGCCGCTGCTGACGGTGGCGCTGGACGCGGCCGGGCAGGCTCTCGCCCATGTCGCCGTCGGCGCCGTCGGCCGGTGTGCCCGGCTCCTGTCTGGGGAACAGGCCGGGCTGCCGCTGAACCTGGCCCGCCAACGGCCCCACGGGGCCGGTTTCGCGCCGTTGATGAAAACCGCCGAAGCCCTGCTGGCCGAGATCCGGCACGACGCCGGCGCAACCATCGCGGTGCTGAGTGCGACCAGCGGCGGGGTCGAGGACACGGTGGTGAATGCGCCACTGGCGGCGAAGAAGCTGCAGTGCGTGGTGGCGCATCTCGAGCAGATCCTGGCTATCGAAACCCTGGTGGCCGCCCAGGCGATCGATCTCGCCGGCGTGCGTGAGGTGCTGCCGGAGAACGTCGCTGCCGCGCATGCCGCCGTGCGCGACCGGATCCCCGGCCTGGACCGTGATCGGCCGATGGGGGAGGACGTGGAGCGGGTGGTGGAAGAACTGGTTCGGACGGGGATCCTCGCGTCGCCGGGCCGGGACGGCTGACCCGGTTTCAGGCGCAACTCTCAGGCGTACTGCAGCGACTGTCCGATGCCGGCGGATTCCGCCTTGCGGAGCATGGCGGCGCCGAGGGCGATGTCGGACAGCGCCAGGCCGCGGTGCCAGAACAGGATGGTCTCGCGGCTGTCTTCCCGGCCGGGTTTCCTTCCCGCCACGATCTCGCACAACTCGCCGTGCAGGGTCTGTTCCGTCAACTTGCCGGCTTCCACGTGTGGCCGCAGCGCTCCCAGCCGGCCTTGCCGGCACTGGCCCCAGTCGTCCACCACGATTTTGTCCATGATGTCCGTCAGCGACAGTTCCACGGCGCTCATGGTGCCGTAGGGGATTACCAGCGCGCCGGGCTTGATCCATTCGGTTTTCAGCAAGGGCGTGGGCTCGGGCAGGCGCGAGGCTTCCACCATGATGTCGGCGCCATCCAGGCATGACCGCCAATCCGTGGTCGGCACGACGGTCTTGCCAAGGTCCTCGCCGAGCCGCTGCGCGAAGGCGTCCCGGCTCTCCGGCCGGCGGCTGTGGACGCGGATCTCGGCAAAGTCGAACAGGTGATCCAGCAGCCTGACGTTCCAATAGGCGGTGCCGCGGGCGCCGACATGCCCGAGCACCCGGGGTGTCGGCGGCGAGAGGTAGCGGGCACCCAGGGCGGTCAGCGCACCGGTGCGCATTTCGGTGATGGCCGTGGCGTCCAGCAGTGCCTTCGGCATGCCGGTGCGTGGGTCGAACAGGTTCAAAAGGGCCATTTCGGAGGGCAGGCCCCGCTGGTAATTGTCCAGAAAGTCGCCGACGATTTTCACGCCGGCGAGATCCAGGGGGGCGACATAACCGCGCAGCACGTTGAAGTGGCCCTTGAACGCCGGATCGGGCTCCAGGTGTACCCGCGGCTCGATGACGGTTTGTCCTTCGCCCTGGGCTTTCAGGCCGGATTCCACGGCATCCAGGATTTCGTCATTGCTCATTGCCAGCCGGTCTATGTCGGGGCCGTTCAGGTAGGTGAAGTGAATTCCGCTCATGAGTCATCGCCTGGGGTGTCAATCGTCCGCATGGCGCACCGGCGCCGCGTCCGGCCGGATTGCCGGCCGGCCTCGAAGTGTACAGGCTCCTGGCCCGCATATCGCATCAGGACCCGACAAGCTCCCAGGGAAACTCCGGGCGCGCTTCGCAGGGAATGGCCAGCTATTTTCAAGCGAGCGCAACGCCGCAGTGGCGCTCGCTTGAATTGTCTTTTGCCTGGGCCCGGCCAGTCCTGCGCTCGCGCGCCTTGGCGACGAGCTTTTCCGATCCCGCTGAACGTGTGTGTATTTGTGCCAAGGGGTACTAACCCGCTTTGCTCACCGATTTCTCCAATGAGAGGTCCGGGAGCGTTTTTCTGGATCCTGCGACGGGTTGATCGAGGTTCAGGGTCAGTGCGAGGTGAACGATCACTGTGATGTGCGGCTGAAGTGGGATAAACGGTCGATTTCCAGCCGTCAGTGCGCTACACAGGCGAACGAAGCCATCAACCCATCCGGGCTGTGTCGACGATCGCCAGGAACAGTTGCTGTGCTATCCGGGCGGCGCCCAGGCGGGATAGCGATGGACATTGGCCAGGATCTGGGCGATGTCGCTGGCGTAGGGGCATGCCTCGGAGAACGACAGCCAGACCTTGCGGGCCGTGATACGCAACCGGGCCCCGATCTTGAGTAGCTTGACGCGGATGGTCGTGCACTGGGCTTTAGCATATTGCGTGCCTTCAAGGCCCAACCGGCGCAGACCGTGCATCAGCACATAGGCGAACGAGGAGAAGTACAGCCGTAGCTGATTGGCCTGCATCACCTGGGTGCTGGTACGGTCGGCAAACAAGCCGAGCTGCTGCTCCTTGATGCGGTTTTCCATCTCACCGCGCGCACAGTAGAGTTTTTCATACAAGTGCCGGGCGCCGGCACGGCTGAGCGGCAGGTTGGTCACCACGAACCGGGGGTTGGCCTTACCCGGCAAATACTCCGCCTTGCCCACCACGCGTCGCTCGCACGACCAAGACTTGCGGGTGCGGTAGCGAAAGTCCCGGAACCGCCGCGCCGGCCGGCCGGTATCTTCGTGCTCGGCGCGCGCCTCGGCCATCTCCTTGCCCAGGGCCCGATACAAGCGCTGATTGCGCGCCAAGCCCAGCACATAGCGTACCCCGTTATCCTCACACCAGCGCATGATCGCCTCGCGGCAGAATCCCGAGTCACCCCGGATCACAATACGCGTGTTGGGCCAGCGCCCCCGGATCTGCGTCACAATCCGCTCGAGCTCTTCCACGCTCCCCGCCGCCCCATCCTGATTCGACGGCCGCAGCCGGGCACACAACAGATGCTCCCCACAAAAAATGTACAACGGCAAATAGCAGTAGCAGCGGTAGTAACCGTGGAAGAACCGGCCCTCCTGATGACCATGCAGCGGGTCATCGGTCGCATCCAGATCCAGCCAGATCTCCCGGGGCGGCCGAGAGTAGGATTCCATGAACACATCCACCAACAGCCGGTCCAGCGCCGCCGGGTCCGCCGCCACCCGCTTGTAACGATCCCCACCCGCCGAGGCCATCGTCGACAGCTCCAGGCGGTTCAGCGTGCTCGAGCCCGCCAGCGGTTGGCCCCGATCCCGCGCACGCTCCCGATCGGCCCCCGTCAGATCCGCCTTGCCCACCAACAACGCCAGCGTGCTGTCCGAGCGCAGCGTGTCGTGATCATTCAGATCCTCATAGCCCAGCGCCAACCCATAAACCCGCTGAGCCACCAGATCGTGAACACTGTGCTCCACGCTGTTCGGGTTACGATGGTCCGTGAAGCATTCAGCTACACGACCCAGCAAACCCAGCCGCTGATCCACCTCCCGCAACAGCAGTCCACCGCCGTCCGAGGTGATCCGCCCGCCATCAAAACGACCAATCACTTCCCGCCTCCCCAAGGCGTGAAATTCCAGCTGACTCGGGGTACACTCTGTCTTCATAAGGCCGCGTCTCCTATGGCTGTAACTGCTTGATCACACAACAGTTATGCCATGGAGCGCGGCCTTATTCAATTCATCGGTGAGATTTACGGGC